>CALRJY020000020.1:0-115023 GCA_943367715.1 Chitinophaga pinensis | reverse complement strand
CCGGTCCGAGGCCCTTGCTCATGTTTCGAGCTTGGAGTATTTTCCGCGGAGTCGTGTGCCGAATTTGGACTTTTCGAGGGTCTCGAATTCAACGACGAGGCGTTGTCCACGCTCGAACGTGGGCAGCGCTTTTTCTTCGAGTGTCCCTTCGTGGTAGGTCGTGATGTCGGCTGAGTCATCGCCCATTAGGATTTTTGCGGTTTCGGCCGTCTGCGCTGGTTTGCCATCTGCGGCCGGGTAGTGCTTGAGCGTCCTTGACCGAAATTCAACGATCATGACGCGACGTCCTTCCAAGAACGCCTTAGTTGCTTCTGCTTGTTTCATTATTTCCTCTACGTTTTGCCGAGTATTTCCCACGCCGGACTTCGCGCAGTAGCCTCAATTTGGTTTCGTCCCGTCCCGAGGCAGAGACAGGAAAAAGTTAGATACCGGCTAGGCTCAAACGGGGGTCCCCCCTGCCCCCCGTTTGTTTGACCGGAAGCTCTGAGGAACGGGGCTCAGAGGGGATTGCTTTTGCTGCTTGGCCCGCAGCGGGCAGAGACAACTTGCGTAGAGCGTCAGCACATTCCTGGAGTTGCGCCAGCTCCTGCATGCAGTCAGTCACCATCAACCAATTTTTCATTTTGGCGGCATGACGTTCGAGACGTTCCACGGCGGCAATCTGTTCTGCGAGGACGCGTCCCTGTGTGGCCAGTTGCTCCTCAATACCCATGTCGGGGAAAAAAGTTTGGAGAATCATTCGTCCCTCCCTTGCTTGAACATCCACGCGAAAAAGTAGCACCAAAGGATGAAGGCAACCGCCCAGTAGAGCAGACCACGCCACCAAAATGGATCTGCGGGCTCAACTTGAATACCATTCACCGCGAAAAGCAGAATCACGATACCCTCCCTTCGTTACAGGTGATCGAAGGACAGTCTAAAAAAGGATGCATGCCAAAAACCGGACGCCGATACCATCCTTCATTCAATAAACTATGGTAAACCCTTCCGGCCCGCTGTGATCTAGGGTCCTCTCTCTCCCATTTTCCGAAATTAAATTTGTGCTCGTCCGTGCTTTCATAGAGTTCACCAACTTCGATTTTTCGATAGCCAGTAATGCGCGACAGGTGCCCCGGTGATACAACAAAAACCTCCATGGCAAAAATGACGAGGACGCGTCCCCATGTGTTCAAAATCACTGGGCACCCCCACGCAAATTACGATACGCGTAGCAATTGCCTCCGATCTGAACGGACACAATGCGGCATCTTTTCCAAGAGACCAGAAAACCACGCTTGAGACCCCAATACATGTCAGCACCCTTTTCATCGCCCCTATCCTTGCATTCCTTCTCTTTTTTTCGGGCATGCAGATACTGACGAACTAAAAATTGGCGGTTGTCCTTAACAACGCGGAATGCATCTTGGATTTTCACAGCACACCTCCCATCTCCATCTGAGCTGTTTTGAGTCGCTCCAAATTGTGATCTGAAACTTTGAAGAGAAAGAATTCCTTAGCCCGCGCAAAGCCGCCAGACCGCGCCCAAGGCATCACAGTGGATTTTTTGTCCACGTAGACGACCTCGGACGGTTTAGCGCGTCCTGCGCGATAAATCGAAAGCGTCCAGTGTTCCGGCTGGTGACCTAAGAAACTCAGCGCCGGTTGATGCCGCAAGGTGATGGCCCAAACCTCTCCCTTGCTGACTTGCCGATTCTCCGCACGTTCGAGAATTTCCATACGATACCTCGTGTAGTTCGTGTAGTATCAGTATGAAGTTCAAACATTGTGCGAATAATTGACTGCGGTGAACCTAAGCCTGAATTGGCATAAACGATTGATTTACTTGGTTTTCCAGCCGAAACGGCTAGTCAGCGGCCAATAGACAAAATACGAACGGCCAATGATGTTTTCCTGTGGTACGTCACCCCAATCCCTTGAATCATGACTATTCAAGGTATTGTCACCCATCGCCATATAGCGCTTGGGACGAACTTGGAATTCCGTTTCACCATCAGGAAAAAATTCAGCCGGAACACGACCAATGCTGGCATTAATATGCCCCAGATACTCCTGTCCGTTGAATTTAGGCGCTTCCTGGGGATCGAATCCGTAGACGTTCTCAAACCCATAATCAGAGGCCGTCAACCGTCGTCCATCAATCACCAGGTGGCGGTCGTTGCCGATGCGCATTTTCTCATTGGGCAATCCCACGAGTCGCTTGATGTAAAACTGATCCTGCGGGACTTTGCTGGACAGTCCTTTGGTGGCAAAAACAAAGATGTCACCTCGTTGCGGGCGCCGGAAGTTGTAAGTCAGACGATCCACGAACAGATGGTCACCGCTGTTGACTTTGATGCGGTAAACTGGATCACCTTTGTGAAAACTCTTGCCGTACTCCAAAGCTAAGCGGCTGTCCAATTTGTCCGCCGGCATGAAGAAATAATCCGTGTGCGGCACACCGCCGATTTCGAATCGTAACCGGTAAACCAGCGGAAAAACCCGTTTGAATTCACCGTCACTTAACACACCATCCGATTTGGCAAGCAACTCGTGATAACTGGCCCCCTCGAAAAAGCTTTCCTTTAAACGCTGGCCGAAGTCTGGCTTGCTTCGCCCTCCGTCAGTCAAAAGGTTCTCATGCATGACGCCGTAGAGCGTCGGCTGCATGGAGCCGGTTGGAATTTTGAACGGCTGCAGGACAAACGTGCGGATCGCTACCGCCACGGCGATGGCGACTAAAAACACCTCCACATTTTCGCGCATGGAGGCATCGGGATACGGCTTGAGATTTTTATTCGCAGCCTCCTCCACTTCCTTCATCCGCTGGAGCAGATCCTCCTTTTTAGCGCCCGTATCGATCGCACGTTTCAGCTCATCGTTAGGCTGGGTGATGTTGCGGATGGCCTCGGCAGAGAGCAGATCGCACTGCGCGCGCAGAAGCTTGCGGACATGCTTGTGCAAGTCCACGGCGTGACGAACTGTTCCAGATGCGAGCCAGCGTAGCAGTAACATTCCCCTGCCCTTTTCTCTTTAGGATTTGAGCACTTCGATGAAGGCCTCTTGCGGGATGTCCACGTTGCCGATGGATTTCATGCGCTTCTTGCCTTCCTTCTGCTTTTCGAGCAGCTTGCGCTTACGGGAGATATCACCGCCATAGCACTTCGCCGTCACATCTTTGCGGAACGCGCTGATGGTTTCGGATGCCACGATCTTTGCGCCGATGGCCGCCTGGATCTTGATCACGAACTGCGCACGGGGAATGACTTCCTTCAACTTCTCCGCGAGCGAGCGGCCGCGACCTTCGGCTTTCGAGCGGTGTACGATGCAGGAGAAAGCGTCCATCGACTCGGAGTTCACGAGCATGTCTAGCTTCACCATGTCGCTTTCCATGTATTCATCAGGCTCGTAATCCATCGAGCCGAAACCACGTGTAATGCTCTTGATGCGGTCATGGAAGTCGATCAGGATTTCATTCAACGGCAGCAGGCTCGTCAACATTACACGCCGTGCATCCAGCGTCTCTGTGTGATCCAACTTGCCGCGTTTCTCTGAGATCAATGCCATCATGTCACCGATGTTCTCATTCGGGCAGATGACGAAAGCCTTCACCATCGGCTCTTCAACTTTCAAGATGTAAGTCGCTTCCGGCATGAACGCCGGATTATCGATCTCTTTGACATCGCCATTCGTGAACGTCACCCGATAGACCACGCTCGGATACGTCGCGATGATGTCCATGTCGTATTCACGACGCAGACGCTCCTGCACGATCTCCAAGTGAAGCAAACCGAGGAAGCCACAACGGAAACCAAAGCCCAAGGCCACGGATGTTTCCGATGAATACACGAACGCAGAATCATTCAGCTTCAGTTTCCCCATCGCCGACTTCAAGGATTCATAGTCCGCCGTATTGATGGGATAAATACCGCTGAACACCATCGGATGGATCTCTTTGAAGCCCGGCAGCACTCCGGACGGATTGCGGGCGTCCGTGATCGTATCGCCCATCTTCACGTCTGCCGCGCTCTTGATGTTCGCCGTCATGTAACCCGTCTCGCCCGTCTCCAGCTTGTCGCGGGTGTAAGGCTTGGGATTAAAGCTGCCGACTTCCTTAACCTCAAAATTCTGACCCGAGTGCAGCAGCTTCACCATCATGCCTGGCCGCAATTCGCCATTGAACACGCGCACATGGGTGACGACGCCTTTGTAGGTGTCGTAATACGAATCAAACGCCAGCGCCTGCAGACTCTTTTCACCCGTCGGCTTCGGTGGTGGCACGCGCTCGACGATGGCTTCCAAAATATCCTCGATGCCGATGCCTTGCTTGGCGCTGCACCGGATTGCCCATTCACTCGGCACGGCCAGCACGTCTTCCAACTGCTGCAACGCTTGCGGCACGTTGGCGTGACCGAGGTCGATCTTGTTGATGACCGGAATGATTGTCAGGTTCTGCTTCGCAGCGAGATGGTAGTTGGCCACCGTCTGCGCTTCGACACCTTGGGCCGCATCGATCACCAGCAGCGCTCCTTCACACGCACTCAAGCTGCGCGAGACTTCATAAGCGAAATCCACATGGCCCGGAGTGTCGATGAGATTCAGCTCGTACGTCTCTCCATTCTTGGCCTTGTAGAGCATCGTGACCGGATGCGCCTTGATGGTGATGCCACGCTCCTTCTCTAGATCCATCGCGTCGAGCATCTGCTCCGACATATCGCGTGTGGCGATGGTGCCGGTCATATGCAGCAACCGGTCGGACAAGGTCGTCTTGCCGTGATCGATGTGGGCGATGATGCTAAAATTACGTATGTGCGCTGAATCCATGCTCTTACAACTGTTTTTAACGCTCCAGGCGGTGAGAGCAAACATTGCGTTCGCCGCCCGTAAAAGACAGACGCGAGAAGATACTCGCGAATGGCTGCTTGGGAAGGGAAAACTTAGGGTTGAGTCACCGCTTTTGAAGTCGAGTTGGTCGGGCGGGCGAGCCATTGCTTAAGATAGGTCTCCACATCCTCGTGACGGTCCATGCGAAATGGGGGGCGAATCCGGCGAACCAGGTCCATTGGCGTTTTTTTACTGGAGTTCAGCATGGTAAAGTCGCCTCCCCATTTATCCAGCACCTCCATCACCTCCAAATGCCCGTTCTGGGCCGCGAAATGAGCCGGAGTGAACTGGCTGGAATTGGTTGAATTCACACCCAATTTCAATTCCAACATGACCGTGACCAGCTCCGGGCTCCCTCCGCCAGCAGCCAGGTGCAGATAATTGTTTCCGGCTGGATCGACATAATGGTAATTCGCCCCGCCTTTAATCAGCGCCTTCATGGCTTCAGCCGAGGAACCCATGATGCTCATATGGAGAGGGCGGCGACGGAAAGCATCATGAGCATCCACCTCGGCTCCATGTGCCAGCAGCAGATCCACGATGTCGCCATGTCGTCGTTGGGCGGCGAGATGCACCGGCGTGACCGCCTGGTTATCGCGGCCATTGACCTCCGCTTTGGCGACTACCAAAAGCTGGGCGGAGACCAAATTGCCGTTGATCATGGCTCGGTGCAAGGGCGTCTGGCCAAACTTGTTGCGGGAGTTCACATCGGCTCCTTTGGCAATCAGGACAGCCACCAAGTTGGTGGCACCTTTTAACGCGGCGATATGAAGCGGCTTGTTTTGCTGATGATCCTTCTCTTTCACTAGCCGGCTATCCGCTTCCAAAAGCTTGATCGCGTCCTCATAACGCTCTTCGTTGATGGCGATATGAATCTCGCCACCAAGGCAATTCGCCAACAGCGCCCACTGAACCAAAGCCGAGAGGATCAGCGTGCGGAGCATCCGGAGCAGAAGAGGCGTGCGCATCAGGGTTTTCTTGAGAATACAACTGCACGAAACCTCCAGCAACGCCGGAGTGCGGCTTTTTTGACAAGATGATTACCAGCATTAAAGTCTTCTGACGCTCCTCAAGCTGCGGCGCTTGGTAAACCGTTGACGCACTTCCGCCGTCTGGTAGCGTTCGCCGGTTCCCGCGGCATGTTGTCGAGGGGCCAAGAAAGACTAAATGAAACAAGTTACTGCGGCGATTCTCGCCGTTTCCATGTTCGCCACGGCCGCCACCGCTGCGGACCCTGCATTAAAAGACAACAAGGACAAGCTGAGCTATGGCGTCGGCTTGAGCATGGGCAAAAACTTCAAAGAACAGGACGTCGACATCAATCCGGACGCCGTACTCAAAGGATTGAAAGACGGACTGTCGGGCGCGCAGCAGAAACTCACCGACGACGAGTTGAAGGCCGCTTTCATGCAAGTCCAGCAGGAGATCAGCGCCAAGCGGCAGAAGGCAAATACCGATTTTGTGGAAGCCAACAAAAAGAAACCAGGTGTGGTAACCACCGCCACTGGACTGCAATACAAAATCCTAAAAGCTGGCACCGGTCCTAAACCCCAAGCCGCAAGTGTGGTCAAAGTCCACTACCGCGGCACGCTCATCAATGGTACGCAGTTTGACAGCTCCTTGGATGGTGAACCGCTGGTGATTCCCGCGAACCGCGTGATCAAAGGCTGGACTGAAGCCCTCCAATTGATGCCGGTCGGTTCTAAATGGCAGCTCGTCATCCCGTCGGATCTCGCCTACGGCCCCACTGGCACCCCTGATGGTTCGATTCCGCCCAATAGTCCGTTGGTATTTGAGGTGGAACTCTTGTCGTTTGAAGCGCCCAAGCAGTAAAGCGGACACACATCTTTCATCAAGAAAACCGGCAGGCATTCCTGCCGGTTTTTCATTTAGTGCTATGGAAGGCTCCTCGCAGCCTGGATATTGCACTTGCCAGACCGTCGTCCGCTGGGGAACAAATGATCAGACAGAATGCCCAGCAAACAAACCAAAGGCAGTTCCCTGCCCCATTCCTTGCCGCTGGAACACCGCCTGCCTAGCAGGCGCACATTTTTGCGTTTGCTGGCAATGTCTGGCGTGGCGGCTGGTGCTGTTTTACCTGCCGAACTGTTTGCAGCTGCCAAAAAGAAAACGGATCCATTTCCCTACACTAAAGAAATCCGCTCCCTCTCCAGCGGATTGAAGATTTCCACCACCCGCTGGCGTTGGATCGTGGCCCATCATAGCGCGATCAAATACGGCAACGCGACGGTTTACGACAAGGCCCATCGCGAACGTGGCATGGAGAACGGCCTGGCTTATCATTTCGTCATCGGCAACGGTATCGATTCCGGTGATGGCGAGATCGAGATCGGCCCTCGCTGGAGAAAGCAACTGGCCGGCGGCCATGTGCATCGGGAAGATATGAATGCAGTCGGCATCGGCATCTGTCTTGTCGGCAACTTCGAGTCCGGAAAGCCGACCACCAAACAGATCGCTGCATTGCGAGAACTAGTGGATTATTTCCGCGCCACGGCTTGGGGCAAGAAACTCAAGTTTACCGTGCACAAGGAAGTGGAACCAGGCCGCACAGCCTGTCCTGGCAAGAATTTTCCGCTGGTGAAGATGCAGATGCTGTATGGCAAAAACAAAGTGCCCAAGACAGCGTAAGAAAATCAGCAGCTAACCGACGCACAATGCGTGATGCCCCTACCGCCGCCGATGCCGCACCAGACTGTGCATCGGTTGGATAAAGCGGAATTGGTCGCGCCGATATTCCAAAGGAGGGTAGATCGGGTTGTAGCTTGTGAGACGGACCATCTCGCCGTTCGATCCCGAAGTGTGATAGAGCTTGAAGAAGAGATCTCCGCCTTCTTCCAATCGCGCCAGCACCACATCACCATTCTTGGGCTGCTCATTCGGCATGAAAACGACGCGATCACCGGCCCTAAACTCGGGTGTCATGGAATCACCCTCGATGATCACTGCGTAGGCATGCAGGTCCATGCAGTCTGTGTTCAGGTATTCATCAACCTTGGCGGACAAGTCCACGAACACACCACCCTGCCCTGCCGCCGCCCAACCAATGACCGGCACAGGTTGGGCTTTCGACTCCGCCCGCAATTGCGCAGCTAAAAGGCGCGGTATGGATGCGTCATCGCCAAAAAACCAGGCGACGGGCCGGTTAAACGTGGCGGAGACTTTCAGCGCCTTGGCCGGGTGCGGCATTGTCTCCCCCATTTCCCACGACTGCACAGAACGCAACGCAACTCCAATCGCGTCAGCGGCTTGGCGCTGCGACCAACCTTGGGAAATGCGGCAATCATAAAGGCGCTTGCCAAACATTTGCTTCTTTTCTGCGTTTTTCATCGGAAGAACAGGTTCTCTTGGTTGCACTATCTATGTTAGCTTGCGTTTCCCGTGGCAATTCAAAAACAAAAGACTAATTTCCCGCTCATTATCATATCTTCATATCAAGATGCGTTGATTTTTAATTTGAAACACTTGGCGTTTGTGACTAGATTGCTCTCACTAATGCGGGTCGGTTTTCCCGCTTTAAATAAATAGCTGTGGCTACGTCATCTAAATACACGGTCGGTTCAGGCGAAGTGCTGGAGAAGCTTTTGCGCGAGCGCATTGTCATCATCGATGGAGCGATGGGCACCACCATCCGCACTTATGGAATGACGGAAGCGGACATTCGCGGCCAGCGCTTTGCCGATTCCAAGAAGGACCTGCTGAACAACGGCGACCTCTTTTCCCTGACGCAACCGAAGATGATCTGCGACATCCACCGCCGCTTCCTCGAAGCCGGTGCGAACATCATCGAGACGAACACGTTCTCCGCCACGAGCATCGGTCAGAGCGAGTTCTTCGTGGATGACCCTCGTGAACACGGCGGCCGGAAAGACGCCGAATTCTATCAGAGGATCATCGATGACAAGTTTCTCAACGAACTAGCCTGGGAGATCAATGAACAATCCGCCCGCCAATGTCGGGAATGGGCTGACCGCATCGCGAACAAAGACGGCAAACCTCGTTTCGTCGCCGGTGCTGTGGGTCCGCTTACTGTCTCACTGTCGAATTCGCCAGATGCGGATGACGCCGGTTTTCGCGTTTGCACGTTTGATCAGGTAAAGGCGGCTTACCTCAATCAGATCCGCGCGCTCATCGCGGGCGGCTCGGATATCCTGATGGTGGAAACGATTTTCGACTCGCTGAACGCGAAGGCTGCGTTGGTGGCCATCCGGGAAATCTTTGATCAGGATAAGATCAAGCTGCCAGTGATCATATCCGCCGCTGTGGGACGCGGTGGTGAGACGATGATCTCGGCGCAGACGGTGGAGGCTTACTGGAATGCGATGAAGCATATCGAGCCGCTGGCCATCGGCCTGAACTGCTCGCTCGGGCCTGACTTGATGAGACCGTTCTTGGAAGAACTCGCCACGAAGTCCGATGCCTTCATCTCGTGCTATCCGAACGCTGGCTTGCCGAATCCACTGTCCCCTACCGGCTTCGACCTGAAGCCCGAAGATATGGGCAATTACCTGACCGATTTCGCTCAGGGCGGCCTGATCAACATCGCTGGTGGTTGCTGCGGTAATACGCCGGAGCACATCGCGGCGATCGCGAAGGCGCTGGAAGGAAAACACCCGCGTGAAGTGGCAGAGAAAACTGGCCGTAAGATTTTCAACGCACCTGCTCCTTCAACACAGGAAAAGGAACCGACGAAGCCTCTACGTTTGAGCGGGTCGCAGCCGTTTACGCAGCAGATCGGGACTTATATCATGATCGGTGAGCGGACGAATGTGGCGGGATCGCCGAAGTTCGCGAAGCTGATCAAGGAAGGCAAATACGAGGAGGGCGTGAGCATCGCGCGCCAGCAGGTGGAGAACGGCGCGAACATCGTCGATATCTGCATGGACGAAGGGATGATCGACGGCGTCTCCGCCATGACGCGCTTCCTGCTTTTGCTCGGCTCCGAACCGGAAGTGGCGAAGGTGCCCTTCATGGTGGATTCCTCCAAGTGGGAAGTCATTGAGGCCGGCCTGAAATGCTTGCAAGGCAAAGGCATCGTGAACTCCATCTCGCTGAAGGAAGGCGAAGCGAAGTTCCGCGAGAACGCGCACAAAATATTAAAGTATGGCGCTGCCGTGGTCGTAATGGCCTTCGATGAAAACGGCCAGGCGGCGACTTATGCCGAGAAGATCCGCATCTGTGAACGGGCTTATCGAATCCTCGTGGATGAAGTGGGCTTTCCGCCGGAAGACATCATTTTCGACCCGAACATCCTCACCGTCGCGACGGGCATCGAGGAGCATAACAACTACGGCGTGGATTTCATCGAGGCCACGCGCTGGATCAAGGCTAACCTGCCGCACGCGAAGGTCAGCGGCGGTGTCTCCAACATCTCCTTCAGTTTCCGCGGAAACAATGCCGTGCGCGAAGCGATGCATAGCGCATTCCTCTATCACGCGATCGCCGCCGGCATGGACATGGGCATTGTGAATGCCGGCATGCTCGAAGTTTACGAGGAGATCAAGCCGGAGCTGAAGGAGCTTGTTGAGGACGTGCTCTTGAATCGCCGTCCTGATGCCACCGAACGCTTGGTCACGTACGGCGAGAAACTGAAAGCCGAAAGCTCGGGCACAGTCGTCAGCGACAAAAAAGAAGAAGAGCAATGGCGCAAGGGTACGGTGGAACAACGCCTTTCGCATGCACTCGTGAAGGGCATTGATACCTACATCGATGGCGATACCGAAGAAGCTCGCGCGAAGCTAGGCAAGCCTTTGCTGGTCATCGAAGGACCGTTGATGGACGGCATGGGCGTGGTCGGCGACCTCTTCGGCGCGGGCAAGATGTTCCTGCCGCAAGTAGTGAAATCCGCCCGCGTGATGAAAAAGGCCGTGGCCTACCTCACGCCCTACATGGAAGCGGAGAAGGCCGCCATGATTGCCTCCGGTCAAACGGTGAAGGCGCAAGGCAAGATCATCCTCGCGACCGTGAAGGGCGATGTGCATGACATCGGCAAGAACATCGTGGGCGTGGTGCTTGCGTGCAATAATTTCGAAGTCATCGACATGGGCGTGATGGTGCCATGCGAGAAGATTCTCGAACGTGCCAAATTGGAGAAGGCTGACATCATCGGCCTGAGCGGTTTGATCACGCCGTCGTTGGATGAAATGACTCACGTCGCTCGCGAGATGGAGCGGCAAGGCTTCAAACTGCCGTTGCTCATCGGCGGTGCGACGACGAGTCGCGCGCATACAGCGGTGAAGATCGCGCAGCATTACAGCCAACCCGTGGTGCACGTGCTGGATGCCAGCCGAGCTGTGCCAGTGACCACTACTTTGCTCAATCCCGATGATAAAAAGGGATTCGTGCAGAAGCTGAATGACGATTACGAGAAGCTGCGCCAGCAACACGCAGGACCGAAACAGAAGCTCATCAGCATCGAGCAAGCACGTACCAATGCGCCGAAGCTGAGCTATGAGGGTTTGACGAAGCCGGAGTTCACTGGGGCGCGCGTCATTGAGGACATGGACCTTTCGGTCTTACGCGGTTTCATCGATTGGTCGCCATTCTTCCACACGTGGGAATTACGTGGTCGTTATCCGTCCATCCTCACGCACGAGAAGTATGGAGTGGAAGCTACGAAACTGTTCAACGATGCGAACAAGTTGATGGATGAGATCATCGCGAAGAAATTGATCCGCGCGAAAGGCATCTACGGCTTCTTCCCTGCGAATCGCCAGGGCGCGGACGACGTCGACCTCTTCACGGATGAGTCACGCCAGCAGACGCGCATGATCCTGCACTTTCTACGGCAGCAGCATGACAAGGAAGCGGGTGTGGCGAATTGGTCGCTCGCCGACTTCGTCGCGCCGAAAGGCACAGCCGATTATTTCGGAGCATTCGCCGTCACCACCGGCATCGGTCTCGATGAGCTCGTGAAGAAGTACAAGGCTGAGCTCGATGACTACAACGCCATCATGGCAGAGGCGATTGCGGATCGTCTGGCCGAAGCCTTCGCCGAGTATTTACATAAGAAAGCACGCGAAGAGTGGGGTTACGGTAAGAACGAGAACCTGAGCCCGGATGATTTGATCGAGGAGAAGTATCGCGGCATCCGCCCTGCCCCAGGTTACCCGGCGTGCCCGGATCATACGGAGAAACGGTTGCTGTGGCAGTTGCTCGATGTGGAAAAGAACACGGGCATCAAGCTCACCGAATCGTGCGCCATGTGGCCCGGCAGCAGCGTGAGCGGGTTCTATTTCGGCCATCCGGACTCGAAGTTCTTTGCCGTGGGCAAACTGGAACGCGATCAACTGCTGGACTACCACCAGCGTAAGGGTATGACTCTGGAAGAAGCCGAACGCTGGCTTGGACCGTGGTTGAATTACGATCCGGCGAAAGTGTGATGGGATAGATGCGCCCGCCGGCCTGAAAGGCCGACGGGCTATTGACAATCAGACTGCTGGTCCGCTCTCCGAAATGATGCCGCGGACTTTGGCCAGCAGCAGCTCCGGTGTGTAAGGTTTTTGAAGGAAGGCGGCAGGCGCCTTGGTCGTGAAACGGTTGATCACTTCGCTTTCACTAAAGCCGCTCATCAGGACTACTTTCACGCCTGGCACGATCATTCGCATGGCGTTGAAGGTTTGATGTCCATCCATCTTGGGCATGGTAAGGTCAAGTACCACGGCCACGATCAGAGCCCGGTGTTCCCGAAACACCTCCAGGCCCTCTGCCCCATCCGCTGCCGTCAACACTCGAAAGCCGACTTCTTGCAAGGCCCTGCGGCAGACGTCACGGACCGTTTCCTCATCATCCACGACCAGTACTGTTCCAGTAGGTTTTTTGACTATGGAACCAGGGTTGCCTTTTGAGATTCGCGATGTGGTATCATACTTTTCCTTGGCCGGTTTGAAGAAGACGCGGAAGGTGCTGCCGATGTCTTTGGTGCTGGTGACCGTCAAGATTCCGGCCTGGCTTCGCACAATTCCCATGACGGCGGGCAATCCGAGGCCACGGCCGACAAACTTGGTGGTGAAGAAAGGATCAAACATGCGCGATTTGGTATGCTCGTCCATCCCGCAGCCATTGTCTTTCACCTCGAACAGCACATACTCATCGTGCAGTTTTTCAGGCTGGCAGATGGCTCCTTGCAGCAATTCGGCGGTGGGAGCCACCTTTTTTGTGGTAACCCTGACACAGCCTTCCTTGCCTTCCAGGGCTTCCATGGCGTTCATCATCAGGTTCATGATCAACTGACGCATCTGCATCGGGTCGCCCAATACAGGGGGAACTCCCGCCTCCACTTCGAAAATGATCTCTGCCCTGCTGGAATAAGTAGTGCGCAACAAGGAAATGGTGTCGCGCGCGATATCGCTGAGATAAACTGGTCCCAAGATAAATCTGCCTCCGCCTGCGTAAGCCAGCAACTGACGGCAAAGATCGGCCGCCCGTTGGGCATCTTTTTCTATGTCCGTGAGGCATACCGTCATCTCTGCACCAGCTTGACCGTCTTCCCGCACCATCGCGGCATTGCAGATGATACCGGTTAACAGATTGTTGAAATCATGAGCGATGCCACCCGCCAGCACTCCCAGGCTTTCCAATCGTTGTGTTTCTTGCAGACGGTTGCGCACCAACTCGCGATCCCGTTCCGCCCTCTTCCGTTCGGTGATATCTACGAAGACACCCACTGCTCCCCGAACATTCCCTTTCTCATCGTGCAAAGGCGAAGCCAGTGCGAGCACATGACGGCGCTCACCGTCTCGGAAAACAATGTCTTCCTCAAAATCTTCAATGGTCATGCCCTTGCTCGCAGCCAACTGAATAGGTAGATCCTCAGGCTTCAGTTTAACACCCTGGTGCTCCACGTGAAAATGATTGGGAGCATGCTCATCTGGGGCGCTCAAAGAAGTGTTTTGATCTTCCTCCACCCGGAGAATACGGGCCAATGCCGCGTTCCCTTTGATGTTCCGGCATGCCGGATCTAGGGCAATGCCGATGCCTACAGGAAGGACTTTCAGCAACGTCTCCAGCTCTTGCACCCGATTTTGAAGATCTCGATTGAGTCTCAGAACCTCATCCTCAGCTTTTTTTCGTTGCAGAATTTCAGCTTTCAGTTCGGCATTTACCTGTGCCATCCCCGGTAGGGACATGGCGACGGGAAGATGCTTGATCAAAACCAAGACCGTAGTCCAAGAAGCGATGGCGGTGATAATCTTCAGCAAAGCGGAAAAGCGATAGGCCGGATGCCAGTAAATCACTGTTTCCATCAGGTGCACCAGCCCGCAGGAGAGAATGAAAGCCGCAAAAAGCCAATAAAGGCGCGGAAATGCCACCGCTTCCTTCTTGCGCATGACATAGTATGCGATAGATGCCGGAATAGCCGCATATGCACCGAAAATGGCGGCGTCGGACAGGATATGGATCCAACCATGCAATGCCGTCCACTCGCCGCAATCCCAACGGGCGGGAAAACCGGTTGTGTCGAACAGATTGGCTATGAATAAAAACATAAGGCAATTTCTACGGTACAGCCTGCAGTCCTTAGGGCTGCAAGTACACACTATCCCCTCCCCTGAGCTATCACCAATCCCGGGAGCGATTCTCTATGCTCAACGGCCTTAAATGCAAGCCATTGCGACCTGCTATTCGCAGCGCAGAATAATACATGCTTTACCCAATTTCTTCCATTGTTTGCCACCTACGGTGCTGTAGATTAGTCAATACGCATGCGAAATCAGTTGCCCCAGTTTTTTAGCGCGATTTTTTCCCTCGCCGTCGGCCGTTTCATGGCCAGTGTGCTTCTCTCGTGCCTGGCCTTCGCGGCGCAAGGCGCGACAGTGTCGAAGATCGAATTTAACCGCGATGTCCGCCCCATTTTGTCGGACAAATGCTTTTATTGCCACGGACCAGATAAGAATCACCGGAAAGCCGATCTGCGACTCGACATCCGGGCAGACGCTATCGCGGGCAAAGCTTTCGTGCCGGGAAAGCCGGCGGAGAGCGAATTGATTGCCCGCATCTTCACGACGAATGAAGATGACCTCATGCCGCCGCCGGAGGCGCACAAGGCTCTGACTGCGGGCCAGAAAGAGTTGCTCAAGAAATGGATCGAGCAAGGCGCCGAGTATCAGGAACACTGGGCTTATTTACCGCCCAAACGGACACTCCCCCCCTCCGTGCAGAACAGCACCTGGGTGCGCACGCCGGTGGATGCATTCATTGCGGCCAAGTTGACAGAGCATAAACTGGAACCGTCTCCAGAAACCGATCGCCGCACCCTGCTCCGCCGCTTGAGCTTAGATCTCACCGGGCTTCCGCCCACTCCGGAGGAGGTTGATTCGTTCCTCCGCGATAAATCTCCGAAAGCCTACGAGAAGCAAGTGGACCGTTTGCTGCGTTCGCCTCATTACGGTGAGCGTATGGCGGTCCCCTGGCTGGATGCCGTTCGCTTTACGGACACAGTCGGATACCATGGCGACCAGAATCAAAACATTTTCCCCTACCGCGAATACGTCATCAATTCATTCAACCGCAACAAGCCTTTCGACCAGTTCACTACCGAACAGCTCGCCGGTGATCTTTTGCCGAACCCCACTACCGAACAGATCACAGCTACAGGCTTCAATCGCCTGAACATGATGACCCGTGAAGGCGGTGCACAGGCCAAGGAGTATCTCGCCAAGTATGCCGCTGATCGTGTGCGCACCGTAGGCACCGCCTGGCTGGGCTCCACCTTGGGCTGTGCCGAATGCCATGATCACAAGTTCGATCCCTTCACCGCGAAGGACTTTTATTCGATGGCCGCTTTCTTCTCCGATGTGAAGCAATGGGGCGTATATAGTGATTACAAATACACTCCTGTGCCCGAGCTAAAGGGCTGGAACAACGAGTACCCTTTCCCGCCGGAAATGCAGGTGGAGAGTCCTTACCTGAAAGCGCGCTCGGAAGAGCTAAAAATAAAGCTGCAAGCCATCGCCCAAGCATCCGCCCAAGAACTGTCCAAAGCCAAAACGACGAAGGATGCCTACAAGGATTGGCGCCAGCAAAGCCTGGCGTGGTTGAAGGAGAACTCCACCGGTTGGCACGCTCCCACCAAGATTCAGATTGCCACGGAAAACGTCGCCAAGAAAAACGCCAAAGATAAGAAGGCTGTGGCCAAGCAGGCGGATTACCTCAGTTTGACCAATGCCCAAACGCAAACGGATGGGAGCATTCTTTTCGCCAGCAAACGCAATGGCAGTGATCGTTATGAGATCGCCTTGCCCGACATGACTCTGACCTCTCTACGTTTGGACTTGTTGCCAGTTTCTAGCGAGGCACCGAGCATCCTTCACAAGGGTGAGACCACCGCCAGCATCAAGTTCAAAGCTGTTCTAAAGCGTACCGGCGAGACTAAGCCGGAGACTTTGGCTATCGACCACGGCATGGCGAATATCTGGGATGAACGCTACGCTGCTGGTGCCGCGGTCATCGGCGTGAAGGACATGTGGAAAGTGGTCAGCAAGCAACTCACCAACCATCACACTGCTGTCTGGCAATTCAAAGAGGTTCGGCAGGTGAAAGCGGGTGATATCCTTGAAATCACCGTGGATGAAAATCCAGCCGCTCATGTGCGCTGGAGTATCTCTCCCTTCGCCACGCTGAATCCGCTCATGCCACTCTCCGATGCTCTCGCTCAAGTCAGCAAGCAAAAGTCTGCGGCTAAATCTGCTGAACTTGCCGAACTGTTCTTGCTTAGTTCGCAAACGGATACGAATGCGTTGAAGGAATTCCGCCAGACCCGTAACGACTGGCTAGATTGCCGCGATGGCCATGCGCAGACGCTCATCACCGTCGCTTGGGAGTCGAAAGAAACCCGCATCCTGGCTCGCGGCAATTGGCAGGATGAAAACGGCAAAATCGTCTCCCCATATCCCCCGGAATTTCTTACGCGAAAAAAGGCTACCGAATCGCAGCAGTTGAACCGATTGGATTTGGCGAAGTGGATCGTTTCCCCTGAAAACCCGCTGACCTCGCGCGTCATCATGAATCGCTTGTGGAAGCAGTTCTTCGGCAATGGCCTTTATAACAGCGTGGAAGACATCGGCGCCCAAGGCGAGTGGCCTTCGCATCCGGAATTGCTAGACTGGCTGGCCGTGGAGTTCCGTGAGAGCGGCTGGAACTATCAGCACATGGTCCGCTTGATGGTCACCTCATCGGCTTACCGTCAAAGTTCCAATCTTAAACGTGAAGTCATTGAATCCGATCCAGACAATCGCCTGCTCGCATCACAAAACCCGCGCCGGTTGGATGCTGAGTTTGTCCGCGACAATGCACTTTTTGTAGCGGGCCTGCTGAATCTCGATGTCGGCGGCCCCAGCGCGAAGCCTTACCAGCCGCCTGGTTACTACGAGAGTCTGCAATTCCCTGACCGCGATTACGTCGCTAATACGGATGACCGTCAGTATCGCCGTGGTCTCTACATGCACTGGCAGCGTACGTTCCTGCATCCTATGCTGGCGAACTTCGATGCCCCTTCCCGTGAGGAATGCACCGGCGTTCGCGTGGCCTCAAACACACCGCAGCAGGCGCTCACGCTGCTGAACGATCCTTCCTTTGTTGAAGCAGCTCGAGTCCTCGCGCAAGAGGTCATGGAATCTTCCAAGAATGATTCACGCCGTTTGGATTTGGCCTTTAAGCGAGCTCTTGCCCGCGAGCCTAAAGAAGTAGAGAAAAAATCTCTGCTCGCCCTTTTGGCGAAGCAGACCGAATTTTATCGGGGCGCAGCTCCAGATGCGGAGAAGCTCTTGAAAGTGGGCAATGCCCCGCGCAATGAATCGCTCTCGGCTTCTGAGCACGCCGCTTGGACCTCGGTCTGCCGCGTGATCCTGAACTTGCACGAAACAGTCACCCGTTACTGATATGAACTGGCCCAATCCTTTCAGCCCCGAGTATCAAGCCAGCCTGAACCGCCGCACGTTTCTGACACGCAGTGGTCTTGGTCTGGGTTCACTAGCCTTTGGTTCCCTGCTCTTTCGTAATGGTCAGCCGGTGATGGCGGCTGATGCGCCACTCAAATCAGGCATCGGTGGCATCGTCAATCCGCCGCATTATCCGGTTCGTGCCAAGCGAGTCATCCATCTGTGCATGGCCGGTGGTCCTTCCCAAGTCGAGTCGTTCGATCCTAAACCGGAGCTGAAGAAGCTCGATGGCCAGCCCTTTCCTGAATCATTGACCAAAGGTCAGCAGCTCGCGCAGTTGCAAGGCACGGTTCTGAAAGCACGCGGCTCCTTCGTGGACTTCAAGAAACATGGCAAGTCTGGACAGGAGATTTCCGATCTGTTCCCACACATTGCCGGCATCGCAGATGACATCTGCATAGTCCGCTCCATGGTCACGGAGCAAATCAATCATGATCCGGCGCACGCCTTCATGAACTCCGGCTCCATCATCAAAGGCCGCCCCAGCATGGGCTCCTGGCTGCTGTATGGTTTGGGCGCGGAGACGGATAGCCTGCCGGGCTTCGTCGTCCTGGTATCGCAAGGCAAAGGTGGCGGCGCTCAACCCGTCTCAGCCCGCCAATGGTCCAGCGGCTTTCTGCCGAGTCGTTTTCAAGGCATTCAGTTCCAGTCAAAAGGCGATGCCGTCCATTACGTCGGCAATCCTGATGGCGTCTGCCAGAGCACGCAACGGCAGCTCGTAGATGAGATCAACCGCCTGAACGGTCAGCTCTCGCAGGAACGTCTAGATCCTGAGATCCAAACGCGGATGAGCCAGTATGAGATGGCCTTCCGCATGCAGAGTTCCGTGCCCGAGCTGACGGATTTTAAGCAGGAGCCGCAGCACATCCTCGACTCTTACGGGGTGAAGGAACCAGGCGATGGCAGCTTTGCTTCAAACTGTCTGCTTGCCCGTCGCCTCGCGGAACGTGGCGTGCGCTTCATCCAGCTTTATCACCGCGCCTGGGATCATCACGGTGACATCGAGAAGAACATGCCCAAGGCCGCTCTGGAAACAGATCAAGCCAGTGCGGCGTTGGTGAATGATTTGAAACAGCGTGGACTATTGGATGACACCTTGATCATCTGGGGCGGTGAGTTCGGCCGCACACCGATGGGACAAGGTACCGGCCGCGATCATCACATCCTCGCCTTCTCCCTCTGGATGGCCGGTGGAGGCATGAAGCCCGGCATCACCTACGGTGCCACGGATGAATTCGCCTATCGCGCTGTGGAGAATGTGGTGAACATGCGCGACCTCCATGCGACAATGCTCCACCAATGCGGCATCGACCACAACCGCTTCAGTGTGAAATTCCAAGGCTTGGACGCGAAACTCACCGGTGTAGAACCGGCCAAAGTGCTCAAGGCCATCCTCGCCTAAGCGCGTGAAAAAAGAGCGGCGCGGTGTTGCCGGGTAAGCGTAGCGATTGCCTGAAACTCATCAGCGGGCAATCTTTTCCGCCACAACACCGCGCCTGCAGAATGTCTACGTGAGAGCTTACTTCAGCGCCTTGGCGGCTGACTTCACGTTGTAATCGATCAGTTTGATATAGTCTGTGGCTTCGTCGTTGCCGCCCACCAGAATGGGCAGGTAAACCACTTTGACTCCGATATTGGTCGCTATGTATTCCGATGTTTTCTTGGAGCGGTTAGGCTCCACGATCACCAGTTTTACATTCGCTTCCTTCATCTTGGGGATGAGAGCACTGATGTAAGTCGGTGAGGGTTCGATGCCGGGCTTCGACTCGATCTGACCCGCCACCACGAAACCGAAGTGATGTGCGAAGTATTCGAACGACTTGTGATACGTCACCACCTTCGACCCTTGATGTGACTGCAACAGGCCGCTCCATTCCTTGGCTTTCACATCCAAGGCCATTTCGAAGACACCCAAGTTCTTCGTGTAAACCGCTGCGTTCGCCGGGTCCATTTTGGAGAAATGTGCTGCCAAATGCTTGGCCACGATTTTTCCATTGTCCGGGTCCAGCAGGTAATGCGGATTGCCTCCCGCGTGGACATCGCCTTGCGAACGGTCCACTTTGCCCGTTGGTACATCGAGCAAAGTTACGCCCTCTGAGGCATCCACCCTGCCCTCGCCACCGCGGACAATCTTGCGATTGCGCGCATTGTCCACCAGTGGCGGCAACCATCCGATCTCCAGTTCCGCACCGCCTTCGATCAAGACATCCGCCTTGTTTAGGATGCGGGCGAAGCTGGGTTTGGCATCTACGAAATGCGGATCTTCCGTACCACGCGCCAGACTGGTCACATGCACTTTGTCTCCACCTATGCTCATCGCGATTGAGCCCAAGTCAGGCGTCGTTGCCACAACCTCTAGGGCTGCCGCTTGCGCACTCAGTGCGCTGCCCAACAGCGCACCAAACAAGATGGTAATGATTCGTTTCATATTCGTGCGGATTAGAATTTATGAGCCGCGTGTGCACCGAGGACGAACTGGAACTGCAACCACACCGAATGATCGATGCCAAAGTCCGTGCGGTCATCGTAGTTGTATTGCAAGCGGATCTTGGAGAACTCGGTCGGATACCACGTCAGGTTCGGTGAGATACGATAACGCGTGGCCCGGTATTTGTCGAAGACACCATTGAACCCGCCAGTGCCGTCCGGCTCCAGCAGCCCCATGGTCTGATAAGAGGCCACGTCGCCAATCACATAGTCGAAACGCAGTCCAGCCACCCAGCCCTTACGGAAGCCGTAGCTAAGCTGCGAATACAGACCGTAGTCCGTGAGCTTTTCCGCATTCAAGATGGCCGGCAAACCGGTGACTGGATCAAACAACTGGCCGGCATCCGGATTGCCATCACCATCTTCATCCGCGAGCAACCCGTCTGCGTCCTCATCCCAATCGAATGAACCAGTGCCATACTTGCGCATCATCGCCTCGGTCTGGAACTGCACGAACGGGAAGCCGCCTGAATGATTCTCCGGCCGCCATTTCCACGTCAGGTCCGCGCCGAAGATCTCCGTGCGCGTGTTCTCGCCACCGCCGCCGTTGGCGTTGGGGCCAAAGGCACCCGAGACTCCAAGCAACAATGTCTGGTTATCCGTGAGGTTGAACGAGGTCGCCAGACGGGGGGTGATGAGCAGGTCATCAAACCATTTGATGCCGCGATTGTTGTCCGCATGGCGGAAGCTGAATGGAATGCCTTCCGCCTCTTCATCACCATGGGAATGACCACCATCGCTGCGAAACCCCAGCGAAGTGGAGCCTTGGCTGTTCTGCAAACCAAGGAAGAGTTCAGTATACCATGGCGTAGGTGCGAGCCAGGAAAGGCGAGCACCCGGGTTGCGCAAGCCATCCGACCCGAGGAAACGGGCACTCACTAGGGGCGTATCCACGAACGACCAGGAGTGCGGGTGCTGGGTATTAATGCGACCGAACTCGGTCAGATACTGGCCGGCCCGGATCTGGAAATTGCCCGGCAAAGCGATGGATTCCAGCCAAGCCTCTTCCAACTCCACAAAGGTTTCCCCTTCCCCATCGATGGCGAAGAGCACATTCGCATTGCCTCGGAAATAGGTGTCTACGGCTCCGGAGAAGTTCGCCTCCAATCCTTGGAATGTGAAACCACGCTGGTTCGGATCATGACCGCCGATCTGCAAATCATCCAAGTCATTGGCTGTTGAACCACCTGTGGCAATCGTGCCAACCAGCCCAATATCCATGAAGGCAGCGCCTTTGCTTACGCGAATGGGATCCGTGAGCCGCCACGGCTTGTCCATCACGGCATCACCGGTCTTGCCTGTTGATTCTGCGGGGACAACTGAAGCCTGTTGCTTGATGACTTGCTGTTCCTGCGAAATGACCGTCTGGTTCTGTTTTAATTGTTGAAGCTGTTGTTCCAGCGATTGGATCTGCTGTCGTTGCAGTTCTTGTTGTTTGCGGAACTCCTCCTGCATCTGCTGGAGCTGCTTTTGCAACTGCTCTACCGATGGTGGATTATTCGCTGGATTGTTTTGAGCGTAGGCCTGGCCGCAAAGGACCGAGAGCATTAAAGCGGACGATAACGAAAGGAGAGATTTCTGGTTCATATTTCCTGACTGCACGGGCAGTTATGCTGCCAGCGCTTGGGGTTCATCATTCGAGATTGGCTGACGTGGAAGAGACATCTCCCGGCGTCAGCAAAGCCGAGGGATGCTCAGGAAACGGAAGAAGAAGGCGGCGCCCGACCGGACCACAGGGTCACGATGACCACAGCATAGTCGATACTTTGCGGGAAAGGAATATCCGCCACCTGAACGAATTCAGGTTGCGGCAAAGAGACTGTTGAGAAATCTAAAGAGACCGAAGCCGAATGGAAAAAGCAGATGGCGCAGTTTTCCGTGCGCTGCTGCTCTTCGTGATGGTGATGATGACTTCCGTCCGCGTGTTGATGGCTCTCCTCATGCTGATGCGCCGCATGAACCCCATCAAGACTGAGCACTCCCGCCAGCAGCAACATGAACGCGACCAGAACTCCGAAGCCCGGTTTGCGCAGCAGCCAGTTGATGCGGCGTGAGTTCATTTATGCAAATCGTTTGCAATTAAATCACAAAACCCTGATCACGCAAGTGATTTGTGTCAGGGTGAAAACTAACCGTTCTTGCCGCAGCAGTGCTTGAACTTCTTGCCGCTGCCGCAGGGGCATGGGTCATTGCGTCCCACCTTGGGACCAGTGCGGACGGGCTTGACCTTGGACATCGCCTCCGTCGCTTCATTGACCATCTCACTACCGTCCGCTGCCGCCTGTTGCTTTGTTTCCTCAAAAGCATTCGTCGGTTGCTCATGCAACGTCTGTTTCGGCAGGTTCATCATGAACTGCTCAAACGCCATGAAACTGGACGCGCTGCGGAAGATGTTGTGGCAAGCCTCGGTCTTGATGTTATCCATCAATTCCTCGAACAACTTGTAAGCCTCCGCCTTGTATTCGATGAGCGGATCGCGCTGACCGAACTGGCGCAGACCGATCGCCGTGCGCAAGCCATCCATCGTGTAGAGATGTTCCTGCCAGAGCTTGTCGATGGCCGTGAGGATCGTATAGCGCTCAATGGATTTCAGGGCATTCTTGTCCTGCTCATACTGCACTTTAACCATGTAAGCGTCACGCACGGCCTTGACGATGAAGGTGCAAACTGAAATCTGCGCCGGGCTCAGGCCCTCGAAAACCGAGCCCGCCACAGCAGGCTGGTCTCCTGCCCGTGCCGCCTTGATGATTTCCTCTTCCGGGATGCCCACGGGGAAATTCAAATTCACCCATTCCGCCAGAGCCCGCACATTCCACTGCTCCACTTCTTCATCAGGCATGGAGTTCTGCTGCACCTTGGAAATAACGACCTCTTCCATGATGTCCAGCAAACGATCCTGCACATCGTCCGACTGGATGATCTCATTGCGGAAGCCATAGAGGACTTCACGCTGCTTGTTCATCACGTCATCATATTCCAACGTGCGTTTGCGTTGCTGGAAGTTATGCTGCTCCACGCGTTTCTGCGCTGTCTCAATGGAACGGTTCAAGAGCGGATGCTCCAGTTCCTGGCCCTCTTCCAAGCCCACGCGCTCCATCAATTTGCTGATACGGTCGGAACCGAACAGACGCATAAGATCGTCTTCCAGCGAGATGAAAAAGTGGGAGGAACCTGGATCGCCCTGACGTGCACAGCGGCCGCGCAACTGACGATCGATACGACGCGATTCATGACGTTCCGTGGCGATGACGTGCAAGCCGCCCAATTCGGCTACACCTGGCCCGAGCTTAATGTCCGTACCGCGACCAGCCATGTTTGTGGCGATGGTCACCGCACCGCGCTGACCCGCGCGGGAGATGATCTCGGCCTCCTGCTCGTGATACTTCGCATTCAGCACCGCGTGTACGATTCCCTCCTTCTTCAGGATGCGGGAAAGAAACTCGCTGACTTCAACCGAGATGGTGCCCACCAGCATGGGACGGCCCTGCTTATGGATATCCTGAATCTCCTTGAGCACGGCGGCGAACTTCTCACGCCGCGTCTTATAGACCGTGTCATGCTTGTCATTACGCAAACAGGGACGATTGGTCGGAATGACCAGCACACCCAGTTTGTAAATGTCGAAAAACTCCTGCGCTTCCGTCTCAGCCGTACCGGTCATGCCAGCCAGCTTCAGATAGAGACGGAAATAGTTCTGGATCGTGATGGTGGCGTAGGTCTGCGTTTCTTCCTCGATATCAACGCCCTCCTTCGCTTCCACGGCTTGATGCAATCCCTCGCTCCAACGGCGGCCCGTCATCTTGCGGCCAGTGTTCTCATCCACGATGATGACCTTGTTGTCCTCTACGACGTATTGCACGTCCTTCTCGTACAGACAGAAAGCCTTCAGCAATTGCGCGATGCTATGGATTCGTTCGGCCTTGGCCTCGAACTCGCCCTGCACCTTCGTCTTCATTTCCGCACGCTTGCGGATGTCCTGCTCCGGGCCGTTGTCGATCTCGTGATAGGCGCTGACAATGTCAGGCATCACAAAAGCATCCGGATCTTGCGGGCTGAGATACTCACGGCCCTTTTCGGTCAAATCCGCCTCGTGACTCTTTTCCTCGATGGCGAAGAACAGCTCTTCCTTCTGTGCGTAGAGATCTTTCTTCGTCTGGTCGGCGTGCAACTCCAAGTCCACCTTGTTCAGCATCCTCAGATTTTCGGCATCTTCCAACAAACGCGCCAATCCATCTGACCTTGGTTGACCAAGTTTTACGCGATAAAGCAGAATACCAATCTCGTGTTCGAGATTTTCACGATCACCTTCGATATTGCCGCTCTTGAGCTTCTTGACCAGTTCATCAGCCTCATCCAGATAGCGTTTGCACAAGCGACGCTGAGATTGAACCAAACCTTCGATGCCCGGTTTGAGCTGCTCGTAGATCTTGTTATCGCGGCTCACCACGGCCGGACCGCTGATGATGAGCGGCACGCGCGCTTCATCGATCAAAATGGAATCCACTTCATCCACGATGGCGAAGTAATGTCCGCGTTGGACCTGGTCTTCCTTGCGCGTGGCCATACCGTTATCGCGCAGGTAATCGAAACCGAACTCGGCGTTCGTGCCGTACGTGATGTCGCAATTGTATTGCTCGCGACGGACACTGGGCGGCTGATCATGGAGGATGCAACCGACCGTCAACCCGAGAAAACGATACACCGCGCCCATCCACTCACTATCACGCGCCGCGAGGTAATCGTTCACCGTCACCACATGCACACCACGACCGGACAGAGCGTTCAGGTATGTCGGCAAGGTGCCGACGAGCGTCTTGCCTTCGCCCGTGGCCATTTCCGCGATCATCCCATTGTGCAGGCCCATACCGCCGACCAACTGCACGTCGAAAGGCACCATCTCCCAGCGCAGCGGGTGATCACGCACCATGATGTCCTTGCCGCAGAGACGGCGGCAGGCGTTCTTCACCACGGCAAAAGCCTCCGGCAACACCGCTTCAAGCTCGCGCTTCAGTTCGGCGTCATCCTTGATCTTGGACAGCTTTTCCTTCCAGAAGGCCGTCTTCTCGCGCAGCACCTCGTCTGGCTTGGATTGCAGCTCACGCTCCAACTCGTTGATTTTGGCAACGATCGGCTGCATCCGCTTGATCTCTCGTTCGTTCTTGGAGCCGAAAATTTTCTTTAGTACTAGCCCTATCATGTGTCTTACGTCCGGTTAATCGGAAGGCAAACGCTACGGGAACGCCCCTACAGCGTCAAAGAATTAAAGGATTGCCGAATATCGTGCCAAACCGGCTCTTTTCAAGCCGTGGCCAGTTTCCCATCCGTCTTCTTTGTGGCTTTGTCCTTCTTGCCCGGTTTCACGGGCGGTTCATCATCTCCTTTGGAAAGATTCTTGGCGCTGCCCCAGAACTTGACGGGCAGCAAGCCCAACCCGATAAGCGCCAACTGGCTGACCATGAACACCATAAGCCACTTGAACGCCGAGTCCATAAAACCATAGCTGTGCAGGCCGATGCCCAGCATGTTCGTGCCGAACCAAGACCAGGCCGTTACGATATTGCCGAAGATGGCCATGTTCATGATACCTCGCTCCTTCACCAGGCCACCCCACCGGGCGTGCAGGATGAGCGCGTTCCACAACACGATGATCAACGCACCATTCTCCTTCGGGTCCCAACCCCAGAACCGGCCCCATGATTGATCCGCCCAGATGCCACCGAGCACGGTGCCGACAAAACTGAACAACGTGGCAAAGCACACAATGCCATACACCATGCGGGCCAGCCCTTTGCTGGTGGCCGAGGTCAAACCCGGCGTGAAGATGCCCCGGACCAGATAAATGATCGCCAGGAAGCCGGCCACATAAGTCGAGGCGTAACCTAATGTCACGATCACCACATGCGTCGCCAGCCAGAAATTCGTATCCAACACTGCCTGCATCATCACCATGGTATCGCCGCCCAAGGACAGATTATGCGCCACCACCAACGTGATGAACCCGATCATGGAGGCGACCACGGACCCGATGCCATCTTTGTAAAAACGCTCTAGGATCAATCCTAGAATCACCGCGCCCCAGCCGATGAAAATGGCTGATGAATAAAGATTCGTCACCGGCGGGCGTCCTTCAAGCCACATGCGGAAAATCAGCCCGGCCGTGTGAATGATAAGACCCGTGAAGATCAGCCAGAACGCTGAGATCCGCAGCCATTTGTTCATGTTGAACCACGAGAAGCACGCCAGCAGGAAGGCGATCACATACAACACCATGGCGCGATAAAACGCCTGCAGGCTGTTGTAGAAATGCTCTGCGTTCGCCTTGTTCAATTGCTTGCTGAACTCCGGCTTCAGACTCGCCGAATACTCACCGATCTTCTGGCTGAACAGCACCGCTTCACCTTTGCGGTAAGCGGAGACGATCGCTCCATAGGATTCCACCGAGCTGTGCATCTTCTCTCCGCGTGCAGCTTCCAGCAAAGCCTCACCCATACGCATCCACTCATCCTTGGGAGCTTCCGGATGATGCGGCGGCACTACCAAGGGTGCCTCGAAACGGTTCATCACATCGAACCGCTGCGCATAATTGACGAACCGGTCGAATGCATCCTCATCATACTGGCGACCCGCCTGTTGCGCGCGCACTGCCGCCACACCGGGTTCGATCAATGCCTTGTAATTCGCCACCTCAGCCGCCCAATCCTTCGCATCCGGCGGTTGCAGAGTGCTCTTAAGCCGCATGTACAGCACCAGCCGCTCATGCAACTTCATGATGGCGCGTTCGAACGGATTGCGATGCGAAGCCTCAATCTTCACGATCCGCTTTTGCTCCGCGTCGAAACCGGAGAGCGCATCTTGATTCGGCAGGATCTGGTTCCAGGAATAATGTTTGCCATCCTCACCGGCAGCTTCGTTCTTCTCCGGCAGTTTCAACATCGAGACTACATCCGGATGATCGATGCGGAATACCTTGCGCCCATCGGCCTTTTCCGGAGTCATCATCACTTCTGCCAGCCATTCAATGGCCGGCATCGTGCGTTTTTCTTCCTTCAGATAGAGGCTCTGCTTCTCCCGGATCTGCAGCAATGAATTGCGAGCCAGCGAATCCATTGGCTGGAAACGGCCGTTGAAAGACACCGGCAGCTTGCCAAAGGATTTAAAATCCAGTGACTCGGCTTGCGCGACCGAGGCGGATAAAAGCGCCAGCAAGGCCAAAAGTATTAAGGAAACAGTCTTTCTCATGCTGCCCTCCGTTTAGAGATGAATCCGACCAGGTGAATCATGAATTGAACCAGCAGCCCCAGGCCCACTATCAAACAACCCACATACGGCGTCAGCCAACCCGGATTGCGCACCACTTGCAGAACGCTGGTTCCCCGGCTGCGATCAAGTTCATCCTTGCCCATCTGGCTCTGAAAGAAAGTCAGCCCGGAATAACGCAATGGATTGTTCATGAAGATATCCACCTCCCGCTTTTCCTGTGTGGCGGAATTTTCGATCAGCACCCGGCTGCGAAAATCCTTGGGAATATCCGTTCCGGGATAAACCGCGTGCGTCGTCTTGAGCAAGGTCATGGAATAGGGCTCGTAGGCGCGCGTAGGGCGAACCGCGAAGGAGTAGCTCTTGCCTTTCACCTCCACGATTTGCGGCTGGCTCAGTGCCGTCGAGATAGCCGTTGCCGCCTCATGACCGGCACGCTTTTCGTAGTCAAAATGTACCGCTGATACCAAGGTGCTGTCCCCCGCCCAGCCGGGCAACACCCATGCTCCGCGGTTCTCCTGCCCATCCATCACTTCCACGATCACCACGGGAATGTTTTTCTTGTCCATCTCTTTGGTCAGAGCCTCTTCCTCAAAATGAAACCGTTGTGCCACGCCATTGGTCGTCAGGGGCGGCTTGTTCTTTTCCATAGGCGCACGGAAGGCGATGTCCGAATTCGGCCACATCTCTTTCACCTTCAGGGTGAAAGGCAGCTTCTCATGCTTAATCTCACCACCCTTGTTGATGAGCGACATCGGCACCACGACTGCTTCTTCAGTATCCGCATTCACATCGGAGACGATCGCCAGTTCATAATCCATCGCACTCTCGGAATAATGCTTCTTCTCCCCTTCCGCGAAACGCAGTTGCGTCTCCCGGGAAAACAAGTCCGTCGCCAGTTGGCCGACCAGCAACATGATGACGCCGATGTGCGTCATGAAAATGCCCGACTTCTTCCAGCCCCATTTGAAACGGGTGATGTGCGCTGCGATCAGGTTGATCAGCAATGCCGTGCCCAGCAGATAACCACCCGGCAGCGGCACCGGCACCTTGTTCCCGAAGAAGCTGAAATACGGTACATACCAATGCTTGAAGTAACGCTCCTGCGCGGTGTAAAGCCCCTCATCCGCCTGCGCCACCGTGCCGATGAACACCAGCACCACGCTGAATCCCAACAGGATCACTGTGAGCTTCAACGAGGAAATTATTTTCCAAATTTTTTCCATGCTACTTCAAATTAAGGCTCCGAACGTGCAAAGGCGATGAACGCCGCTTTCTGCGCTTCCACTGCGGCCGTGCCCCCGCGCAACTTGTAAAAGAACCACTGCCCGCCACGTGGCACAATCGCCCCCAGCATCCGGTCCCCCTGATTGTCCATATCCACCAGCACCGCTTTAGGATTTGCCGGATCCAACGGCTGCACCAGCTTCGCGAGCCCCGCTTCATCCACGGAACTCAGTTTGAGTTGACCGCGCCAGCGATTGATATTCGCCAGATTACCACCCGTATCACTAGGGAAGACGCTCACCGTCACCTCTGCGGTTGCATCTTTTTGCGAAGGCACTTGGAATTTCGCCACCTGCATCGCCCCCGGTGCCACTTGCTTCCAGTCCGCTGGGACTTTCCAATTACCTTCAGCCTTAGTTTCCGTCGCTGCTGGTGCGGTGCTCGACGTCACTCCGCTCGATGCCCCAAAACGCACCGATTTGATGAATTCGATGAACTTGGCCTTCTCCTTCGCCACCAACTTGTCATCGCCTGAAATCTTGTAAAACCAGCTCGCATCCGACTCATGCTGCATCGCCGTGACGATCCGCTGGGCCCCTTCCGCCCCAGTGCCTGCACTGGTCAAGTCGAAGAGTTTGCCCTTCTTTCCCGCCACCTCCACCTCAGACATCAGCTTGTCGGTTTCTTCCTTGGAGATCTCCGTCAACCCCATCTGTTGCCGCCACATGTTCACCACTTCGGTTTCCCGGTTGGCCAGCGGCGGCAACGGAGCGATAGAAACATTCGCCTTCTGCCCGCCTTCGCCCACGATGTTGAAATTCGCCACACTTACCTGGTTCTGCGGCACCTCCACCCAACCGGCCGGCACTTGGTAAGTCAGATTAGGCCGGGGCGAACGCGCAGACTCTGGCTGACGCGCCCCGCCCGAGTGATCATGGCCATCACCAGGAAAATGCCGCTCCGCCTGGTCACTGGCCTCTTTCGGAACCTGGTAAACGCGGATCTGCGCTGGCTCACTGCATCCGGCCAAAAACAAGCTTCCGGACGCCAAGGCGCACGACCAAACTTTATATGTTAAACGCTTTGCCACAGAACTTTCTAAGCTAGCTTTTGCCCCTGTCTGGAGGCAACAAATATCCTGTCCACAGGAGGTTGCACCGCCAAGGAACGGGTCAAGTTGCCCATTTTGACAAGGCAACTTGCAAAACTATTCAAACACCCCTTAAGAAATAAGTTCCGCTTACCCGGCTTATCTCCCGATTGCACTTCGTTGCCCGCAATCTATCATGATCCTGATTCGTCTTCATTTGAGCCTTTTCTGGTCTAGCCTTGTCTTTTTCGATGCCTCCAGGGTGGCATCGTTGCCCTTCATCCGTTATCCTTAGCCTCGCTATTCCCTGCTATTCTCGGACTAAATTGCGGTTTCTTCATAGCCACATGCTGACACATCTCCACTTCTTCCGTGAGGCCTATATGCGCTGCATGCGCTATATGGAGACAAAATATCAAAAATTTACCCCTCCTCACTCCGTCGCCAATCTGATCCTTCCTTGTTGGCGAATCCTTTTCCATGCGCTAAAGTAACTCACGTTATGGCCGACCAAGCCTCCAATCAGTCACCATCAGCCCCTGCCCCTCAGGCAACGGATAACAGTGCCATTTCCCAGGCACCGATTCCCCCTGACGCACCTGCGCCCGTTCCGTCCGCCGTTAAGCCGCTTTCCAAAGAAGAACAGATGGCCGCCTTCGAGGAAGACCTGAAATACAACGACTGGGGCCACCAACCCTGCTGATGGGGCGCGGGTTGTCCCCACCCGCAGCAACGTTTAAAAACCAGCGGCACCCCCTTCGTCCGCGGCAATTCCCCTTTATTTCGATGTCGGGCGTTGGAAGTTCGATGTTTGATGTTTCCCGTACCAAAAAAAAGCCCCCGGTTCATCACCGGAGGCTTTCGCAATTTCTATGACTGACGGCCAGTTTACTGGCCCATCATCATCGTCAGCAGGAACTCGATGTTGCTGCGCGTCTTCTTCAGCTTGTTCAGCATCAGTTCCATCGCCTCGACCGGCGGCACGCCCGTGAGCGCACGGCGCAGCATGACCACGCGGCCGTATTCGTCGGGATGATACAGCAGCTCTTCTTTGCGCGTGCCGGACATCTCGATGTTGATCGAGGGGAAAATGCGGCGGTCCACCAGATGGCGGTCCAGATGCACTTCCATGTTACCTGTTCCCTTGAATTCTTCGAAGATGACTTCATCCATGCGGGAGCCGGTATCCACCAGCGCCGTCGCCATGATCGTCAGCGAGCCACCTTCTTCGATGTTACGAGCGGCACCGAAGAAACGCTTCGGCTTGTGCAACGCGTTCGCATCCACACCGCCGGACAGGATCTTGCCGGAGTGCGGTTGCACCGTGTTGTAAGCGCGGGCGAGACGTGTGATGGAGTCGAGCAGGATGACCACATCCTTCTTGTGTTCGATCATGCGCTTGGCCTTCTCGATCACCATCTCGGCCACTTGCACATGGCGTTCCGGCGGTTCATCGAAGGTGGACGCGATCACTTCCGCCTCACGGCAGGAGCGCTCCATGTCCGTCACTTCCTCAGGGCGTTCGTCGATGAGGAGAATGAACAGGTAGCACTCGGGATTGTTCTTGATGATGGCGTTCGCCAGCTTCTGCATCAGCACCGTTTTACCGGTACGAGGCGGAGCGACGATCAAACCACGGCTGCCTTTGCCGATCGGGCAGACCAGGTCCAGCACGCGCGTGGAGAATTCATCCGAAGCCGTTTCCAAAAGGAAACGCTTGTTCGGGAACAACGGCGTGAGGTTGTCGAAATGCGTCTTGTCCTTCGCCTTGTCCGGGTCTTCGTGACCGACGGATTCCACCTTCAACAGCGCGAAGAAACGTTCCTTTTCTTTCGGCGGACGGATCTGACCGGCGATGATATCACCCGTTTGCAGATCGAAACGGCGGATCTGCGAAGGCGACACATAAATGTCTTCCGGGCACGGCAGGTAATTGAAGCTCTGGGAGCGCAGGAAGCCGAAGCCTTCCGGCAAGATCTCCAGCACACCTTCGCCGAAGAGGATGCCGTTGCGTTCGCCATTCTTCTGCAGGATCTGGAAGATCACCTCGTGCTTCTTCATCGTGCCGAAGTTCTCGATCCCCATCTCCTTCGCCATCTTGTTCAGCTCACCGATGGCCATGGCCTGGAGCTGGCTGATGTTAATCCGGATCTGCGGCGTCACCGATCCATCCGCGTTGCGCGGTGCGGCAGTTTCCTCTTCTTCACGCTCTTCCACCGCATGCTTGGGCGGCTCGAGTTCATCAGAGGTTTCGATGCGTCGCGAAACTGGAGGCGCTACCGGAGCAGGCGCTGGCGGTCTAACCGTTGGAGCCGGTCGTTGAGGCGCAGGTGTTGGCGCGGGCGACGGTTTCACCGGTTCCGCCTGAACCGACTTCTCAATTTTCTCGACCGGCTTTTCAACCTTCGCGGGCGGAGTCGGTGCTGGCGTTTCCACCACTTCGGGAGTTTCGATCAATACGGGCTGCTCCGTATCGGAGGCGACGGCCTTCTTTGCCACCTTTTTCGTGGTGGCCTTTTTGGGTGCTTTTGCCATATATCTACGTGTAAAAATACGCGCCGGTGCTTAAACCGTAACCGGCGCAAATATAGCCCCTGGGGTCGTGGATGCTGCATCCACGTTCTCTTGGGGAGTTGTTGGTTACTGAACGGTATTGCTACCGGGGGTTCAGTGCGGGGTTCACCATGCCATAAATCAATATGGCAGAGGGAACTTGGCGGTTAAGCGCTTCACACGTTCGCGCACAGAGTGTGCGGCGTCAACGTTTTTTATATCCACCAGCACTTCGCTGATCATGTCGGCGATTTCCGCCATTTCAGCCTCTTTCATGCCGCGAGTGGTCACCGCAGGCGTGCCCAAGCGGACACCGCTGGCCTGGAACGGAGAGCGCGTCTCAAAGGGAATCGTGTTCTTGTTCGTCGTGATGCCAGCCTCATCGAGCGCGATCTGGGAATCCTTGCCCGTGATGCCTTTGGCGCCCACGTCCACCAGCATCAGATGATTCTCGGTGCCACCGCTCACGAGGCGGTAGCCGTTCTTGATCATGCCCTGCGCCAAAGCGGCAGCATTCTTCACGATCTGCTGTTGATAAGACTTGAAGCCCGGCTGCAACGCTTCCTGGAAGCAAACGGCTTTCGCGGCGATGACGTGCATCAGCGGTCCGCCTTGGATGCCCGGGAATGCCTGCGAATCAATTTCCTTCTGGTACTTCGCCTTGCACATGATCAAACCACCACGCGGTCCGCGCAGAGTCTTGTGCGTCGTGGTCGTGACGAAATCAGCATACGGCACCGGATTCGGATGAATGCCCGCTGCCACGAGACCGGCGATGTGCGCGATGTCCGCCAGCATCAGCGCACCCACTTCTTGGGCGATCTCGCTCATGCGCTTGAAATCAATGATGCGCGGATAGGCACTCGCCCCCACCGTGATCATCTTGGGCTTATGTTCGCGGGCCATCTGCGCGAGCTGATCGTAATCGATCCGTTCATCTTCCTTGCGCACGCCGTAATGGACGATCTCGAAAAACTTGCCGGAGAAATTCGCCTTGTTGCCGTGGGTCAAGTGACCGCCGTGGCTCAGGTCCATCGTCAGCATCTTGTCGCCGGGCTTCAGCATGGCGAAGTAAACGGCCATGTTCGCGCCGGAACCGGAGTGCGGCTGCACGTTGGCATGCTCCGCACCGAAGAGCTGCTTGGCGCGGTCAATGGCCAGCGTTTCCACTACGTCCACGTTCTCGCAACCGCCGTACCAGCGCTTGCCGGGATAACCTTCGGCATACTTGTTTGTCAGCACCGAGCCTTGGGCTTCCATCACCGCGGGGCTGGTGAAATTCTCGCTCGCGATGAGCTCAATATTTTCCTGTTGGCGCTGGCGCTCCTGGTTGATCAATTTGGCGATCTCAGGGTCCGTTTGGGCAAGGGTCTGGGCCATCGGGCCGCAGCACGTTGAAGCAGTTTTCTCCATCTTATTTACTCGTCTTTCATGCCGTCCGCCTTCGAAGCGGGCGTTCAAAAATGTATCTACGATGCGTTTGGCCTGCTCGGTGGAAACCAGTTTCTCACCCAGGCAAATCACGTTCGCGTTGTTATGCTGGCGGCTGAGCGCCGCCATCTCTTCATTGAAGACCAAGGCGGCCCGGATGCCCGAGACTTTGTTCGCCGTGATGCTCATGCCCACACCCGTGGTGCAGACCAAAATCCCCTCATCCGCCTGCCCGCGCACGACGCATTGCGCTACTGCATGCGCGAAGTCCGGATAATCCGTCGATTCCGTCGAGAGCGTGCCCAAGTCTTCCACCGTGACCCCCTGCCCTTGCAGATGGCTCTTGAGCGCTTCTTTCAGTTTAAAACCACCGTGATCCGAACCGATCGCTACCGTTTTCTTCATCATGTTTGCCTGCGCGACACCTGCTGATTCCGTGTGTTCGATGAACTTGACCGCGGAAAGCACACCCTGCTCAATTTCATCACGACAATGGGCGTAAACTTGGAAGGAGCTGCCGATCGGATCGGAGATCTCCTTGTCATAGCCCTCCACCGCATCGTCGAACTCCCGCAACAGGAAAGTCTTCTCCACGGCATGCGGATACATGTAAACCAAACTGTCCAGATGGCTCTGGGTCATGCCGAAGATGTAATCCGCCTGGTCCACGAGCTGGGCCGTGACCATCTTGCTAACTTGCCGGGAGATATCGATGCCTTTTTCGCGCATCGCCGTCACCGAATGCGTGCTCGGCGCTTGCCCATTCATCGCGCCGACACCCGCGGAAATGATGCGAAAACCCTTCCGGTTTTTGACCGCGTCACGGAAGAACCCTTCCGCCATGGGACTGCGGCAAATGTTCCCGGTGCAAATGACCAAAATTGTAATCTCGCCAGCCATTAAAGTCGTTAAAAGTGGGATGCCAACGCCGAATCGTCAACGGCGAAATCCTCTTGCCGTCGAAATGTTTAAATTGACGCAAAACGAGCCGGTCGGCTCATTTCTTACCCCGATAATCCCGGACCATCGAAAGCCCTTTGACCAGATCCAATGCCCGCGCCAAAGCCGGATCCCGGATGACCTTGGCCGGAGCCTCTCCCGGCTTCACCGCCACTACATCGATATCGGGATTCTGCCCCTCCTTATGCCGGCGGACCAGTTCCGCCTCATTGATCAGACGTGTCGGCGTCGTAACCACCTGCGCCTTGTTCGTGGACTTAGCATCGCCTAACACCTTGAACGCATCCGCCAAATACATCTGCTCATCCAGCAAGCTCACGTCCACCTTGATATCCGGCACGACGCCGTTGAATGGCATCGTCGTTCCATCCTCAAACTTGATCTCGCTCGTCGCCACTCGCAGCACATGACCCGTGCTCAGCGGAATGTCGCGATACAAACTCAATTGTCCCGCCGTCGATGAGCCCAGCAGCAAACCCACCTTCCCTGCCCTCAACGAAGCCGCCAGCACTTCCACCGCATCCTGCGTCTTGCGATTCACCAAGATCACCGTCGGTAACTGGTTCAAGGCACTGCGCCCTGTGGACTTCTCCGTTTTGCCTTCTACCAAAGCAATCGTCTTGTCCCCCGGATAAAAACAATCCGCCACTTTGAAAATCCCTTGGTGATCGCTTCCTTTGGCAAACCGCAAATCCACCACCATTCCCTTCAACTTGTTCGTGCTGGTCAGCAGATGCAGCGCTTCTCCGATAGGTTTATCCGCGCCTTCACCCAAATCGCCCAATCGAACGTATCCGTAGGAAGAATCAAACACCGATGTCACCGCCACAGCCGGTCTTGGCTTGGCATCACCATCATCCACCTTGGCCACGTTCGTGACCAACAGAGCGCGATTCCCCAACTTGCTGAGCAATCCTTCCACCGCCGCACCTTGCAAATCCGTTTCAGATACACCCGAAAGGTTGGTCTTCAGAATGGAGTAAACCTCCTCAAAACTGGGCGCGGCTGCCTGCGCGGTAACGACCGCAAACGTCAGGGCCAAGGATAGGATCAACCGTTTCATGGCGTTACTATCTCAGCGAAGTGCCTTGGATGCAATGTCCCGTCTGAATTGAGCCCCTTCGAAGTTAATGAGGGCCACCGCCTTATAAGCCGCCTCACGCGCCTCTTTGAGTGTTGGCGCCCAGGCAGTCACACCTAATACCCGCCCGCCATTGGTCACCACCTGCCCATCCTTTAGCACCGTGCCCGCATGGAAAACTTTCGTGTTCGGCAATGCATTCGCTTTGTCCAGGCCCGTGATAACTTTCCCCTTGGGGTAATTCCCGGGATAACCGCCCGACGCCATCACCACGCAGACCGAAGGCATCGCACTCCAATACATCGGTGTCTTATCCAACGTTCCATCGACACTGGCATTTAGGATTTCCACCAAATCACTTTCCAAGCGCGTCAGATACACTTGCGTCTCCGGATCGCCGAAACGCGCATTGAACTCGATCACCTTAGGCCCATTCTTCGTCAACATGACTCCGGGATAGATGATACCGTGATAATCAATCCCTTCGGCCTTACATCCCTTCAACCACGGATCCAAGATCGCTTTGCCGACCGCTTGCAACTCGGCATCGGTCAGAAACGGTGCGGGTGAATACGTGCCCATGCCACCCGTGTTCAAACCCTGATCGTTATCAAAGATGCGTTTGTGATCTTGCGAAGTGGGAAACAACTTCGCCGTCTTCCCATCCACGATCGCATGAAGCGAGAGTTCCATTCCCTCAAGCAGCTCTTGGATGACCACGTTATTGCCAGCCGCACCAAAGGCCTTGCCAACCATGATCTCATCAATGGCCGCTTCCGCCTCAAGAATCGAGGTCGTCAGCAACACACCTTTGCCCAGCGCCAAACCATCCGCTTTCACCGCACATCGTCCATCCAGACTGCGGGCAAATTCTTTGGCTTTGACCGCATCCGAAAAGGTAGCCGCCTTCATCGTCGGAATGCCGTGGCGTTCCATGAAGTGCTGGGTGAAAACCTTGGAAGCCTCGAACTCTGCGCCCTTCTTGTTCGGCCCCCAGATACGCAAGCCTTTGCTCTGGAACAGATCGACGATGCCCAGTCCCAGCGGATTATCCGGTCCCACCACCGTCAGATCCGGCTTATGCTCCAAAGCAAAGGCCAATAACTTCGGCAAATCCTCCGCACTGATAGCCACCAACTCTACCGGGCTGCGGTTGCTGGCAAGATGCTCCTCAGCGATGCCTGCATTGCCCGGCGCACACCACATCTTAGTCGGTTGTGGCGACTGCGCCAGCTTCCATACCAAAGTATGCTCCCGTCCGCCCGACCCTATGACCAATAACTTCATGCACGTCGATTCAATCCACTAAGCCACATGAGGGAAAGCACTTTTACAACTTGGCCCTTCTTGCCATTGCTCACTTTGTCTTGTCCTCCAGCTTCAGATGCTTGCCGAAGAAATCCATGATCTGTTTCGCTGCGGTAGGCGGTGCGCCGATGCCGTGGCCTTTGTGCGGCACGATATAAAGCGTGGATTCGACTCCCCCTTTAACCAAAGCCTCATGCAACAGCTTGCTATGCTGCAAAGGCACCACCGGATCGTCCGCGCCGTGGAGGATATAGAACGGCGAATCATCTGGTGTAATGTAATTGGCCGGATTGGCCCGCGCCGCTTTTTCAAGATTCTGCTCCAGCGGACCACCTAACCAACGGCCCACATCACTGTCCGGTGAAGTGCGAAGCCGGGGGACTTTGATCAAGAGATTCAGATCTGTCGGTGGATAGAATGCGCACACGGCCTGTACGCGACTGGATTGGTCCAAATTCCCGCCAACGTCCCCTTCCATGTCTTTCACACCAGCCGTCGTGCCCAGCATGGCCGCCAGGTGCCCACCTGCGGAAGCCCCCAAGACTCCGATCCGGGTCGGGTCTATGTGCAACCGCTCTGCGTTCGCCCGCAACCAGCGGACGACGCCTTTGCAGTCATGCACTTGAGCAGGAAATTTGGCATCATCAATGAACCGGTATTGGATGCTCACCGCGATAACTCCCTTCTCGGCCAGGAACGCCACGGGGCATTTGTCTTTGCTGCCGGCTTTCCATGAGCCCCCATGTATCCAAATGATGACCGGCATCCGGTTCGTCGCCTCTTTCGGGCTGTAGACATCCAGCTTCAGAGATTTCCCATTGGGACGGCCATATTCCACATCCCGCTGACAATCCACGTACTTGGTGGAAGGCGTAGTACATCCGCACAACACCAGCAAGGCAAGCAAGGCCGCCAACCGATAGGGCCATTTGGCATTCATTATTCAGGTCTATCAAAAATCGCCACCGTAACCGCGTAGGAGTCCAATACCCCAAAGTGTGTCTGCTTTCTTTTTTGTCAAAGAAGCAGTTCAAGGAACCGCCAAAAAGCAACAGGCGGAACCGGTAAGGCGGTTCCGCCTGTGTCTGAAAAACTGTACTAAAGCTATCAGATCACCTGCGAGATACCCGTTCCTTTCGCCACTTCGCCAATGATCCACGCCTTATGATTCGAGGTCTTGATCGTCTTCAGCACCGCATCCGCTTTATCAGCCGACACGATGGCCACCATACCGATGCCCATGTTGAAGACCTGATACAGCTCGGTCTCATCCACGCCGCCCTTTTCTTTGATCATCTTGAAGATCGGCAACATATCCCATGTTCCCTTGCGGATGATGACATCGCAATTCTTCGGCAGCACGCGCGGGATGTTATCGATGAACCCACCGCCCGTGATGTGCGCGAACGCCTTCACAGCATCCGGCTGGCCTGGCTTGTTGAATTTCTTCAGCAGCGCCTGCACGGCTACGTTGTAGCTGACGTGCACCTTAAGCATCTCATCACCAATGGTGTTGCCCAATTCCGCCACCTTGCTCTTCGGCTTCAGGCCCAGCGTCTCGAAGAAAATCTTACGGGCGAGCGAATAACCATTCGTATGCAGGCCGCTCGATTCCATGCCGATGACCACATCGCCTTTCTTGACGCTCTTCTGGCCATCCAGCATGCGGGACTTCTCTACAACACCCACAATCGTGCCGCTGACATCGTACTCACCCGGCTGATAGAATCCCGGCATCTGCGCCGTCTCGCCACCGATCAACGCGCAGTTATTGTAAGCGCAGGCGCGGGCAAAACCCTTGATGACATCCGTGAAAACATGCGGCTCCAATTTGCCAGTGCCGAGATAATCTAGGAAGAACAGCGGTTCCGCGCCGAGCACCGCGATATCATCCACGCAGTGGTTCACCAGGTCTTCACCGATGGTGTCATGCTTATCCATCGCGAAGGCCAGCTTGAGCTTCGTGCCCACGCCGTCCACGGAGGAAACCATGATGGGCTGCTTGTATTTCTTCACGTCGAGCGCGAAGAGCCCGCCGAAACCACCCACCTTGCCCAACACTTCTTTACGATGCGTGGACGCGAGCAATTGCGGCAAGGTCGCTTTGACGCGATTGCCCAGATCGATATCTACACCTGCGGCGGCGTATGCTTTCTTCTTCATTCAGATCAAAATATTAGACGTCCCGGTCGTTGAACAGTTTGGGCTGCTTATCATCCTTGAAGAGCGAATCGCCCAGGCTCTCCGCACGCTGGCGGCGATGCTCGATGATGTGCTTGTCCACGTTCGCATCATACGGCACGGGATAGTCACCATCATAGCAGGCCATGCAAAAACTGTTCTTCGGCAATCCCGTGGCAGCGACCATGCCGTCCTGCGAGAGATACCCCAGTGAATCCGCATTCAGATAATCACGGATCTCCGGAATAGTGTAATTCGCTGCCATCAACTTGTTACGATCCGGGAAATCGATGCCATACACGCACGGATTTTTGTGTGGCGGACAGGAGACGAGCACGTGCACTTCGGTGGCACCCGCTTCTTTCAGGCTGTTGACGCGGGTGCGGCAGGTGGTGCCGCGAACGATTGAATCATCTACAATGATGACGCGCTTACCTTTCACCAGATCACCGACAAGGTTCAGCTTAACACGAACGTTGAAGTCGCGGATCAACTGCGTGGGCTGCAAGAAACTGCGGCCAACATAGTGATTACGCACAAACGCCATCTCGTATGGGATGCCGGATTCCAGCGAATAACCCAGCGCAGCACAATTGCCACTGTCTGGCACCGGAATGACCAAGTCTGCTTCAATCGGAAACTCACGCGCGAGCTGGCGTCCCATCTCCACGCGTGTGCGATAGACATTGCGGCCGTTGATATTGCTGTCCGGACGGGCGAAATAGACGTACTCGAACACGCAGAAGGCCCGACGCTTGTGGTCCGGGAACGCCTGGATGCTCTTCAAGCCGTTCTTGTTGATGATGACGATCTCGCCGGGTTCCACATCACGGACAAACTTCGCCTGGATCAGATCAAACGCGCACGTCTCGCTGGCGAGCACATAGGCATCCCCTACCCGGCCGATGGACAACGGACGGAAACCATGTGGATCACGCACGCCGATGATCTCCTGCTCGGTCATGATGACCAGCGAGTAAGAACCCTCGATGCGGCGCAACGTCTGCACGAGATTGTTATCCACGCCGCCCAAAGTCGGCTGGGCCATAAGGTGGAGGATGATCTCGCTATCGACCGTCGTCTGGAAAATCTGGCCTTTGGCTTCCAGTTCGTCACGCAGCACGCTGGCATTCGTCAGATTGCCGTTATGCGCGATCGCGATACGTCCGCGCCAGCAATCAATCGTGAGTGGCTGGGCGTTACGCAGGTGGGAAGAACCTGTGGTGGAATAACGTGTGTGGCCCACGGCCATGGAGCCGGAGAGCGTCTTCAGCACGTCATTCTGGAAGATCTGCGGCACGAGGCCCATGCCCTTGTGTTCGCGAAACTGCTCGCCATCACAAGTCACAATGCCCGCGCTCTCCTGACCGCGGTGCTGGAGGGCGTAGAGGCCGTAGTACGTCAAATCGGCTGCATTGGGGTGCCCGTAAATGCCGAATACGCCGCAATAATGTTTCGGGTAGTGCTGCATCAAGTTGCTTCGCCTTGAATCTCAGGACATTGCGCCTGAGTCAAGGCGGAGAAAATATTTCGGTGGAAACACTTAGGTGCTTCCACCGTTTTAAAGTCACACCGCTATTTCATCGCCCGCGCGATACTGTTCCACCAGCCATCGTGCAGGTCCGCCAGCGTCCACTTCAGTTCCTGCCCGCCCGCCTTGATGGCCAGGTCCGTGCCGCCCACGCTACCGATGATTGTTGCCGGAACGCCCAACAACTTAGCACGTTCAACCACTTTCACAGCATTAATCTTCGCCACCGACAAAACAATGCGTCCTTGCGCTTCGCCGAAGAGAATCGCATCCAGCCGCGGTTTGTCAAAGGCGCTCAGATCAATCGTCGCCCCACGGAAACGTGGTGTATTGCGCGCTTCGTAGCCGGAGATGCAGGATTCCGCGATCGCCACGGCCAAACCGCCTTCGCTGCAATCATGCGCGCTCTTCACGTCGCCCGTGTAGATCAGCGCGCGCGTAGTATCGTGCAGCACCTTCTCCTTTTCCAAATCACAACGTGGCGGCGTGCCAGTCTTCTGACCATGCACCACCTTCAAATAAGCCGAACCGCCCAAGCCTTGCAGCGGATCGGTACCGTCCACCAAGTCGCCCAAGAGGATGATGGCGTCGCCCTCGTCTTTGAACCACTGCGTGGTGATGTATTCTGCCTTCTCGATCAAGCCCACCATCGCCACCGTCGGCGTCGGGTCGATCGAACCCTGCGGATTCTGGTTGTAGAGACTGACGTTACCGCCTGTCACCGGTGCGATAAAGACCGTGCAACCTTCCGCGATACCGCGCACCGATTCCTTCAACTGATAGAACAGTTCTGGATTGTGCGGGTTGCCAAAATTCAGATTGTCCGTGGACCCCAGCGGGATCGCTCCCGAGCAAGCGAGGTTACGCGCTGCTTCCGCCGTGGCGATCTTACCGCCCTCATACGGATCGAGGTAAACGTAAGTGGCGTTGCAATCCACCGTCATCGCGATGAATTTCTCCGGCACCTTCTCGTTATGCTTCGTGGAGCTCGCGGGCAAAAGCGGGAGTGAATCACCCTTGATACGGATGACCGCCGCGTCCGAGCCCGGGCAAACCACCGAGCCATCGCGCACCATGTGATCGTATTGACGATACACCCAGTTCTTCGAGGCGATGGATGGCCAGGATAGCAACGACTTCAGGTTCTCCGTCGGATTAGAAACCGTCGGCACCTGATCAATCGTGAAGGCGCGCACCGCTTGCAGATAAGCCGGTTCCTTCGCTTCACGATGATACAACGGCGCATCATCCGTCAACTTCGAGGCCGGAATATCCGCCACGATCTTACCACCATGACGCACCACCATGCGGCCCGTGTCCGTTACGTAACCGACTTCGGACCAAGGCAAATCCCACTTGTCGAAAATGCGTTGCACTTCGGACTCGCGACCTTTTTTCACGATGACCAACATGCGCTCCTGCGATTCCGAAAGCATGATCTCGTAGGAGCTCATGTTCGGCGCGCGTTGCGGCACCTTGTCGAGTTCGATCTCGATGCCCGTGCCCGCACGAGCGGCCGTCTCACACGTCGAGCAGGTCAAACCCGCCGCGCCCATGTCCTGGATGCCCGTCACCGCGTCCGTCGCCAGCAATTCCAGCACGGCTTCCATCACGAGCTTCTCCATGAAAGGATCGCCCACCTGCACCGCACCACGCTGTTGCTGTGCAGATTCATCCGTCAAATCTTGCGAGGCAAACGCCGCACCGGCCAAGCCGTCACGACCCGTCGCCGGTCCCACATAGAACACGGGGTTTCCGATACCCTTCGCCGCACCACGCGCGATCTGCTCGTGACGCAACACGCCCAAGCAGAATGCGTTCACCAGCGGATTGCCCGCATAGCAATCATCGAAATAAACTTCACCACCGATGGTCGGGATGCCGAAGCAGTTGCCGTAATGCGCGATGCCCTCGACCACGCCGCTGAACAGGCGCCGCACTTCCGGCGATTCCAGATTGCCGAAGCGCAGGGAGTTCAAGCCGCAGATCGGCCGCGCACCCATCGTGAAAATATCGCGGATGATACCGCCCACACCCGTCGCGGCACCTTGGAACGGTTCCACGGCACTCGGATGGTTGTGTGATTCAATCTTGAACGCGATCGCCATGCCGTCACCGATGTCAATGACGCCCGCGTTCTCCTCACCAGCACCCACGAGTATCTTCGGCGACTTCGTCGGGAAACCCTTCAGCACCGGGCGCGTGTTCTTGTAGGAGCAGTGTTCGCTCCACATCACCGAGAAGATGCCCAGCTCGGTATAGCTCGGCTCGCGCCCGAGGATGTCGACGGCGCGGGCGTATTCGTCCGGCGTCAGGTTGTGCTTCTTGACTAACTCTGGAGTGATGGCGGGCTCGCTCATTTCAGGAACCAAAATCTTAAAATTAAATTCTTACGCTGCCTTCGCAGCACCCTTGTTCTGCAACGCATGGATCAGGCTCTCGAAGATCGCCTTGCCATCATCGCCACCGAGGATCAGCTCGCTCGCGCGTTCCGGATGAGGCATCAACCCCGCCACATTCTTGGCCTCATTGCAGACACCCGCGATGTTTTGCAGTGAACCATTCGGATTCGAATCATCGGTCAGATTCCCGCTCGCATCGCAATACTGCCAGAGCACCTGCCCGTTCGCGTTCATCTTCGCCAGCGTTTCCTCATCGGCGAAGTAGCAGCCCTCACCATGCGCGATCGGCACCCGCATGATCTTGCCGTCCGCGATCTTGTTCGTGAACGCCGAATTCTTCGTCACCGTCTTCAGATAGACCGGCTCGCAACGAAACTGCAGCGAACGGTTCCGCACCAGCGCACCTGGCAGCAGACCAGCTTCGCAAAGAATCTGGAAACCATTGCAGATACCCAGCACGTGACCGCCATTCGCGGCGAATTGCTGCACCGCTTGCATCACCGGGCTAAACCTCGCGATGGCACCCGTGCGCAGATAGTCGCCGTAGCTGAACCCGCCCGGCACCATCACCGCATCCACATCGCCGAGCGTGGTGTCCTTGTGCCAGACGAGCTTGGCCGAATGGCCCAGCACGTTCTTCAGGACGTGCACACAGTCTTGGTCACAATTCGATCCCGGAAATTGTAGCACCGCAAAATTCATGGTCAGTCTTTTCGGCTGAGTAACTCTTGGTTAATCCACGATCTCCAGCTTGTAGTCCTCGATGACCGGATTGCTCAGGAACTTGTGGCAAGCCTCATCGAGTTGGCGACGGATCGTCTCCTTGTCGCCCGTTACCTCGATCTCGAGATACTTGCCCACATGCACATGGCCCACGCCCGTGTAACCCATATGGGCCAACGCGCGCTCAACGGTCTGACCTTGGGGGTCGAGAACTGCCTTCTTCGGAGTGATGATGATCTTAGCTTTCATTGTCAGCACGGCCGCAACCGCGGAATCGAAGGGCGCATGTTGCGTAAACCCCCTCTTTCACGCGAGAACTTTTTTTACCACTTTTTTCGTGCTCGTCCTCGCCCTTGGTTTGTCTTCAATCGATGTTCGATGTTGAGCGTTGGATGTTCGATGTTTCTCCATCTTTCTTTTCCCATAATTCCTCCTTTTCCTCCCTCGAATTCCCCTCCGTTCACGGCGACACAACAACTGGTTGCTTCGCCTTTTCAGGGACTTTCGAGGTGCCTTGGTCCTCGTTCAGGCCAATCTTTTGACCTGCCATTAGTATCCTCCAAAAACCACTATTCGTCAAATTACTTTTATCAATTATTTTTACTGATTGGAACTCCTTGGAAATCAACATCAAACACCAACCGCACTGCCCTATCCCCCAGAAAATCCTCTTCATAAACCACTCCCGACCGACCAATCCCAAGCAATCCCGCAGCACCCATCTGCAATTCAAAACTTTCCCCTTTCTCCCTTCATTCTCTACCTCGGCACATGTACACAAGTGCCGAGGTTTTCTACCATTCCCCATTGCATCGACGTCCGACCCCATGCCGGGTCCGTCAGTCCGCGACAACCGCCTCAACCCTCATTTGACCACCTTTGAAATCCAAAACTCGAAATCCCCCAGCAGCTCATCCCCTCACCTCACAACCCCTCCTTCACCTCCTGCGCAAACCTCCCCGCCAGGTCAATCCACTGAATCGCCCCACCACCATGAAACAAACTCGCCAGCACGATCCGATATCGGAACCCATGCTCCACCCCATCCGGCACTTCCAAGCCCGGCACATGCAAGGGCAGTAAAACCTCCACCGTTGTCTGTTTGCTTCCCGGCAACACCTTGAGCATCTCCAACACAAACACCCGCACCCGCACGGAATCCGACTGCCTCGCATACGCCGCCATGTCCCGGCGCAAGTCATCACCTTGGGCGCGACTCATCCGCTGCCATTGTTTGACCAGAAATCCTTGCCCTAAATTTCCTCGCGTCACCAACCCACTGGAAACCCAACACCAAAATGCCACGGAAGCCGAATGCTGATACCGGTCAACCGGCCGGGATTCCACCCGTTCCAACTCCTCCCGCTCAAGCTGAGTTTCCATTTCGGCAATCAATTCCCCCATGCGTGCCTTTTCTTCTTTCCAATACTTTACCTCAGTATCCTCATTCATAACCTGATGGGTTTGAAATTCGTCATGACTGTTGTTCCTTCTATCACGATTCCTGGCTGAATGGAACAGTTCTGTTTACACGTCCCGCTCGCTTTAATCCTTCCCCATTTCCCGGCGAGGTTTATTCTTACCCCAAGCCAGCGAACATGACACCACTACCCCATCGCCGTCGTAAGGTCACGCTGTTCACTGTCTCCCTCGTTCTTTTCCTCGGCCTCCTGTTCCTGCTCTGGAACGCGGGCCGGATTCCACCGCAACCCACCGCCTGCCAGGCTAATCTCTATCTTCTGGACCAAGCCATCACGCAATGGGCTACGAACTCCGCACCCACAAATTTTAACATTCCTTCCGACAACGCTATCCGCTCTTACTTTCCAGATGGCATCATCCCTACCTGCACGGATGGCCACACCTATCAGCGCGGCTCCTTGGCCCTCGCCTCCACATGTCCCAAGCATGGAGTCGCCCAACATCATTCACCCGGTAACAAGCTGGTCTCAGCTTTTCAGCTTTTTCTTTGGCGGCGCGGCGTTCCCGGCACTTCCACCAATGCCACCATGCAATGCCGCAATAACCTGCTCCAGCTTCACGGAGCCGCCGAGCAATGGGCACTCGAAAATCGAAAGCCAGGTGGTGATCGTATCGACACCTGGCAAGCCAGCATTTATTTGCGTGGAGCGAAGATCCCGCTTTGTCCTGCGGGCGGCAAATATTCCTATAGCTACGTTTCCAATTTTCCCTGCTGCACCATAACCGGTCACACCATCAGGCCATGAACACGTCCATCACCCGTCGTCGTTTTCTCCAACTCTCAGCCGCCAGCACTGCCAGTCTGTCCCTTACTTCATCAGCCCGCTTTGCCGAAACCGCGAAAGGCTTCTCCTTCGTCCTCCTCGGCGATCTCCACTTCGACCGCTTGGAACATCACGACATGGCGTGGCTGGAGAAAAACAAAGGTGGCGACCTTAGCCAGATCAAGAACTACTCCCGCATCACCGCCGACCTCATGCCCCGCCTCTTCGACACGGTGCGCGAGACCATCACCACGCTGAACACCGCAACGCCTGCAAACAAAGTCCCCTTCGTTCTGCAAGCCGGCGACCTTGTGGAAGGCCTTTGCGGCACCGAGGAATTATCTGTACGTCAAAACCAGGAAGCCCTCGCCTTCGTCCGCGACGCGAAGCTCGGTGCTCCCTTGCTTTTCACTAAAGGCAACCACGATGTCACTGGTGATGGTGCCCTGTCCGCCTTTCAGCATGTCTTCCATCCTTATCTCGCGGAACAGGCAAAACCTTTTCAAGGACCAGCCAAGCTGGATTCCGGCAACTATTCTTTCAGCCATCAGAACGCGCAATTCTTTTGCTTCGATGCCTACGACAAGCAAAGCCTCGAATGGTTGGAAACCGCTCTTGCCAAACGCCACTCGCAACACTGCTTCGTCGTCATCCATCCGCCCGTCGTGCCCTATGGCGCCCGCTCCACCTGGAATCTTTATTCGAGCGCGAAAGACAAACCCCGTCGCGAGAAATTGCTCGAACTTCTTGGTAAACAGAATGCTTTCGTCCTCGGCGGCCACATCCACAAATTCAACACCCTGACCCGCACCACACCCGGAGGCGGCAAATTCGTCCAACTCGCCGTCAGCAGCGTCGTCGGCTCTGCTGATACCAAGCCGAAAGATATTCTCTCCGGCCTAAAAGAATACACCGGCGACCAGATCCGCGTAGAACCCAAGCACGCACCCGAAACCGAGCAAGCCCGCCGCGCCGTCTATGATACGGAACGCGAATTCGTGAAGACATTCGAATACGCCGATCTTCCCGGCCACACTGTCATCACCATTGACGGCCCTCAAGTCACCGCCAAGATTCATAGCGGCATCACCCGCGAAGTCTGGCGCACTGTGAATTTGACAGAACTCCTAAAAGCCTGATGCTCGTCGCTCAGGAGCATGAGACCCATCTTCCAACGCCGCGAGAAAATCATCCTTCTCCTACTGCTCTTTACTGTCTCGGGCTTCTGTCTGGGACGTTCCGTCTTCCGCAAATATCAGGCGGCTCGCGCACATTCCGCAGCCTTAGCCTTCCAACCCTCGGCCTGCCAGCGCCATCTTTACCTTCTGGATCACGCCACCACCAAATGGGCACTGGCCACCGGACAAACCACCACGAAATATCCGACCGCGAAAGACTTGGTTACGTATCTGCCCGGGAGAAGCCTTCCCGTTTGTCCTGACGGTGCCAGCTATGCCTTTGGCACACTGGCCTTGGCCACCGCTTGTCCGATTCACGGGCATGCCGTATTGCCCCCGGCACCTAACCCCCATGGCCGGCCAGTTTCACTATTTGAGACCGTGCTTACCAAACTAAGTTTCGGGCGTTACCAGATAAACCATAAACCAACCTGCTACGAAAACCTGAGAATGATGGATGGTGCCGCTCAGCAATGGGGATTAGAAACCAGAAAACCCGACCCTGAGCTGATCCCACCTCTCGAGGTGGTGACTTATTTGAAAAACGCGCAATTCGGTCTCTGCCCTCAGGGAGGCAAATACTACATCAACACCATCACGAACCCGCCGTATTGCACCATCACCGGGCACACCCTTCCTTGATCCGCGAATTCCTGCCTGTTCTTTATCCCCTTCCCCATCTGCGCTTATCTGCGTCCATCTGCGGTTGAAATCTTCTCCCATCCTACTCATCCAACGCGACCCTAACCTTCTGCATCAATTCCTTCGGCGTATAGGGCTTCGCCAAAAACCACGTCCTTGGTGGTAGCCCCTCCGCACCTGAAACCAGCGCACTCGAATACCCACTGCTGATCAGCACCCGTAAATCGCGTCTCTCTTTGCGTAATGTCTCCGCCAACTCCTTCCCGCTGATCCCGCCCGGCATCACCATATCCGTTAGCAGCAATCTCACCTTGGCCTGATTCCCGTTCCACACCTGGATTGCCTCCGCCCCTGACGCTGCCGAAAGTATCTGATACCCGCCCATGGAGAGCAGCGTCTCCAGCATCCGCCGCACCATCGGATCATCTTCCACCACCAAAATCGTCTCAAACCCTTTCTTCTCTGATGGATGCGCCTCTGGCTCTGAAACTGCTACCGCAACCTCCTCTACCGCTGGCAGAAATAACCGGAATGTCGTCCCCTTGTCCACCGTCGAATCCACCTCCACCCACCCTTGATGCTGTTTGATGATGCCATAAACCGTCGCCAGTCCCAGCCCCGTGCCTTTGCCGAATTCCTTGGTCGTGAAGAACGGCTCAAAAATCAGTGTCTGATTCTCCGGCGCAATACCGCATCCAGTGTCCGACACGCTCAGGCACACATACTCGCCCATGGATGCCTGAGGCTTCCGCCGGCAATACGCCGCACTGATCGTCACCGCATCCGTGCTGATGCGCAGCAATCCGCCCTTGGGCATCGCATCGCGCGCATTCACCGCCAGGTTCAGGATCACCTGCTCGATCATGCTGCTGTCCGCCTTCACGAACGGCAGGTCCGTATCGTAATGAAACTCCAGCGTGATATCCTCGCCCAAGATGCGATCCAGCATCTGCGTCATCTGGCTGGACACCTCATTAAGATTCAAGGAACGCCGCTGCAAAACCTGCTTGCGGCTGAAGGCCAGCAACTGCCTGGTGAGATTCGCCGCCCGTTGGCTCGCATCCAATATCTGATCCATCAGGTCTTGCTGGCCGGGCTCCGGCCGGTTCGCGAGCAAGAGCGAGGTGTTCCCCTGGATCACCGTCAGGATGTTGTTGAAATCATGCGCCACACCCGCCGCCAATTGCCCCACCGATTCCATCTTCTGCAACTGCCGCAACTCTACTTCCATCCGCTTGCGATCCGTGACATCGCGTCCCACGCCCAGCAATCCCGTGACCTTTTGATCCTCGATCAAAGCCGTGATAGTCACCTCCATCGCCAGCCGGCCATCCTCCTTCGTTTTGACGGACAGCTCGAACAACGGCAGCTTCTCTCCTTCCAACGCGCGCCGGAAAATTTTAGTCGCCTCACCACGCGTCTCCTCCGGTAATCCTTCGGCAAAATGTTTCCCGAGCCATTCCTCTGCCGTCCAGCCCGTGGCTTGCGTCAGGGCATTATTAAGCGAGACAAACGTGCCTTCCGGCGACAGGGTGAAAATCAAATCCCGCGCCGTCTCCACCAGTTGTCGGTAACGCTTCTCAGACTGCCGCAAGGCATCTTCCATCCGCCGCCGTTCCGTGACCTCCGTCGCGATGCCGCAGATGCCCGTGATCTTGCCGCTGGCATCCAGCAAGGGAAACTTCGACACCATGAAGCAATGCGTGCCATCAGGGAATAACGCCAGTTCCTCGCAATCGATCGGCTGCCTGTTCGCCAGCATCTGCCTATCATGCGCCCGATACTGCTCCATTTGCTCCGGCGTGGAAAAATCCCGGTCCAGTCTGCCCAAGATGTCCTCCCGCTTCAGCCCGAACGCCGCCGCGAACTTGGAGTTCACCAGCAGATAACGTCCTTCCAGGTCTTTGATGAAGATCAGTGCCGGACTGTTCTCTACAAACGCCGTCAGCCGGTTCTCACTGACCTGCAGGGCGGCCGCGCTCTCCTTCGCCTTGCGGTCAGCTTCTTTTTGTTCCGTGATGTCCCGGGCTATGGAATAAAGGACATCGCTCCCCGGACGCGCCGCCGGACAGGCCCAGTCCAGCCACTTGTAACTGCCACCCTTGCAACGGTAACGGTTCTCAAAATGGACATTATCCCGTCCGTCCAGCAGATTTTGCAATGCACGTACGGTTTTGGGCTGGTCCTCCGGATGGACAAATTCAATGAACGGTTGGGCGAGCAATTCCTCCCGGGACCACCCCAGCACCTTTTCCCACGACTGGTTAAGCTTGCGGAAATAGCCATCCGTTCCGGCCACGCACAGCAGATCCAGCGAGAGATCGAACAGGTGTTCAAAGGCATCCTGTTCGTGCTGGTTACTTCTTGGTTCTGCTCGCTTGTCGTGTCCCATGGCCGCTGCACTTGGTGAATAGGTCCAGATTTCCCCGCCATCACCGTGCTATGGCATAATCCCAGAAGGGCCTTCTAGGCAAAAGAAAACGCGAAGGTATTGCTACCTTCGCGTGTGTAAAAAGAAACAGTCCGCCTGAGCCTGTCTGAAAATGGGCTTGGTGATGGCTGCGCCGGACAAATGGGTTGAGGCTAGGCGCGGCGAGGGAGCATATTGAGGAACAAATCTGTGACCGAGCCGCAACAACGCCTCAACCCATTTGGACCAGCAGACAGCGCCAATGCCTTTTTCATACAGGCTCTCAGCGCTTGAAGTTCAGCGGGAACGCGCCGGGCATCTCATGGGCGCACGGCTGGTTGATCGGCGCATCCGGCTTCCGCTCATTCGAGGTCACCAAGTTATTGGCGAGCAGATACGCTTCCACTTCCTCGCCGCTGATGTCCGGCAACATCGTGCCGTTCACTTCCACGCAAGGGCTCAGCATCTGGCCGGACTTCTCGATCATCTCCTGGCGGATCGACGGATTGTTGATGATGTCCTTGTCTTCGAAAGGCAGGTCATACTTGCGCATAACCGCCCGCACGCCATTGCTCCAACCGCAAGAAGGCTTCAAATACGCAACTATTGTAGGTTTATCCATAATATTTCAGTCAAAAATTGTTATCCCGATACCAAGTAGCTAACCATGCCACCCGCCATCCGTCAACTGGCTGTCTCCGATACCTTGACGGACGATTCCACTTGGCACCCGCTCCATCCCCTAGTTAATTGCCGTCCATGTCCTTGCGTGTACTGATCGCCCCCGACAAATTTAAAGGCAGCCTCACTGCCCATCAGGTTGCCGCCGCCCTCGCCAAAGGCTGGCAAAAGGCCCGTCACCACGATGTCATCACGCTCATGCCCATGAGCGACGGCGGCGATGGCTTCGGCGAAGTCATCGGTAGCGCCATCAAGGCCAAGACCAAGACGCTAAAGACCGTCGATGCCGCCCATCGCCCCCACACCGCTGAGTGGCGTTGGGACCCCAAGTCCAAGACCGCCATCGTGGAATCCGCCCGCGTCATTGGCCTCGGCATGTTGCCCAAAGGCCAATTCCATCCCTTCCAACTCGATAGCACCGGCCTCGGACAGGTCCTCCTCGCCGCCGCCAAACAAGGTGCCACCCGTTGCATTGTCGGCCTCGGCGGCAGCGCCACCAACGACGCCGGCTTCGGCATGGCCCGCGCCCTGGGCTGGAAGTTTCTCCGCGCGAATGGTGGCGCCATCACCCAATGGACCGATCTCGACCAACTCGCCAGCGTCATCCCGCCCAAGAAACGCAAACTGTTCCGTCACGCCACCGTGGCCGTGGATGTCCAGAACCCCTTGCTCGGACCACGTGGTTGCAGCCGTATCTATGGACCGCAAAAAGGCCTGCGCCCGGAAGACTTTCCCAAGGCGGATGCCTGCATGAAGCAACTGGTGAAAGTCTTGAAGCGCGATCACGCCCTCGATTTCGACAAGACTCCCGGAGCCGGTTCCGCCGGAGGCCTAGGCTTCGCCATGCTCACCTTCCTCGGTGCTAAAGCCGAATCCGGCTTTGAACTTGTCGCCACCCATTGCCAACTGCGCAAGCACCTCGCGAAAGCCGATCTCGTCATCACGGGTGAAGGTGCCCTGGACCGCTCCACCACCATGGGCAAAGGCGTCGGCGAGATCGCTCTTCTCGCCAAGAAGAACAAAGTCCCTTGCCTCGGCTTCTCCGGTTTTCTCGATCCCGTCCCGGCTCTCCTCCGCCGCTTTGACCTAGCCCGCGGCCTGACGCCCGGCTTCGTGACCACGGAAGAAGCCTTTGCCGAACCTGAATTCCATCTCGCGCGTCTGGCGGAAAAGACCGCACTGGAGATTTCCGAACCCTGCGCTTGCTGCTGAGAAAGCCCTTACTTAGCCTCACGCCATGACGGAAAAGCTCATCAGCCTGCTGGGTATGGTGGCCTTCATCGCCTTGGCTTGGGGCATCTCCGAGAATCGCAAACGCTTCCCTTGGCGCGTCGTTCTCTGGGGCTTGGGCCTGCAGATGCTCTTCGCCGTCCTGATTCTCAAGACCACCTTCGGCAAATCCTTCTTCACCTTCGCCCAGAACGCTGTCTCCAAACTCATCGGCTTTGCCAATGAAGGAGCCAAAGTCGTCTTCGGTCCCCTCGCTGATACGGGCTTGATGGCGGATAAGTTTGGCCCGCCCAACGCCTTCGTCCTCGCCATCACCATCACCGCCACCATCATCCTCGTCTCCGCGCTCTCCTCCTTGCTCTACTACTGGCGCATCCTGCCTAAGATCGTGGAAGGCACTGCCTGGCTTATGCAGCGCACCATGGGCACCAGCGGCAGTGAGAGCCTGGCTGCTGCCGCTAATATCTTCATGGGCCAGACGGAAGCTCCGCTCGTCATCAAGCCTTACTTGCCCCGCATGACCCGGAGCGAACTCCTCGCCATGATGACCGGCGGCATGGCCTCCATCGCCGGTGGTGTGCTGGCCGTTTACACCTCCTTCGGAGAGAGCGTCGGCATCAAGGACATGGCCGGTCACTTGCTCACTGCCTCCGTCATGAGTGCCCCCGCTTCCCTCATGCTCGCCAAGATCATGCTCCCGGAAACCGAAGTCAGCGAAACCGCCGGTGGTGGCAAAGCCGAAGTGGAACAGACGAGCGTCAATAGCATCGACGCCCTCTGCACTGGCGCCAGCGATGGTCTCAAGCTCTCCCTGAACGTCGCCGCCATGCTCATCGCCTTTGTCGCGTTGGTGGCCCTCGCTAATCATTTGCTCGCCCTGCCTCAGCACTTTTTCGCTGCGTCGCCCGAGACGTTCAAGCCCGTCACCTTCCAGGCCATCTTCGGCTGGTTCAATGCCCCCTTCGCCTGGCTCATGGGCATCCCCTCAAAGGATTGCCTTGCCGTCGGCCAGATCCTCGGTGAACGCATCGTCTTGAACGAGTTCATCGGTTACCTCTCCTTGACCGGCCAGAAGGCTGATCTCGATCCGCGGAGCTTTATCATCGCCACCTACGCCCTCTGCGGATTTGCCAATTTCGGCAGCATCGCCATCCAGATCGGCGGTGTCGGCGCCTTGGTGCCGGAACGTCGAAAAGACCTTGCGCGACTGGGACTTAGGTCCATGATAGCCGGGTTGTTGGCCTGCTATCTGACCGCAACGATTGTCGGTCTGTTGATTTAGCCGGGAGGGCTGGGGATAGCACAAAATGGCTGTATCATCGTACGCATCAAATCTGTTTCTTTAACACACGGAAGAAGTATTGCTGTATGGGCCGTTGGAAAATTCTAGCTTACGTTATCTGCCTCACGATTACCGTCGTGTTTGGCATCATGACTTTGCGTTTTCACAGCCAGATCAACGAACGTGAAGCCGCCCGTGTTCCGTTGTCCGAGGAAAGCACCACCCGCGAAAACCCCATCGATGCCGCTTATTCCCGCATGATGATGAGCGGCTCCGTTCTGTTCATCGGATTCTGCGGTTTGGCCCTGCTTATCGCCCGTGATGTGGGCGGCATGGTCGGCGGACGTGCCGGTGCCCTCTACTACGATGAGGATGAAGCTTCCGCCGCCTCCCGTAACGCCCTTTACGAGCAAGCGGATGAAGCCTGGAATGGCGGTGACCATTTGGAAGCCATTCGCCTCCTGCGCCTGTACGTTCAGCAAAATCCACGGGAACAACACGCCTGCCTGCGCATCGCGGAGATTTACGAAAAAGATCTCGGGAATTACCTGGCCGCCGCGATGGAACTGGAAGAGATCCTGCAATCCCGCCTCCGCCCCGATCGTTGGGGATGGACGGCTATCCGGCTTTGCAATCTCTACTCCGGAAAACTCAATCAACCTGACAAGGCGGTCGCTCTTTTGAACCGTTTGGTGGAAAAATACCCCGCCACTCAGGCCGCCGAGAAAGCCCGCAAACGGCTCACCATGATGGAACAGGCGGATGGTGACATCATCCAGGAAGAAACCAACGTCACCTAAAGCTTCTTAGCCTAACCGGCTGAATTCCACCCGCGCCTCTTTAGCCAACGCCTTGAGCCGCGTCGGCAGCTTGCCGGATAACACGTTGAACTCCTTCATCCGCTTGGCGGCGGACACTAGCAGCTTCACCATGCCTTCCGCATCAGCCACACTCACGTATTCTGCTTTGATACGATCTTGGGCACCGCAGTTGTGGTAATTGCCCAGCGCCACACATAAGGCCGCCGTCTGGTAACCATACTCCTGATACGCCGTCCCTTCGCACGTTCCGCCGCTCATCAAAGCCCGTTGCACTTTGAACTTCTTGTCCGTCTTGGCCAGCTCTCCGCCGATCTCCGTGAGAAACCGCGTGGCCCCGGAATCAAATATGGAACTGCGATCCCCCACCCGCACGATCACGCCCTGTCCCATTTTCACCGGCGGCATCTCGCGACTGGTCTCCAGCGATACCACCAGCGCATTGAGCGGGATTGAATTATTCTCCGCCACCATGAGCGCACCATGGAAACCCACTTCCTCTGCTCGCGCCAGAATCCCGATGACGTTTACTTTTGCCTTCTGTTGCTTGAGTTGCACCAAGCTCGCCAAGATTGCCGCGCAACCGATCAAATCATCACACGCCCGCCCGTGGATCACGCCCTTTCTCACCGCAAAATCCTCCAGTTCCCAAACCGCAAACTCCGGTTTCCCCTCAATGCTTTTCGAGGTTTCAATCCGGAACACCTTATCCTTGCCCACGCGCGTGCCCAGCTTGGCTTTCACCCGCTGTGGCATCAGTCGTAGAGATACACCTTGCTTGAAATAACTGTCACCGACCCCGCCGCGAAACGCGGCCAGCCATCGGTTCCGTCCCATTTTTTTTACGATCTCAAACCCTGGGTGATCCAAATGCGCCGCCAACGCCAGCGGACGTGTCCTTCCTCCATTCCGATACGTCACGATCAGATTGCCGTAATCATCCCGTTTGCAATCCAGCCCTTCCTCCGCACAGATCGCTTCCGCGACCGAGCGCACCCCTTCTTCAAAATAAGGTGCCGCCGGACATCGCATCAGCCGTCCCGCGATGGTGAGCAACGAGTTTCTCATACCCTAATCTAGCGCAGAAACAGTTCCGCTGCCCAATCTGCATAGCGTAATCCCGTCGGTGTGAGCCGGAAACGGTCCTGTTCCAGTTGTGCATACCCCAGCTTCACGAGTTGATCGACCTCTTTGGCCCAGTCCTTCGGCAGATCACATTCCGTGCGTTGCTTGAACTCCGCCAACGGCCAACCGGCTGCCATTCGCAAGCCGAATGCGGCTGTTTCACCTGCCTTGCGCAATCCCCGCAACTCTTCCTTGGATTCAAAAGCCCGCTGCCCTTTTTCCAATTGATCGCAATAGAGCTGCGTGTTCGACCAATTCTTCGTGCGCACTCCTCTTACATAACCTGTCGCACTCGGTCCTAAACCATGATAATCCACACCGCGCCAGTAGCTGATATTGTGCCGACAGGCATACTGTGGGATCAAGGCATCGCCCGCGCCCGGCAGTCCGCTATCAGCTTCAGCCATTTTACGGATGCGTTCCGGCACTTCACCTTGGGCAGGCTTATTACGGCCGAAGTTCGCGACCTCGTACTGCACATAGCCTTGCTCGCCTGAGTATTGGCACAACTCCTCATACATCTCCGCCGCCAATTCCTCGTTCACATCGATCTTGCCCGCCTGTAACTGATCAAAGAGCGGCGTGTCCTCCTCATAGATCACTTCATAGCTTGAGAGATGCTCGCTGCCCAAGGCAATCGTCTCTCGCAAGGTCGCCTGCCAGACCGCCATCGTCTGGGTAGGGATGGCGAACATCAGATCCAGATTGATATTATCGAAGCCTGCCTGACGAAGAATATCGTAAGACTTGAAGACCATCTCCCGGCTATGCACCCGGCCCAAGCGCTCCAGCAGGTTCTCATCTAGTGATTGAACCCCCATGGATATCCGGTTCACCCCGTAATCACGCAACAACTTGGCTTTATCGAGGGAGACAGTGGCCGGATTGCACTCCACCGTCCACTCAGCGGCACCCAAGAGATTCAGGCGCTCAAACGCCTTCAGCACCTGTTCCCACTGCTTGAGATTCAGGAGTGACGGCGTGCCACCGCCAAAGAAGACCGTATTTGGACGTGTCTCCGGCGCAACCAGTTCCAATTCCCGCACCAAGGCGGAAACGTAACGGTTGATAAGCTCGCCCTGGGCTGATTCGGAGAAAAACGCGCAGTACTCGCACTTGTGCGCACAAAAGGGCACATGCACGTAGAGACTGCGGACAAACTGGCTCGCCAACGGCGTCATATACCGTGACGATACCCCGTTTGGCCGGGATGCCAAAGAAAAACACCCCGGTCCTAACCCCGCCCGCCCGACGAGATACTTAGGCTTGCGCCTCGGCACGATGGACGTTCTGGGCTTTCAAGCCCTTCACGCCCTGCACCACCTCGTAATCCACCTGCTCACCTTCGTTCAGGGTTTTGTAGCCCTGACCGGTGATGGAGGTGTGATGCACGAAGATGTCTTCACCGGTGTCCTGAGCGATGAAGCCATAACCCTTCTTATTGTCGAACCACTTTACTTTGCCACTTGCCATACAGCGTCTCCTGCGTTGGTCCGCCCAGCGCCTGTCCGGAAAAACAAAAGCGCAAGCATATCCTCGTGCTTGCGCTCAAATGCTAGTCCTGCAGACATAAAAACTAATGGCGAACTGAGACGATTTAGCTCCTGTGTCCAAAAATCGTCAAGTTGAGACCAGCTAATAGGCAGAAAGGGCTATCCCATCTGCTAATCGCCAAATCAGAGCTTAAGATGCTCCCAAATATCTGCTACCGATAGCCGCAAACTGATGTAAAATGGCCCAAATTCACCATACCGGGCGCTCACTTCATCAAAACGCATCTCATAGACGATATCTCGCAAGGCATCCATCTGATGCGCCACCAGGGTGACACCCCATTCCCACTCGTCCAGGCCGGTTGAGGATGAGATGAGCTGGCTCACCCGCCCGCCATACTTGCGTCCTACCCGTGCATGACCGCCCATCAGCTTCTTCCGGGCGTCTGCATCCAGGCTGTACCAGTTGTCATTACCCTCCCTGCGCTTGCTCATGCCGTAGAAGCTCATGATCTCCCAATCCTGCAATTCCGGATTCAGGCGGTAATACTCGTATTCCTTCTTCTTCTCCAGCATCTCGGCGAAGCGCTTGTTGAACGCCTCCGTGCCCGGCTCCAGCTTCTCCCCCCGGATCAGCATGTTCTTATAATCTTCTTCCGTGGAGCCATACTCCGAGAGTTCCGTGATGCTCAGGTAGTTGTAAACCCGTAGCAACGCACCCGGCGGAAACGCTGCTTCCAGATCGCGATGCATCTGCGCCAGCTTGGCACCATCGGCATTGTACAGGATGAACGCGATGTCCGCCTTGCCGCCCACCGTCGCATACGTCGTGAGGCGTGGTTGGCAGGCATTGCTGTTTGCCGCTACCAAGGCTTCGACACGTGCCTGCACCGCTTTGCTCTCACCCGCCGGCAACTGGCTCCAGCGCACGCGATCAATATTGTAGAACAGGTGCATCACGTGGATGCCCATGGACAATTTCACTTCAGGAAGACTCATAATAGGTTCGGACGAAGAAATATCACTTACACTTCAAGGACTTGTTCCAGCATCCGTGGCAGTTGTCCCAGCAATGCTGCATCGCTGGCCACCAACGTCGCTCCCGCCTCCACTGCTGACGCTTGCAGTTCCTTATGCTTGGCCGAGTAATAGGCCAGCACGGGGATGTGTGACGTGGCCTCATTCTGCCGGAAATCCCGCAAGACTCCGCAGACATCGGCCACGGAACTGTAAACATCCATCACCAGCACCATCGGCTTTTCCGCTTCGGCCTGCGCCACCAGTTGCTGTGCATCCGGCACCGTGGACACGCGATAGCCCAGGTCTCGCAACCGGTTTGCCAATTGGCTGCCGGGCAGGAGACTCTCATAGAGGACAAACGCGAGCGGTTGCGTCATGCGGCGGAGAGATTGTTACAGCGACTGCAAAAATGCAAAATTTTTCACGAAAGGAATCATTGCGGCTTCTTCGCCTCACCGCAACAGGCGGTCGCTGCTGCTGGCATCACCGGCAGGCTCGCGCTCTTCGGCCTCGATGATTCCTTCGATTTCCCATCCTTGGTGGCGGGAGGAGTCACCGTCTTGGGCAGGCCCGGCACCAAGGTTGGATCATACTTCGCCCCGGCGGATACTTGGATCACCGTCATCCGCACCTTCGTGGGGACGAACTTTTCCATATCCGCCCGTTCGTGCGCTTTGACGTTTTTATTGTCTTTGATGACCAGATCCATCTGCTTGATGCCCTCTGACCAGACGATGCCTTCATTCTGCCAAAACGTCTTCATTGAGACGTCTTTTTCATAGACGCCCTTCTCCTTGTACACATCCGTATTGAAGCAGCCGTAGCCATTCCCCTGCCCTTTGTTCGGGATGTAGCACACGCTCCAGGTCGTCGCTTCACCGCCCGGCGCCTTCTCCAGCACTTCCAGCCGGATATGCGCCGTACCATTGCGATAATCCACCGGCGCCGTCCAATCCTTCGGCCGATCTGCGCTAATCCTGTCCCCCTTCACGTAATAGTGAGATTTGCTCGGCTTGGAATTCTGCGCATCCTCCTTCGTGAACGTGAACGTCTGATCAAACAATACGAACTGCGCCGCCGAACCCCGCACCGGTATCATCAAGATCACCGCTGCTCCTAAGTAGAGGACCGCCAATCGGAAAGTATTCGCACGAAAAAGTTGAAGTGATGCGCCGGTAGTCATGCAGTCACGATGAGATGAACAATTTTGATTGTCCAGCCATCTTGATATTAACCTAAGGGTATCTCTCCGTTTTTGATTCTTTTGGACAACCGGATGTCCCTGAGTTACACGGACTCGTCATTGTATGTTCAAAGACGTTTTGCACCTTCTTCGTTATCTCGTTTTACCGGTAACGATAGTCGTCATCGTCTGCGCCTTGTTTTGGGAGACGGCCAAACGCTATCCACTCTATGTCTCCATTGCTGTTGCCGTCTGGTTATCGATCGCCTTGATACGCGGCTGGATTGAGCAGAGGCGGAATCGGCAGCGCGGCTGGCGGGTGGGCCATATCGGCCGGGATGCGATGTATTATGAGGAACTCAAGGACGGAACCTGGCATCGGATTGAAGTCGGAGGAGAGTTGCTGGTGGGAAAAGCCCACCATGTCATCTACCTTGGCCCTGACGCGTTAAAACTTCCTGAATGGGCGGAATCACGCCGGGGCGAAATCATCGGTCGCATCAAGAGCGAGTTCCGCCCGCCCGGCTATGAGTATGACGAAACCTGATCAGGATCGTTCTGAAGCGCACCTTTGGGCTTGGTATTGGGTGCTTTCGATGTAATACACTATCCCCCTGTCATGGCTGACGTTGTTCTGACCACGCTTAACGCGAAGTACATTCATGCCGCCTTTGGCCTGCGCTATCTGCTGGCCAATATGGGCGAGCTGCAGGCGCGTACGTGTCTCGTGGAGTTCGATATCAACCAGCGTGCCTTGGACATAGCGGAGGTCTTGCTGGCGCGCAATCCGCAGATCATCGGCTTCGGCGTGTATATCTGGAACACGGTGCAGACGCGCGAGGTCATCTCCGCACTGAAACGCATCCGGCCAGACCTTATCATCGTGCTCGGCGGACCCGAGGTGAGCTATGAGACGGAAGGCCAGGAGATCGTCGCGCTGGCGGATTACGTCATCACCGGCGAGGCCGATCTGGAATTCGCCAAGCTCTGCCGCAAGCTGCTGGCTGGTGAGCGTCCGCCGCAAAAGATCATGGCGGCTCCCCTGCCCGACTTTAGCCAGATCAAGCTCCCCTACGATTTCTACAACGAAGACGATGTCGCCCACCGCATCGTCTATGTGGAAGCCTCGCGCGGGTGTCCGTTCACCTGCGAGTTCTGCCTGTCCTCACTCGATATCCCCGTGCGTCAGGTGCCGGTTGAGGTGATTCTCGCCGAGTGCCAGAAGCTGTTGGATCGCGGCTTGAAGCAGTTCAAGTTCGTGGACCGCACGTTCAACCTGAACCTGAACATCAGTAAGGCCATCCTCCAATTCTTCCTCGACCGCTGGCAGCCCGATCTCTTCGTGCATTTCGAGATGGTGCCGGACCGTTTGCCGGAAGCCTTGCGCGAACTCATTGCCAGGTTTCCGCTCGGCGGCGTGCAGCTCGAAGTCGGCATCCAGACTTTTAACACCGAAGTCGGCAAGAACATCAGCCGCCGCCAAGATTACACGAAGTTGGCCGATAACTTCCGCTACCTGCGCGAGCATACCGGCGTGCATATCCACGCCGATCTCATCGTCGGGCTGCCAGGGGAAACGCTGGAAAGTTTCGCAGCGGGCTTTGATCGCCTCATCGCGCTGAAGCCGCAGGAGATCCAAGTCGGCATCCTCAAGCGCCTGCGCGGCACGCCCATCGTGCGGCATGATAAAGAGTTCACGATGCTCTACAGCGCGCAGACGCCTTACGAGATTTTGCAGAATCGTGATCTCGACTTCGCCACGATGCAAAAGATGCGCCGCTTCGCCCGCTTCTGGGATTTGGTGGGCAACAGTGGCAACTTCGTAGAAACCACCGCGCTTATCTGGCACGAGCAGCCCTCCGCATTTAACGCCTTCATGGAGTGGACAGAGTGGCTATATCAACGCGTCGGTCGCACCAACCAGATCGCCCTGCCCCGCTTGATGGAGTTCCTCTTCGAGTTCCTCACCACCGTGCGGGCGATGGCCATCGAGCCGGTAGCGTTGTCTTTGTGGAAAGATTTTCAGCGTGCCGGTCGCAAGGACAAGCCCGAGTTCCTGCGCGAACATTTGACCGAAGAGAAACATCCCAGTCCTTCGCGTGAGAAAATCGCCGGGCCGAAACGACAGGCACGTCACGTAGCGGTGTGAGTTGAACGGCTGGATGGCGGTAGAATCGGAGCCGAATGGCGCGCTGCAAGGGCAAGAAAAGTTGACCTCGCGGATTTCCCTCTCGAAAAGCACAGCAAATGCCACTGTAGCGTTGACCGCAGGCAAGTCCATGGCTTACTAACAACAGCCAGACACACCCGCCATAAACACACTTAGCCGGAGACACCATGACGATCATCGACAGCGAGTTTGAGGACGTGCTGACCCCGAGCGGTCCCATGCGCACGTACATTCTTCGGCCAGCCGCTCCCGGCCGTTATCCTGGCATCCTTCTCTATTCGGAGATTTTTCAAGTGACCGGTCCCATCCGTCGCACTGCGGCCATGCTTGCCGGACATGGCTTCGTGGTAGCCGTGCCGGAGATCTATCATGAGTTCGAACCGGCTGGCACCGTGCTCGCCTATGACCAGGCCGGAGCGAATCGCGGCAATGAGTTGAAGATCTCCAAGCCGCTCGCGAGCTATGATTCGGATGCCCGTTGTGCGCTCGACGCCTTGCTGGCGAATCCGCATTGCACCGGCAATCTGGGCGTGATGGGCATCTGCATCGGCGGTCATCTCGCCTTCCGCGCTGCTTTGAATCCCGACGTGCAGGCCGCTGTTTGCTTCTACGCCACGGACATCCACAAGCGCGGCCTCGGCCAAGGGATGAAGGATGACACGCAAGATCGCATGAAGGAAGTCCGGGGCGAGATGATGATGATCTGGGGCCGTCAGGACCCGCATGTGCCGGACGAAGGCCGCGCCCTCATTTATCAACTCATGCTGAAGGCGGGCATCCATTTCACCTGGCACGAATTCAACGGCCAGCACGCTTTCCTGCGCGATGAGGGACATCGTTACGACCCCGCCCTAGCGATACAATGCTATCAGATGGCCATCGGATTGTTCAAACGCAAGCTCGGCGAAGGAGATCAACGTGTCATAACCGAAGGTGGTCCGAAGGAGTCGAAGCACTAAAGAGCCAGTCCTCGCTAATCTCCAAAAGAAGAAAGGCCCGGACATGATGTCCGGGCCTTTGTGTATTCACTTAACCAAAACTATACGGCCTGCTCGCCCGTCTCATCCGTGCGGATACGGATGATGTTGTCAATCGGCATGACGAACACCTTGCCGTCACCGATCTTGCCGGTCTTTGCGGCCTTCAGGATCGCTTCCACAGCCGGGGCGGTCATGCTATCGGCCACGACGAGCTCCAGTTTGATCTTGGGCAGGAACTCCACCGTGTATTCGGAGCCACGGTAGATCTCCGTATGCCCCTTTTGGCGGCCGAAGCCCTTGACCTCGGTGACCGTCATACCCAGCACGCCGAGGGCGGTGAGCGCTTCCTTCACCTCGTCCAGCTTGAAGGGCTTGATGACTGCTTCGATTTTTTTCATAGCCTGTTAGGTTGCCAGATTACTTGCTGTTGATGACGAAGTCGGGATACGCCTCGTTGCCATGCTCGCCGATGTCCAAGCCCTCTTGTTCCTCTTCCGCAGTGACGCGCAGGCCCATGGTGACCTTGAGCACTTGCCACACGACGTAGGAGATCACGAAGGTGAAGACGCCCACGGCAGCCACACCCTTGAACTGGATGAGGAACTGTTTCATGCCACCGACCAGTTCGATCCCGGCAATCTCTTTGGCCACTGTGGCATCAGCGAACAGCCCCAGCGCCAACGTACCCCACACGCCGTTGGCCAAGTGCACCGAGAGCGCACCGACCGGGTCATCAATCCGCATTTTGTCGAAGAAGAGCACCGAGATGACCACCAGCACACCCGCCACACCACCAATGATGATGGCGGCCGGCACCGTCACATACGCACAGGGAGCTGTGATGGCCACCAAACCAGCCAAGCAACCATTCAGCACCATGGACACGTCTGGTTTACCCAACAAGAACCAGGCGGTAAGCATGGAAGTGATGATCCCCGTCACCGCAGCCGTGTTCGTGGTCACGAAAATATGGGCCATGGCTTTGCCATCACCCACAGCCATCGTGGAACCCGGGTTGAACCCGAACCAGCCGAGCCAGAGAATGAAGACACCGATCGTGGACATCGCGATGCTATGGCCTGGGAACGGATGAACTTTGCCATCGGCACTGAACTTGCCCTTACGCGCTCCGAGCACAAGCACACCAGCCAGAGCGGCCCAGCCACCCATGGAGTGAACCACCGTCGAGCCGGCAAAATCCCAGAAACCACCGGTCTGCAGCCAGCCACCACCCCAGATCCAGTGACCTGTGATCGGATACAGAAAGGCGACCAGGATAAAGCTGAACACTACGAAGGAGCCGAATTTGATACGTTCCGCCACGGCGCCGGAAACAATCGTCGCGGCAGTGCCGGCAAACACAAGTTGGAAGAAGAACTTGGCGAACAAGGGAACGCCCGTCCAGCTGATCGCATCATAAACGCCTTTATAATCAGCACCGGTCGCAGGGCTGTTATCTTCGCCTTTCAACATGGAGATGCCTTCCATGCCCATGAACCCGTTACCGTCACCGAACATCAACCCCCACCCGATGAAGTAGTAAGAAAGCGAGGCGCAGGCAAACACCACGAAGTTCTTGGCGAGAATGTTCGCGGTGTTCTTAGATTGACACATGCCGGATTCAACGCAGGCAAAGCCTGCGTTCATCCAAAACACCAATGCTGCGGTCACCAGCACCCAAACGGTATCCAAACCGATCTTCAGCGTAGCCGTGGGATCGGGTGCTGGTGCGGCGGGAGCCACGGCAGCCGTCACCGCGTTAGTAGCCGCAGCTACCACTTCTGCAGCAGGAGGTGCATCTGCTGCCATTGCGAGCCAAGGGACAAGCCCGAGCGCGATTGTACATAAGAGCAGTTTTAGTATCTTCATAGTTAGGTATGGATGTCTCGTTTGTCCGGCATGACCGACAGGCACTCGCCATCGGTCAAATTTTCTCAGGATATGGGCACACCTCAGGCGTGCCTTTTTTTAAAGGTTTGCTAAAAGCTCACGATTTACCGACCTGGATGGTTAGTCCACTGGTTGGCCGCGGAAGAAGCGGCGATGGATGGGTGTCACCGGCTTGGGTGCCTCCATCTTGACGGGAGCAGGCAATGCGACCGGAGCCGGCGCGGGTGAAGGTGCTGCCGCCACAACTTGGGCCGCCGGAGCAGTTGAAATCGGTTTGGCGGATTGGATCTGGCTCGTCAACTGGGACAGGGCCAAGTTGCTGGCCATCTTAAGCGCCGGATAATTCACGGTTTCCGACGTCAGGATGCTAAGAAAACCATGGGAAGCGCGGCGGATATAAAGCCAGTAACCGTCGAACTTGAGCAAAAGATCATCAAACTGGCTGACCTGGAGATCGAAGGTGCTGTAGATGCCCAGCAGGCGACGGCCCAGCTCGGCGAAAATCTCATCGGCGAAGATGGAGGGCATCTGGCGGCAGACCAGTTCCCCGTTCGTATTCATCACGAAACTGCCTTCCACACCGTGTATGTCCTTGAGGGCGGCGAGTACTTTTTCCATGGCGATTTAAGTTATACGAGTTTCTTGGTGATTTGCGCAAAATTGGCCTTCGGCGTCGTCACAAAACACGCCACCGATTTTTCATTGATCACGCAGATGCCTTTGCTCTGCCGTCCGAACAGGTCCACTTCCTTGAGGTTCTCCGCCCCCAGGCTCTGACCGATCAGGCGCAGCAGTTCGATGTTATACGCGAACGCGGCCTGCATGTTTTCCGCGTCGTCCGACTTGGCCTCGAGCAGGCTGCCATCTTCGCTGAACTGGACACCGGAAATGACCTCCGGGTCCGCCAACACTTCAAGTACGGGATCTCTTTGCATAAATTGAGCCTTGTCCAATTGGATGACCTCGCCGCCCATTTGCAGTTCGGCCACGTTGGTTTCATCGTTCCGCGAGGCTGATTCCAAAAGCAGTCCCTGCCAGTGCCGGGTGATTGTCTCTTCGGTGGGCCGGACACCATCTTGGATGGTGAAATTGCCGTTCTTCCAACGCAACATCTCGTAAAAGGCCTCTTCACCATTTACGCTCCCGACCTGGGCATGCACCACTTGGCCGCCCGCAAAATAAATCACCCCGACCTTGTCATGGGTTTCCACCCTCACTGAACGCGTAGCCAGAGTGAGGCACTCCATCTGGATAAGGTCCTGCAACGTTGCCCCCAACATCACACCCTCAAATCCCCGAGGCGCAGTCATCGCGTTGCTGATCATAATATTGCTTTGGTTACTACTAAGCCTGGTTTTCTTCGCCTTCTTCGCACAACTCAAAGAGGGCATTTTAAACCATTCTCAAAAACCTAAGCACTGCCCGTGCCAGTCCTCGCGCTTTTGCGAAACTTGCCGCAATGGGGTGAAAACCCAGTACTTTATGCTAAGCGAGCTTGCAGCAGCATGTCTTCTTTTGCCCAAGGTGAATTAATTGCAGTTGCCGAAAATGCTCAACACCAATGGCTAAAACAAAACATATCCCACTTTAGCCCCAGGGTGTTTTGCTTTCCGTCAGGATGATCGGTGGGGAAATCTCAGTATCCAAAGCCTCCAGCGGACTCGTTTGCACGAAGGCAGACTTCACATGTTGGCCGCGGGATCATCCGTTTCTAATTGAGATTAACTCGCAAAACCCTCTTGCAACTAAGTCTCAATTGGAGAAGTATCAGGTTGTTGTGAGCAATACGTCATCCATGACGCTTTCGGTGAACGGCCAGTGTGCCGCGCCCAAGCTTTGTCCCTTGAATAAGGTCAAGGCAGGCACCTGCGTGCGTATCAAGCAGCTAACTGCCTCACCGGAAGTCATGAGCCGGCTCCGTGAAATGGGCTTCTGCGAGGAGCAAAAGGTCACCCTGCTCAGCCACCAGTCGAACCTCATCTGCCAGGTTTGCAACGCCCGTCTCGGTATCAGCAGCCAGTTGGCCGAGGGCATTTTGGTGGAACCGCTTACCTCCCGCTTCGCCGCCTGACATGCCCGCCGATTCCCAGCCGCTCTCGTCCCTCACCATCGGGGCCAAAGGTGTCATCACTACCATTCAGATCGCCCCGGAAAGCCGTGGTCGTCTTATGGAAATGGGCCTGCTCACGGGCACGCCGATCGAGATTGTTCGTTACGCGCCCATGGGCGATCCCATCGAGATCAAAGTGCGCGGCTATCACCTCACTTTAAGAAAACACGAAGCGGAACAGATTCTGGTCCGTCTTGCCTGACGTCCGGACGTTAACCGATCGCCATGTCAGTCAATACGTCCAACGCCTCCAAGCCAGTCTATCTCGCGCTGACCGGTAATCCCAACTGCGGCAAGACCACGCTCTTTAACGCGCTCACTGGCCTGCGCGCCAAAGTTGGCAACTACGCCGGCGTCACCGTCGAACGCAAAGAAGGCAAGCTGCGTCATACCCCCGCTGATCTGGACATTACCATCCTCGATCTGCCCGGCACTTACAGCCTGAGCCCGAAATCGATTGATGAACAGATTTCCCGCGACGTACTCTTTCATCGCCTGCCGGATGTCCCCGCCCCTTCTCTAGTCGTGGTTGTCATCGATGCGTCGAATCTCGAGCGCAATCTCTACTACGCCACGCAGGTCATCGAACTGGGTTACCCCACCATCATCGCGCTGAACATGGTGGATGTGGCCAAGGAGAATGGTCACGATGTCGATGCCGATAAACTTTCTCAGCGCCTCGGCACACCCGTGGTACCCATGGTGGCCAGTGCGGATGAAGGCCTCGATGCACTGCGCGATGCGGTCTTCAAAATCGTCCGCGGCGGTTGCGTGCGTCCTCGTCCCGTCCGATTTAGCGTGTTGCCCAACGAACTCGAGCGGGAACTCGCCGAGCTCGCCACCGAGATCGAGAATCGCATCCAGAACCGCTTCACAGCGGCCACCGCCGAATCTCTGCTTTTGCTGACGGATGAAAAAGTATCCGCTGAGAGTCTGCATCTCCCTCCGCAGATCAGCGAGCGCATCACGGCGGCACGGAAACGCTTGGACGACGCGCAGGTGGACTGGCGCGGCACACCGATCGAAGCGCGCTATGCCACCGTGGGCAACATTCACACGGAAGTCACCACGGAGACGATGCTGTATAAGGAGACGTTCAGCGACAAGGCTGACCGTGTTCTCACCCACAAGTTCTGGGGCCTGCTGATCTTCGTCGCCATCATGGCGCTGATCTTCCAGAGCATCTTCACCTTTGCCGGATACCCCATGGAATGGCTGGATAGCGGCGTATCCTGGGTAAACGATCAGATGAAAGATCTGATCCCGCCCGGTGATATGCAGAGCCTGATCTGCGATGGTGTGATCGCCGGTGTCGGTGCGGTTGTGGTATTCCTACCGCAGATCTGCATGCTCTTTCTCTTCATCGGCTTGCTGGAAGACTCCGGTTACATGGCGCGCGCGGCTTTCCTCATGGATCGCCTGATGAGCAAGGTAGGCCTGCACGGCAAGAGTTTCATTCCCATGCTCAGCTCTTATGCGTGCGCCATTCCCGGCATCATGGCCACGCGCACCATCGAGAACCCAAAAGACCGGCTCGCCACGATTCTTATCGCGCCCTTGATGAGCTGCTCCGCACGTCTGCCTGTTTATACGCTCCTGATTGCTGCCTGTATTCCGAATAAGAAGATTTTTGGTTTTCTGGGCCTACCCGGCCTCACCATGTTGGGCATGTATCTCTTGGGCACTGTGAGCGCGTTCGTGATGGCTTGGATACTGAAGCGCACCTTGCTCAAAGGTGAGCCACCCCTGCTCATCATGGAGCTGCCACCCTACAAACGGCCCGTGTTCAGCGTCACCATGCGGCATATCTGGGAACGGGCGAAATTGTTCCTCCTCCGCGCTGGCACAGTCATTCTTGGTATCTCCATTTTGCTGTGGTTCCTTTCCACCTATCCGCGCAGCGCAGAGAAGGCGGCAGAGTTCGAGGCACAGCGCAGTGCTGTCCCCACCATGACCTTTGCCCAAGCTCAAACTGAAGAAGCGATTGCTGAAGCGCGTGCGGCGAAGCTGAAAGAGATCAATGATGCTGAAAACGGCGAAAAGCTCCGCTACAGCTTTGCCGGACGTATCGGCCATTTTATCGAACCCGCCATCAAGCCTTTGGGCATGGATTGGAAAATCGGCATCGGTCTCGTCGCCTCCTTCGCTGCCCGTGAAGTGTTCGTCGGTACCATGTCCACAGTTTATAATATCGAGGAGGATGATTCCGAAGAAGGCACCCAAAAGCTCGCGGCCATACTGCAGTCACAAACTCGCGAGGATGGCACCAAGCTCTACACTACCCTGCTCGGCCTCACGCTGATGGTCTTCTACGTGTATGCGCTGCAATGCGTCAGCACCGTGGCCATCGTCTATCGTGAAACAGGCGGTTGGAAATGGGCGATCTTCCAGCTTGTTTACATGGGCGTGCTCGCGTGGGGTGCTTCTTTCGTCGTGTATCAAGGCGGGCGGATGTTGGGGTATCAGTAAAGGGAAACGAGCAGTTTCACGTCTTAGCCAGTATCTCCTCCACCAGCCTTTTCATTTCCTGGGCGGACTCCACATGATCGCCCCGGAAATCGATGATGGAGTCGCCAAACAACACGCCCCAAACGCCAGTTTCACGGGAACCCTCTCCTTCAAATGAAGCCAGCTTGACCGGCTCTTTGCGGGTCTTGAGTTTAAAGGCCAGCCACACCTGCTCATACTGATCACGGCCACGGATAGTGACGTACTCGTTTCCAATGAAACCGACCTCTTCAACCAGATCGAAGTAGAAAAGGTCTTTGTGTTCCTTAACCCACCAGGAATGGCGGGAAATCGATACTCTCCGGGTCAACGCATCGAACTCGATCTTATGGGCGCAGGCAAAGAAGTAGCTCAGCCGATAACCAAAAGTGGACTCCAAAACTAGACGGTTTTCGGTGCGCGTGACGCGCGGCTTGAGCGAGAGGAAACTTAAGGTGACCGTGTGAAGGCTCATCGCTTGGAAACACGCCCGTCAATCAACACCGCTTGCCGACCAAGCCACCAGCAGAGCCAAAACTACAAACCAGACCAGCGCTTTGAATACCGGCGAGCGGCTTTGATATGCATGGCCGCAAGCATGGCAGAGCCGTGCTTCCTTGGTCACCGCCGCGTGACCGATCATATACCACAGGCCTAACAGTATCGTGGTGCTCACCCGCGGACCGACCATTGAACAGGGTGCCGTGGAGGTGTTGAAGCCTCCGCAGGAGGGGCATTGTTCTCGCTTGGCCATGGTGATCTTCACTGATATTAGCACCATGTTGAAACGCAGCTACTACAAAATCGGGGGCAGTTTGCATATGCTCCCGGTAACGCTCAAAATCATTACTGAATTATTTTCCGCAGGCGGCTTGACCATGCGGAGGTTGATGCCTATAAAACCCTCCTCCGGTTGACCCCGCCTTGGCGGAAAAAACTGGAGAAAGCTTTCGCGGAGAGATGGCTGAGTGGTCGAAAGCGGCGGTTTGCTAAACCGTTGTACGCTCTAAAGGCGTACCGGGGGTTCGACTCCCCCTCTCTCCGCCACTTTTCATCTTCACTTATCCCCACAAAAAAAGAGCAAGGCGATCGCCTTGCCCTTATTTGATTGTGCGCTTGGTAGATTATCAGCGCGGTGTCCCGGGGGCCGGCGCAGGCCGCACGGGTTGGGGAGCTCCCGGGGGCTGCACCGGACGCGGAGCACCGGGGGTGGCTGGTCCGGGCGGCACCGTTTGTGGCGGCCTGTTCGTCAAACCGGGAGGGCGGTTGGTAAAACCCGGAGGTTGATTGGTAAAGCCGGGCACCTGGTTGGTCCGGCCTGGAACTTGGTTCGTGAATCCCGGTATTTGATTGGTCCGTCCGGGAACTGCGTTGGTATATCCTGGGATCTGGTTTGTGCTGCCCGGCACTGCATTTGTGGGGCCAGGCTGATTGTTAGGCGCCACTGGCGTCAAAGGACGCTCGGCAGCGATAACGCTAACTGCCGTAGCAATCAAGGAGAGGGCTAAAATCTTTTTCATCATACCATCTTAAGTTAGCAGCTCGAATACCGCCAGATGGGGACGTCCCCCTCAAAGCTCGTCTATCGGCCCATTAGCTGTTCACTACCAAGAATTTACCGCGTAGGGAATCAACCCGACGATCGCTTGTCTCCAGCTCCGGCGGGCGATCAAATGGTGCAAACCGCATGAACTAATCCTTTTTGCAGCACGCAAGCTGCACGCAAATTGCCCGCTTTTGTTTGACCTCACTTGGGTTTACGATTCTCCTTTGAATTATGCGTATTCCCGGTGGCACCGAAGAGCCTGTTGAAGCAGGGGCGACATCCGAACCCCCTGGCAACAAACCGCTTGCTCCCATCATCATGGGAGTAGTCGTCGCTCTTTTGGTGGTTTACGTCCTGATCTTTCGGCAACCCTCCGAATCTGCTCCTGAGTCGGAAATGAAGGGGATGCTACCAACGGGCCCCAGCAAACAGGGTTCACCTTTTGAAAAAGCTGGTGACCTCAAGGTGGGGCGCGAATTGGCCCAACAAGTATGCGGCTCTTGCCACATTTTTCCTGAGCCGGACATCGCCGACCGCTTTACCTGGGCGAGTGAGATTCTTCCCCGGATGGATGATTGGCTGGGATACGGCAGGGTCGGTTGGACCAATGAACCCGGAGGCGATCAAGTGCTGGCATCCGGCAAGGTCCCCAAAGAGCCGATGATCGATTTTGCCGATTATAAGATCATCCACACCTACTATTTGGCCACCGCACCGTTGACGCCCCTGCCCCAACCAGCGAAGCCTCAAATCAGCCTCGGCCTGAAACAGTTTCGCATCCGGGACACGACTTATCGGAACGGTAAGCCCGTCACTACCCTGGTGAAGATCGATGAACAGGCGCACTTGCTCCTCATCGCGGATAGCGAGACCAAGAAACTGGCCGTCCTCAAACCCGATGGGACCTTGGCCGCCTCTTTGGATATGCCCAATCCCATCGTCCATCTGCTGGAGCGCCCGGATGGTTACTACGGCACGATGATCGGCAGTGTTTACCCTTCTGATCTGGCCGAGGGCCAGCTAGTGCGGCTCAAAGGCCCGAACAGCGGTGCCAAGGACAGTTCCGAGGTCACCAAAGTTTTGCTCACCAAATTGAGACGCCCGGTGGAATCAGTCGTGGCCGATCTAAACCAGGATGGCCGGGAAGATCTCGTGGTGGCGACCTATGGGAACATCCTCGGCAGTTTTGCCTGGTATGAGCAAAAAGCCGACGGCACTTATCAGGAGCATCTGCTTATGGATCGTCCAGGCGCCGTGGGGGCCAAGGTGCATGACTTTGATGGCGACGGACGATTGGACATTGTGGTGCTGATGGCGCAAGCGCGCGAGGGCCTGTTTCTTTTGAGAAATCTCGGCCAGGGCCAATTTGAAGAAAAAACGATTGTTGAAAAACATCCAGCGTGGGGCATGTCCCATCTGGAGATGGTGGATTTTAACAAGGATGGCAAACCGGACCTTTTGGTGACCAATGGTGACAATGGCGATACGGGGATGTTCGCCATTTGCACCAAACCTTACCACGGCATCCGACTCTATCTAAACGACGGTGGCGGCAAGTTCCATGAGGCTTGGTTCTACCCCTTGCACGGTGCCTATCGGGCGTTGGCGAGAGATTTCGATCTGGATGGTGACCAGGACATCGCCGCGATCTCTTTCTTTCCCAACTACCTCGGCAGCTTCAAGGAAAGCTTCACTTACCTGGAGAATCTCGGCGGGCTGAAGTTCGCGCCCTCCACTTTCTCCGAAAGCATTTCCGGCCGCTGGATCACTATGGACGCCGGAGACTGGGATGGCGACGGTGATGCTGACATCGTGCTCGGCGCTTTCAACCGGTCTTTCGGCGACTTGCCCAAGTTGCTGGGTGATACCTGGGAAGAACGCGGGCCTTCAATCTTGATGCTGGAGAACACGGCCAGATCTGCGGCCAAGAAATAGCGTCCCGAGGGAAATGATGAGCAGCTTGAGATAAAGCAAATTTTGAAACGTATGAAAATGTCAGGAAAAATTCTCGTGCTCACCGTTTTGGTCGCGTTGCTTTCGGGTTGCACCAGCTTTGAGCGGGAATGGCGCCACGCCCGGGTCCAACCACCCGCTGCAGGTCAAAGTCTGGCGGGACCATGGCAGGGAGCATGGCTGAGTGAAGCCAACGGTCACACCGGAGAACTGCGGTGCATCGTCACTCAAAAGCAGCCGGATGAGTATGAGTTCTGGTTCAAGGCCACTTATTGGAAAGTCTTCCGTGCTCGCTATTTGGTGACCATGCCTGTGGAAAAGACTGATGGCAGTTGGACCTTTAAGGGCCAAGAGAATTTGGGACCATTGGCCGGCGGCGTTTACTCCTATACCGGCAGTGTGAGCGGCACCAATCTGAACGCGACTTATTCCTGCAAGTTCGATCGCGGTATCTTCAAACTGAGCCGTCCTTAAGAATTTGTCTTAGCGAGCCCACCTCTACCCGCTGTCGTGGATTAGTTTTCCACGTTCTAAATCTATCCAGAATCAGTGAAACTTTTTCAGCTCGGCGTTGTCTAACAATGATATACGGTATCATGCCCTGAAGTGCGTTTTTAGGCCAGGCACTGAGATTAGATTAATTAATACAGAGGCCTCGTTTTTCCTTGCGAAACCTTTCAGCTCCGGCATCGTCTAAACTAGTGATGTCTAACCGACTTGGACTTCTGGCCATACTCGTGGCCGCCCTCTTTGGCGCGTCCTGTCGCCCTCAAGCTGAGGACGACGGGGAGGATGCTACGTCGGCATTTGAACGGAAGGATATCGACAAAGAATGGGTTTCCGCTGCTTCCGGCCCTTGGGGCACTCTGGAGTATCGCCGTTTTTTCCTGCCCTTGCCCCAAACTTGGCTGCACCAATCCCCTCCGCCCGCGCCTGCCGTATGGGCTATTCCTGATACGACTGTCGAGAAACTTCAAGCCGTGATCGCGGCCACCCCGCTCTCCGAGGAAGAGCGCCGTCTGTGGCAAACGACCTGCCAAGTAGAACCGAACGGTTCTGGAGTTCTCGTCCGTCCATCCAACGAATTTCGCTGGTCTCTTCAACCCAAGAGCCGGGCTATGCTTTATGTATGGCTGGCGCAGTTCCCAGAAAACCAGGCCCAGAATTTCCCGTTCTGCTACCCAGCGGCCAGCTTTGATGACTGGATGCAGGATCACCACCTGTCCGCGCAACTCTCCGAGAGCATCCGTCGCCTGGTCTATCCGGTAGGCAGTTCCATCTGCTTTGCCGATCTGGATCTTATCAATGAACAAGTGACCGATAAGGAGATGCACGCAGAGTTGCTAAGCATCCTGTATCGGCGTCCCTATTGCGAAGTCCGCATCCGTATCGACCAAAAAACTGACATCAAGGCGCTTTCTACCTATTGGGGCGAATGGCACCGGGTTGATCGCGTGAAACGGAAACTCACGGAAACTCTGGGCACTCAACCGCAGGCTTATGCCTCTCTTGCGAGCATCCTTCCCCCGCTGCCCCGCTCCTTGTTGAACACCTATCCTGCGGCACCGAAGAACCCTCAGGATATTCCGCCTGATTGTTACTGGACCGCGTTCAATTTTTTCAATCGCTCCCCGGACAACCGTTTCACCGATACTGCCTTCATGGAAGAAGCTCTCGCCAAGTATCATGATCGTGTGGAAGGCAAGCCGCGCTACGGCGATCTCATTTTTCTGGTCGGTTCTTCCGGGCATCCCGTGCATGGAGCCGTCTATCTGGCCGATGATTTTGTTTTCACCAAGAATGGCGGACATTTTACACAGCCATGGGTCATTATGAAACTGGCTGACATGAAATCCTGCTATCCTCAGCCCACCCCACTGCGCGAGGCTTATTACCGCTGGAACCCGCAAAAGACTCGTCCCAAGTCCTCTTGATTGTCATGGTCTGCACATGGCTGCTGGTGAGAAACTCTTGATCCTGCTCAAAGCGCCCCGTCGCGGCTTGGTGAAGACGCGGCTGGCATCCGAACTGGGCGCAGACACCGCGCTGGGGATCTACCGGGAACTTCTCGATATCGTACTCAACCGGATGGCCTCGGTGCAGGAGGTGGAATTGCATTACTCCCCGGCCGACGCTGGTCCACAAATCGCATCGTTGCTAAGGCCCGGCTGGAAGGCCTACCCACAGACCGAGGGAGATTTGGGTGTTCGTATGCAGAACGCTTTCGCACAGGCTTTTCATCTGGGCAGTCAACGAGTCGTTATGATCGGCACGGATTGCCCCGAGGTGTGTGCGACCGACATATTGGAGGCATGGAACGCACTCGCTAAACATGATCTCGTGCTGGGTCCGGCCACGGATGGCGGCTACTGGCTTATCGGCCTCAACAAACCCCAGCCTCATCTCTTTTCGGGCATTCGCTGGAGCACGGAAACTGTTTTCGCTGAAACTCTGGCTCACGCTCAAGCCACCGGCCTCATTCACCATCTCTTTCGCCGACTTTCGGACGTGGACACCAAGGCGGACTGGGAAAATTACCTTGCCCGGCTTTCGGCGCAAAGGCTGGCCTAGGCGGCGGATTTTCGTTAATCTCATCGCGTGACCCATTCCTTTCAGGCCATCCTGCAGAGGCATGGCTTGGAACTGCGGCGCGGTCGTCTGCAGACATTGCAGGTCAATGTAGGCCGCAAATGCAACCAGGCCTGTCGCCATTGTCATGTCGATGCCGCCCCTTGGCGCACGGAAATGATGAACCTCCCGACTGCTCAAAGGATTGTCGCCTGGATGCAGACTTATCGTCCCGAGATCGTGGACATCACGGGAGGGGCACCAGAACTGAACCCGCATTTCCGCTTTCTGGTGAAGGCCGCTCGTAATTGCGGAGCCAAGGTTATCGATCGAAACAACCTCACCATCCTGTCCGAACCGGGATATGAGGATCTCCCTGAATTTCTCGCTGAGAATGAAGTTGAAATCATCGCCTCACTGCCTTGCTACCAATCCGAGAATGTGCGCAAGCAACGCGGCGATGGCGTTTTTGAACGCAGCATAGCTGGATTGCAAAAACTGAACGCCGTGGGCTATGGGACCAAGCTTCCTCTGCATTTGGTTTACAACCCAGTCGGCACCGCTTTGCCACCGCCCCAAGCCGAACTTGAGCAAGACTACAAGGAAGCCTTGGGCCGAGATTATGGGATCGTCTTTCATCAACTCTTCACGATCACCAACCAGCCGATCGCCCGTTTTGCCGAAGATTTGCGCAAGCAAGGCCGCTGGGATGAATACATGGAATTGCTCGTCAACAGCTTCAATCCCGCGACTCTCGAAGGGCTGATGTGCCGCAATACCTTGAGCGTGGGTTTTCAGGGGGAAGTGTATGATTGCGATTTCAACCAGATGCTGAACCTTCGGCTACACGGCCCTCAGCCCCTTTTCCTTTGGGATGTGACGCCCACCTCTTTGGATAAGGCAGCGATCCTGACCGGCAGCCATTGTCTCGCCTGCACCGCTGGATGCGGCAGCAGTTGCACCGGCACCGTAGTCGAGTGATTTTTCGGGAATAAGTCTCCAGCCCGCTCCTCATACGCTCATGGAAAACGCGGAATTCGAGCAACTCGTAAATCAGTATTACGAGGCGCTATACCGCTTTGCCCTGAGCTTGACCCGCAGTGAGGCGGCTTCGTACGATCTGACGCAGCAAACATTCTACCTCTGGGCCGCCAAAGGTCATCAATTGCGTGACCGGACCAAGGCCAAGTCCTGGCTCTTCACCACACTGCATCGCGAGTTCCTCGGCAGCAAACGACGCGAGACCCGTTTTCCGCATCACGAAATGGAAGAAGTGGACCATGAGCTGCCCGTCGTCTCGCCCACCGTGGTCAATGACCTCGATGGCAACACCGTCATGGAATCCCTGCTGCTGGTGGAAGAACTTTATCGTGCCCCGCTGATGCTCTTTTATCTCGAAGACTTTTCGTATCAGGAAATCGCGGAACAATTGGAGATTCCCATCGGCACCGTGATGTCTCGTCTGAACCGGGGCAAGGCGCAGTTGCGTCAGCTAGTTGGCGGAGTAAACCAGCCTAAGTCGGAAAAAATCATCCCCTTGAACGACGCTCGGAAGGAGGCGAAATCCCGTGGATAAGAACGAAGCCCAAATCATCCTGCAAGCCTACCGGACCAATGGTGCCGATGCCACGGACCCGCATTTCACCGAAGCCCTGCAATTGGCGGATACTGACACGGAATTGAAAGCGTGGTTCGCCGAACAGCAAGCGTTTGACCGCGCCATCAGTGCCAAGCTGCGCTCAGCGCCGGTTCCAGCCGATCTTCGCGCCAGCATTCTCGCGGGGCAGAAAGTTGTCACCACGCCCATCTGGTGGCGTCGGCCAGCAGCGTTGATCGCCGCGGTAGCGGCCATGCTCATGCTCTTGGCCCTTCCCTTCCTGCTGCAAACGCGCAACACACCGCAATTCACGGAATTCAAACGCGATAGCATGGCTTTTCTGGATTCCTTGAACAAGCTCGATATGAGCAGCAAGGATCATGAAACGGTCCGCGCCTGGCTCGCGGCCCATGGCGGCCATAAACAATTTTCGCTACCCTCTCAACTCGGTGGCAAACCCAGCCTTGGCTGCCGTATTTTCGAGTGGAAAGGCAACAAGGTCACGTTGATCTGCTTCAACACGACCGTCGGGAAGAAATTCGAGGAAGTTCACCTGCTCGTGTTGGATGAAAAAGCCATTCGCAATCGCCCGCCCGAAGGAAAACCCGTATTCGAAAACAATGGCGAATGGGATACGGCGAGCTGGCGCGATGACGGGCTGACTTACGTGCTCTTCGGACACGCGAAGAACCAGTTGAAGCTGGAGCAGTTGTTTTAACGAATTGTTAATCTGGACCTGCCAGACCAATCACCTAGTTTATTTCAAAGCGCTTGAGCAAGCACGCCTTAGACCTTTTTATATGCGGGAATGATGAACTCGAAAGATTTCGAGACCATCATCTCACCCATATCATCAGCATCTCCAACCCCAGCGTAAGCTCAAACAAACCGGCTTGGTTCCGCGGTGAGATGCTGTCATTACAATTTGGAGATGTGATCTCTGAAGCTGATGCCAAACAATGCCGGACGACTGCGCCAAAATCGGAGGATATTGCCAGCGCCTTGACGTTCGTCCGCCAAGCAGTCGCCTTAAAACCGGTTTCCCTTTTAATCTACTGCAACTACGGAGCATCTCGCTCACCCGCACTTGCTTACGTATTGCTGGCTGATCACCTGGGGCTCGGGAAAGAAAGCCATGCGCTGGAAACCATCTTGAAAATCCGCCCCCAAGCCGTTCCGAACAAGCTGCTGGTAAAACTAGGTGATGATGCCCTGCAACGCAAAGGCGCCCTGCTTGCCCCACTACAAGACCTCTATCGCAAGATTAATCGAGAGCTCTTTCGTCCTCCCTTGGACGGTTAAACTCACTACTGCCGCTCGTATTCACCCTTGCTCGTTTTCTTGAGCACCGTGAAACCCGCCTTCTTGGCATCAACCACGGAAAGCGGCGCCGTGATGCGCGGCACGCTGATCTGCGAGATCAACTTGCGCACCGGCTTCTTGCAGGCCGGGCACTTGGTCAGTTCGGCAGCCGACATCGGGCGATGCAGGGTGAACTTGCCACCGCACACCTTGCAGCCACCCTCACACAGTTCGTATTCGTAAATCGGCATAAACGTTCCTCAATCTGATAACAGCATACTACACCGCCACGCACGCTTCAATATCCCTGCGGATCTTCGCCTCATCCAAGTTCTTGCCGATGAAGACCAACTGCGTCTCCCTCACCTCATTCGGCTCCCAGAAGCGATCCGGCTTGGCCTCATACATCATCTGCACGCTGTGATACAGCACCCGCTTAGCCTGCCCTTTCAGATACATGAACCCTTTACTGCGATACAGATTCTCCGCCGCTTCGCCACTGAGCAATTCACTTAACCATTTCTCCATCTTCGCTTGATCCAGCGGACGCTTCTCTTTCACGAAGAACGAGCGCACCTCGTTGTCATGATGCGCCTGACCGTGGCCATGATCATGGTCGTGTCCATGCCCGTGATCATGATCATGATCGCAGTGGTCGCAATCATCATGATGCTCTTCCTCTTCCACCTGGATGTCCTTCGCTGTGCTCAGATCACGCGCCTTAAGATCGAGGATCCGTTTCAAATCGATCTGCGAACGCTCCGTGCGATAGATCTTCGCCAGTTGATTCATATGCCGCAGCAAGTGCTCGATACGATCCGCCTCCGCCATCGTCACCAAGTCCGTCTTGTTCAGCATGATAACGTCTGCGAAAGCGATCTGCTGCCGCGTCTCCGGAGCCTGCTTCAACTCCTGCTCCACATGCCGCGCATCCACCACCGTCACGATGCTATCCAAACGAACCTTGTCCGCGAGTTCTGGGATGAAGAATGTATGTGCCACCGGACTCGGGTCCGCCAATCCCGTCGTCTCCACCAGCACGTAGTCGAACTTCTTGTTGTGATTCACCAGCATGCTCAGGCTCTTGACCAAGTCACCCCGCACACGACAGCACAGACAACCGTTGTTCAGGTCGATCACTTCCTCATCCGCATTCACCAAGAGGCGGCTGTCCACGTTCACTTCGCTGAACTCATTCACGATGACCGCCACCTTATATCCATGCGGCTGCGTCAGGATATGATTGAGCAGAGTAGTTTTCCCCGCTCCGAGGAACCCCGTCAGGATCGTTACTGGCACTGGTGCTTTTACTTTCATGTGGCAGATAGTCATTGCGCGGAACGGCTATTATTCAAGCTTCAAATCGCACGACAGCCGCTCACCCGATTTTGGGGCTTTTTCCCCAATCGCCTCAGTGTTACCTTAACTCCATGCCGTTGGTGCGGATACTTGTGGATGGCTACAGCCTTTTGCATAACTGGCCGGAGATCGCTCCCGGCCAGACGCGCCATTCTGCGGCCGCCCGCGATGAACTCATCCACACCCTTACCCGTTATCGCGACGCCATCGGCACACCCATCACCATCATCTTCGATGGCTCCCGTGCGCCAACCGGCACGCCCAAGCCTGAGTCCTCGCCCGAGATGGAGATCCTTTACTCCGGCGTGGGCAACACTGCCGATGACCTCATCGAACGTGCCGCCTATCGCATGAAAGAGTATGGTGAAGTGATGGTCGTCACCGATGATTACGCGGAACGCGATACCGTCATCGGTTTCGGGGCCTCAGCGGCCAGTTGCGCCAATTTCATCGCCATGGTTCACTCGGCCTTGGCCGATTTGCATGCTGATGTGGAAAACTACAACCGCCGGGAACTGAACCGCTTTAAGAACGCTGGCCGATGAAATACTTACGCTTAGCCCTGCTCACTCTGGCCTTGCTCATCGGCGTCTCCGCGCCCGCGCAACCCGCTCCTGGCAAGATACCGCCCTTCCGTTTCCTCGTTCTCGTGGATTCCTCGTCCAACATGCGGAAGCTGGATGCCCTCACCCCCACCGTCGTGCATGACTTGATCCAGGATGGCGTTTACGGCCGCATGCTGCCGGGCGATCTGTATTCCGTTTGGACTTTCGATGAGATGGTAGACACTTCATTTACTCCGCCCACCAGTTGGCATCCCACCCTCGCACGCGCCCAAGCTCAGGCCGTGGATCAGCGTATCCGTCAGATCAAGTATGGCGGCAAAGCCAAACTCGAGGCAGCCGTTAAGAAGCTAAACACCATCGTCAACCAATCAGAGGATGACCTCACCATCGTCATCGTGCATGACGGCAGTGGCGTGATGTTCGGCACACCTTTCGATCTGCCCGTGACCGCCATCTACCGCCAGTTCCAGAAGGATATGACCAAGAACGGTCGCCCCTTCATCACGACTTTTTTGGTGCGGGACAAAAAGATGGTAGCCTGGGCCGTCGATGCCGCTGGTGCTCCGCCGACGTTGCCTTACCTTCCCCGGCGCCCTCGCCCCGGCGATGCTCCCCCGACCAACACCGTGAGCAAAGCCACCAAACCGGCGACCTCCCAACCTGAAGCGGAACCAGCTCCCGCTCCCAAGAAACCCGCCCCCGCCTCCATCATCGTCAAGGGCCCGATCAAGCCAGCTACCTCCGCTACCAATGTCCCCCCTGTTGTCACCGCCAAGCCTCCCATCACAGTAGTAGCGCCGGCCAAGCCCCTGCCCACACCCGAGCCGAAGTTGGAAGTATCGCTCACCGCGCCCAAGATGGTGACGCCCGTCAGCATCAATGAGACGGCACCACCCGCCCAGATTGCCACCAGTCCGGCCCCTTCCACCGCAGTCACCATCCCCTCCTCCGCTCCGAAACCAATCATCACCGAGCCTGTCGTCACGATCACGCCGTCACGGCCAGAAGAGACCGTGAAAGCATCGGATATAGTGCCCATCAAGGCCGAGCCAGTGAAGGTCACAGAGCCTCCGGTCAAAGCCGCCCCAACAGTCGCATCCGCTACTACCACTCCCTCTCCACTTCCCGCACCAGCCGCTGTGGCCGCTGCCAAGACTGTGGATACTGCCGCCCAAATGGCTCAAACCGCAGTCGTCGTGCCCACCGGGCCGAATTGGGACAGACTCCTATTGGGTTTCATTTTCCTCGGTGCAGCCATTGCCGCGATCATTTTTCTGATGCGCCGTAATCAATCAGCCGCCCACGGCAGCGTCATCTCCCGCTCCATGAACCGTGACAAGCGGCCTTAAGAACTAGTCTCGTCAACCATTGCACTAACCTTGCTAACTGGTGCCGCCCCCGCCAAAAACAAATCCACAATCCGCTCCGCCGTCGGCCGGCACAACTGGCACTCGGGATGCAGCAGGTCATTCATGATGTAGATGTTCATCTGCCCATGGATGGCAAACGCCAGTTCACAGCTCTCATAGCGCGTATCCAGTTCCCCCCGCTTTTGCGCCTCCACGATCAAGTCATGAATGAAATCGAAATTCCTCCCGGCCTTCTCTATCCGCCGGATTTCCTTCGGCAACTCCTCATCCGCCGCGAACGCCGTGGCATAGGCCACCCGCATCAGGTCGCGATTCTTTTTCAGATACTCGAAACGCCCCCCGATGATCTCAATGAGCCGCTCCCGGATCGTTTCCGCCTTGCCCACCACATCCTGCATCAACTGAAACCGCTCCTCATATGCCCGGTCCACGATCACCTGAAAAAGCGCCGCCTTGCTATCGAAATAGTAATAGAGTGCGGGCTTCGTCACCTCCGCCGCCGCCACGATGTCCTGGATGGAAGTCGCCGCATAACCCCGGCGGGCGAATAAAGCCAACGCCGACGCCAAAATGCGGTCGCGTGTTTCCAGATCGGAATCCATGGGTGTCTTACCGAACGGTAAGTCATCACCCGTTGTCGGTCAAACCCTCATCCTATCCTGATCTCATAGTTCCAATACGCCCAGCCCCAGCAAAAAATCCGCTTTCGCAAATTCCTCGGTATGAAGGATTGAAAGCCGTCGCGTATTTACCTAGTTTCTGCAGGTCTGGATGTTTTCCAAACGACAATCGCAAATGCCTGACCATAAATCCGCTATGAAACCTGCTCGTTTAACTGGCGTGAACAATCTCTGGGCTTTCTGCCTGCTGGCCCTCCTGCTCGTAGGTTGTGACAAGGGCACCACCGGTAATTCCAACAGCGGCGGTAGCGGTGGCGCTTCGACCAGCACTGGCGGTGCCGAGATCAAAGTGGGCGAGTTCGCCTCCCTAACCGGCAAGGAAGCCACCTTCGGCATCTCCTCGCACGAAGGTACCTTGCTTGCCGTGGAAGAGATCAACGCCGCCGGCGGCATCTTGGGCAAGCAGGTGAAGCTCATCACGGAAGACACCCAATCTAAACCCGGTGAACCCGCCACCGTGGTGAACAAGCTCATCGCCCGTGACGGCGTCATCGCCATCCTTGGCGAAGTCGCCTCCAGCCGCTCCATGGAAGCCGCGCCCATCTGCCAGAAGAACAAGATCCCCATGATCTCCCCCTCCTCCACCAATCCCAAGGTGACGGAAAGCGGCGATTACATCTTCCGCGTCTGCTTCATCGATCCCTTCCAAGGCACGGTCATGGCGAACTTCGCCAGCCAGACCTTGAAAGCGAAAAAGGTCGCCATCTTCACCGATGCCAAGAGCGATTACAGCAAAGGCCTCGCCAAATTCTTCAAGGAAAAGTATCTCGCCAATGGCGGCACCATCACCTCGGAACTCGATTACAACGGCGGTGACAAGGATTTCAAAGCCCAGCTCACCACTATTCGCGGCGGCTCACCCGACGCCGTGTTCGTTCCTGGTTATTACACGGACGTCGCGCTCATCTGCATCCAGGCGAAGCAACTCGGCCTCAATGCCCCCCTGCTCGGTGGTGACGGCTGGGAATCCGAGAAGCTCACCGAGATCGGCAAGGACGCCGTGGAAGGCCATTACTTTTCCACGCACTATCATCCGGAAGTCGGCACCGAGATCAGCAAGAAATTCCTGGATAACTACAAAAAACGTTTCAACGGCAAGATCCCGGACGCGCTCGCCGCGAATGGATATGACTCCATGCTGATGCTGGCCGACGGCATCAAACGCGCCGGCGGCACCGATGGCACCAAGCTGCGCGATGCGCTTGCCGCCACCAAGGACTTGGTCCTCGTCACCGGCACCATCACGATCAACAAACAGCGTGATGCGGACAAGTCGGCAGTCATCCTCCAGATCAAGAACGGTGGCTACAAGTTCCTCGAATCCATCCAGCCGTAAACGCGCCGTAACCGTGGCATTTACCGCTGAAGGATGACCGACCTGCTCCAACAACTGATCAATGGCCTGGCCCTGGGCAGCATCTACGCCCTCATCGCGCTCGGCTACACGATGGTTTACGGAGTGCTCCGGTTCATCAACTTCGCCCACGGCGATGTCTTCATGCTCGGCGCCTTCGCGGGCTATTACCTCGCGGAACCCGTCGCCAAAGTCATCCCGCCTCAAACTTATTCGGGCGGCATCGTGGTCTTGGTCTTGGCCATGCTCATTTGCGCTTTGCTCGGCGTGGTGATCGAGTTCCTCGCGTATCGTCCCTTGCGGAAACGCCCGAAGCTCACCGTGCTCATCACCGCCATCGGCGTCTCGCTCTTTATCGAATACACCTGCCAGCATGAAAAAGTCTTCGGCGCCTCTCCCCGCAAGTTTCCGGATCTCATCCCCAACACCACTTGGGAACTGGGCGGACTGGTCGTTGGTAGCGCCCAAGTCATCGTGCTAGTGACGACTGTCTTGCTGATGATCGCTCTGACCCTCATCGTGCAGCGCACCAAGATCGGCACCGCCATGCGCGCCGTGGCCTTCAATCCCCAGGCCGCCGCTCTGATGGGCGTGAATGTGAACCACGTCATCTCATTCACCTTCGGTTTAGGTTCCGCGCTGGCCGCCGCAGGCGGCATCCTCTTCGCGATGAATTACGCCAGCATCGACCCGCTCATGGGCGTGCAAACCGGCCTGAAAGCATTCGTTGCCGCCGTGCTGGGCGGCATCGGCAATCTGCCCGGCGCAGCCTTGGGCGGACTCTTGCTGGGTGTGGTTGAAACTTTCGCGGGCGGCATGAAAGGCATCTCCAATTATCGCGATGCCATCGCCTTCGGCATCCTGATCCTCATCCTGATGTTCAAGCCCTCGGGCCTGTTGGGTAAACAACAAACGGAAAAAGTCTGATGCTACCAGGTGCTAAAAGATGGTTGATAGTCGCGATCATTCTGATCGCGATCATTTCCGCCTTTTCCAAGCAGTTTAACAGCTACTACTTGGGCATCGCGATTGATGTCGGCATCAACATCATCCTCGCCGTCAGCCTGAATTTGATCATGGGCCACACTGGCCAGTTCAGCCTAGGCCATGCGGGATTCATGGCGGTGGGCAGCTACACCGCCGCGTCGTTCACTATTGCTTGCTCGAAACACGTTCCTGAATCAGCCGCGCCCTTCCTGCTCTTGGGTGGATTGATTCTTGGCGGCCTCCTCGCCGCCCTCTGCGGTCTGGCCGTGGGCGTCCCTACCTTGCGACTGCGAGGAGACTATCTGGCTATCGTGACCTTGGGCTTCGGCGAGATCATCCGCGTGGTTTTCCAGAACATGGAAGCCGTCGGTGCCGCCAGCGGCTTGAGCGGCATCCCCAATCATACCAATTTCTTTTGGGCTTGGTCCACGGCCGCCGTCGCCGCTTATGCCATTGCCGCCCTGGTCAATTCCACCTATGGCCGCGGCTTCATCGCCGTGCATGATGATGAGATCGCCGCCAGCGCCATGGGCATCAATCCTACTCGTTACAAGGTCACCGCCTTCGTCGTCGGCGCCTTCTTCGCGGGTGTGGCGGGAGCCTTGTATGCTCACCACAAGCAGACTATCAACCCCACCGGCTTCGACTTCATGAAGTCCTTCGAGATCGTCGTCATGGTGATTATCGGCGGCATGGGCCGCACGGTGGGCGTCATCATCGCCGCCATCTTGCTGACGATTTTGCCGGAGATGCTCCGTCCCGTGGCCGAGTACCGCATGATCATCTACTCGCTGCTCATCATCATCATCATGATGGCGCGCCCGCAGGGCCTCTTTACCCTGCGCTCCAGCAAAGGGGCGAACACATGAGCGCGCCTCTCCTGAAACTCGACCAGGTGACCATCCGCTTCGGTGGCCTCACCGCCGTGTCCGCCTTGGATTTTCAGGTGAACGACCACGATTTGGTCGGCCTCATCGGTCCCAATGGCGCAGGCAAGACCACGGTCTTCAATCTCATCACCGGCGTCTATCAACCCACGGAAGGCACCATCGCTTTTGCCGGCCAACCCACCGCCAAGCGAAAGCCGCATCAGTTGACCAAAGTCGGCATCGCCCGCACCTTCCAGAACATCCGCCTGTTCCACAGTTTGAGCGTTTTCGACAATGTCCGCGCCGCCATGCAAGTGCATCGCACCCACGGCGTCCGCCAGGCCCTCTGGCGCGGCAAAGCCTATCGCGCCGCCGAAAAAGAAGTGGAAGACCGCGTGATGGATCTGCTCGAGATTTTCAAACTCGGCCGCTTGCGCAACGAGGACGCCAAGAATCTCCCTTATGGCGATCAACGCCGCCTGGAGATCGTCCGCGCCCTGGCCACGCAACCGAAGCTCCTGCTGCTCGATGAACCCGCCGCCGGCATGAACCCCACCGAGAAGGCCGAACTTGCCGGACTCATCCGCTCCATCAAAGACCGCTTTAAAATCGCAGTCCTGCTGGTCGAGCACGACATGCAGCTCGTGATGAACCTCTGCGAACGCATCACTGTGCTGGATTACGGCGTGAAGATCGCCGAAGGCACTCCCGCCGAGATCAAACGTCATCCCAAGGTCATCGAGGCTTATCTCGGTGAGGAACAGATCGCCTAACTGACATGCTGGAGATCAAAGACCTGAAAGTCAGCTACGGGGCCATCAACGCCCTGCGCGGCATCTCATTGACGGTGAACAAGGGCGAGATCGTCACGCTCATCGGCGCCAACGGCGCGGGCAAGAGCACCACCCTCCGCGCCATCTCCGGCCTCATCAAGGCCCAGTGCGGCTCAGTCACTTACGAAGGCAAATCCATCTTCAATCAGCCCGCGCACAAGATCGTCAGCCTGGGCCTCTCCCAAGTCCCCGAAGGCCGCATGGTCTTCGCGAACCTCACCGTGTTGGAAAACCTGAAGATGGGCGCGTACCTGCGCAACGACAAAGCAGCCATCGCGCAGGAGATGGACTACGTCTTCAATATTTTCCCGCGCTTGAAGGAACGCCTGAAGCAGCATGCGGGCACCTTGAGCGGTGGTGAGCAGCAGATGCTCGCCATCGGCCGCGCGCTCATGAGCAAGCCCCTCTTCCTCATGCTGGATGAACCCTCGCTCGGCATCGCGCCGTTGCTGGTAAAAACTATTTTCGAGAAGATCGTGGAGATCAACCGCCAGCAAGGCATCACCATTTTGTTGGTGGAACAAAACGCCAATCGCGCCCTGGAAATCTCACAACGCGGTTATGTGCTGGAGAGCGGCGCGATCATCTTGCAGGACGACTCTGCGAAATTGCGCGTGAATGATCAGGTGCGAAAAGCGTACTTGGGCGGCTAGGAGCGCGGCTTTTAAGCCGCTTCAACCTCCATCAGCAAAATCAGGTTAAAATTCACCGAGGATTCCCTTACTCCACACATCAGCTTACACTCGCCACTTTAGTGTTAGGGAGCTGAAGACCGCGCTCCAATACAAGTTTACAGCACATCCGCCTTCCCATTCACCCGCGGATCGCCCGCTCCATGAAACTCCCCTTGCGGAGTCTGGGCGATCGCCTGACAAGCCCCGAAGGAACTCATCTGTTTTAAATTGTGTCCGCGCTGTTTCAACGGTCCGAGGATGTGATCCCCTGCCTTTGCCTCGATCTTCACTTCATCAGGGCTCCATTGATGATGAACATTCGCCATCTGCAAGAGACGCAAAGGCGGCATGCCGAAATCAACGTGCCGGATCACCGCCAGCAAGACTTGGCTGATGATCGTCGGTCCGCCAGCCGCTCCGGCGGAGAAGACTGGCTTCCCGTCTTTCAGCACAATAGTCGGGCTCATGCTGGAGAGCGGACGCTTGCCCGGCGCCACCGCATTGGCTTCATTACCTAGCAGACCGAAAGAGTTTGGCACACCCGGTTGAATCGAGAAGTCATCCATCTCATTGTTCAACACCACACCCGTTCCCGGCACCACGACCTTCGATCCGAACGTCGTATTGATCGTCGCCGTGCAAGCCACCCAGTTCCCTTCCGCATCCGCCACGGTGTAATGCGTGGTGTGTTTGCGGAAGATATCCGTCGTCGCATTCGGCGGCGTCCCGTGCTTCTCCACCTTGCCCGCCTGCTTGCGATTGATGCGCAGCGCCAGTTCCTGTGCGTAGGATTTGCTCACCAGCCCGCGTGGCACCGAGACGAAATCAGGATCGCCCAGCCACCATGCGCGGTCCGCAAAGGCCAGCTTCATCGCCTCGATGATAAGATGATACGTCTCCACGGATTCCGGCCCGAATTGAGCCAGGTCGAAGTGCTCCAAAATATTTAGTATCTGTGCCACATGCACACCACCAGAACTCGGCGGCGGCATCCCGATGATTTCGTGGTCGCGATATTTCGTACGCAGAGGCTCGCGCAAAACGGCTTTATAATTTGCAAAATCCTCCTTCGTTATGAGGCCGCCGTTGGCCTTCATCCACTCACCCGTCCGTTGCGCAAACTCACCACGATAGAACCAGTCACTGCCCTCTTTGGCGATGGCTCGGTAAGTCTTGGCGAGATCCTCCTGCTTCAATAGCTCGCCCAGTCGCAAAGTGGAACCATTTGCCTTCAGAAAGATTTCCTTGCTGGCTGGAAACAGCGCGAGGTCCTTCTGCACCCTTCCGAGCCGGTCTGCATACTCCAAAGGCAATCGGAATCCCTTCTCGGCGATCTCCGCCGCTGGCAAGAGGACATCCGCCAGTTTCAATTTGCCGTAGTTTTTCTGCGCCAGATCAAAGGCCGCCACCTCGCCGGGCACACCGGAAGCCAACGCCCCCGTCTGACTCCATTCCGGCATGGCCTTCCCATCCTTCAGATACATGTCCCGCGTGGCCGCCGCCGGAGCCATCTCCCGTCCATCGATCACCACCACTTCACCATTCGCCCGCCGAATGACCATGAAGCACCCGCCACCGATGCCCGAATTGAACCCATCTACCACGCCCAACATTAGCCCGGCCGCGATCGTCGCATCGATCGCATTGCCGCCTTTCTTCAAAGTATCCAGCGCCACCTTCGTCGCGAGTGGATGCACTGTGGCCGCTATTCCATGCGGAGTGGCAGCCTGCGCCGTGAACGGAGTCAAAGCCCCGCTCATGGCTGCTCCCGAGGCGATAATCGGCAAGGTTTTTAGGAAATGACGACGACGCATAAATAATGATGACTAAGAATTAACACCTTTGCTGAACCGGTAAGGTATCTTGTCCGTATCCCATGGCAATCGCCAGTGATCCGGGTCTTCATACTGGTAAGCTTCGTCCACCAGATTCAGCACCAAACCGGTTTCTGAGCCGATGTTTTGCACACCGTGCCACACTCCAGCGGGAATGACCACCAGAGCTGGTCTTACAGTTCCCAGCCGAAAAACATTTACCATTTTGTTGGTGGGCGATTGTCTACGCGCGTCGTAGAGCACCACTTTCACCAATCCGCTGTTCACAAAGAGTCGGTCCGTTGTGGATTGATGTGTATGCCATGCAGAGAGTCCCCCCGGCAGCAAGCTCACTTGGAAAACTTGATCCACCTCGCCCGTATCCAGCGACCAATCCTTGCGGAAAATCTCGGTCAGGTGGCCGTTTTCCTTGGTCACATGTTTTACCTCTCGCAGCTTCACCCCGTCGATGAGCTTTTGCAACGGCGTCCAGTCCGCGGTCACGCTCTGCTCGTCCTTGCGGCAGCCCGCGATCATGCCTGCGTTCCCTCGTTTTGCCGTTCTAGATGTTTTTCGGTCCATGATACAACAATCTTACACTGCTCAGGGCTATTTAGCCTTATCATTCCTTACGCGGCAAGCCGCGCCGTTGCCGGGCCCGGTCTATGGCCGAGCCCTTGCGTCGATCCGTCAGCCAGTAATGGACGGTCGCCGGGTGCCAGCCCAGCCTGGTGGTGATCTTCCGTATCCAGTTCTTGAACGCACTCTTGATCAGCACACCGGCCGGATACCACTTCAAGGCCTCGGTGCGAAAGCTTAACGCCTGATCCGTCAGCTCCCGTTCGCCAAAGTCCCGTTCTTCCCGGATCCGTCGCCAGCATTCCTGCTGCGGATGCTCCAACCGTTTGGAATAAGCATCCGGTTGCGCCACCGAAGGCACGATCATGACGGTAAGCTTGGGAAGCAATCGCAGCTTCTTTCCCTTCTGCCACGCGCGAAACAGCCAGTCTTGCGAAGGGAAATTGTGGATCTCGCGGTAAAACTTCCATGGACCCACCGTCTCAAACAGTTCCCGACGGAAGACCCACGCTGTGGCCGGCACAAACATGCCCGGATCATAACTTCCACTGGGATTCGCCCCGTAGAGGAAATGGCGGTCTGCCGGTTCCGCTACGCCAGTCAGCCCGTAAACTAGGTCCGCATCAGATTTTTCCAAAGCCGCCACTGCCGTGGCCAGATGTTCCGGCAGCCAGAGATCGTCATGATTCAGAAAAGCGAAATACTTTCCTTTCGCCTGCCGCATCCCTTCGTTATTGGGACCCGATTGCTCGCCGATGTTCTGCGCCAGATTATGAAACCGGATACGGGCATCGTCGAATCGCGCCACGACCGCCGCCGTGTCATCCGTGCAGGCGTCTCCGATGACCAGCAGTTCCCAATGCGGATAGGTCTGGGCGAGCACCGTTTCGATGGCTATCGCCAGCACATTGCTGCGATTATAAGTCGCAACGATGATCGACACTGTGGGTGTTGAAACCAAGTCAGCCATGCTATCGTCCGGCCATCATCGGAAAACGGACGGCATTGGAAAAGCTCTATCATCAAAAGCGCCCGCTGATCGGAAAAAGATTGCACTCTACTGTCCCGCTGCTATTCGCATGGAAACCAATGACTATCCGGCATGGCCACAGGTGATCAACCAGCAGCAACGGAACCGTGCAAGCGGGTGTTCCTGACCAAACGGCTTTTGGGCGATCTGGCCATCGCCCTGATGCTAGGTGTGTTCGCCTGCCTCGTTTGGATCACCAATTCAGACCTCTGGACCCGCGCCAACTGGGACTTGCCCGCCGATTACGGCGGCGACAGCCAGCAGATCCTTGGCTGGATCAAGGCCGCTTCTGAAGGCGATTATCATTGGCTGGAGCCGATCACCGTTTCCCGGCTCGGTGCACCCTTCGGCGCGAACTGGAACGATTATCCGATGTATGAAAAGGCGTTCACCATCCTGTTGGGCTGGATGGCCCGCAGCATCGGGCTGATGGCGGCCGTGAATGCCGGCATGATGCTTACCCACGCCACTGCCGCAGCTTCGTTCTATCTGGCCTGCCGCTGGTTTCGCTGGCCGCGTCTCTGGAGCGTGGTGGGTGGATTACTCTTTGGTTTCCTTTACTACAACACCATGCGGGGGCAAGGCCACCTGCTGCTGGGGCTCACATACACGGTGCCTTGGGCCATACTCTCGTCGTGGTTGATCGCCAGCCGTCCGCGTTTGCCCCGTTTTTCTCGCACTTGGAAGTTTTGCCTGGGCGTTTCCTTTCTCATGGGCATCAGCAATCCCTATCAGCTTAACATTTATGTGCAGTTGATTTTACTTTCCCTAGTCATCGTCTGGTTCGTCGACCGCAGGCGTGAAAACTTGGAGACTGGTTTCTTTTGCCTCGTGACTTCAGGCATCGGTTTCATTCTTGCGCATACAGGTGCCCTGCTTTTCCGCCTTTATGCCGGGGGCAATCCCTACGCCATTGCCCGACGGTATGACGAGTCCGAACTCTATGCCCTGCGTCCCATCGAGTTGTTCATGCCGCCCAATGGCCACCGGTTGCCCTGGCTTTCCGACCTCGGCATCAAGTACCAGAATGATACGCTTAACCGCGGTGAGATCTTCGCCCCCTACCTCGGCATCCTCGTCATCATCGGTTTGGTGTTGTTGATCGGGTTTGGCTTGCGTCCTATCTTGCGCAACCAATCCCACCGGGTGCCGCTGCCATTCTGGCAATCCTTATGGGTGCTCGCCTACTCGGTGGTGGGTGGCGTGAATTGCTGGCTGGCCTATTGTGGCATCGGCGTTTTTCGCGCCAGCAACCGCAACAGCGTGTTCATTGCCGCGTTGGTCTTGCTCTGGCTGGTTCCGCGTATCCGCCAGTGGCTCAAAACTTGGCCCGTGGGGCGCACACTGGCTTTGGCATGTGCGCTGGCTCTCTTTGGTCTGGTGGACCAACTACCGGATGTGCTTCGCTCCTCCAAACGTCCGGCCATACAGACCCGCGTCCATGATGACCGCACGTTCGGCGAACAGCTCGAAGCACGTCTCCCCGCCAACACGATGATCTTTCAATTGCCGCTGGCCGTATTTCCCGAAGGCAATCCGGTGATTGACATGGATTCCTACGAACACCTTCGCCCTTACTTTTTCACCAAGACCCTGCGCTTCAACTACGGCAGCAACAAAGGCCGCAGTGACAGTTCCTGGCAGGCGGAGATAGAGCGCTTGCCCGCGAGTGAAATGGCCAAACGTCTTGAATCTCTCGGCTTTGGTGCACTGCTGATCAATCGCAAGGGCTTTGTGGATGATGCGCAAGGCCTCGTCAGTTTCCTCGACCAGCTCGGCTATCACACTCGCGTGGAAAATCAGGCCAAAGACCTGGTCGCGGTTTTTCTGAATCCCGTTCCGCAACCGGACCTGCCCCGAACGGATGCTTACGCGATCAACAATTACGGCCATTTCTGGCGCCGTTTCGACAGCAAAGAGAATGATGTGCTCTGGCTGTCCCAAGCTTATGCGGAAATCCAGATAAACCGCGATGTCATCAAAACCCGGCGGGTTCGCCTGCGGGCCGAAATCAGTGTCCCTAGTGACCGCCACGTTTCCTTCATGATCGGTAATAAGGTGCTCGCCAAAAAATTACTGCAGAGAGACGTCGTTCACCAGGTCTCGCTGGATCTTGATGTCCCGGAGAAAGGACAGCTTCTGCGCATCGATACCGACCGTCCGCAGGCGGGTTTCCAAAACTCCGCTGTGTTGACCGCCACCTTCGCCCTGCTCAAGTTCGAGCTGACGCCTTTGCCCGATTAAAAATAAAAAAGCCGGAGCAATCACTTGCTCCGGCTTCTCGAATCAAATCAGTCTCTTAGCGCTGCACGCGGGCGCCGCCGCCCTTCATGAGCTTCTCGACTTCGCCCTTGTCGGCCATCGAAGTGTCGCCTGGCGTGGTCATGGCCAGCGCACCGTGCGCGGCACCGTATTCCACAGCCTTCTGCGCGTCACCCGTGGTCATCAGACCATAGATGAAACCAGATGCGAAGCTGTCGCCACCGCCCACGCGGTCCAAGATCTCGAGGTCGGGATACTGACGGCTCTGATGGAAGTTGCCGTTGTACCAGGCGATCGCATTCCAGTCGTTGATCGTCGCGGTCTTCGCGGCGCGCAACGTCGTGGCGGTCGCCTTGAAGTTCGGGAATTCTTTGATGGCTGCTTCGATCATGCGCTTGAACGCCGTCACGTCGATGTGCAGGAGGTTTTCATCCGCGCCTTCCACGTGGAAACCGAGGCTCGCGGTGAAGTCTTCTTCGTTGCCAATCATCACATCGACATACTTCGCGATCTCGCGGTTCACTTCTTGCGCGCGCTTCTGACCGCCGATGCTCTTCCAGAGGGAAGGACGGTAGTTCAAGTCGTAGGAAACGATGGTGCCGTATTGCTTGGCCTTCTTCACGCAATCGATCACGAGCTGAGGCGTCGTGTCCGAGAGCGCGGCGAAGATGCCGCCGGTGTGCAACCAGCGCACGCCGTCCTTACCGAAAATCTGGTCCCAGTCGAAATCGCCGGGCTTGAGATGGCTCGCCGCCGTGTTGCCACGGTCCGGGATGCCAACCGCACCACGCATACCGTAACCGCGTTCGGTGAAGTTCAAACCATTGCGGGTATCGCGGCCAATGCCGTCAAACTTCTCCCATTTGATGTAATCCGTGGCAACGCCGCCTTGGAGGATGAAATCTTCCAGCAAACGGCCCACATCGTTGTCAGCAAAGGCAGTGGCCACGGCCGTCTTCATGCCGAAGCAGCGGCGGAGACCGCGCGCGACGTTGTATTCGCCGCCGCCTTCCCAGACCTTGAATTCACGGGTGGTGCGGACACGGCCTTCGCCGGGGTCCAGACGCAGCATGATTTCACCGAGGGCCAGCATGTCCCAGCGGCAAGAACCGGCGGGTTTAACGTTCAAAGTAGACATGGATCAATCGTATTGGGTAACGGGTTAATGTTTCGCGGTTGTTGACACGAAACGTACGGACTCTGCGGAAAAAGCCCGTTTCCCTCAACTGTTTTTTACCCGGCGTTTCCCCAAGGTTTTTGCATTACAAACAATCGCGCTTGCCAAAACACCATTTCGACAGCAAGAAATGGCCATCCACATGATGTGCCCTTGGGCCATATGCCGTACCCTCGTGTCGGCTTTTGTCTTGGTATCCGTGTTATGCCCCGGCCCTTTCCATGCCTTTGCCCAAGAGAAGCTCCCCTTGCTTACGGAAGCTCAACGGATACGCCAGCTCTCTCCTGAGGAGGCTGCCCGAGGTTATCCGGTCCGCGTGCAGGCCATCGTCACCTTCTATCGTCAGGATATTTTCCGGGAGCTTACCATTCAGGATGCCACGGGCGGCATCTACATCACCAACACCTCGCCGAAGAAGTATCAACTCAAGGCCGGCGATCTGGTGGAGATAACCGGCGTCAGCGGCCCCGGCAGTTATGCTCCCGTTATCATCCTTTCCAATCTCACGGTGTTAAGCCACGAGTCCTTGCCGCCGGCGCTGGAAGTTCCGCTCGAACGTATTTTCACGGGCAGTGAAGATTGCCAGTGGCTGCAAGTGCGTGGCACCGTTCGCTCCACCACCAAATTGCGTACGGATGGCGCGCACATGCTGCAATTCGACCTCGCCACCAGCGGTGGCACCATCTCCGTTCGCGTTCCGGGATACGATGCCGCCTTTGCCCAACGCCTGGTGGATTCAGAAGTGACCGTCAAAGGTGCGTGCATGACGTTCTTCAATAATCGACGGCAGATGACCGGCATCCGCCTCTCGGTGCCAAACCTGGAGCAGATCGAGATCATCAAACCCGCCCCCGCTGATCCATTCGACATCACCGTTCGCACCATCAACAGCCTGCATCAGTTCGCCCCCCAAGCGGCCTTTGGTCATCGCGTGAAAGTTCAAGGTACCGTGCTGCACCACGAACCGGCACAGGGACTCTTCATCCGTGACGAAACGCAGGGTCTTTGGGTGAAAACCAAGCAGTCCGGCATGCTCAAGCCCGGTGACCAAGTCGAGGTCTTGGGGTTCCCGGCCACCGGCGAGTATTCCCCCACGTTGGAGGACGCGATCTTCAAGAAAACGGCTAATGGCACTGTTCCTGAGCCAGTGCAGATCTCCACAGAACAGGCGCGCATAGGGGCCTACGATGCGGACCTCGTGCAGATGAAAGGCCAGCTCCTGGAATGGATTCAAACGCCCGCCGAGCATGTGCTCATCATTCAGGACAACGACTGGACTTACCGCGCACATCTGTCCAAGACCAACGCAGCAACATTCACTCCGCCTCCGCAATTCAGCCAGATTAGGCTGACTGGCATCTGCCTCGTGCAAGTGGGCAGCTCACGCTGGCCGCAAGCCTTCCGCCTGCTCATGCGCTCGACGGAGGACGTAGCACTCATCCGCTCAGCTCCCTGGTGGAACCGCACCCGGGTGATGGCGGCTTTGGGTGGAACTAGTGTTCTTTGTTTCACGGGGCTCATCTGGATCATCACGCTCAAACGCCAGGTGCGCCTGCAAACCACGGTCATCCAGCAGAAGGTTGAGCGTGAAGCCGTGCTGGAAGAGCGAACCCGCATTGCCCGGGAATTTCATGACACCATCGAGCAACAACTCGGGGCGATCCTGTTGCAATTACAAGCCGCACGCTCACGGTTGGAAACATCCCCGGAGTTTTCCCGGCGTGCGCTCAGCCTCATCGAATCCATGCTGCGCCATACGCAATCTGAGACGCGCCATTCCGTCTGGGACCTGCGCGCCCGCGCCTTGGAGGATGGTAACCTCGGCTCGGCCATTTCCGCCACGGCCAGCTATGTGCGCAATGGCTCGCATGTGGACGTGAACGTATCCGTCACCGGCCAGCCGCGTCCTCTGCCCCGCCTGGTTGAAAGCCACCTATTGCGCATCAGTCAGGAAGCTACGGCCAATGCGGTGAAACACGCTCAGGCGAGCCGGATTAAGATCGAGCTGAATTACGAGAACAACGCCGTGCATCTCACCGTCTCGGATGATGGCCAGGGGTTTTCACCCGAGTCGGTACCATCCGGTGAATCCGGTCATTTCGGCCTGTTGGGCATGCGCGAACGGGCTGAGAAAATGGGCGGTTTACTGAATGTTTCCAGCGCTCCGGGACGCGGGGCCAAGATTGAAATCACCGTGACCGCCTGAAATTGCGCCACACTCGAATCACATGACAAAAAAGAAAATCCGCCTGCTCATCGTCGATGACCATTCGCTCATGCGCATCGGGCTGACCACTTCCATCAACGTGGAACTGGACATGGTGGTGGTGGCAGAAGCCAGCACCGGAGCCAAAGCCTTGGAACTCTACGTCAAACACCAACCGGATGTGGTGCTGATGGATGTCCGTCTGCCCGGCATCAGTGGGGATCAAGTCACGGCACAACTTTGCCTGCATCATCCCGAGGCCAAGGTCATCATGCTCTCCAGCTATGATGGTCATGAAGACATTTACCGCTGCATACAGGCCGGTGCGCGCTCTTATCTCTCCAAAGATATTCCGCTCGATGAACTCCTGCTCGCCATCCGCAACGTCTATGCAGGCCAGAGCTATCTACCACCGGCGATCTCCGCCCGGCTCGTGGAGCGGATGCACACGCCGGAGCTGAGCAATCGGGAGCTGGATGTGCTCAAGCAGATCGTGAAAGGCCGTTCCAACAAGGAAGTGGCCAGCGTGCTGTCCATCGCGGAAACCACGGTGAAAGACCACGTCAGCAATATTCTCATCAAGCTGCGGGCCAATGACCGGACACAGGCCAGCACCATCGCCATCCAGCGCGGCATCGTGCATCTGGAGTGAGCGACCCCCTCCTAAAGGAGGGGTTGGGAATCCCGCTTATGCGCCCGTGACAAAAAAGGGTTCGGGTCTATCTTCCAACCGAACCCTTGTTAGCACTTTTGGTATGAAGACGACCAACACCTCTGCCGCACCCTTGTTTTCACGTTTCACGCCCTGGCTTCAACTGCGACCTCGGCTGCTGTGTTGTCTTGCCGCGCTCCTCGCCGTGGTGAGCCAGACGCAAGCCGCACTGACTCCGGCGGACATTCCCGGACCGGATGGAATCGTTTATCCAGATTTTCGTCAGGCAGGCGTTCCGGGCGGCATCCCGACGGGCCTCGTCATCCGCACCTCCATCACGAATCACAGCGGTTTTCCGAATGACAACAATGATGACGCAGGTGCCTTGGAATCCGCCGCGGCTGCCGCAGCAGCTGCGGGTGGCGGCGTGGTCACCATACCGGCCGGCAACTTTTATCTCGATAGGCCGGTCATCATCACGAACGACAACGTGGTGCTCCGCGGTGCCGGAAGTGGCTCAACCAAGTTTTACTTCCGTTACTCGGCCCCGACAAATGCTGTGACGTTTTACAAACCGCTAACCAACTCAGTGGTGCGGGCCAATACCTGGATCGAGATCCATGCCGACCCGACGAACCTGCAAATCCTGCGTATCAAGTATAACAACACCACGCTTACCGCGGTGACCAATGCGCCAGGCAGCTGGGGGGCGCGTTTCTTCCTGACCATGAGCGGCGGCACGGCGATCAATGCAGCGGGCGCAGGCACGAGGACTTTGACCGCCATCGCGGAATACACCGGTGGCATCGTCCGCTCCAACAACATCACGCTGAATCTCGTGAGCGGCACCGATCCCAATCCGAACCGCACGCCCTCGATGCTGGGCGCAATCAACTTTTGCGGCATCGGCAATACCGGGAGCAAGTTCCTGCTGACCGCCGATGGCGTGCGCGGCAGTACCAGCATCACCGTCACCAACGGCCACGGATTGGTAGCCGGTGATGGCATCGAACTGGTCGCTCCGGCCACAACCCGTTGGGATGACGAGGTGGACAATCTTTGCCCCGGCGATATCTTCCGCCACTATCTTTTCAAGATTACAAGTGTCAGCGGCAATGTGCTGACCTTGAACCAGCCTTTGCGCATCGATTATCCCATCATCGATGGTTCCTACGTGCAGAAGTTCATACCCCTGCGCAACTGCGGTGTGGAAAACTTCTACGTCGAGCAGACCAAGAACCTTTGGACCAGCGGCGTCATCTTTTCCAAGGCCTGGGAGTGCTGGGCCACGGGCATGAGCGTCAAGAAGGCGGGACGTTTCCCGCTCTATATGCTGCCGGCCAAGTGGTGCGAGATCCGTGACTGCTCCTTTGACGATGCCTGGTGGAAAGGCGATGGCGGCACGGCTTATGTAGGCTGGGAAAAAGCTTATGACTGCCTGATGGAAAACGTGACGACCTACAAGATGCGCCATGCGCCACTCGTACAGTGGTCCGCGGCAGGCAACGTCATCCGCAACAGTTTCTTTTACGACAGCGATGCCCAGTGGCACTCCGGCTGGACACATGAGAATCTGTTTGAGAACAACATCATCGAGTGCAACATCGGCAACGGCAGCTACGGCTACGGCATGTGGGCCTCGCCGCCGGAAGACGTACAGCACGGCCCGAATGGTCCGCGTAACGTCATCTACAACAATGATGTGACCTCACCGAAGACGGGCGTTTGGCTCGGCGGTCAGAATCGCGAATGGCTCATCCTGCACAACCGCTTCGCCACGGATTCCGGCCAAGGGGTTTATGCCAAGGATAGCAGCAGTGATCACATCATCGAAGGCAATGTCTTCTCCATGAAGAACGGCATCAATGGCATCTGGCTGAACACAGCCAACTGCACCGGCGTGGAAGTGGTGAACAACAAGTTCTATGGCGTTGCGAACAGCGCGGAGATTGTCGGTGGCGCCATCGGTGCGGCGGTTTCCACCGGTAACACGACAGCGGATTACATCACGCCGGTTTTCTGGGTGAACAATGGTTTCGAGAGCAGCCTGGCGAACTGGAGCAACACGGGTGACGGCGGCATGAGTGCGGTGAACACGGCGGCCAAGCGCACTGGCAGCTATGGTTTACGCGTGACGGATGGCAGCAGCTCCGCCGGTTCCTCACTCTATTCGCAAGCGTTCACAGTGCAGGCGGGGAAAGGCTATCTGTGCCGTTTCTGGGCGAAGTCGGTTTCCGGTTCCGGGTTGGGCGTCTATCTGAAATTCTACAACTCCGGCGGCACGGAAATCCTGAGCGTCAGCACGGGCGTGCCGAGCACCGGCATTTGGGCGAAGTATTATGTGGAGGAAGTCTCCCCCCCAGGAGCAGCCACCGCCAAGATCTGGATACGCGCCTATAGCGCGGACATAGTCACCATGGATTTGGATGATTTCGAGTTCGGCGAACTGCCGTTTGAGATCGCCAATCCGAGCTTCGAGAACGGCACCAACTTCTGGAACTTTGCCGGTGACAACAGCATGAGCACGGTCACCACGGGTGCGGCCAAGACCGGCACCTATGGCCTGCATGTGGTGGATAACAGCGGCACGCTCGGCTCCTCGGCGGAGAGCGTCAGCTTCGCGGTCACGCCCGGAAAAACGTATCAATGCCGGTTCTGGGGCCGCATCACCTCAGGCAGCGGCTTGGCAGTCTATCTTGATTACGAAACATCGGGCGGCAGTCCCATCTCACCGCCGACCTATGAAGAAATCCCGACCAATACGACGGAATGGCGTCAATACATCGTGCGGGGCGTAGCTCCGACCAATGCCGCCACGGTGAAAATCTGGGTCCACTCCTACTCCGGTGCCATCGTGACCGGTGACGTGGATGATCTGGTGCTCTCGGAAGTGGAGCCACGTCCAGTGCCGGCACTAACGTCCATCTACGCCTGGCAGAAAAATCCTTGGATACCGTTCAACCTGGCAAACCCGGGCTTTGAGAGCAATCTCACGGGCTGGGACATCACGGGTGACGGTGGGATGAGCTCCGCGGTCGCTGCCGCAGCTTATGCTGGCACCAAAGGGTTGCGCGTGATCGACGGCGTTACCAACGCAGGGTCCTCGGTGGCTTCCGTCAACTTCCCGGCCACTGCGGGCAAGAACTACCAGGTGCGCTTCCGTTCCAAGAACGTTTCCGGCAGCGGCATCGGCGTTTACATCCAGTTCTACAACTCGGGTGGCACGAACGTCGGGCAGCAATTGGTGGGCTTGGGCATCTCCACGTCCTGGGCGGCTTACACCCTGAACGCGGTGGCTCCGGCCAATACGGCTAGTGTGCGCGTTTGGGTCCACTCCTACAGCGCCAACATCGTGACAGCTGACTTCGACGAGTTTGAGTTCGGCGAATACGGCATCCTGCCTTAATCAGGCAAGGTTCAGCGAATTACATCAGGGCGCGAGGCGATTGCCTCGCGCCTTTTGCGTTACGGTCTGAACGGAACAAGAAAACTTCCTTCCCGGTTGTTTTGTTGCTGACTTTTGCCGCGAGGCTGGCTAACGGTGGGACAGTTCAATCGCTAACAAGGACATATTGTGAGCCATACGGCCAATTACCTGCACTCGGAGACCCAAGGGCAACAGATCGAAATCGCCACTTTGGTGAATTACATCGTGATGGATGCCCTGGAAGCCAAGACCAGCGACATCCATGTCGAGCCGTGGGAAAGCACTTTGGTGGTCCGTATCCGTGTCAACGGCCAGTTGACCGTGATGGAGCATCTGCCGCTCGACCTTATGGAAAAGGTCATCGCCCGCTTCAAGATCATGGCAGACCTGAAGTCTTTCGAGAAGGGCATGCCCCAGGACGGACGCGCCAGCCTGCCCCCTGAATTTGGCGGAGTCACCCTCCGTGTCTCCATCTTCCCGCTCATCAATGGTGAAAAAGCGGTGATCCGTATCTTCGACCCGCGCAACCGGAAATTCGATCTCAAGCTTTTGGGTTTTGAAGATGATATTCTGGATAACTTCCTGCAATTGCTGGAGAAGCCGAGCGGCCTGATTTTGCTGAACGGTCCCACGGGTTCCGGCAAAACCACGGCAATCTATGCTTCCATTTACCATTTGATCCAGAAACACGGATCCTCCATCAGCATCAGCACCGTGGAAGACCCGGTGGAAGCGCCGTTGGCCATGGTCAGCCAGTCGCAGTTGAATCCGCCGACGGGGTTCACCTACCCGATCGCGCTGCGTTCTCTGCTGCGCCAGGACCCGGAAGTGATCATGATCGGTGAGATCCGCGATGCGGATACGGCATCCATCGCGGTTCAGGCCGGTCTGACGGGCCATTTGGTCATCAGCACGATCCACTCGGGCAGCACCGCAGGTGTCTATGCCCGTATGGTGAACATGGACATCGAGCCCTTCCTGCTCTGCTCTAGTATCATCGGTGTGCTAGGTGTCCGGTTGGTGCGCAAGAACTGCCCTTATTGCCTGGTGCCTTACGAACCGGCAGCAGCTTTGCTGGAAAAACTGCCGCCCCATATCATCGACGAGGCGCAGTTCCGGATGGGCAGTGGTTGCGAACATTGCAATAATGTTGGCTTCCTAGGCCGCACGGTCATCACCGAGTTGTTGATCCCGAACGAGAAGTTCCGTGCAGCCGCGATGAACAAGCAACCCAACCGCGTATTGCAGGAGATCGCCACCGAAGCCGGGATGCTCACCCTTTACGATACCGGCCTGCGCCGCGTCTTGCGCGGAGAAACTACGTTTGAGGAATTGCTGGCGGTCACCACTTCCGACCAGATGTAGGATGAGGGCAACGCGTGTAACGCAGTCGTCGCTTTGCAATTAGCCTTAGAGAGGCTACCCTATTCCCGGAATGGCGTGGAAGCTGATCTTGGCGGTACTGGCAACCTTAAGTTGCGGGCTCACTGTGTGGCAACACATTGTAGCGCGTCGCTTTGTCTTACACCGTAAAAGCCAGCCGAACAACAATGCTCCTGCGGTCACTCTGCTGAAGCCGCTCAAAGGAATCGAACCCGGCACCGAGGACTGCTTGCGGAGCTGGTTCACGCAAAATTATCGGGGACCGGTCCAAATTCTTCTAGGAGTGGCGGATCTGAATGACTCCGTCTGTTCCATCGTCGAGAAACTGCGCCAGGAGTTTCCGGCCGTTGATGCCCAGTTGATCCATTGCCACCATAAGCTTGGCACAAACGCCAAAGTCTCTTCCCTGATTCAACTCCGCCGCGAGGCCAAGCATGACATCATCGTCATCAGCGATGCCGACGTCTTCGTCAGCCCGGATTTCTTGGAGCAAAATCTTCCTCTACTAGCTGATGAAAAAGTGGGCTTGGTGAACTTCTTCTATCAACTGGGAGAACCGTTGACTCCGGCGATGCGCTGGGAGGCGGTGGCCATCAACGGTGATTTCTGGAGCCAGGTACTTCAGTCCCGCTCCCTCAAACCCATCGATTTCGCCCTGGGTGCGGTGATGATCACGCGGGAGAAACAGCTTAAAGAGATCGGTGGGTTTGAAGAACTTGCCGAGTATCTGGCGGATGATTATCGACTGGGCAACCTCATTGCGCGTCGCGGCTACCGGATCGAATTATCAGGACATGTCGTAGAGTGCCGCTCGCAGCCGATGACGTGGAGCGAAGTCTGGCAACATCAATTCCGCTGGGCGCGCACCATCCGTATCTGCCAGCCGGCGCCGTATTTCATGAGCATACTGAGCAACGCCACGCTCTGGCCGCTGCTCTGGCTGCTGGTGAATCCCACGACATCCGTGGCCATGGCCGTCGCAACGTTTCTCTGCATCCGTATCTACACCGCCAGTGCGAATCAGCAAATGCTGACCCGCAGCAACTCGCACACTCCTTGGCTATGGCTGGTTCCCGTGAAGGATATCTGCCAAGTGATGATGTGGGCGCTTTCCTTTCTCACCACGCGTATCGTCTGGCGCGGCACTTATTACAACGTATCTCCCGGCGGCAAGCTGGTGGAATCAGCCTGAGCAGGCATTTCCCTTGCCTTGACGCCCTTCCCCTCCCGTCTTTAGCTTCAGCCGTGTTCCGCTTATGCTGACTGAAGGCATCCTCAACCCGCAACTGCGCTCGTTGCTCGCCCGTGTGCGACATACGAACACGCTGGTCATCGCCGACTACGCATTCCCCTTCTGGCCGGGGATTGAGATCGTGGATCTGTCGCTCGTTCAAGGCGTGCCGACCACCCTGCAGTTGCTCGACGCTATTCTGCCCGTGTGGAAATGCGGTGAGATATACATGGCGGAGGAGTTCAATTCGCATAATCCCAAAAAAATGCGGGATGTCTTCGCAAAAGCGCTGCGGGGGGTGAAGACAACCTTCGAGCCGCATGCGCACTTGAAGCTGCGAGTGCCTGCCGCCATCGGCATCATCCGCACGGGTGACGATACGATTTACAGCAACATGGTCCTCGTCTCTGCTTGATCTGATTTAACATTCATGAAGTCTGCCATCACTATTTCACTCTGCCCGGAAGCCAAAGGCGGTCCATTCGTCTATTGGGACAATCTCGACGCCAGCATGGCCAAGGCTGCTGCACTCGGTTTCGATGCCGTGGAAATCTTTCCCCGTTCCGTGGAAGACCTGAACGCCAAAGAAATCCGATCGCTGCTGACCAAGCACAATCTCAAGCTCGCCGCCATGGGCACAGGCGCTGGTTGGGTGGCGCACAAGCTGCGGCTGACCGATCCTGATGCCACACAACGCCGACGGGCACGGGATTTTGTGGGTAGCGTGATTGATTTCGCCGGAGCCTTCGGCGCGCCCGCTATCCTTGGCTCTATGCAAGGACGTCATGGAGACGGCGTCACACGTGAGCAGGCTTTCGGGTGGCTGGCCGAGGCGCTGGAACAGCTCGCACCACGCGCGCATGCGCTGGGTGTGCCGTTCCTTTACGAGTTCCTGAACCGCTACGAGACGAATCTCTTCAACAACGTCCACGACGCTTTGGAATTCCTGAAGCCGTTACGCACGCAAAATGTGAAATTGCTCTGCGATCTCTTTCACATGAATATTGAGGAAGCGGATATTCCGGCGGCACTCCGTCTCGCGGGTGACAAAGTCGGCCATGTGCATTTCGCCGATAATAATCGTCGTGCTATCGGCCTCGGCCACACGGATATGCCGCCGGTCATCAAGGCATTGAAAGATATTGGCTATACCGGTTACCTTTCCGCTGAGATATTGCCATTGCCGGATGAAAACACGGCTGGGAAGCAGACCATTGAGAGTTTTAAGCGATTGACGGCTTAACCCTGAAAAATTCTAACCGTGTTAAAGCATCAACTCATCCACCCGAAGATCAACGAAGTGCTAGCCCGCGCTGGCCACCACTCCTCCATCCTGATCGCTGATGGCAATTATCCTGCCTCGACCAAGAAAGGCCCGAATGCTGAGGTCGTGTGCATGAACCTATCTCCTGGAGTCATCACCGTCTCGCAGGCTTTGCGTGCTTTGCTGAGTGCGGTGCCGGTGGATTTCGTTAACACGATGGGCATTCCGCCGGATGACGCTTACGCGCAGAAAGGTGAACCGCCGATCTGGGCGGAGTATCGCCAGATCATCAAGGAATCGAAGCTCAAGCTGAAGCTGGAGCCGATCTCCAAGTGGGATTTCTACAAAGTGGTGGAATCGCCCGATCATGTGCTGACCATCCAGACAGGCGACCAGGCGCTCTGGGGAAATGTGCTGCTCACCATGGGCTGCCGGACATAGAATCACGATATGAATCCCACGCCTCAGACCTCTCCAACCGAACGTCTGGCGTCGGTGGATGCTTATCGTGGGATGGTGATGTTCCTGATGATGGCGGAGGTGCTGCGGTTCAGCTCGGTAGCGAAGGCTTTTCCAAGTAGCGAAGTGTGGGGCTTCCTCGCTTATTGCCAGTATCACGTGGATTGGGTTGGCTGTACGCTGCATGACCTGATCCAACCCTCGTTCTCGTTCCTCGTCGGCGTGGCCCTGCCCTTCTCACTCGCTAGCCGCACAGCAAAGGGACAATCAGCGACGCAACTCACGCTACATGCATTTTGGCGGGCGCTGGTGCTGGTATTGCTCGGCGTCTTACTGCGGTCCGTCGGAAAGCCGATGCTGAATTGGACATTCGAGGACACGCTCTCGCAGATCGGTTTGGGCTATGGCTTTCTCTTCATCCTCGGGCAACGCTCGGTGAAGGTGCAATGGGCGGCACTCGTGGTTATCCTTGTCGGATACTGGGCAGCGTTTGCGCTTCACCCTTTTCCAACCACTGAGTTCGCGTACGCCAAGGTCAACGTGTCGAAGGAATGGCTGGATACTTATGGTTTTACGGGTTTCGCTGCTCATTGGCAGAAGAACAGCAATCTGGCGTGGGCCTTTGATACGTGGTGGATGAATCTCTTCCCGCGCGAGAAACCGTTTGAATTCAATGGTGGCGGATATGCGACGCTCAGTTTTATCCCTACGTTGGGCACGATGATTCTCGGACTTATTGCCGGTGGCATCTTGCGCAGTGAACGGACGGCTTGGGACAAGGTGAAATGGTTTGCGGTGGCGGGAGTCATCGGGCTGGCGAGTGGGTGGCTCTTGGGTGTCTTGGGGATTTGCCCGGTGGTGAAGCGCATCTGGACGCCGAGCTGGGTGCTGTTCAGTGGTGGCTGGTGCTTCCTTTTCCTCGCGGGCTTTTATGCACTCATGGATATCCGGCAGCGGCGTGGCTGGGCGTTTCCACTCATGGTCGTCGGCGCGAACTCCATTGCAGCCTATGTGATGGCGCATCTGTTTGAGAGCTTCATCATGAAGATGCTGAAGACGGTGTTCGGACAGGAGGCGTTCAAGGTTTTCGGCGCGCCGTATGAGCCGATCTTTATGGGGGCGGCCACGTTACTGGTTCTCTGGCTGATGCTGCTGTGGATGTATCGGCGGAAGATTTTTTTGAAGGTGTAAAACCGAGAGAAGAATCCGGCAAAGCTATGAAAGAAAAACTTCACTGCGTAGCACTCTTGTTGGTCTTGATCGCGAGCGGTTGCATCTCGAACAGTTCGCCGGTTCAACTGGATGTTTCTGACCGACACTTGACTAAGCTAACGGACAAAAGAAGCAGCCAACTGACCAAGCTCACCAAGCAGCCCATGCAAATGCTGGCTGCGGCCACTAAATTATGCACCCCACCGGCGCAGATAGAAAACCATATGCCACGGTTTAAAAAATCCGATAAGTTAAAGGTATTAAGCGATCCGCAAACGTATTTGCAGCCAGAACCGAATATTGGCGCATCAGGACATCTCCTCGCCAACAAGATTCGCTATGCCCAAGTGTATATCTCTCAAGATGCCGCTGACTTGGCCCAAGGCAGTCAGAAGAATCGCGTGTATCCAGAGGGAACATTGGTGCTCAAGGAGAAATCCAGCCATGCCGACGGCAGCGGCACCGAACTTTTCACAGGCATGTTAAAACGTGGACCCGGCTACAATCCTGAAGGTGGTGATTGGGAATTTCTCGTACTTAGTGGGGACGCGAAAACCGTTACTGCTCGTGGCAAAATCGCGTCGTGTCTGGACTGCCATTCGAGGCATCAAAAGACGGATTACCTGACGGAGAGTTGGAAGACGGCTCAATAAAAGGAACTGCGGCAGCGCCCCTTTAGACCTCGCAGATGCAGCCGAGGAGGCATGCTTCGCTAGCTCCCGTGGTGCTGGGGAGATTGCCGGGGACGCCGTGGAGACGTTGCCAAGCTAAGAGGGCGAAGGCGGCGGCTTCGATGCTTTGGGTGGGCCAGCCGAGGGTATCAGTGGGGCACGCCAAGGTGTTAAGATTCGTCTCGATGCGTTCGCGCAGAAAGCTGTTCAGCGCGCCGCCGCCACAGAGGATGACTTGGTCGATGGGTTGCGGGAGATGTTTCGTGTAGTTCAGTGCGAGAGAAGCGGCGGTGAATTCGGTGAGGGTGGCGAGGCGGTCGGCGATGGTGAGGGCGTTCAGGCGCTTCGCGTGTTTGCGCCAGAAGGGTTCGCCGAAGAGTTCGCGGCCGGTGCTTTTCGGCGGGGCCTTGCGGAAGTAAGGATGCTTCAGCCAGTCGCGCAGGAGGGGTTCATTCACTTTGCCTTGGCGGGCAAGGCGGCCGTTTTTATCGTAGAACTTTTTACCGCGGGTGTGCTCGCGCAGGGCGAGGTCGAGGAGGACGTTGGCGGGGCCGGTGTCGAAGGCTTGGATTTTCGGTGAGGCGGCTTTCGCGTTGCGCCAGTCAATGGAGGTGACGTTGCTGATGCCGCCGAGGTTGTTCACGCAGACGTGCTGGCCTTTCTGGGCGAAGGCGCGGACGTGGAACATGGTGGCGAGCGGTGCGCCCTGCCCTCCGGCGGCGAGGTCGTTCGCGCGGAAGTTATAGACGATGGGAACACGAAGGGCTCGCGCGAGGTAAGCGGGTTCGCCGATCTGCCAGGTGGCGGGGGCTTTGCGGTCGGCGTTGTGGAAAATGGTTTGGCCGTGGAGGCCGATGGCTTTGGCTCGTTTGGATGCAGGATGGCTGGTAGCGGCTTGGGCGTAGAAGCGGCCGAGGTCGTGTTGGAGTTGGCCGAGTTCGTAGGTGCTGACGTTATTTGCAGCGGCGGCGTGGAGGCGTTTTTGCAGGGCTTTCGGGAACGGGACGGACCAGAGTTCGTCGAGCTTCATGGTGGACCAGGTAATGGTGCAGAGGGCGCAGTCCACTGCGTCGATGCTGGTGCCGGACATGAGGCCGAGGATATGCATGGGTTGTTTCTAACGCAGAGACGGTTTGTTCACAAGGACTTGGAGACGGGGCAGGTGATAGCTTTAATGAAATCAAGGGCGCTACGGAAGTATGGAGGTTGCTGCGGGTTGAGACAACCCGCGCTCCACAGGCAAAACCACGTCCTTGCCCTCGGCTCTTCATCCCCTATACTGTCCGGCTATGTCGTTGGTGAAGAAGACGCGGATCTTGGTGGGGATGAGCGGTGGAGTGGATTCCTCCGCCACGGCGGCTTTGCTTATTGAGCAGGGCTTCGACGTCGTGGGGGTGACGCTCAAGCTCTGGCCGCAGGATTGCGTCTCGCGGGCGGAGGACAAGTGCTGCGGGCCGCAGGCGGTAATGGATGCGCGGGCGGTGTGTCACAAGCTGGGGGTGCCCTACTATCTCATCGATGAGTCGGCGGATTTCCAGAAGAAGGTGATCCAGTATTTTGCGGATGAGTATAAGTCCGGGCGTACGCCGAATCCGTGTGTGATGTGCAACCAGCATCTGAAGTTCGGCACGTTGCTGGAACGAGCGCGGCAATTGGGCGCGGAGTTCATCGCCACGGGACATTTTGCGCGGTTGGAGAAAGACCCGGTGACGGGGCGCACGTTGTTGAAACGCGGCAAGGACATGAAGAAGGATCAGAGCTACTTCCTCTTCTCGCTGCGGCAGGACCAGCTTTCGCGAGCGATGTTTCCGTTGGGTGAACATACGAAGAGTGATACGCGGGAGGTGGCGCGTTCGTGCAATCTCAAAACGGCGGACAAGGAGGAGAGCATGGAGATCTGCTTCGTGCCGGATAATAATTACGGGCGCTTTCTCCAAGAGGCGAAGCTGGTGGACAAATCGCGCGGGGATATCGTGGATGTGTATGGCACGAAGCTGGGCGAGCATGATGGCATCGCGTTTTACACCATCGGGCAGCGGAAGGGATTGGGGATTTCTTCGGCGAAGCCGCTGTATGTGATTGAGCTGGATGCGGAGACGAATCGGGTGATCGTGGGGGATGATACCTTGCTGGAGCGGGATGAGTTCACGGTGCAGTATTGCAACTGGATCCCGTTCGAGAAGCCGCCGGAGCCTTTCGAGGCGATGGCGAAGATCCGTTACAATCATCCGGGCGCGATGGCGACGGTGTATCCGCAGGCGGACGGCACGGCGCGGGTGAAGTTACACACACCGCAACGCGCAGTGACGCCGGGCCAGGCGTGTGTGTTTTATCAGGAGGACCTCGTTGTGGGTGGGGGGTGGATTATGGTGCATAAGAGGGCGGCGAGTGTGGCGGGGAATTGAGGGGTTTCGTGGATTGGACGCAACCCCGTTGGGGTAGATCGATTGGAGGTGCGTTTACCCAACGTAGCCCCGCTGGTGCGGGCCAACGTTGGGCTTTGGGAGAGAACGCCGTTGGCGTTCAACTTAGGCACGGTCTAAACTTGGAAACTCAACAACTAAACTGAGACCGAAACCCCATATGAAGTTCCACCTTCATAAATAATCAGTTGGTTAACACGAATATACATCGTGTCATTAAGCTCATAAACATGCAGAATCTGCTGAAAAGGAAAATGCATTAAAAGAGCACCAGATTTAACCGTAAAATGCGAATCCTTAACATCAACCAGAAGGGCCGAATCTAATTTTCCAGGCGAATCGAAATTAACCATAACGAAACAGTTCAATCTTCCCGCTATCAGAAGCGCCAACTGATGCCTAAGTTTGGAGGATACTTCTTCCACTTTGGCGAGTCTTTCTTGCTCAATTTTCAGCTCATCAATCTTTTTCCTCTGTGCTTCTTGTCTTTCTCGCTCCTCTATCAAACGCCTCATCTCTTGACTGCACGGCTCGCATACCAAATCAATGAGAAACAGAGATATCGAACAACCGCAAACTTCACACTTAGGCAAAATATTCATCAGAAATTCAGGTTACTTCACTTTTAAATTCTTAAGGCTCGAATGACGCTGGGTGTAAAGTTTACCGATATCATCCCCGCTAGTGATTGCAGCAAAATGCTCAAGTTTAATCGCTAAAAATTCCTCATTTTTCTTCGTATTGTTCCGTCGCACTCCGACTTCTAAGGCCTTGAGCCCACTGATCCAGTACCATTCGTTGTCGTTTTTGCCTCGATATGCATACCAAACAGGAATGCGAAAAAGACGTTCAAAGGTCAAAACTCGAACAAGTTCCTCTTCTAACTTAAGCGTGTACACCCCACCTGACCGCTTGTAGTTCTTGGCGTCAACAGCAATTAATCCTACGGACTCAATTAACAGGAGAAAATCTGGCCGCTTGATGGTATCTCGAAACAAAGAAGCAAAAGAACTGGAATCTTGTGAAATAAATAAGTAGCAAAGGTTGTTGTCTTGAAACCATTTATTGAGAGCCGCTTCACCTTCATCCCCTTTAGCTTTAATCACAGGATCTGTTTCCATAAAATAATTTCCAGCAGCCGTGCTTACATCGCCTTTCCTGATTTAAGCAACACTTTGTTCGCCTTGTCGCGCATTTTTTCTTCGTTACTGGCGTCTCCCTCTTTTTCTTGGATGTTGCCGTAGGCGGTGGCGCGGTTGACTAGCGTGGGTGTGGGAAGGGCGCGGTTTTTTAGGATGTCTTCTTCGGTGATGCCCAAGGTCAGGACTTCTTTGCACCCGGTCAGGTAACGGGCGTAGTCGTAGGTGAGCCAGATGCGGCCGTCGGGGGTTTGGGTGGCGTCCGGGTAGCTGACGCGGTTGCGGGGATCGAGGAGGAGTTTCTTTTTCCAGGTCTTGCCTTCGTCTTCGGAGAGGAAGGCGGTGAGGTGTTCGCGGCGGTAGCTCATCCCATCCTTCGTCTCTTTGCCGGGGCCGTCGTGATAGAGCATGAGGTAGCGGCCGGAGGCGAGTTTGCCAAGGTAGGCGCGGGTGCGGGCACCTTCCAGAAAGGCGGTGGGGGCGATCCAGGTTTTGCCGCCGTCGGTGGACGTGCTTTGGCGCAGGCCGCCTTTCAGGCGGAGGATGGCCCAGAGGGAGCCGTCTTTGCGTTCGACAATACAGTGTTCATCGAAGTCGTGGAGGTCTTCGGGGAGTTGCCAGCCGCCGCGCCAGGTCCACGTGACGCCTTTATCCGTGGAGACGATGACGCCAGCGCGGTTCTTGCCGATCTGGGTGGCGAGCGGAGTGTCGTTACGAACGTCCAAGGGCGCGAGCCATTCGCCTTTCGTGGTGACGATGGGTTTGCTGAGGACGATGCCGTTGCCGATGAATTGCGGGGTGGTCCAGGTCATCTGTGCGGCGTCCGGGTTATCACAGCGGATGGCCCAGGTGCCGCGATGGGCTTTATCAGGATGGATGTGGTTCCAGAAGAGCCAGAGGCGGCCAGCGGGATCGAGCCATGGGAGTGGTTCTCCGGTGCGGACACCTTTGGTCCCCTGCACTACCAGCACGGGTGCGGACCAGGTGCGGTTGGTATCGGGGCTGACGGAAAGGAGGCAGTAGTTCTCCGGACTGCCTTCGCGGTCGCCACCGGAATACCACGCGACGACGAGTTTACCGCCGGGGGTGTGGGCGATGCTGGGGATGCCCTGCCAGGTGCGGTGGGAGTCGGAAAAGGCGGGGCCGGGGTTGGGGATGATGGTGACTTCGGGGGAGATGGTTTCGGCGGCGTGGAGGGAGAGGGAAAAGAACAGGAACAGATATTGAGGAAACATCTTTTTCATTTTGAAATGTTATGCTGTTCAGTTGCCGTATGCCCCCTCACCCCGGCCCTCTCCCCCGAGGGGGCGAGGGTGGTGGATGCGGTGGGCGTTATTAGGTGCTGGTGTGATTTGAGTGGGCAGGTGATTCGGCGGCGGCCGACTGAGAACCCGACGCTGCATCGGGGCGAGCCGCCCGGCCCTACCAGCTTGCGAGAGTGGGGCTAAGGGTTTTGTGATGATACTGGTGAAGGTGCCTTAAAACGTTTCTTAGACCAATACCAGGTGATGCCGTCTTCGATGGCGTATTCGCCGTAGCCGCTGCCTCCACCAAGGAATTGGCCCGCTGACGTCCCTTTATCACGTTCGCGACCGGGAAAATAAACGTTGATGCCGTTGGAATATCTATCTGATTCAGCGGTCACGATGGTCAGTGAATCCGTTCCGTAGTAAACGGATTTCGGGTTCAGTTTGCGGATGGAATCTGTCCAAAGAGATTCCGGGATCCCTTTGACGCCAGGCGGGTTGGGAGATTTTTGAGCAGCGGCAAAAGCGGCAACGCTTTCGGCGTCTTTGCGAAGCTGAGGGCCGCCGACTTTTCGAATAGTGGATGACACTCCGGGTGGCGGACTGGTGCTCTCACCGGTGCAGCCGACGAGGCACAAAGCTAAAATCAGGAGTAGGATGGGAGTTTTTGTCACACTAAGTTTGTTGATACTGAATGGCTCGCGGAAGTTGCTGCGAGTTGAGACAACTCGCGCTCCATTGGTTTCGAGTGCTGCTTTTGCTTAGGGACGTTGCTGTGGGCGAGGCGCCCACGCTCCACTAAAGCAGGCCGAGCTCGGCGCTCCGATGGAGAGATTGGACAGGCGGTGGCGCCTGTCCCACTACGCTCCGCGCTGCGCGCTTCACTCATTCCTTGGCTTTGTTTTTGCCTTTTGCTTTGGCTTTGGGTTGGGCGTCGGGGTCGGCTTGGGCGCCGGCTTGCGGGGGGTCTTCGGAGGTGACTTTTAGTTCTTTGCGGAGGCGGTCTAGCTCGGTTTTTAGGTCGGCTTGGATTTTGGCGTAGGCGGGTTTGCCGTATTGGTCGGTGAGTTCGTTGGGGTCTTTCTTTAGGTCGATGAGGCGCCATTCGTTGACGTCTTTTTCGTAGAAGTGGAAGAGTTTGTATTGATCGGTGATGACGCCGTAGTGGCGGCGGACGCTGTGGGCGCCGGGGTATTCGTAGTAGTGGTAGTACCAACTGGTGCGCCAGTCTTTCGGGGTCTGGCCTTTCAATACCGGGACTAGGCTCTTGCCTTGCATGTCGGCGGGGATGGGCAGTCCGGCGGCATCGAGAAAGGTTTCGGGGAGGTCGAGGATGGAGATCATGTCGTTATTCACGGTGCCGGGCTTGGTGACACCGGGCCAGCGGACGATGAAAGGGGTTTTCACGGATTCCTCGTAGATCCAGCGTTTATCGAACCAGCCGTGTTCGCCGAGGTAAAAGCCTTGATCGGAGGCGTAGATGACGATGGTGTTTTTCGCGAGGCCGGATTCATCGAGGTAATTCAGGACGCGACCGATCTGGTCATCCATGGCGTCCACGCAGCGGAGGTAGTCTTTCATGTAGCGCTGGTATTTCCAGCGGATGAGGTCTTCACCTTGCAGGTTCAGTTTTTTGAACTCTTCGTTCTGGGGTTCGTAGAAGGCGTTCCAGACTTTGAGTTGTTCGGGATTGAGATTCCGGGGGGCGACGAGTTTCAGGTCTTCATCGGTCATGGTCTTCTCGATGGTCATGTCCTGGGTGCGCTCGGGTTTGCCGCGGCCGGAGTAGTTATCGAAGAGCGTGGCGGGTTCGGGGAACTTGGTGTCCTTATAGTGATCGAAGTAGGCGGGGGCGGGCTGCCAGTTGCGATGGGGAGATTTGTGCTGATACATCATGACGAAGGGCTTGCTCTGGTCGCGCTTGTTCTTCAGCCAATCGAGGGTGTAGTCGGTGATGATCTCGGTGGTGTAGCCGGTGTGGGGTTTGCGGACGCCGTTCTCGATCATGGGCGGATTGTAGTACGGCCCCTGCCCCACGAGGATGTTCCAGTAGTCGAAGCCGGTGGGATCGGTTTCCAAATGCCATTTGCCGATGACGGCGGTTTGGTAACCGGCGGCCTGCATGTATTTCGGGAAGGTGGGTTGGGAGCCGTCGAATTTGTTGCCGTTGCGCACGAAGCCGTTCAGGTGGCTGTATTTGCCGCTGAGGATGGCGGCGCGGCTGGGACCGCAGATGGAGTTGCCGACGTAGCAGCGGTTAAAGAGGGTGCCTTCTTTGGCGAGGCGGTCGATGTTCGGGGTTTTGTTAAATTTGGAACCGTAGGCGCTGATGGCTCCGTAGGCGTGGTCGTCCGAGAAGATGAGGAGGATGTTGGGGCGGGTCTTTTCGGCGGCGTGGGAGATGTTGCTGAGAACACCCAGCAGCAACGCGAAGATTAAACCAAATCTGCTAATGGATGCTCCCTTCCCCCTCACCCCTGCCCTCTCCCTTGGGGAGAGGGAGAAACATTTGCCGCTTTGATGCCAAAGGGATGGTGTCTGAACTTCGATGATGTTCTGGACAGGCCAGGTGGCGGAATTCGGGTTTGGCATAACGTGCTTGAGTCCATGGATTTGACGCGGCGGGCGCGTCCGGGGTTACGAACTGATTTCAACAGGTTTGGGGAAAGGTTCAATCATTTGTCTTAACGCCCAAACGATTCAATCGAGCCTTCACTTCATCAGTGAGATTGCGAAAGACGGTGGAGGACCAATCATCCGCAGTGGCTCCGTAGCGGATGATGATGTCCAAGCATACGAGGTGGCCTTTGAAGCTGGCCATTTCCAAAAGTGTGATCTCATCGGCATTGGGTTTATGAACGTCTTCCCCGGCGGATAAAATCGCTTCAAGGAACAAGGGGCAGTTCATCAGTGTGGCGAGATGAGCGAGGCTGGTTTCGGATTCAATAGCGACCCCAGGCATCTGAAACAACCGCAGAGCGATATCATCATGGTGCTGACGAAGGGCAGCTTCGATAAAATTGCCGCGTTCAGCGCCGGTGAGTTTCTCCTGAGCCAAAATGCGGAAGACTTCTTCCCATTGGCCAGCGGAGGCGTGGGCTCGGGTTTTTCGGAGATGGAAGTATCGGGTGAACATGGCGACGGGAAGAAGTTCAACAGAAACGAGGAAAGCTGTCCAACTTCCAGCGCTCAAAGGGGAGAACTCTAGCCCGCCAACCACGCTAAAAGCGCTAAAGAGGAACTAGGGCAACAGGACATGATTTTTGGAGTTCGAACAATCGGGCTTAATGAAAACGAAAAGTAAAATTGCGAGTTACGCCATGAAGGGTTTTTGCAATCTATTGGGAATGAAACAGTTCGGTTTGCGATACAAATTTTAGCGAAAAGTGATGGCGGAATTGCAAGAAATCTGAGATTATTTTCAGTGCTGGCAGCTCGCTGCTGGTAAAGGAGAGGAGTGGTGGTTGGCTCTTTCAGAGAATAGGCAGCCTCCGAATCCTCAAAGTCATCAAGCATGATGGTGCATTGGCATTATTGTGTCCTGCGTTGGCGGGGAGATGGCGATCCTTATGGAACCGTTAAGAGACAGGTTCGAGGGGAGAAGGCCGATGTTCGGCTGCCCAGAGGCGCGGAAGTTCAGTGCCTCCTCTCCTCCATCTATCGATGGAGGAGAGGGAGATGGAAGTCTGTTCTCGTAGGATATGTGTTGGTGTCGGGCGTATGGATCGGGGCTCGTAAGCCGGAGGGTGAAAGGGACGTCGGTCGTCATAGGTTATGACCAGACCGGGGAATCTCTAGTAGCCACTGCGGAACCGGCCGGGTCAGGGACTTACGCTCAATCTGAACTCTCAATCGTAGGGAGGGAGGAAACGATGCCGCACAGGGGTCGGATGGTTTCATTGTTCTTTGACATAGTTCCCTAAAGGGAATGCAGGTCGGTCGAAGTTCGACTTCCTCTTGTGAGGGGAGGCCCTGGGCGTTTTATAGACGCTTGGCGCGCTCAACCCTCACCCCAGCCCTCTCCCTATTGAAGGGAGAGGGAAGAGAAGGTCGTGTGCTTCGACGGTGGTGGTGCGTGGATTTCACGGTGCCTTGACGGAAAAGATCAGGGCTCGACGGAGTCTCGCCCTACCGCACTGCGTTTCTTTGTGGAGTGGCTGGCGAGGGTTTGGTCCGGTGAGGGTGGACTGGTTGCTA
>CALRJY020000019.1:0-116679 GCA_943367715.1 Chitinophaga pinensis | reverse complement strand
GAGTCTCCCGCCGCCGTCTGGTTTTGAGGGAGGTGATTTATTGCTAATGTCCGCGGCATTTCGCGCATGACTAATCACCGGAACTCTATATCAATAAACGCAATGATTTTACCTGACGTAAAGAGCAAGACCGTCGTGTCTGCTGGATTGGCCTCGAAGGCGAGGAAGGGAATGTGGTTTACCACTGTGGCTTTGGTGATGGGCTTGGGAGCCGGGTTTTATGGGGCGGATTCGGTCGTCGCGGCGGACAGCAAGGTGTTGCCGGGGGCGGAATTGATGCAGCGGGGGCCGCGTCCGGTGCGTCCGGCGCTGGCGCCGAGTGAGCTGCCGCTGAAGTTCATCAAGAGTGAGCGGATCGCGTTTGTGGGGAGTTCGCTGGGCGAGCACATGAACCGGAGCGGGGATTTTGAGACGATGTTGCACTCGCGGTTTCCTCAGTTGGAACTGGTGGTGCGGAATTTCTGCCGGCCAGCGGATGAGGTGTCCCTGCGGCAGCGGTCCAGCGGTTACACGGCGCTGGATAATCCGCTGAGCGCCTTCGGGGCGGACACAATGTTCTGCTTCTTTGGTTTCAATGAATCGTTTGCGGGGCCGGAGGGCGTGGCGAAGTTCAAGGCGGATTACGCGAAGTTCCTGGATGAGTATGCGAAGGAGTATCCACGGGATGACGCGGGGAGTGCGCCGCGGTTTGTGCTGGTTTCACCGGCGGCGTTTGAACCGACGGACGACAAGTTCCTGCCCGCTGGCGTGAAAGAGAATGCGAACCTGAAGCTGTATGCGGCGGCGGTGAAGGAAGTGGCAGCGGAGCGCAAGCTGGCGTTCGTGGATCTCTACACGCCGACGTTGACGGCGTTCGGCAAGAAGAAGGGGATGCAGTTCAGCAGCAATGGTTTCATGCTGAACGAGGAGGGGAACGAGGTGGTGGCGGGGGTGTTGGACAAGGCTTTGTTCGGCAATGAGAATCCTTCGATGCCCGCGTCTTCGGCTTACCAGAAGTTGCGCGACGCGGTGAATGACAAGTCCTGGGTGCATTTGCAGGATTATCGCATGTTGAACGGCTGGTATGTGTATGGTGGCCGCCGCACGTTCGATACGGAGACGTTTCCGCGTGAGTATCTGAAGATCCGTAACATGGTGGCGGTGAGGGATCGTTACGTGTGGGACATCGCGCAGGGCAAGTCGGTGGCCGCGAAGCCGGATGACAGCAATACGGGTGAACTGATCGTGCCGGCGCCGGGCTTTGGACGGCATCCCTCGAAAGAGCCGAAGGAGCTGAAGTATCCGACGCCGGAGGAGAGCATTGCGACGATGACGGTGCCGCCGGGTTTCGAGGTGCAATTGATCGCGAGCGAGCGGGAGTTTCCGGAGCTGGCGAAGGTGAACCAGATCAACATCGATAACAAGGGACGCATCTGGGCTTCGTGCATGGCCTCGTATCCGCAATGGAAGCCAGGTGATCCGAAGCCGAATGATCGTCTGCTCATCTTCTCGGATCTGGATGCGAAGGGCAAAGCGCGGAAGTGCACGGTGTTCTATGACAAGCTGATCTGCCCGACGGGTTTTGAGTTCTGGAACGGTGGCGTGATCGTGGTCGATGAACCGCGCCTGATCTGGTTGAAGGATACGGATGGGGATGACAAGGCGGACATCGTGCAGGAGCTGAGCGATGGCTGGGCCACGGATGACACGCATCATACGATCGGGTCGTTTGAGTGGTCGCCGGGCGGTCTGCTGCACATGCTGGAAGGTGTGAGCCTGAGCACGACGGTGGAGACGCCGTGGGGCGCGATGCGGCAGTTCGGCAAGGCCGGTTGCTACGTGCTGGACCCGCGCTCGCAGAAGCTGCGCTGGTTCACGACGCCGGGTTACGGCAATCCGTGGTGCTATGTCTTCAACTGGTGGGGTCAGGGCATCGTGGGCGATGGCACCACGCCGCAACAGCATTGGGACACGCCGTTGAGCACGGCGGTTTACAGCGGGCGCAAGGGCTTGAACACGGTGTTCAACGGTGAGGGCATGCGGCCGAATGTGGGCACGGAGTTTCTCTACACGCGGCAGTTCCCGGACGAAGTGCAGGGGCATTTCATCTTCGCGTGCGTGATCAATATGAACGGCCTGACGCGCTTCCAGATCGAGGATGATGGCGCGGGCTACAAGGGTGCGCGCACCAAGAAGACGGTGGATGGCAAGGAGGTGGCGTATGACCTCCTGACGGCGAAGGACAATATGACCTTCCGCCCGACGGACCCGCAGATCGGTGCGGATGGCGCGCTGTATTTCGGTGACTGGAGCGCGGCGTTGATCGGCCACATGCAGTATTCGCAACGTGATCCGGGTCGCGATCAGAAGCATGGGCGCTTGTTCCGTCTCGTTTACACGGGCAAGCCCTTGCTCAAACCGGTGACGCAGTATGGCAAGAAAGTGAATGAGTTGCTGGACCAGTTGAAGGAATACGAGCCGCGTACGCGTTATCGCGCACGTCGTGAATTGCGCGATCGTCCGACGACGGAAGTGGTGAAGGCGGTGAAGTCCTGGGTGGCGAAGCTGGACCCGAAGGACAAGGAGTATGATCGCCTGCGCCTGGAAGCGCTCTGGGTGTTGCAAGGGCATCACGCGGTGGATGTGGCATTTCTGCAAGAAGTGCTGCGCTGCAAGACGGGCGAAGCTCGTGCAGGTGCGACACGCGTGCTGGCGGATGAGTGGGATTACCTCTCGAACCCGATGCAGTTCATCAAGGCGCAGGTGACGGATGAGTTCCCGCGCACGCGGGTGGAGGCGATCCGGGCCTTGAGCTTTGTGCGCACGAAGGAATCGGTGGAGACGTTGCTGCTGGCGGCGGGGTTGCCACGCGATTACTGGATCGATTACACGCTGGAGATGACACTCGGTGCATTGGAGCCGGTGTGGAAGGATGAGTTCAAGGCGAACAATATCGCGAAGGATAATGCGGCAGGGTTGGAAGCGCTGAATGAGTTCGCGAATCGGGCGCAGCCTTCGGGCATTGCGACGGCGGCGTTGAAGAAATTCCTCGCGGCACCAGACATGCCGCAGCGGGACTTGGACAAGGTGCTGGTGGACATCGCGAAGGCGAAGGGCAATGTGGACAATGGCAAGGCGGTGTTCCGCCGCATCTGCATCGCGTGCCATAAGTTCGGCGCGGAAGGCGTGGATTACGGTCCGGCCATCGCGGGTTTGGGGTCACGCATGACGAAGGAGGTGGTCATTGAATCCATTCTGGAGCCGAATCTGAAGCTGGATCCGAAGTTCCTCACGACGAACGTGGAGACGAAGGGCGGCGATGCGTATTCAGGCTTCATCCTGAAGGAGACGCCGGAGGTGCTGACATTGCGGATTGCGGGCGGCACCGATCAGGATATCAAGAAGTCTGACATCGCGAAACGTGAGACGGTGAAGCAGAGCAGCATGCCGGAGGGCTTGGCCAGCGGCATGTCACCGACGGAGTTCATCGATCTGGTGGAGTTCCTGTACGGGCAGAAGGCGCCGGCGGCGAAGAAATAGGTCGGTGTGGAATCATTTAAGGCGCACCTGTGAAGGGTGCGCCTTTTTTTACCACAGATGGACACAGGTTAAAACAGATGGGGAAGGGGTTTAACCGCAGATGGCGCAGATGGGGGAAAGGGGGCTTGGATCGCGGCTGTGTCGATAGACCAGCCGCAGCATGTGAAACATGCGAGATGAGCCGTAGAATATTTCGAGACTTTCTTAAAGATTCCACCCGCTGCGACTGGTGCTTGGGGCACACAGTCGCGGTCCAAAGAATGTCGAGAATGGTGCCCTTCGTAGGGGCCACACTCTGCCGACTGGCAGTCGGCGACACAGCAGGTTGCCAACCTGCGCTACGGAGGGCATGCTTTCGGCGCTCTGGAAAATGATTTTGTTTATGTGTGATTTTATGAAGTTCAAGCAAGTGGTGGTTTTGAGCGTGGCGTTGTTGCTGGCGAATGGGGTGGCATTGCAAGCGCAGGAAGCGGCGGTGCTGGCACCGGATGCCTATACGCGCTCGCTGGTGAGTGCGGGAGATACGGCGCGGTTGCAACGGGTGCTGGCGAAGGCGCGTGAGGGGAAGCCGATCGTGGTGGGTGTCATTGGCGGGTCCATCACGCAGGGGGCGAAGGCGACGAAGCCGGAGTTGAGGTATGGCAACCAGATCGCGCAGTGGTGGCGGACGAATTTCCCGAACAGCAAGGTGGAGTTCGTGAATGCGGGTATTGGCGCGACGGGGTCGAACTATGGGGCGTTGCGCGTGGGGCGGGATCTGCTGGCGAAGAATCCCGATTTCATCGTGGTGGAATATGCGGTGAATGACGGGAACGTGAAGGAGTCGGCGGAGACGTTGGAGGGCTTGATCCGGCAAATCTTGAAGGCGCCGAATCAACCGGCGGTGGTGATGCTGTTCACGATGAACAAGAGCGGGGGCAATGCGCAGGAGTGGCACAGCAAGGTGGGCGCGCATTATGGCATTCCGATGGTGAGTTTCCGCGATGCGTTATGGCCGGAGATTCAGGCGGGTAAATTGAAGTGGGAAGATGTGGAGGCGGATGAGGTGCATCCGAATGATCGCGGTCATGCGTACGCGGCGGAGTTCGTGACGCGGTTCATCGATTCGGTGGTGAAGAAGCCGGGCACGAAGAGCGACGTGGCGGCGTTGCCGAAGCCGTTGTTCAGCGACAAGTTTGAGTTCACGAAATTGTTGGAAGCAAACGATCTGAAACCGGTGGCGAACAAGGGCTGGGTGTATGATGAGAAGAACAAAGCGTGGCAGAGCGAAACGCCGGGCAGCGTGATCGAATTCGAGATCGAGGGCTCAGTGATCTATGATATGTATTGGCGCATCAAGGGGCCGATGGGGCAGGCGAAGATCTCCGTGGATGACAAAGCGCCACAGCCGCGTGAGGCGTGGTTTAATCAGACGTGGGGCGGGTATCGCGTGACGAGTGAGGTGGCGAAGGATCTCACGCCGGGCAAGCATCGCGTGAAGGTGGAGTTGCTCGCGGAGAAGAACGCGGAGAGCACGGGGACGCAGTTCCGGATATTGGGATTGGGTGCGGCGGGAGTGAGATGAATTTTAACCACAGATGGACACAGATAAACACAGATGGGGAAAGGGTGGTGGTTGCAGTTTAAGCGGGTTTCTGGGGGGGCGTTTAGGCGGCCTGAAGTCCGCGATCCTTTTCTTTGCGAAAGCTTTTGTTGCGGCCAGGGTGCCTATATTGATTTGCGTGCGCGCTTAGGTTTGGCAAGGGCTCGACAGAGTCTCGCCCTACCTTGAGAGTGTTATTTCACGAGGCGTGAAATAAAGTGGAGTTCGCGATCAAAGAACCAACTGGCGGGAGCGGGGTAGAGATTTAGGGAGCGGAGTTCGGTTTCGACTTTCAGACTCAACTGCTGGAAGGCGGCGGTCCATTGGGCGCGGGTCCAGTAGTTGTAGGGGAGGACGACGCCGTGGCGGGCGTTGCCGACGTAGTCCATGAAGCGCAGCGTGCTGTGCGCGAGGAAGCCTTCTTGCGTGTGGTCTTTCAGGAGTATGCAGTTGCGCGTCACGCGGGCGGCTTCGCGGAGCATGATGGTCGGGTCTTCGGTGTGGTGGAGAACATCGACGAAGAGGACGCAATCGAAGGTCTTGTCAGGGAAGGGGAGTTTGGTGCCGTCGAATTTCGTGACGGGGATGGCAGTGTGGGGACGGACGAGGACGTCCACGCCTTCGGCGGTGATATCGGGGCGGAGTTCGCAGAGGCGTTTGGTCAAGGTGCCGTCGCCGCAGCCGACGTCGAGCAGGCGCGCGTTCGGCGGGATGAGCGGGGCGAGGTGATCGCTCAACACGCGGATGCGACGGGTGAAGACGTATTTCCCGTGGATGGAGTTAATGGGGTTCATCCCAGAGGACTAGGCGCAGTGGATTCGCTGACGCTTTGATTCGACTCACTCCTCACCCCAGCCCTCTCCTCGTTGAGAGGAGAGGGAGAACATTTGCGTCTTGCCTGTGTTTTCGTAGCCATCTGGTTTTCAGCGGCGTTTGAGGCCGAGGACGCTCATGAAGAAACTGGAGAGCACGGTTTGGCATCCTAGGGCGAGCAGGACGAATGAGGGGATAACGGTGCGCAGGGTGTCGGCGGGGACGAGGGGGCCGAACTGAGTTTTTTGCCAGCCGAAGATGGCGGAGGCGGTCCCGGCCAGGCCTGCAATGATCAGTAGCACGCCGATGACGAGGCCAACTTCGAGCGTGATGTATTTAAAAAGTTTTTCCATGCGCTCATCTTTGGGCAGGAGGCCGCTGGTGATGGCGAAGGTCTTCGTGAACACGGAGAAGATCACGGATTGGAAACCGATGAGCACGGCGAGACCGGCGTAGAGCATGGTGTGGACGTCGAAGGTGACATTGCCAACTGTGCGCGGCCCCGGGATGAGCCAGATGCCCGCGAGCAGGCCGATGAGCATGAGGGCCGCGCCAGGGATCAGGAACAGCCAGCGCGGGCTGTACATGAGCATGAAGCGGAGGTGCCGCCAGCCATCGCGCCAACTGCGCAAGTGCGGCGGGCGATTACGTCCATCTTTCTTCAAAGTCGTGGGCACTTCGCAGATGCGCAGCTTCAGCAGCGAGGCTTTCACGACCATCTCGCTGGCGAATTCCATGCCGGTGGTGCGGAGTTCCATGCGTTCGGCAGCGGCCTTGCTGTAACCGCGCAGACCGCAGTGGTAATCGCGGATCTCGGGGCAAAAGAACAGGCGACCAATGCCGGTGAGCACAGGGTTGCCCAAATAATAGTGCAACGGGGGCATGGCTCCGGGGAGGATGCCGCCGAGGAAACGATTGCCCATGACGAGGTCGTAACCTTCACGCAGTTTTTCCACGAAAGGCATGAGGTTGACGAAGTCGTAGCTATCATCGGCATCGCCCATGATGATGTATTGACCTTTCGCGGCGGCGATACCGCCCATGATGGCGTTGCCGTAACCCTTTTCCTTTACTGGGACGACACGGGCACCGGCTTTTTCGGCGATGGCCTGGGAGCCGTCCGTGCTGCCATTATCCGCGATAAGCACTTCACCATGAACATGATGCTGGGCGAGAAAGCCCAGTGCTTTACGGATGCAGACCGCCAGCGTCTCGGCCTCGTTAAGGCAAGGCATGAGGATGGTCAGTTCGACCGGATTTTCATCAGTATTTGGCTGGGCATTGGGCATGGACGTGGGAAGACAGTAGTTAGGGGAGGCTTAAAGTTCAAAGTTCAAAGTGGGCGTAAAACGTAATCCGTAATGCGTAAAGGGAGTGGGAGAGGCCTTATTTGATAAAAAAGGTGGAGGAAAGCAAAAACAGTTATTGACGAAATTGAGGTGGTTGCTAGTTTTTCCGGCCCTGACCAGTTCGGGTGTTTGATTATTTACCTGATTGGTTTTGGTTTGTTAGGTGAAAATGGCCAGCCTGCGAACACGAGAGGCTGGCTTGCTTTGCCTTTAAAGCAGGCGTGAAAAGGCCAAAATTGGCAGCACGCGGAAAGATTTAAGACATGAAATCGGTATCATTGACGGCTTATCCCCGCACTTTGTCGGGTCGTTTGGATGTTAAGAAGCTGCGCGCCCAAGGGCGTGTTCCCGCCGTGATCTACGGCGGTCAGGCGAAGCCTGAGAGCCTCGAACTCACCCAGGTGGAACTCGAAAACCTCATCCATCACTCCGTCTCCGAGAACGTGCTCGTGGACTTGAAGGTGGAAGGTGGCAAGAGTGGCAGCCGTCTGGCACTCCTGCAAGACGTCCAGCACTACGCCTTGACGGGCAAGGTGTTGCATGTGGATTTCCATGAAGTTTTCGCCACAGAGAAGGTGACGATCATGGTGCCAGTGGAAACGAAGGGTGAAGCCTCTGGCGTGAAGAACAACGGCGGCGTGCTCCAGCACGTGCTGCACAAGGTCAAGGTCAAGGCGTTGCCGAAAGATCTCCCGGAGATCATCGAAGTGGACGTGACCAAATTGGAATTGAACCAGACCATTCACTTGGGCGAACTGCCCAAGATCGAAGGTGTGGAATACGTGGGCGACGTGAAGCTCTCGGTCATCTCGGTGTCGGCTCCTCGGGCCGAGAAGGAAGAGGAAGCAGCTCCGGCGGCAGCTCCAGGCGATGTGGTCGCCATCAAGGAGAAGAAGACGGACGAAGCAGCGGCAGCTCCGGCGGCAGGTGCCAAAGGCGCAGCAGCAGCTCCGGCCAAGAAAGAGGGCGGCGACAAGGGCAAGAAGTAATTCTTGCCGGGGTAAGGCGGCCATATGGAGTCGCTGTATCTCATTGTCGGGCTGGGAAATCCCGGGGCGCGTTACGCCAATACGCGGCACAATGCGGGTTTCCTCATGGTGGAAGAACTGGCGGCCAAGTGGGGTGCCAGTTGGGCGGACAACGCCAGTTTGCACAGCAGGCTGGCGATGGGCCGGGTAGGCGGGCGGAAAGTCTGGTTGAGCCAGCCGCAAACCTACATGAATGACAGCGGTGTGGCGGTGCAGGCGGTGATGAGTTATTACCGGGTGCCGCTGACCAACGTGATGGTGGTGGTGGATGACGCGGACTTGCCGATCGGAGAAATTCGGTTGCGGGGCAGCGGTGGCACTGGCGGGCATCACGGGCTGGAATCGATAGAGAAGCATTTGGGCAGCCGGCAGTATGCGCGGTTGCGGGTGGGCATCGGGCGTCAGGAGCAGGGTGTCCGCCAGATCGTGGGCCACGTGCTCGGAGAGTTCAGCGCGGCAGAGCGGGAACTGTTCGGCAAAGTCGCCAAACGGGCGTCTGACCAGATTGACTGCTGGTTGGGACGGGGTTTGGAAGTGGCCATGAGCCAGTTCAATGGAATTGTGACGGGTTGAGTTAAGATTTTAAATTTAAGCAAACGAAAGATTATAAAGCTGTGAAACGTTACGAAGGTCTGTTCATTCTGAATACGGCGGGCAAAGAAGAGAGCGTCAACGACGTGGTCAACAAGATCACCGAAGAGCTCACCGCTGCCGGTGGCAAGGTGGAAACCATCCAGAAGATGGACAAGAAGGCTTTCGTGCGCACGCCGAACCGCAAGGTGACGGCGGGTTTCTACGTGAACATCATCTTCACGGCCAAGCCGGACAGCCTGGTGGCTTTGCAGAACAAGCTCTCGCTGAACAACGACATCTACCGCACGATGATCAACCACGCTCCCGTGGTGGTCGCGAAGCCGACGGTGGCGGCCTAAGCAATTTTTATCGGGGCTAAATCATGGCCAGTTTCAACAAAGTCATCCTGATCGGGAACCTGACCCGTGACCCGGAGTTGAAATATACTCCGAAGGGCACGGCGGTGGCGAAGATCGGCCTGGCGGTCAACCGTTCCTGGAAGACGGACACGGGCGAGACGCGCGAGGAAGTGACTTTTATTGATGTTGATGCGTTTGGCCGACAGGCGGAAGTGATCGGGCAGTATCTGAAGAAGGGCCGTCCGCTGATGGTGGAAGGCCGTTTGAAGCTCGACCAGTGGGACGACAAGACCACGGGTCAGAAGCGCAGCCGCTTGGGTGTGGTGCTGGAAAGCTTTCAATTTTTGGATTCCGGTCGTGGTGGTGAAGGTGGCGGCGCTGGTGCTGAAGGTGGCGATTACGCCCCCCGCGAAGCCCGTCCGCCGCAGCCGCGTCCGACCCGTCCAGCTCCGGCAGCACCTGCCGCAGCTGCAAGCAGCGATCCGGACATGCCGCCGGTGGAAGATGATGATGTGCCGTTTTGATGCGGCGAAGAGATTTTTAGACGTTAACCTTTAGACTTAACTCATTTTATGGCGAAGACAGAAGTTATCCTGACGCAGCCCGTGTTTGGCCTGGGCGCAGAATCTGACCAGGTCAAAGTGGCCGCCGGTTATGCCCGCAATTTTCTCCTGCCGCAAGGTTTGGCGATTCCGTTGACGGGCGCGAACAAGCGCCGTCTTGAATCCCTCAGCAAGCGTCGTGCGGAGCGCGAAGCGTTGGACCTGAACAACATGCAGGAGCTCTCCAAGGGCTTCACCAAGCTCATCCTGGTCATCAAGGTCAAGACGGGCGAGGACGGCAAGATGTTCGGTTCCGTGACCTCCGGCACCATCGCGGACGAGCTGAAGACCCAGTTCGACATCGCGCTGGAACGCAAGAAGATCAATTTGACCGAGCCCATCAAGACGCTCGGCGAGCACGATGTGGACTTGAAGCTGCATACCGATGTGCATGCCTCTTTGAAGGTGCGCGTTGAGAGCTTGAACCCGCCTCCGGCCCCTGTAGTGACCGAAGCTCCGGCTGGTGACAAGAGCGAGAAGCGCGGCAAGAGCAGCCGTCCGGCCCGCAAAGAGTAATCCGTTAATTTTTTTCAAGGAAACGGCAGACAGGAATGTCTGCCGTTTTTTTTGTTTTCTAAATCTGTTCGCAGTGAAAAATTTTCACGCGCTTGTGAACAAGTTTCCAATAACGTGGACTGGCGTTAAACCTGCTGATTTTGCATCCTGCGCGTCCCTATGATTGACTCACTCGATGACGGTTCTTCTCCGCCCATGCAGGAGACGGGTGACTTCAAGAAATCCCGGCGGCGCAAGCAGGCGCCCGCAGTGGATTTGAGCAAGCTGGACCGCTTGCCGCCGCACTCCCTCGAAGCCGAGCAAGGCGTGCTGGGCTGTATGCTCCTGGCCCCGAATGACAGCATCGGCGTCTGCCTGGAGAAGCTCAAGAAGGGTGCGGAATCCTTCTACGATCTGAGGCATCAGATGTTGTACGATCTGCTGGTCACCACGTACGACAAGAAGGAGCCGATCGATCTCATCACTATTTCGCAGAATCTGCGGGATAACAAGCAGCTCGAAGCTGTGGGCGGAGTGGCTTATCTCTCGTCCTTGATGGATGCGGTGCCCTCGGCGGCGAACCTGCCGTATTACGCGGACATCGTGAAGGAGAAGCACCTGCTGCGGCGGGTGATCTCCACGTTCACGCAGACGGTGGCGAACGTGTATGAGTTCGAGGGCGAGATCGACAAGTTCTTGGACGAGGTAGAGCGTGAGGTCCTCAAGATCAACGAGGAACGGGAGATCACGGATCAGGCGAGCATCAAAGATTTGGTGCACAAGGCCATCAATACCATCGAAGAGTTCCACTCGCGGCAGGGTATGCTCACGGGTATCTCTACGGGGTTTGCGCAGTTTGACAAGATGACGACGGGGATGCACCCGGGGGAAATGGTGGTCATCGCGGCCCGTCCGTCCATGGGTAAGACGTCATTGGCGATGAACATCGCGGAAGCGGTGGCGTTGGATCAAAAGCTGGGCGTGGGTGTGTTCAGTCTGGAAATGACCGCGGAATCGCTCGTGCTGCGTATGTTGTGCTCCCGGGCCCGGGTGAACCTGCGGAATCTGCGTGAGGGCTTCCTGGCGGAACGTGATTTTGCCCCGTTGACGGCAGCGGCCGGCCAGCTCGCCGGATCGAAGCTGGTGATCGATGACACCTCGGGTCTTTCCATCCTCCAATTGCGTGCACGGGCGCGCCGGATGCACCAGCAGCATGGCATCAAGCTCTTTGTCATTGACTACCTCCAGTTGCTAAATTCTACTTCGCGCCGGACCGACCAGAACCGTCAGCAAGAAATTGCGGATATCTCCAGTGGTATCAAGGGTTTGGCGAAGGAACTGGAAGTGCCGGTGATCGTGCTGGCCCAGCTCAACCGCGAACTGGAAAAAGACCGCAGCCGCAAGCCGCGTCTCTCTGACTTGCGCGAGTCCGGCTCGATTGAGCAGGATGCCGATTTGGTCTGTCTGCTATACGATCCCAACCGGGGAGATGAAGAAGACGCGGCGCAGTTACGGGAAGACCAGTCCGAAGGCAAGCCGGTGAACCTGTTGATCGCCAAGCAGCGTAACGGGCCGACCGGGGATGTGCCGCTAGTATTTTTGAAAGGGTTTACGCGCTTTGAGAGCGCCGCCCGGATCAGTGACAACGACGTGCCGGAATAACATGCGAAAGAAATCTTTGCTGCAACGCTACGCAATTTTGCTGGCGCTGCTCGTGTACTGGGTGCCGAACGCTCCGGCTCAAAACGCACCCATCGTGAAACAGATCGAGATCCGTCACGCCGGCCCTCCGGCCACGAGTGACGAACTCATCAAATCGAACATCCGCGTGAAGGTGGGCGACCCGCTGATGCGCACGGCCATCGATGATGACGTCCGCAATCTTTACGCCACCGGTTTCTTCTACAACATCCGCGTGGCTGAAGAGCCGTCCACGGAAGGGTTGAAGCTGGTTTACGTGGTGATGGGCAAGCTCACGCTGACGGACATCCGTTTCGAGGGTAACGAGAAGATGAGCCTCGGCAAGCTGCGGAAGAAGGTCACTTCCAAGGTGGGCGAACCGCTGAACGAGCAGAAGCTTTTCACCGACGCGCAAGAGCTCAAGAAGCTGTATCAGAAGGCCGGTTACCAGAAGACGGAAGTCACCTACGACATCATTCCCAACCAGGAAACCGGACGCGGGACAGTGACCTTCAAGATCGTGGAGGCGCAGAAGATCCGGGTGGATGAAGTGACGTTCAGCGGTGCCGAAGCTTTCAAGCAGCGGAAACTGCGCAAGACGATCAAGACCCGCGAGCGCTGGTTCTTCTCCTGGCTGACGGGCAGCGGCACGCTCAAGGACGACGTCTTCGAGGACGACAAGGAAAAGCTGGCCGAATTTTACCGTGAGAAGGGCTACATCGACTTCCGCATCAATGATGTGAAGTTCGACCCGGTGAGCGAGCGCAAGGTGGCCATCACGTTCGAGGTCTTCGAAGGACGCCTGTACAAGACCGGTTCGGTGGAGGTGAAGGGCAACAGCCTCTTTGCCACGGAAGACATCAAGAAGCGGTTGAAGATGCTTCCGGGTGAGAACTTCACGCCGGGCGGCCTGAGCAAAGACATCGAGGCGATCCGCGATTTCTACGGCGAAAAAGGTTATATCGACACGGAAGTGTACGCCCGCAAGACGCCGAACGTCGAGACGGGTAACATGGACATGGTCTATCAGATCGAGGAGAAGGACAAATCCTTCATCGAGAAGATCGAGATCAAGGGCAACGTGAAGACCAAGGACAAGGTGATCCGGCGCGAGTTGGCCGTGGCACCGGGTGAGGTCTTTGACATGGTGGGTGTGAAGCTGAGCGAGAAGCGTCTCGAAGGCTTGGATTACTTCAGCAAGGTGGATGCCCGCCCAGACCCTACCGATGTGCCGAACCGAAAAAACCTGGTCGTCGGTGTGGAGGAAAAGAACACGGGTAATTTTACCGTGGGCGCCGGTTTCAGCTCCGTGGATTCCGTGGTGGGTTTTGCCGAGGTTTCCCAAGGCAATTTCGACCTGTTCAATCCGCCTTACTTCACGGGCGGCGGCCAGAAGTTCCGGTTGCGCACGCAGATCGGTACCGAGCGCCAAGATTATCAGATCTCGTTCACGGAACCGTGGTTCCTGGACCGGAAGCTGTCGTTGGGTGTGGACCTGTACCACCGCGACTTGGGCTTCTACAGTGATATTTACGACCAGACCCAGACTGGGGCGAAGCTCAGCCTGACCCGGGCGTTGGGCAGCGACTTCCTCATCGGCACGTTGAGCTACACGGTCGAGAACGTCGGCATCATCATTACGGATCGTCCCAAGGCCTCTCAGACTATCATTGATGAAGAAGGTCACCGCATGGTGTCCAAGGTGGGCGCTTCCCTGGCGTTTGACACGCGGAACAGCGCGTTCCTGCCCAATTCCGGCCAGCGCACCGAGCTCTTCACCGAGTTGGCGGGTGGTCCTTTCGGCATGGACACGGATTACTTCCGGGTGGAAATGCGTTCAGCCTGGTATTTCAAGGGCTTTGGCGAAGGTCATGTGCTGGAGCTGTCCGGCAAGACCGGCGTGGTGCAGAACTACGGCGATTCGGAGACGGTTCCGTTGTTTGACCGTTGGTTCTTGGGTGGCATGTATTCCTTGCGCGGGTATGATTACCGTGAGGTTGGCCCGAAGGACTTGAACGGTGAACCGGTGGGTGGTGAGACGTACTGGTTTGGCTCGGCGGAATACAGCATCCCGATCATCGACCGTTTGCGGATGGCGTTCTTCTATGACGCGGGCATGGTGTACTCGAGTGCGTTCACATACGCGCAGAACAGCAATTACAACACCGGCTTCTACAATGACAACATCGGCTTCGGGTTCCGTCTGAACCTGCCGATCGGTCCGTTGCGGCTGGATTACGGCATCCCGATCACTTCGGATCCGCAAAACGGCAGTTCCGGCAAGTTCCAATTTGGTGTAGGTTATACCCGAGACTTCTAAGCGAGAGAGATTGTTGGTTGAAAAATAAGATCATGAAAAAGTTGTTCGCAGCATTGTTGGTGGCCCTGGTGACGGTGGCCGCTTCGCCCGTGGGCTCGGCCCAGACGTCCCCCAAGATCGGTGTGATAGACCTGAAGAAGGTGTTCGACGGTTATTGGAAGACGAAGCAGGCCGATACCAATCTGAAGAGCCAGGCGGCGGAACTGGACAAGCAACGCAAGAGCATGCTGGACGCCTATGAGCGGCTGAGCGGCGAGTACAAGAAAATCGAGGGCACGCTGAATGATCAGGCCGTCGCGGCTGAGGAACGCGAAAAACGCAAAAAGACCGCGGAAGGCAAGCTGATGGAGATACGCGAGGTGGAGCAGAGCGTGCAACAGTTCGACCGCACAGCCCGTACCCAGATCGGCGAACGCCAACGCCAGATGCGCGACAGCATCCTCAAGGAGATCAAGGAAGCGATCAGCGCCAAGACCAAGTCGGCTGGTTATGATATGATCATCGACAGTGCTGCCGAGTCCACCAATGGCACGCCCGTGGTCATGTTTTGGAATGGCACAGGTGACATAACGGATGCCATTTTGTCACACCTCAATGCCAATGCGCCCGCTGAACCGACGCCCGCTCCAGCGGCCAGTCCGGCGGAGAAGAAAAAAGACAAGTAATTCATCTCCAAGTATTTACGAAACGCCGTCCGGCACTCCGGACGGCGTTTTTGTTTGCTGGAACAACGTTGGCCCGATTCTTGCCAAAGAAAGTAAAGCAGAGCCTGAAGTGTGACAGGCAAAGTGTAGTAGGGTAACAGGTCACCAAGAACAAAGCGTATGCAAATGGAGAAATTGACGATTAAGGCACAGGAAGCCCTGCAAGCGGCGCAGAAGCTGGCACATGAACGGTCGCATCAAGAGATTGATGGCGAACATCTACTGGCGGCGTTGATCGAACAACCGGATGGGTTGATCCAGCCGCTGATGCAGAAGCTGGGAGTGGCCTTGCCGCGCCTGACGGCGGATATCGAGGCCGAGCTGGGGAGACGTGTGAAGGTGCAGGGAAGCAGTTCTGCCGATACGTTTTTGAGCCAGGACTTGAAGAAGGCGCTGGATGCTGCGGAGAAACAGGCGGGCAAGCTCAAAGATGATTACACCAGCACTGAGCATCTCTTGTTGGGGTTGATGGATTCCTCCAGTCCTGGACTCAAGCGCATTTTCCAGAAGCACTCCTTGAAACCGGATGCCCTCTTGAAAGTGTTGGCGGAACTGCGCGGCAATCAGCGGGTGACGGATCAGAATCCGGAAGGAAAATTTCAGGCGCTGGAGAAGTATGGTCGCGATCTGACGGCGTTGGCACGAGCGGGTAAGATCGATCCGGTCATTGGGCGTGATGACGAGATTCGGCGGGTGATGCAGGTGCTTACGCGCCGCACGAAGAACAATCCGGTGCTGATCGGTGAGCCGGGTGTGGGCAAGACGGCCATCGTGGAGGGCTTGGCGCGACGGATCGTCAGCGGGGATGTGCCGGAGTCGCTGAAGAACAAACAGCTTATCTCGATGGATCTGAGCGCGATGATCGCGGGGGCGAAGTATCGCGGTGAATTTGAGGACCGTTTGAAGGCGTTCTTGAAAGAGGTCACGGCGAGCGAGGGACGAGTGATCCTGTTCATCGATGAATTGCACACACTCGTGGGCGCTGGTGCGGCGGAAGGCGCGGCGGATGCGGCGAACATGTTGAAGCCGCAACTGGCGCGCGGTGAACTGCGGTGCATCGGCGCGACGACTTTGGATGAGTACCGCAAGCACATCGAGAAGGATGCTGCTCTCGAACGGCGTTTCCAGCCGACGATGGTGGCGGAGCCGAGTGTGGAGGCGACCATCGCGATCTTGCGCGGGTTGAAGGAACGCTACGAAGTGCATCATGGCATCCGTATCCAAGACTCGGCCTTGGTCGCGGCGGCGACGTTGTCGCATCGCTATATCACGGACCGTTTCCTGCCGGACAAGGCGGTGGACCTGATGGATGAATCGGCGTCCCGTCTGCGGATGGAATTGGACTCGATGCCGACGGAGATCGACCAGATCGACCGGCAAATCATGCAGCTTGAGATCGAGCAGTCAGCCTTGAAGAAAGAGAAGGATGCCGGCTCCAAAGAGCGTTTGCATAAGATCGAGAAAGACCTGGCGAACTTGAAAGAGAACGCCTCGCAACTCAAGGCGCAGTGGCAGAACGAGAAGGCGGCAATCAATGCGGTGAGCATCGTGAACAGCCAGCTCGAAGCGGCGAAAGGCGAACTGGAAAAAGCGGAACGTCAGGGGAATCTGCAACTGGCAGGCGAACTCCAATACGGACGAATTCCGGAACTGCAACGCAAACTGGCGGACACGGAAAAGGCTGTGCAGTCGTCATCCAATGGCAAGCGTTTGCTGAACGAGGAAGTCACGGATGAGGACATCGCCCGGGTGGTGGCCTCCTGGACGGGCATTCCAGTGACGAGAATGCTCGAAGGTGAGAAGCAGAAGCTTATCAAGATGGAAGAGCGGCTGGGCAAGCGCGTCATCGGCCAGATGGAACCGATCACGGCGGTCGCGAATGCAGTGCGGCGCGCGCGGAGCGGATTGCAAGATCCGAACCGGCCAGTGGGCTCGTTCATCTTCCTCGGTCCCACGGGCGTGGGCAAAACGGAGCTGGCGAGGGCACTCGCGGAGTTTCTCTTCGATGATGAGAACGCCACGGTGCGCATCGATATGAGCGAGTACATGGAGAAACATTCCGTGGCTCGGCTCATCGGTGCTCCTCCGGGTTATGTGGGCTATGAAGAAGGTGGGCAATTGAGTGAAGCGGTGCGGCGTCGGCCTTACTCGGTGGTATTGTTCGATGAGATCGAGAAGGCGCATCACGATGTATTCAACATCCTATTGCAAGTGCTGGATGACGGACGCCTGACGGATGGGCAGGGGCGGACGGTGGATTTCCGTAACACGATCATCATCATGACGAGTAACATTGGTTCTCCACTCATCCAGGATTTCTTCACGAGTGGAAAATCCAGTGCGGCGGATCAGGAGGAACTGGAGCGTGTGGTGAAGATGGAATTGCGCGGGCATTTCCGGCCGGAGTTCCTGAACCGTGTGGATGACATCATCTTGTTCCACAGCCTGAAGGCGGACCAGATTCTCGCCATCGTGGATATTCAATTGGAACGTTTGCACAAGCGGTTGGCACAGCAACAGCTCACGTTGTCGGTGAATACGGCCGCGAAGGAATTGCTGGGGCGTGAGGGCTACGATCCGCAGTTCGGGGCGCGTCCGCTCAAGCGCACGATCCAAGACCGCTTGCTCGATCCGCTGGCGATGAAGCTGCTGGATGGAGAATTCAAGCCGGGGGATAAGATTGTGGTGAGTGCAGAGGGGGATGAACTGGTGTTTAAGAAGAGTTGAGGTGTGAAGGTGGGACGGTTGTTCGCAGCCGTCCCGCCAATGGCAGTAACTGGTTTCACTTTACGGATGAAAATGGCTTTGCGAGGCTCGTTCCAGGATGAAGTTCAATCCGCAAGATTACACCTGCGACGCACTTAGCGTAAGTCCCGATTGGAAATCTCCCACCTCGCCGTTGGCTTATGCGGTGGGGTTGGTGGATTCGGTGGACAGTGGCATTTTAGAACCGCGTGCGGCCAGTTTTCAGGTTTTAAGCCAGATGTATGAGATGGAGGGTATCTCGTCCAGTCCTAGGGCTTTGCTGGGCAATCAGGAGCAGTTTCTTCCGCCAGGTTATTTCCCGCAGACGCCGGTGATGGTGACGGTGAACTGGTCGCCCATCACGCTTATGCTGGAGCGAGGGTTCGAGCCATTAGTTTTAAAACGCGCCAACCTTGGTGGAGGCAGGGATGTGGCGGTGGGTATTTGGCGGCCAATGGAAATAGCTGAAACAAAACGATTGGATGAGTGCACCACTTTTGAGGAACTGTTTTGGTTCATTATGAAGGAAGCCAGTGCGCGAGCCCGGCACAGAGGCAAGTTAGTCAGTATCACGGCTAAACCGGGGTTTAGCTATAAGGATTCTATCGGCAGCCTCCCAAATTGGAGCGAGCGCAAGTTGAAGGCAGCAGATCGGATTTTGTGGAGGCGCACACCTGAGGAACCTCGCCATTGGCTTAGTCGGTGGGGCTGGTGAAGCCCGTGGCAGTGGATTCGAGCAAGCTGGACGCTTTCTCTCGGCCGTCATAACGTGCGGCACGAATGCAGAATGATGTGACGGTGCCGAAACAGTTTTTCAAGGGCTGGGCGATCCCCGGTCCGGATGTGCCGCGCACGGATGTTCCCGAGATCGATGCGGGAGAGTCGCTGGATGCCATCAGCGGACAATTTAAATTGTTTCAGTTGGCAAAGGGGCATCGCTTCAGCACGGATGATGTGCTCACGGCGTGGTATGGCACGAGCTGGTGCTCTACGGCGCATCGCGTGCTGGATCTCGGCAGCGGCATTGGTTCCGTGGGAATGATCGCGGCGTGGCGATTGCCAGGAGCGAAGTTTGTGACGATTGAGGCACAAGAGGAGAGTGTGCGGCTGGCCCGCAAATCGGCGCGGTACAATGGACTGGCGGAGCGGTATGAAATTCGGCAGGGGGATTTTCGCGATCCCGGTGTTTTGGGTGAAGGTGAGTTGTTCGATCTCGTGCTCGGCAGTCCGCCGTACTTTCCTTTGGAAGCGGGTGTGCTGGGAGATCATCCGCAAAAGATCGCCTGCCGTTTCGAGACGCGTGGAGATATTTTGAATTACTGCCAGGCGGCCGCGCCACATCTGGCAATGGGTGGTGTATTCGCCTGCGTGTTCCCAGTGAAACCGGAGGCGCAGAAGCAACGTGTGTTTGAGGCAGCGAAGGAAACTGGTCTGTGCGTGGTGAGATGGCGTCCGATCGTTTTGCGTGAAGGTGAGGTGCCGTTGCTCGGGGTGTTCATCCTGATGCGTGCAGAGCATCTGCCGGAAGAGATGCGCGGGCAGACTTGGGAAGAGCCGGCGTTGACCATTCGCAAGACGGATGGTTCAGTGCATCCGGAGTATAGGGCGGTGAAGATGGCATTTGGATTTCCTCCTTAGAGATCGTCCCGAGAAAGAATCACGTCTGTGGCTTGCCATTCTCTTCCAGTTGGGTATTGGTCTAGGTGACTCATGAATCGAATATTGATCATCCTTTGCGCGCTGCTTTTCGGATGTTGTTCCTTTAAGGCAGTGGCGGCGGAAGCTACTTTTCCGTCTGAACTGGCACCTTACTTTCAACCGCCCGCAGAGTTCGCCGGCAAGCTGGGTGATTATCGTTCACCGCTGAAATTCCACGACGGCACAGCGGTGAAGACCGCAGCGGAGTGGCCGAAGCGGAGGGCGGAATTGCTGGCCAAGTGGCAAGAGGTCATGGGCCCTTGGCCGGAGCTGGTGGCGAATCCGAAACTGGAGATACTGAGCACGACCAATCGTGAGAACTTCATCCAACACAGGGTGAAGGTGCAGTATGGAGCGACGCAGTTTCAGGAAGGCTATTTGCTGATGCCGAAGGGGAAGGGAAAGTTTCCGGCGGTGTTGGTGCCTTTCTATGAACCAGAAACCAGTGTGGGTTTGGCGGGCAAGCCATTGCGTGATTTTGCGTTGCAGTTGACGAAGCGCGGTTTTGTCACGTTATCGATTGGCTCACCGGGAGGCAGTGCGTATGAACCAGACGTGGCGGGGGCCAAGTGCCAGCCGCTTTCCTATCACGCGTATGTGGCGGCGAATTGTTTCAATGCGCTGGCGAATCTGCCGGAGGTGGATGCGAAGCGCATCGGGGTGATGGGCCATTCTTACGGGGGCAAATGGGCGATGTTTGCGGCGTGTCTCTATGACAAGTTCGCCTGCGGCGTGTGGTCGGACCCAGGTATTGCGTTTGATGAGCAGCGCACGAGTGTGAACTATTGGGAACCTTGGTATCTGGGCAAAGAGGATGGGGTCACCCGCAAGCGGGGCTTGCCGACAAAGGAGAATCCGCGCACCGGTGCCTACAAGGTGATGGTGGAGCAGGGGATGGATCTGCCGGAATTTCAGGCCCTGATGGCACCACGGCCGTTCTTTGTCTCTGGCGGGTCAGAAGATTTTCCCTCGCGTTGGACGGCGTTAAATCATCCGATGTCGGTGTATAAACTGCTAGGCTTGGAGAACCGGGTGGGTATGTCCAACCGGCCCAAACATGATCCGACGGAAGAATCGAACGAACTCGTTTACCGTTTTCTCGAGTATCACCTGATGGGCCGCTAGAGCGGTTTTTAAAATACTGTAACCGAGTCTCCGAAAAGATTGGTGGTTACATTATTTTTAAAATCGCTCTAAACAAACCGGCCCATCAGATGATCAGTGAAGGTGTGGCTTAGCGCCAGTAACCTTCACGATATTCCCAAGTATTGCCGTTGCCGGTTCGTTGCCAGCTACCGGGCACCCATTCGGCTTTCGGGCGGGGCGGTTTCATCCAGCGGCCGGGCGACCAAGTCCAACCGGAACTTGCCCAGGACCAGTAACCGGGCGTCCATATGTAACCGGCTCCTGGGGAGCGCGGTCTTGTTTCCAGGATCGGTTCGGGAGGGGATTGCTGCACGTGGACGACCGTCACGGGAGCGGCGGGAGGGTGCGCCACATAAACGGTGCGGGCGGGTTCACGTACTACGACGGTACGACGGGCGCAGCCGGTGATGATCAAGGCCACCGTCAACGTGGCCAAGGTGACCGGAACTAATCTTTGCCATTTCATAATAACTCTTTCTGCCAGACCGGCGGCTTATTAGGGCGCCGTTTGCGTGTGGGCAAAGCGGATGAACCGGTCACGGCTTACAGCTTAAACATGCTGCAGGATTTGTGCTTTCGCCTGTGGGGAATTCTCCCCATGCAGGGGCTGGCAAGGGACAGGACTCGACCACGGAGGCCGGGCCGCGTAGTTTCGAGCTCGCCCGCAGGGGTTTGTCCGTCGTTCATGAAGTTCAAATACGACTGGTTTTTAATCGGATTGTTGCTGGCCGTTTTGCTGGCCTGGCTGTTCCCGGAGCCGGGTGCGAAAGGCGGGTGGCTGCATGCCGACATTCTGAACAAGGCGGGCGTGGCTTTGATCTTTTTTTTGCACGGAGTGGCGCTGTCGTTTGCGGCCTTGAAGGCGGGCACGTTGCGCTGGCCGCTGCATCTGCTGGTGCAGACCACGACGTTCCTGATTTTTCCAGTGGTGGGATTGCTGGTTTATGTGCTGGTGAAGGGGCATCTGAATGAGGATTTGCGGCTGGGATTTTTTTACCTGTGTGCCTTGCCGTCAGCGATTTCATCGTCCGTAGCGATGACGGCGGCGGCGCGGGGGAATGTTCCGGCGGCGGTGTTCAACGCCACACTGTCCAGCGTGCTGGGAGTTTTCATAACGCCCTTGTGGATCGGATTGCTGCTGAAGACGGGTGGGCAATCGCTGCCGTTGGGCAAGGTGATCTTGGATCTGATCATCTGGTTGATACTCCCGTTGGTGGCAGGGCAGCTCTTTCGTCCATTGCTCAAGGAATTCGTGCACCGGCATAAGAAAGGAGTGCATGTCGTGGACCGTCTCACGATCTTGATGTTGGTCTATACTTCGTTTTGCGAATCGATGAAGCAGGGTGTGTGGTCGGGGCAAGGGCCGGTGACGGTGGTGGGGACGGTGCTGGCGAGTGCGGTCTTGTTTGCGTTGATCATGTGGATCACGGGACTTGTCGCGGACCGGATGAAGCTGCCGATGGAGGAGCGCATCACGGCGATCTTTTGCGGGTCGAAGAAATCGTTGGCCTCCGGGGTGCCGATGGCGCAGTTGATGTTCGCTACGCAGCCAGGGCTGGCTTTGATTTTGTTGCCGATCATGGTTTATCATTCGGTGCAGTTGATCATTTGCGGGTGGCTGGCGGGAAGGTGGGCGGAACGGAAAGAGTGATTTGATTGAAAGGTGGTTATGTCGACGGAAAGTATCAAACAACTGGTGACGCTGCTGCGTCCGGCGAAGCGGGTGCTGATTTTTACGGGCGCAGGTGTTTCCACGGGGAGCGGCATCCCGGATTTTCGCGGGCCGAATGGCGTGTGGAAGAAACGGCAGCCGGTATACTACAATGATTTCATGCGCTCGGAGAAATCTCGCATGGAGCATTGGGATTTCAAGCTGGAGGGCTGGGAGGGTTTTCGCGATGCGCAGCCGAATGCGGTGCATCGGGCGATCGTGGATCTGGAAAAGGCGGGACGACTGGAGATGCTGGTGACGCAGAATGTGGATGGCTTGCACGCGAAGGCGGGGAGTTCGCCATCCAAGATCATCGAGTTGCACGGAACGAATCTGTTGATCGAGTGCCAGAGCTGTGGTGAACGCACGGAGCCGCAGGGGCATTACGATTTCTTCCGTCAGACGCGCAAGCCACCGGTCTGTCACTGCAAAGGGTTCTTGAAACCGGCGACGATCAGCTTTGGGCAGAATTTGAATGAGGGTGATATCGAGCGGGCGAGTCAGGCGGCGGGGCGATGTGATCTGGTGATCGCACTGGGGTCTTCGTTGTCGGTTTATCCGGCGGCGTCAGTGCCGATGGTGGCGGCGCGGAATGGGGTGCCGTATGTGATCATCAATCAAGGACCGACGGAGCATGATGAGGCGCGGGAGGTGAGTTTGCGGATTGAGGGGAATGTGGCGGATTATCTGCCGCAGGCAGTGGCGATGGTTGTGGGTTGAGTTTGATTTATTCACAATCGGTGGATCTTCTTGGTGAATCACCAACATTGCTTATGGACGTTTCCTTCCCCCTCATCCCGGCCTTCTCCCCGAGGAGAAGGAGTTAACATTTACAGTGCAAGTGATAGTTTAGCGGCTGTTTGGTTTGCGTCGTGTGACTGTCATCGACTTGTCACCGGAACGTCACCGGGGAGCGGTTGTCCTTGGGAGTTTCCTCGTCCATGTTGCGCGGCCTAGTTCGCCAGTTGGTGGCGGACAGACCGTAGTAATATGAAAATGAAATGTCGTATTGAAACCTCCCGTCGTATTCACACTGCTGGCTTTACCCTCGTGGAATTGCTGGTGGTCATCGCCATCATCGCCATTCTTGCGGGCATGCTTTTGCCTGCGCTAAGCAAGGCGAAGCAGAAAGCCATGCAGTCTTCCTGCATGAACACCATGAAAGGATTGGGCACGGGCATACAGATGTATCTGGGCGATGCCCAGAACGAGATGCCTTACGCACGGATGACCATGCTGGGCAACACCGAAGGGTTGTGCTGGGATGACTTGCTCCAGCCATACTTGGGCGGCACGGCCTCGCTGGATCTGCTCAGCGGCAACTACTACACCGCCAAGACGAATGCCCACAGCCTCAAGTGGGCCGGGTGCCCGGCGGATAAAGTGGCCGCGACCTCAGCCACGGCGGTGCGCCGCAGCTATTCGTTGCCACAGCATGGCGGACCGCGTGCGTTTGCGCCGGGTTTTGATTCGCTCATCTGGCCGCCGAGTCCGGCGAGCCGCAGCGGTGTGGGTCTGTGCCTGCAACAAGGTGCGGTGATGGGCACCACCACCGGACCGAACGGCATGGGCGGCGCTTCCTGGAAGACGGACCCGAGCCCCACCAGTTTCAACAACACGGCCACGACCGGCAAGGATGCGTGGAAAATGAACGGCCAATTCGCCATCAACGCGTCGTTGGTGCAAGACCCAGTGGCGACGTTTGCCATCGTGGAGCGCATTCATCCGGGCAATTACGCCGGGGGTTCGTTCTACGGCGAGATCCCGAACTCGGACTACCAGTTCGACAGCGGGAACATCGCGCTCGGTTTTCCGAATGGTTCGCATCACGGGAATGATTCCTTCAACTATCTGATGATGGATGGTCATGTGGAGTTCCTGGGCCGGACGTTCACCCTGGGCAAGACGAATTTGCTGACGAGCAAGCAAACGGGGATGTGGTCCATCACGGCGAAGGACTGAGCCCAAAAAAGAAACCTTTCAGGATGGGAGCTGGCGCGAAAGGCGTCGGCTCCCATTTTTCATGTAATATTCTGTCGCAAATGGTGCTTCACCTGATTCTCAAAAATCGGGTAAACAAAATGGCATCCGGCAACGTCCAACAAAACGTAAGCCTTGTCGTCACCTTGATCCGAGGGACAGAATGTGGGCGGGCGAACAGGTGACTGATGAAAGATTGTTTGAAGACATCGTTGAAGAAATATGTGCTGCTGGCGGGACTCGTCGTCCTGGTCTGCTTCGGGATACTGCCGGAGGCATGGGCGGCGGGGGGAGCGAAAGCGGCTGAGAAGGGTTTTAGTTTGCCGGCATTTCTGGGCCCTTTTCATACGGTGGTGCTGCATCTGCCCATCGGGTTCATGACGATCGCGCTGGTTTTGGAGACCTGGTTTTTCTTTCGCCCGGCGGACGTATTGCGCAATGTGATCCGGCTGGTGCTGGTGCTGACGGCCGTGAGTGCTGCGCTCGCAGCGACACTGGGTTGGATGCGGGGGATGGATGGGGATTATGACCTGATCACGTTGGACCGGCATCGCTGGGCGGGGATAGCTTTTGCGGTGGTGACGGGAGTGACGGCGGGGTTGAGTTTTACCTTGGCCAAAGGAAAGGCCATGCGAGGTGTCTATTATGGCTTCATCGGGTTGTGCATGGGGGTGATGACGATCACGGGGCATCTGGGCGGCAACTTGACGCATGGGAGCACTTATCTCACGGAGAATGCGCCGGAGTTCATCAAGAAAATGGCCGGGAACAAGAGTGGCGCAACGGTGGTGGAACCGCCGAAGGATGAGGCGGCGAAGTATTACGTAGAGCAGATCAAACCCATCTTGGAGGCCAAGTGCTTTTCGTGTCACGGACCGGAGAAGCAGAAGGGCGATCTGCGACTGGACCAGCGGGAGGCGGTGTTGAAAGGCGGGGACAGCGGGGAACCGGCGGTGAAGCTGGATGACCCGGCGGCGAGCTACCTACTCCGTCTGGTGATGATGCCGCCTGATCATGACGATGTGATGCCGCCTTCGGGCAAGGGGACGGTGAGCGAAGAGGAGATCATGAAGATCATCCGGTGGATCCGGGCGGGGGCGGCGTATCCGGAAGTCACGACCGTGCCCGCTAAAAACGAGACCAAATAGGGCCGGGAAAAGGCGGAACAAACAAAGGTCGGAAACGGGCAAAAAGAGGGTTGTGCTGCGGTTTAAAATCCTTATAAAGGGCGGCGAATTATGCCAATTATCAATTCAACTTGCATCGTCATTGTGTTGATCTCGTTCGCCTTGGTGACGGCTTACATGATCGCCGTCCATTGCTATATGAAGGATGCGGATAAGGACGGTAACGGGGATTCGTCCCACTGAGCTGCCACCTAAACGGTTAGCAGCCAAATACTTGTTTCACATAAGCCCGGCTCCGTTGGTGGTTAGCCACGACGGACCGGGTTATTTTCGTGCCTTTTTCCAAGGCCAGCTCGACGGTGTAGAGGGGGGCCAGTTGATTCGTTTTGGCGTAGGCGGCGATGGCGGGATAATCCAGTTCGCCGCTATCCAGGTCTTCCCACCAGATGGAGTCGCGGCTCTGGCGCAGGTGCCAGGAGACGATGCGGGAGCCGTAGTCTTTCAGGGCATCCTCGGGGTCCACACCGCCGCGGAAGACCCAGTGGACGTCGTAGCAGAAGCCGACTTTTTCGGGTGAGGTGAGTTTGAAATTCGAGTGATACTCCCGCGCTTTGCTGCGCATGGCGGGCGTGTGGTGGTGGAGGCCCAGCTTCATGCCCAGCTTGGTGAGTTCGGTGCCGAGGAGTTCCAGCGCATTGGCCTGGGTTTTCAATTGGGCATCGGTCTTCTCTTCTTTGCCCACGCCGGGATCGCAGGTGAGGCTGGTGAAACCGGCTTTTTGAGCGGCGCGGGCGCCTCGCAAGATCTGCTGCGTGTTGGCTTCCCATTTGCCCTCTTCATAGACGGTGGCGTTGGTGTAGAGGGAAACGGGTTTCAGACCTTTCGCTTTCATCTGCTCGCCAAGCTTCTGATTGTTCTCGGGCTGGGCGGAATCGAGGGAGTGTTCCGCGTAGTCATAGCCGCAATCGCGGACAACGGAGAATACTTCATCCAGGTGGTCGGCGAGTTTTTTGCCATCGCGCTCGTAGTATTGGCCCCAACCGTAGAGTTGAGTGCCGACGAGGGGAGCGGGGGGAGATGTCGTGGCGGCTTCGAGTTTCGGAAGTGCGGCCAAGGTGGTGAGAGCGGCGGTGCTTTGAAGGAATTGGCGGCGGTTCATGGATGAGAGGAGGATGGGGACGTTTGACCGTGGGGGCAAATGGGAAAATCCGAAGATCACGCACGTGGGTGGATGGAAGAGCGGAAGTAGGCTTGCCACTTCACATCCCGGGCTCCCAATCGGGTTCGAGTAACGTCACGCTTTTGATTTCCTTGTCCCGATTGAATTCAAAGCGGAGTTGGCAGTCGGAGCGTTGATATTTGATCCAAGGATTAATGTAGCCCAAGACAGCCATTTTGATGCCGCCGCCAGTCTTATCAGGAGTACCGAGGCGCTGTATCACCACTTGTTGCGTCGAGTGTGCAGTGAGGCCGTCGATACCGAGCTTGTTGAGGATATGTCCTGCGGCAGGAAACTCATATTTGTCGAAGCGTATCGGGGAAGGCGGTGGTGCCTCTAATCCCTTTTGGTATCGCCGGGAAACTCTATTGGGATTGCCGAAATCTTTTTGCAACACATCGAGGGTCTCAAGCAACTCGGCCTGAGTTTCGGCTTTGACACTAAATCCCAAGCCGACAAGCATTTTACGCAGTTGGATGAAATCGTCTTCCGAATTGACGCAGGCCAACAGATACTCAGCAAGATTTCGACCCTGCAGATGAAACTGTCCTTCCGTGTCGAGTTCGACAATTGGCGAATCGGACGGAGAGCGGTTTTCCGGGCCAAGCCAATAGCCAACTAATTCACCGTCTTCCCGTTTGCCGACAAACGCAATGTGTTCAAACATCTTTCGGTAAGCGGTGACGACTTGGGGAGAGACTCGGTCTGTTTCTCGGTAGCCCGTAAAGAAGTCATCGTCGAGAGTCTCAACAAGTGTGAACGGAACGTAGTCGCACCAAGGATGGTCGTCATTTGCCTGCCAAAGTCGGCCTAGATCATCGGGTGGAGGAAGGCCATGCAGGCAATTCTGAGATACGCGGTTCAGGTGATGCATTGGGCGGTTCATGGACTGGCAGAAGGATGAAGGCGTTGGAGAAAGGGGGCAAATGTGAAATCCGAAGGTCAAAGTTCAAAATGTTCCAAGGTGAGAACGTCAAAACCTTGGGCTGATGGCAGGGCGATGCGAGTAATTTCCCAAGCGGCGGATTCAGGGTTGTGCCAAGGCACTCCCTATGGCTTGGATGCGGGCGTCTCCTTCGCCCAGCGTGGGGCAGAGCCAGCCGCCTTCGTCGTGTTCGTTCCAGGCGTAGATGATGATGGTCTGCGCTTCCGAGTTGGTGGGGTGGCTCCGTGTCCATGCCACGGCTTTTTGGATGTGGTAGGCAAGCTCTGTGGGTTTCGGTGGTTGGTAGAACCGCCCAAGCTCGGTGCCCCAACCTTGGTTTTGCTCCCAGAAGACGGGGCGTTGAACGCGCGGCCGACGATCCCAGCCGGTCATCGCCAGGGGAACAACTTGGGCCCCGGTGGCCAGGCTGCGCTGCCAGAAATCTTCGACATAAGTGGTCAGGTCCGTGAAGGGAGCACCTTGGCCACCCGCCTGCACGGCGTAGGCGCTGATGGCGTCGCAGCCGCTGGCGTCCGCGAAGGCCTTGGCCTTGTCGGGCCACGGGACCATGGCCACACAATAAGGTTCCGGCAGCCCCTTGGCGCGGGCGGCGGCGCGGAGTGCGGTCACGGCTTTGCGAACACCACCGGCCTTCGCCCAATTGGTCTCGTTGGATTCCAGAGCAAGGTTCAAGAGGTAGAAGAGGGGACGTCCGTTCAGGACGGTTTGGTAATTCGGGCGTGCCATGAGGTCGGCAAAGCGAGCGGCTTCCGGCGCAAAGTTGTCTGGCCGCCAATGACTCACGTCGCCGATCATACAAAAGCGAACTTGGTCGCGGGCGGGGTTGGTGAGGTAACGCTTCAGCGCGCGGCTCATGGGGTCGTTGGTGCCGTAGGCGCAGAAAGCCCAGTAATCGAGCCCGGCTGTCTGCGCGTAAGCAATCTCGCGGGTCATGACGGCATCGGTATCTCCGGCGATGGTCACGGACCCATCCTTGGCCACCTCGGCAAAGAAGGGGAGCCGCTCTTGCCAGTGTTTCGGCGACAGACTCTTTTGCATGGCGCGACCTACTTCACCCGCGTCACCGTGCCACGCATCCCAACGGATGGCCCCGACGGCCACGCGGCTGTTCGCGGTCCGATTCGTCGCCGCGCCAGACGGCATCGCGATGAGCAGCGAGGCGAACAGAAACAGGATAAATCGGGTGATCATTTAGAGAGTCTTTATAACTTGGAGCGATCGTTGTCTGGCTGGGTGTGGTGGTCAGGCCACGGTGATTTCATTGGCCTTATCATTGCTCACACGTTTGTGGGGTGCGTAAAAAAGCGGGAACGCGAGCAGTCCAATTCCAATGATGGCGGCGAGTTGCTTCATTTCCAGTGATGCCACCAGTTTCCGCCTGCCTCGCGATCAACGGTCTCTTGTGACTCGAATCCGATGTGAACTCCATTACGGCCGACCAGCGGATAGTCATAATCGGCGAGGAGTGAGCGAAGTTTCCGATAGAGATCGGAATCATCCTGAAGCCTCTTCTTCTCGGCGTCCGACTGGACGCAAATCCAATAGACGAGGTGTTTAGGATGAATGTCATTCGCGCCGTAATGCGTGACCCAGTGCTTTTCTTTTGTGACAATGGCAATCTGTGCGGCGATTGCATTTTTCAATGCGCTCGGTCACTTCTTTAATGTTGCCGTGAATCATCGTACTTCGCTAACGACCCAATATGGGTGGTCTGTTGGGGTTGGTGGCTGGTTAAAAGGTTGGTGAACAATTTCTTGGTTTTCCGCACCGGCGGTTCGAAGCGTCGCCTTGGTTAGGCCGCCGGTAGTGTGATATAAACGTGTGTCTCTCCTCCGTGCTCGGCTCGAATGAGCGCCTGTGCTGAGCGGCGTATCATCGCCGACTGTCCACACTCCAGCTTCACACGAATGTCGGTGAACTTTTGTCGATCCTCTGACTGCGTGAAGCCGAGGATCACGTCATCGTCGGATGTCTCAACAATCGAGCCTATCTTCTCGTCATCGCGGATAAGCTCTCCAGGCAGCACAATCAGCGTCGTCTCGGTCGCCTCAATCCAGACGCCCTGCTTCCACGCGAACAACTGGCCGGGTGGTGCTTTCACCAACTGCTTCGTTGGCTTTTTCGGGCCGAACAACTTGGAGAGTGACTGGAACATGGGGAAGCGGCCTAACACGCATGAGACCGCAGATGGCGGTTAAGCGTGGTGGTAGATTTGTTGGAGAGGTTCACCTTTATGGAAGTATATTTAGTGAGGTTTGGCGGGCTGTCGAGCGGGAAGGAGATGGAATAACGGAGCGAAATTCAAACCCGATTTCACCCCGGCGGGCAGGCGGGAGCGGCTGCGCGTTGAGACAACGCGCGGTCCGGGGGCGTGAGGATGAGGCGGGCTTACAGCCCTTGTGCCGCATGGGGGCGATAACCTGGGCCGATGGCCCAGGCTGGTTTGAGGCCGGGCCTTTGGCCCTCGGTAAAGTCTTGGCCGCTCTCAGCGCGTTAGCTTCTGGCTGAGCCGGTCGGATGCGCTGACTGGCGGGTGCTGCTCCCACTCTCGCTTCAGCAGGCCGAAGACAAATTCACTGTCCCAATAGCCCTTGTACCAGCGATGCTCAATGAAGTGGGCTTCTTGGCGGAAACCCAAACGTCTGAACAGCGAGGCGGCGGAATGATTCTCGGCGTCGGTGGTGGCTGAGACTCGATGTTTGCCCATTGTGCCGAAAATAAAATCCAGCACGCAACTGAGCGCCTCGGTGGCGTAGCCCTGGCCTTGATGGCTGGGGGAGAGGGTGATGCCAACCTCCATCTGACGCGGGTCATCCGACAGGCAGTGCAGGCCGCAATCGCCGATCATAGTCCCGGTTGTCTTTTCGATAATCGCTAACTGAAACCACGTGCCCGCAACACCTGGTTCACTCTGGCGCTGGCTGGCGATCAGACGGGCTGCGTCGTCTGGTCCGAACGTTTCCCATCCCTGATACCGGGCTACTTCCGGCAGCGAGCGATAGCTGCACAACGCGGCGGCATCGTCACTCTGCAACCGGCGAAGGAGGAGTCGCGGAGTGGATAATGGGGTGGGGAAGGGTTGGGATTTGGGAGTGCAGTGAGACGGCTCCGGCGTCTGGTTCGGTTTTGGACGAGACTGGGCCCAATCTGTCTCCCAGCGTATTTGGTCTTCCATCGAAGCGTTGCATAGGCTTGTGCCGACATATCCTGAACTGATCGTAGTGTCGCAGCAGAGGTAAAATGAATTGGGCTTCTCTCCTTGGGCGTAATCAATTTCGCCAGGCTTTGAATCCGATGTTTCGCGCAGTTCGTGGCCGACTGTGTTCATTGCATCAGCGATTTCTTTGAACTTCGCGGCCACCGCCGTATCCAACTCAAACTTCACATCAATAGCCATCTCAGCGAGCCGTTGCATCAACTCGGGCGAGCCGGGAGCCAATGCATCGAGTTCCTTTCGGGAGTATCGCGAGTAGTCCATTTTATGCCTAACTTAGATTGTATACGGAAAGTTTTCCGTGATGTTGGATGGCAGGGGTGAAAATGAGGAAACTCATTGAGGGGAAAGTGCCGTGATGGCATCAAAAGGTCAAGTGGCGGCCAACATGCTTTGGGCATAGCCAATAGCCGAGGGGATTTCAAAGGAGGAGAAATTTTGGCCCGCGAAGCAGGCTAAAGAAGACTAATAGGCAGTGAGCACTGCAGAACGTTTTTTTTGAGGATGACGGTCGGAGCGGGGATGAAAACGAAATGTAAAATGGTGAGTTACGTAAGTGATGGTTTTCGGAAGTTCTTGAGAATAAAAAGGTTCGGTTTCGGGTGAAAATTTTAGCGAAAAGTGATGGTTTTCTTGAGGGAATTTGATATTGTTTTCATCGCTGGCAGCTCGCTGCTGGTAAAGGACGGGTGGAACGGTGGTTGTGCTCCTTCGGAGCGGTAGACAACCACTGGGAAATCCCAAGTCATCAAGCATAGCAATGCGTTTGTATTGCATGGTTATGTCCTGCGTTGGCGGGGAGGTGACGGTCCTTATGGAACCATTATGGATATGTGTTGGTGTCGGGCGTATGGAACAGGGCTCGTAAGCCGGAGGGGGAAAGGGACGTCGGTCAGTCTAGGATAGATGAGATCGGGGAATCTCTAGTAGCCATTGCGGAACCGGCCGGGTCTTGGACTTACGCTTAATTTGAACTCTCAATCGTAGGGAGGGAGAACACGATACCACGCAGGGGTCGGATGGTTTCATTGCTCTTTGAAATAGTTCTCGAGACTGTCTGAAAAGATAGCTTGGGGTCGTCTGCTGGTCTAAACCGGTTAGGGCGTTGTTGTAGCTCGGTCACAGATCTTGTGATTGATATGCTCCCTCGCTACGCCTAGCCCTAACCGGTTTATCCTGCGCAGCCAACCCCAAGCTATCTTTTCAGACAGTCTCCGCCTGGGTTCACAATAACTTGGGTTTTGAAGTGGCTGGCGAGGGTTTGGTCCGGTGAGGGTGGACTGGTTGCTACAGTACCGCAGGACAGGAGGCAATCGCGCAGGAAACATAAAACGGATCAGGCGGGAAAGTTACTTCAGGGAATGGTTAATAAAGTTCAAAGCTCAAAACTCAAAGTTCAAAGCCGGTTGCACCGGCGGGCCATTGTGGGAATGGGTCTCATGGGGCCGATAGGACGAATGGGGCTTATGGGAAACATCCAACATCGAACGCCCAACATCGAACATCGAGAGGGGGGAAAGGTTAGAGCCTCGTTCCTCGGCTGAGGAGGGGCGGCCCGTCGGTTGCACCCAAGGCCACCAGACTGACGGGCCCTACCACCTCACGGCACTTCGGACGTCTTGATGGGATTGGCGTCTGGTAGCGGCTTGGCGATTGGTGGCGTGGCCGTGTCGTTTGGTTTTGGGGCGAGTTCTTTGCCGGGGGATTGCTGGATTTCTTTGTCCGGTGAGTAAACCTCGGGGAGGACTACCAGGGCGATGCGGCGGTTGCGGGCGCGGCCTTCTTCGGTGGTGTTATCGGCGATGGGGTGGTATTCGCCATAGCCGACGGCAGCGAGGCGGTGAGGATCGACGTTCGCTTTTTCCACGAGGTAACGGACGGCGGCGAGGGCGCGAGCGGTGGAGAGTTCCCAATTGGTGGGATACTTGGTGTTCGCGCCGGCGCGGATGGGGATGTTGTCCGTATGGCCGATGATGTGGATGAGGCGGTTCGGATGATTGGTGAGGATGTTGGCGATGCGGAGGAGGACGTCGGCGCCTTCGGCTTTCATCTCGGCTTTGCCGGTGTCGAAGAGGACGCGGTCAAGGATGTTGACTTCGAGTTTGCCCTGGAGATCGGAGATGGTGATGTCTTTGGATTGCAGAGCGGCGCGCATCTCTTCTTCGAGCTTGGACTTGGCCTGGACGGCTTCCTTCTTTTCTTGCTGGAGGGCAGCGAGTTCTTCCTGGGTCTTAGTGAGGTCGGCCTTCAGTTTGTCGAGTTCGGCTTTGAGGTCGTCGGTGATCTGCTGCTGGGCTTGCTGGGCCTTTTGGACTTCTTCGGCGGTGGGGCCTTTGGCGGGGAGGCTCAAATAGATGACGACCGCTATGAAAATAGCGGAGAGAACGCTGGCGATGTACCAAGTTTGCTTGGGCATGCGAGTAGGATAAACACTACTTGCCTTCGTTGCCAGTATCGGTTGAACATTTGCGCCACTTTGTGGTCAGAAAGCCTGAGGGCGTAAGGCATGGTGTGTCTACGCTCAGGTTTAGAACAGATATTTGGGAATTGAATCATGAGCACGGAAAAACATCAGTTTCAGGCAGAGATTCAGCAGTTGCTGAACATCGTCATCCATTCTCTCTACACGGACAAAGAGATCTTCATCCGCGAGCTGGTCTCCAATGCGGCGGATGCTTGCGAGAAACTACGGTATACGCAGGCTTCGGGGCAGGCGGTGTTCCAGCCGGAAACGGAGCTGAAGATCACGGTGACGACGGATAAGGACGCGGGGACGATCACGATCACGGATGCGGGCATCGGCATGACGCATGATGAGATCGTGCAGAACTTGGGCACCATCGCGCACTCGGGCACGAAGGCGTTCCTGAAGCAAATGGCGGAAGGGCAGAAGCCGGATCTCTCGTTGATCGGCCAGTTCGGTGTGGGTTTCTACTCGGCCTTCATGGTGGCGACGAATGTGACGGTTTACAGCCGTTCGTGGCGTCCGGAAGAGCAGGGCTGGAAATGGGTGAGCGAGGGTGAGGGCAGCTATGAAGTGGAACCGGTCGCTGACTTGGCGCGCGGTACGAAGATCGTGCTGAGGCTGAAGGAAGAGGCGAAGCTGTTCTCCGAAGAATGGGAGGTGGAGCACATCATCAAGCGTTACTCGAGCTTTGTGACGTTCCCGATCGAGCTGAACACGAAGCGGCTGAACACGGTGCAAGCCATCTGGGCGCGCAGCAAGAACGAGATCAAGGAAGAGGAGTATAACGAGTTCTACCGCTACATCGGGCATGACACGGAAGAGCCGATGTTCCGTCTGCACTTCTCAGCGGATGCGCCGTTGGCGATCCAGGCGTTGCTGTTCGTGCCGAAGAAAAATGCGGAGGCGAATGGGATGACGCGGTTGGAATCGGAAGTGAACTTGCACTGCCGCAAGGTGCTCATCCAGGCGAAGGCCAAGGGGCTGTTCCCGGAGTGGTTGCGTTTCCTGCGCGGTGTGGTGGACAGCGAGGATTTGCCGCTGAACATCTCGCGCGAGTCCATGCAGGACACGTCGCTGATGCAGAAGCTGAACAAGGTGCTGACGACGCGGTTCCTGAAGTTCCTCGATGAGCAATCGACGAAGGAAGCAGAGAAATACACGACGTTCTATCGCGAGTTCCAACGCTTCTTGAAGGAAGGTGTGGTGACGGATTTCACGCATCGCGAGGCGTTGGGCAAGCTGCTGCGCTTCACGTCCTCGGCGACGGAAGGGGATAACTACACGTCGCTGGCGGAATACGTCACGCGCATGGGTGCGGAGCAGAAGGAGATTTACTTCCTGCTGGCGGCGGATCGCGCGACGGCGGAAGCGAGTCCGTATTTCGAGGTGTTCAAGGCGCGCAAGTTCGAGGTGCTGTTCCTGAATGATCCGTGGGATGAGTTCGTGATGGATAACCTGCGCGAGTTCGAGGGCAAGGACTTGGTGGCGGCAGAAAAGGCGGATCTGTCCCTGACAGACAAGCCGGAAGGTGGCCTCTCGGATGACGATGCGGCGGCCTTGGCGAAGTGGTTCAAGGACACCTTGGCAGAGCGCGTGGGCGAAGTGCGGGCCTCGAAGCGCTTGGTGGACAGCCCGGTGGCGGTGGTGGATGGCGACAAGTTCATGACCTCCAGCATGCGGCGAATCATCAAGGCGATGGGCAAGGACAAGGCGGCGGAGGCGATGCCGAAGCTAGACCTGGAATTGAACCAATCGCACGACTTGATGGTGCGGCTCAACGGGTTACGTCAGAACGATGGGCCGTTGGCAGCGTTGCTGGCCGAGCAATTGTTCGATAACGCGCGGTTGTCGGTAGGCTTGCTGGAAGATTCGCGCAGCATGGTGCAGCGGATGAACCAGTTGCTGGGCAAGCTGGCAGGCGGGGACACGAAGCCGAAGGAACAGACCTGAAAAGCAATGGTTGAATAATGCGGTGGGACGGAGTATTTAAAGAATTATGAAACGCGTAGGCTTAACTCGAAGCGTGACGCACCTCGGCCTGCGGCTGGGTGTGGCGGTCGCGATTTTGGTGGGTAGTGTGATGAGCATGGAGGCCAAGCCGGCCAAGCCGAAGTCCAAGCCCCCCAAGGGCACCACGGCGGCCCATCATGCCTTGCAGCAGAACAACAAGAAGAAGGCGCAGGCGCTAGTGCAGCGTGCGGCAGCAGCAGAGAAGAAGGAAGCGGCAGTCAAGGCCAAGGAAAAGGCAAGTACGCCTCCACCTGCGGCTCCTTAAGGGGCTTTCGGCCATCAAAATGTGGCCAGCCTGAATCTGGTGACGCATGAAGATCTTGATAACGGGTGCGTGTGGATTCGTCGGGAGTTCCTTGGCCCGTATCATCAAGACCCGTCAGCCCGGTTGGTCGGTCTTCGGCATTGATAACCTCAGCCGTCCGGGAGCGGAAACCAACTACCGTGAACTGGTCCGGTTGGGACTCAATTTTCGTCACGGAGACATCCGGCAGCCTTCCGATCTGGAATCGTTTGGAGAGATTGATTGGGTGATCGACGCGGCGGCCAATCCCAGCGTGCTCGCCGGAGTGGATGGCAAGACGAGCAGCCGGCAACTGGTGGAGCATAACCTCACGGGTACAGTGAACCTGCTGGAGTTTTGTCGCGCCCGGAAAGCGGGGTTCATCCTTTTAAGCACCAGTCGCGTGTATTCGATTCCGGCACTGGTTTCCATTCCATTGAAGGATGGCGAGAAGGCGTTTGAATTCGACGCGACGAAACCGTTGCCTCAAGGATGTAGCGCCCGGGGAGTTGCGGAAACATTTTCCACGCAAGCGCCGGTGTCACTTTACGGCGGCACGAAGCTGGCTTCCGAGGCATTGGCCTTGGAGTATCATCATGCGTTCGATGTGCCCGTGTGGATCAACCGCTGTGGTGTGCTGGCGGGCGCGGGTCAGTTCGGGCATCCGGCCCAGGGGATTTTCGCTTATTGGCTGAACGCGCATAAGTATCGGCAGCCGTTGAAGTATATCGGCTTTGGCGGTAACGGACATCAGGTGCGGGATGCGTTGCATCCAGAAGATCTGGCGGAACTGCTTTTTCAGCAAGTGGCCTTGCGGGCGGACAAGCACAAGCCGCGCCTGGTGAATGTGGCGGGCGGCAGTGCGAACAGCATGTCCTTGCGGCAGCTCACGGACTGGTGCGATGCGCGGTTCGGAGCACATGCGGTGCAGGCAGATTTGCAACCGCGGCCATTTGATATTCCATGGATGGTGCTGGATTCGCAGATGGCCGAACAGGTTTGGGACTGGAAGCCCAAACGGGCATTACCCTCTATCTTGGAAGAAATCGCCAAGCATGCGGAGGCGAACCCGGGTTGGTTGGAATTGTCGAAAGCATAACTGATTATGAGTTTTTCAGGCGAGATCGTGTCACTGGCAGAGTTGCCCGCATGGCGGCAGAAACTGCGGGATAAGGGCGTGAAGCTCGTGGTGACACACGGCTGTTTCGATATCTTGCATGCCGGGCACGTCAGTTATCTGCGGCAAGCGCGGGAGCAAGGAGATGCGTTATTGGTAGGTTTGAATGCAGATGTTTCCATCAAGGATTTGAAAGGGCCGAACCGGCCCATCAACGTCGAGCAGGATCGGGCGCAAATCCTGGCCGCGTTGCGCTGCGTGGATGCCGTGACGCTCTTTCCCGAAGTGCGCGCGACGAATCTGCTGAAAGCCGCGCAACCGGATGTGTACGTGAAGGGCGGGGATTATACACTGGAGACGCTAAATGCCGAAGAGCGGGCAGTGGTGCAAGCGGCCGGGGCCAAGATTGTCTTTATTCCGTTTTTGGAGGGACGATCGACGACTTCCATCATTGAGCGGTCCAAGGGGTAGGATAGCAATCTACGTTAAGTTTTTGCCACACTCTTCGGTTGCCACGGTGAGGGGTTGGTTTCACAATCGGCTTATGGCTGTTGCGCTGGTGACAGGGTCGGCTGGCTTGGTGGGATCTGAGTCATGCAAGAAATTCCATGCGGAAGGCATGGATGTGGTGGGCATTGATAATGACCTCCGTTCCCACTTCTTTGGCGCGAGCGCGTCCACCGCTGGCACACGGGCGAAACTGGAATCTTCCCTGTCACGTTATACCCATCAGGCGATCGATATCCGGGATGCCGAGGCGGTCTTTAAGGTGTTTGAGTGTTATGGCAAAGCGATCAGTCTGGTGGTCCATACGGCGGCGCAACCCTCGCATGATTGGGCAGCGCGTGATCCGTTCATGGACTTCAGCGTGAATGCGAACGGAACGTTGAATCTGCTGGAGGCGGCCCGACGCTTCGCGCCGGAAGCCGCCTTCATCTTCACGAGCACGAACAAGGTCTATGGCGATGCGCCGAACTCGCTTCCCTTAGTGGAATTGGACAAACGCTGGGAGATCGCGGCGGATCATCGGTACAAAGATGGCATTGATGAAACGCTGACGATTGATCAAAGCAAACACTCGCTCTTCGGCTGCAGCAAGGTGGCGGCGGATGTGATGGTGCAGGAGTATGGCCGCTATTTCGGCATGAAGACGGTGTGTTTCCGCGGAGGGTGCCTGACGGGGCCAGCCCATGCTGGCGCGGAATTGCACGGGTTTCTCTCCTACCTCATGAAATGCACGGTGGAGGGAAAGCCCTATCGGGTCTTTGGTTACAAAGGGAAGCAGGTTAGGGATAACATCCACAGTAATGACCTGGTGAATGCGTTCTGGAGCTTTTACCAGAAGCCGGGCAGTGGAGCGGTGTATAACATCGGCGGCAGCCGGCACAGCAATTGTTCCATGCTGGAGGCGATCCAACTGTGCGAAGAGATCAGTGGCCGCAAGCTGGACTGGACCTATGTGGAGGAGAATCGGTCCGGGGATCACATCTGGTGGGTCAGTGATGTGCGGCGATTCCAGCGGGACTACCCTGAGTGGGCTTACCGGTATGATTTGAAGGCAATTCTGCGTGAGATATTTGAGGCTTGCCGGGGTGCCAAAACTGCATGAGCGAAGCTGCTTCCAGTTCACCCGACATCACGGTGGCCGAGACTCCACCGGTTAGCGCGCCGAAGCTGACGCTGTTGTCCATCGTGATCCCCGCCCGGGATGAGGAAGGGTGCATCGCTTCGACGGTCGAGCACTTGCATCTGGAGCTCTCCCTGAACAAAATCCCACATAACATCATCGTGGTGGATGACGGCAGCAAAGACCGGACGTGGGCGATCTTGACGGAACTGTCGCAGAAGATGCCGGAATTGCAACCGGTGCAGAATACCGGGCAGCACGGGTTTGGCCGGGCCATCGTCAAAGGGTTGGATGAGATGAAAGGGGATGCGGTGGTCATCATGATGGCGGATGAATCGGATGATTGCCGGGATGTAGTGCGCTACTGGCATAAGCTGAATGAGGGGTGGGATTGTGCTTTTGGGAGCCGCTTCATGAGAGGGGGCGGGGTGATCGATTACCCTTGGTTCAAATTGAGGGTGAATCGGTTGGCTAATTCTTTTATCCGGGCTCTGTTCGGGATAAAGCTAAATGATACAACGAATGCCTTTAAGGCATATCGTAAGACGGTGATTGATGGGTGTCGCCCCTTTCTTTCGCCACACTTCAACCTGACGGTCGAATTACCATTGAAAGCGATGGTCAGAGGTTACTCATGGGCGGTCTTGCCAATCACGTGGCGAAACCGTCGCACTGGCGAGGCCAAACTGAAGATCAAAGAGATGGGAAGCCGGTACCTGTTCATCTGCCTGTATATTTGGCTGGAGAAGTATTTTAGCCGGGGAGATTATCGTAAACCTTTGAAGTAAAAAGGGTTAGCGTTTACATAGGCGACCGCTTCCAGCGGTCTTTTAGCTTAGTTCTGGCTGAGTGATGGTTTTGACTTGTTTGGAAGGCGGGCGTCCGGCATATTACTTTGCGATGGGTGCGCTATGTACACCCTGACAATATTGCCCGTATGAGAGAATTTGTTGACCGCTTTAGTTTAGATTCGATTAAGTTTGATACCCAAGTGGGCATTGCGTTGGTGGTCATTTGGCTGCTTGTCTTGGGTTGCGCCACGACGAGTGTTTTTCAACGTTATCCCAAGACTCACTCCCGATTGACTTGGCTGGCGGTCATTTACTTGATACCCATTTTTGGACTGCTGGTATATCTCCCCTTCGCTTTTCATCTGGAAAAGTACCCCGATTTGCTGATTTGGAGAAAGCCGGGCGGGAAATCCAAGGCTTGATGGCATTAGGAAGCTTAAAGGCCATAATCCCAATACCTTTGAAATAGAAAAGAGCACGGGTTTTTGCTGGACTCGAAAGCCCGGATAGGCAAGATGCGTCCTGTTTTTGGGGTGTTCACCCTAAGGTTTGCCGTGCTGGCAGTTCGAAGCGGTAAAGGCAAAAAAAGCAGTCAAAAGTCGGAACAATTTCGTAGCCAATGCAGTTCGCTAAAGGACACCAACGCGGTCGGGACGCCAAAGCAGATGGATGCACGAAAGTGATTTCGGCCATCGGGGTCGCGGCTATTTCGCTTGTCGGAAGCGGGGGTATTGCCATGGCTCAGACTACCACGATCCAGCCGGGTAATGCCGCGGAAGTCACTGCCGCAACGTTGTCTGGCGATCTGAAAGCTTCGCAAGTTATTCAAGACCCGGGCGCCCCGTACGAGAACGTTTTCCGCGATTTCAATGCTGGAATTGGCGCATCCCCGAAACTCGGTCCCGGCAATGGGCGTATCCAAGCTGGCCCGTTTAATTTGGGAGCGAATGCAGATACTCCTCTGACGCGAGGCTTCAAGCCTGAAGAGGCGGAACTCAAGTTGGGTAATTTTTACCTCGATATCCGTGAACTGCGCGCAAGCTTGCTGTATAGCGATAACGCCAAGCTCTCGGAAACCAACCGAGAGGGTGATGTCATGGCCGCCATCACCTTGGGGTTGACGGGCATGTATCAGGTGACGGAGGGCCTTCGCATCGCTGTCAGCGGTGCCGTGATTTATTTGCCGTTGGATAACCGAATCGGGTTGCAAGGGTTTGGTTTGGTGGATCCCTTTGCCCGTTTTGAGCTGGATGGCGGCACATTGGCCCGGGCCCAAGTGGTTTATGATTTCATTTTAGGGAAGTGGCAAGTGGTGGTCTATGATGATTTCCGGGTTTTGAATCGTACCGGTTACCGTCTGGGTGAGGAAGAGTATTTGGACCTGTACGACGGGGAGAGCTTTAATAGCAATCAGTCGTTCCGCAGCCATGAAGTTTATTCTGGTCAGCGGTATCAATCACCCCAATTTCAAGATACCCGCCAGAACACCGATCGTTTTGATTTCACAGCCATAGATTACATCAACACGGTGGGAGTCATTGGTGAACGGCTGGTGACGGGAAACACGCTCGCGACGGTCAGCTACGAGCACAATAATTATTGGTATTCCACTGACAGCCAAACGGCGGCGCTGGTCAATCGTGCCTCAACAAGCGACCGGTTTTTGGCCAGCTTGCGATCCCAGCGCGAAAATTTACGGTTCAAACCGTTTATCACCTACGTAGCTTCCACGTCGGACTTGGTTTCTGGTTGGGATCAACAAATCACCGGCGGCGTCAATGGCCCCATCACCGACCAGTTGGATTTTCATGCCGAGGCTGGTTATATTTTCTCCGGCAACAGCTCCCGGGAAACCTGGCTGTGGCGGACGGGCGTTAGACATTACGCGGGGCCTTTGACGACGCACGGCCTTCTTTACTATCGGGTCTTGACTGAACCAGAGCGTTTGATGGCTCAACGGTTGGAATATTCCCTGGCCCAAATCCTTGGTCCTTATCTGATCGGTGGTCTGGTGGCTTCTCACGGGAAGTATGAGGACTTGGACAACGGTAATTCGCTCATCACGGAAGACCGCTTGGGGGCCTATCTGAATTACAATCTCGGTGAGTTTGGAAATCTGTCGTTTGCTGCTTTCTATAGCGCTTTGGATTTCACCAATCCGGCCAGTTCGGATTACAACCTTCTGACACTTCGGCTGAGTTACAATGTTGCGTTGGGCGAGAAGACGAACTTGCAGTCATTCTATCAGTTCGAGAAGCGGGATGCCGACCAGGCTGGCCAGAGTTACTATGAGAATCTGGTGGGGATTTCTCTTAGCTACACCTTCTAAAGGCCGCGAAGTCAATTTGGCCCGGGGCCGGACTTCACCTTGTCACCAAGCAGATCAGTGAAGATCATCGCTCCGTCTTGGTTTAGGTGTGTGTAGTCCTCGAAGTTTTGAGGCGGGAAAACGGGACTGTTGGGCATTAGCAGATGGAAGCCGTAGCGCTCGCCGTTTGTCTTCAAGAAAGCCTGATAGTCCTCTTCAAAACGGTATGGTTTGCGGGCTTCTTTCACCACTTCCAAGGTTGGCATCGACACCCAATGTATGGGGATTTGGCGGGCTTGGGCTTCCGTCATGAATTTCTCGAAGAAGTGCTGGTTAAATTTGGCGACCTCAAAAGGTTTTTTGTACATCGGATGAACTTTGTCCGCTGGAAAAGATTTTTCGTGGGCGACCACTTTTTCCGTGCCTTGGGCCCCCACTGTTGCGGGTTCCTTCTCCCTGGGTTGGCGACGGCCCTTCAGCACGTCAGCCAGTTGTTCCCGATGACGCAAGGAGTAGGAGAGTTTGCACGTCACGCCGTATAACACTTCAAACGGTTCGATTCCTGCCGAGCCGATTTCAGCGATTTCAGGCCACGTGGCGTAAGCCCCGACGAGGAGGGCGATGCGTTCTGAGCCGAAGGTGTGGGGAGAAGGCGCATAGAGAATGGCTTTGGGCGTAACTCCTGTCGCAATCTGTCGTTTCAAGATGAAGTAAGGAAACTCTGGTCCTGAACCGGATAAGGCCAGATTCACCACATTGGTAGCCGGAGCCAAGTGGGTTGCCAACTGGTCAGCACGAATTCCCCCGGCGGCCACCGAGTCTCCCATGATCTGCCAGTCCGGAGCTTTCTCGGGCAGGTGATGGGCACGAAACGAGGTGATGAGCGAATTCTGCGGCAGCAAGGCCAAGGTGCTTTCGATCAGCACGACAGCCAGGGCGAAGAGCAGCAGGCCCGCCAGCGGATTCTGCCGCTTAAAATTGAAAATAGATGAAGGACTGGGCATCAAACACTCCTAGGATGATAATGTAATAAAAGCAAACCAGGTAAAACAGCGCCTGCACGATCACCGGGCATTTTTGCATGATCATCAGATCACCCGTACGGTATTGCAGAATCTGGACCACCAGCAGCGGCCAGCAGTAAAACAGGATCTTCACGATGCCGCGGATCAAGTCAGCATCAGGATGGAAAGCAAATAGCGCCTTCGTCATGTCCCAAAGCTGGGGGAAATCCACCGCGCGGAAAATTAGCCAGCCATACAGGGTAAATACGAACATGATGGCGATGCTGGCCCATTTGGCCAAGGCTTGTCCCCATGAGCTTTGCGGTTTCGGCAGTGGTAGATATTGGGTGGCGAGACGATGGAGGCAGAGGAGGCTGCCGTGATAAAATCCCCAGATGACAAAGGTCCAGGAAGCGCCATGCCACAATCCTCCCAGCACCATGGTGAGCAACAGATTGAGATATGTCCGGGCTTCGCCCTTGCGGTTGCCACCAAGCGAGAAATAGAGGTAATCCCGCAACCACGTGGAGAGGCTGATGTGCCAGCGCCGCCAGAAATCCTGCGGATTCGTGGCAAAGTAGGGCAGGTTGAAATTGAGCATTAAAGTGAAGCCCATCAACCGTGCCGCACCACGCGCGATATCGGTATAGCCCGAGAAATCACCGTAGATCTGCAGGGCGAAACCCAAAGCTCCGAGAATCACCTCCGAGGTGCTGTAGGTGCCGCTGGAAAAGACTTTATCAACAGTCAGCGAAAGATTGTCCGCGATGACCATTTTCTTGAATAGGCCCCAGAGGATGAGATGGCAGCCTTCGGCGATGCCATCCCGCGTTACTGTGCGCGGCTGCTCCACCTGATCGATCAGCGAACGGGCGCGCTGAATGGGGCCCGCCACCATGTGCGGGAAAAAAGCCACGCTCAGGGCAAAGTCTTCCAGGCTTTCAGTTGGCTTCACTTCTCGCCGGTAGATATCCATGGTGTAGCTCATGGATTGGAACGTGTAGAACGAGATGCCGACCGGAAGAATGATGTGCAAGGTAGTGGGGTGAGCTTCGAAGCCCATTTTCTGAAGCAGCACCTGCAAGCTGTCGGCAAAAAAGTTGAAGTACTTGAAAAAGCCCAAGAACCCCAAATTGAAGATGATGCTCCAGAAAAGGATCTGTTTTCGTTTCCTGGCCTCGGCAGTTTTCTCCAGCCACGCTCCCACATAGAAATCCACCACGGTAGAGATTAGGATCAGGGAGACGAACCGCCAGTCCCAACACGCATAGAAAAAGTAGCTCGCCGCCAGCAACATCCGGTTCTGGGCCCGATGCGGCAGGACGTAATAGAGCCCCAATACGATGGCAAAAAAAACCGCGAACTCTATGGTGTTAAACAACATGTTTAATGGCCCAAAATCTATCAGCTAAAACGGTTGACCAAGATATGCGCGGGGATGTTTGGGGTGGAGGCAAAAGGTGTCAACGGTATTTGCCCATGGTTGAGGTCAGCGGGTCAGACATTCCCGGTAAAAAGCCAAATTACGTTCCAGCCAGTGCTGCTTGCTGAACTGCGCCAGAACTTTTTGCCGGGCGGCCATGCCCAGTTGTCGGCCGAAAGCCTGGTCGCGCAAGATGCGGAGTAGCATCTCCGCCAGATCGGCTGGATTCTCCGGATCGCAAAGCAGGCCGGATACACCATCCTCGATCACCTCCGGTCCGGGGCCGGGACGTGAATAGATGGTCGGCTTGCCTGTGGCCATGGCCTCTACCGGGGCCAGGCCGAAAGTCTCCACTCGTGAGGGATAGCAGCATACTTCTGCCCGCTGTAACCAATCCACCACCTGCGTTCGACGATCTTGGCGCCCTACGAAACGGATGCGCTGACGATCTGCAGGTGCCAGACCATGGAGCAGCTTTTCCCATTCATCCATCTTGGCGGGCAGGCCGCCGATGACGGCGAGATGAGCCTCTGGTTGGGCGGGCAATACCAGTTTCATGGCCAGCAGCAACGTGTCGAGCCCCTTGCGTCGACTCAAGGAATTGACGAACACAATCAGACCTCGTTCCGTTTTATCCACCGAAGCAGGAGCAAACAGTTCTGCGTCTACCGCGTTATGGATCACTTGACCGGGTTTGTTTTTGAGGCCGCAAAGTTCAAGGGACCGTTGATAAGCAAAATGGGAGACGCCCGCCCAATGGGTGGCCTTTAGCAAAGATTTGTTCTCCACTTCATGAGTGGCCGAATCTCCTGGTCGCTGCAGTTCCGTATCGTACAGCCAGTTGGAACCATGAAGACGGGTGATCACGGGAACTTTCAAGAAAAGGCCGAAAGGCAGCCAGCCGTCGTAGTCAGGCAGTTCAATGACATCAAATGGCTGGGCGCGATGCTGGGTCTGTAGCCATCGACCAAAACGCCAACGGTCATACAAAAGGTGGAAGCGCCACGGACGACGAATCCGTGTCGGCGGCAGGAGTTTTACGGGCACCTTGCCTTCTGATTGTCCATCCGGTTTGCCGATGCCTAGAACCGTGACTTGATGCCCGGAAATTACCAGTCCTTCCGCCAAATCTTGGCAAAAGGAACCGATACCGCCGTGTGGTGCCGGAGGATACTCATGACACACCAGTCCTACTCGAAGAGGACGAACTGTATCGCGGTTTTGTTCAGGGCGACTCACGCGGGTTTCAGTTAATTATAGTTTACTGGAGAGGCGACTATCTGGCGTTCATTTGCCGCAGCAATGCTGATAGTAACGGATATTGTCCCTGATGGCCTTCTTCCGGTCAAACAGCCGGACGACTCGTTCACGCGCGACTAAACCCATCTGACGGGCCTTTTCTGGGTTTTGCAAAAGGATCAAAATCTGTTTGGCGATGTCAGCAGGGTCGGACGGATTGCAGAGCAAACCCGAGACATCATGCTCGATGATCTCCGGTCCCGGTCCCAAGCTTGAATAGACCGTGACTGTGCCGGCTGACATCGCTTCGGCGGGTGCCAGTCCAAAAGTTTCCTGATGTGAGGGATAACAGCAAAGATGAGCCTGCCGCAAGTAGCGCAGCACGAGCGGGTTTTCCCGGCTGTCATGCCAGCCGAGGAACTGAATGCGGGAACGGTACTCGGGATGAACTGTTTCCAGCAGTTTCTCGGCGAATGTCTTTTCCCCCGGACGATCTTTGGCTCCGCCAATGAAAACGAGCCGGGCAGTGGGATGCTGGGCGCACACTTCATTCATGGCCAGGCAAAGCTCTTGAACGCCTTTGCGATACTGGATGGAATTGACAAAAACAATCAGCCCTTCCTCCACCGGAACACTGGGATCGGGACGGAAGTAGTCCGTGTCCACCGAATTATAAATGACTTCGACGCGGGCATTTTTTTGCGCCGTCATCGCCATTTCAGCCTGGGCGACGTAATTTGACACGCCGATGTAGTGAGTGGAGGCGGCGAGCGAGCGTAATTCCATCCGGTAAGTGAATGGATCACCGGTCATACGATCCATGATCTTATCAAAGAAAAACATGGCACCGTGCAAACGCGTGATGAGGGGGACTGACAAGGGCCGGCCAAATGGGAACCAGCCCCAGGCATCAGCGGCCTCCAAAACATCAAACCTCACACGACGATGCTCTTGCCGGACGAGTTGGCGCAACTGCCACCGCTGCCAAAGGATGCCCGGGCGCCAGCGCATCCACTGAGGGGCGCTTGGGTTAAAACGGATGACTCGCACGCCCCGGCACTCCTCCACCTGTAAGCGCGGTTGCTTGGAGTTTTTGGCCGGGGCTGGGTTCACTGCGAAGACGGTGACCTTTTGCCCCTCAGCCACCAATCCTTCAGCGAGATCCCGGGTGAATGCGCCGATGCCACCGTGTGGCTCGGGCGGGTACTCATGGGTGAACAGGCCGATGTGCATTATCGCCTTAAGGCTTTCCGCTTTGATGCAATTGTTCCAGCGCCGCTTGAAAAACGCGTTCCATCGCCAAAGGTCTTGGCATTGGTGGAGCTTCTGGCAAGTCTGCCCCCAAAATCCTCAGGAGTTCCTCCGGAGTGTGAAAAACATGAACACCATCTACACCGTAATAACTCCGCGCCGCGATAGGATTGGCGACCACGGGAAGACCTGCCAAAAGAACCTCGGCGATCCGCGTCAGGCACCCGGGACCGGCCTCCTGGTGGACGAGCATAGCAATGGATCGGGACATGACATCATCCAGCTGTTCGTCTGAGATTCTCCCCATCTTGACGAAGCCGGGCGTATCAAAGGGACCGTCGAGTTTGTCCGTGTCTTGCCCCACCACTACGCAGGTGGGCCGGTTCTTTTGGTTCAATGACAGTAACATGTTTGCCAAGGCATACATCCCTTTCCTCGTAGGATGGTGATGGGCAGAACCCAAAAGCAAAAGATGCTCACGACGGCTTGTCTGGACCCTTTGCTCGCGGATCCGTTGCATCCGCTTCCGCAAGTTCTCCGGCGGAAAATAGGGCAGCCAACGGCAAGGGACTTTAAGCGAGCCGAGCATCCAATGCTCTTCCTGGGAAATGGTGAATACCTCGGAAGCATTTCGTAAGTCCGCTATCTCGCAGCACAGGCTTTGTTCTCCGGTTGATTGCGTGTAATGGTCACGATAATCGGGAGATAACGAAGCCAGGTCCATGGGAACAGCTACGGTTTTGATGCCGAGACTGTTAGCTGCGTAGGGGACTAATGAATGATTGGTATGCTCCCATAACAAGAGTCTCGGATTGGGCAAAGATTCGAGCGATTGCTTCAAATCCAGAAAATGTCGGCCGATCATGGCCACGTTGGAAAGGGAAAGCCGTGCGCGAAATCGCCGGTTCTTCACCAGCGACATGCCGGCGAAACAGTTCTTCAGAAAAGGGCGTTTGGCGTCCCACAACGGGATGTCTTCGAGCGCGAAGCCCGCTGCCTGAACCAATTCGGCGACTTGGGCGGTACGATGAGCGCCGCCAAAAGAGCCAAAAGAATTCTTGGCTGTCTTGCGGTAAATGACGCGTTCGTTCATTGACTGATATGATGCTACGGATGACCGCTGCCACCGCGAGGTTGCCGCAACAGATTCTTAGCTTGGGCGCCGAGTTTCCAAACCAAAGGAGGTGTCAGTGAGCGTAAGGCCCGCTTCGTGGAGGATTCCCGTCCGTCCGCTGATGCGGCCGCGATGGCTGCCCTGGCTTTTTCTGGTGGCATGCTGTCGCGCAAAAGCTGGGCGATACGGACACAGAAGGGGATATCGGCCGGCCAGGAAACGGTTTCTTTCAACCATTTCACGCGGTGATCGAGCGCGATGGTCGCAAATTCAGAACGCAGGCTGTCCTCCCAATCGGCGTCCCAAGATTTCGCCAACTCATGCAGTTCCAGCGCCATGGCACGCCACAAATCATGTTTTATTTTTACACGGTCAACCTCCCGATGACCTTGCTTGTCGTGGATCCTGAAAAATCCCCCGACATAAGGTTCCACCAGAATGGAATTTTGACTGGCGGCATAGGCCAGAATGGTCCTCTCCCCAAACAGCGGATTTTCCACATAACGCTGCATCGCCAGTCGGAGCGTCTCCGTGTGGAAAATCAGTGTGGGAGGAATGGCTATCGAGGCGAACAGCGACAGTGGCGAAATCAGCCGCCCGTCCACCGGCCTTGCTGGTTTGCTGCCCAGCCAGTCTAGCGCAAAGGGCGGCCCATAGAGCATGGGGAAATGCTGGCTGTCCGGGCTCGGACTCATCAAGGCATAGGCCATGTAGATCTTTGCCTGAGGGTGAGTTCGCAAAGCTGCCGCCGCCCGGGCCACAAAGTCTTGATGCAAGCCATCGTCATCCTGCAACCAGCCGAAATACGGCGTCTCGCACAACTCCAGCAGGCGACAGAAGTTCGGCGTGGGCCCGATATTGCTCGCGTTGCGGACATATTTGACTTGATCGCCATAACCGCGCATCACCGCTTCAGTATCATCCGTCGAGCAGTTGTCCGATACGATGATTTTGGGCCGCAGGCTCTGCTTCAGAGCAGAGGCGAGGGCTTCCTGCAGCAGGGCAGACCGGTTGTAGGTCGGTATCCCGATAGTTATCAGCGATTCAGCAGACATGGCACAGAACAGTCCGGATATTAGGAACGGAACAGCGGCCGTAGCACGTTGCAAACAGTGCGGATTTGTTCCCGTTGCAAGCAAAGCGCCGAAGGCAGATTGATGCCATTGCTGCAAATGCGATAAGTGATCTTGTTCTTTTCCCGGGCAATCTTGGTTGCGGGCAAATTTTCGTAAGCGGGCAGGCTGCTCAAAGGATGGAAGAAGGGCCGCGTATCGATCCCCGCCTGGTCCAGCTTTTGCATCAAGGCCACTTTATCGAACGGATACCTTTCATCCCAGACGATGGTGCTCATCCAGTAGCTGTTGCGCGTGCCGGCAGGTTCGGCATTGAGCGCGACGCCGGGCAGACCGGCCAGTTCCTCTTGATACCAGGAAAAAATCTCACGTTTCTTGCTGACAAGCTCCTCGATGCGTTCCAATTGGGCCAAACCCATCGCAGCTTGCAAGGAACTCATCTTGTACTTGTAAGCCACCTCGGTGTTATAAAACATCTTGTCTCCCGGCGGGCGGCCATGGTCGCGCAGGAACAGAACACGATTGCGGAGTTCATCCGAGCTGGTGACCAACATGCCGCCTTCACCCGTAGTAAGCGTCTTGGAACCGTGGAAGCTGAACACGCCGGTGTCACCGAAACTGCCCGCGCGACCGCCGTGATATTCGGAACCGCTGGCTTCGGCTGCGTCTTCAATGACCGCGATCTTATGGGCAGAGGCGATTTTACGGATCTGTTTCCAATCGGCCATGCTGCCATAGAGGTTCACGGGAATCACGGCCTTGGTCTTGGGCGTGATGCAGGCCTCGAAGGAAGCGGGTGACATGCACCATGTCGCCGGATCCATGTCTGCAAACACAGGTGTGGCTCCGACATAATTGACAGGGGCGGCGGAGGCGATCCAAGTGCCATCGGGCACGATTACTTCATCGCCTGGTCCCACACCCATGGCCATCAACGAAAGATGGATGGCAGAGGTGCAAGAGGGCAGGCAGATGGCGTATTTGCTGCCGATGTAAGTGGCAAAGGCCGCTTCAAATCTTTGATAGTAGGAATTCGCCTGCGAGTACCATGCATTCGCTGCGGCATCCGCCACGTAATCGATTTCTTTCTGGGTTATCCACGGCCCAGCTACAGGGATGCGTTGCATATCAGTCCTTGAGGCACTTCAAGTAACCATCGGGAGCCACGGTGATCAGCAGCTTGGATTCCAGAGCCTTGTCGATCTCAAACCGGTCGTTGGTTTTCAGGAACTCCCAGACTGCGGTCTTGGGATTGTTTCCTTTGCCCCAAGGACGGCCGTTCACCAGAGCATCTGGCATGTCTTCCACCAAAGTGTCGAAAACGACCAGATAGCTGTCTTTTTTAACGAATGAAGAATAGTGGTTCAGTTCCTTCAGCACATGCTCGTGCGTATGATTGGAATCCAAACAGACCAAGATGCGCTGGTAGGGTTTGGCGATCTCCCGGACTTTTTCGACAGTCGCAACGTCAATGGATGAGCCTTGCACCAGCTTGATCCGTTTGGCCATGGGGTGAGCCTCGATCTCAGTGCGATTGTGCTGGCGGATATCGATATCGATGCCGACGACCTGGCGGTCGCCGCCCAGCAACTCCAGCATGGAGGCATAGAAGATAAGCGATCCACCGTGGGCGACCCCGGTTTCGATGACCAAGTCTGGCTTGATCTGCCAGATCAGTTCCTGCATGGCGAGAATGTCCTGCGGAAACTGGATGACAGGTCGTCCCATCCAGGTGAAATTATAGGTGTATTTATGAGGAGCTATCTCCCGAACCCAGATGCGGGACAGGGCTTGCACATCTTTGTCGGCCTGGAGGCCCTGAATGTTTGCTGCTACTTCAGCTTTAAAGCGTTCGATTTCGTTCATGCTATGAATTCCTTCCATGGTAAAGTGTTAGAGCTGAATGCGCTGACACCGGCGGTGCCACAATTTGCGATCAGATCCAAAGTGGATACAAAAGGGGTAAATTCGCCGTGCAGTTGAGGGTAACTTTTCTTCTGGTAATTGATATATTCAACCTGAACGCCCTCTTGTTCGAAGAGGGGATGGTCCAGATAGTTTTTTGCCCCGTGGCCCGTGATGTAGACGTTGCCTTCCAACTGTTTGACCACGTCCAAGACACGACGCGAGCTTTCGCCGGGAATGTTCATCTGTGATGAATAGCAAAACTCCAGCGGCTTTTGAAAATCGAAATACCGATGAACCGCCATCATGCTGACAATCGCTATCTCAGAAACCAACGACGTTTGGTGACTATAGACCTGGCTCACCAAATCGAGCATTTCCCTGCTGTACGGAGCGGCAGCATAGGATTGCTTCAGCAGGGATAAGTGACCGTTCCTCCAATCCTTGCTGTTATCCACTTCGACTTCGGAGATTTTCTGTCCCAGCTTGAGATTTTTCAACGGCAAGGTCAGCCATTTGATTCCTTGCGGCGTTTTGATCTGCACGCGGTTGGTGAAGCTTCCCTTGGAGAACTGCACGTCATCGTAATGTACGTAGGCATCTGCCAGACGAATCTGCTCAAACATGCCCACCCAAGGGAAGAGCATGGGCTGAGATATGACGACAGTTTTCATCAGGAAATCAAACGGCGTTATCCGGGGCGGAGAGAAATTTTTCCATCAGGACCACATCATGGAATATCTTCTTCTGGTAAAAGTGCTGATATTGAACGCCGATCTTCCGATAGCCCGACTTCTCATACAACGCAATGGCGCCGACGTTTCCGGCCAGGACTTTAAGCCCGATCTTTCTAACGTTAAAAACCGTGGTGGCATAGTTCTCCAGCAGGGCGAGTGCTTCTTTGCCGTGGCCGCGACCTTGTGCTTTTCGGGCCAGACATACGCCCAGATCTGCTGTTCCGTGAACACCTTCCATGTGGGTCAGTTGAATGTAGCCCATGGGGGCCTGACGTTTCGTGGCGACGACGAAGAATACGCTCTGCTTGTCTTCGGAGATCCGGTCAAGCCATTGGCGGACACGCCGCAGAGAATTGGCGCGCGGTTGAGCCATGAGCTGCATCTGCAATTCAACGTCGTTGCGGAGCGCATGCAGAAAAGACAGGTCCGCTTCCTCCGGAGGACGAAGGATAGTTTTTGATCCGGCCAGGAGAGAAACAGCTTTCATGGATAGAAGCACGTGAGCTGGCGGCCATTCCAGCAAGTCAGGCTCTCAATGGCTTTTCGGGCGTGAACGGGATTCAATCCGACGTAAATCAAGCGCACGTCTGCCGGCAGTTTTTCCGGGCTGCAGATCGGCTTGTCCAATAGTGTGTGGGCATGGCGATGCGGGTTCATGTCCATGAAGCATTCCACACGAGAGGTGTCACGCAGGGAGGAGGCGATAAAGGTTCCGTAAAAGCCGGAGCCGTAGATCGCGACTTTTTGATGATCGCTATGCTGCGCTTCAAATTCCCTGATGCGTCCGCCAAATGAAGTCCAATAGGCTGCCATCTGCACCGCCTGATCATGAAGATCAGGGATAACCTTGGATTCAATGCGAGCAGAAATGGTGTCGGGTCGTTTTTGGGCGACGACGACCCACGCGCTGGTGTGGGCTGCGGAGTCGATGCTTTCCAAGGCGAGGCCGTTCGATTCCAACAGCCGATGGAGCGAGGCGTCTGAAAAGTGGTTTACATGATCTGCCACGACCAAGTCGGCGGTGTTCTGATACACGTTGGGCACCAGAAAGTAAAAGTATCCGCCTGGCTTCAGCAGATTGCTGACGGTCTTGATAAAGGCGACCGGGTCGGCGACATGCTCCAACGCGAAGAAAGAGGTTATGAGGTCAAAACTCTCTTTCCATTCCGGTTTGGGCTGATAAACCGCCCAGTTGTCGGGATGGATGAAGTCCCGCCAGAACGGCAGATACATATCACTGACGTCAAAGACGTGCGGGATGATGTCCGGCCGGGACTGGGTCAGAGCGCGCAGGGTTGAGCTCTTGGCGCAACCGTAATCGAGAACGCGAGCCCCGGAGGGGATGTTGATCTTTTGCAGGATGCACCGCATCTGGTGCTCGGTCCGGAATATCTTACGTCCGCCTTCCTGGCTATAGAGCTGGTCTTCATCGGTCGAGGAAACCAGGATTTTGTAATCCTCGTCGTAATAGGCATCCAGGTCTTTGAAGCCGACGGTCTGAAGATGACCGCAACTGTGACAAAAATGCACAGCGATCTTCTCTCTACGGATCTCGCAGAGCGATGTGACGCTGATCGGGCTGTCGGAGGCGTAAACTGGCTGATCCAGCGCAACCCCGCAAATGTTACAGAGTGAGGTCACCGGTTTAGTCAACGATGAGTTCCGGGTGGACTTCACGGATGTTCTTGCCGGCGGCAAAGGAACCGATCCAGTTAAGCTTTTGTCCCGTAGGATCGTTGAAGTTGAAGTAACGGATTTGCATGGACCAGCGGGAGCGGTTCCCGCGGTTGTAACCGGATGCGTGCAGGTTTAGAAAGTCCAGGATCAACAGATCACCCGGACTGAGGACGACGGAGGTCTTCTGATAGCGACCGAGGCGTTCTTCCTCCTTGTGAAGCCGGAGGGCATAAGCGCCGGTTTTCTCCGGATTCTCCGGATCTTTGGTCATCAGTGGAGCAATGCCGTCACGATGGGATGCGACCGCAACCTGCAGAGGCCCGAGGTCTTCAGTAAGTTCGACCAGTGGCGACCAATAGACGAGGCCGTCAATGCTGCGAAACTGGCTGGGGTAGTCCTGATGCCAATTGGCGCGAAATTTTTCTTCGAACGGATTGTCGATCCTAATGCCGTAGCCGCCGGCGGCGACACCCGGCAAGTCCGTGTTCCGGATCTGCATCATCAGCTCGTCATGCTGTTCACAGCATACCAGACGGACAAATGAGGGGATTTGTTTCACAGCATCATAGACTTCCGCCCCCAGCTTGCGATCTTGGGCGATCAGCTCCTGATAGCCGGAATCAAAAGTGTGTGGCTGAAACGGCTGTTGGACGATAGGCAGGTTGTGTTTGCGGATCAGAATGCCAATGATCTTATGAACACCCCTCTGGATGGGCTCGATCTGCGTCTTGGCATTGTAGAAAGACTTCAAAATCAGGAACCCATCCCGATTGAACTGCTCAACCTGCTGCTGGCTGAGGTGTTGCTTGGCTTCGGTCTGTTTCATGAATTTACTCTTATGGATTGTTGGTTCGAATTCAACTTCATTGGAGGCAATGAAAAGCGTGTGATTTAGGCTTCAGCATCATCGGAGAATTCCGACAGGGCGGCATCTTTGGCAGAGATGACAGTCGGTGTTTCCATTGGCCAGGCGATGGCAAATGCCGCTGATTTCCACAAAGTCGCACGGGTGCTTTGAGCATTCCAGGGTTGGGCCATCTGATAAAACACTTCCGTGTTGTCGGCCAGGGTCTGGAAGCCGTGGGCGCATCCTTGGGGGATGTAGAGGGCCAGGCCATTGGTTTCGGTCAGCTCCATGCCCACCCATTGTTTGTAAGTGGGGGAGTCAGGGCGCAGGTCCACGGCGACATCAAAAATGGCGCCGCGAGTGCAACGGACAAGTTTGTCTTCCGCGTGGGGGGCGGCCTGATAGTGGAGGCCCCGCAAAGTGCCACGCTTCAGGTTGAAAGAGGTGCTGCATTGGACGAGACCAGAATTCAGCCCACGAGCGGCGAATTCCTCCGAGCACCAGGTGCGAGCAAAGTAACCGCGCTCATCGGCGAAGCGTTCCTGCTCCACGATCCAGACGCCGGGGATTTTTGCCGGGGTGAACTTCATGCGACTTTCACCTCGGGGATCGGGATGATGAATTTGCCGCCGCGATCGCGATAGCTCTTTTGCTGGCGCAGGATTTCTTCGGCGAAATTCCAGGTAAGCAGCAACGTGTAGTCGGGCAGCTTTTGTTCGAGCGCTTCCGGACCAGTGATAGGGATATGCGTGCCGGGCGTGAGGCGACCTTGCTTGTAGGTGCTGCGATCGGCCACGAACTCGAGCTGCGTGTGGTTCAGGCCGCAGAAATTCAGCAGCGTGCTGCCTTTGGCGGAAGCACCGTAAGCCGCGAGGCGTTTGCCTTGCGAGCGCAGGTCTTTGACGAGCGCGTTCAGATTGTCGCGGAGTTGGTGTGCGCGTTGGGCGAAGGCTTGATAAGGCACCAGCGTGCTAACGCCACGAGCGGCTTCTTCAGTGAGCAGTTTGGCCACGCTGGGCTGGATGGCATGAGCGCCGCGATGACCGGCGAAGAGTCGCAGGGAGCCGCCGTGGATGGGCAGGTGCTCGACAGCGAAGATCTCCAAGCCATGACGCGCGAAGAGCGGTTGCAGGGCGGTCAGGGAGAAATAAAAGACGTGCTCGTGATAGATGGTGTCGAATTCGTTATGCGCCAGCATCTCGAAGGCGTACGGGAACTCGAAGGCGATGCGGCCCTTGGGCTTGAGCAGATTCTTCGCAGCGGCGACGAAGTCGTTCGTATCCGGCGCGTGAGCAAAGACATTGTTGCCAAGGATGAGATCAGCTTGGCGACCTTGTCCGACAAGCTGCGTGGCGAGTGATGCGGTGAAGAACTCAACGAGTGTCTCAATGCCTTTTTCGCGAGCCACCTTGGCGATGTTGCCCGCGGGTTCGATGCCCAAGCAGGGGACCTTGGCTTCGACAAAGTTCTTCAGCAGATAGCCGTCATTGCTGGCGACTTCGACAACGAGGCTGTTCTGATCGAGCTTAAATTCCTGGATGTAACGTGTGGCGGCTTCCTTGGCGTGGCGCAGCATCGTGTCCGAGAAGGAAGAGAAATACAGATACTCGGAGAAGAGCTCCACAGGGGGCACGAGATCGGTGATCTGCAGGAGCCAGCAGTCGGTGCACACGGCGAGGCGCAGCGGGAACTTGGGCTCGGGCTTGGTCAAATCTTCCGGACGCAGAAGATTGTTGGCCAAGGGCTGCAGGCCGAGGTCGAGCACCATTTCGTGGTGGCTGCCGCCGCAAGAATGACATTTAAAGCCGGATGCGCTCATGAGTTAATTTCGCGTGCCCAAGGATTGCCGATGGTTTTTCCCGCGTGGGCAAAGGTGTTGATCTGTTCCAAAGTGTATTCCTTCAAACCCGTTGTGCCGTGATCATGCCACTGCTTGTACCAGCCGACGGTTTGGGCGATAGCATCGGCAAAGTCCCACGTGGGTTGCCAATCGAGCAGGGCCGCGGCTTTATCAATGGACAAATGCAAGCGAGAGGCTTCATGCACGGCCTTTGGATCGGAAGTGTCCTGCCATTGGCCCGGCCAGTTCTTCAGAATCTCTTCCACGAGCACGCGGACATTTTGATTCGATTGTAGCGAGGGACCGAAATTAAACGCGGAAGCCAGCGGCGAACTGTTGTCCTGCTGATGCAGACGCGCGGCAAGCCAGAGGTAGCCACTCAAGCAATCGAGCACATGCTGCCAAGGACGCGTAGCGTGAGGATTGCGCACGTTGATGGATTTGCCAATGGACAAGGCTCGAATGCAATCCGGCACGATGCGATCGGCGGCAAAGTCGCCACCGCCAATAACATTACCGGCGCGGGCGCTGACGAGCGGGCCAAGCTTTTCGGGGACAAAGAAAGAGCGGCGCCAAGCAGCGACGGTCAGCTCACACGCGGCCTTGCTCATGGAGTAGATGTCGTGGCCGCCGAGGGGGTCGGTTTCGCGGTAACCATAATTCCAGCCCACGTTCTCGTAACATTTGTCCGTGGTGACGATGAGTGTCGTCACGGGGCGGCCCAACTGACGGATGGCTTCCAGCAGATTGATGGTGCCCATGACATTGGTCTGCATGGTCTCTACCGGTTGGCGGTAGGACTCGCGGACCAATGGTTGCGCGGCGAGGTGGAAGATGAAATCGGGATTGATGCGTTTGACGGCAGCGAGAACTTTGGCGCTGTCTCGAATATCCGCCAATTCTTCGGAGGCAAACGTATCGGTACGAATGACGCTATACAGGTTCGGCGTGGTGTCCGGGGGCAGGGCGTACCCATGCACCTCGGCACCGAGCGTACGCAGCCACAGGCTGAGCCAACTGCCTTTAAAACCGGTGTGACCGGTAAGCAGGATACGTTTGCCGTTGTAGATGCCGCCAAACATGGTCACCAGATTTTCCAAGGGGCTTTGCCGCTGTTCCACAGGCGGGTCAGGAGTTCCTGTTCCCGCAAGGTATCCATGCATTGCCAGAAATCATCGTGTTTCCAGGCATGGATGTTTAAGTTTTTGGTAAGGTTCTCCAACGGTTCGCGTTCGAAGATGCAGGAATCACCACTCAGATAGTTGCCGATCTGACGGTTGAGGACGAAAAAGCCGCCGTTGATGTAAGAAGACTCCTTTTCAGGCTTCTCATGAAAGGCGGTGATCGTCTCGCCATCCATGGCCAGTTCCCCAAAACGGCCGGAAGGTTTCACCGCAGTCAGGGTGGCGAGCTTGCCATGCTGTTTATGAAATTCAATGGACTGGTTGATGTTGCTGTTCGTCAGCCCATCGCCGTAGGTGAGCAGGAAAGTCTCGTCCTGGATGTAGGCCAAGGCGCGTTTCAGGCGGCCGCCTGTCATGGTATCTTGCCCCGTGTCGATCATGGTGACAGTCCAGTCTTCCTCGTCGTGGGAGCTGTGGTAGCGGATCTCCGGATTGCGACCTAGCTTGAGGGTGACGTCACTGGTGTTCCAGTTGTAGTTGCGGAAGTAGTCCTTGATGACTTCCCCTTTGTAACCGAGGCACAGGATGAACTCCTTATGCCCAAAGGCGGCATAGTATTTCATGATATGCCACAGGATAGGGCGGGGGCCGACGGGCACCATGGGCTTAGGACGAAATTCCGTCTCTTCCCGCAAGCGGGTGCCGAGACCACCACATAAAATGACTACTTTCATTGGGCTGTGCTGGGTTTCAATTCAAGGTTTGAGTGTTCCAATCCAAGAGGGGCCGGATGATGCCGGGGATTTGCAGGCCATAATCGCCCCGGGCCGAATCGCCTTCCATCTTATCCACCACCTGGCAGGCGATGATGTCGCGTTCGTAATAGTGAACCTGCTCCGGTTGTGGAGTGGTCAGGGCCACCCCTACTATCAGAGTGCCCTCGGCCAGATAATTGCCCGGAATCCAGGCGACACTTTCATACACTCCTGCTGAGCGGGGTTGACGGTACCAAGGAGAGCGGGTGTCTGAGATCACAAACAGACAGGTACCGTCTTCATTGAAGACATGATAGTTGGGGATCATCACCTGGCCGCTGGTCAGCACTTCATAGCGCATCTCGATACCTACAGGCTCGCGAATGTCGGCCGTGTCGCAGGTGCTGCCATCCTGACGGCGCAAGCGGGTGGAGATGAGGCGCGCGGCGCTGCTTCCAGGCTGCTTACCGGCGGGCCAAGCCTTTTCAGACATGGTGGAGAAGCCGCCATGCAGATAAGCCGGCACCACTTTTTGATGCGGACCTTCCATGGCCACTTTGCCGTCCTGCATCAGAATGGCACGCTGACATAGCCTGGTCACGGCGGCCATGTTGTGGGAAACAAAAAGCACCGTCCGCCCACGTGCGCTGACGTCCTGCATCTTACCCAGGCATTTTCGCTGGAAGGCGGAGTCACCCACGGCAAGGACTTCATCGACGATCAGAATCTCCGGTTCAAGATGTGCGGCCACGGCAAAGGCCAGCCGAACATACATGCCGCTCGAATACCGTTTGACGGGGGTATCCAGAAATTTCTCGATTTCAGCAAAAGCTACGATCTCATCAAACTTGCTGCGAATCTCGCCTTGGCTCATGCCCAGAATAGCACCGTTGAGGAACACGTTTTCACGGCCGGTCAGCTCCGGATGGAAGCCTGTACCGACTTCCAGGAGACTGGCAACCCGACCGCGCATGCGGATTTCGCCGGTAGTGGGTTCAGTGATCTGGCTCAGTATTTTGAGGAGCGTGGATTTGCCGGCACCGTTGCGGCCAATGATGCCGACTACTTCGCCGGGGTAGATATCAAAGGAGACCTCTTTAAGAGCCCAGAACTCGGTCGGCTGAGGCAAGTTGGATGCATTTCCGGAAGCAGGGCGGCGAAGGAATCGCTTTGCTGCATCTGTCAGCCGGTCGCGGAGAGTGTCATGACGAATGGTTTCGCCGAGTTCGTAACGTTTGCCGATATTACGGGCGCTGATGATGGGGTGGCTCATGCGTCAAATAACATCAGCAAATGTTTTTTCCGTGGTGCGGAAGTAATACGCGCCGGTGACAAGCAGGAATAGTATGACGGCGCCGCCAGTGAAAAAGCCGGTCCACATAGGCTCGAACTCGTTTCCTAAAATGCACCAACGGAAGCCTTCCACGGCTCCGACCAAGGGATTCAAGGTGTAGAATGCCAGTAGCCATTTTTCCGGGATCAGGCTCAGGCTGAAGAAAACCGGGGTGATGTAAAGACCCATGCGCGTGAGGAAGGGGACAACATGCTTCACGTCACGGTATTTGACATTCAAAGCACTGAGCCACAGACCAATGGCGACCGCGGCAGCCGTGGTATAGAGAAAGAAGACGGGTATCAAAAGGAGCCGGGGGCTGAACGCAATGTCGTAGTAAAGCATCAGGAGAAACATCAGGACGAGAGAGATGAGGAAATCAATCGCCCCGCTCAAGACCGCGCTTCCGGGAATGATCAGGCGGGGAAAGTAAACTTTGGTGATCATGTTTTGGGAAGCGATAAGCGAGTTACTGCTCTCACTCATGGCGTTGGAGAAGTATTGCCAGGGAAGCAAGGCGGCAAAGGTGAGGACGGCATAGGGAGCACCATCGCTGGGAAGTTTGGCCAGTCGCCCAAAGACAAAAGTTCCAATGGCGACGGTCAGCAGAGGCTGGAGTACGGCCCAAGCGATACCAAGCAGTGTCTGCTTGTAGCGGATGAGGACGTTGCGCCAGGCCAATTGCCAGAACAACTCGCGATAACGCCAAAGTTCCGCCAAGTCTATGGCGGCCAAGCCGTTGCGCGAGCGGATGATGCGCTCAGATGTGGTGGCGGTGAGAACGGGTTGCGACATGTTCAAAGGAGCCGATTTACCAAAGGATTATCAATCAGGCCGGAGAGCTGGCGTTGAAACTTGCGAGCCCGTTCGAGGCGTTCCGTAATAGTCTTAACATCGGCAGAATCCGTAGTCACAGCGGTCGGCTGAAGCAAAGATTGTTTGGCGTGGGTTTCCACCTGTTCCAGATGGCGGCCGGCGGTATGAAGTTTCTTCTGCAATGTTTCCAGAAAACCGTCCCGGAAGATTTTTCGAAAATCAGTTTCTGCTTCGTAAAAGTCGCGGCGGTCACCTTTGACCCAAACCTTATGCACGGCGGCCCAACGCTCCATCTGGCGGACCGTGATGCTGATGCTGGCTTTGCTGACGCCAAGCTGGGAAGCGATTTCCTCCAAGCAGATAGGAGCCGGACTGAGATAGAGTAACGCGTAAATCTGCCCGACGAGCCGTCCCAAGCCGAAGGATTGGGTCGTGGAACCGCCCGCTTCAATGAACTTGCTGCGGGTATGCGCCCAATCTGGTTGATTTAACGGCTGCGCTGACATTCGTTTAGAAAATTCTAAACGTTCTATACGGATATTGAGGCCCATCTGTCAAGCGTTTGCGTGTTCCGGGGGAGGTGTGATGAGCAAGAGCTAATAGTATAGCACAGTCCTCAGTTTTTGCAAAAATCTGCTTTACAGGACGCTACGCCTTTAGTTCTTTAGTGCGCGTGACTGACCGCCTTGCTTAATGCTTGGCGGTAACTGATTTGAGCAATAGAACGCTTTCGAATAGAATAGCCATGAAAATAAATTATCGCAACCTGCTTGGTCTGTTTGCTGGGCTGGCCCTTGTAACGTCGGTGACGGCGCAGAACCAGAACGCTTCAGACAAAGTGGACGATTGGCGTCGTGCTCGTGAAGAATATCTGAGCCAGTTACGGGCCAAGGATCAGGTTGGCGGTCGTTTGGACGGCCTGCAGAAGGAGATTGACCGGTTGTCTGATCGGCGCATTTTTCTGGAGCGCGAGCTGACCTATAGCCGTTCCAAACAAGAAGCCGCCACCAAGTCTTTGGCCTCGGCTAACGCCAGCCAAGTGGCTTCTGAAATCGAGAAGTGGCAGCGTGAAGCGTCCGCTTGGGGTGACCGCGTTAAATCGGCGGAGAGCGAGACTTCCACCATCGACAAGGAGATGGAAACCAAGATGGGCGAGTTGCGCAAGCTGACCGTCGAGGGTGGTAGCAAGATTTTGGTGACCGGTGAGCCGGTGCAGGTGTTTGTCGTGGAGGACGAGTCCTTTAACGGCGTTTATCAGATTCGCGAAGGTGGATATATCATCATGCCGCGCATTGGCCGCGTTCAGATCGCGGGTAAAGATTTGCCGGATTCTGAGAAATCCATCAAAGAAGCATTGGAAGCTTCCCAGCTTCGTCAGGCCACGGTCATGGTGGAGCGCACGGTGGAATCCTATTCTCCGGGTCAGGCTAACGTAGTATATCTGGCTGGCGAATTCAAGCAGACGGGTCCGCTCTTGGTGCCTTCCGGTTACTCGCCGACGATCACCACCATCTTCATCCGTTCTGGTGGGGCCAAGGATTCGGGCGACCTGACGCGTGTCAAGTTGCTGCGTTTGACGGAAGGCAAGAGCTTGGTGGAAGAAGTGAATGTGCAGGCGATTTTGGATGGCGCTGGTCTGACACCTGATGTTTCGGTGCAACCCGGTGATATCGTTGTGGTTCCGGCGTTTGCCAACCGCGTTTATGTCACGGGAAATGTTAAGACTGCAGGGATTGTCCAGTTGCCTAATGATGAAGAGCTGACGGCCTATGCGGCCATCTTGCGCAGCGGCGGTTTCTCCCGCTTTGCCAAGAAGAGCGGCGTTTATGTGCTCCGCAATGGTGGCAATGGTGAGAAGTTCAAGATTCCCGTAAGTATCAAGAGCGTGCAGGCTGGCAAGCAGCCGGATGTGGTCTTGCAAAGCAATGACATCGTTGTCGTGCCCGAGAGCTTTTTCAGCTTCTAAGTATCTAAATAAGAACTACCTCACTGCGGAGCGGGATCACCGCTCCGCAGTTTTTTTTCCCCGGAGATTGCTTTCCCCAGAATGTTTGTTAGGCTGGAGCAGTTAGTTTATGATTTGATTTATGTTACCCGGAGTTAAGCAAGCGCCGATTAAGATAGGCGATCTGTTGGTTTATTTGACGCTGGCGGTGAAGCACGCGCGTCTCATTCTCCTGTTGATGTGCCTGTCATTGATGCTGGGGTTGACCGTTTATGTGTATTCCAGGCCGGTTTACTACACCCGCAGCCTGATTGAGTTCAAGAATCTGCCCCTGCCAATCACCACCGAAACGAATTTTGGTGACGGGAGCATGAAGTCGATTTATGCGAGTTTTAGTTCTGCCCACATAGTTGAACGGACGGCAAAGCGTTTTGGTATCGAGGCCCGGGAGAAGTATATCTACAGCAAGTATTTGAAAAAGATGGGGCTGAAGCAGAACTCACAGGGGGATATTGAGATCGAGGTTTGGGCTTTTTCTCCGGAAATCGCCGATAAATGGTCAAAGATGATGCTGGAGGAATTCATCGCCTATCGCGAAGAGCAGCGGCAACGCCGGCGGGAGATCGTATTGAATGACTTCACCAAGGAGATGGAGGAGATCAGTGGGCGGATGGAAGAGTGGTTGAAGAAGAATTTCGCCTACCATGATACTAACAAAATCACGGAATTGAACGCCAAAGTCAGAGAGATGGGATCTGTGCCGCTCGATCTCGCAAGAATCAATCTTCAACTCGACGATTTGACGAACTTGCAGAAGAAGCTCCAAAAACCGGAGTACACGGTGGTGGACAAGCTCTCGCTTCTCTCCTCGTATCAGGAGATGTTGCGGCTAAATCTGGGGGAAAACTTCACGGTCGTAAGCAAAAACGCGGAGAATGCAAACGATGTGCCCGGCGCTGCCGCCAATAACTCTCGCAACGGGCCGGAGGTGATTGTTTTGCCCACGCTAGCCCCACAGCAGAATACGATTCCTTGGACCGACAACGAACGGAAGTACCGGCGTTTGAAACAGCTCACGTTGGATTATGCCAAAGTCTATCTGCCCGCTCATCCACGCATGAAAGAAGTGGCGACCCAGCTTGAACAGGTCGAGAAAGAGTTGAATCTGGAACTGGAAGTCCAACTGGCGCGACTGAACACACGGATAGAGGGCTTAAGAGCCCGTCAGGCTGAGTTTACGGCCAAGCTTCCTGATTATTTGGATTCGCAGCAGCAGCAAGCCCGCTTGAAGCTTGAGTTTGATCATTTGGCGGCCGGCCAACTGCCGTGGAAGAGCTTTTATGACGGCATGGCCAAATCGGTGAGCTACTTGGAGTTTGGTGGTGAAAAAGAACGGTTCCACATGAATTATGTCGGGCATCTCGACGTGCGGCTGGACCCTCCGGTGTCTCCCAACCGGTTCAACTTGATGATCTATTCGTTGATCTTTGGCTTGGGTCTTAGCTTGGGTATCCCGTTTTTGATTGAGTATCTGGATCACACCATTGCGAACGTGGAATCAGGTGAGGACGCTCTCAAACTCCGTGCCTTGGGCGTGGTGCCAGAGCTGGAATCGAACCGGCACCGGCTGCCAAGTCACGGTGAAGCGGGGGGCCCGGCGTCCATGGAAGAGAATTTCCGGGTGATCCGTACGAATTTGCAATTAAACGTACCTGATGCAGACAGCCAGCAAGTGATCATGATCGCCAGTGCGATGCCGCAGGAAGGCAAGAGCTGGGTATCTTTGAACTTGGCCCGTTCATTTGCGCGCAAAGGGGAGCGGACACTGTTGATTGACTGCGACGTGCGACGTGGCACGATGCATACTCTGTTCAATATCGAGTCCACGCCGGGTGTGGTCGAGGTGCTGAGTGGCGGGTTGAAGGCAGCGGAAGCCATAAAGGAAACGGATTCTCCCAATCTCTTTATTTTACCTCGCGGCAAGTACCACGCTGGAGTGGCAGATTTCTTTGGCAATCAGAACTTCGTGGACATGATGAAGCATCTGCGGACGAGCTATGACCGGATCATCATGGATACCCCTCCAGTATTGGGTTTGGCGGAAACATCCACGATGCTTAGTTATGTTGATGGCGTGGTGTTTGTGATCTGGAGCGGTCGTACTCCTTATCGCACCGTCGAGACAGCGGTGAAGACCTTGCGCGCGAACAAAGCCAAGTTCCTCGGATTTGTGCTCAACCGGTTGGACCTTTCCGCCACCTCGAACTACTACTATTACTATTATTACTCGCACAACTATTACGACAGCTACCAGACCGTAGATCGCCACTAAGCTGTATTGTAATCGAGCGCGCAGCATATACTCCTCTGAAATGGTTTTGGATATTCGTCAGGATCAGACCTCCAGTCCGGTGAGATCAAATGTTATGGACGCGGGTGTGTCAGTCGTCATTCCGGCATATAACTATGCCCACTTTTTACCCGATGCGATAAACTCGGCACTGTCCCAGAGTTATCCCAAGGTGGAAGTCATCGTCATAGATGACGGATCGACCGATACGACTCCCGAAGTCGCCGCGAAGTATGGCGACCGCATACGTTACATCCGGAAGCAAAACGCCGGGCTTCCTGCGGCCAGAAATACCGGCATTCAGAATGCCAGCTATCCTTTCATTGGATTCCTGGATGCCGACGACCAATGGAAACCGGATTTTTTGGAACGGGCGATGACCCGGTTTTCGGAGCTTCCGGAAGAGTTTGGGCTGGTAGCGGCTCAAGCGATCTATATCGATGAACACGGCAAAGAGTTCGATTTGAAGTCGCTGGCGTGGGCTGTGCATGGCCGGATGGATCACCGTGATATTCTTCTTAAGACGCGTTTTTCACCCTCAGCAGTGGTAGCGCGGAAGAGCGCCTTGGAGGCGGCCGGACTGTTTGACGAGTCCCTCCGCAGCTCGGAAGACCGCGATATGTGGATCCGCGTCGGGGCCAAGTTTCCATTGTTTTTGCAATCCGACCGTTTGGCGGTGATCCGTCGTCATCGCACCAGCATGAGCCGCAACGCTGGACGTATGAAGGCCAACATCCACCGGGTGCTGGATAAATCCAAAACCAATGGGTTGGTGCCGGCGAATGACTCTGGGTTCTGGCGGCGTGCGCGTGCGTTCATGTATTTCCAGACTGCCTGGATGTATTATGAACAAGGTGAGCGACTGGCGGCGCTGCGGGATTTGGCCCTGTCTTGGCTTTGGTGGCCTGTCTTTGCGGATCCCAATTTGCTCAATGAACCCAAACTTTTTCGTCTGCGCACCTGTCGGCATTTTCTTTTTTGTCGGCCGAGCATTTGACCGGATGTCGTTGGGAAGGCTTCTATCTTGCCTTGAGCCGGTGCTGCCCTAACCTGCTGGCCGCTTGTGAACACTGCCATTTCAGTATTGCACGTCGTGCTTTCCCTTGAACCCGGGGGGATGGAAAATGGCGTCGTGAATTTGGCAAATGGTCTGGATGAAAAGGACTTCCGGCTGGAGATTTGCTGTCTCAACAAGGCGGGGGAATTTGCCAGCAGGTTGAAGAACGGCAATGCAGTGCGGGTGCTCGACAAACCTCCGGGATTTTCCTGGCATGCCGTGCGCCGTTTGCGGACGGTGTTCGAACAGGTTCAACCGGCGATTGTGCATACGCATAATCTGGGCACGCTGATCTATAGTGTGCTGGCCCGACCGAGGAACAGCCGCCTGCCGATTCTCCATGGTGAACATGCTGAATTTGCTGAGGCTGATCTGACCCTGCGCCGCCGGGTTCAACGGGCGCTGCTTTATCGCCAAGTGGAGAAAATCGTTCCTGTGTCGGAGAGCTTGGGGGAACATCTGATTTCCCATGGCGCACCGGCGGACAAGATGGCGGCCATCAATAATGGTGTAGATACCGGGCGATTTCTTCCCGGAAACCGGTCGGTTGCGCGGCAACAGCTAGGGTTGCCGCAGGAAGGGGTGGTGCTGGGTATGGTGGGAAGATTCGGCCCATATAAACGACACGATCTCTTGATCGCTGCTTTTGAAAACTTGGCCAAGACAAACTCCAATGTCCATTTGCTCCTGGTGGGAGGCGGCGGACCTGAAGAAAAACGCATTCGAGATATGGTCGAGCATAGTCCAGTCCGTTCCCAAATACTTTGGGCAGGGTTTAAGTCGGACCCTCTGTCGTGTTATCAAGCGATGGATTTGTTGGTGTTGCCTTCCTATAACGAAGGCATGTCCAACGCGGCGCTCGAAGCCATGGCCTGTGCGGTCCCGGTTTTGTGTCATCAGGCATGCGGTCATGCTGACGTCATCCGTGATGGAGTGAACGGATACGTCCGGAACATTGAAAATGCCCCGGAATTGGCCCGGATACTTTCAGAATTCCTGGTTCGGCGGGATGAACTAGAGGCGGCGGGCGTGGCCGGACGTGATTTTGTGGTGCAAAAGCTTTCCTGGCAACGGATGCGAGAAGCCTACGCCGAACTTTACCGCCAGACGGCAAGGACGTGGAAATTAACGCCCAATGCGACTACTATCTAGGCAGGCATGGATTTTTTCTCCGTCATACTTTTCATAATTCTTTATCACCTGCGTCCACATGAGTGGATCGGGGCGGCGGCTACGATACGCCCGGCCATGATCACCATGCTTATGGCGATATACGGCACGGCCACGCGGGAAAAGGGGTTCAGCCCGTCGCTTTTTCTTAAAACGCCGCATGACTGGCTCATGGTTTTTTACTTGGGCTGGATCGTAGTGACTGCGCCTTCTCCGCTTGATACTTGGAAAGCTTGTTACAGCCTTTTTCTCTATTATTTCATCATAACGCTGGCGTTATCCAGCATCGAGCGGATGCGGGTTTTCATGCGTTGGTGGGCGGTTATGCTGGTTTTCGTGGCGATAATGGCAGTCGCCAGCGAATACGGGTTTGACCCGATGTACAGCTACGATATCACACATGGTCCGATGAAAGGGCGTTTGGTGTTGAACACGTCCATCTTCTACAACCCGAATGCCTTGGGGCATAGCGTGATTCCCGCCATCGCCATGATGTATTTTCTTTTTTGGTGGAAACGTTTTATCACTTTTAAATTGATGTATGTACCCATGGCCGCGATTTGCGGGTATTGCACTTTTTTGACCCAGTCCAAGGGGGCTTTCCTTTCCGCCTTTGCCACTTGGGTCACCTCCTACATGTTCCGGCGCCCGTTGGCCGTTCAGATACTCGTGGCAGCCATAGCTTATACCGCCGGTACAGCGGCTTTGAAGACGCTGCCCCGTATGACCGAACTGGAAAGTCCCCGGGCTGAGGGTGGCATCCAGGGCCGCATCTGGGTTTTCACTTGGGGACTTGAAACCTTCAAGCGAACGACCACCGTTGTTGGTTGGGCCGGATTTGAGCAGGGGTTCGCCAGAATCTCTGGTTTTCCCAAAGCTCCCCACAGTTCTTATGTGGCCGTCGGCACCGAACTTGGTTGGCCTGGGCTGACGCTTTTTGTAGGCATCATATATTGTGGTTTTAAAACGCTCTTCTTGGCCCGCACTCGGGATGATGAAGAGGAGCGGGTCCGCCGGATACTGTTTGTGTTGCTGGTATCCTATTCGGTTTCATCTTGGATGGTGGGCTGGTCTACACGCGCCAATTTTTTCATCATTCTGGCGGTGACGGCGGCTTTTCATCGCCATTTGCTTGGCTTTAATGATGCTGAGCCTCAAACGGTGGAAGCGACGGGCAACTCGCGTGAAGTGGGGCGCGGGGAGCCAACCTCTGCAGTCCCAATGGTGACCAGCCCGGACCTGACAAGCTTGGACGAGCGACAAGGCCTTGGTCCCATGGGTGACGGGGCGAACAATGAAGCGATCAATCCACCGCGTATGCCTTGGAATAAACTGGGCTGGAAAGATATGGTTGCTATCGGAGTCCTGACTTACGCGGTCGTTCGCGTCTGGAGCTATGCGGTTTACCGGATGTAGTCGCGACTATCAACACAGCCAAGCATGGACGAATCCTCAATTCTGATGCTGTGCTTTTGGGCAAGCTGCGGTTTGCTGGGTTTTGCCTATGGCGGGTATCATGTTCTAATGTTTGTGGTAGCAAGAGTGGCCTCAAAACGGGAAGGCCAAATCGCATCCGAGCCGTCTTCTGTTTCTTGCATCTTGGTCGTGGCAGATGAGGTGGCGCGGATTGAAGACCGGTTGTCTAACCTGCTGCAGAACGGTGGGCCGACGAACGAGTTGGAGGTCGTGGTCGTAACTGATGGCGACCGGGACGGCACGACGGAGAAAATCAAGACTCTGGCCCAGTCAGATGCCCGCATCAAGGTAGTGCAAGTGCCCGAAAGACTTGGCAAAGCTAATGGCCTCAACTTGGGCGTAGCCGCAGCCCGGAACGAGATACTCGTATTTGCCGACGCACGCCAAAAATTTGCTGCCGATACCATCGCCTTGCTCACCCGGGCGTTTGCGGATGCTAAGACCGGCGCCGTAAGCGGACGTCTGGCGGTCGCGGGTGATGCCAGCGCAGTGGGACAGGGGGTGGGCACCTATTGGAGCATGGAAGTGAAGTTGCGCACTGCGGAGGCGGACTTGGATTCTTGCATTGGTTGCACGGGTGCGGTTTACGCAGTCCGGCGAGCATTATATCAACCTATCCCGGTAGACACTTTGTTGGACGATGTTGTCATACCCATGCAGATCGCTGTGAGTGGTTATCGCGTCCGTTATGAGCCGGCGGCTCTGGCGCATGATCCGCAAGAGCTGGACCCGGCACGGGAGAAGATCCGCAAACGGCGGACGTTGGCCGGAAATTTTCAGATGTTGTGCCGTTATCCGGGCTGGCTGTTGCCTTGGCGGAACCGTCTTTGGTTTCAGCTTATTGCCCACAAGTATCTGCGGCTGGCTGGTCCCGTGCTGCTGGTGACGATACTGCTGACGAATGCCGGATTGCTGACGCTGCCATTTTATCAGGCTGTCTTTGGCTTGCAGATAGTATTTTACCTGCTCGCCCTGACCGGGTTGCTGGTGCCGCAATTGAAAGCAAAGCTGTTTGCGTTGCCGGCCGCTTTCGCCTTTCTGAACTGGATGATTGTGCGGGGCTTTCTGCACTATGTGAGCGCTCCGCAGGGTGGAGCGTGGGAAACGGTGAAAAAGAAATAGAACGATGTTACGAGCCATGCATCTCTGGCTGCCGGCCTATCTGCGGCAGCGCCCATGGACACCACCGGAAGGCCAGGTGGTGGATATCCTGCTGGCGGTGTGCGACCACTTCGAACCGTTCCATCATACGGACAAAGCGGGCGCCCTCAAACGGATGCAAAAATGGAATGAGGTTTATCCCCCGTCCATTGACGGATTCCGGGATGCTGACGGATGCCGTCCCCGACATTCATTTTTCTATCCGATCGAGCAATATGATGAGGATGTGTTGCGGTCCTTGGAGACCCTTTGCCGGAGCAGCAGCGGGGAGGTGGAGATACACCTGCACCATCATGATGATACGGAAGCGGGTTTGCGGGACGCACTGGAGCAGGGCAAAGCTGATTTCCGACGGCATGGATTTTTATCCCAAGATACGCACGGAAAACCAGTTTACGGATTTATCCATGGTAACTGGGTCCTCGATAATTCGCATCCTGAAGGAAACAATTGCGGGGTAAGCAATGAGTTGACCGTGCTACAGGACACCGGTTGCTATGCCGACTTCACGATGCCATCTGCGCCGCATCCGGCGCAAACGAGGACCATCAACCAGATCTACTATGCCAAAGACACCCCGCAGCCCAAATCGCATGATGTAGGCACTCCCGCTGCGGTGAACACGTCGCGCAGTGCTCAGTCACAAGCCGGTAACAACTTGTTGTTGGTACAGGGGCCGTTGGGCTTGAACTGGGAACGGCGTAAATGGGGGATCATGCCTCGCATTGAGAACGCGGATTTGACCGGAGCCAATCCTCCCCGGATGGACCGTTTGCGGTTGTGGTTGCGTCAGGGTATTCAGGTGGCTGGCCGACCTGAGTGGGTGTTCGTCAAGCTTCATACCCACGGTGCGGTGGAACGAAACTCGGACATGTTGTTGGGCGCGCCGATGCAAGATTTTCATCGGGCATTGCTGGCGGGTTTCAACGATGGGCAGCGCTATCGCCTGCATTACGTTTCTGCCCGCGAAATGGTCAATATCATCCACGCGGCTGAAGATGGCAAAACGGGTAACCCGGGTGCCTTCCGAGATTATGTGTATGCCCGGCCGCAGGCTTCCCAAGGAACGGTGTGATGAAGCTGCTTTTTATCTCCAATCTTTTTCCCGATGAACGGGAGTCGTACCGGGGATTGGACAATGTGACCCTGTTGCATCATTTGCGGGAGTATTGTGAAGTGCGGGTGATCGCTGCGCGCCCGGCCATTTGGGGCAGCGCCAAATGGCGTCAGGAGTATCGACCACGGGCAGAGGATAGCTGTTTTAAGCCCGTATATGTGCCCGTGCCGTATCTGCCCAAGATCGGGGACCGGATCAATCATCGGTTGTTCGGCCGGGCTATCCAGTCTGCTTTCAGGGAAATGCATCAAGGATTTCCCTTTGATCGTATTCTCTGTGCTTGGGCTTATCCTGATGCCTGCGGCGTGCTGGACCTGGCCAACCAGGTGGGCGTGCCAATGGTGGTGATCACACAAGGGACGGATGTGCACACGTATCTGAACATGCCGGTGCGCCGTCGTCTCATCACGGCTTCGTTAAGCCAAGCCCAGGCCGTGATCAACCGCAGCCAGGATTTGGCGCGACGGTTGGCAGAAGCGGGTGTGCCGGAAACAAAATTGAAAGTGGTCTATAATGGTGTTGATACGCGCACGTTTACCCCGGCAGACAAACAGGCCGCCCGTCAGTCATTGGGATTGCCGGAGGCGGAAAAAACCGTCCTGTTCGTTGGAAATTTTCTGCCAGTCAAAAATCCCGGGCTGCTGCTGACGGCCTTTGCCAAGCTGCCCGCGCAACTTCAGCGCAGCCGACTGCTGCTCATCGGTGGTGGGCCGTTGGAAGAGTTCATCCGTGCCGAGGCACAGCGCTTGAATTTATCTGACCGCGTCCAGATTGTAGGACGCAAACCGGCGGTTGAGGTTGCCCGTTATATGCAGGCGGCGGACGTGCTAGCTTTGAGCAGCCATAATGAGGGAGTTCCCAACGTCATTCTGGAAGCTCTGGCCAGCGGACTCCCAGTAGTATCTACCCGCGTAGGCGGCATCCATGAGATCGTGAAAGCAGACTATCTGGGACGTTTGGTGGAGCCGGGGCAGGCTGACAGTTTTGCGGATGCTCTGGCCCAGGTATTGGGCTGTCCGCAAGAGACGGAAAAAATCTCTCTATACGGCAAAGGTTTCAATTGGCCACAGGCCGCCGCAGAGTATTGGCGTATCATTTCAGGGTAGCGGGAGTTTCTTTTCCCAGATGACGAACGGACCCCATTCGGAGGGGTTCGATTTCGGCTCAAATTCTGCCGTCAGCGTTTGGTAAATCGGATGGCTGCGATAATTGGGCGCAAAGGCGAGTGCAAAGGGATCTTCCCAATTCGATATCACCAATTTGACATCCTTAGACTTTAAGGCGGCGATCACACGTTCGGCAGCCATCGCATCATGAAACGGTTCATACCAGGTGTAGAAATAATCGAGCGCCGGTTTCCGGTCATAGATGAAGTAATGGTAATCGTGGGGGGAGAAAATGATGATGCGTTCTTCAGGACGAGAATGTTGAGTCACGTATTGGCTTAACGATTGTAGCCGACTAGCGAGGCGAGGGGACCAATTGAAACGGTAGCGGGCAGAAGCGATTTCCACCTTTGGGCTGCCAGTCTTGAACAGGCGCAGTCCGCCAAGCAGTAAAGCCAGGCTGATGGCTCCCCATAAGATTCCGTTAGCCAGTCGCGTTGAATTGGCAGTGGGTCGTTTGCTCCAAGCCTCGCATGCCCAGAACAGAGCGACTGCTGCCGCAGGAAAAACATACGGAGCATGAACGGAGGAATTCATCTGCAGCAAGTTTCCGGCAGCAAAAAGGACGTAAGGAAATGGCAGCAGCAATTGAGCACTCTTGCCGGTGAACCAAAGGCGCAGCCAGATCACGATCGCACTGAAAACCGCTAGGGGACAGCTCCAGACGGCAAACGCCGATGCGAGATTTTCCGGGTAAAAACCATACTGCAGCAGAGCAGTTTCCCGCAGGCGATCATAGAGCCCGGCAGCCACCAGATGACGGGCATGAAACACTGCTCCAATCTGTAAACGATAGGACGCGGGTTCCACCCCTCTACCGAAATACCATAGGCCCAAGGAAAAAATGAGCAGGACAATGCCGGTATAGAACAGCGCCGAAATCCAGTCACGGTTGTTTACACGGGAGAGTGAGGATTTGGATTCAAGCAGCAACGTACACCACAAGACCACCAGTATGGGCAGAGCGATGATGAACTTGGCGTTGACGACAATAAGACAGGCGATAACGGAAAAGATTAGTGAACCAAGGCTGCCTGTTTGCCGCCAGCGGGCGATCAGATGAACAGCCATGAGGGCAAGCCAAGTTGCCCAAAGATTTGAAAACGAGTAAGGCCACGCGAAATAATTTGAGGTGGTGGAAAAGGCTGCGACCGCGAGGGTGCCGAGCAACGCGACGCGTGGGGAAACAAGGCCCCGAAGACATCCATAAACCGTCAGAATAACCCCGGCACCGAGAAATTTGGCCGTCCACAATAGGACATCCGAATGCACGCCGAATAAGGCATACATGCACGAATTAAAATAAGGAGCCCAAGGGCCATAAAGCCAAAAGACATCGCGGTAGAGCGCCTTGCCCTCCAGCAAGGCTAGGGGGACCATGAGTTCTTTTCCAGAATCGACGATGAATCTTCCCAGATCGTGAAAGAAAACCGTTTGGACTAGAAAGTAAACGGTGAGCAGTACGGAGACGGAAACGAAATCCTGACGGTAAGTTTGAAAAAGAGACTTATAGGTTTTGCAGACTTGGGCCAAGCTGCTCCCTGATAAGGATAAAATTATTTACCACCTGCGCCACAGCAGAGGCTGGCATCAGTAAAGATACGGGACGCTACAGAACCATTCCCGGGTCGAGGAGCCGTGGTGGCAAAGGGAGTGAGGGCAAAACGAGCCATAACGGCCGAACGGGCGGAATTCAGGTCAGCGCACCCATCATACAGAGTCGGAGCAAATACAGCCTGAATGTAGGCTGGTTGATCAATGTCCGCCAGATCGACAGTCCAGCGATCACGGCCAGTGACGATAAAAGTCGGGCGAACAAGTTCCGCTTGGGTGATGACGGGCTGCGAAATATTGGGCCGGATCAATACCGGCTGCACGATACAAGGGGTGTATCCTGAACTGGCAGCTTGCGTATCATGGGCAGCCAGCAACAAGGCAAGCATACCTAAGAGCGCAATAAATTGTTTTCGGACAACCAACATCGGCGATATTTCTAAGGGTTGCGGCCCGTCCGTGCAACCTAATATTTACTGAATTTCCGTCGGCTGGAGTTGTATGGCTATGGTTTAAGGCTTTCGCCGGGAGGGGGTTGCGAGGCATAATGGCTCCGAAATGACGGAAGTTTCATGGCTGGCAGCGTTGGGCATCGTCCTCTTTGGGGGGGCGAGCTTCTTCTTTGCCGTGGCCGAGACAGCCCTCTTCTCACTGAGCAAATGGCAGGTCCGCCAGCTGGCTGAGCGTTCGCCTGCCCGCGGGGTGGTGGTCAATCGGTTGCTCGCCCAGCCACAAGAATTACTAGGTGCTTTGGCGCTGGGCAATACTCTGGCCAGCGCGGCGGTGATCGCCATTGCCTTGTGGATGGGATTGCGGGGCGAATGGCTGCTGGTCTGGACCCTCATCACTACGGCGTTGCTGCTTTTGCTGGGCTGCGAGGTGCTGCCGAAGACATTGGCGGTCCGGCGTCCCGAATCTTGGGCTTTGCGGGTGGCCCAACCGTTGTTCGCCTGGCATGCGTTTGTCAGGCCTTTCCGCCAGATCGCCCAGCGGTTGAATGAAACGATCTTACGTGTAGTCATCCCTAAGTCGATCAAGCCCGCCAACTCGGTGACGGATGCCGACTACCGGGAGTTGCTGGAGATGGCCTATCAGCATGGCGTGCTGGCGAAGTCGGAGCGGGATATCATTCTCGAGATCGTGCGGCTGGATCAGCGGACGGTGAAGGAGGTCATGCGTCCCCGGGCGAAGATGGATGGTGTGACGGATACGATGACGGTGGACGAGATGCGGGCGGAAGCGCGCCGGCTGAAGCATCGCCGGTTGCCGATGTACGATGAGGAGAATGATACCATCATCGGGGTGCTAAACACACGGGAGCTATTGCTGAATCCTACGTCGGATTTGGAGGAAGCCCTGGAATTTCCGTCCTTCGTCCCGGAGAGCACGAACCTGTTGCAATTGCTCATCAGTCTGCAGCGGCAACAACGTGGTCTGGCTTTGGTGCTGGATGAGTATGGCCAACTCGCCGGCATCGTCACGCTGGAGATCATTCTGGAGGAGTTGGTGGGGGATATCCGGAGCGAGGGTGAAGAGCAGGAGTTCAAGCTGGAGAAGCTGGCTGAGGGCCGCTGGCGGGTGAACGGCACTTTGAAGATCGACGAATTTGCTGATGAGTATCCGGATTTGGGTGAAGTGTCCGAGGTGGAGACCATGGGTGGCCTCTTGATGGCGCAATTAGGCGTGGTACCCAATTCTGGGGAATCGGTGACGTATCGGGGGTTAAAATTAACAGCCAAAGCGGTGGATGACCGGCGGGTGCGGGAGATCTTGGTAGAGATCACGAAACGGAAGGGGGGAATAGCATGATGTATCTCATATTATTCCTCGTATGCCTTACCGGATCGTTTTTGCTCTCAGGGATGGAGGCGGGCGTGCTGGCCTTGAGCCGCCTGCGTGTGCGGCAGTGGGTGCGCCATGGCAATCGCCGTGCTCGGTTGTTGAGCAAGTTTTTGGAACGTCCGGAGAATTTCCTGTGGACCATTCTGGTGGGCAACACGCTGGCCAACATCGTAGTGGTCTGCGTGATGGTGGCTGTGCTGCACAAGCATCTTGGAGACTATCCATGGTTGATCGTGGTGCTGCTCGCGGTGTTGTTCTTCGCGTTCTACATGTTCTGTGATCTGCTGCCGAAAATGCTGTTCCGGCAGTTCCCGAACCGCTTGTGCCTGTACCTGGCCGATCCCTTTCGGTTGTTACATCTCGTGCTTTCGCCCTTGGTCTGGGTGATCGAGAAGTTTGCGAACTGGGTGGGACAACTGGCCGGTGGCGGTGTGTTCACGGGCCAGATGTTCGCCAACCGGGACGAGTTCCGGCTGGTGATGCAGGAGTCAGCACAAGGACTTACGCCGGAAGAAAGGACGATGATTCAGCGTGTGCTGGAACTGCATAACCTTACGGTGCGCCAGATCATGACGCCCATTGATCAAGCGGTGACAACTACGAAGGATACGGTGATGACCGACGTGTTGAAGGTTTGCCGCGAAAAACATCTCACCCGGGTGCCAGTGTTGGAAACGAGCGGACGGCAACGGCGTTTGACGGGTGTGGTGAGCCTGAAGCACGTGCTATATCAAGAGGGCTTCGATGAGCGCAAAAAGGTGGCGGATTATCAACAAGCACCCGTAATGCTGGAGCCTGAGCTGCGGCTTGAGGTCGGATTGCAAAGGTTGCAACGCAGCGGTCAAAGGCTGGCCGTGGTGATGGGACGCGATCAACGGCCCATCGGCATCATCACCGTGCAGGACATCATGCGCGTCATGTTCGGTGCGACGAATCTCTGATATGGAAGACGATTACATGTTCAAGCTGATCGGGGGCGGCTTCCTAGTCTTCTTCCTGGTCTTTTTGAACGGTTTCTTCGTGGCGGCGGAGTTCGCGATCGTGAAGATCCGCGATACGCAGCTCGTCACGCTGGAGGAGAAGGGCAACAAGCGGGCGATCGTCGCGCGGCGGATCGTGAAGAACCTGGACGCGTCGCTAAGCGCCACGCAGTTGGGGATCACGCTGGCGAGCTTGGGGCTTGGGTGGTTTGCGGAACCGATCTTTGCGTCGCTGCTTGCCCCGCTGCTGGACCGTTTGATCACGGGCGAGGTGCATTTGGGTTCGCTGAGCATCGGTGCTGAGAAACTGAAACATTCCATCTCTTTTGCCGTAGGTTTCTCGGTGATCACCTTCATGCATATCGTGATGGGGGAACTGGCGCCGAAATCCATGGCCATCCAGAAACCGTTGCCGACCACACTCTGGGTCGCCTTGCCGCTCGAGCTGTTTTACAAAATTTCCTACCCCTTCATCTGGATGCTGAACAATACCTCGCAGTGGATGTTGCGGATGGTGGGCATTCATCCGGCGAGCGAGGCGGAACTCATTCATTCGGAGGAAGAGCTGCGGATGCTGTTCACGTCCTCGCACGAACACGAGGGCGGGAGTGAATTGCAGCGGAAGATCGTTTTCAATGCGATGGACCTGAAGCGGCGTATCGTGCGCGATGTGAAGCGGCCTCGCCAGGAGATCACGTGTCTGGATACAGAGGCAACTATAGCGGAGTGTCTGGAAGTGGCGGAAAAGACCCGTTATTCAAGGTTTCCACTTTGTGAAGCGGGTGATGTGGACAAGACGCTGGGCGTGGTCCATTTCAAGGATCTGTATGCCTTGCGTTCGCGTGCCAAGACGGGACGCGACCTGAAGTCCGTTGCCCGCAAACTTATTTATGTGCCAGAGACGGCGCGGTTGGAGAAATTGCTGGCGTTGTTCATGGAGCGCAAACTGCACTTCGCCATCGTGGTGGATGAGTACGGCGGCACGACGGGCATGGTGACGCTGGAGAACATCTTGGAAGAGCTGGTGGGCCAGATCCAGGACGAGTTTGACCAGGAGAAACCTTTGCTGGTGCAGTTGAGCGAGACGATGTGGGATATCGACGGTTCTTTGCCGTTGCACGAGCTGGGCGAACTGGTGGGTGAGGAGTTGCAGGAGGAAGGCGTCACGACGACCAGCGGCTGGGTGACGCAGCAGAAGGGCGGTTTTCCGAGGAATGGGGATGAACTGGTCATCGGCGAGTTTGTGCTGCGCGTGGAGGAAATGGATGCGACGCGGGTGGCGCGCTTGCGCCTAACGCAGTCGCCCAAGGAAGTGAAAGTTGAAACACCGGACGAGGAAAAGAAGGGATAAAGGTAGCGGTCAGCAGGAGGGGAGAAGCCGATGAACTTGGGCAAACGAAAAAGCAAAGGCAGTCTGTGGCTGGCTTGCCTCCTGTCTTTATTTTTGATGGCGTGTAGTAAAAAGGACGTGGTGAGCCTGGAATCGGTTTCGCCGGATGGTAAAAACAAAGTGCGACTGGTTGAGTTGCCGGTTTTTGACCGGAATTTTCAAGTGCACCTGATCCAGCAAGGAGTCTCTACCAACATCATTTATTCATCACCTGACGAAGGAAGGCCTGTAGGGACTGAACGGGTAGTTTGGTCGAAGGATAGCGATTATTTTGTGCTGGTGGGCAAGCATTTCACGGTGACAAAAGAGTATAAACGTCCCAATGGCGAGCAGCTTTACCTGCTCTACCAGCTATCGGCCAAAAAACTCTGGAGCAATGCATTGCAGGCGAATCATGCCAAATTCACCAGCGCCGAACTGGCCGGCATTGTGTTCACTGAAAATCTGGGCGAGGTGGGTGAGGTTCGTAAATAGGCCGGCACTTTTCGCCCGTCTGCGGCCCCGACTTATTGCTGGGAACGATAGAATTCCAAGGTCTTGGCCAAACCTTCTTTCCACGTGACCGTGGCTTTGTAACCGAACGCTTTTTCTGCTGCCGAATTGTCCGCCAGCGACGAGCGCACGTCACCGGCACGACCTAGTTCGAAGCGTGGCTTGATGGCTTGACCGGTGAGATCGTTCAAGTCCTGCACCAGATCCAGCAGGGTGACACTGTGGCCGGTGGCGGCATTGAACACACCGCCCGCGACTTTCTCCGCAGGAGCTTCGGCGGCCATGAGGTTGGCCTGGACTACGTTGTCGATGTAGGTGAAGTCACGTGACTGGAGACCGTCACCAAAGATCACCGGAGTTTCACCTTTCAACATCGCGGTGCAGAACTTGGCGATGACTCCGGAGTAAGGGGAGTCAAAGGCCTGGCGCGGACCGTAGACATTAAAATAACGCAAAGCCACGGTGGGCATCCCATAGAGCTGGTGGAACATCTGGCAGTATTTTTCACCCGTGTACTTCTGAAGCGCGTAGGGCGAGAGCGGGCTGGGCGGCAGTTGCTCATGTTTACGCGGAGCGTTCTGATCGCCGTAGATGGCGGAAGAGGAGGCGAAGAGCATGCGCTTTACGCCCGCATCACGCGCGGCGACCAGTAGGCGCAACGTACCGTCGGTATTGTTGAAATTGCTGCCGAGCGGATCTTGTACGGAGCGGGGCACGGAGGGCATGGCGGCCTCGTGGAACACCCAGTCACAACCGGCGACCAGTTTGCGGATGAGAGATTCATCCGTCACATCGCCGTCCACGAATTGCAAGTCCGCCTTGGAGGCCCAGTCAAGGTTGTGGCGCTGGCCCAAGGAGAGATTGTCCAGGGCGATGACTTTGGCCCCGCGCTGAATGAGCGCCTGCGAGATATGGGAACCGATGAAACCGGCGCCGCCGGTAACAAGTGCTTTCATGCTTTGAAATAACGCTGCGGATGCTTGATGAGGCCGGCGAAGGCATTACGGGTGTCCACAAGGAGTTTGGCGTGCTCGGCGACCAACCCGTAGTCCACGGCCTGATGGCTGGTGGATAACAGGACCAAGTCGTAGCTCGCGATCGATTGCGGGCTCAGATTCACACTTTTATTGCCGGCAAAATGTCCGTGCTCACGTGAAGGACGGATCACGGGCACGTGCGGGTCATGATACTCCACATGCGCGCCTTGCGCCTCCAATAATTCCCACAAGACGTAGGATGGGCTTTCGCGGTCATCATCCACGTTTGCTTTGTAGGCGATGCCCAACAGGAGGATACGGCTCCCGGCGACGGCCTTACGGGCGGTGTTAAGAGCCAGTCGGACACGCTCCACCACATAGTTGGGCATGGCGGTGTTGATCTTGCCAGCCAGCTCGATGAAACGGGTTTCCTGGCCGTATTCACGGGCTTTCCAGGAAAGGTAAAAAGGATCGATGGGGATGCAGTGACCGCCCAAGCCGGGGCCGGGATAGAAGGGCATGTAGCCGAAAGGCTTGGTCTTCGCGGCCTGGATGACGTCCCAGATGTCGATGCCCATGGCGGAGTAAACGACCTTAAGCTCGTTCACCATCGCGATGTTCACGGAGCGGAAAATATTCTCAGTCAGCTTCACAGCCTCGGCCACGCGACAGGAGGCCACGGGCACAAGAGTCTTGATGGCGCGGCTGTAAACGGCCTTGGCCTTTTCCAAACAGGCGGGAGTGTAACCGCCAATGACTTTCGGGATGTCCACGACTTTGCTTTGCGGATTGCCGGGATCTTCGCGTTCCGGCGAGAAGGCGAGATGGAAATCGCTTCCGGCTTTCAGTCCCGAACCAGCTTCCAGCACCTCGCGCAAGTCAGTATCCGTGGTGCCGGGATAGGTGGTGGATTCCAAAATGACGACTGCGCCTTTTTGCAGATGAGGAGCGATGGATCTGCCCGTGTTCAGGATGTAACTGATGTCGGGCTCGTGATTCTTGCCGAGGGGAGTAGGCACACAGATGATGACGGCTTCACATTCGGCGATGCGAGAGAAATCACCGGTAGCGGCGAACCGGCCGGTCTGGACGCTGGCACCGATGCGGCCAGCGGCGATGTGCATGATGTAGCTCTGACCGGCATTGAGGCGGGTAACTTTGGCGGCATCGATGTCAAAGCCGAGGATATCAACGCCAGCCTCGGCGAAGGTCAGCCCCAAGGGCAACCCGACATAACCCAAACCGATGATGGCCGTGCGTTTGTTCATCCAGATATCGGAGCTACTATCGGAACGGGCTGGCGGGGTGGAAAGACTTTTTTGGCGTGGGGCGGAGGGAAATCTCCCACGGTGAGGAAAAGATTGGAACCGGGTCCATTTACGCTTAATTTCCTACAACCCTATGAAAATGACCTTGTTGCCTGCTTTCGCAATCGCGTTGACGGCTTCCACTTTGCTCGCGGCGGAGCCGCCTTTGCCGAAGTTCCGGGCGGTGGATGTGGATACGAAGGTTAACATCGGCTACGGTATCGCCATCGCCGATGTGGACGGGGACAAGAAGCCGGACATATTGCTGGCGGACCAGAATACCATCCAGTGGTATCGCAACCCGACGTGGGAGAAATTCATCATCGCCGAGAAACTCACGGAGAAAGATCACGTGTGCATCGCGGCGACGGACATCGATGGCGATGGGAAAGCGGAGATCGCGGTGGGGGCGGGTTGGAACCCCAGCGATACGGTGAACAGCGGGGCCGTGTTTTATCTCATTCCGCCTGCGGACCGGACGCAGAAGTGGGAGGCGGTAGCCTTGCATCATGAGCCGACGGTGCATCGCATGCATTGGGTGAAGAACGCGGCGGGCAAGTTTGAACTCATCGTGAAGCCGCTACATGGACGCGGGAACAAGGGCAATGAAGGCGAAGGCGGCAAGGTGCTGGCTTACACGATGCCCGCGAATCCCAAGGATAAATGGGAAACGAAAGTGGTGAGTGACCAACTGCACGCGAGTCATAATTTCCAAGGGGTGAACTGGGACAAGGATGCAGAACCGGAAATCATTTTGGGCAGCAAAGAAGGCGTGTTCCAGTTCGACCGCAGTGGCAGTGAATGGAAGCGCACGCAATTGACCGACCAGCCGACAGGCGAAATCCGTGATGGCAAGCTGCCGGGCGGCAAACGCTTCATTGCCACCATCGAGCCGATGCACGGAACAACGGCAGCGGCATATGTGTCCGCAGGCGAGGGGTTGTGGTCGCGCACGGTGATCGATGAAACGCTGAAGGATGGTCACGGGCTGGCGATCGGAGATGTATTGGGCATCGGCAGCGATCAGATCGTGGCGGGTTGGCGGGCCGGAACTCCGAAGGGTGTTCCCGGAGTGCGACTTTTCACGCCTATGGACAAAGATGGAAAGCAGTGGCGCATGACACCGCTTTCGGCGGAAGAGGTCGCGATTGAGGATTTGAAACTGGCCGACCTGAATGGGGACGGGAAGCTGGACCTCATTCTTGCGGGGCGGTTAACTAAAAATCTCAGGGTATTATTCAACGAACGGTAAGAGCCTGTTTGAAAAATGCATTGGTGCCGTCTGCTGGTCCAAAGGGGCGAGGGCGTTGTTGCGGCTCAGTCACAGATATCTTTCATTAATATGCTCCCTCGCCGCGCCTAGCCCTCGCCCCTTTGGCCGGCGCAGCCAGCACCAAGCCATTTTTCAACAGGCTCTAAGGCCAAATGGCTTAATACTTGGCCTAATATTGCCATTTTGACGGTGGACGTTTGACCGCAGGGCGGGATGTGTTAATCATCCCGCCTTGTTGCTTTTTGCACGAGTATGTCTAACGCGAAGTTGAACGAATTTAAGAAGACGAAGTGGTTCCGGCGGCTGGTGTGGTCGTCGGTGGTGCTGTTGGTCTATATCATCGTAGGGTTTCTGGTCCTGCCTGCGGTCATCAAATCGCAACTCATCAAGCGCCTGCCCGAGGTCACCAAGCGACAAGTGGCCATTGCGGACGTGAAGCTGAACCCCTTCGCACTCTCTTACACGATGCGCGGTTTCTCTCTAACAGAGACGAATGGCGAGACGTTTGTTTCGGTGGGCGAACTGTATGTGAATTTCGAACTGGGGTCTTCCATTCTTAATGGCGCGTGGACGTTGGGTGAGGTGTCCGTGAAGGAACCGTTCGGCCAGGTGACGCGCAAGGCGGATGGGACGTTTAATTTCGAGAATCTCATCCCGGCGGCAGATACGAACGCGGTGAAGGAAGTGAAGCCGTTGCCAGCGGTGATGATGGAGTTGCTGAGCATCGAGGGTGGCACGGTGGCGTTCACGGATGAGACGCGACCGGGGCCATTCAAGACGAAGATCGCACCGATCAAGTTTGATCTGACGCAATTGACGACGCGACCGGACAAGAACAGTCCGTATGCCTTCACGGCGAGTGATGATGCGGGGATGAAGCTCTCGTGGTCAGGACGCGTGGCGGTGCAGCCGCCTTCCTCGACAGGCAAACTGAAGATCGAGGGTGTTTATCTGCCGAAGTATGCGGGATATATGAGTGAGTTTTTTGCGGGCGAGATCGCGCAAGGGACGGTGAATGTGGAGGGGGAATATGGTTTCTCGCTCGCGGGAAAGACGCCGTCGGTCACGTTGACGAATGGATTGGTGCAGGTGCGCAATCTCAAGGTGACGGCGAAGGGCGAGACGCTGGTGGTGTTGCCGATGGTGGATGTGCGGGCCATCACGGCCTCGCTGGAAGAGCGGTCCATCAAGGTGGCGGAACTGGTGACGAGCGGATTGAAAGCGAACGTGGTGCGCGAGAAAGATGGAAGCATCGATCTGCTGAATCTCATCGTGTCACAGCCGGTGAAGACGAATGGAACGGCAGTCGTAGCCACGGTAAGCAGCAATGCGGTGGTGCCGTGGCGAGTCGCTTTGGGTTCGCTGCAAGTGACGAATTACAGCGTGAGTGTGGAAGATCGTACGCTGGCGAAACCGGCAAAGCTCAAGGTGGATCAAGTGGCGGTGCAGGTGGACGGTTTTCAACTGACGACGAATGCGACACTGGCGACAAAGATTTTCGCCCGCTTGAACGAAGCGGGAACGGTGGAAGTCTCCGGTCCAGTGCATGTGTTCCCGCTAGATGGAGAGCTAACGATTGCGTTAAAGGAGATGGATTTGCGGCCGTTGCAGCCGTTTGCGGCTCCGTTTGTGAATGTGGCGATTCGCAGTGGATTGCTCTCGACGAGTGGCAAGGCGACGTTCTCGTTACCCGCTGGCGGTGCGCCGAAATTGCAATTCAGCGGAGACGTGAAGCTGGACAAGTTTGATACGGCGGATGGGACTGAGTTTCAGGACTTCGTGAAGTGGGAGACGCTGGCCATCAGTGGCATACAGCTTCAATCGGAGCCGCAGGACTTGCAGGTGCAGGAGGTGCGGTTGAAGGGCTTGCAGACGAGCTTGATCATCGGCACGAACAAGCAGTCGAACATCGAAACCATTTTGATGACAAAGGCGAAGACCACGAATGAGGTGGTGGCGGTGACGAATCAAACGGCGATCGCGAGTGCACCCGCCAGCACGAATGTGGTGCCGGTGAAATTGACGAAGCTGGTGCTCGAGGATGGCTCGTTGAAGTTTGTGGACAATTCCATCCAGCCGCATGCGGTCATCGCGGTACAGAAATTTGATGTGAGTGTGGATGGGCTTTCCACCATTGGTGAACAGCCAGCGACGGTGTCCATCAGCGGGCGGGTGGATGAGCTGGCGCCGTTCTCGGTAACCGGTCGAGTGCGGCCGGTGTTGACGAATCTGCTGGTGGATTTAGTGATCAGCAATCGCAACACGGACATGACGGCGTTCACGCCGTATATGGAGAAATTCGGCGGTTATCCCATCATGAAGGGGAAGGTGAGCGTGGGGTTGAAGTATGAGATCACCGGTATGGCGCTGAAGTCGGAGCATAGCGTGGTGGTGGACCAGTTCAGCTTGGGCGCGAAGAACAGCAGTCCGGATGCGATCAACCTGCCGTTGAAGCTGGGCGTGGCGTTACTCAAGGACCGGCACGGGAAGATCGAGCTGGATCTGCCGGTGAACGGAAGACTGGATGATCCGCAATTCCGCGTGCTGCCGGTGGTGATGAAGGTGCTGGTGAACCTGGTGACGAAGGCGGTGGCGTCACCGTTCGCGTTGCTGGGCAAGCTGGTGGGCGGTGGGGAAGAGATGAGCTTTGTGGCATTTGAGCCGGGCAACGGCGAGATCTCGGCGGGAGAACAGGGCAAGATGGAGAAGTTGGCGAAGGCTTTGTATGAGCGGCCGGGTTTGAACCTGGAAATCGCGGGCGCGGTGGAGTTGAAGGCGGATCGCGAGGCGCTGACGAAGTTGAAGTTTGAGCAGCAGTTGAAAGCCTTACGCTTGAAGGAAATCGCGGCGACGGGAGTGGTTCCTCCAGCGATCAGTGAAGTGAAGCTGGAAGGGGCGGACCGGGAGCGACTGCTGATGGCGGCGTATGTGGAGGCGTTTGGGGCACTGCCAGCAGTGACGAATGTGATGACAACGGCGGCTGTGACCAACGCGCCCGCGACAGTTACAAACGTGCCGATTGCGACGAAACCAGTCGAGACAGTCAAGAAATCCGAGATCAAATCGGAAGTGAAAACGAAGAAGCCGACCGCAGGGGTTTTGCAAGGCGCGGCGGCACAGATGGCTTTGGCGGAGCGGAAGAAAAAAGCAACGACATCAGCGAAGCAAGAGGCCGCTCAGGAGGTGAAAAAGGAAACACCATCAGCAGTGGTGAAAACGGAGACGCCGAAAGCAGTTGAAACGACAGCAGGAACTTCAACTCAGGCCGTAACGCCGACGATCACTGTTGCCGAGATGGAGGCGAAGTTGCTTGCGCGTGTGAAAGTGGAGGACAATGAATTGCGCGACCTGATGCAACAGCGGGCGCAGAGCGTGCAGGCGTTTTTGTTGAAGACAGAAAAAGTCACGGCGGAGCGGTTGTTCATCATTGCCCCGAAAGCGCTGGATGAGACGTACCGCGGGGAGAGCAAGGTGGATCTGCTGCTGAATTAGGCTGAAGAAATCATGGGGGATTGCTGAGGTGTATGGCAGTTTCCTTTCCCCTCATCCCGACCTTCTCCCCGATGAGAAGGAGTCAACATTTCCAGCATTCATGATAGGTTGGCCGTTTTTGGCCAGCACCGGAGATTTGGGGTCAGGTGGCGGGAATATGGCGGTGGCTGCGTTTTCGTTCGAAGATGCCGACGATGAAATAGCCACCGAAGGCCGCCAGCATGGAGGTGAGGAAGGGGTAGTCCAGGTCGTTCCAGTCCAGAAAGACGTAGACCACCAACCCGCTTACCATGGCGGTAAGCGCGGCAGCAGGACCGCCGAATTTCGAGAACAGGGCCATCACCATGATGACGAAGACGCCGGTGCTGCCGAGGGCGGAAGCCTGTTCGACCAGTTCCCATACGGAATCCGAACTGATGGCCATCCAAGCGGCGACCAGACCACTCACGACGACCATGATGCGGGCGGAAAGGATTTTACTGCTTTCCTCGATATCATCTGGGAGGAGCGGGACGATGAAATTGTGCGAGATGAGGGCGGAGGCGGAGAGCAGGGTGGAATCCACCGTAGAGAGAATGGCGGAGACAAGCGCCCCCATGAAAACGATGAAGAGCAGGGTGGGGAGGTGCGCCCGGGCGAGTTCCGGCAGGACATGTTCAGGATTATCAATGCCGGGCATGGTCTGGTAGGCGAGCAAGCCAAGGAGAGCCGGGATAAGCCCGATGACGATATACATGCCACCGCCAAGCAAGGCGGATTTGCGGGCCAATTCCGGAGTGCGCGTGGCCAGGACGCGTCCGATCAGTTCCTGGGCCACGACGGAGCCGCAGATGGGTATCATCCAAAGTTCCATCTGGTCCAGAAAACCCCCATTGCCATGGAAGGGATTGAGGCGGCCGGGATCAATCGCGCTGATGGTGGCGGAAAGATCAGGGGTCTGGGCAAGGATCACGATGAAGATGATGACCAAGCTGACGATGATGATGATGCCCTGAACGAGATCGGTCAGCACATCGGCCTTGAGGCCGCCAGTGACGGTGTAGGTGATGGCCACGGAGGTGGCCACGAGAATGGCCATATCCACGCTGATACCGGCGTTGGAGACATTGTGGATGACTTCACCAAAGGCCCTGACCTGTGCCGCAGCCCAGATGATGGAGGTGGGTGCGATGAGCAGGACGGAGGCGCGCTCCACGAGGGGAGAGTAACGTTGACGGAACAGATCGATGAGGGTGGTGAGCTTGCGTTTCCATAAAGGAATGGCAAAGACAAAGCCCATGAACAAAATGCACAGCCCGTAACCGAAGGGATCAGAGGCGCCGCCCGCGAAGCCTTTTTGATAGAACTTGCCGGCCGCGCTAAGACAGGTCTCCGCACCGAACCAGGTGGCAAAAATACTGAAGGTGGCCAGACCCAGGCCGAGGCTACGGCCAGCGAGCAGATAATCTTCCTCGCTATCAATGTTCCGCGAGACCATGAGGCCGATGGCCATCTGGATCACGATGTAAACCAGGACTCCGATGAGTATCCAGTTCATGGCGGGTGACATCACGGCATGTGGCCGGGTATGTCAATGAGCACTTTGCATTTTTTGCCCAGGAATTTTTGTAATCGGTGATTACCAGGAAGGGACACTTCGTAATTCCTGTCGGGAGGGCAGGGCAGGTGCGGGAAACGCCAGCTTTGGTCACTTCCTCACGTATCCATTGGCACGGAACCAATCCACGGCATCGGCCAGCGCTTGTCTTGGGGGAGTTTGGGGCAAGCCGAGTTCCTTTACCGCCTTCGCCGGATTGAAGAACATCTTGTACTTTGCCATGCGCACCCCGGCCAATGGAGCCTTCGGCGGTTTACCGGTGAACTTCGCGAAGAACTCATCGAAATGCGCCGCTGTCAGGGCGACTCCATAAGGCACCTGAAACTTCGGTGCGGGCACACCCGTGATGTCCTGCAGCACAGCAAAGGCGTCTTTCATGGTCCAATTGCCGTCAGAACTACCCAAAATGTAACGCTCGCCCAGACGGCCTTTTTCCGCCGCGAGGATATGGCCGACGGCCACATCCCGCACGTGCGCCCAGTTCAGCCCCGTATCCAAGTAGGCAGGCATCTGACGATTCACGAAATCTACGATGACCTTGCCCGTCGGCGTCGGTTTCACATCACGCGGCCCGATGGGTGCGCTGGGGTTCACGATCACGATGGGCATGCCCTTCGCTGCCAACTCGCGGGCCACCACTTCTGCCTTCCATTTGGAGAGCTTGTAATGGTTGCTCATCTGGCTCTCGGCGACCGGTGTGGCTTCATTAGTTGGCTCCACCTTGCCGTTTACTTCTTTCGGCAGGCCGATGCAACCGACCGTGCTGGTGTAAACGATCCGTGAGCACCCCGCCTGATGCGCCGCCGTCAGCACATTCCGCGTCCCCTCGACATTCGCCGCATACATGGGCGCGTAATCCGCCAGCCACAGGTGATAACTCGCCGCCACGTGGAAAGCCCAGTCACAACTCTGCAAGCCCTTCGCCAGCGACGCCACATCTCCGACATCGCCCGGCACCGCCTCATAGTCAGCACCTTGCAAGCCGCGCACATCCGCCCCCGGTCGCAACAGGCACCGCACGGAATGCCCGCGCGCATTCAGTTCATGCACGAGATTCGCGCCGATGAAACCCGACCCGCCGGTGACGAAACATTTCATTAGCCGGGGATGATTCGGTTTTGCGCCAGTATTTCAACCGAATTGTCCATCTCCTTTCCCGTAGCCGCCGTCGTTAGACGGCGCTAACCTCTCCATTTTGGATGCTGAGCGTTCGATGTTCGCTGCTTCCCCCCATTGGCCCGTCGTGCAACCGACCTACAGGCTTCTACCGAGCTTCCATTCTGCCCCTTGACGAACGGCCCAAGGTCGTCTTGATTACCACCAGCGCAGCAAGTGTTGTATGCCGAAAAAGCCCACGACCACTAAAATTCTCTCCCGCGAACAGCGGCGCGACCTGGACATCGAGATCGGCTTCTTGGAAGGCGTTGTCCGCCGCGACCCACAATACGAGGAAGCCCTCCAGATCCTTGGTGACGATTACACCGCCCGTGGCCGCGTCTCCGAAGGCCTCCATGTGGACGAGCAGCTCGCCCAGTTACGCCCGGAAGATCCCTTGGTGTTCTATAACCTCGCCTGCAGCTACGCCCTCATCAAGGAATACGAGAAGGCCATCCAGACCTTGGATCACGCCATGGACCTCGGCTACCGCGATTTTAACTGGCTCTCCCGCGATGAAGACCTGAAAGAGCTGCGCCAGCACCCGCTCTTCAAGCCCGTGCGCGAACGCATCAAGAAGTTGAAGAAGCCGTCCAAGAAATAATAACCGCCGCATGAACGTACGCACGGGCCGCAAGGTCCAGCACTACCGGACGGTGGGCTTCGACGAAGCGAAGAACGCCGTGATCCTCATCGAGCAACGGCTGCTTCCGCACGAGTTTCAGCTCATCCACACCAAAAACTTTCGCGACACCGCCGCCGCCATCCGCGACATGGTCGTGCGCGGTGCCGGAGCCATCGGTGCCACGGCTGCTTACGGTCTGGCCCAAGGCGCCCGTGCCTTCAAAGGCAAGGACCTCGCTGCTTTTCAAAAGCACGTTGACGAAGTCTTCATCGTCCTGAAAGAAGCGCGTCCCACCGCCGTCGATCCGGTGAACGCCATGCTCGATGTCCGCGCGCAAATGGCCCTCGGCAACACAGTGGAAGACCAGCAACTCCGCGCGTTGCACGCCGCCCATCACTTCGCTGACGACGATGTGGAACACTGCCACGCCCTCGGCAAGCACGGCGCTCCCCTCATCACCGAAGGCATGCGCATCTTGACGCATTGCAACGCCGGCTGGCTCGCCTTCGTAGACATCGGCTCCGCCACCGCGCCCATGTATGAAGCGCAGGCACAGGGCAAAAAATTTCACGTCTTCTGCGATGAAACTCGTCCCCGTTGCCAAGGCGCCTCCCTCACCGCCTGGGAACTCGCGCAACTAGGCATCAGCCACTCCGTCATCGCGGATAACGCCGCCGGTCACCTCATGCAACGCGGTGAGATCGATATGGTCATCGTCGGTAGCGACCGCACCCTCGGCCGCACCGGTGAAGTCGCCAACAAGATCGGCACCTACACCAAGGCCGTCCTCGCCAAGCGCCACAAGATCCCCTTCTACGTCGCCATCCCGCTTTCCACCATCGATTGGGACATGCGCTCCGGCTTCGATATCCCCATCGAGGAACGTCACGAAAGCGAAGTCCTCGGTGCCTGGGGCATCGCGCAAAGTGCGAAGGGAAAAGTGCGCGAAGCCAAGAAAGGCGGCGAAAGAACCTACGTGCGCATCGGTAATCCCGACAGCCACGCCCGCAATCCCGGCTTCGACGTGACGCCACCCGACCTCATCACCGGCATCATCACCCCGGCAGGCATCTTCAAGCCCAAGGAGTTATGGAAACGCCGGAAAGAGTTGGGCTACGTGGAAAATTGAGCAATTGGTCAAACAAGAAGCTTGCGCTAACGGCGGAGTTCCCTAGATTTTCCGGCACGCGTGATGGCGGGGTAGCCAAGTGGTAAGGCACGGCTCTGCAAAAGCTGCATTCGTCGGTTCGATTCCGACCCTCGCCTCCAATTGTTAAGTGCTTGAGACTTAGCGATTCGCCCGCGCAATGGAGGCTGAAATTACATCAAATTTTCCGAGTTCGTCCAAGCTGGGTTAACCCGTTCCCGATATTCGTGCAAGGAACGGAGTGTATTTTGCCTATCACCATAGCGGCGCAGAAAATGAAATCATTATCGCCGAACGGCCCAGTCACCATTTTAGAATGCCGACCTTCCAATTAATTGCCTGACAACGGTTTGCAGCAGGCGTAGTCTCAATTCCTAATACTGCACTATGAAATTCACCATTGGTAAGCGCATAGCTGCTGGTTATGTCATCGCGATTCTGGCGCTGATCGCTCTCGGCTTCCTCGTTCATCGAAGCACTCAAAGCCTTATCGAAACAAACCAGTATTCCTCGGATATGTTCCATGTACTCATCGAGGTGGAGGATGTCCTCTCTGATGTCAAAGATGCCGAGCTTGGTGTACGCGGGTATGTGATCGAAAAGAACGCCGAATTCGAGAAGCGCTATACCGATGCCTCCAAGACCTATGAAGGTCACATCGCTGATGTCCGCAAAATCAACACCACCAACGTTGCGTTCAAGACCAAGGTGGAAGAACTGAACACCTTGGTCACCAGCAAATTCTCCAACATGAACAAACTCATGGCGGAGCGGAAAGCTTCGGAAACAAATGAGGTCATGAGATTTTCCAACGGTGTCATCGCCGGGAGAACCGAATTGGACGCCATCCGTAGCAAGATCACGGACATCATGGCGGAAGGAAATAGCGAGCTGACGAATCGCCAGCGTGCGGCTGAGAATTCAGCGAAGAATTCGGAAGATGTCATCATCTGGGGGACTGCCGTTACCGGTCTGGTGCTTTGCATCATTGGCTTTCTGATCACCAACAGCATCTCCCGTCCGCTGGGCGAAGTGACCCGGGTCGCGAACCAGATCGCCACCGGCGATGTCACGACGGCCTTCGACAGCACCGCTCGCAATGACGAGATCGGCGATCTGACGAACGCCTTTTCCCGCATGTCCGCCAATCTGCGGGTGATGGCCGATGCCACCCGCGAGATCGCCGCCGGCAATCTCACCGTCAGCATCCGTCCGCAGTCCGAGAAGGACATGGTGGGCAATGCGCTCGCCGAGATGTCCCGCAACTTGGGCCAGCTCATCGGCCAGGTGCAACGCTCCGGCATCCAGGTGAACACGTCCGTCGCCGAAATCGCCGCAACTGCCAAGCAGCAGCAAGCCACCGCCACCGAGATCGCCGGGACCACGGCGGAGATCGGTGCCACCTCCCGGGAGATCTCCGCCACCAGCCAGGAACTGGTGAAGACCATGAACGAAGTCTCCGGTGTCGCCGTGGAGACGACGCAACTCGCGGGAGCCGGACGCCAGAGTCTGAACCGCATGGAAATAACCATGGGCCAGCTCGTCGAGGCCGCCGGAACCATCAACAGCCGCCTGTCCGTCCTGAACGAGAAAGCTGGCAACATCAACCAGGTGGTCACGACGATCAACAAGGTGGCCGACCAAACCAATCTCCTCTCGCTCAATGCCGCTATCGAGGCCGAGAAGGCCGGCGAATACGGTCGCGGCTTCGCGGTCGTCGCCACCGAGATCCGACGTCTGGCCGACCAGACTGCGGTCGCCACCTACGACATCGAGCAGATGGTGAAAGAGATGCAGACCGCTGTCAGTGCTGGCGTCATGAGCATGGACAAGTTCTCTGAAGAGGTCCGCCGGGGCGTCGAGGAAGTGGGCAAAGTAGGCAAGCAGCTCGCCCAGATAATCGAGCAGGTCCAGGCGCTTGCCCCGCGTTTCGATTCCGTGAACGATGGCATGCAGGCCCAGTCCACTGGCGCGCAACAGATCAGCGAGGCGCTCACGCAATTGAGCGAGGCCGTGCAGCAGACGGCCGAGTCCCTGCGCCAGTCCAATTCAGCCATCGACCAGTTGAATGACGCCGCTTCCGGCCTGCGGACCAGCGTGACCCGGTTTAAAGTCTCGAGCAACTGATGGATTGATTGAGGAAGGACAAACGGCCGGCCGTTCGTTCATCCGTTTTTGCAGTTACCATGTTATTGCTTTGTTTCGAAGTTGAAGGTGACGCTTACGGCCTGCCGGCGCGGGTCATCAAGCAGGTGTTGCCCATGGTCCGGCTCAAGCGTCTCCCCGGGGCGCCAGCCGCCGTCGCCGGGCTCATGAATTACCACACGCAGGTCCTGCCCGTGCTGGACGTCCATCAGATGCTCACCGGGAAACCGGGGATCTCCCGCCTTAGTACGCGTCTGCTGGTCGTGGAATGTGCTGCTGCCACGGCCAGTGACGGATTGGTCGGACTGATCGTGGAGCGGGCCACCCACACCATTCAGATCGACGAGAAAGATTTTCATGCCGCGCCCGTTCATGTCCCGGAAAGTCCTTATTTGGGCCCCGTCGCCCAAAAGGATGGACGCCTCCTGCAACGCGTGGAACCGAACGCGCTTTTGACCCCGGAAATCCTCGCCGCTCTCGCCCAAGCTGGCGCCATGGAGGCTGCATGAACCTGGAACCGTTCTCCGAGATCCTCCAGCGCACGAGCGGACTCCAGCTCGATGCGGTGGGCCGCCAGAGTGTGCGGCATGCGATCGAGGAACGGTGCCGCCGACTGAGATTATCCCGACCGGAGGATTATCTCGAACGTCTCGCGCAGGATGGCGAGGAACGCCAACGCCTGATAGAAGTAGCGGTAGTACCGGAGACTTGGTTCTGGCGGGAGCCGAAAGCATTTGAAGCCCTCGCCCGCTTGGCCACCGAACGGATGGCCCGTAACCCCGCACCCGTCCGCGTCCTCAGCATTCCCTGTTCCACCGGTGAGGAAGCTTACACGATCGTGGGCGCGCTGACGGAAGCAGGACTGGCTCCGGCCCAGTTTGTGGTAGATGCCGTCGATATCAGCCGGGTCTCGCTCAAATCCGCCCAAGGAGCGCTCTATCGCGCGTATTCCTTCCGCAATGTGCCCGAGGAGTTTCGCCAAAAATATTTCACTCCCGAAGACGAGTCGTGGCGACTGACCGCCAGTTGGCAAAAGGAAGTGCGCTTCCGCCAGGGAAACCTCCTGACGTTGGAAAATCTCATGGGCCTACCGCCCTATGATTTCATCTTCTGCCGGAACCTGCTCATCTACTTCTCGCGTGCCGACCAGACGCGTGCACTGCAAAATCTAGGTGCCCTGTTACAACCGGACGGCGTCCTCTTCGCCGGCCCGGGGGAAGGGGGTGTCCTGATGGCGGAAGGCTTCCGCCCCTTGCGGCTGTCGCACGCGTTCGCCTTCCATCGCATTTCCCGCGAGGAGTCGTCATCGCGAGTTGCGGTTTCGGCACAACTTGTCAAGAAACGCGATGTCGCCACGACCAGTCTCCGCCTGGAGGTCAAACACTCCACGGCAAGAACGCAGACGCACCGCCCGGCTTCCAGCGCCAAACCTGTGCCATCAGCCGCTTTGACCATTACGACACCGGTTGAGACTTCTCTGTCTCCGCTCGATGAAGTGAGAAAATTGGCGGACAGTGGCGACGCGACGGGTGCTGAGAACCGTTTGCGCACCGTGCTTGCGGGCGGCAGCCATGATCCGGAGGCGTTTTATCTGATGGGGCTTTTGCAAGATGCGCGTGGCGATGCCACTGGAGCCATCGTCAGTTATCGCAAAGTGCTGTATCTTTCACCAGATCATCACGAAGCCATGACGCATCTCGCCTTGATCCTGGAATCACGGGGCGACCGTGCCGAAGCAGAACGGCTGCATGGTCGCGCCGGCCGCATCCAAAAGAAACTGGGCGGTCGCACACCAACCAAGGCTGACGCGTGAATCCTGATCTTCCCACAATCGCCCCGACTGGTACCGATCAAAAACTCGTCGGCTGCTGGAAAGACATCGGCGTCTGGGGTAATCGCAGTTGCCCCGAATTGACCAAGGTGGGTCATTGCCACAATTGCCAGGTCTTCACCCAAGCCGCCCGTCAGTTGCAAGACCGCCCGGTCCCACCCGGTTACTTGGATGAATGGACCAAGCATCTGGCTCAGCCCGCTGCCGGTAAAAAGCAGGCCACCGTTTCCTGGCTTGCCTTCCGCATCGGCCCGGAACGTTTTGCGTTGCCGCTCGCGAATGTCGTAGAGGTGATGAATGAACGGCCGGTGCATCATCTGCCTCACCGGCGCAATCCGGTGCTGCGAGGTCTGGTCAACGTGCGAGGCGAGTTGATCGTCTGCGTCTCTCTCGGCGCGTTGCTGGGCATCGAAGCCGCCCAGGACCAAGGAAAGATGCGGCGGCGCATCCTCGTTTTGCAAGGCCGTCACGGACGCTATTGCCTGGTGGCCGATGATGTCAGCGGCACAGTGGCCGTCGCCGCGAACGACCTGCAGCCGCTGCCCTCCACCTTGAGCCGGGCGCAGGCGCACCACACGGAATCCATGCTCCACCGGGATGGCGTCTGGATCGGCTGCCTTTCCGCCAGCCGCCTTTTCGCCGCGCTGGACGAGGTCCTAAAATAGATGAGCAACGACCAGTATAGCGACATGTCGATGTTCGACCTCTTCCGCATGGAAGCGGAGAGCCAGACTTTGACGCTTACGAACCAGTTGCTCGCGCTGGAACAGGACGCGCGTTCGCCCGAGGCGCTGGAATCCGCCATGCGCGCCGCGCACTCGCTCAAAGGCGCCGGCCGCATCATCGGCCTGAATGCCGTCGTGGCTGTGGCCCACAGCATGGAAGACTGCCTGGTCTCCGCGCAAAACGGTCAGATCGTCCTGCAACCTGCCCAGATCGACGACTTGCTCGGCGGTGTCGATCTGCTGAACCAGATCGCCCACACCCCGGAGAATGATCAGTCCCGGTGGACCAAAAATTCGCCTGAGGTCCGCGCTTTCGTGGATCGCATCAATCAGATCACGCGTCCGAAATCTGGTGAGTCGCTGACTGCGGAAATGCCCGCAGCGGTCACACTGCCGGAACCTGAAATGGTCTCCGCTCCTGCTGCTGTTGCCATAGCTGCGCCGCCGGTGACGTCGGCGGCCACGCCCGCCACACCTGCTTCCGCTCCGGCACCAGTCTCGATCAAGACCACCGGCGAGAAAGATTCTCCGCACGCCGCAGCCAGCGAAACCGATCGCGCTCTGCGTGTCACCGCCACCAACCTGAACCGGTTGCTGGGGCTGGCGGCCCAGACGCGCATCGACTCCCGCCAGTTGCCCGCGCAGATCGAGTTCTGCCAGCGGCTGCGCCGTTCCCATGATGACATTTACCGGTTGATCCAGAACTTGCGCCTTTCATCGTCTTCCCAGTTGGAGGCCGATTCCTCCAACCAGCTTGAGCAAGTGCTCACGCAGATCTCGCGTTATCGCGAGCAGGTCGTGCAACAGCTGGGAGATTTGGACGCCTTGGCGATGCGGCTCGGCAATCACGCGGAACGGCTTTACCACGAGACGCTCTCCATCCGGATGCGGCCGTTCTCCGATGGCACCCAGGGCTATCCCCGGCTCGTCCGCGATCTCGCCCGGCAACTCGGGAAGGAAGTTCAGTTCGAGCTGCGCGGCGCGGACACCACCGTGGACCGTGAGGTGCTGGAAAAACTCGAAGCACCCCTGACCCAACTGCTTCGCAATGCGCTAGATCACGGCATGGAGACGCCGGCCGAACGGCAGTCGCACGGCAAATCCCCCTCCGGCACCATCACGATGGAAGCGCGCCATCATGCCGGACGCCTGGAAGTGACCGTGGCGGATGACGGACGGGGCATCGATCTGGATCGAGTCCGCGCCACTGTAGTGGCACGCGGCCTTTCCGCCGGGGACACCGTGAAGACGCTGTCGGAAACCGAACTGCTCGAGTTCCTTTTCCTGCCCGGTTTCTCGATGAAAGGAGAGGTCACGGAGATCTCCGGGCGTGGTGTGGGCCTGGATGTGGTGAGGAACACCTTGCGCGACCTGCGCGGCATGATCCGTGTCGTGACTACTTTAGGTGCGGGCACGCGTTTCATTCTGACGCTGCCGCTCACGCTTTCCATCGTGCGGGTGCTGCTGGTGGAGGTGGCCGGTGAGAAATACGCCTTCCCCCTCGCGTATCTGCAGCACATTTTGCAGGTGCCCGTGCAGGACCTCCAGACGCTCGAGGGCCGCACCTGTTTCACCTTGAACGGCACCCAGATCGGCTTGCTCTCCGCCCGCCAGGTGCTGGAGCTGGAGAATGCCGCCTGGCCAGAAGTCCTGCCTATCGTGGTCATCGGCAACGCCAACGAACGTTATGGCCTCATGCTCGACAAGGTGCTCTGCGAGGCCGAGCTGGTCGTTCAACCGCTCGATCCACGGCTGGGCAAGGTGCAGGACATCGCCTCGGGTGCGCTCATGGAAGATGGCGAACCTGTCCTCATCTTTGATGTGGAAGATCTGTTGCGCACCGTTGAGCGCCTCGTCGGCACCGGCAACGTGATGGCGGGCACCAAACCCATCGCCGCCGCTGGACGCCAGACCAAACGCCGTATCCTGGTGGTGGACGACTCGCTCACCGTGCGCGAACTGGAACGCAAACTCCTCCTCAGCCGCGGCTATCATGTCGAGGTGGCCGTGGATGGCATGGACGGTTGGAATGCCGTGCGTTCAGGGCATTTCGACCTTATTCTCACAGACGTGGATATGCCGCGCATGAACGGCATCGAACTCGTCACGCTCATCAAACGTGATAACCGCTTGCGCGAAACTCCCGTCATGATCGTATCCTACAAAGACCGTGAGGAAGACCGCCGCGCCGGCTTGGAAGCAGGTGCCGATTATTACCTGACCAAAGGCAGCTTCCATGACGACACGCTGCTCCAGGCGGTGAACGATCTCATCGGAGAGGCGAACGCATGAGGATCGCCATCGTCAACGACATGCTGCTGGCAGTGGAAGCCCTTCGCCGTGTCATCATTACGTCGAACCGGCATTCCGTCGCGTGGGTCGCCGTCAACGGAGCCGAGGCCGTGGAGAAATGCCGGCAGGACCGGCCTGACCTCATCCTGATGGATCTCATGATGCCCGTGATGGGCGGCGTGGAGGCCACCCGCCAGATCATGCGCGAATGTCCCTGCGCCATCCTGCTCGTCACCGCGTCCGTGGACAGTCACGTGACCCAGGTGTTCCAAGGCCTTGGCTTGGGTGCCTTGGATGCCGTCAACACGCCAGCTTTGTTCGATGCCGGGCGCAACCTCGAATCGCAAGCACTGCTCTATAAGGTCGACATGATCGGTCGGCAATTGGAGGCCCGCGGCTACCAACCGCCGGTTTCCTCGAGCGCCCCCGTCCAGCCGTCCTCTTCGTCGGTCTCCTGTTTGGTAGTGATCGGTGCCTCCGCAGGCGGACCAGCTGCCTTGGCCACCGTCCTGGGCCAGCTGCCGCCGAACCTCCCTGCCGCCGTAGTCATAGTCCAACATGTGGATGAACAGTTCACCGCCAGCATGGCAACGTGGCTTTCCACACAATCGCGGCTGCCGGTGCGCCTGGCTGTGGAGGGCGAAAAGCCTCTGCCCCGAACGGCCCTGCTCGCCGGACGCGCCCAACATTTGGTACTTAACGCCCGACAAATATTCGCTTATACCGAACAGCCAGTGGCCGCCATTTACCGCCCATCGATCGATGTTTTTTTCGGCAGTGTCTGCGACCACTGGTCACGTCACATCATCGGTGTGATCCTGACCGGCATGGGCTCGGACGGTGCCAAAGGCTTGAAACGTTTGCGCGAGAACGGTGCCCATACCATCGCCCAAGACCAGCACAGTTCCGCTGTCTATGGGATGCCCAAGGCGGCCGCCGCGCTCGGGGCCGCCGAGAACATTCTCCCGTTGGACGCCATCGCTCCGGCGATCGAAGCCCAGGTCCGCCGCTGGACCGCCAATCCGAATTCTTGATCTCATGAGTGCCAATACTGATTTTCAAACCATGGTTCTGCTCGTGGATGACCAGGCTATGGTGGGCGAAGCCATCCGCCGCAGTCTCGCGGGCGAGTCCGACATCAACTACCACTATTGCTCCAATCCGCAGGATGCCTTGCAGACCGCGCTGCAGATCAAACCCACCGTCATCCTCCTGGACTTGATCATGCCGGGCGTGAGCGGTCTGGACCTCGTGAAGATTTTCCGCCACGAACCGCGCACCAAGTCCATTCCCATCATTGTCCTGTCCACCCGCGAGGAACCGGCCACGAAGAGCGAAGCCTTCGCCGTCGGAGCCAGTGATTATCTCGTCAAGCTCCCCGACCGCGTAGAACTGATCGCCCGCGTGCGCCATCACACGCGCGGTTATGTCAGCCAGTTGCAACGTGATGACGCCTACCGTGCCTTGCGTGAAAGCCAGCAGCAGCTTGTGGACAGCAACACCACGCTCATCTCGCTCAACCAGAAACTGGAACAGGCCACGCAAGCCAAGTCCGAGTTTCTCGCCAACATGAGTCACGAGATCCGCACTCCGATGAATGGCGTCATCGGCATGACCTCGTTGCTCGCGGACACGGAGCTCACGCTGGAACAGCGCGAATTCGTAGACACCGCGCGCACGAGTGCCGAATCCCTGCTCACCATCATCAACGACATCCTGGACTTCTCCAAGATCGAGTCGGGTCTGCTGGAGCTGGAACAGCGTCCCTTTGAGATCCGCACCTGCGTGGAAGAGGCCCTCGACCTCGTGGCTCAGAAGGCGGCGGAAAAACATATCGACTTGGTCTGCCTCATCGATCCCGCCTTGCCCGTGCAGGTCTCCGGAGATGTCACCCGCCTGCGGCAGGTCCTAGTGAACCTGTTGAGCAATGCCGTGAAATTCACTCCTCACGGCGAAGTCATCGTGCGGGCGCAGGAGCGTGATGCTCTGATTCATTTCTCCGTGCAGGATTCCGGCATCGGCGTCCCGCCCGAGAAACAGGACCGCCTGTTCAAGTCTTTCAGCCAGGTGGACAGCTCCACCACGCGCCAGTACGGCGGCACCGGCCTCGGCCTCGCCATCTGCAAGCGCCTCACCGAACTGATGGGTGGCGAGATCTGGGTGGAAAGCAGCGAAGGCAAGGGCGCCACGTTCCATTTCCTCATCCGCGCTCAAAGCGTGGAGAATCCGCAGGCCGCGCTGACCCAGTCCGGCCTGATCCTGGCGGGCAAACGTCTCTTGCTGGTGGAAGATCACGCTCCCTCACGCCTCGCCGTTTTCCAGGCTGCCCATGGATGGGGGATGCACTTTCTCGAAGCATCCGGTGAAAACGATGCCCTCGCCGTGCTCAACCAGCAACCGCCCCCGGACGTCGTCATCATCGATCGCGAACTCCCCGGCACGACGGCGGAAAAGATCATCCGCCAGTTACGCAGCCTGCCCGCGGGCCAGAAACTCCCCGTGATCCTGCTCAGTTCCAAACGGCTCAGCCAGGTCGATAAATCCCTGACCGAACTGGGCGTGCAACTCAGCCTTTCCAAACCGCTTAAACGCTCCAGCCTGCTCGACACCCTTACCCGGGTGCTGTCGAACAATGAGGTCACCCGCAAGCTCCCAGCCTCAACCCAGATCGACTCCACGCTCGCCCAGCAGATGCCCCTGCGCATCCTCCTGGCGGACGACAATCCGGTGAACCTGAAAGTCGGCCAGTCCTATCTCCAACGCATGGGTTACCGCGCCGAACTGGCCTCCAACGGTCGTGAAGTGCTGCAGGCACTCGACCAGCATTCCTTCGACATCGTCATCCTCGACGTCCAGATGCCCGTTCTCAACGGTTACGAGGCTGCCAAAGAGATTTGCAACCGTTACCCGGTCGAGACCCGGCCCCGCATGATCGCCGTCACCGGCAACGCCATGTCGGGCGACCGCGAGAAATGCCTCGAAGCCGGCATGGACGACTACATCGCCAAGCCCATCCGCCCCAAGGAACTCGAAGCCGCACTGAAACGTTGGGGAAAGCGAGCGTAGCCCGGGTAGAGCAGGGGAGTCTGCCATGCAATCCTCCAATCCCCCGTCCGGCTCTCCTTCCTGACAGCAGATTCCCTGGCACCTTTTCCATTGCGTCGCCTTGGGAGGACTTACTAGGCTTCGACCCATGTTTTCACATGTTGTGATCTTTTGGACGGACCCTGCCAATCCCACGGCAGCGGATGAACTCATCGCGGGCGCGGAACAATACCTGCGCCCCATCCCCGGCACCCTGAGCTTCCACGTCGGCAAGATGGTCGGCAGCCATCGCCCGGTGGTGGACCAGACCTATCAAGTGGCCCTGAACATCGTGTTCGCCGATAAAAAGGCGCAGGACGATTACCAGGTTCACCCCATGCATATCGACTTCGTGGAGAAGGTCTTCAAGCGCGTGTGCAAGAAGGTGAACATCTACGACTTCGAGTAAGACCTCGCAGTGACACGGCAGGTATTCGAGCGGCGGTGGCTAACCGCCGCTTTTTCCTGTACGACTGGCCCGACCAGTCAAAACGCCCCTCGAAAACAATTGAAAAAGAGGGCTTGCAATATTGAACGGTCTGCCGCTTAATCTGCCCCGCTTTACGGAACGGAAGCGAGCGTAGCTCAGTCTGGTAGAGCGTCACCTTGCCAAGGTGAATGTCGAGGGTTCGAATCCCTTCGCTCGCTCCATCTTCTTTAAAGAAAACTCCCGCGAACTAAAAGACGCGCAGTTTTCTGCCCTGATCCCCAACACCCGTTTTTCCCATTCAACTCTTAGTTTGTCTTTCTCACCTAGAATCTAGGTGCAAGCGTCAACCTGCACCATTCTACCGCTTTAGGAACGCCTCCATGACCACGTTGCTCCTTTCACCAGACATAGTGCTGATGCAAGAGCCCGCGCATTACTTCAGGGACTGGCCGCCACTCATGACCTTGCCGCAAGTCATCACCAAACCACAGAACCTTCCGATTTCATCAGCACGATCGTAAATCGTACGATGTGAACCCCACATTGGGGAAATCGTAAATCCGGTTGGTTCGGCATAGCCGACCACCTCTTTGTTCCTCGAAAGAACTATGTCAAAGATCAGGGAGCAGAGTGACGGAAACACCATTCTGTCTAACCTCCTCTAGGCCGGCCTACGAGTTGCCAGCACTCGAAAGAATAGCAAACCACCGTCAAATATCTATCAAAAAATTTGTGAAAACCGACTCCTCTTCGCAAGTTTTTGACCCTCAATAATTTGCGAGCGAAGATTTTTTGCACTTCGCAAGTGCCAGGTTCCCCCGGCATCGTGTCGGGGCGGCACGACCCGATGGTAGCCGTGCATGAAATGCACGGACCAACGCCCCACCAAACCAAGTCGCGTAGCGACGCCCCGACCTTTCTGTAGCAGCCGAGGTGACGAGGCTCTAACCAAACAGCCGTTTAAAGATGGAGGGCTTAGGCAATGGCTCCTGCGGATTAAAAACGCGGCAGCCAAGCACAGTGGCGACGGCGTGGATGCGCTCAAAGGCATTGGGGCTTTTCAACAACTCGAAGCCGCAATTCAAAACGATCAGGGAAGCGGTCCGCTCATCGAGGAAAGTGAAGGTGACTTGGAAGTAACTGCCGTCTCCCTCCCAATCGAATTCATGGCCGCCATCGGTGATGTCGGGGAATTGTTGCTTGAAGGCATTGCCGATGGTGGTCAGCGGGATGCCGATGATACCTGGGAACTGGACGGTGTCGTTCAATTCACGGAGCAACTGAGCGGGATCGATTTTGGCACCGGGCTGTTCGCGCCAGAGAAAGAGGTCGTAGCTCATGGGGATATAGCGTGTCTGAGAACCGGATAAGGCAACGTTTTCCGGGGTCTGTTTTCATTTTTTTAAACTTAACAGTTCTGCATAGGTCCGCCATTGAGTGTCACCCTCCTGCAAGACTGGGGTGTGGTCCCGGACGATATTGTCTCCCCACAGTTTGCGGACTTCATCGGCCGAGAGTGGGCCGGTCTTGGAGCCGTCGATCGAATAAAAGTATTTATGGCGGAATCCGGGCGGTGGTGGGGCGGTATCGATACGGACGGTCAAGGGCGTGGCCGAGGACAGGCGGTTCTCCAGGCTGGTCAAGCGGTCGGCGAGCGAATTCTCCAAGATGTGGCAAACGCGCTCGGAGGAATGGGCAGTGCGACCGAGATAATCGATGACTTGCGCCGTGCCGAACTGGATCAGGGCGCTCAGGACCAGGAAAACGGTGAAACCGATGGAGGTATAAAGAGGCATGGCACGGTCCGCCGAGAAGGCCAAGAATATCCAACCCACTGCGCCCAGGAGCATGAACGCGCCAAAGAGGTTCGAGATGGTGGAGAGGATGGGTGTTTTATACGGTTGCATAGGTGCAGTGGTGTATCAAGTGAGAGTGTCCGCAGGGGGTGTTAATTTTTCAATCGAGTTTGGTTGAGTTGTTCCACAATGGCGTCGTAGGCGGCATGGGTGCGTTGGCCGCGTGAATAGGTGCGATAGTCGCCGGGTGGCGGAGTTTCCAAGGCTTCCAGATCAATGAACAGGCCGACTTCCAAGTGAACGACCGCGTAGTGCCAGAGGTTCTCCGCACGGACCATGATCCAGGTGAAGCCATGTTCGGTGACGAGTTTCTGGCCGAGGGCAAGCGGGGAGGCGCGGGAAAGGATATCGCTACAGCAACTCGTGTTGCCACAGCCTTCGTAATAGGCAAAGGCGATGAGATCGTGTTCCTGTCCTTGATAGTTCTGGCTCCACTCATGGAAATGCGCGTGCAGTTCGCGGAAGGTTTCCGCGATACGTTCGTAGTCGGCAGGATCGAGCGGGCGTGTGGAAGGGCGGGGCATGATGTCACTTGAAAGGTGTGGATTTTTTAAAGGGATTCAGATCAATGACGCGAAGCACCGTGATGCATCCGCAAGTGAATGAGACGTCATTCTTCCAACCCGGTCCCGTTCCGGTCCAAATGACTTGTAAACCGGAGGATGGGTCATCAGCAGGAGTGATCGACAAACCCATGATAGGATTTTGATGGTTGAAACCCTCGATTTGAAGGTTGTCGATGTATTCAAAAAGGATTTCGACTGTGCCTTGTTTGCGTTCGGGACTGTCAGGAGATTTGGAAAGGTCGAAGATCAGGAAAGTCGCACGCAGATCGTGCGTGATAGTTGTTACCAGAGGACGTTCTATCGTGATGGAGAGAACTTCGAAATCGTGAAAGGTGGGCCAGTGGCCCAGATGATGGATAAGGAGTTCACGGCCCGCGATGGTGGCCAGTACGTCGGGGGTGATGGGCTGGCCGAATGTGTTTTTTTTGGCGGTCATTTCTAAGGGGCAGGGATGAAATTGAAGTCGCGAGTAAGTTGAGCATAGAGGCTCATGAGCAGAACAAATGAGGGAAACAGACCCAAAGCAAAAAGCAGTAGCCATGAGCGTCTGCTGCGTTCATTCCAAACCAGATAGATGAGAGGGGATAGGGCGACGACTGCGAAGCCACTGATCCCAAAGAAATGACCACGCGAGAAGTGATAATCTTTGAGTGCGTTCATCCAAAACAAGCTCCCCAGCATGAGCATGCTGAAGAAGATGCTGATCAGGACGTTTTTCCAGATCGGTTGAGGTGTTGCAGTTGTCATCGGGTGACAATCCTTGGTGTTACGTGGCTGGAGCTTAGCAGGCAGAAGATCAGGTGTCGAGAGCATGGGAAAGTGCAAGCAGCAAGATCCTCAAGAAATTACAAATGAAGATTATTTAAATCTCTCGAAGTCGCCGAGGCAGCAGCAGTTTGAGCGAACCCCAAACACCTCCTATCGGTCGATTGGCGCAAACCTCATGGATGAGGCGATAGCTGCTAAGCAATGATATCTTTTGCGACATGGCCTTTCGTATCAGTCAGGCGGAAATCACGTCCGGCGTAACGATAGGTGAGCTTCTCATGGTCGAGGCCGAGCAGGTGGAGGATTGTCGCGTGGAGATCGTGGATGTGAATCTTATTCTCCACTGCCGCTGCCCCGTAATCATCGGTTGAACCGTAGCTGAAGCCGCCCTTTACGCCACCGCCAGCCATCCACATCGTGAAGCCCAGGTTGTTATGATCTCGCCCGTCCGTGCCCTGCGCGTAGGGCGTGCGACCGAACTCGCCGCCCCAAATCACGAGGGTGTCCTTAAGCATGTCACGCTGCTTGAGATCGGTGAGGAGCGCGGCGATGGGCTGATCCACCGAGCGGCAATTTGCGCCGAGTGCCGAGGTCAGGTTCGCGTGCTGGTCCCAATCTCCATGGGAGATCTCCACAAAGCGCACCCCGGCTTCTGCGAAACGGCGCGCAAGCAAACATTTGCGGCCGAAATCCGCCGTTGCTGCGTCTTCAAAACCGTAGAGCTTTTTTGTCGCCTCGCTCTCACCGGAAAGATCCATCACTTGCGGCATCTCTTTCTGCATCCTGAAAGCCAGCTCGAAACTCTCTATCACTCCCTCCACCCCGGGATTAGAACGGTCGATCCGCAACGTCTCGCGATTGAGTTTCTGGAGCAGATCGAGTTCCGCGCGCTGAACCGAAGCGGCGATGGGTGAGTTGAGGTTGCGGATTTCGGCACCCGCGATTGGTCGGTTATCAGCCCCGAGACGTGTGCCTTGGTAAACTGCGGGCAGAAAAGAGGATCCATAGTTCTGTGCCCCACCTGACGCCGCCGGAGGCGTAAGCGAGACAAAGCCTGGAAGATTCTCATTTTCGGTGCCCAGCCCATACAGGGTCCAAGCGCCAAGTGAAGGCCGGACGAACTGGAACGACCCCGTGTGCATTTGCAGGAACGCCTGCGGATGCGCGGGCAGATCGGTGTGCATCGAGCGCAGCAGACAGAGATTGTCCGCATGCTTCGCGACGTTTCCGAACAGCTCTGAAATCCAGAGCCCGCTCTGCCCTTGCTGTGTGAATTTCCATTTTGAGCCCAGCAGCTTGGTGCCGGGACGTGTTCCGGCCGCACCACTGTCGGCCATGAGCTTGGGCTTGTAATCGAACGTATCGACGTGCGACGGCCCGCCGCGCATGCACAGGAAGATGACTCGTTTCGCTCGCGGCAGGAAATGAGGTGCCTTCGGCGCCAGCGGGCCCTCGCGTGAAACAACCGTGGCCGGTGCCGCAGCACGTGCGGCGAGCCCGGCGAAAGCCAGGTAACCGAAGCCGCCCGAGAGTGATTTAAGCATTGCCCGGCGAGAGAAAAATGGCGAATGCGGATTGGGAGAATTGGGAGCGATCATATATGTCGATGAAATAAGGTGTAATCTCAGTCAGTTACTTGATGAACCGGAACTCTGCGCTCGCAAAGAGCACCCGGCAGAAAGAAGTCCACGGAGCCGTCGCCGGATCAGTGGCAACAGTGTTGGCGCCGCCAGTAGGCGGTGCGCTGGGAAACTTCGCGAAGAAAGTCATCCCTGCCTGCCGTTCTGCTTCGCTGGGGGCGCGGGATAACACGAGCCAGTAGGCAGATTGCACGCGTTGCGAGAGATTTGCGGTCGCGTCACTCTTCGCCCCCATTGGATGCGTAGTTATCACGCGCTCCGCGAGCTTCTGCGAAGCGGAAGCGATAAACGGCGAGTTAAGGAGAAACAGTGCTTGCGATGGAACGGTGGTCGTTTCCCGCTGGCCGCTTACAAAACCCGGCTCCGCGAAATCGAAAACAGCCAACGCATCAGGCAGCAACTCACGAGCGATCGGAAGATAGACCGAGCGCGCTGTGGTCCGGCTCCCTGCCTCCACAAGTGCATCCTCCGGCACGCCCGCATTGGGAAATTGCCGAAACTGCCCGATTGGTCCATTGCCGCGCTCGGCAATCGGCGAACCGACCGGGGGGCGAAGATCAAGCTGGCCGCTGGCCGCGAGAATAGCATCCCGGATGGATTCGGCATCGAGCCGCCGCTGGCTCATCCGCCAGACGAGCGTATTCTCCGGATCAGCCGTGAAGTTCTTTTCATCGAAGGTCGAGGAAAGCTGGTAGGCGCGGCTCGTGACGATGTCTCGAATCAACGTTTTTACTGACCATCCATCTTCGCGGAACTTCACTGCGAGCATGTCCAGCAACGCTTGGTTTGAAGGCAGAGTTCCCGTGGTGCCGAAATTATCAGGCGTGGACACCAGACCTTGCCCAAACAGCCATTGCCAGGTGCGATTTACCATGACGCGTGCGGTAAGCGGATTGCTGTCGGCCAGCATCCAGTCCGCCAGTTCGCGGCGGCCACTGGTATTGGCGGGAATTTTCGGCGGCGATTCGTGCGTCAGCACGGATAAAAAGCCGCGACCAACCTTTCCCACCGGTTTGGTCACATCGCCCCGCTCGAACACCGGCGACTCACCGACGACCTGGAACTCAGGCGGGCGGGCGAAGCGTCCATAGCGTTCCAGCAAACGGGAGGCGATTGCCTGATCTGGCGTGCTTGATTCGTAACGTGGCGTTGCTGCCGGTCGCGATTGATTACCACCTGAAGATTTCCGTTGCGTTGGTTGATCCAGCACACCCATCGCCAGTGGGCGCATTTTTCCCTCATTATCGAACGAGCTTAGCTCCGATTCGAGCAAGCCGATCTGGTTCATCCGCAACAGGAGCAACTGCTGCTGATTACGAGGCTGGCGCTTGGCCCCGCCAGTCTGCTGGAAAGTGGCTGCGGCCATGTCATTCGCTTCTTTAAGCAGTTTATCGAGTTCCGCCTGTTTGCGCTGACGTTCCTGCGGTGTCATCACCCGCGTTAACACGGGCACGCCTGCCCCTTTCGGAAGCTCGATCAGTTCAGCCGCGCTGCGATTCTGCGCCGCAAAAAAGGTGCCGTAGCGGGTTTCGGTGGAGAGAAATATGCCTGCCAGCGAGTAATACTCCCGCTGCGAGATCGGGTCGAATTTGTGATCGTGGCAGCGGGCACAGGCAGCGGTGACCCCGAGCAATGCTTGCGAGACGGTGTCAATCTGCTCGTCCGCCAGGTCGAGCGCGAACTGACGCGGGTTTGCCTGATTGACACTTTTGGTTCCCAGCGCCAAGAAGCCGGTAGCAATGAGTTGCTCGGCCCGCTGCTTGTCGTCCTTTGCTGACAAGAGGTCGCCGGCGAGTTGCTCACGCAGGAACTGGTCATACGGTTTGTTCTTATTGAAAGCCGCAATGACGTAGTCGCGATAGCGCCAGGCATACGGAAAAGCGAGGTTGATGTCCTTGCCCGTGCTTTCAGCATACCGGGCTACATCCAGCCAATGGCGGCCCCATTTTTCGCCGAACTGCGGGGAACTCAGCAGGCGATCCACTACTTTTTCAAACGCTTTGGCGTCCTTGTCATTGAGGAACGCACTGACTTCTTCCGGTGACGGTGGCAAACCGATGAGATCAAAATATACCCGGCGCAACAGTGTGGCTTTGTCCGCATCGCCCACGGGCTTGAGTCCCTTCGTTTCAAGTCCGGCGAGGATGTGGCGGTCAATGTCGTTACGGGGCCAGGCTGTGTTCTTGACTGCGGGTGCGGGTTCACGTTTTGGCGGTTGAAATGCCCAATGCTCCCGACCTTTCTCTGGAGTTTTCTTCGATAGCCCCTTGCCTTCGCGCGGATCGGGAGCGCCCATTTTCACCCAGGCTTCAAAATCGGCGATGACCTCGGCCGGGAGCTTGCCGCCATTTTTCTCCGGTGGCATGGCCACATCTTTATCCTGATAACGGATCGCCTTGATGAGCAGGCTCGCACTCAAGTCACCCGGCACGATCGCACGGCCCGTGTCGCCGCCCTCGCGGATGCCTTCACGGGTGTCGAGCACCAGCCCGCCCTTGATTTTCTCCGAGTCGGCGGCGTGGCATTTGTAACATTTGTCCACTAACACAGGCCGGATTTTCTTCTCGAAGAATGCGAAGCCCTCGGCGGTGACCGGCTGTGGTGTCTTAGGCGCGACCGTGGGAACATTCGGCGCTGGGGAGGCTGAGGGCGCTGGTGCCGGCGCTGGGGTGCTCGGCGGGCCCGGAGGGGGCGTGACCGCGGGGCGTCGGCCCTGCATGGCCCGGTATTCGTCTAACGTCAGTGAGCCGTTGCCATTCTTATCCAACCGCTTAAACGTGGTGCCCACCGCATCGGGAGATTGCCGGAGCGAGGGCATCCTTTCCTTGAGGGCGCCGAACTCGGCTTCCGAAACAGTGCCGCTCTTGTCTTTATCGAGGAACTGGAAGATCTGCTCCGGGCTGCGGCTTCCAGGGGCCGCGCTTTCCTGGGCGAAGGCAGCCGCTGTCATGAGCCCAGCGATGGAGATGAAGAGTAGTTTCATGCTCGTATCTTAGAATACGCACATGAGCGGAAGATGAGGGCCGCGACTATTTTTTGATTCGCAGTGACATCCGCAACAGGTTCTGCGGGGACAGTTCAGCCGATAAATGAAAACCCAGTGCGGTGGCGCAACCTTCTGCGAGAGAGAGGCCTAGACCGGCGTGTGAAGAGTCACTGCGAGCGGTATCCTTCTGCCAAAGCCGTTCAAAGAGATGCGGAATATCCTCAGGCCGGAGCATGGGTGCGGGATTGATTACCTCAATCGGATTTTCCCGGCTGCTGCTGACCACCATCACCTCACTGCCCGGTGGAGAGTATTCGACCGCATTGGCAATCAGGTTCATCACGATGATTCGCAGCAATCGGGCGTCCGTCTCCAAGGTGAGCGCCTCAGGAAACTGCAATGTGAGCGTGATCTCGCGTTCGCGCGCCCGTTGGGCATGCAGGGCGGTGCATTCCTCAACGAGTGAGCGCAGCTCCACTGATTCGCGCACGATGTCGGCTGAAACGGTTTCCATCCGCGCCAGCAGCAAGAGCGTATCTACCGTCTGCTGCAAACGCGTCGTGATGCGCGCGATTTCGGCATAATCTTCGGAGGAAGATTGTTCCGGCCATTTGGCGGCCACTTCGCTTGTTGAACGGATCGCCGCGAGCGGGGTGCGCAGTTCATGCGCCAGATAGCCGCTGAAGCGCCGCTCACGTTCAAAGCTCTGCTCCAGTCGTGCGAGAAGATCATTCAATCGCAACACGATGGGGGCGATTTCCGACGGCATGGTCTCTGCGGGAAAACGCACATGAAGCGAGCCAGCACCCATGGACGCGGCCTGATCGCCCAAACGTGTCAACGGGCGCATGGCAAATCGCAGCGCCAGCGCCAGGATCACGCATAGCGCGGCGCAACACGCCAGACCACCGACCGTCAGTTCGACGATCAACCGGGACAATTTCTCGTCTCCCTCTTTGCGGCTTATCGCCACTGCGAAGTCCACCGCCGGAGTCGTGCCCACCTGTGAAAATCGCATCGCGCTCACCCGGACCCGATCCCCATTTCCCAGTGTGGAGTCATACCGCACGGCTTCGCGCAGGAACTGATCGGGACGCGGCAGGTCCGCATCGCCGAGATTTGGTGACTTACGTTCCGCCGTGCCGTCGGGCTTCCATTGCTCAAAATATTGGCCCGATGTTTTGAAATCCTCGCGGGCGATAAAAGCCCTCAAGGTCATGGCGCGGGGTCCGCTGGATGCGTCTCCGATCTGGTTATGCAAGGCCAGTCGCGCCATGCCGGCCAGTTTGCCCAGCCGTGCATCAAGATCGGCCTCGAACGCGTTGCGCGCGGAAAAATACACGCCCACCCCAGCGGCAATACCCACGAGGATAAAGCCGGGCAATAGCCAGACGAGCAGTTGCGTGCGCAGACTGGTCATTTTGCCGGCTCCTCGATGACGTAACCCATCCCGCGTCTCGTGTGGATGACCGGAATGCTATCCGCCGACACCGTTATGGCACGGCGCAGTGCGCATACCGCTGTGTCCACCACGTTGCTTGTCGGCGAAACTTGGTCGTCGTAGATATGCTCCTCGATTTCCGTTCGGGAAACGACCTGACCTTTTCGCAAAAGCAGATACTCCAGCAGCGCAAACAACTGGGGTGCGAGCTTCAGCTCTTGCCCGCCTCGCCGCACGGTCTTCGCCGTTTGATCCAGTTCCAGGTCCGCGACTGTCAGCCTTGGTGTGTGCCGCGCATACTTGCGCCGGCCTAGCGCTTCCACCCGCGCCAGCAATTCCTCAATCGCAAATGATTTCACCAGATAATCATCCGCGCCCAACCGCAAACCGGCCACACGATCTTCGATCGAATCTTTCGCCGTGAGGAATAGCACTGGCGTCTCATTGCCCTTGGCCCGAAGTTGTTTCAAAATCTCCCACCCATCCATCCCCGGCAGCATGATGTCGAGAATAATCACGTCATAGGGGTGCTCCTGCGCGAGCCAGAAGCCCTCTTTGCCGTCGCCCGTCGCGTCCACGGCATAGCCAGACGCCTTGAGCGCCTTAACCACCGGCTTACGCAACGGCTCGGAATCTTCGACGAAGAGGACTCGCATGATCTAATTTGACCAAAAATCGACATCTATGCTAGCTGGGAAACATGAGGGGAACATGAGGAAAGCGCCAGCCGGGGTTTAAGCAGTGCTCGCAATGAAAATCCTCAGCTGTCTTCCTCTGTTGGCTTGGTGAAATTGCATGGGTAAAAGAGCTTCCGCAGCTTTTAAGGGGGTTTTGTCCACAAATTTAATCCTGACCGACCCAAAGTGCGCTGTTGCGTGCGGCGGGACAGTTCCATTTAATGGCGCGCCAGTGAACAAAACGACGCAGTTTAAGCAGATGTTGCAGTCGCCCCATTTGGAATTCCTTATGGAGGCGCATAATGGTCTCAGCGCCCGCATCGTGGAAGAGGCGGGCTTCAAGGGCATTTGGGCCAGCGGCCTGTCCATGTCCGCCGCGCTCGGTGTGCGGGACAATAATGAGGCGAGCTGGACGCAAGTCCTGGAAGTGGTGGAGTTCATGGCGGACGCCACGAACATCCCCATCCTGCTGGATGGCGACACGGGCTTCGGCAATTTCAACAACGTACGCCGCCTGGTGAAGAAGCTCGAGCAGCGCGGGTGCGCGGCCGTGTGCATCGAGGACAAGCTTTTCCCCAAGACGAACTCCTTCATCAACAGCGAGCAACAGCCGCTGGCGGACATGGATGAATTCGCCGGCAAGATCAAGGCGGTGAAGGATGCGCAGAGCGATCCAGATTTCTGCCTCGTGGCGCGGCTGGAAGCATTCATCGCGGGTTGGGGCATGGAGGAGATGTTGCGTCGCGCGGATGCGTATCACGCAGCGGGCGCAGATGCGTTGCTCATCCATAGCAAGAAATCGTCGCCGGACCAGATCCTCGCATTTGCCAAAGCGTGGAAGAATCGTTGCCCGTTGGTGATCGTGCCGACGATGTATTACAGCACGCCCACGGAAGTGTTCGAGCAGGCGGGCATCAGCACCGTCATCTGGGCGAACCACAACGTGCGCTCGGCCATCACGGCGATGCAGAACACCACGCGCACCATCTTCAAGGAGCGTTCGCTGATGAACGTGGAAGATCGCGTGGCGTCGGTGAAAGATATTTTCCGTCTGCAAAATGCGGATGAACTGGCGGAAGCTGAGGAGCGTTATCTGCCGAAGACGAGCAATTCGCTGCGGGCAATTATTTTAGCGGCTTCCCAAGGCAGCGAACTCGGCGAGCTGACGAAGACGAAGCCGAAGGCGATGATCCCGATCAACGGCCAACCGCTCCTGCACAAGCTGGTGGCGCAGTTCCGCGCGGAGCAGACGAAGGATGTGGTGGTGGTGCGCGGCTTCGCGAGCAAGGAAGTGAACGCGCCGGATGTGCGCTTCGTGGAGAACCCAGAGTATGCGCAGACGGCGGAACTGGGTTCCTTGAACAAGGCGGCAAAAGACATCGAGGGCAATGTGGTGATTTCGTTCGGCGATATTTTGTTCCGCCGTTACATCCTGCAAAACCTGCTGACGGACCCGGGTGACATCGTCATCGCCGTGGATGCGGCGTGGCAGCAGCGCAAGCGCGCGGACAGCTACATCGATTACGTGACGGCGTCGCATCCCTACACCATCAAGTATGGTGAAGAGGAAGCGGAGCTGCGCGAGATGGGGCCGAAGCTGGCGGAAGACAAGATCCATGGCGAATGGATCGGACTCATCAAGGCGAGTGCGAAGGGCGCGGAGAAGATCCGCACGGCCTTGGCGGAACTCGCGAAGCGACCGGACTTCAACAAGCTGCGCTTCGATGACTTGTTCAAGCATCTGCTGGTGAGCGGCCAGACGGTGCGCGTGAACTACATCACGGGGCATTGGCTGGATGTCGACAGCCTGGAAGATTTGAGCGCGGCGAACGCATTCTAAAATGATACCCGCATCAGCATTCATCGAGCATTTGCGGTCACTGGGCTACACCCAGTATGCGGGCGTGCCGTGTTCGTATCTGAAGCCGTTCATCAATTACGTCATCGGCGATTCAACGCTGGATTACATCGGCGCGACGAGCGAGGGCGAGGCAGTGGGCATCACGATGGGCGCGTATCTGGGTGGGCGCAAGACGGTGACGATGTGCCAGAACTCGGGCCTCGGCAACATGGTGAACCCGCTCACGTCGCTGAACTATCCCTTCCAAGTGCCAACGTTGCTCATCACGACGTGGCGCGGTGAGCCGGGCCGCCTGGATGAGCCGCAGCATGTGCTGATGGGCCAGATCACGCATCAACTGCTGGAGACGATGCAGATCCCGTGGCTGCCCTTCCCGAATGAGGAAGCAAAGATCGCGGACGTGATGGCGAAAGCGGAAGCGAGCATGAACGAGCGCAAGCTGCCCTTCGCGCTCGTGATGTCCGAGGGTTCTATCGAAGAGTGTGACTTGAAGGATCAGGCGCAACCGGAACGCGTGCCGACGGAGGTGAAGCAATTGCTCAAATTGCAAACACCGCAACGCATGATCCGCACGGAGGCGTTGCAAGTGATCCTCGAATCGCTGCAAGGGAACGAAGCGGTGATCGCGACGACGGGGAAGACGGGGCGTGAATTGTTCACGATCGCGGACCGGCCGAATCATCTTTACGTAGTGGGCGGCATGGGCACGGCCTCAGGCATTGGATTCGGCCTTGCGCAGGCTCAACCGAAGCTGCCGGTGGTGGTGATCGATGGCGACGGCGCGGCGCTCATGAAGCTTGGCGCGTTGGCGACGATCGGGTATTATCAGCCGACAAACCTCCTGCACATCATCTTGGACAACGAGTCCCATGATTCGACGGGTGGGCAGCGCACGGTGTCGGGCTTGGTGGACTTTGCGGCGATCGCGGCAGCAGCGAATTATCGCTACGCGACCTCAGCGGATGATCCGGCGGATGTGCGGGCGGCGGTGAAAGAGTTGCGAGGCAAGGGTGGTCCCGCACTGCTGCATGTGAAGATACGCGCGGGTTCGCCGAAGAATTTGGGACGCCCGACGGTGAAGCCGCATGAGGTGAAAGAGCGGTTCATGAAATTTGTGGCGGATGCAGGAAAGTAACGAGCCATGGCGAAGGACAAACTACTCTTCACTCCAGGGCCGCTGACGACGAGTCGGACGGTGAAGGAGGCGATGTTGCACGACATGGGGTCGCGCGATGAGGAGTTCATCGCGATGGTGCGCGACATCCGACGGCAGTTGCTGGAACTGGGCGGAGCGAGCCAGGCGAGCGGTTACGAGGCAGTGCTGGTGCAGGGGAGCGGGACGTTCGGCGTAGAGTCGGTGCTGACGAGCGCGATCCCGGCGAAGGGCAAGTTGCTCATCCTGGTGAATGGCGCGTATGGCGAACGTATGGTGCAGATGGCCACGCGATATGGCATCGCCACGGAAGTGTTGCGCTGGTCGGAGGATGAGATGGTTGATCCGGCGGCCGTGCAAAAGGCGCTCAATGCCGACTCGGGCATCTCGCATGTGGTGATCGTGGATTGCGAGACGACAACGGGCATCTTGAATCCGACGGAGAAAGTCGGGGCGATCGTGCAGGCAGCAGGGCGTACGTTCATCGTGGATGCGATGAGCAGCTTCGGCGCAGTGCCCACGGACTTGGCGGCGGGTGGTATCGATTACCTGATCTCTTCGGCGAACAAATGCGTCGAGGGCGTGCCGGGATTCTCCTTTGTGCTGGCTCGGCGGACAAAGTTGGAATCATGCAAGGGGCAGGCGCGGACGTTGAGCCTGGATCTTTACGAGCAATGGCGCGGGCTGGAGGGCAACGGACAGTTCCGTTACACGCCACCGACGCATACGTTGCTGGCGTTCGCGCAGGCGTTGAAGGAGTTGGCGGAAGAAGGCGGTGTAGCAGGCCGGGCAGCGCGGTATCTGGGCAATCACAATGCGCTGAAGGTGGGGATGAAGGAACTGGGGTTCATCCCGTATCTCGCGCCGGAAGTGCAGAGCTACATCATCACGGCGTTCCATTATCCGGGAGATACCAATTTTAAGTTCGAAGAATTTTATCGCCGACTCTCGCAGCGCGACATGGTGATCTATCCCGGCAAGCTGGGACATGTGGATTGCTTCCGCATGGGGAACATCGGTCGCCTGAAGGATAAAGATATCCAGGCGCTGCTGGTGGCGGTGGAAGGGGTGTTGAAGGAGATGAGCGTGGCGATACCGGTAGCGCGGCCGAAGTGAGACGCAACACGTAATACGTGATGCGTAACTAGGAGTGGTTTGGATTGGCGGGAGGTGAGGAGCGATGGAATACTTTCTCTATTAGCACACGCATGATTTTTTGCAGGACACTGTTTGTTCTGGTGATGGCTGGCATCTTGGCCGGATGTGCGAGTCGTGATGCGTCGAACGATCCGGCCGTAGTAGCGGAGCGGAAGGGCGTTGAGTTTCTCAGCAAGGATGTTCCGGCGTGGCGCAAGGACAATGGCTGTTTCTCCTGTCACAACAATGGTGATGCGGCGCGGGCGTTGTATCTGGCTTCTCAGAAAGGGTATCGCATTCCGGCCGCGGTTTTGGCCAGCACGACAGATTGGCTGACCCGGCCGCAGCAATGGGATCACAACAAGGGTGACCCGGGATTCAGCGACCAGCGGCTGGCGGATGTGCAGTTCGCTTCGGCGTTGCTGACGGCGCTCGATACAGGACATGCGCAGCGAACCGAAGCGCTCGCGGAAGCGGCGAGGCGGTTGGTGAAACAGCAGGCGGCGAATGGTTCGTGGCCCATCGATGCGCAGAGCACATTGGGTTCGCCGGCCACTTATGGCGCGCCGCTGGCGACCTATACCGCGCTCAAGGTTTTGAAACGCAGTGATACTGCAGAGGCGAAAAGTGCGGTCGTGAAGGGAGAGCAGTGGTTGCGCTCAGTACCGGTTAATAGCGTGTTCAATGCAGCCGTTTTGTTCATCGCGCTGAAGGAAGATGCGAGCGCAGTGAGCAAGGGCAAAGGTGAACAAGCGTTCCAGCTCATCCAATGTTCACAAACCAGCGATGGTGGTTGGGGACCCTATGCGGATGCTCCGCCTGAGGTGTTTGATACAGCGATGGCGTTGTTGGCGCTGGCGCCAATGCAGGCGCAACCGGAGATCGCACTGATGATAGAACGCGGGCGAAAGTATCTCGCCGCGAATCAATATGACGATGGAAGCTGGCCCGAGACGACACGGCCTTCGGGGAATGAGAGTTACGCACAACGTCTCTCAACGACAGGATGGGCCGTGATGGCGCTCCTCGCTACCCGAGAATGACGTTCAAGGCCTCGCCTTGATCTCAAACGGAATCGAAACCGTCTCATTCTTGATCCGTTTTTCCACACCCTCGAACAGATCCACCTCGAACGGCTTGCCGATATTATTTCCCGCAAGGTCCTCGATTGTTGTCTGCACCTGAAGCTGGTAGCTGCCAGCGGTCCATGATTTCTCCGGTGTGAAAATCCACCGTTGCTCGTGATTCTCCAAGGTGATGTTTCCGGCAACGAGCTTCTTCTCCGCACTCACCACATGCATCATGCGTTGAGATAGCGCGTGATCCATTGATTTCGGAAACTCCACGACCAGCGGTTGCGCGAAGCCAGCAAGGGGCGCTTTGATCTTCCACGTCTTAGGGTCAGGCGGCGTGCGGTCCGGTGCGCTTACGGTGAATTGCTTGCGGAAGGTAGCTTTGAGCGGCGTACCTTTGCCATCCTGCCATTCCTTATCTATGACGAGTGTGTAGGTCTTGCCGGTCTCCAGCGCGGGGCCGATGTCTTCGAGCGGTTTCACCTCGCGCTTGATCCGGCCCGGATCGATGAAGAGGGTGAGGCGGGTCATCTCGGGGTTCCAGAGTTCTTCGTCGATCTCCAGAAAGGGAAGCTCTACGGCTTTGCCCGCGCTATTGAGCAAATGGATGTGGTCATAGATATGACCACCGTTCATCGGAGCGGAAAAGTGCAGATAAAATTTCAGGAGATTCTCCGGCAACACATCGGCACTCGGATAAACTTGGGAAACGACCGTGGTTGGCGTCAGCTTCAAAGCCGCAACGGTATGCGTGGAGGTGATCAGCGCGGACTTGCCAGTGTAGCCCGGTAACTTGCTCAGATTCAGTGTCGCCCGATATTTCAAACCGGGAGTCAGTCGATATTGCGGGACGAAGGTAACCGTCTTTGGGCTGGTCTGATAACTGCCCAGCATGGCAGGTGTCTCCATGGCACTTAGGAGGTCTCCCGATTCAACTGTCATTGGGAAGATTTTGCGCCAGGTCTCATTGTCCCATTTGGCATCGGTTATTCTCTTTAGTACATCCGGAGGCAAGTCTTTGGCGATTGCGACGTGATACCCTTTCCAGTTGTCCCATGTGATGGTTGGGCCGCTAACCTGTCCGAGGGATGAAATGAGGCTGCCGAAAAAAAGACTGGCTGCCGCGAGTGCGACAGCCAGTCCGTTGAAACTTCCTTTACTCATCGATCAAGGCAGCGGGAGGGATTCCAGGCTCATCGCGCCAGCTTCATTGCGGCGCACGACGAGAGCATTCTTGTCATCCAGGCGGTCGAGTTGATCAATGCCCGTCCAGCTATCGATGGTCTGATAGGTCACGCCCTTTTTATCGTCCACTTTCGTGGTGATGCTCTCGGCGCCTTCGATGTTGCCGGTATCGATCTTCATGATGCCACGGCTGCTGTTCGCCATGAGCAGGTAATCCTTGCCATCCTTCTGATACACAATCATGTCCAGCGGGCGATTACGATTGCCCAGCTCGGCGATGGTCTTGCCCTTGATCTTCGCACCAGGGGTCAGGTCCTTCAGCGGGAACTGGACCAGCGGCGTGCAGGTGTAAGCGGCGAGAAGCTGTTGTTCCTTGCCGACCTTGAAGGGGATGAACGTGCGGATCGGGGAACGCGTCTCGAACTTGCCATGAGCGCCGTGATAAATCTCCACGCTCGTGCCGTTCGCCACCGTCTTGAACGGGAACGGGATGGCGCGCAGGGTGGAGGCAAATTCCTCATTCGAGAGACCGGCGATGAGCACGCGATCTTCGAGGAAGGCGATGTCCGTGATGCTTTCCGTGCGCGGATTGCTCTTGCGGTTGCCCTCGCCCACCACACCGTCCACGGGTGCGTCAGGCAACTGCGCCTTGGAATGCTTCACATTATCGAGCGAGACCACGTCGAGTTTGCCCGTCTTGTCCACACGGACGAGGACCGGCGCGGCATCAGCACTGCGGCCACGGGCCACAGCGAGGTAGGTGTTCCGGGAAACCGGATTCACCGCCATATCACTGATGGTGATCTGGTCGGCGCTGGTGCCGAGGAGGGCGGCGATCTTCTGGTTGATGCCTTCCACCTTCAAGGTCCCGGCGGAACCGGCTTTGGAATCACCCATATCCAGGGCGAAGACGGCGGCAGATTTGGAGTCAGCCACGAAGAGGATGCCCTCCGGCCCGAAAGCGAGCTGGCTGATGGATTTCACTTCGGGTTTTCCCGCCTTCAT
>CALRJY020000018.1:0-118753 GCA_943367715.1 Chitinophaga pinensis | reverse complement strand
AAAAGATCGCTGATCCCAAACGCTTCAATCAAGTTCGTGAATTTGAAGTTCACCACGCCGGGACGTTCCAATTGGAACTCACCTTCTCCCTCGGCGGCTGGCAGGAGTATGGTGGTGCCTACGATTTGACCGCCCGCATCGACGATCAGGAACTGCTCAAAGAATCCGTGGAGATCGGCGGCACCAAACATTACAAATTCACCAAACCCGTCACCCTCCAACCCGGCAAACATTCCCTCACTCTCAGCACCGTTCCGCACAAAGCCGATTCGAAAGGCATCACCCACTTTCTGGAACTATCCCCCAAAACTCGTCTGGTCGGCCCCTTGGATGACAACCTGAAAGAATACCCCGAGGCGCATCGGAAAATCTTTTTCCAAGGCGACGCCCCCGCTGATCCCGTGAAACGTCAGGCCTATGCCCGCGCCATTCTGAAGCGCGTAGCCAGCAAAGCCTTTCGGCGCCCGGTAGAGGCGGAAACCTTGGATCGTCTGCAAGCCATCGCGCTAAGAAACCCACAGTTTGAAAAAGGCATCTCCCAAGCCATCAGCGCCATCCTGACCTCGCCGAAATTCCTTTTCCGTTCGGAAACCCAACCTCGCCCCGATGACCCGAAATCAATTCATCAGTTGGATGAGCATGCTCTGGCCTCGCGTCTCTCGTATCTCCTTTGGTTAAGCCTCCCAGATGAGGAACTCGCCCGTCACGCCCAGGCAGGAACTTTGCGGAAGAACCTCCGCGCTCAAGTGGCGCGCATGCTAGCCGATGACAAATCCAGCCGCTTCTTCGAAGACTATCCCGGCCAATGGTTGCGCACCCGCAACGTCCTGATGACCGCCATCTCACGCGATGGGAAATTGAACCCGGTCCGCGCCTCGATGAAGAAAGAAACGGAGATGTTGTTCGAGCACATCGCCCGCAACGATCGCGACCTGATCGAATTGATCACCGCGGATTACACGTTTCTGGACAACAAGCTCGCAGAGTATTACGGCATCAAGGGAGTCGAAGGCGAAGAGTTCCAGAAAGTGATGCTCACGCCGGAAAGCAAACGCGGCGGCATCCTGACCCATGGCAGCTTCCTCGTCGCCAGCTCCAATCCCAATCGCACGTCCCCGGTAAAACGCGGCACCTTTGTTCTGGAAAATCTCTTGGGCACACCACCACCACCGCCACCACCGGATATCCCGCCCTTGGACGAGGATGCAGTCGGCTCTGATAAGCCTAAAACCGTCCGCGAGCAATTGGCCCTCCATCGCGAAAACAAATCCTGCGCGGCCTGTCACGCCCACTTCGATCCTATCGGCATAGTATTGGAAAACTACGATGTCATCGGCATCTGGCGTGATAAGGAAAACGGACAAGCCATCGAATCCAGCGAGAAAACCGTCAGCGGCGAAACGCTGACCAGCATCGAGGACATCCGAAAACTTTTCGCCGGGCGTAAGGAAAAGTTCTATCGCGGCGCCACCGAGCGACTCCTGACGTACGCCCTCGGACGCGGTCTGGAGCCTGCCGACGCGATCACGATCGATAACATTGCTTCGCAGTTGGTGGCCGATGACGGCAAGTTCTCCACCCTGCTGCTGGGCGTGATCGAAAGTCCCGCCTTTCAAACCCGCCGGGGCGATAACGGCCTGGCCAAGTCCGCGCCCAAATTCGCACTTCCCACCGCGCCGCCGCCGGAAAAGCGCGATCCGCAACGCCGTAATCAGGCTGGACCCAAAGCCGCCCCTGCTCCTGAATCCGCCCCTAAACCTCAAGCGCAACCATGATGAACCATAAAACTTCCAGTCGTCGTTCCTTTTTGCGCGGGCTCGGCGTCTGCCTCGCCTTGCCCACGCTGGAATCCGTCACGCCAGTGGGTCGCGCACTGGCGGCATCAACTCCCGGTCTGGCCACCACCGCCAGCGGCATGCCCTTGCGCATGGGCTTCGTCGCCTTCGCGAACGGCTCCAATTACCAGCGCTGGTTGCCGAAAGGTGAAGGGCGGAATTACGAGCTGAACGAAACCTTTGTCCCCATGAAGGCTTTGAAGGACAAGTTTCAAATCCTCACCGGCCTCGCTCACATCACGGCGAACAATTGGGGTGATGGTTCCGGCGATCACGCCCGCTCCGGAGCCTCCTTCCTCACCGGTGTCCACGCCTGGAAAACTCTCGGTTCACGTTTGCAGCTCGGCATCTCGGTAGACCAGATCGCGGCCCGTCAGGTCGGCCACCTGACCCGTCTCGACTCCTTGCAACTGGGCGTGGAAGGCACCCGTCTTTATGGCTCATGTGATACCGGTTATCCCTGCGCCTATCAGTATAACATCTCCTGGGCCTCAGAAACCCTCCCTCTTTCCCCCGAACCAAATCCCCGGGTGATCTTCGAAAAACTCTTCGGCAGCGGCACGGAAACCGAGCGTCAGACGAATCTCCGCCAGCGCCTGGAACAACGCCGCAGCGTCCTCGATTTCGTGATGGAAGATGTGCGGAGCATGAACCGGAATCTGGGCCGGAACGACAAGCAGAAGATGGATGAGTATCTTTCCGGCGTCCGCACCCTGGAGAAACAGATCGAGAAGAACGAACAGTTCAAGCTTCCCGGTTCTTCGTTGGCCGAGCCCACGGGCATTCCTGAAAGCCACGAAGCGCACGTGGACCTGATGTATGACCTGATGGCCGTCGCCTTCCAGACGGACTCCACCCGCGTCGTCAGCTATTGCGTGGCCCCTGAGGGCAGCAACCGCCCCTTCCCCGTTCTGGGTATCGCTGAAGGACATCATTTCCTGACTCATCACGCTGGCAATCAGGACAAGATCCTGAAGGTCGCCAAGATCGAGCGTTGGTACATGGAACGCTTCGCCCGCTTCCTCAACAAACTCGACACCATGCAGGACGCCGATGGCAAATCCGTCCTCAACAATTCCATGATCGTTTACGGCTGCGCCATCGGCGACGGCAATCGCCATAATCACGACGATCTGCCAGTGGTCCTCGCCGGTGGCGGTGGCGGCACCTTGAATACCGGCCGCCACGTGGTAGTGCCCGGCCACACGCCGATGACCAATCTCTACACCTCCATGCTCGATCGCATGGGCGTGAAGACCGCCAAGGTCGGTGACAGCACCGGCACCTTGGAAGTTGTCTGACCATCTTCACCCGAACCCGTGATGCCCTTTAGATCAAAAGATCATCCACCCGTCAGACGGTCACTTGTGCTCTTGACGCGGGAAATGTTTCTCCCTCTCCTCAAACAACTGATCACCACTCAACAGTATTTTCGCCCGCAAACCAGCAACCAAACTGGCATAAGCGCGGGAGATATTACCCCCTCTCCCCAAGGGAGAGGGTCGGGGTGAGGGGGAAGGAAGCACCAATAAGCAAATGCCCCGTCCGCTCTTTAACAACTCCGTCTTTCCGGTTCCATTGACAGCCTTTAAGCCTAATTGTTTTTCACCATAAACTAATGAAACTCCTCACCACCTTCATCACCGCCTCCCTGCTCTCCACCGCTGCCTTCGCCGCTGACCCGGCCGGTTACTATAGCCGCCCGATCTTCTCCGATGACTTCTCCAGCAACGCCTTCGGCCCGCGCTGGGGACACTACAAGAGCGGCAGTGTGGTGAAGGACGGCATGCTCGTCGGCATCACCCCGGAAAACTCCGATCACTCCGCGGTGGACAGCATCAAATTCCCCGGCGAACGCGATCTGGAAGTGTCCGTGAAATTCCGCTTCACCAGCGACAAGGCGAAGAGCTTCAACGTCTGGTTCGATGACCACACTTACAAAGGTTCCCATGCCGGCCACATCTGCAGCATCACCGTCAATCCCAAGTCCGTCACCGTCGCCGACGCCAAGACCGGCAACTTCGAGAAGGAACTCTACACGAAGCGCAAGGCCGACCCCAAGTCCTTGAGCGACGCTGAAAAAGCCATGCTCGCCACCAAGACGAAGAACTTCCCCTTCCCCTCCACATTGCAGGACTGGCACACACTGGTGATCCACACCAAGGGCGACTCGGTTTCCGTGACCATTGATGGCAAAGCCGTCGGCTCCTTCAAATCGGAAGGCATCACTCACGGAACCAAATCCTTGGTCAGCCTCACCACGAACCCCATGGACGTCCACTACGATGATTTCAGCATTAAGGCTGCAGGCACGGCACCCGCGAAGCCTTGATGACTAAGGCCTCACCATGAAATCACCCGCCATCTCCCGCCGAAAATTCCTCCGCCTCAGCGCGGCGGGAGCGGGAGTGGCGGCGATTGCACCTGCGCTAGTCGGTAATGAGTCGGTTGCAGCAGAGGCAAAGGCGGTCACCCCGAAGAAAGCGGCCGGCCCCGTATGCGAAAGCGGCGGGTGTTGCCTCACGCAGTCCGGAGATTTCTACAACGTCGAGCGCGGCAACCCGCTACCGTACAAGCTGCCGTTGGAAAAACGCCTGGAGATCGGCATGGAGCGCCAAACGTGGCAGCTTGAGATCATCGCCGATCCGGAGAGCAATTCCAAGATCCAGCGCCCGTTGCTCAAATCCGACGGCACCGCGCTCACGTTCGAAGCCCTGCTGAAACTCGCCGCCACCAAAGCCACCAGCTACTTCAAGGTCATCACCTGCAACAATCTTTCCGATCCCTTGGGACATGGTCTTTGGGAAGGTGTGCCTTTGCGTGATGTGCTTTGGCTCGCCGGTCCGGTCGAGAACCTGCGCCACGTTTACTATTACGGTCATCACAACGAGGACCCGAAGCAGATGTTCAAATGCTATCTGCCGATGAACCGCATCTTCGAGGACCCGCCCGGTGAACTGCCCGTGCTCCTCTGCTACAAACTCAATGGCGAGTTTCTTACCGGCGAACGCGGCGGTCCCGTGCGGATGATCGTGCCCGAGTCCTACGGCTTCAAATCCGTGAAATGGCTCCAGCGCATCGTCTTCACCAACGCGCATCAATCCGACGATACTTACGCCAATGGTAACAACGACACGAACAGTTGGCTGAAAACGTTCGCCCGCTTCGCCACCATTCCAGATAAGATCAAGGCCAGCGACCCGCTCACCATTCAGGGCAATGCTCAAGTCGGACTCTCCGGCCTGGAAAAGGTGCAATACTGGCTGCGCAAAACCAGCGACCCGCTCCCTGCCAACGATCCGACCTTCACAAAAGCCCCTTGGCAGGACGCACAGATTTTCCCGTTCGATCCCGAGGCGATCAAAAGCTTCGACCAGAAGAAACTGAGCCCGGTGCAATTCGATCCGCAAACAAAACAGCCGCGCGAATGGCCGCTCCGCTACACCCTCTGCCGCTGGACCGCTGAGCCACAGTCTTTAACTCCAGGCACCTACGAACTGCGCTGCCGCACCATCGACCGCGGCGGTTACGCGCAACCACTGCCCCGCCCCTTTCCAAAGTCGGGCAGGAATCAGATTCAGATGATGAAGATTGAAGTTGTGGCCTAGCGAGTCGCCAAATATCTCCTCCAAAAAAGAAACCGCCCTCCAGCGTCATAGACACTGGAGGGTGAAAGTATTGAATGGGCTAAAACCTTACGCTTTCGCGAACCGTTCAGACACCGCATCCCAGTCGATGACCTTGTAGAACGCTTCCACATAGTCAGCGCGGCGGTTCTGATATTTCAAATAGTAGGCGTGTTCCCACACGTCGATGCCCAAGATCGGCGTCTTGCCGCTGCTCAGCGGTGAGTCTTGATTCGGCAAACCTTCGATGACCAGCTTCTTGCCATCGATGACCAGCCACGCCCAGCCGCTGCCGAACTGTTTCATGGCCGTGTCCGTGAACTTCGTCTTAAAACCGTCGTAGTTGCCGAAAGCCGTATCGATCGCCTTGGCGAGTTCGCCCTTGGGATTACCGCCGCCGTTCTTCTTCAAGGAAGTCCAGAACAGCGAGTGGTTCGCATGACCGCCACCATTGTTGCGAACGGCCGTGCGAATGGCTTCCGGCACCTTGCTCAGGTTAGCCACCACTTCTTCGATCGTCTTGCCCGGCAGTGTCTGTCCGGTGACCGCTTTGTTCAAATTGGTGACGTACGCGTTGTGATGCTTGCCGTGATGGATCTCCATCGTCTGCGCATCGATGGATGGCTCCAGCGCATCCGTGGCGTAAGGCAGCTTCGGCAGCGTGAATGGGCCGGTGGCCGCCGGAGCTTGCGCTTCCACGAGGGTAGGCCAGGTGACAGCCACCGCGGTGGCGATGGCGGCGGTCTTGAGAGCTTCGCGTCGGGTGATCATAGCTAGATTTCTTGATTGGACGGATGATTGCTGGATTCGGGCCACTAAAGAACCACCCTTTTCCGCATTTGGCAAACTTTCCCGCCCCCAAAGTGCTGCCGGTATCCTGCCGGCAGTAATGGGTCGCTCGTTTGGCAACCCGCAGTTCAATCAATTCAGACCGGTCCATTCTCCGGCAGGCAAATTGCGTCCAACCTAACTTTAGGTATTACTTCTCGGGGGCCGCCTCAAAATGCACCTACTTTCCCAATCGCTGCCGGACTTTCTCCAAAGTCCCCTCACTCAGCAATCCCGCCTCCTGCAATTTCTCCGCGTAATCCACCTGCCTATCCGTCACCTTGTCAGACTTCTTGCGGTTCACCGTGCGCGGCAGCATCTCCAGATTCGCCAGTTCATTCCCCACTTCCGGCGCGATGCTGAACGGCACGATGTGATCGATCTCCACCGATTCACCCACATACGGCCCATAGGTGATCTCCGCCGCATTGCCGCGTTTTAGCTTGCCGAGGTTGTCCGTCGTCAAAAGACCAAGCTCACGGGCGATCTTCCAATTGCGCATCAAAGAATCATGGACCAGCTCCGCACGTAAACCGCTCTCGCCATTCAATCGCTGCGCCCACTCAACGGCTGCCTCCGGTGAACCGCCGCGGTCAAACGATTCATGCATCCAGAAAACGATCTTGTTCAGGCGCGGATTGGCCCCGCGCTCACCGAGCGTCGCCAGCTTGTCAGGATCGCTGAGGCTCGCGATGGCGACAATCGCTTGCAGCGGCGTGAGCTGCCAGACCAGGCCCAGCACCACACTCAGCAAAACCGCTACCACACCCATTTTGCGCGGGATACGCACGCGTTTCATGCGCGCAAATGTGACTGAGCAGCCAGCGCATAGCAATCTGCCTCTTGACAACTGTATATAATCAATATACACAGTAATACAGATGAGCGAATCGTCGTATAACTGGACCTTGCCCCTGATCTCTTCCGCCGCGCCCGGCGCGCTCTACGAGCAGATCGTGGATGGCCTGAAGCGCGAGATCAGCGCAGGCCGTTTGCCAGCCGGTGCACCCCTGCCCTCGTTCCGTCAGCTCGCCGCCGATCTGCTGGTCAGCGTCATCACCGTGAAGCGCGCGTATGAGGAACTGGAGCGCGAAGGCATCATCTACCGCCGTCAGGGCCTGGGCACTTTCGTCGCGGAGACGGGTCATGACCGCAGCCGTGCCACTCATAAGACCGAAGCCACGCAACTCTTTCAATCCGCCGTGACCGCCGCCCGTCAGGCCGGGTTGAGCGACCGCGATATTCTTTCCCTTGTCCGCGATACTTTGAATCAACCCTCGGAGGATAAAAAGCCATGAGCAACGCCATCGAAATCACCGGCCTCACCAAATCGTTCAGCAAGTTCCAGCTCGGCCCGGTAAACCTCACCGTTCCCCGTGGCTCGATCTACGGCTTCGTCGGACCGAACGGTGCCGGCAAGACGACCACCTTGGATCTTCTGCTCGGCATGGGCACGGCTGATGGCGGCCATATCCTCGTGGATGGCCTCGATCATGAACGCGATGAAGTGGCCGTGAAACAAAAGATCGGTTACGTGAGCCCGGACCTGAATTTCCAGATGTGGGGCAAGGTCGGCAACGCCATCCGCTTTGTGAAAGGCTTCCACACCTCCTGGGATGACCGGCATTGCGAACATCTGCTAAAAGTTTTCCGCCTCGGCATCGATGATAAGATCGCCAGCCTCTCCTTCGGCAGCAAGATCAAGCTCGCCCTCATCCTTGCCCTCGCCTGGCGTCCGCCCATCCTCATCCTGGACGAACCGACAGTCGGCCTCGATGCCGTGGCCCGCCATGAACTCTTCGCCGAACTTCTTGATTCCGTGGGCAAGGAAGATCGCACCGTCATCATCTCCTCGCACGCGCTCGCGGATGTGGAGCGCTTCGCCGATCGCATGGGCTTCATCAAAGATGGTCGCATGCTCCTGGAAGGCGAGACCGCGGAACTCATCCAGCGTTATCGCATGGTGGATTGCCAGTCCAGCGAACCACAACGCCTGCAAAAACAACCCGGCATCATACTCGCCAAGCAAGATGGCCAACGCTGCCGCGTGCTGGTGGATCGCGGTGAGGAATCCGGCAATTGGCTCAAACAATTCGGTGCCCAACCGACCGCCTCCGCTCCCGTCACGTTAGAAGAACTGTTTGTCACCCTTGCCAAGGCCTGAATATGAAACTGAATCTTCTGTTCGTAAAAGATTTCTACCGGCGCTGGTGGTGGGCCTATCTGCTGGGCTTCATCATTTTCATCGGCGTAGGCATAGGCTTTTCCTACACCAAAAACCATTCCGCTCTGCCCTTGGCCGGCAGCGCTATCCTGGGTGTGGTCCTGCTGGCAACGGACCTCAATTTCCGCACGAACGCGCGGACGCTTTTGACTTTGCCCATCAGCGTGAAAGAACTGAGCGCCAGCCTCTGGTTCATCTGCGTTCCCCTGAGCGGATTATTCGTCACGATCGCCACCCTGATAGGTTCCCTGATCGCCGCAGGCTTAGGCGCGACACATCCGCTCAGTCCCGGTGACCTGCTGCGGTTGTTTCTCCTGACCATGGCCGTGGGCGCCTTCATGCTCGTCGTGCTGACCTTTCTTTTGCATCGCCAGCCAGAAAACTTTGGTGAAAACCTGATCGCCGGGATGGCCGGTGGAGCTTGGGGCTTGGGATTCAGCGCGGGCATCGCCGGCCCCATGGCCATCAGAGCGAAAACCCTGTGGGATCCCATTTCCTTATGCATCCTGCTCGTCGGTATCCTCTGTGCCATTGTCGCGTGGTATCGCTGCAGCGTCATGCTGCGGAATCGCACCCGCAGGATGGGGTCCACCGCCGTCTCAACAACCCCGCGCAGCACCACCCTGCCAACGGGCGGTTTGAGCGGACTGTCCTGGCTATTTGCCCGCACCTTTGGCACGGCAGCCGGCTTCAGCATCGTGATGCTGCTCGTCATGCAAGTAATCCTGCGAATCTTGCGCGCACCGGTAAACGGACAAACCGTTTCTGCCATGATTTTTTTGCCGTTGTTCTTTATCAGCATCCTGCTGCTCCAGCCCCAATTGACCACCCTAAGGCACTGGCGCAGCCTGCCCCTCACGAGCTCGCATCTGGCGCTCCTTTACTTGGGTCTCTCCCTGGTCACCATTTTGGGCGCCTTGTCTCCTCTGACCGTGTATGTGCTTGTGGGTGGCGGTTTCTCGGCACCGTGGTTGAGCTCTTCCCTTTTGGTCTTCGGCACCGGAGTGTTTTGCATGCTTCTTTCCCTCATCATGCGCCACGGCATCAAGTGGGCTTTATTCGTGCCCTTGCTGTTCATTCCCTTGTTCGCCGCCCTTCCGTTGGCCCTGTACTTCAAAGAGATTGCCTGGGCGGTGACTGAAAGCCCCCTGACCTTACTGGCGGGGCTGGGATTGATGCTGCTGGCCTATTTATGGAATCTGCGGACGCTCAGGAAACGCTCACAGGTTTACCAATCCAACTTTCATCTCATGGGCCGCATGCAGATGGGCGGTTAACCCGCCAGCTTTTCACGCTGCCATGCCGCGATGAACTCCTGCGGTTCTCTCCCCTGCTCGCGCAAGGTGCGCAAGCTCAGAGCATCATTGCGCTTGGCGAGGCGAACACCTTGCTCGTCCGTCACCAATGGGCAGTGATAAAATGCAGGCGGCTCCCAGCCAAGCGCGCGAAAGACCAGGATCTGACGGGCGGTTGAAACCAACAGGTCTTCACCACGCACCACTTCAGTGACGCCCATCAACGCGTCATCCACCACCACGGCCAGTTGATAAGCAGGCACATCATCCGGCCGCCAGATCACGAAATCGCCAAAGTCCTTGCCCGCCACATACTCCTTCGGGCCGAAGTGGCCATCCACGAAACGGATGGCTTCACCATCTGGAACGCGAAGACGCCAGCAGGGCTTGCGTCCTTCGGATTTGGCATTTGGGGTTCCCTGCTCTGGTCGGCACGTTCCGGCGTAAATCGCTTCTTCATCCTCTGCATGAGGTGCGCGGGAAGAAAGTTGCACTTCCTTGCGCGAGCAGTAACACGGATAGGCATGACCACTGGCGATCAACCGTTGTAACGCTTCGCGGTAGAGATGAATGCGTTCGCTCTGATTGTAAGATGCGTGCGGCCCCCTTATGTCCGGACCTTCATCCCAATCCAGTCCCAGCCAGCGCAAGTCCTCCCTGAACGCCTGCACGAACTCCGGCTTGCTGCGTTGCGGATCAATATCTTCGTTCCGAAGAATGATTTGCCCCCTCGCCTGACGCGCCCGCTGCCATGCGATCCAAAAGGTGCGCGCATGGCCAAGATGCAGCAACCCCGTAGGCGACGGGGCGATGCGACCGCGATAGAGTTTGGATGCTGCTACACTCACGATTTCACCTGCCGCCACCATTCCGAAAACTTCGGCAGTGGAAATAACAACTTCGCCTGCGCCTTCGCGCAGTTCAAACTCGTATCCGGCGAGCGCGGCGCCCCTTGATACGTGCTCAAGGAAGTCGCGTGTATCTGCGAGCGATACTCGGGATACCGCTCACACATCAGTTCCCCGATCTGCCATCGCGACAGGCGCTCCACCCCGGCGACATGATAAATTCCCTTCGCCTTCTGCTGCGCCAGTTGCCACACCGCTCGCGCCGTCTCCGCTGCGGGAATCGGTGTGCGAAATTCATCCGTAAAAAGATTGAGTGTCTTACCCGCACGCAAGGCTTCAAGCATCTGCTCATCCATCCCCCGATCCCCTTGCAGCGAAGGTCCAGCGTTCAGTGAAGTGCGGATGACCGCATGGTGCGGATTCCGCAACACGTGCCGCTCCGCCACCACCTTCGTCTCCGCATAAACGCTCAAGGGATTGGGCTTGTCCGTTTCCACATAGCTACCCTGCTGGCCATCAAAGACCAGGTCCGTGGAGAAGAAAATAAAGGATATGTCCGTGGCCAGGTCCGCGAGAAACTTCGTCACCTCCACATTGAGTTCGTATGCCAGTTTGGGATTCGCCTGGCATTCCGGACTGCGGCTCAGCGCGGCACAATGGATGATAAGATTGGGCCGCTCCTTCTGAAACGCGGTGACAACCGCGCGTGAATCAGTGAGATCAAAAGCGGCACGGACAATAGGAACTACCTGCCACTCCGGCACACAAGACTTCGCCAGACGGATCAGATGACTGCCGATCAACCCGTTCGCACCGGTGACCCAAACACGTTCAGGATGGTTCGCCGCCTCAGCCATGAAGCCTCCTCACTGTCCCCCCGGTTTCGCTGCCGGACGGGGTTTGCGCCCGATCCACGTATTACTACCGGCATAAGCCCATTGCAGACCTTTCACATCTGGCGTTTGCGAGGGCGCACCGCGCATGATGAGGCGGTCCGCCGGCAACATCTTCTGCACCCACGGCGTGTAGGTTTCATACGCCCCGTTTTTCAATTGCATCTCCCGCAAAATCTTCAGTTCACCCGGCGGCATCAAAGTAGGTTCGTAACCGAGCAGATACTTCCAGTTCGCCCGTGGGTTGTGAAAGAACGTCTGGTAGAAGATGGCCATGTCATCATTGTAGATGATACCCCCATCCTCCGGCAGCCAGGCTGCGAGATCGGGATCTTGGGCACTGAGATGCTGGACGTTAAGGTTGTGCGTCCAGCGTGAGGAATGGTCCGTGGTCATGGTCAGGAACAATGCTGCCGCTGCGACACACGTGACGCTCAGGCGATGCATGAACTCCGGCTGCCAGCGGTTCTCGATCTCTTCGCTCAAGCCCCGCGCCATCCACACCAGCGCCGCAGGCACGCCCCAGTCATACCAGAACCGCGCCACCTTCAGCCCCAGCACCCAGCCGATGATGAACATGATGAAAACGGGATCGCGCAACACCTTGGAAATGGCCCAGCCACGATGAATCCGCCATAGCGCAAATCCTCCCAACACCAGCAAAACGTTGATATCGCCTGTGGTCGGTTGAAACTCAAAAACTAGGATGCGCGTCGGCAATGATTTCTCACCAAACGCCGTCGTGACGATCTTCACCGCCTGCACCATGAAATCGATCGGATGCCCCGTGAACAATGCGCCCAGGACACTGCCCCCCAGCCAGCACGCGCCTAAAGTCAGACCATCCTTTTTCCTTCCAGCGAGGAACAAAGCCACCACCGGCAGCACAAACAGATACCACGCGCCATGCATCCATGTCGTCAAGGTCATCAGCAATGTGGCGATGATCCACTGTCGCGGATGCTTCAAGCCCCCCTCCTCTTTCCCCATGAGGAACAGCAACGCCATCAAGGCCACCACCGAAAGCATGAGCGGTCGTCCCAAAAATATCCGCTGGATGATTCCTTGATTGGCGATGAAGACCAGCAGCAGCGTGATCAACCAGGCTTCCGGCCGCTTGAGCCAGAACAACGGTACGAACGCAAACGCCACAAACAGACCCACGACCGAAAAGATGACCAGCGCATCCGCTTCCATGCCAAATGCCGTGTGCAGCAGACGCAGCAGCACATGCCAGCCGGGATTATGGTCCAGCGTGAACGCGGGGTTGAGAATCAGTATCTCCGACCATTCCTTCCCGGAAACGGCCTTCGCTGCATGGCGCAAAGCGTCATCGAGCGGCAGGTAACCGGAGCCGATGATCTTAAGCGGGATGATCACCAGCACGAGGATCACCGCCAGCCATACGAGCGATGGCACATACCGGTTGAAGTCACGATTTTGCATGCATCAACATTGGGCGGTTCGTTTTCAATTCAGGCTGTTAGAAGCGATGCCCGCTCCAAGGTCAAGGACAACAGAACCTTAACGCGGTGACGTGGGCGGGGTCACCGCCTGTTTTTGCACCGGTCGTCCGACCCACCGGTCTGTCGCCGCATAGATCCACTCAATGCCCTGAATCTCCGGCTGCATCCGGACACCACCGATGAAGACCAGCCGATCCTCCGGACGCAGCTTGTCGAGCCACGGTTGGTAGGTCCGTGGATCACCGTCATTCCACTGGATATTTCGTAGCGTGCGGAAATCATCCGGTTGCATCAGCGCCGGTTCATAACCGAGCACATAACGCCAGTTCGCTTGGGGGTTTTTGAAAAACGTATGATAAAACACTGTCATCTCCGGGCTGTAAATGATGCCACCATCTCCGGGCAGCCAACCGGCCAGCTCCGGCTTGTCCGCCGAGATGTAATCTATCTTCAACGACCTCGTCCAACGGCTCTCATAGTCATTGATGCAAAGGAACAGTAATGCGGTCAAAATGCAAAAGCCCAGCTTGGCCCGCCGCCATGATTGCAGCGGCACGCGTTGATCCGCGATCTCGATAAAGCCCAGAGTCAACCAGACCCATGCAGCCGGCAACCCCCAGTCAAGCCAGAAGCGCCCCACCTTAAGGCCGAGCAACCAGCCCAAAACAACCAAGACAAAGACCGGATCGCGAAAGAAAACAGGCAGCCGACCAGCCGACCAAGTGCGCAGCAAAGCCACCACGATGATGAGGATAACTATGGGAAAAACGCCGTCCGTGGCTTTGAATTCGCTCACCAAGACATGTTGATTGACTGGCCCACCCAAGGCAGAGAATGCCAGTTTGACCGCTCCTGCCAAAAATGCCACCGGGTGGCCGGTCAACAGGGCGCCGAACAAACTCCCGGCCAACCAGCACCCAGCCAGACGGACGGCAGCGTGAAGACGGCCCGCCAGTGCGAAGGCGATCGCGGGCAGACAAAACAGATACCAAGTGCCATGGATCCAGATTGCCAGTCCCAGCAGTCCGGCACTCACACCCAGCCTCAGTTTCTGCTGGGACGGCGTCAGGTCTTCCCGGATCCAGAAAAGCAAAAGCAGGATCAGGACGGCGATGGACAAAAGCAAGGGGCGCCCCAGCGTGAGGCGCATTATGAAGTGAGGTTGGGCAATGATGATGGCCGCCAACGAAGCGAGCCAAAGCTCAGGACGGCGCAGCAGAAAAATGGCTGGCAGCGTAACGCATAAAAACAGAATGGCCACGGAGAACAGCACCAGATGGCCATGATTCCACCCCAAACTGCTATGCACCGCACGTAAGACGATGTGCCAACCAGGGTTGTTATCCGCCATCATCCCGGGGTCCAATACTAGGATTTGATCCCAAGTCTTGCCGCTGACGGCATAGGCCGAATGGCGAAGCGCGTCATCTTGGGGGAAAAATCCTTGGGCGATGGCGGAGACCACAATCCAGAAGAAAACCAGCACCGATCCGGCCTTCATCAGCGCCGGGATACGAGCCTCCCAATCCCGCAAACGCTCCTGGGCAGAATTTTGCGCGGATGCAGGCATGGTCATCCAGGATGCTAGTCGATCAGGCGTTTGGTGATGTCACCATACGCATCAATACGACGGTCGCGCAGGAACGGCCAGTGCGTGCGGGTGACATCCACCTTGGCTAAGTCCACGGGGACGATGAGGTTCTCCTCCTTGTCCACGCTTGCCTTTGCCAAAAGTTCACCCGAAGTGCCCGCCACAAAACTCTGCCCCCAGAATTCCAAGCCATCGCCACCGATGGGTTGTTCCAAACCGATGCGGTTCACGGAGGCCACGAAGCAGCCGTTCGCCACCGCATGAGAGCGTTGGATGAGTTCCCATGCGCCATGTTGACGGACGCCATATTCCGCCTTCTCGCTAGGGTGCCAGCCGATGGCGGTCGGGTAGAAAAGGATTTCTGCACCCTGCATGGCGGTCAGGCGGGCGCCTTCGGGATACCATTGATCCCAGCAGATGAGCACACCTATCTTCGCGTATTTCGTCTGCCACGCCTTGAAGCCCAGATCACCCGGTGTGAAGTAGAACTTCTCGTAGAACATCGGATCATCAGGAATATGCATCTTGCGATAGATGCCCAGAAAGGAACCGTCTGCATCGATGATCGCCGCCGTGTTGTGATAAAGGCCCGAAGCACGCTTCTCGAAAAGCGAGGCGATGATCACGACCTTATACTTCTTCGCCAGCTTCTGGAACGCATCCGTGCTGGGCCCGGGAATGGACTCGGCCAGTTTGAAATTGGCGTGATCTTCGTTCTGGCAGAAGTAATAGGAGCGGAACAGCTCCTGGGTACAGATGATCTGGGCACCCGCTTTCGCCGCTTTTTCAACGGCGGCGAGCGTCTTTTTCAGGTTGGCGGCGGGATCGGCAACACACGACGTCTGCACAAGCCCCAGCTTCACCACGGAGGAAGAGGAACGACTCATTTTCACTTACAGGTTTTTAGAAGCCATGTGGGCCGTGCGGTCAAGGACAACCGTACCGCCACGGGAATGATCCACCACCACGGGATTGTTCTGGCCGAACAGCTCGCGGATGAACCGGCCCAACGTCTCGTTCGTGGGGCCATAGCCCTGATCGTAGATGTAATGCTCCAGTTCTTCGAGGAGTTCCTCGGCGGACTGGTGACGCTTGGACAGGTCACGTTGGAAGCATTTTTGCAAAATATTGTTCAACGGCTCGTCGATGCGTGAATCCAATTGGCGGAAATCCGGTATCGCCATGGTCATCACCCGCTGGCGGGATTCTTCCACCGAGTTGCCTTTGAAGATATTGTAGCCCAGCAGCAGGAACGACAGCACCACCCCCACCGAGAACACATCGGAGCGTTTGTCCGTGATGCGGAAATCCGCCTGTTCGGGACTCATGTAGTCCGCCTTGCCCGCGACCACTTCACCCTCATTATCCACCAGCAATCCGCGCGCCTTGGCCACGCCGAAGTCCGTCACCTTCACGTCGCCTTCGAAAGCGATCATGATGTTCTTCGGATTGATATCCCGGTGGACGATACCCAGGGGCTTGCCGTCCCGGTCGGTCTTCGCATGCGCGTAAGCCAGCCCACGGGCGATGCGGCTGGCGATAAATACGGCCAAATCCCTTGAAAGCGGGCGTTTTTTATCCACCAATTGCTGGGCGAACTGCTCCATGTTCACGCCGCGGATCAGTTCCATGGCGATGAAATAGATGCCGCTGGCTTCGCCCAATTGATACGTCTGGACGATATTGGTATGGATGAGATCGGCGACGAGCTTCGCTTCTCCGACAAAGTTTTCGATGAATTGCTTCTGGTTCGCGTAACTCTGACGGATGACCTTGATGGCCACCCGCTTCACGAAATCGCGCGCACCGTGCTGCTCGGCTTCATAGACCACGCCCATGCCGCCTTCAAAGATTTTGCGGACGATCTCATAGCGAGTGTCGCCTTGGATGGTAAACAGGCTAGCCACACGCGCATCTTCCGCATTCATACGACCAAGTCAAGCCCCGCAGCAGGCGAGAGAAAAACTGAGGAAAACCACGCTTTTCTGAACTTTTCTGCTTGCGTGGATGCCGTTCACCTATATTAATACGCCCAAGTCGCAAGACAATTCACCTAACCCAACAACTAAAACACACGCTTAATATTTATGGCTAAAGCACTGACCAAGTCGCAAATCGCCGCCGCTCTCGCAGAGAAGGCTGAGATCTCGAAGAAACAAGCTGTCGCGATCCTCGAAGAAATCGCCTCCCTCGCCTACAAGCAGGCCAAGAACTCCTTCACCCTCCCTGGCATCGGCAAGCTGGTGCTCGTGAACCGCAAAGCTCGTATGGGCCGCAATCCGGCCACTGGCGAAGCGATCAAGATCCCGGCCAAGAAGGTCGTGAAATTCCGCGTGGCCAAGGCCGCGAAGGATGCGATCCTCGGCGCGAAGTAAGATTTGCTGACCGCGACTTCGGCGCTCTGGGCAACCAGAGCGCCATTTTTGTTTTTGGAGCGTGCCCGTCCTCGGGCACAGCAACATACCTGAGCAAAAGTGGGATAGATTCGCTCCACCACCCACGCACGTCTCTCTCACTTTTCCCATCGCCCCTTAGTCCGCATCAACTCACCAAGTCCTTGATCACATGCGCCTCCTCCACCCCCGTTAGGCGTTGGTCCAGACCCTGATACTTGTAGCTGTAACGATTGTGATCCACCCCCAGCAGATGCAAAATGGTCGCGTGGAAGTCCCGCACATGCACCGGGTCCTTCACGATGTTGTAGCTGAACTCATCCGTCTCGCCATAGATCGTCCCACCCCTGGATCCGCCACCCGCCATCCACATCGTGAAACAGCGCGGATGATGATCGCGCCCATAATTCTCCTTCGATAGCCCGCCCTGACTGTAGATCGTCCGCCCGAATTCCCCGCCCCAAACGATCAGCGTGTCCTCAAACATCCCGCGCGCCTTCAAGTCCTGGATCAAGCCGTATGTCGCCTGATCAATATCTTTGCACTGCATCGGCAGACGCCCGCCCGCGTTCGAGTGATGATCCCAGTTGTTCAGATACACCTGCACAAATCGCACCCCGCGCTCCAGCAACCGCCGTGAAAGCAGACACGTCGCCGCAAAAGTCCCCGGCTTCTTCGCCTCATCACCGTAGAGCTTGTAGGTGGAGTCCGGTTCGCTCGCGATATCTGTGAGCTCCGGCACGCTCGCCTGCATGCGGAACGCCATCTCGAACTGCTGAATGCGCGTATGCGTCTCCGGATCGCCCACCTGCTTGAAATTCATCTCGTTCAACTTCCGCAAGCCATCCAGTTGCTTGCGTCGTAACTCCTGCGGCACACCCGGCGGATTGTTGATGAACAGAATCGGATCGCCACTGCTGCGGAAAGAAACACCCGCATGTTCGCCCGGCAAAAAGCCGCTCGACCACAACCGCCCCGAGATCGCCTGGATCTGTTCCTTGTTCGTCGGCTCCGCAATAAGCACCACGAACGTCGGCAGATTGCTGTTCAACGCCCCCAAGCCATAGCTCACCCATGAACCAATACACGGCCGGCCCGAATTCATATTACCCGTCTGCATGTGGCAGATGGCTGGCTCATGATTGATCGCCTCCGTGTGCATCGAGCGGATGAAGCACATGTCATCCACGCACTTCGCCGTCTGCGGCAGCAGCTCCGTCACCCACATCCCGCTCTTGCCATGCTGCGCGAACTTGAACTTCGACGGCGCGATCGGAAACCGCGCCTGCCCGCTCGTCATCGTCGTAAGCCTTTGCCCTTTGCGGATCGAGTCCGGCAAATCCTTGTCATACCACTCGCCCATGCCCGGCTTGTAATCATACGTATCCATCTGCGCCGGCCCGCCGACCATGTGTAGATAGATCACTCGCTTCGCCTTCGGCGCGAAGTGCGGCAACTTCTCCGGCAACTCACTCCCACCCGCTGCCCATGAGGAAAACTGGCTGCCCAGCAAGCTCGTCAGCGCGGCAAACCCCACCGCATTCTTGCCGCGCGACAGGAACTGGCGGCGCGATTCACTTTGGGCGTATTCGTTGAAAATGCTCATAACGTCTCTTACTTGTTCAACACCTCATCCAGGTTCATCAACTGGTTCGCCACCATCGTCATCGCTGCCACCTTGGTGGCATCCAGCGACGTATCCGGCTTCGACTCTCCGTATGTGATCAGTTTCAGCGCCTCATCCGGCTTGCTGGTGTAATACACAGTGGCCTCGCGCAACGTCTCCTTCACCACGTTACGCTCCTTGCTCGCCAACGGTCGCGCCAACACCTTCTCCGCCATCGCTTCCAAGGCCGCATTCGTATCCTTGTGATTCGCCCGCAAAGTGGTTTCCGCCAGCTTGCGTGCCGCTTCTACGAACTGCGGATCATTCATCGTCGCCAACGCTTGCAACGGCGTGTTCGTGCGTTCACGGCGCGTGCAAGACACCTCGCGACTCGGCGCATTGAAGACTTCCATCGAGGCCGGTGGTGCCGCGCGCTTCCAGAAGGTATACATGCTCCGGCGATACAGCGCCTCGCCCGTATCGCGCTTGTAATTCCGCGTATTACTCTCCGGCATCGCCACCGCTTCCCATACACCCTGCGGCTGATACGGCCGCACACTTGGACCGCCGACCTTGTTCGCCAGCAAGCCGCTCGTTGCCAGTGCGTAATCCCGCACCATCTCCGCATCCATGCGGAAGCGCGGTCCCCGGCTCAGATAACGGTTCGCCGGATCACGCTCCAATTTCAGCGACGTCGTCTCTGCACTCTGCCGATAAGCAGACGAGGTCACGATCAGCGTGAACAACTTCTTCACATCCCAACCGCCCTCTTGAAACTCCACCGCCAGCCAGTCCAGCAACGCCTCATTCACCGGCACCTCGCCCATCACCCCAAAGTCCTCGGAGGTTTTGACGATGCCATTCCCGAACACTTCCTGCCAGAACCGGTTCACCGTCACTCGCGCCGTCAGCGGATTTTCCTTCGCCACCAGCCACTTCGCGAGGCCCAATCGGTTATTCGATTCCCCCTTTGGCAAAGGATTGAGGAATCCGAAAGGCGCCGCAAACAGCTCCTCTTTCGGTTGATCATACTGCCCACGGAAAAGGATTTTCGCCATCGGGATGGAATTCGGCTTCTCCATCTGCACATGCGTCACCGGATACTTTAGCCGGATGCCTTCCTTCTCTTTCTCCAAGGCCGCCTGTTGCACCTGCGCTTGCTTGAACGGCTCCGATTTCGTCGCCAGGTAATAATCAAATATCTGTTTCTTCTGCTCCGCCTTCCACTTCTCCACCGGCGTATCCAAAAGTTTCTTGAGCGCTGAAAAACTCGCCAAGGCTGCCACTTCCGCTGGATTCAGTTCCCGCGAATACAACCGCACATCCTGCAATCCCACTCCATCCAGATGCGCCCCGCCACTGCGTTGCGCGAATTTGAACGGCGTCTTCGTGCGGATGGAGCCAGTGATTCCCTTGCTGTTCTCCGGCTCCAGCGGTTGCAGTTCACCATCCACGAAAATTTTCACGCCCTCCAGCTTGCCGGAGCCGTCATAGCTCACGAAGAGGTGCTGCCACTTGTTCTTCTTCGCCGAGCGATTCCGCGTCTTGAGCTTGATCGCATTGTCCGGCCATTGGCTCACGATGTGCGTGGCGAACTGCCCCTGCTGTATCCACAAGTCCCAGCCGCGATAATTATCCTTCTCATCCATGCGCGAGAAGATCGCCGCCGTCTCGTTGTAATCCTTCGGGATGAACACCCACGCGCCATAAGAGAACGCCTGCTTGTTGTCGAAATCACCCGCCTCCGGGAACTCCACCGTCACGCCCTTTTTCAATTCAATCCCCCGTGCCGGACCACCATCCGGCGCTAACCCCAGTTCCCCCACCGGCTTGAATTTCCCTTCCTTGCCCAACACCACCGCCGTCACTTCATTCGTGTTGCCGTCCGTCAGGTCCGCGTGAAATGCGAGGTCCTTCGTCGCCAACTCTTTCTCGATCTCTTCCACCTTCAAGCCGCCCACCCAATTCGTGAAGGCCGGCTCCGCGTCCTTGCGCTTCGTTTCCACGTTCTTCTTCGCGGTTTCGATCGCCTTCGGCAATTCCTGCCAGCGCGCATAGTCCTTCGTGTCACTGATCACTGTGATGCTCGGGTTCGAGTCCTTCACATTGCCATCCAGCCCGCCCTGCTGCGTGTTCCGGAAGAACGCCGCCATCGCGTAGAAATCCTTCTGCGTCACCGGATCAAACTTATGATCATGGCACGCGGCGCAATTCGCCGTCAGCCCCAGCCACACCCAGGAAGTCGTGGACACGCGATCATTCGCATAATTCGCTAGGTTCTCATCAATGATCGTCCCGCCCTCATTCGTGGTCATGTTGCAGCGATGAAACCCCGTCGCCACCTGCTGGTCCTGTGTCGGGTTCTCCAGCAGATCACCCGCGAGCTGCTCGATCGTGAACTTGTCGAACGACATGTTTTGATTGAACGCCTTGATCACCCAATCGCGATACGGCCACATCTCGCGATAATTATCGAAGTGCAACCCATGCGTATCCGCATAGCGCGCCGCATCCAGCCAGTAACGCGCCCGATGCTCCCCGTATGCTGGCGATTCCAGCAACCGCGCCACCAGCTTCTCGTAAGCGTCCTTGGACTTGTTGTTCACGAACGCCTCCACCTCTTCCGGCGTCGGCGGCAAGCCCGTCAGGTCCAGCGTCACCCGTCGTATCAAAGTGTATTTGTCCGCTTCCTCCGCCGGCTTCAAACCTTTCTCCTCCAGCTTAGCCAGCACAAACGTATCGATCGGATTCTTCGCCCACTTGGAATTCTTCACCTTCGGCAACTCCGGCCGCTCCGGCGCGATGAAAGCCCAATGATCCTGCCACTTCGCCCCCTGCAAAATCCACTGCTTGATCAGCTCCTTCTCGCCCGCCTTCATCACCTTGTGGGATTTGATTGGCGGCATCACGTCATCCTCATCCGTCGCCGTGATGCGCTGCCAGAGCGCGCTATCCTTGAGATTGCCCGCCTTCACCACCGGCCCTTCGCTCTTCGTTTCCTTGAAAAGTCCGGCCTTCGTGTCCAACCGCATCTCCGCCTTGCGCGCCGCCGGATCAGGCCCATGGCAAGCCAGACAATATTCTGAGAGCAAAGGCCGGATATCGCGGTTGAACTCCACCGCGCCCTTCCGCGCTTCCGCCGCCTGCGCCGTCGCCCCCGCTGCGGCCAGCAGCGCGATCATCGCCATCTTCTTCATCACTGGTTGACTCAAAGTCATACGCTTCTTCTCAAATTCACTCTACCCGGCGGTAACCCGCCCCGCTGGCTCTCCCAGCACGTGTCAAAATACCGTTTTCTCTTATCCGTGCGATGCCTCCATGCGCTATATGCGCTATGTGGAGACAAAATTTCGCATTTGCGGCATGCCACGCCCAATTATCGAAATGGTCTGAACAAGATTCATATCACACCCACGTCAAACCGCCATACACAAGAATTGCCCAACCAATGTAAAATCCTGTCGCCCTTCTCCTGGTGGAGCATCGCTGCCGCGATGCCCATGCCAAGGCCTTCACCACCGCCCAGCCAAACTGCAGCGGCAGCCCGGTCCCTACCACCACGCTCTGGTCCATGTCTTTTCATACCACACCAACACCCACCCATCAGCAGCACACCCGTTAGCAATAGCTCCCTATTTTTCACTATTCTGGGACAAAACTTCAAAAACGTTTCTCCCCATTAGTGTTTTCGATTTCCATGGAGCTTGGAGCTTTGAATTTGGGATTACCCCTTCCCCATCTGCGTTTATCTGCGTCCATCTGCGGTTAACTTTTCCGGCTTGAACCATTTCCTCCCCCAGCCTTAGCTCATCTCATGAAGTTCGCAGTCGTTGGTTGCGGTGCACTCGGCAGCTATTATGGCGCCAAGCTTTGCCGCGACGGCCATGAAGTCCATTTCCTCCTGCGTTCGGACTACGAGATCGTCCGGCGCAAAGGCGTGCGCATCCTCAGTCCCGAGGGGGATTTCCATGTGAACCCCAAATGCGCCCGCACCCCCGAAGAGATCGGCCCCGTGGACGTCGTGCTCATCGGCCTGAAAACCACCGCCAACGACCAATTCGCCAAACTGCTTCCGCCTTTGGTCGGCCCCAAAACCGCCATCCTCACCTTGCAAAATGGCCTGGGAAACGAGGAAACCCTCTCCCAACTCCTTCCCGCTGAACAAATCCTCGGTGGCCTCTGCTTCGTCTGCCTGAACCGCATCGAACCCGGTGTCATCGACCATCAGGCCCACGGCAAGATCGTCATGGGCGAGTTCAACCGCTGGCCCGAACCGCGCACCCACGACATCGCTGGTGCCATCCGCCATTCCGGCGTCCCCTGCGTTGTCTCCGATTCCCTCGCCAAAGCCCGCTGGGAAAAACTCGTCTGGAACATCCCCTTTAACGGCCTAGGCGTAGCCAGCGCCGCCGGCCTAGAAGCCTTTGACTTCTCGAATTCCAATGGAGCTACGAATACTTTAACGGCTACACCTCCCTCGCCCCTTGTGGGAAGCCGACCTTCGGCAGGGGAGAGGGCCGGGGTGAGGGGTGCCCCCCCTCTGCCCAACACGCTCCACCCGTGCTTAACAACGGACAAACTCCTCGCTGACGCTCAGTGGAAAGTCCTCGTTCGCGAGCTCATGCACGAAGTCATCACCGCCGCCCGCGCCCAAGGCCATGACATCCCTTACGAGCTGGCCGACAAGATGATCAAGAACACCAGCGAAATGGGTGCCTACAAACCCTCCACCCTCCTCGACTTCGAGAACGGTCATCCTTTGGAACTGGAAACGATGTTTCTGGAACCGCTTCGCCGGGCAAAAAAGGTGGGTCTAACTTCAAAGCTTTTGGAAAAACTAACTGATTTACTAATGAATCTAGAGAAGCAACGTAAACAAGCTGATGAGCTCAAAAGCTAGCTTCTTTCCTTTTTAGCAACTGAACTTTTAACGTTTCGGCCTCCTTTCGAGTGTCCTCAATGCTTTTTCGCTCAAAATTCTCCGCAACTAACTCCCTAAACTTCATCGGATTAAGCTCACAATGATGGTAATAGTGATCCATCTTCCTCGTTTTTTCCTCTTCCGCTTGCTCACGAGCTGAAGACTTAATCCACCCTAAAGCTTTAGAGATTTTCAAAACTCCCGCTAAAATACTTATTGCGGCAAGTAAATGTCCAAGCCAACCAACCCCTAAACTTACTACTTCAACGAGTACGGGAACAGCAACCACCAGAACGGCGAACAACTTGAAAACCTTTAGGAAACCACCTCTGAACCGTGCTTCACTTCGAACTTTTTGTACAACTTCATCTTGATACCGAAACGGCACAGCCGCGTATACGCGGTGCAAGTATCCATAATCTCTCTGCTCAACAGGCAGTTCGTTATCGGCAACAAGTTCCCATTTCTTCACAAGAACTCCAGCTTTCAGGTCAATGAACCCGGTCAGACGTGATGATGTCTTCACTCCTGCAAGCCTGATGACATCGTCCTTAGCATCAAAGGATGTAACCACAATCGGGACACAAAATCTCCTAAGCCACAACTCACACTCATCCTCCATAAAACGAACCACATCTGCATCAGCGTTGTGATGCGGAAAAATAAGCTGAAGACTAGCAAAAGGCGACCGTAAATCTGCCGGATGATAAATGACGTAGTAGTCACCACGTGATTCTTTAATCTCATCTCGAAAGACTTTTCTTAGCGTCTGTCTTTCATCTACGCTTCCTCTGGAAGTCATATAATCAAATTACAGTCTTCCGATGTTTGTAATCCATTGCAAAAAACACGGATTTTTAGAGCTGCTTTGCTATCTTTCCCCTCGAAAAGCAAAACACGCGAAAGAGCACTTAAGCCCTTTCGCGTGTTACGAGAATCCTAAACTTATTTCCCCAGCGCCTTCGCCACGGCTGCTTCCAAAGCATCCCCGCGCAAACCCTTCGCCAGGATCTTGCCGTCCTTGTCCAGCAGGAACGTCGCCGGAATGGAGTTGATGCCGTAGCTGGTGGAGACCTTGTTCTGCCAGCCCTTGCCGTCAAAGAATTGCGGCCACGTCATCTTTTCCTTCGCCAGAAACTTGGTCAGTGTGTCCTTGTCCTGGTCCAGGCTGACGCCCACGATCTCGAAACCATCCTTGCTATACTTCTCATAAGCCTTCTTCACATGCGGCAGCTCGGTGATGCACGGCCCGCACCACGTCGCCCAGAAATCCACCAGCACCACTTTCCCTTTGAGGCCGGAGATGGACAGCGGCTTGCCGTTCAGGTCCGTTTCCTTGAAGTCCGGGAACTGCGCCCCCTCTTTCAGATGCGCCTGCGCTTTCTGTGTCTCCTCCATCTTCTTGATGGCGGTCAATACCTGCGGCACCTGTTTGCCGGCCTTGGTTTCCGGAAAATCCTTCTGCAATTGCGTCAACATGGCCGTCGCCTTGGCGGTATCCTCGAAGATCTGCGCATACAGAACAGCCTTCATGAACGCCGCTTGCGCCGCATCTTCTGGGGCCGAGGTTTTATGCTTGGCGATCAGCTCGTCAAAGGCCTTCAACTCGGTGCTCAGTTGAGCCTCGGTCTTTTGCCCCGCCTTCAGCTTGGCTTGGATCTGGGTGATGAGATCTTTGACCTCAGTCTGGGCATCAGCCGCCTGGACGTCCTGCCCCAGCAGACACGCGGATAAGATTACCGTGGTTGCGATTGCTTTGAATTTCATGCGAACTCCTTGGTTAAATGTTGTTTCTGCCGCTAAAGGGACCACTACTCCCCTTGGCTGGCAAGCGGGAACTGGCTCCAAAATCGCCCTCTGCTTGTAATGCCCCAGGCGATCACCGTCCCGCCCCCTCCAGTTATTCAGTTCTCCGGACTCGGAGCCACCGTATATTCAGCACGTATCCTTCCGATGTGTGCTCCGTTCAAGTTTTTGGTATAACTCCACTCCCCCAACTGAACGACATAGATTATCGACCGGTTCGTGACCAGTCGCGCCAGAAACACCTGACCGTCTGGCACCTTGATCGCATGCCCTCCCCATCTCGGGCCGCCCTTCGATCCTGTTACCGCAGAACCATACACCTTTTCACCGCGTGGATCATCTTTGCCGTAGAACTCGGCCTTTAGATCCTGCCGTGTGACCTCCTCCAGGCTTTTGCGATCGCTCAGGCTAAATTCCCAAAGCGGATCGTTTGAGTTGTTGGGGTTGGGATTGGACATGTAGATATGCCCCCCGAGGCTCCAGCCCAACAACGCCGGACCGATCGGCAACCCGCGTTGCGGCGGTGCCTCTCGTTGCTTGACGCGAAAGAATTTCCGGACCGCCGACTCTTTTTTCTCCCAACCAGTCTGCCAACTGTCCCCTCCACCACTCTCGATCATTTCAGCGTGGTAAATCTTGCCGAACTCCGGATGTCGTAAACTGCTGTAAATGAACCAGCCAACTATCAGGCCGGCACCGGCTAGCACCAAGACCAGCGCGAGTCGCTTATATATAACCTTGGGATGATTCATGATCTGCCACCTTGAGCTGACTGGCGATTAAGCCCGCTGGTGGTTTGATTGGAAATCAATCTCACAACACAGCCTGATTTGTCCAGTGGCTTCCGTAACCGGCAACGTGAGGCCAGGCACTCCGGTCCAGCAGCTTGCTCCGCCCTTGTCTTGACGCCCTCTCCCCCATCCGGTTTGCTGTGTGACCTGCTGCTGGTCCGGTAACGGCCTGGCGGCGGATCAATTTAAGAAGATTATCATGAGTAGCGTTCGCGTCCGTTTTGCGCCCAGTCCCACGGGTTACCTCCACATCGGAGGAGCCCGCACTGCGTTGTTCAACTGGCTCTATGCCCGCCACACCGGCGGCACCTTCGTGCTGCGCATCGAGGACACCGACACCGCGCGCAACAGCCAGGCCGCCATCGACGTGATCTTCAACGGCCTCCGCTGGCTCGGCCTCGACTGGGATGAAGGTCCCGTCTCCAGCACCGATTTCAAGGCGTCCAAAGGCGACAAAGGCCCTTACTTCCAGTCCCAACGCTCCGACATCTACCGCCAGCACGTCGATATCCTGCTGAAGAAGGACATGGCCTACGAGAAAGATGGTGCCATCCGCTTCCGCATGACGCGTGATCCTATCCTCATCCCCGACCTCGTCGTCGGTGATGTCTCCCGCGCCTTGACCGACCGCGAAGAGATCGAACCTGACTTCGTCATCGTCCGTTCCGATGGCCAGCCTGTGTTCCATCTCGTGAACGTCATCGATGACCTGCTGATGAACATCACGCACGTCATCCGCGGTGAAGATCACCTGAGCAACACCGCCAAACACATCGCCCTCTTCCGCGCCTTCGGTGCCGAAGCTCCGAAATACGCGCACATCCCGCTCATCCTCAACACCACCGACGGCTCCAAGATGAGCAAACGCGATATTGGCGCCTCGATGCAGACCTATGCTGATGGCTTCTTCGTCCCCGAAGCCGTGGTGAATTACCTCTGCCTCCTTGGCTGGTCTCCGAAAGACGGCAGCCAGGTCATGCCCATCCAGCAGATCATCGAACGCTTTGACCTGCCGCAGATCCTGCGCAGCAACGCCCGCTTCGACATGGTGAAGATGCAGTGGATGAACACCGAATACCTGAAGACCGCGCCCATCCCCCAATGGAACGCCCTCTGCCTGCGCGAACTTCACAAGGCCGGCATCGATACCAGCGCGTTCTCCGAGCAATACATCACCGGCGCCCTCGCCACCTATCGCGAGAAGCAACAGCAGCTCATCGATACGCCGCTCACCGCGAAGTTCTATTTCAGCGACGATTATCCCTGCGACCAGGAAGCTGCCACGAAACATTTCATCCCGGATAACAAACCGCGCGTGGAAAAACTCCGTGACGCCCTGAACGCCATCAGCACGTTCAACTCCGACGCCATCCAGACCGCCTTCAAAGCGACCGCTACCGAAACCGGCGTGAAAGTCGGCGCGTTAGTCGCCCCTGTGCGTGTTGCCGTCACTGGCAGCGCCGTCGGCCCGAGCCTCTATCACTTGATGGAAGTCCTCGGCAAAGACCGTGTCCTCGCGCGCATTGAAAAAGCGCTGCCGCGCTTTGCCTAAGTCCGCAACGGTTGCGGCACATCTGCCACTGCTTGCTTCGAGCCGAACAAGGTCAGTAACGGCCCGGTCATCATCGTGGTCACGAGCGCCATGATGACCAGCATCGCAAAGATGCGCGGCGACAGGATGCCCAAGTCGTAGCCGATATTCAGCGCGATCAATTCCATCAATCCGCGCGTATTCATCAGCGCACCAAGCTGCAAAGATTCGTTCCAGTTCATCCCCGTCAAACGTGCCGCCATCGCACTCCCACCGAGTTTGCCCAACGTGGCCACCCCGATGATGAGCAGGCAGATCATCCACCCGCTCACATCATTCAACAGGCCGATCTGTGTCCGCAATCCGGTGAACGCAAAGAACAGCGGCAGCAACAACACCGAGCTGAAATTCTCCACCCGCACCGCCAGCTTCTGGCGGAAGCCACCCGTGTCCGGCATGATCGCTCCTGCCAGAAAAGCCCCGAACAATGCGTGGATGCCGATGACCTCTGTGCAGAACGCCGCCGCGATCACCACGAGAATGACAGTCGCCAAGGTATTCTTGGACGGTTCGCTCGCTTCCATTTGCTTCGTCCCCAGCCAGAGCGGCAGCGTCCGCCGCACGCCCCAGACCATTACGGCGATGAACACCAACACACACACCAGATTCAACGCCGAACCGCCCAGGCTCGTCGCCCGCGCGATCGCCACCACGAACGCCAAAATGCACCACGCCGTCACATCATCCACCGCCGCACAGGTGATGGCCGTATTGCCCAATGCAGTCTTGGTCAATCCCCGCTCCTGCAATATCCGCGCCAGCACCGGAAACGCCGTGATGCTCATGGAGATGCCCATGAACAACGCGAACGCCGTGAATTTCGAATTCACCGCCGCCAGGCTGCTGTAGAGGAACCACGCCAGCACTACGCCCAGCAAGAACGGGAAAACAATGCTCACGTGGCTGACCAGCACTGCCGTATGCGCCTTCTGCCGCACATGATGGATGTTCAGCTCCATCCCCACCACAAACATGAACAGGCACACTCCGATCTGGCTCAGGAGTTTGATCGTGTTCAAAGAATTGGATGGGAAAACAAAAGCAAAAGCATCGGGAGCCACCAGACCAAACAAGGACGGCCCCAACAAGATTCCCGCCGTCATCTCACCGATCACCGCCGGCTGCCCCAGCTTGGTGGCGATCTTCCCCGCTACGCGCGCGGCGGCAATGATGACGATCAATTGCAAAAACAACCGGCCCAGCGGTGCATTCGTATGGGCGGCCATCCCCTCCATCATCGCCTGCATGGCGGAAGTGCCTTCCTTGGTTGGAACAGTCTCCACCGGCACCACTCCCGTCCCTTCCGGTGCCGGCAGGGCGCTTCCGAGATGCAGGACCCACACGATGACCGGAACCACCAGCAACAAGATCAGCACATAGAGAAAGGCCGTACGCTTCATGGAGCTGCTGTGCTCCTTTCAGCCAGCCGGCTGGCGTCAAAACGTGCTGGTCGCGTATTCATCGTGATACCGATACGGCCTTTTCCGTGCTAACGGAAATAATACAATTGTATCTCCGTTATACACTTTCGCTATCACGATAAACCCTCCCCTTCCAGCCATCCTCCCGGTCACTTGGCCGCAGCGATCTTTTCCGCCAGGGTAATCGCCAGTTGCGCTGCTTCGCGATACTCATACCGGTCCATCCGCGTGCGGTAGTTCAACCACAGCAAACGCTTCTCCTCCGGGTAGGCCATGAGCAATTGGTGGAGCATGCCCACATCCCGTTGGGCGGGCGCTTCCATCATCATCACCTCGGCCACTTGCAAGGCCAGCACGATATTACGGTCCCCGCTTTTCCAGACGCGCACCAAGGCATCCGGGGGACTGTTGAGCGTCGTAGCTTTTTGCCATTCTGGCTTGGGATCGCCCGTTTGAAAAAGCGGCTCCAGCAATCGCAGGCAGCGGGGCGCATCGCCCAGTTGCCCATGCACCTTCGCTAGTGCGATCCGCTCCGGCACTGTCCCCGGGTTTTCCGGCAATACTTGCAAAGCCAGGTCCGGCCGTTTCGCACGGACTAACTTCTCCGCCCGCTCCACTACTGGCGGCGGCAACCGCATCTTCTCATACGCCTTCAACGCCAGTTGCGGCAGGTTCTTCTTGAAGGCGAATTCGGCCAGCGCGAGATACCCGCTTTCTGTCGCCGGCACCAGCGACCAAAGTTCCGTCGCTTCCGGGCGGATCTGCCAGGCGATTTCCAGCCGCTCCTGCAGCAGACGCTCCTGTGTGACATCTGCAGCCAGCAAAAAGTCCCACGCCTTTTCCGGATCCCGGTTCGCCAGCACCGCCGCAAAGCGCAACGGTATCATCGCCTGCTTGGGATTCAGTCCCGTCACCGCCACTGCTTCGTGCAAAGCCGTCTGACGGTTCTTCAGGAACGCGATGTCCAGCCACGCCCGCTCCAGTCGCAGCTCCCAGTTCAATGGATCGGCTCGCAGATAGGAGGTCAATCGCGTCCGGATCGCCGCCGCTTCAACGACAGCCTCGTTCTGTTTCTGGTCGCGCAAACCTAATACCTGCACGCGCAGCCAAAGATTGGCGCGCTCGACATTCAATGGCCAGAGCTTCAGCGACTTTCCCGCATGCTTCAAAACTTCCGTAGATGATGCGCCTTTCTGCTGCGCCAGCCGATACTCGCGAAAACTCATTACCGGCAATATTCCTAAGATCACCAGTCCCAGGCCGCCGCAGGCCCAGGCCACACCACGACTCCGTGTGGCCAGTCTGAATTCTGCTTCCGGCTCCGCAGCATCTCGCAAACCCACGATCACTCCCAACAACGCCGCCCCCAGCAACGCATTGGCCATGACCTGCCATGGAAAATCGGAAAGCGAATGCGTCAGGATGGCGACCAATCCCGCGAACGCGCCCAAGGCCAGTTCCGGTTCCGCCGTCTTCCATGCGCGCGACCAAAACCAGCGCACCACCTTGCGCCAGAAAATCACTCCGCAGCCGATCAATACAACCAGCCCCCACAGCCCCGTTTCCGAGAGCCATTGCAGCACATCATTTTCCGCATGCCACGCCGTGCTCTCCCCCCCGGTCGATTTGAAAAGAATATTGCTCCGCACAAACGTTCCCGGCCCGGTACCCGTCAGCGGAAATTTCGTGAACGTATGGAACGCATCTCCCCACAACCGCCACTTGGCGTAACCCGATGAAGTCTCATCCGTGGTCTTGCTCAAACGATCCAAAGTTGGCCCGGCGAAAGGCAGCACGCTCAGCACCACCAGCAATACCAGCGTCAACAGCACAAATCCCCGGCGACGGCTCGTGGAATGTTGCTTGAGACCCAGCACCAGCATCAGCCCGCCCGTGAGTAAGGCCAGTAATCCGCTGCGTGAACCGCTCATCAAGGCAAAGACGATCGCCGTTCCGGAGGCAGCCAGTAACCCCCAGGCGAGCAGTGCCCTTCGGCCCGGCACGGCTCGATCCGCCGGCCGGCATGACCGCAACGGCTTGAAGAAACGCACGGAAATCGCCGCCAGCATCAAGGCCGCCATCATCAGCCAGCCTGCATAATGGTTGCGGTTGGCGAAGGTTCCCGCGCTGTTGCCCCACCGCACGGGCCACAGTCCCAAAATCATTTTCTCCTCCATTCCCCGATACCACAGCTCCGCCCCCACCTGCCCAGCGATTCCCAACCCCATCGCGACGCTCAACCAGAACACGGCCCCGGGTCGGCGCACCGCCTGCCTCACCAGGGAAAACATCACCAGCAACAGCACAAACTGCCAGAGCCAGCGCAGGGTCAATGCAGGTGAAAGCGTGAGTGTGGACCAGGTGGCGACCTCCGGCTGCAAAGGAAATCGGCTGGCGAGATCAGCGCGGGCCGGAGAAAGCAGTTTGAGCACTGCCGTCGGCAAAGGGAACAGGCTGAGCAATACTCCCGTGATAAACACCACCACCAACCAGCGCGGGATCAGCGGGGTGCATTGCCGCCATTCCCGGGAAATGAACCAAAGCGAAAAGCCCAACAGTATCCCCACGATCCCTTGCGCTTCCGTCGTGACACTGCCGAACAGCAACGGGGCCAGGGCTACCGCCAGCGTCAAGCACAGCATCCCCGCATGGGAACTGAACGTATTGCTTGCTTCTGCCGCCTTTGCTTGGTGGGAGCGCACGGCTTTAGCTTGCCGGGTTTCCGGTGTTCCTCAAAGCAATTCAGTTCTATGGCCGCCCGCTCACGCCTTGTGGTCTGGCTGGTTGGGCTTGATGGCTGGCTCTTCTGGCGACGGGGTTGCCTGTTGCGCCTGCTTTTGTGCGCGGCGTGCCTTGAAGTCATCCGCCTTCTTCTGTTCTTGCGTGGCGATCTCTTCTTCAGTCACCAGATTGCCCGAGCGGGCATGCGCTTCCACTTCGATAGAGTGAATGCGGCGACGGTGACCACCACGGGAGGCCATCTTCTTGGCCGGCTGCACATTGCCCTCTGTGGTCGGCGCGTCCTTCGCCGTGCGGTAGTAGGCGTGGTAGTAGTAGTTGTAGTAGTAGCTCGGATGATCGGTCGTGATGCCGTTCAGCACGATGCCGAAGATGTGGGCACCACGTTGGCGCACCAGCGAGAGCGCGTTCTTCGCAAAGCGCATCGAGGTCTGGCCAGCCTTCACCACGAAGAGCATGCCGTCCGCCAGGTTCAGCAGGCAGAACGTGTCATCGATGGCCGTCAACGGCGGGCAGTCGAAGAGGATGTGATCATACTCTTCCCGCGCTTCCTTCACGAATTCTTCCATCGCCGGACTGATAAGCAGCTCGCCCGGATTACCCGGCAGCTTGCCCGTGGAGATGATCTTCAAGGTGGGCACCGGGGTATCGTGCACCACATCGCTCCAGTGGATCTGGCCCGCGAGAACTTCCGTCAAACCCGGTTCACGCGGCGTTTGGAAATAGCCATGGATGTTACCACGACGCAGATCGCAATCCACCAGCAACACACGGTTGCCCGCACCGGCAAGCGTCGCCGCGAAGTTCACCGTAAAGGTCGTCTTACCATCGCCCGGCACGGCGCTGGTCGTGATGATCGTCTTCTTCGGCTGGTCAGGATTGCCGAAGATGATGGCAGAACGCACGCCACGAATGGATTCTGCAAACATGCTATGCTCATCCAGGTTGGTGACGAGCAGACGTCCATCACGGAGGGACTTGATGTCCTCTTGCGGCACCTGGCCCAGCACTGGTTCCTCAAGCTCTTCTTCGATATCTTCCGCCAGCTCCAACCGGTCATCCAGCCGGTGCAACAGGAACACGACCAAAAGACCCAGGCCGAAACCGGCCAACGTCCCATTGGTGATAATTTTGGCCCGGTTGGGAGCGACAGGCTTCGGTCCACCAGCGCCCTCTTCCATGATGGAGATGATATCCTCGGTGGCATTGCTCCGGTCGATCAGCGCCGCCTGATCCCGGAAGTTCGCCAGATTGGCTTTATTGCGCGTTTCTTCATCCTCAAGTTTCTTGTAATCGTTTTGCAGGCTGTAGGAGTTCCGGACTTCATCCATCAGCAAGGCGATGTTGTTGCTCATTCCCGCCTCGGTCTTGCGCAGGGTTTCAATCTGCAGTTTCAAAGAGGCGGTCGCGGCGGTGATTGCCAGTTGGCGCTTCTCTTCGAGCACTTTTTCCTGCAAGGCCAGATCGCGTTCCAGCGAATCCACATCACGTTTGATCTTCTGCATGAAGGGATGGTCGGGCAGCAGATTGACCGAGGCTTCGTTCAGTTCAGACTTCCGCTTCAAGAGGGTGAACTTCAACTGCTCCAGTTGGCTGCTGGCCGTATAGGCTTCCACGGCATTATACTCGGCCGTTCCCGGCACCGGGGTTTCCTCGGTGCGGTTGCCGTCTTTGCCTTTTTTCAACGGGGCGACCAGTTCCTCGGCGGAGGTGAACTCCAGCAGACGCCGCCGGTTTTCGAGGGCCGCCAGCTCTTCCTTCGCACGGTTCAAGCGGCTCTGGGCTGCCTGACCGGAGGCGATCACATCGCCCATATTATACTTTTCCCGGAAGGCCGCCATGTCGCGCCAGTTCTGTTCCAGTTGCTTTTCAATACGTTGGATCTCACTACGGGTCTCGATCACCTTGCTGCCCAGCGCGGCATCTCTTTGCTCGGCCTTGAACTTGATAAACTCCCGCGCCCATAACCGCGCATACTGCTGGACCAGGTCAAACTCATCTCCCTGCACGGTCAGCAGAAAGGTGGAGCCAGCCCCCAACGACGGATTCGCCATGCGAATCTCAGGTTTGGGTTGGTCGGGCTTCGGATTGACGGACTTGTAATCGCTTGTTTTTTCTTTCACCCGACCGGTCAGATTCCGCAGATACTGCAATTGAGCTTCATGGAACTCCGCCAATTCCCGCATATACACCGGACTGTCATACGGCGTCTTCAGTTGCGGCTTGATGCCCAATGTCGAGGTGGCCTGAAACACATCGGGCGTCTTGCGGGCCTGATAGAAAGAATATCCGGCACCGGCCACCAGGCAGAGAACGATGATCCATAAGCGGCGACCAAATATCTTGAGGTACTTCCGCAGGTGGATCGACAAATTCATGCGATCCACCAGCGACGTGCCTCCGGCCGCCGGGCCGTATAAAGGATTGGGTGCGCCTTTGCTCATTATCTAAACATTAGAGTTCTCTCGCGGACATAGACCCGGTCGCCATCTTGCAGGACGAGGTCTTTTTCTTTCCGTCGGTCACCCTTTTTGATGACCGCCTCCATGTCCAGGATGATCGGTTCCATCTTCTTGCCCGTGACCTTGTCGGCCCGGTACACTTCCACTTTGCGGAGATTCGCAAACTCACTGGGATTCAACTTGATCAGGGCGGTGGAAAGCAGCACTTCCTCATTCGCCGGCAGCGGCATCACCCCGCGGCACTCGCCGGAGAAAAGCGCTTCTCCGCCCTTTTGGCTCTTGTCCACCAGCGTCAGCTTGACGGTCGCCTTTTTATAATATTTGCCTTCGAGTTTCTGTTTCAGCACCACGCTCAGTTCATCCAGTGTCAGCCCCTTGGCTTCCACGGAGATTTCTGGATCCTCAAAACCCATGCTCACCGGCACACTTACCTGGCCCAGTGAGTTCACCCCGATGATTTTGCTGCCCGTAGAGGGATCTTCTTCCACCCGGAACCGGAGCTTGTCCATCACTGCCAGCTTGACGTTGGCATTGGTGGTCGTCACCGGTTGCTCCTGGGCATGCAGACCAAAGGCGGTCAGCACCAGCAGGCCAAGCAGACATAGACGAGTTTTCATAGGCAGCTTAAAATTGACGGGTCAGGTCGAACGACAGACGGTTCTGGATGTAATCGTTTCCGGCCATGTCGGACTCTTTCACGCTCAGCGTGTAATTCACACCCATGGTCCATTGCCGGCTCAAGCGGAACCCGGTACCGATATTGAACAGATAACGGCTCGCGGATTCGCCGGCATTTGACACCTCGATATGCTCATAGGCCGCCGTCCCATAGACCGTGACGCCTTGTGAAGCCAGCCACCGCATGCTGTATTGTAAATTATAGGTGTCAGTAAAATTGCTGCCGTAACCCAACCCCAGGCTGCGACCGCCGCGCAAGGCGTGCTCGGTGCGTTTGTTGATCGTGTGCCGGATGCCGCCCTGATAGGTGAAGCTGCTGAAGTTGGACTGGTCAGCAATGGTGCCCGTGTCAAAATATTCCGAGGTGGTCCACCCGGCGGACGCCTCCAGGGAGATGAACTTCGTGGCCTGATAGGAAACGCGAGGGCCGATGCTGAAATTCCAGCCGTCGTTTTGCACCGCGTCCCGGTAGGCCGTGTAGGTGAAAACGCTGTATGCGCCCACTGTCAGCCGGGAATTGGCCACATAATTGACGCCCGAACTGAACGTATGATCATCACGGTCCAGGCTACCGAAGTCTGAATTCAAAGAGCGGTCGATGGTGTAATCGTACCCGGCGTAATACACCCATTGCTTGACCGGCCGCCAGTCGGACGAGATACCCACCGTGTTCACAAACCGTTGGAACTTGGAGAGGCTCACCCCGGCACCGGCCGCATTGTTCACCGCCGCGATGTCCACCGGGCTGATGGACACATAAAAAATATCATGCAGGTTTATCCGGCCCTCTTCGAAATAAAGATAGTAATCCAGGCGCGAGCTCGAACGCGGGGAGATGGTGATCGAGCTCACATCCGGGCTGTTCAGATACCAGCGATAACCCAGGCCGATATCCAACTGCAACACGTTGCGCTCCGAGATGGGATAGAGAAAACCGAAACCGATCTCAGGCCCGATGGAAATGTCCGCCACAGGGTCGGTCTCTGACAGGTTGATGTTGTCATTGAACTCAACGGCCACCGCGCCCGTAAGGCGGCCCGTGAGTTGACCCCACTTGAGATTGTAGCGGTTCGGCTGCGGCGAACGGTACGGCGGCGTAGGACCAGTGCGGCTGAGGAAATCCTCGCCGACCTGCGCTACCGCTGTTGTTGTTACCGTCGTCGTCATGATACCAATACCAAGCGCCAATAACTGGCTGATCTGCCAATTTTTTCCACAGCGGTTTATGATCCGCTTTTTCCAGGCGCGTAAGGGATTCATCCGGTTCTGGGCGCCTAATTAAAATTGCTCACCGGCACCTGTGGCACTCTCGGCTCGTTCAGGAGCGTGGGGTCAATGGTCGTCGTGGGTGTGCCGAACGCCACCGGCAAGGTGCCGCCCGTCGGGACCGGCGGGGCCATCGGTCCTTGGCCAAAGCTGCCTTGGACACCACCCGCCGCTTCATAAAACACAATGGTTCCATCCGTCCGCCCCAGCGTCATTCCGGTCGGCGCCAGCACGAACGTCAAGGTGGAGTCGGGATACAGCACAGGATTGAACCCGTCGGGTGAACCCACGCTCACCGGATTATTGTTACCGACTTTTGAATGGACCATGAAGACGCCCTTTTGGGTGTCCAGGGTGAAGGTCACCGAATCGTTCACGCCCACGTCAAAGGTCCAGTCCTGCAGAATCTTGGGTAACAGCGTGTACTCGCCTTGCAACGCTTCGATGCCTACGACCCCTGAACCGCTGTAGCTGATTCCCAGGTCACCATGGCCTTCGATGGTCAGGGTTTGCTTGCCACCGGGGGCCACGGAGGTTCCGCCACTCGGACCACTGACCGTCAAGGGAGAGCCATCTTGCCAGGAGAGTTTGATCTGCGGCTTTTGGCCACCGCCACCAGCGGTCAACGGGGAGCCATTGCGGAATTGAACCGTGCCATCCGCCAGTTCAAATCCCCGGCCCGTGCGGGTGTTGTAGATATGCACATCGCTGCCGTAACCGCTGGCCACAAACTTGTCGCAATCATCGAGTAACGCGTACTGGAAAGTACCGCCAGGACCCGTGCTGGAAGTGATGGAACGGGACAACGTGCACAGAACGTCACTGTTGGGCGCAAAGACGTCCGGGTCCGAGTTGTTATGCGTATCCACCATGAGGGTCGTGGAATCCCATTGGAAGTCCACCTTCTGGTCGCTCAGGATTTGCGCCTGCCAGCAACGGATCTGCTCCATGCCGAACTTCACATAGCCTTTGGTCACCTTCCACCGCAAGGCCGCCCGGTCCGGACTCATATAGATCACCGCTTCCGTGCCGTTCGTCAGCGAGACGGTCTTCTGCCCTTCCCGCTCAAACTCAAACTGAAACTGTGCCATGCCGATCTGAATTTTTTCCAGCAGTTCACCCGCTCCCCGGGCCATCACGATCGGGCTCAGGCGCTTGGTCCGCTTCACTCCATCCGCACCGGTTTCTTCCACCAAGGGCCCGCCGGTCATGGGCGGGACGAATGAGGACAGTTGCATCGCCTGCCCATCCGCATTTTCCGCATCCACTTTGCCGTTGCCGGAAACATAATAGGAACGGTCCTTGAATTCATCATACCGCAAGGTGGAACCACCCCCCATGCTCGCCTTGCCCCCATCATGGAAACGCAACACCACCGCATTCGTGTTTGCCGCCAATGTGGTCAGGTCCAAGATTTGCCGGGTGAAATCGGGATTGATGAGGCACGTGGCTCCCAAATCCACCTTGCTGCCCCAACCCATAAAACCCGTTGCTTCCATCACTACTTCATGGGTGACACCGCTCACCCGCAATTCGTAAGGCGGATTCTGATTGCGTAAGGCCAAGGCGATTCCCGAAGCCTGCGCTGCCTTATCTAATAGCGACATTTCCTTCGGAAGAACAAACTGCTTTCCACCCAAGGTAACCGCCAATCCTCTCTCTGGCGCGGCTGACAAGGTGATCTGGGTACGCGGAGAGACCGGTGTCACAGGCGTTTGCGCCATGACACTCAGACCGACTGCGGCCATTAAAACTGTCAGTATTATTCTCATTGGCTCACCAATATCATTATGAAGCCTAATTTTTTAACACTTGCGACGCAAGACCTTAACTAGCTAGAGCCAATCAGCTCAGGCCAGCAGGACCAAACTGCTTCACCGGCAGGGTCCTTGTCTTGCCCTAACTTGCCAAGATAAGACCATTACCTGCCTTTTTTTACTATCCGTAGGCCCTCTCACTTTACCTAGGGTTTTCCCCTAGCGGCTTTTCGATTCACCCTATTTTGCTCTTCCCATATCTTTAGGTTGTCCCCGGCCCGGTTGTAAGCAACTATCACACCAACACTTATGCCCTCAGTCAAACCTATCCCTCTTCAGCCCGGCGATGCTGCACCGGATATCACTGCGCCCACTCAGGATGGCCAGCTTATTTCACTAAGGGATTTCCGAGGTCGTCCCGTGGTCGTGTATTTCTACCCCAAGGACAACACCCCCGGCTGCACCACGGAGTCCTGCGGCTTCCGCGATAACTACGCCCAACTTCAAGCCAAAGGAGCCGTGCTCCTCGGCGTTAGCGGCGATTCGGTCAAATCGCACGCCAAGTTCGCCACCAAGTATTCTCTCCCCTTCCCTCTGCTGGCAGATACTGACCTGGCCATCGCCAAAGCGTTCGGGGTCTGGGGCGAGAAAAAGTTCATCGGGCTCACGTTTGACGGCATCCATCGGATGACTTTTCTCATCGGTGCGGATGGTCTGATCAAAAAGACATGGACGAAAGTAAAAACCAGCACCCACGCCGCAGAAGTCTTGGCGGCACTGGATAGCTGAGTCCCTGCCGAAATCCATCCCGTCCGTCCGTTTATCGACCAACTGACTGTCAAACAACAGCAACCCGCTGAACGTATTACGTTCCGCATCAGTGTTTGGTTCTCGCAAAAAGCACGGATTGGCCGTTTGACACCTGCCAACCCAAGAACTATAACAACCGGGCGAAATAACCGCTAACCACCAATTGCTCAAACTATGGCTATCTCTGTCGGCTCCAAAGCCCCTGATTTTTCCCTGAAATCCAAAACCGCTGAAGGCCTGAAAGATGTGAAGCTCAGCGCCAATTTCGGCCAGAAGAACACGGTCATCCTCTTCTTCCCCCTCGCCTTCACCGGCGTCTGCACCCAGGAGATGTGCGATATCACCGCCGGTCTCGGTGCCTACAAAGGCCTGAACGCCGAGGTCATCGCCATCAGCGTGGACAGCCCCTTCGCCCAGGAAGCGTGGGCCACCCAGAACAAGATCGGCATCACCATCGCGAGCGATTTGAACAAGAAGACCGCCACCGACTATGGCGTGCTCTTGGGTGACCTCATCGGCCTCGGCTCCGTCAGCGCCCGCGCTGCCTTCGTGGTGGACAAGAACGGCGTGATCCAATACAGCGAGCAGACCCCGACGCCGAAAGACCTGCCCAACTTCACCGCCGTGAAGGAAGTCCTCGGCAAGCTCGGTTGATCCGGAATTTACCAAACAAAAGCGGGCTGGCCTTTTCAAGCCAGCCCGTTTTTTTGTTTTTCTAAAATCACTCTTTGCCCACCAAGCCGTAAGCCCGCGCCATCGCCAGGAGCATTCCTTCCGTATTCTTCTTGGGATCGCCATCCCGCAGTTTTTCATGCAGTGACTGGTCCCAGTCTTCCGTGAGGAAGCGGAACACAAACCCGTTGGAATCCCGCAACCGGTTGTACGCCGCCTTGATGTCCAGCACCATGGTGATGCGCCGCAAGGGGCAGTTCAGTTCCCCCAGATCATGCGTGGCCACCGGGATGAAACCCATCACCCGCGTGTGGAAAAGATACGGGCTGTGCTTCTCGCCTTCAAAAACGTCCGTGATGTAATGGGTGAAACCGCGCCTGACCGTTTCCTTGCTGGCCTCCCGCATCAATGCGCCCACCACCACGACGAACTTGCGATACTCCGGCAGCACGGCAAAACGCCCAATCTCCGCGATCTTGTTTCCCGTGACGAAAGCCTCAATGTCCACACCCTGCCCGAGCTGCTTGAAACCATATTCCTTGTACACGTCCAACGGCAGCTCATAGAGCACCCGGAGTACGCCCACCGGAATCTCTTCCACGAACACCACGAACCAGGAAACCTTCGGATCCTGAAGATCCTCCGTCACAAACATCTTCTGCTCGTTGGCCACCCAGTTTTTCTCTTCGTGATACGTGGCCTTGAGCACCGTGATGGCGTGCAGCCGGTCCGCCTCCGTGTTCACCCGCGTCACCCGTGTGCGTTTCTTGAGAGAGAGTGTCATTTGCGTTTGCTGTTTGACTGCCATTGTTTGCCGGATAACCGGCCTATTTCTTCCATCATCCGTGCGTGCCACGCCCGCACCTCATCAGGGCTCGGGTTGCTGATTTTTTTCTCCGGCACCAAGGGTTCGCCGATCTCGATCACTTGCGGCGAAGCCTCACTGATCGTTTCTCCCGCCGGATTGGTGGGGAACCGCACCCCCACCGGTAACAGGGGCACCCCTGTTTCCAAGGACAACTGCGCTGCTCCGTAAAATCCCTTCAATAATTCCTGTGCGTTCCGGTTCACCGTGCCTTCCGGGAAGATGCCCACCGGGGCGCCTTCGGCCAACCGTCGCTTGGCCCGTTCAAACGCGGGCACCTTGTCTGTGAACAGCGGCTTGAACACGTTCAGGAACTTGGGCTTCGCGGGTTTGCGGGCCAACGTGATCACCTGTGCACAGCGATATAATAGGGCCACTGGCGGAAAAAGACAAAAATTCCAATCGGCCATGAAGTGTACCCGCTTGCCGTCCCGCAGAAAAAACAGGAGCCCGGGAATCAAGATCGCCTCGGAACGCTGGCTGTGATTGAGGACGATGATGTAAGGGTCGTGCTCCGGTTTCAGCCGTTCTGCCCCGATCACTTCTAGAAAATGCCCGCGATACAGATGCAAGGCGAGACGGGTGAGAAAACGCGTGAGATGATCTTTCGCCAAATATGGCAGGGGACGACGCCATATCTCGCCGGGCGCCAGCAAGGGACGTCCCGGCAGGGACATGGGTGCCGCACCGTTCGCACCTACGTTGACTGCCTGTTCCTGCATCACTCTTTGTCTCTGCCTTGGCGAGGCAGGCCCGCTTTCCAACCGTCCAAACAGACCGGCAAGCCGCCCGGGGCTTCTTGTGCGAAGCCTAGGTAGCACGAAGGATGCGAACAAGTATTTTCCCCGCCCAAATGACACTCCGACAAATTATTCCGGCGACAGTTCTTGTACCTCCTCCAAGAACCGCGTCAGGGGCCAAAACCGGTCTTTCTGGCCCCTCGGCCTAGGTCCGGCTGGCGGCTTTACACGGGGCTATGGTCTGGTAACAATATTGCCAGTCAAAGAGTTTTCCCCGGCTGTATCGCGGCGGAGTGACCACGGCATAATCACATTGGGCGGGCTATCGGAATCTGAAGCATGAAGACGATTTACAAATACAAGGTCAAGCGTCAGGAAACACAGGAAGTAGAAATGCCCGTGGGCGCACAAATCCTCACCGCTCAGCCCATCGACGTGAACGTCTGGATCTGGGCCATCGTGGAAACCGAGGTGCAAGAAAAGGAGATGCGCCGCATCGCCGTGCTGAAGACCGGGCAGGAAATCACTCTGAATTCCGATCAGCTCCTTTACATCAACAGCGTCCAGTTCGGAGCCGGTGAACTCGTCCTCCACGTCTTCGAATACACCGGCAATTAGGCAAAACAGGCACTCACCCCGTGATTCACGGGATTTCCGCTTCCGGCTGGTCCGCGGGATTACGGGTTCACCGTAATCTTTGACCACTTCATCTGATGCCGCGCCGCATAAGCCGCGAACGGCCGCTCATATTCCATCAATACCGCCCGCACCACGCTCGAATCATCCGCATGTCCCAGCTCGGGAACATCATCAGGGATCAGATCAAACTGCCGGTGGGCGTAGACCAAGGCGAAAACTGCGCTGGCGATGGCAAAATAAGGCAATTCCTTGTCCGCATTCTCAGCATAGTCCTCCACTACATCCGCCAGAAATTCGAGCTGGTCCACCAGATGCGGGTACTTCGGCGCATTAATCTGGGCGAACTCGACTTTCAGCAGGGGCAGCTTGTGATGCACCCCCGCCAAAATCTGGGGCGTGATCTTCGAGGCACCGTTGTGGACAAATTTTAATACTTCTGGCATGCGCCAAGGTTACATCAGGTTTTTTCAGGGGCAAGCCGGGATTGAGTACCCCTGTACGTTCCCGCCTATAAACAGGCGGTTTCGCAGTGACAAAAAAAGACGTCACTGTTAGGTCTGTTCACGTTCTTTTGGACAACCTTCCACCCAGTGTGACTAACCTGTACGCCCAAAAGGCCGGCAGGCCGGCGCTTAACCAGAGGCAGATGCTCTTGGTTGCCGCCATCATTTTGCTGGGGGCCGCCGTCACTTACATCGCTTGTCACTTGGTGGCCCGGGCCGAAAAAGAGTCCCGGCGCAACAGTTTTCAACGTCTGGTCGAGAGCCGCATTCGCCTGTTCGAGTCTGCCGGGGTCAACTACGAAGAACTCCTCTTCTCGCTCCGGAACATGTTCATCTATGATGCGGACCTTTCGGAAAAAGAGTTCACCGAAATCTCCCTGAACGCCCTGAAGCGTCACCCTCCCATCCAGGCCTTGGAGTGGGTGCCACGCGTACCCGAATCCGGACGGAGCCAGTGGGAGCAGCAAATGCGGGCCGCCGGTCACACGAATTTTACCATCTTCCTCCGCCGTCCCGATGGCAGCATCGTACCCTCCCCCGAGGCACCGGATCACTTTCCCATCACCTATGTGGCCCCGTTAAAAGGCAATGAAGCGGCCTTGGGCTACGACCTCACCTTTGGCCCCACCAAAGCCGCCTTGGATGAAGCCCGTGACGAAGCGGACACTGTCCTGACTGAAAAATTTCGTCTCATTCAAGAGCCAGGCAACCAATATGGCATCATTTCCCTGGCTCCGGTTTATCGTGGCACCATCAGTCCCCGGACGGTGGAAGAACGGCGGGAACTCCTGGTCGGCTATGTGCAGATCGTCTTCCGGCTGGGCGATTTGATCGAAGGCATCCTCGGGCAACTTTCCGCTGGTGGCGTCGATATCCTCATTGAGGACACAAGGGCACCGGCGGCTGATCGCATGCTCTACTTTCATTCTTCGCGCTTGCGTAAACAGCCCGTCGCCCCGGTGAGTCCTGAGGAAATGCGTGACGGCCTGAGCAGCACCCGCACCTTGCGTTTCGGCGAGCGCGACATGAACTTTTATTTCCGGGCCTCGCCCGAATGGCTCGCAAGCTTGAACCCGTCCCGGACTCCGTTGATCACTATCGTCGGCACCCTCTTCACCGCCCTGCTCGCCTCGCTCTTTCTTTCCGTCAGCCATCGCACCACCCTTGTGGAACAAGAGGTGGCGGAACGGACCACCGAACTGCTGGAATCCAATCGCAAGCTCGCCCGGGAGAATCAAGAACGCCAGACGGCGGAACATGCGCTGCGGGAAAGCGAAACCCGTTTCCGTTCCCTCGTGGAGCATGCGCCGGTGGGCGTCTGGCAGTTGGAACCGGATGGCCAGCACATCCGTTATCTCAACCCCGTGCTCCGCCAGATGCTCGGCTTCCCCGCCTCCGCCAGCCTGGAAGGCAAAAACATCAGGGATTTTGTCGCGCCCGAATTCCGGACCAGTCTGCCCGTTCATCTGGAAGAGCGGCTGAAAGGCATCTCTTCTGCCTATGAGATCGAGTATGTGCGAATGGATGGGGAACGGTTCCCGGTACAGGTCTTCGGTGCTCCCCTAAAGGATGACGCTGGCGAGCTTATCGGCATCATCGGCCTGAGCATTGACATCACCGAACGGAGACGGGCCAAGCAAGCCATCCTGCAGGAGCGCCAACTGTTGCGCACGCTCATCGATACCCTGCCCGATCCCATTTTCGTCAAGGACAAGACGGGCCGCTTCCTCGCCACCAACGAGGCCAATCGGAGAATCCTCAAACTTCGTTCCACCGAGGACATCGTGGGCAAGACCGTCTTTGATTACTTCCCCAAGGAAGTGGCCGATCTCTATTTCCAGGATGACATGACGGTGATCAATTCCGGCACGCCCATCCTCAATCGCGAAGAACCATGTCTGCTGCCGGATGGCACTCAAGGTTACTTCCTCACTTCCAAGGTGCCTTTGAAGAACGCTGAAGGCGAGATCATCGGGCTGGTCGGGATCAGCCGGGATGTCACGCGAGAAAAAGCGGCTGAAGTGGAACGGTCCCAGTTCGAACAAAAGCTTCAGGAAACCCAGAAACTGGAGAGCCTCGGCGTCCTAGCCGGTGGTATCGCGCACGATTTCAACAACCTGCTTACCGGCATCCTCGGGCACGCCAGTCTTGCGAAACTTGAATTCCCTGGAAACCCCGCCCTGTTCGAACACCTCGATCAGGTGGAAAAATCCTCCCAGCGCGCCGCTGATCTTTGCCGCCAGATGCTCGCGTATGCTGGCAAAGGCCGTTTTATCATTCAGAACCTGGATGTCACCTGTCTGGTCGAGGAAATCACCAGCCTTCTGCATCTCTCCATCAGCAAGAAAGTGGTACTGCGCTTTCAATTGGCGCAGGGCCTGCCGCCGGTCATGGCGGATGCCACACAGATACGCCAGATCCTGATGAACCTGGTCATCAATGCTTCCGATGCCATCGGCGACCGTAGCGGTGTCATCCGCATCGCCACCGGCATCATGCGGGCTGATCGCGCGTACCTCGGTTCCACCCGCCTTTCCCCCGATCTCAAAGAGGGAGATTATGTCTTCATCGAAATCAGCGACAGCGGTTGCGGCATGAGCAAGGAGACCCTGGCCCGTATCTTTGACCCGTTCTTCACCACCAAATTCACCGGGCGCGGGCTTGGTCTGGCAGCGGTGTTGGGCATCGTCCGCTCGCATAAGGGCGCACTCAAAGTTGATAGCGAGCAAGGCCGCGGCTCCACCTTCAAGCTCCTGCTCCCCTACGGGGAGGGAACGGCGGCGCCGCTGGAGTTCAGCGGAGAAGCCACCAACAATTGGAAAAGTCAGGGCACGGTGCTCGTGGTGGACGATGAGGAAACCGTTCGCACCATCGGTGCGCGCCTGCTGGAATCATTCGGCTTCAAGACCATCCTCGCCCGGGATGGCCGGGATGCTCTGGAGAAATTCAAACAGCATGAAGGAATCATCACGCTGGTGCTCATGGATCTCACCATGCCCCACATGGATGGCGAACAGGCCTTCCGCGAGTTGCGCAAACTGAAGCCCGATGTGCGAGTGTTGCTGATGAGCGGTTTCAACGAACAGGATGCCATCAACCGCTTCACCGGCAAAGGCCTGGCTGGTTTCATCCAGAAGCCTTTCAAACGGGATGAATTGCAGGAGAAGCTGCGGGGTATCTTCGATGAACAGACGGGGCCGTCAGTTTAGACCGTCGCCACCTGCCGCTGCGCTTCCCATTGCTGGCCCAGCTCCAAGAGCGTTTTCTCGCTCAGGTTCTGCTCGGCCATCGGGAAGATCAGGCGCTCTTCTTTGTCAAAATGGTGGCGGGAGATCTGCACCGTCTTGAGCAACATAGCCCGCGCGGCAAGCACATCGGTCTGGCTCTGCAACTGCATCAAAAAACCATCGATCAGTTCATGCTCGTGATGAAACGATTCCCGGTGGCCCAAATGATCCAGCCGGTGCTCCAGCGGTTCCATCAGCAGCTTGTCCTCCGCCTCTCCATGATGCTCCAGCAAGGCCGCCAGCATCCCGCCCAGCACCTTGACCTCCGCCAGCGTTTCGAGGCATGGCGCGACGAGTTCGATGTGGTCAAACACACTGTGGAAGACCACATGCTCCGCGAGAAGTGCCTCGGTGATTTTCATAGCCAGTAATTACAATATCTATGCTGCAAGATTGTGACTCTTGCGCCTCGGGATTTGTTCAATCATTCGCGCTTTTTGCCGCCTTGTGTCAAGCCTTCTGGCCACTTGCGCCCCCTCTGCTTGCCCCCGATTCCCATGGTTGCTTAATCTTTGAAGGTGTGATTAAGTGAGGCATTGCAGTACGTAGCGAGGTTCGCCGGCGTCTGCGGAACACTTAACTAAAGTATGAGCATGATTGCCACCGAAACCAACGTGACGATTGCCGCCAAGACCACCGAGCTTTGCGAAGCGATCCTGGCCGACCCTGAATTTCAACGCCTGCGTGGCCAGATCGGCGCCTTCCTGGAAGACGAAGCTGCCCGCGGCCAGTATGACACCCTGAGCCTCAAGGGCCAGATGCTCCAGCAGAAGCAGCAGATGGGCATGGAGCTGACCGAACAGGAGATCAGCGAGTTCAACGAACATCGCGATGCCCTCTTGAACAACCCCATCGCCAAGAACTTCCTCGATGCCCAGCGCGAAGTCAGCAGCATCCAGGACTACGTGATGAAGCACGTCACCAAGACCTTCGAACTGGGCCGCCTCCCGACCCAAGACGACATGGATGACGGCGGCTGCTGCAACAGCAGCGGTGGCGGCGGCTGTGGCTGCAGCTAAAGTTCATCTTCCTAGAAATTAAAAACCCGCTGAAGGACAACCTTCAGCGGGTTTCGTATTTTCAAGCTGGTTTACTTCAGCGTGGACAGGAACTCGATCACGTCCCGGATGTCCTGCTTGGGCAGAATATCCGCCAGGCCAGGAGGCATGCCCGACAATCCCTTCTCGCGCCCCTTCACATCCGTCTTCTTCACCTTCACGGTTTTGAACCCGTCCTCGTCCTGGATGAGGATGCTCAATTCCTCCCCCGCCTCGCTCTTCAAGATGCCTGCCACCGTTGTGTCATCCTTCTTCGTGATGAGCACCGTATCAAATCCCTGCGCGATCCGTGCATTCGGATCTACGATGGATTCCAGCAGGTATTCGCGATTCACGCGCGTCGCCACGCCATCCATCGCCGGCCCCACATCCCCGCCCTCTTTCTTGATCTGATGGCAGCGCAAGCACGACGCCTCAATCTTCTCGTAGAAGATCTTCTTGCCGTTCTCTGCGTTACCGCCCCATTGCAGGTCGCGATACTTCGTCGTCAACGTGCCGGAATTCAACGTCGCGATATACTTCGCCACCTTGTCGCTCAACGCCTTCTCGCTCGCCGTTCCCGCTTCCTTGCCCTTGCCCGCAGCAATAACATTGCGCGACTCCGCCGCCGCCACGATGTCCCACCGGATCTCATTCGGCACCTTGCCCGCGATCAATTTGTCCACCCATTGCCCGATCAACTCATCCGCCTTGGCCCCTTTGATTCCTGCCAACGACGCCAGCGCGCCCTGCTTCTCGCCATTAGAACCTTTCTCCAACACCCGCGCGAGCTGCACCGTCGCATCCTTCGGCCCGATCTTCGCTTCTATCCGATTGCCCTCCTTGCGCACGATCTCGGACTTGTCCTCCACCGCGATCTTCACCACCTCCGCGAGCTTCTCATAGCCCAACGTCTCCAGCGCCTTGAGTGCTTCCACGCGCACTTTCGCCACCAGCTTCTCATCCTTCACCAGCTCGGCGATGGCCGGAGCCGCGCTCTTAAGCTTCAAATCGCTCGCCGCCTCAACCGCCGCGATCAGCACATCCACCACCGTGAGTTCAGCATTCTTCGCCTTCAAATCACTCTCCGAAACGCTCCGGGCCTCAACCTGCGCCGTCTTCAAGAGGTTGTTCAACACCGGCTGCAACGCTGCCGTCGCCGTCTTCTCATCACGTTGCGTCAACGGACGGTAAATGCCCACGATACGATCCCGCTGTGGCGGATTCGCCCAGCGGCCCAAAGCCCCCAGCGATTCCGTGCGCGTGATCACCGTCGCGTTCTTGTCCGCCGCCGCTGCCGCGAGCGCCCGTGCATTATCCGCCGTACCCACGCGGTAATTCGCATTCACCGCGCGCAGCGCCACCGGCTCAGACGCGATCGGCTTCACGATGAGCGACGCCAGCTTCGGCATCGCCGAAGTGATCGGCGCATCATTGATCGCCCGCGCCGCTTCCAAGGCGATGAGCGCATCGCTGTCATTCAAGAAATTTGCCACCGCCGGCAGCTCCAACCGGCGCATTGCCAGCAAACTCGCCAACCGCACGGACTTCGATTCATGCTTCGCTGCTTCCTCCAGCGCCTTGATATCATTGATCCACGTCAACGCCATCACTCCCGCGTGCCGCAGATACAGATCCTTGTCCGCATTCGCCCGGAGCATATCGAGCACCGCACCCGTCGAGCTCTTCTGGCCGATCTTGCCCACTCCCATCGCCGCGAAATACTTCACGCGATCGCTCGAATCCTTCAGCAACTTCACCAGGTCGTTCAACGACTTCGCGTCCTTCGCATCGCCGATCACCTTGACCGCTTGGGCGCGTACCTCTTCATCCTTGTCCGCCAACAATCCGCGCAAGGCTTCCAGCGCTTTCGGCGATTGCTTCGTGAACTGCCCCAAACCCCAGATGCCGTGCAAACGCGCCAGTTGATTCGTGGACTTCTGCGCCGCTTCCGCCAGCAGCGGGATGGAGCTCTGCCCCTTCGCCACCAGTGCAAACTGCGCTTCCTGCCGCACCCGCTTGTCCTTGTGCGGGAGCAAGCTCGCCAGTTCCTTCGCCGAACGTTGATCAAACCCTTCCGCGAACAGCTTCTTCACCTGCGCCACTGCCGGATCCTTGATCGCCTCCGGATGCACCATTCGATAGATGCGGCCGCGTGCGGACTTCGGCCAATCATGATGCCAGTCCGTGAAATACATCGCGCCGTCGTAACCGAAGTCCACATCCGTCACGAGCGTGTTCCAGATGAACTTGCCGTGATCCACCAGCTCAAAGCTCGCGCCCTTTTGCTTCACCGTATGCCGATGCATGCCGGACACCGACGCCTGCCCCTTGAAATGGCACAGGAAGAAACTGCCCTTGTACTCCTCCGGCAAACCCGTGCCCGGATTGAAAACCAAACCCGACGGACCATTCTCCAGCCATGCGATCGGTGGCAACACATAAGCCGCCGTGTTGTCCGGTGCCGGATGCCACAGCTTCTCGCTGTTCCACGGACCCGCGCGACCCAACGGCGCGTGCTGATAACCCACGCGCCAACCGCTCTCTCCACCCTCCACTACATACACCCAGCGTTCTCGGTCGCCATTGTCCGAATCATTGTCACCCGTGAACAGATTGCCGTAGTCATCGAACGCCAGCTCCTGCGGATTGCGTAAACCCTTGTGCACGATCTCCAGATCGGAACCGTCCAAGTTGCAACGATACACGCCGCCCTCATCAGGATACGCCAGCGTCTTGCCTTCCTTCGTCTTCAGATTCGCCCCGCGATCACCGATGCTGAAATACAACTTCCCATCCGGCCCGATCGCCAACCCATGGAAATCATGCCCCGTATAGCTGTAGCGCACCCCCCAGCCATAGCTCATCGACTTCCGCTTGTCCGCCTTGCCATCGCCATTCGTATCCTGGAGTTCCCACAAGTTCGGAATGTTCGTGAAATAAACCTTCCCCTTCCGCGCGAGCACACCAGAGGCGATACCATCCAGCATCGTGTTAAAGCCATCCGCATACACCGTGGAGTTAGTCGCCATCCCGTCCGCTCCCCGCTGGATGTAGCGCACCACTTCCGATTCGATTGCCAGATCCTCCGCCGCCGGCCCGAAATGCTTCCGCGTGTAGGCGATGCGATCCTCCACCGTGCGCGCCGCCATGTCATCCTCCAGCATGAACATGTAGTGACGGATATCTAGTGTTGAGCTGCGGTACCGATACGTCTCCGACACATAGAAATTGTTCTGCTCATCGATCGTGAACGCCACCGGATTCGCCAGCATCGGTTCCGCCGCCACTTGGTCGATCTTGAACTCCTTCGGGAACGTGAACTTCTTGATATTGTTCACCCCTTCCTCCGAAGCCGGAGCCACCACCGGAAACGGCTGGCGATTCTCTTTCTTCGGAGCAGCGGAGATCTCAGCCCCGTGAGCGGACAGCATCGACGCCATCAACGCCACACAGGCCGAAAAGAAACCTGACTTCAAGGACATGCGCATAGAGACGGTTAACTTACGGACTGAGAAACCGAAATCAAGGGACGAAATCACCTCCCAAATCGTCCTTGAACCCTTTTTTGCACTGGTAAGGATGACTTCCACGTCGTCCCAAACCAAGGCTTTCACCGCAGCCCGCCCAAACCACACCTGCCGCCCCAGGTCCCACCCCATTCGTCTCATCTGTCCCATACATCCCACCCTTTCCCCTTTCTACATTCCAAAATTCTCAATTCTTCATTCGCTTCTTCGTTGGGGATTTCGAGTCGCCGGTTTCCATTCACCGCTCACTCACTCAATCCTCCTACATTCGCTTTGCCGACCAGAGAGGCCAGCACTGAAAACCTTAACCGAAAACCGCCAATTCCACCATCGAAAATCCTTAAAACTTATTCACAAAACCCAACCCATTCTCGCTCAATAAATTGTAGCAAACCTTATCCACGCAACTCGTATTTCTTTGGGGGCGCGGGTTGCCCGCCCCGTGCCGTTAGCTTGGGGTCCTCAACCCGCAGCAACACCCCAACCAACGCCAGTGTTCAGAACGCCCTGCGGCCGACAACGTAAGGAGCCTCCACCTTAAAAACCTCCGTAATCCCCACACGCTTTCAGTCCCCCCGAGTCCCGCCAGGGACTTCCCGAAAATAGCCCACCATTTTCAATGGTGGGAAAGCTGAATCCCTCTCCCTCAAGCCCCGACAGGGGCGAAAGAATTTATCTACCACCTTGCACCCTCTGCCATCAGGCATCCCCCACTCCGCCTTCCGCACCTGTCAGCACCTTCTTCACCCGTAACTGCACCGACAGCAAATCAACTCCCTTTACCGCACGCTTTCCTCGTTTCAAAAGCCTATCCGTTGCCGTCTCCAACGACCTCAGAGCCGTCACCTCTTCTTCACCCAAATCCCTGGTCTCTTCAGGCACCTCATCCAGCAATCCGGTGAAATCACTTACCACGGATTCATACAGATCAGTCGCGCGCTCTCCATTGCCCAGCCGGTCATTGCAGTCCGCGTTGGCGATCATCGCTGGCCCCACCATATGATGATAATGTGCACAGACCGAAAGCACCGCCTTCGCCCATAAAGCACTGGCATTCTCCTCTCGCTTCAACCATCCCGCCTTTTTGAAATGCTCCGTCAATGCGTATGCCAGATTGCCATAGCCAAAACCCGCCATCCAGACATCCCCTGCTATGGGGTTTTGCGGATATCCATTCGCGCGCTCCTCCACTGTTGTGATCTCTTCCAGCAAACGATTAAGCACACGCCGCACCATTTCCCCATGGGCCTCGCGCGCGCTTTCCGTTGTGAGATCCAGCTTCAGGATAGCCTCCACGTCCGCCTGCATTTCGTCACAGGAAAGCGGCTTAGGCCGGGGACTAAACTTGGCAAGCAACTTTTTCCACATCATCTTTAAGTGCGAAACGATTTTCGATTTCTTGATTCACTTCAAGTTCTCCAACTGCCCCTTCGCCTCCTCCCACCCCGGCCGCAACTCCAACGCCTTCCGATAACTCGCCCCCGCCTCTTCCTTCTTCCCCATCTGCTCATACGCCAATCCCAGATTGAAAAACACCGCCGCATCCTGCGGATTCAACTCCGCCGCCCGCTGCAATTCCCTGAGCGCTCCCGCCGCATCCTGCTGCGCCAGATACAGCAACCCCAAGTGATGCGGAAACAACGCCTCCTCCGGCAAGATCGCTGCTGCCCTCCTTAAAAACTTCTCCGCTTCCGTGAACTGCTCCCGTTTCTGCGCACACTGCGCCAGATAAAAAAGCACCTGCGTATCATCCGGCACATACCGCTGTACCAGCCGCAGATCCATCCACGCCTCATCGTATTGCCCAAGCTGATACTGTGCCCGCCCCTTCAGCCGCAACGCCTCCAATCGCGTCGGATCACTCTGCTGGATCAGCCCGCCCAACCGCACCACCTCCGCCCAATCCGCCCGCCGCATCGCCGCCAACTGTTGTTTAAAATAACCATCCGCCACCCACTGTCTCGCATGCCACAAACTCATCCCCACCGCCGCCGCAAACACCACTATGGCAATGCCTCGGCACATCTTTGAACCGGGACCGACGAAACCCACCGCCCCGTGCTGCCGGCTTCCAGCCGGCAGGTCCGTCGCGTCCGACGAATCACATCGCCCCAGCCTCACCACCTGTAAAACCACTCCCACCAACACCGCCCCAAACAACGGCGGAATCTCCCGATCCAACGGAAAACTGAACAACGAATCCACCGCAATCGCCACCAACGCCGATATCGCTCCAATTAAAACAAGCTTCTCTTCCCTCACCTTCGCCTGCACCAACCCCTTCCACGCCTCTCGCAAAAACAATCCCACCACCGCCAGCGCCAGCAACAATCCCACCGTCCCCAACTCCGCCCAGATCTGCAGCAGATCATTATGCGTCCGCTCCGGCGAACTGTTCGCCAGCGTCGGGTCCGTCACCCCCTTTAGCGTCGCCGCCGGATACTGCACCCGCCAGTTGTTCAGCCCTACGCCCTGCACCGGCTGCTCCCGGATCATCTCCAGCGTGTTCCGCCAATACACCGTGCGCACCGACACACTGCGCGACGACTTCGCCTGCAACCGCTCCCCCTCCGTCGTCGTGCTATCCGGCTCCTCCGCCAGCCCCGTCAGATATGCCCCGATCTCCGGCCACCGCCAGCGCACCCCTTCACGCGTGACATTGATCGCCACCGCCGCAACGACCACCGCGAACAACAATCCCTTAAGCCTTGTGACACGAATGCTCGGCCTCCACCCACACTTCCATCCCAACGCCACTGCAACCACCGCACTGAACACAAACGCAATCCAACACCCCTTCGTGAACGTATGCCCTAGAAACGTGACGCACAAAGTCAGCACCAACAAAGCCATCCTGAACTCACGCCCGCACCGCGCCAAATAAAGCAGCGCCGTCGCCACCGGAATCACCATCACCATCACCTGCGCCGCCATGTTGCGGTTCGCCAGCGTACTCCCCGGCGCGATCGCCTGCGGCACCCACGCCCACCCAAACCACACCTGCGCCAGCCCGATGATTGCCACCACCGCCCCACTTCCCGCCATCGCCCAGAGCAACGCCCGCAACCTCTCCGGCGTCAGCTCCACCTGCCACACCACCCACCCAATCAACGCGCAAGCGAACCATTGCCACCAAGTCCACCACCCCAACCACGGATTTACCGCCCACGTCAGCGACCCCAGCCCCCAAAGCAAAAACATCCCCACGAAAAACCCCAATGGCTGCGGCAACCTCCTCGGCCTGCTCTGCCACAACGCCAGTCCCACCAACACCAACGCCCCCACCTGGATCAACGCCCGCTTCGGCACACTCAAGCTATCGTATAAATCCCGCCAGAAAACCAAAGGAGCGAGCAGCAGCAAAATCACCAGCCCAGCGAAAAGCCACCCCATCGCTGGAGCGGCGACAGGCACAGACGCTTTGCTTTCCCGGCTGGACATCAAAGAGAAACTAACGTGTCAGCCTTCAGAGGTCCAACCTTCCCCGTAGCCGCCGAGATCTGGAGGCGGAACTTGCTGGTGGACTAAGTCCGGCAATCGATAAGCCTCGTAAAGTCCGAAATCTGGCGTAAATTTAAGTATGCACGCACAGTTACAGGGTGTTCCCATCTTTGCGGGCTTGAGCGAAGAAGCCATCGAACTGATGGTCAAACACGCCCGCGAGATCGACGTAAAAGCCAGCGAGTTCATCGTGCGTGAAGGCGAAACCGGCAACCGCTTCTACCTCGTCGGTAAAGGTGAAGTCCGCGTCGTGAAACAGGTCGGCACCGCTCACGAAGTAGAACTCGCCCGCCTCACCGCCCACGATTTCTTCGGCGAGATGTGCATTCTCGAAACTCTCCCCCGTTCCGCCTCCGTGCAGGCGATGACAGACGCCAAAGTCTTCGCCCTCTCCTCCATGGATTTTCTCAGCCTCTACAAAACCTTGCCCTCCGAATACGGCATCCTCGTCCTAAACCTCGCCCGCGACCTCTCCCGCCGCATCCGGCACCTCGACGAAGTCTTCGCCGCCCGCAGCTAGCCCAACACCAACTTCCGCTCCTCCGCAGAAAGCTCCTTCCACTTCCCCGCCGCCAAATCCCCCAGCACAAACCGCCCAATCCTCACCCGCATCAGTCTCAACGTCGGATGCCCGATCGCCGCCGTCATCCGTCGCACCTGCCGGTTCTTCCCCTCCACCAATTCCAGCCCGATCCAGCAATCCGCCACTGACTTCCGCACCCGTATCGGCGGATCGCGCGGCGGAATATCCGGCTGCGGCTCCAGCATCCACACCTTCCCCGGCAGTGTCTTGTGCCCCTGGATCATCACGCCCTTGCTGAGCTGTTGCAACGCTTCGGGCGTCGGGATGCGTTCCACCTGCGCCCAATACTCCCGCTCATGCGCATGCTTCGGCAGCAGCAATCGCGTATTCAATCCCGGCTCATCGCTGAGCAGTAGCAACCCCTCACTATCTGCATCCAGCCGCCCGATGGCATACACGTTCTTCGGAAAACCAAACTCCGCGAGCGGCCGGTTGGGCGAGCCATCCGGGGTGAATTGCGAGAGAACACCGTAAGGTTTGTTGAAGGCAAGGAGCATGAGGGTTTCTATGACTACGGCTGTCGCTTGACGGAGAATTCAAGCGTGACCGGTTCGCGGTGGACGGTGACATCCGCCGTGTCGGGTGAAACGAGCGGCACCGTTTTATTCGCAGCGGTTGCCTGAGTGATGACCCAACCCGCAGGCAAACGCAGCCGCAAGAGAGTCTTGGCAGGAGCCTGAGGTGGCGGGGTGAAGCGCACCATGACTTTTCCGGCCTGCAGTTGTGAATCGGCCGTCAACGAGATCTCCCCAAATTCCGTCGGCGCACGTTCCATGACAATGCGTTTGCCATCCTCCAGCCACGGCCTCGGTGTGGCGAACAACAGGCGCAAGGTGTCCGGGCGTCCATCTTCGTTCAGGTCCCAGTCCTGCACAAGCAAGGTGCGTAACATCCACATAAAGTGGGCGTTCCCGGCACTGTTAGGCGGACAGTAGAAGAGGCGGCCATGCTCATCGAGCGAACGTAATGAGGAACCTTCTCCGGTGATAAACGTGTCACGAGTGAAGCCCTGGGCAAGCATGCCGTAAAAACTGGCCAGTGCCCGGTCCGGCTCATCGCGGCGCAGCAAGGTGAGGACGTAACGCAATCCATAGAGCGGGTTGACGCTGTCCATGCCGGTCCAGAAACTGGGGCTGGGACGTGAGCGGGTCATGCCCAGACACAGCCCGCCCTGTTGCTGGAGATAATTCACCAGCGCTGTCTCGCGTTCGCTGTTCAGCCCGAAGATCTCCGTGCCGATGACGTAATTCGCCATGAGATTCCAGTAGCTCCCGATCTTGGTGCTGGTGATGGGAGCATAAGGCGTTTCCTCGCCCAGCAAGGCGATGGGCATGAAAGCGGGGGCGACATCCTTGCGTTCGCTTTTATCCACCGCCGCAAGAATGCGCTGACGGAATTCGGCCGCCACCGCCTGGCATTCCCGGGCTTGGTCCGGTTCTCCGGTCTCTGCCAGCACAGCAGCGAAATCGCGCAGGGCACGCCAGCATTTGGCGTTGGAATTGAGCGAGTAGATTGGTGTGGGAATGTCGCCACAATAGCGTTCGCGCGGGAAAAGGCCATGCTCGTTGGTGCGACCGTTGAGGATCAACGCCAGTTCCTTTTCCCAGCGCGGCTGCATCTCACGCAAGAAAGCGCGATCGCCTGTGACGCGGTAATAATGCACCAGCAGTTGCAGCTTGTGACCCGCCTGATGGTATTCGAGTCCTTTGCGCGTGAAATCAAGCAAGGGCACGATCATCCGCCGGACCTCATTGGTGTAACCATAGAGCAGCATGGCGCGGGCAGCATCACTGCCTTCGGCTTCGTATAGCTGGTCGTACTGGTTCCCGGCGCTGTAATGCATCCGGTCGCCTTTCAGCAGCATGAAATTGCCGATGACCAAGGCACGAACAGCGTCATTGACCCGGGCTTCCGGCACTTCGAAACGCGTACCGCGTTGAACCAGCTGTTGCCATTGCCCGACACAGAGCTGGCGCTGACGGTCATACCCGCCGTGTCGCAGAGGATGAGGAAAGGCGGCATCCGTGGGCTGCAACGGAACCGCCAGGGTGGCGGATTGTCCGGCCTGCAAGGTGATGGTCAGACGCTGCCGGGTCCATTTCCAGGCCGGATCGCACCAGATCACACTCCGGTTCTCCGCGTCGCGCAAGCTGCCGTCTATGAGCGTCAACGCACCGCCGGTATCCACTTGCACGGAGATATTACCCGTTGTCCCGGCAGCGAGTGAGAAACGTACCAACACCACGCCATTGGTGGCCAGAGCCGGGTCCACGCTGGCAAATGCTTCCTGCCGGTAAACCGTTTCGCCATGGGTATAATCCAGCTGCACAACAGGCAGATAACCTTCGGCATAGCGCGGGCCGGTGAGTCGTTCAGGGTATTCGCCGAAGCGCATTTCATCGATACCGAGACGGAAGGTGACCGGCGTGCCGATGTCATGCCAGCTGCGCGTGCCACCGCGCAGGTTCAAGCCGCTGCCATTGGAGATCAATCGGGCCTTGGCCGAACTGCCCGGGGCGCTAAGGACGATGGGGTAATCCCGGAAATCCGCGTTGACGTAACGCGGCGGCGGCAGAAGCGGAGCAAAGAATTCGTAGCTGGGACCGTTAGGGAGTTTCAACGCTTGCTCCGCCCAGACATCGGTTTTCGCGGCAAAGACTTCCTCCGGTGTTTGGGCTTGGCCACCAAGCGGCGAGCCCAATAACAACAGGGCCAGCAGATACCGTATCTTGATGCTCACATCAGAAAATCGGCTGGCGCTGGTCATAGATTGCTCCGCAGGTTGGCTGGTCATTTTCCAGAAACCGAGGACTGATAGCGGGTAAAAGCGCTCTTCACTTTGGCACTGGCCGATTTCATCGCCGCCAAGAACTCTGGTCTGCCCAAGTCTACCCCAAGTTCGTGGCAGAGAGCGAGCGTTTGTGTGATGATGGTTTCATCATACGGAGCCAGCGCAGGCAAGAGACGGTCGGGATTGGTGCCGTGGTCTTTCACGAGTTGTTCCGCATAACCACGGGGCGCGGTGTATTTACCATCCCCATCGCCATCGATCCAAATCGGGTTCGTGGAAGCCAGCACCTTGGGTGTGAAAACTTTCGACGTGGGCTGATAAGGCCGAGGCGTTTCAGCAAACGGCGCCGTGACGCCCGGCCCGGTGGCCATCCCCACCAGATAAACATCGTGAAACGGCCGGTTCAGCACAAAACCCGAACTGCGCCGCAGACGGACACGCGGCTGCAAATAATCCGTCTCACGGATCTTCACCCCATTCGCGAACAGCTCCACCTTTTGCACCCACGTCCACGAAGGCGAATCCGCATGCACCGTGACAATAAACTCATCCGCCAGATTTGTAGCCAGATCGCCCAGATGAAACTTCTGCGCCACATCCATGTCCGCAAACAATCCCAAGCTCACCGAAGCCTTGCCCGCCTTCAGGCTGCGACAGACTTCATTGATATCGATGCGCTCGGGATGGTCATCGCTTGCCGCAAGATACGTGCGCCCTTGGCCCAAAATGAACCGGCTCACATCATGCGTATCACTCGCACCCACCGACATCACACGGTGACCGCGATTCAGCAGCGCGAACCAATCCCGATAGAGCAGATATACATCCGACTGCATCGCCCCGGAAGTGATGACTTCCATAGCGTCAAAGAGTTCATTCGTCAGCCGCACATGCTGGCCCGTGACCGGATTGAAATTCGTCACCCCGAGCGGAACAAAACCGCTATGCAGATCGCGTGGGTGATTGAGTGTGATGACTTGCACACCGGGAGTCGCCCGCATGTTCTTCAAGAGCACCGTCCAGTCATTCGTATTGTGATCTGCCACCGTGCTACCGCTGGCGATGGGGAACGCATTGAAATGCCCCACCTTCGTCGTTACCTCATTGCCGATCACTGAAGTAAAGTGTTCGCGCAGTTTCGTGCGCACTGCCGCCTCGGAATAGTCCGCGTGATGATTATGGTCCGTGGCCACCGCCATCTCGATTCCCTCACCCGCGATTGTCAGCATCCGTTCATCAATCGTCGCATCGCCGTGCCCACTATGCGTGAGCGTGTGGATGTGCGTGTCGGTGGATACCCATCCTTTGGTGTTCACCTCGCGCCGGATCGAGAGATTGACCACCTTGCTTTCGCCTTTCGCGATGGATACTTGCTGCGTCGCCACACTGTATTCCATGCCCCGTGAGGCATAGATCGTGTAATCACCCGCGAGCAAGTTGAGGCGGGCGCGGCCATCGCGAGTGTAGCTGACACCCGGACGCGTGGTGAGCGTCAGGGCATTGGTATCGATCGCCGTGGCAGGCATCAGCGCAGCCAGTGCTCCGCTCGCATCCGTGATGGTGATGCGGCAAGGCACCGGTTTGTTATCAGGAGCTTCATCCACGGTGACGGAAAGAGAAGATTCCGTAAGCACTGCTGCGGGTGAGCCAGAAGCCAGCCGGATATCGCTGAGCTCGATGTCGTCGGTGGTCGTTGGGGGCATGATGCTTAAAACATTAGCCCCTTCCTTTAACGCATCCGCCGGAACTTGGTAATGAGACACCAAGGCAGTCTCTTGAGCCACCAACCGCCCGATACGTTTGCCGTTCATCAACACCTGCCACGAGCCCTTCACATCCCGCTGTCGCAGCAACAAAGTGTGGCCATTGGTCGAAGCTTGACCTTGAAAGGTGAGCTCCAGGTTGCGCCCATCCGGCTTGCGCCCGGCGAACTCTTCCCATTCCGGAAAACCCTCCACGCCCAAGTGATACCGGTTGGTAGACAACACCTGAAACTCCGCGGCAAAAGCAGAAGCGATCGCGAAAATGAACACCAGCACCGCCAGATATACACCGTTTGTCCGCACCTGGCTGCAACGGGTGATTAACCCGCGCGCCCTCGCAAAAATAACACTGCTGAAACTGGCTGGAGAACGGTTCACGGTGAGCGCAAGCTAAAGGCTGTTACCGCTTTTGTCCATGCGGCTGAGCGCTTCTTCCGCCAGCAACCGGATGGCGGGCGTCGGATGTTCCAGCAACGCCTCCACCTGTGGGACGGCAGCGACAGCGTGACTGCCCAGATCGCTGAGCTGGCGCAGCGCCACTTCAATCATCGATTCATCCGGATGCTTCAGCAACGAAGCAAGCACTGGCACCGCGAACTGCGCTTCGGCCAGATTCAATCGCGTGAGAGTGGTCGCCGCATTGAGCTGCACTTCCGGCTTAGGATTCTTCAGGAGCTCACGCAAACGCGGGATGGAAGGACGCGCTGCCGTGCCGATCCGCCCTAGGGCGATGATGGCATTCAATCGCACGGATTCATCCAAATCGTCGAGCGCAATGATCAGCGCAGGCACTCCCGCCTTCGCTTCCGGACCGATAAAGCCCAGCTCTCCTGCACCAAAAACACGGATGGATGGATCGGGACTGCGCAAGGCCGTAAGCAAACCGGGAACGACAATCTCAGCGGGAGCACCGAGCCGGTTGAGCAAGTTGTAGCAATAACCACGCACGACGCGATCTGGATCAGCCAGCGCCTGCGACAACTGAGCCGCGGTTCCGCTGGCCTCACCACCGAGCAAGGTTATCTGCTTCGCCGCCGCCCGTCGCCAGAGAGCCGCTGGCAAGGAATGCGGCAGGCGATCACGAATGACAGCGGGCCATTTCTCTCCGCCATCCTGTCGCCAGCGCGAATAGATGGTCTCCGTCGTGAACAGCCTGTTCGTCAGAACCGGGAGGGCATTGGTCCCCAAGGCGATGAACGCTTGCTCCGCTTCGTCCCGCAGGAGCACATCGGACTTGGGATCCGCAATGACTTGCAGCCAGTCACTGACACTGCGCTGATCATGAATGGGCTCCTTCGGATGGCCTGCACGCCAGAACACAAAACCACCCAGGATCAGCAAACCCATGAGGGCCAGATTGACCAAGCGGCGTTTCATCCCCGCAGGCTAACGGTTTTCCGTAGCAGATGAAACTGGTAAAGGGCTGGCCGGTTGGATCGGCCCGTTGCGTTTAAAAACCGTGAAGTGCTGGTCAAACTCCAGGTAGGCGCGCCCATAGTGCAGCGGCGCTTTCTTCACCTCTTCCGAGACGTCGAAAACCTTGACCGCCTGGTAGCGACGTCCGAAGAAAGAATCCTTCTTGGCCAGTTCCGGCTCGTATTCCACACGTCGTAAAACCACCCAATCCGGCTGCAAGGTCTCCAGCAACCGCAGGTCCAAGTATCCCAGATAACCCGTCTGCTTGCGGGCGGCGATGACCTCCGGCGAGGACAATCCCGGCCAATCCAGCATTTTCAATTGCGAGAAATAACCGATATAACCGAGCGGTTCGAGAAAGACCGTATCCGTCGGACCCGCGGCATTCTCCCGCAGCCACAGGCCCAACTGCTTCCGTAGTCCGTTCTCCACCAATATCTGCTGGGTGCGCATTTGCTTGGCCACCAAGGCGAGCGTGAAGAGTTGCATCAGCACTACCAATCCCACTACGACACTCAAAACCACCGGCAGCGTCCTTTGTTGGAAGGCATCTTTTCGGGATGCCAGCCATTTGGCCATGCGACTGGTCGCGTCAGCCAGCGGCAGCAGGCCCAGCAAAGTGATGGGCGGTACATACCAGGAAAACGGATGAGGTGAAACGCGGGTCAGATAATAATGCCCCATGACAAAAGCCACCGAGCAGGCGCGTGCCAGCGGGCTGCCACCGGGAATCAGCCAGTAAATCGCCGGGATAATCGGCAAGAAACGCCAGAGTAAACGCCCCGCCTCCGGCCATGGCCCGTAACCGGGCAAAGCGGGAGCCAGCGTGGTGTACATGCTCGTTTGCTCGATCAGTATTTTGACCGGAAACGCGATGGCCGCACGCAGATAGGCCAGCGCTTCGATATGCGGCTGGCCGAGTCCTTTGGCCACGATCGTATTGGGGATCGGCGAACCATAATAGCTCCCCGCCCACAGCAGCCACGGCAGATACAGACAGGTGGTGAGCAGTCCGGCTTTGATGAAAATGGGCGCATGGCGACGCAAAGAGCCTTTCCAGTTCCACCCTTGAGCAAACACTGCATAGCCCACCGCCGTCATGCCGATATAGATGAAAGCATCCGGTCGCGACCACATCAATCCGGCCCACGCGACGCCCAACAATTTCCAGCCGCCTGCACCGATGCGGACCAGTGCATAGAGTGTCAATGCCAGGAAGAAGACGAGCATGGAAGTTTCCATGCCGTTGATGCTGTAGTCCATCGTCTTCGCATCAGAAACGAACAAGCCGATAAGTAATACCTTGGCCCAGCTTCCCCAGCCTGCGTGAACCGCCAACCGGTAAAGGAGCACCGCCGTCAGCCCCAGAAAGCTGCAAGCCACTGCGCGAAAAAGCCAGATGGCAATCGTGTCACTCTGGTTTAGCGTCAGCGCACTGCACGCCGCGGGCACCAGCACCCCCAACGGTGAAGTGAAGGTATGCACGCGTTGGCCTTCGGTGAATACCAGCCCTTTGCCCATCGCGAGATTTTTGCTCGCACGATAGGTGATGTAATAATCTTCCCAAAGATGATCGGTGTAGACGGAGAAGAGCAGCGCGATACAGAAGGAAAGGAGGAACACCTTTCGTTCCATCCCCTTTTGAGGCAGCAAAGACTTAAGTGTGTTAAGAGAATCTGACATGATCGGCCCGGGCATGCCTCAACCAGAAACGTGTATGCTCACGCTGCTGACGCGTCGAGAATAATCAGCGGGCAGTCCCGTCCACAATACCTGCCGTGCCTTTGGGGCCGGTTTCTAGTTTTGACAGACGGTATAATCTGACGGACGCTGGCTGTCGGAGCGCAGCCTATGAAAACGATTCTGACCGCCTTGCTTGGATTGTTCGCCCTCGGGGTCTCGGCCCAAACCGATCCCGCTAAAATTAAACTGGCGACGACTAACACTCTCGAGATCGCCACCCCGCCCGTGACGGAAGGCACTGTCTCCCTGAAGGCCATGCAATCGCTCGAACAGAAACCGCCCGTGCCGCTCAAGCCGAATGAGATCAAAACCGAGAAAGGCGTTTCCAGCGGCGTGCTTCCGCAAGCGGTGAAGACGGATAATCCCCTGCAACTCATCAACCCCGCCGCCCCCAAGGAATACGGCGAGGCGAAAGACAACACCGTTTTCGATGACCGCACCGGTCAGGCCCAAGGCATCAAGCTGTTCTCCTTCTCCTGGTTCAATAAGGATAAAAAGAAAACCCAGAAAGCACCCGCACCCAAGCCGGAGAAAAAGGCCAAGGCAGAAAGCAAGTAAGTGGCCCTCGCCCCTGCGCAACGCCCCACCTGGCGCGCTTGGCTGCCGCAGCTTCTGCTCTACGCCGCGTTACACTATCTCCTGCTGCTCATCCTCGACAGCGCCGTCTTCCTCTTCGCCCATTTTCCACCGCAGCTCGTCGATCTCTCGCCCGTGGTCATCGCCATTTCCTATCTGCAACAGGCCCTCAACCTCCCCCGCATTTTGCTCCGCTACGCGTGGCTCAGCGAGGTGACCCCCGGCTGGCTCAATCTCCTGCTCACCATCGTGAACAGCCTAATCTTCGGCGCGCTCTGGTTCGCGTGGCGCAAATGGCGGCAACGCCCCTTATAACGCCTCTTTCAACCGGTTGAACGACACCGCCATCGCCGTGTACGCCGCCACGGTCATCAACAGGCGCAAATCCCGTTCGCTAAACCGGCAATCCCGTTTCGGATTATCCACACAGATCACGCCCACCGTCCGGTCGCCCCACACCAGCGGCGCATACATCCCCACCTTCATCTCCAGCCGCCGCATCGATTGACTCTCTACACCATCTATCACTTTTCGCCAGATGAGCGCCCGCCCTTCCTTCACCGCGCGCAAGGCCAGCGTGCGGCTCACCGGCGGATCCTCCGCAGGCAAGGACGCCGCCACGGTCAATTCCGCCGTGTCGTTATTGATTAAAAGTATCGCCGCGCGTTCCACTCCCGGGATCAACTTCGGCAGTTGGTTCACCACATATTTCGTCAGGCTTGCCATGTTCGTCTGGCTGGCCAGCTTCAAGGGCAGTTCCAGCAACAGTTCCACTTGCGGATCTATCTGGCCGCTCGCATCCGCCGCCACTTTGCCCAACGCCGTTTCTTCCACCGCCAGCGCCGCATCCACGCTGATCTCATCATCATTGAGCGGCTTGGCCGGTTCCGCCTTCCGCGTCGGGGCCGGGCAAAGAACCTTCAAGGTCGTCTCGCCGATCTGTATAAAATCTCCCGGATTCAACTGCCGCCGCAGCGTCAGCCGCCCGCCGTTCACGAACGTCCCGTGCTTGCTCACCAGGTCCTCGATCCAATACCCGTCCACATTCACCCAGATGCGCGCATGCGTGCGGGAGACCAGGATGTCCTCGGAAAGATCCAGCGTCGGCGGCAGATACGGATTGGGTCGCCCGATGACCACTTCCTTGCCCTCAAATTCATACCGTTGTGTATCGTCCCGATACGTCACTTCCAGTCGTAACAAGGACGGCTTCAGTTCGATGATGTTGGTGGTGCTCATGGGCGGCGTGCTCTTTGGTGTTGCGGCCATACTAAACGCGAACCGAAACCGCTGGCAATCTTCCTTCTGCTCCTTCTAAAGTCTCCGCCATGGATATGTCTGCCACCCCCGGTTCCGGCTTGAGCGCCGGTATGCTTGTGGGCGGTGGCCGTTACCAATTGCAGCGGCTCCTCGGTCAAGGCGGCATGGGCGAGGTCTGGCTGGCCTTGGATTCCCGCCTGCGCGAGCAGATGGCCCTGAAATTCCTCCCGCCCAAGATCCGTGCGGATGCCCCCGCCCTGGAAGACATGCGGCGCGAGACGCTGAAGAGCCACCGCCTCTCGCATCCCAACATCATCCGCATCCACGACCTCTTTGAATCTCCTGATGAAGCCCCCTTCATCACCATGGAGTATATCAGCGGGCACAATCTGCATCATCTCCTCGCGGACCAACCCCAGCGCGTCTTCGCCTGGGATTACCTCCGCCCGCTCATCCAGCAACTCTGCGAAGCGCTCCAATACGCCCATGAGGAAGGCGTCATCCATCGCGATCTCAAGCCCGCGAATATGATGCTCGATGCCAAGGGCCGCCTGAAGCTTGCTGACTTTGGCATCGCCGCACTGGTGACTGACTCCGCCCAGCGCGATGCCGCGCATCATCCCGTGAGCGGCACGCTCACGCACATGAGCCCGCAACAAATGCAAGGCAAGCCGCCCTGCGTCACGGATGACATCTACGCGCTCGGCGCCACGCTTTACGAACTGCTCTCCAGCAAACCGCCTTTTTATAAGGGTGACATCCTTGGCCAAGTCCTCGACCACCCCACCACACCCTTGCGCGACCGCCTGTGGGAACTGGCCATCGAGAACCCCATCCCGGACGACGTCGTCTCCCTCATCATGGCGTGTCTGGCGAAAGACCCCGCGCAACGTCCCCAGAGCGCGGCCGATATCGCCCAATGGCTCGGCCTTCCCGCTCGCGGAACTTCTTCCGCCACCCAAACGATCACACCACCCACGCCTGAACCAGAAGCACCTGCAGCATCCCGTCGAAGCCCCCTGCCCATGCTCGTCGGCTTGCTCGTGCTCGGAGCTGTTGGCTTCGCCGCTTGGCAAGGCTGGGAGAAATTCCTGCGCCCGGCCAATCTGCAAATGGCATGGACCCAACCCGCCCGCTGGCGGGTCGTCCAGGAAACTCCCCTGCCCGACGACTCCTGGAGTTTGCCGTGGGTGATGCCAGATGGTTCCGGCATTCGCGCGGCCAGCTTCAATTCTGAACCCGATGGCACGGAAGCCGTCCCGTTGCTGCGGTCGAATCTCCGCTGGCTCACCAACCCCGATGGCCAGATGTGGCAGCCCGGTCAGAAGGCTTTCCCCCACGGCATCATCCGCTGGAATTACGAATCCGAGTTTGTCACCAGCCACGCCGTTGGTCAGCGGGACGGCGATGGCTGGATTGCCCGTGGTGGTCGCGGCCACATGGTTTACGGGCCTTACCGCAAATTCCCGGGTGGTGAATATCGCGCTTTTTTCCAGCTCCAGACTGAAAAGATCGAGCCCGCTGACCAAACCTTGGGCTACGTGGATGTCTCCCGTAATAGCGGCATCTCCCTCGTCATCATCGGCGTGAAACGCGGCGATTTCCCTGCTCCCAATACCTACCGGACGTTCGAACTCGGCTTCCGCTGCACCAGCGAGCAACCCTTGGAATTCCGCACGCACTACGAAGGCCGTGGCGTGCTGAAGCAAAACAACGTCACCCTCATCCCTCAAGCCGGTCCTCACAAGGCGCTCGATCGTATCACCCTCGGCTCCGTCTATCAGGATCAAGGCACGTGGTTCTACGTCTATCAAGGCATGCATGACCTTCAGGGCACCATCTGCGCGGCCACCTCCACCAACGGCCAGACCTTCACGCCCCTGCCCACCAATCCCATCCTGCGCCCCTCCGAAAAAGGCTGGGACAAATCCCATCTCGGCGCTCCTGTGCTTCATCGGGAAGGCCCCATCTGGTATCTCTTCTACGCGGGCTATGATGGCAGCAAGACCGCCTTGGGCACCGCTTACGGCAACTCTCTGACCGCGCTGCAAAAACATCCCCAGCCCGTGCTCCACCCCTCCGGCGATACCAACCGCTGGGATACCACCGGCTTCGGCCGTATCAGCCAGGTGCTGAAAGAAAACCACACCTACTACGCTGCCGCTGAAGCTTGGGTGGACCGTGCCGGTCAACCCGAATGGCGCGTCGGCCTCATCCAATCCACCAATCTCCTCGAATGGACCGCTGCCCCCGCTCCCATCACCGGGGACATGAACTTCCTCGCCGCCTCTCCCAGCCTGCTCTCCGTCAGCGGCAAGCCCGTCCTCTACGTGCAGCAAATGGGTGCCTCTACCAATTCCACCCTCAGTCGCCTCGAACTCGCTCCGCCCAAGTAGCGCGGCTTTTTCCTCTCGGATCACCCGATCCGGCTCTATGCTTCCCGTCTCCATGCCCGCGAGAATGGCATGTTCTGAGCCTCAGAGTTAGCACTACATGCGCTATATGCGTTATATGGAGGGAAAATTTCATTTTTAAGCAAAGCAGCGCCTTTTTAGCGCTTCCCCTTGATTTCCCCATTCTCTTCGGTTGCCTGATGCTGAATACAGTGGTTGGGTTCATTCTGACCGGACGCACCTTGAACATGCTGCGCGATCGGCATGCCTCCGTTTGGTCGGAACTCGGCAGCCCAACCCTGGTCATCGGCAACTCTCCCGCCGCCATGAGTGCCTTTCTTCGCTTTCTATGGCGAAGGAACTACCTCCCGTTGGCTGATGAGGGTTTTTCCACAAATTGTAACCGGTTGCTTTTGATTCATGTGGTTCATCTGCTGATTTTCGCCGGCACCATCCTGTTTCTCTTCAACAGAAGTTGAACCCATTGAGCAGGTTTGCCTATTATCGCTCAAAGGATTTCACGAGACATGCCCGACAGCTGCCAATCTTGCATTGGCAGTCTGCCGGTTTTACCGCATTCTTGAACTTAAGTGGAATCTGTCCAACCAGTCAGTCCGGCTCTGCCACCGCGTAATCTGATACGCGTGCTGACCGCCTTTGCCGCGTTGGTGACATGGTATTGCATCATCTCGCTGGCCGTTGAAGCGGACTGGGCACCCCGGGATTCGAACGATTGGTCTGACATCGCTATTTCAATCTTGGTATTACTTTATTTTACCGGTTTCTGCGCACAGTGGACCTTCCGCGCTTTGCGTCGCCCTGATGGCATCACGGACCGGGTCATCACGCTGATCTGTGTTTTCTTTGCCATTTCCATGCCATTTGAGATTGTGACCGTCCTCTTGCCCGAGATGTTTTTTGCCACTTTTTTCACGATCACACTGCTTTTTCTGGTGCCCGTCAGTTATTGGACTTACCGGAAACTGGAAGCAAAGTGGTCCGCTGATAATGAAATTTATCCTCTGGAAACAGGTGCAGTCTGGCCTGCTGACCGCCATTTCTGGGTGATGACGTGCTTGTTTTTCTTTATGGCTTGGTTGCAGGGCGTCGTCAGTCTGGATGATGATTTGCCGGAAAACTTCTCCTTTTACTACGGCGCTTTACTGTCGTTGGCTGCAACGGTGTTGGTTTACCAGCTAGGCAAACGTCTTTTGAAATGATGCTTTTTGAGCTTTGAGTTTTGAACTTTGAGCTTAAAACCCGCCCTTGCAACCGCCCTTGCGTCCCTTGCCCCGGTTCCTTATCTTGCGCGGCTTAATTGTTTGGTTTTGAAAGCGACCTGATATGGCATATCTGAACGACAACTATTTGAAATTGAAGGCCGGCTATCTGTTCCCCGAGATCGCCCGCCGCGTGAAAGTCTTCACCGATGGCAATGCGGAAGCCGCCAAGCGCCTCATCCGCTGCGGCATCGGTGACGTCACCGAGGCCCTGCCCCCGTCCGTGGTGAAGGCGCTCCACGCCTCCGTGGATGAGATGGCAAACCGCTCCACCTTCCGCGGCTACGGTCCGGAACAGGGCTACGAATTCCTGCGTAAAGCCATCGCCCAGAATGATTACCGCGACCACGGCCTGGATGTGGCCGATGACGAAGTCTTCGTCTCGGACGGTTCCAAGTGCGATTGCGGCGGCATCCTCGATGTCCTCGGCCACAAGAACATCATCGCCATCTCCGACCCCGTCTATCCCGTCTATGTGGATACAAACGTGATGGCCGGCCACACGGGCGATGCCGATGAATCCGGCGCTTATGCCGGTCTCGTTTACCTGCCTTGCACGCCGCAGAACGGTTTCATGCCCGAGCCGCCGAAGGAAAAGGTGGACGTCATCTACCTCTGCTCCCCGAACAATCCGACGGGTGCCGCCGCCACCAAGGCCCAGCTCGAAGCGTGGGTGAAGTATGCCCTCGCGAACAAGGCCATCATTCTGTTTGATGCCGCCTACGAGGCCTACATCTCCGATCCGTCGTTGCCGCACTCCATCTACGAGATCCCCGGTGCGCGTGAATGCGCCATCGAGTTCCGCAGTTTCTCGAAGAGCGGCGGCTTCACCGGCACGCGTTGCGCGTTCACCGTGGTGCCCAAGACGTTGCTGGCTGCCACCGGTTCCGGTGAATACAAGCCCTTGCACCCCCTGTGGAATCGCCGCATGAGCACCAAGTTCAACGGCGTGAGCTACATCATCCAGCGCGCTGCCGAAGCGCTCTACACGCCGGAAGGCAAAGCCGAAGTGAAGGCGCTCATCGAGCACTACATGGGCAATGCCAAGATTCTCCGCACGGCCGCCGAGGCCGCCGGTCTCGCCGTCTATGGCGGTGTGGATGCGCCTTACATCTGGGTCGCCGTGCCGAAGGGTTACACGAGCTGGCAGGCTTTCGACAAGATCCTGAACGAAGCCAACGTCGTCATCACCCCCGGCAGCGGTTTCGGCTCCAAGGGCGAAGGCTACATCCGCATCTCGTCCTTCAACAGCCGCGCGAACGCGGAAGAAGTCGCCCGCCGCCTGAAGGCCCTGAAGTGGTAAGCGAGATGTAACTGATTCTCACCGGCCGGAGCAGCAATGCTCCGGCCTTTTTCTTGGAGCGTGGGCGCCTCGCCCACAGCAACTCACCTAAGCAAAGTCAGCTCTCAACCATTCAAACCGCGCCGAAAACACCTTGCCAACCTCTGTCGTAAAACCCACTTTCGCACAAATAATCAAACAACCCGGCCACGCCTTCCCCTACCTTACCCCAGTGAATCGCATCGATCACCTCGCCCGTATCCAGCGTGCCGTTGATTACATCGAAGACCGGCTCGCTGAGGACCTGTCCGTTGAATCGATCGCCCGTCACGCCGGTTACTCGATGTGGCATTTTCTGACCGTGTTCCACGCCATCGTCGGCGACACCACCAAAGGCTACATCCGCCGCCGTCGGCTCTACGTAGCCTTGCATGCGCTGCAAGAAACCGACCGTCCCATCCTCGACATCGCCTTGACCGCAGGCTTCGAATCTCAAGAAGCCTTCACCCGCGCTTTCAAAGCCCAGTTCGGCCTCACCCCCGGCCAAGGCCGCGAGAAAAACGCACGCATTGATGCCGCGCCCAACAAACCCAAGATCACTCTCGACTACCTTCAACACCTCAACCATCGCGTCAACATGACACCGCAATTCCAGGAAACCAAAGGCATGCTCATCGTCGGTATGGGCGCCCCGTTCATCTCCATCCTCTCGCCCGATCGCAACAACTTCATCGTCATCCCCAAGCTCTGGTCGGATTACGTCCCGCGCATCTCGGAGATACCGCATCGCCTCAATTCCGTGACCTCTTATGGCGTCTGCTCCAAACCGCCCGAAGGCTGCGGCAGCAACCGCCCCGATGAATGCTACTACATCGCCGGTGCCGAAGTCTCCCGCATCGACACGCTTCCTTCCGGCATGACGTCCATGAAAATACCGGCGGGCCGTTACGCCGTCTTCACCCATCGCGGCAAACTGGACACGCTCGGCCACACGATGAACTACATCTACGGCACCTGGCTGCCCACCTCAGGAATCGAACTGCGCGAAGCTCCCGACCTGGAGATCTATGATAAACACTTCGATCCTCACTCCGAAAATTCTGAACTCGATATCTGGATCCCGGTGAAGTGAATCCATTAGTGTTAAAATGGCCGCCAGGCAACGTGCTGCCGGCATCTTGCCGGCAGTAGGGGTCTCTCAACAGGCACAGGCCATCTCCAAAAGAAGTCCGCCGCACAATCATCCGACAGGCAAACGAGTAGATAGCAATACGTTCTATCTCATCTTCTTCGCCAAGAGAACACCCACCATCGCTACCACCCCGAACACCTTCGCACCTATGGTTCCAAACACCACCGTTGCATTGAACCACATGAACGCCAAGTAACTCTGCACCGCCCAGTCGATCCACTTCGCCCGCTTCACATAACTCTCCCGCGCGGACACCAACCACCCCGCATCTCCCAGCCAGATCAGCACCAGCAAGTAGTTCAGCCACACACCGCCACCCCACTCCCAGCCCATGAGTTCCTTCGTCTGCCGTGCCGTATCGATCACCGCCGCCTCATGGCTCCAATGATGCCGGAACTGAAAAGCACACATCACGTGCACACCCATCATAACCGCGCCAAAGAACCACCATGCCGCACCCGATGACGACCATTCCCCTTTCCGCAATCGCACACCCAATGCCACCGCATAGCCCAAACCCGTCAGCCATGCCGTGGCGATGATGATTATGTCCGGGATGTTCAAGTCCCTCCAATGATAGCAAACGACCGGACTCTTAGGAAGCCGCGCACCTGCTTTATTCGGAAGCTTCCAATCTCTCGTCCGTGACCTGTCGCAATTCCAAAAATCTCCTCTCCAGTTGCGGTATCAGCGCAAAAGCCCGGTCCATCTGCTTGTGTATCACCAGATCTTCCATCTCCCGGGCGATGGCCGTCAGCACCGGGCTGCCGATGGTGGCAGACGAGCCTTTGATCATGTGCGTCAACCGTTCCGCGTTGGCCGCGTCCTTCGTTTCGAAGGCAACTCGCAGTTCCTGCAACCGTTCCGGCAGGTCTTTCATGAAGACGCCCAATATCTCGTGCACCAGCAGATCGTCGTCTCCGTAACGCTCCCGCAATTCCGCCTCATCCCATATCAGGCCCTCTTTCGTCGTGGCTTGCGATGTGGCCGGGGCCGGTTCTTCGGCACGATTTCCACCCCGCTGCCAGCGCTGGATCACCTCCGCCAGTTGCTGCGGATGGATCGGCTTGGAAAGAAAATCATTCATCCCCGCATTCAGGCAGCGCTCCCGGTTCCCGCCCGTCACGTTGGCCGTCAACGCGATAACCGTCACCTCCGGGTTCAGCACTCCCGTGCTTCGCATCCGTATCTGTCGCGTCGCTTCGTAGCCATCCACCTCGGGCATCTGGCAATCCATCAGCACCAGGTCATACGGCACCACCTTGAGTGACTCCACCGCCTCCCGCCCGTTCGCCACTGCATCCGCACGATGCCCCAGCCGTTCCAGGATCGCCTGCGCCACCATCTGGTTGGCCACGTTGTCGTCTGCCACCAGTATCCGCAACCGGTTGCCGCTCACCTTGAGCTTGCTCTCCTCCATCACCTTCACCAGTTCCGTGGACGATGCCTCCAGGTCCGGCCGGTAAAGACAGATGAGCGAGGCATACAACGGCAATTGTTTCACCGGCTTGGTCAGCGAATCGCAAAAGACCTCGCCGATCAGCGGCTCCACTTCTTTTTTCTTGGCCACGCTGGTCAGCGCGATGATGTCGGTACTGGCACCCTCTTCTTCCCGTTTGGCTTGCTGGGCCAGTTCCACCAGCGGCATGTCCTCGATCTCGCCATCCACCAGCAACAGGTCGTACGGCTTCTTCTCCGTCCGCGCCGTCCGGATCAATTGCAATGCCAGCTTTCCATTCAGCGCCGGGATCACCTCAAATCCCCACGCCTTCAGCAGACCCGTAAGAAATTCCCGCTGCACGTTATGCCGGGCGACCACCAGTGCCCGCCGGTCCTGGAATAGGGTCTCAAATTTCACCGCCCTCTCCCGTTGCGTTCCCGCCTCCAGCTCCAGGCTGAACCAGAAGGTCGAACCCACTCCCTCCGTGCTCTCCACGCCCAGTTTGCCGCCCATCAATTCCACTAGCCGTTTGACGATGGAAAGCCCCAGTCCCGTCCCCCCATAACGCCGCGTAGTGGAAGCATCCGCCTGGGTGAACGGGGTGAATAATGTTTCCAATTTGTCCGCCGGGATCCCCACGCCCGTATCCAGCACCTCCACCCGCAAACTCATGCGTCCCGGAGCGCCCGCCCGCGTCCTTGCCCGCAGGACGACCCCACCCTTGGCCGTGAACTTCACCGCATTGCTCACCAGGTTGATGATGATCTGCCGCACCCGGCCGGGATCGCCTTTGAAATTCACCGGCAGAAAAGGATCGATGTCACAGATTAGCTCCACCCCTTTTTCCTGTGCTTTCACCGCCATCAGTTCCGCCACCTCTTCCAGCATCGCCCGCAGATCGAAATCCACCTGCTCCAACTCCAGTTTGCCTGCCTCTACTTTGGAAAAATCCAGGATGTCATTGATGATCGCCAGCAGGCTCTCACCGCTGGACCGCACCAGTTCCGCATGTCGTCGCTGTTGCGGGTCCAATGACGAATCCAGCAACAAGCCAGTCATGCCGATGACTCCATTCATCGGCGTACGGATTTCATGGCTCATGATCGCGAGGAACTCGTCTTTCGCCCGTGACGCCATCCTTGCCCGCGCTTCCTCTTCTGAAGAACGCCGCGCAAAATAAGCAAGGATGCCCGTCAGCACCGAGAACGCCCCCCCGATCAGCAGCACGAACAGCGAACTCCGCCACGCCGTCAGCACCAGCCGTTGATAAAGCGGGGTCAGCTCGATGAGCCACTTCTGGTTGGCCAACGTCAGCGGCACACTCGTTTTCCAGCGTCCCACCAACCCGTCCGGCTCCGGCTTGCTCGCAAACACCGTCGTTCCGTTTTCATTAACGGCCAGCCGGAAATCCGAAAGAAACGCCGGGTGCGCCGAAGCCTTCATCATCTCATCCCACGCGAAAACAAACCCGATGAATCCATTGAACTCCTCCCCTTGATAAACGGGCTCATAGACCAGAAAACCTTTGCCGCCCTGCACGAGATCGACCACATCCGACACCGTCGTTTTCTTCCGGCTGCGGGTATCCACCGTCACGTTGCGCCGCTTCTCTTCGGCCAGGAGGTTGAGCCCTTGCACCTTTTCATTGCCGGCCACCGGCTCCACCCATTGCACCACACTATTGGCATCGACCCACTCGATCACCCTCACATAATCCATGTCCTTGTAGTGATTCAGCGCGTCCAGCCGCCAATAGATCTCCGGCGTGCCCCTCATCGCATTCCACCGGGCCGCCATCCGTCGATGCGCGGCATGAGCTTCCGTGAGGGAAAATGCCAACCGGTCGCGGAACCGTTCCGTCTGTTGCTCCAGATTCTTCCGCGCATCCGCCTTTTCCCCCACCGTCAGGTAGATGGACAAGCCAATGACAATGACTAGCCCGGTTGTCGTGAGTCGCAACGCCGTCCGGAATGGTTGCGCCGCGGGCTTCCACAAACCCACCTCTTCGTTCTCACCCAATCCTTTGGTTCGGCGCAAGAACGTGTAAACCGCCAAGCACCCCACACTGGCACCGATGGTAAATATCTGGACGTTCAAAATGCTCTGCACCAAGTGCCTGCCGATCAGCGCGATCGGTGCCTCCACCGCACCGAGGATCAGCCAGACGGAGATCACCGCCACATGCCCTGTGCACCAGCGGACATCCATCCACATCGGACTGGCCACCAGCAGGATGAACATCAACAACGCCGCCAATAACGAGAACGGCGTGCCTTCATAAGCATAAAACGCCGAGAGCGCCGTCAGGATGGCCACCTCGTTGAGGAAGACTCGGAGAGTATAAGTGTCCAATAGCGGCCGGGAATTCGCCAAAGCGGCCACCAACGGCAGCACGATCAGCACTCCCCACAAATCACCGCCCCACCAGATCACCGCAAACTCCAGCCCACGAAAATCTCCCGACCACACCAGGCTCGTCGCGATGGTGCCCACCATGGCACTGATGCTGCAGGCAAACGCCGCTGCTCCGAGAAAACCCGCCAGTTGCTTGGGCGTTTGCGGGAGGAAATGATCTTTGCACACCTTCCGCACCAGCATCACCCCCACCACGGCTTCCAGACTGCTGCCCAAGCCGGAGGCCCCCGCCGCCAGGCTGTTCACCAGCAGGTTGCCCGTTCCGCTTTCCATGAAAGCCACCAGATTGGACCCCATCGCTCCGATGAAAACACCCGGCCACAAACGCTTGCCGAAAATGAGGAGGCAACTGAACGCGATACCTGCGGGAAGATAGATCGGACTGGCGTGCGTCTCCGGCGCCGTTAGTAACAACGTGAGCCGGGCCACGGAAAAATAGATCAGCGAAAACGCGAAAATCTTGAGGGCGTCATCCCAACGACTTGATGGCACGCTGATTTGCTTCACTGGTAGCAAATAAATTACCGGTTTCGCTCAAAAGAGGCAAACAGCAAGCCCACCCCTGTTTGGAAACGGCAATTTCTGCTATCAAGAAGGCAAAATAAACTAATCCGGAACATCTTATTCCGGCGGATGATCCATGGCCACCAGCAGGACCGCATTCTCCGTTCCAAACGCGTTCGTATGCCGCATGCTGGCTTGCGGATCCGTCACCCATTGGCCATCCACCACATAGCGGTATTCGTACATCCCGCTGGGCAGCGAGATCTGCTCCTGCCATTTACCATCCTTCTGCTTCTTGAGGCTGACGGGAGCCTTCTCCCAGTCCGTGAAATCAGCCACCAGGCTCACCTCTTTTGCCTCGGGCGCATGCAGCTCGAACGTCACCTTGTGTCTCGGAATCTTAGCTTTGGCCATAGCAGTTCCTCAGATGTACACAGGGATGGACATCTCATCCCTCGCTTTGATTGATGAACCTTAACTAATCCATCTCATTAGAAAAACCAAGCCTCAAATAGGTCAGCGACTCTCTTTTTCTCCTAAAATGATTACTTCAGACGCTTTTCACCCCTCATTCTCCTTCACTCCTTCTTGTCTTTCATGCCGTTTCCTGCTGAAAATCCCAAACCTTAAATGAAAACGAAGAAGTCCAGTCCAACCACCTCCGCCCCTAATATCCGTCCTTACTCCAGCCAGATGCTGGACGGCCCCGACCGCGCTGCCAGCCGCGCGATGCTCTATCCCGTAGGCTTCAAGGCTGAAGATTTCTCCAAGCCCATCATCGGCATCGCCTCCACGTGGAGCATGGTTACCCCCTGTAACATGCACATCGACAAGCTCGCGCTTGAAGCCGAAAAGGGCACGAACGCCGCCGGTGGCAAAGCGATCATCTTCAACACCATCACCATTTCCGACGGCATCTCCATGGGCTCCGAGGGCATGAAATATTCCCTCGTCTCCCGCGAAGTCATCGCCGACTCCGTGGAAACCGTCGTCGGTTGCCAAGGTATGGACGGCTACGTGGCCATCGGTGGTTGCGATAAAAACATGCCTGGCTGCCTCATGGCCATCGCCCGCATGAACCGCGCGGCTGTGTTCGTCTATGGCGGCACCATTCTCCCCGGTTGCATCACCGGCGACATCCAGAAGCGCAAGCTCGACGTCGTCTCCGTGTTCGAAGCCATCGGCGCTCATGCGAACAAACGCATCGACGACGCAGAACTCCAGCAGATCGAGTCCTGCGCCATCCCCGGACCTGGCTCCTGCGGCGGTATGTATACGGCCAACACCATGGCCAGCGCCATCGAAGCCCTCGGCATGAGCTTGCCGAACAGCTCCGCTCAGAACGCCATTTCCCCGGCCAAGATGGATGACTGCCGCCGCGCTGGTGAAGCCGTCGTGAACATGTTGAAGAAAGGCATCCGCCCGCTCGACATCCTCACGAAGAAAGCATTTGAGAACTCCATCACCGTCGTCATCGCGCTCGGCGGTTCTACGAATGCCGTGCTGCACCTCCTCGCCATCGCGCACTCTGCCGGCGTGAAGCTCACCATCGATGACTTCACCCGCGTCGGCAAACGCGTCCCCGTGCTCGCGGACTTGAAGCCCAGCGGCAAGCACCTCATGTCCGAGGTCGTCGCCATCGGCGGCATCCGCCCGCTCATGAAGACCTTGCTCGATGCCGGCCTGCTCCACGGCGATTGCCTCACCGTCACTGGTGAAACGATGGCCGAGTCGCTCGCCCACGTGAAACCGTATCCGACTGGCCAGACCATCTTCCGCCCGCTCGATAACCCCATCAAGAAAGACAGTCACCTCGTTATCCTGCGCGGCAACCTCGCGCCGGAAGGGGCCGTGGCCAAGATCAGCGGCAAGGAAGGCCTGCACTTCGAAGGCACCGCCAAAGTTTACAACTCCGAGGAACTCGCCATGCGTGCCATCCTCGATCTCAAGATCAAGAAGGGCGATGTCGTCGTCATCCGCTACGAAGGACCGAAAGGTGGACCCGGCATGCGCGAAATGCTTGGCCCCACGTCCGCCATCATGGGCCAGGGCCTGGGTAAAGACGTCGCGCTCATCACCGATGGACGCTTCTCCGGCGGCACGCACGGCTTCGTCGTGGGCCACATCACTCCGGAGGCTTACCTCGGCGGACCGCTCGCCCTCGTGAAGAACGGTGACAAGATCACCATCGACGCCGAGACCCGCGAACTCCGCGTCGGCATCACCGCCAAGGAAATGGCCGCGCGCAAGAAAGCCTGGAAAGGCATCAAGCCCCGCTACAACTACGGCGTCCTCGCCAAGTACGCCAGCGCCGTCACCACCGCCTCCGAAGGTGCCGTGACGGACAAGAACCTGAAGCTGTGAACTGACCAGCCTCAACCAATCTAAAACGAAAAGCGGGCAGGACCTCCTGCCCGCTTTTTTCATAGCCTTCCCCCTACCGAACAATGTTTGCAATTCCTCCTCCTTTGAAGTTATCTTAAGAGCATGGGAACAGCCGTCATTCCTGAGCGGATTCAGTCGCAAAAGCTGGTTTCGGAACTGGCCGAAAGCCTCGCGGGCACTTTGAACGAAAACAGTGCCAAAGCTCTACTTGCCCTAACCGTCGCAGGTCCCTCCCCGGAACGCCGTCAGGAACTGGCCGGTAAAGCCAACGAAGGCACCCTGAGCGCCGAGGAATTCGCCGAATATGAAACTTACGCCCAGTTACGTGGCCTGCTGGCTATTCTTCAATCCAAAGCCCGTCTCTGTCTCGCTCAAGCCGGCACACCATGACGGGCAGCCAGAGGATATTCATCAGGGAACGGGCACACGGACGCTGTGAGTATTGTCACTTGCCCGACATCGCCTTGTCCCCAGAAGACTTTCATGTAGAACACATCATTCCCCGCAAGCATCGCGGTGATGATGGCATTGAGAATCTCGCGTGGTCCTGCATCTTCTGTAATTTATACAAAGGCCCCAACCTCGCCAGTTTCGATCCCGATACGGATCAACTCACCGCTCTTTTCCATCCGCGTAAGGATCGTTGGGAAGCGCACTTCCGTCTGGATGAAGCAACCCTGACCGGCCTTACACCCATTGGTCGTACTACGGTATGGCTACTGGGTATGAACTCCGAAATCTTAGTTCACCTGCGCGCCAGCTTGATGAAAGAAGGCCGTTGGTAAAACTCCTCGTCCTCACAACTCCCCCACCAATCTCAACGTTCCATCCTTCCCCTCCAACCCCAACAAAAACGCCTTCACTTCCAACCCGCCCGCAAACCCAGTCAGCTTCCCATTCGATCCGATCACCCGATGACACGGCGCGATGATCGAGATCGGATTCCGCCCATTCGCCGCCCCCACTGCCCTGACCGCCTTCGGACTCCCCACCTGCTCCGCGATCTGCGCATAACTCCGCGTCTCCCCAAACGGAATGCTCACCAGCGCCGCCCACACCTTCCGCTGAAACTCCGTCCCGCGAAAATCCAGATTCACACTGAACTTCCTCCGCTTGCCCGCAAAATATTCGCCTAACTGTTTCGCCGCCTCAATCAAAACCGGATGCTTCTCATCTTCCTGCATAGCCTCCAACCGCACCCGCTGCGAATCATCATTCTCCCACAAGATCGCCACGAGCCCCTTATCACTCGCCACCAATTTCAAGAGCCCTACCGGCGTCGCCATATTCCGATATGCCAAATCTGTCTGCTCCGTTTCCATTGATTTCACGTTACGCGTTTTCATCATGCTATCCAATCTATCCATAATCACCACCCCTGCTCGCCATTTTCGGACATCAATATTTCAGCCACATTCCCGACTGACAACTGCACCAAACCGTCAATAGAGCCACAAATGTTCCCCCTCTCCCTTCAATAGGGAGAGGGCCGGGGTGAGGGTTGAGCGAGCCAAGCGCTTTTCGAAAGATAAAAGAAATCACGATAAAATATTCATGTCCGAAAGTGGCGAGCCCGCACGACTCTGCTATGGTAGATTCAGTTCTGTGGAACCGAACACGAAATCTTTCTATCAAGCTCTGCTCGCCCGCGACCGCCGTTTCGACGGCCTCTTCTTCGTCGCCGTCACATCCACGCGCATCTACTGCCGTCCCATCTGCCCCGTCAAACCGCCTCTGGAGAAGAACTGCCGCTTCTACAGCACCGCGCCTGAAGCCGAGCAAGCTGGCTTCCGCCCCTGTCTGCGTTGCCGTCCTGAACTCGCCCCCGGCCACGCCCCAGTCGATGGCTCCCAACGCATCGCCCACCTCGTCGTGCAACGCATCGAGGAAGGCCATGATGACGAAAGCAGCGCCCTCGAATCCATCGCCCAAGAATTCTCCCTGAGCTCACGCCAGATCCGTCGCATCATCCAGAAAGAACTCGGCGTCCCACCGATCCAGTTACTGCTCACCCGCCGCCTTCTGCTCGCCAAACAACTCCTGACCGAGACGAAGCTCCCCATCATCGACGTCGCCTTCGCGAGCGGTTTCGCGAGCCTGCGCCGTTTCAACGACGCCTTCAGCACCCGCTACGGCATGCCGCCCACCCGCCTGCGCAAGCAAGCCGCCGAAGACACCGTTCCCCTTGCCAACAACGACACCTCGACTATCCAACTCTCCTATCGCCCGCCCTACGACTGGACCGGCATCCTGGCCTTCCTCAAAGGCCGCGAACTCAAAGGCGTAGAATGGGTCACCGAAAACGCCTACGCCCGCACCGTCCACATCGGCAATGCCAAAGGCTGGATCCGCCTGACGCATCTCGAAAGGAAACATGCTCTCGCCCTCGAATTCAGCCACAGTCTCACGCCCGTATTGCCTGCTTTGTTGAACCGCATCCGCAATCTCTTCGACCTGAATGCCCGTCCCGAACTCATCACCGCCCACTTCGCACATGACAGCCTCTTGGGGCCGCTGGTCAAAGCCAAACCTGGCCTGCGCGTGCCGGGCGCCTTCGATGGCTTCGAGCTCGGCCTCCGCGCCATCCTTGGCCAGCAAGTCACCGTTAAAGCGGCCACCACCATCGCTGGCCGCGTCGCCACTGCTTTCGGGGAACCCATCACCACGCCCTTCCCCGAACTCAACCGCCTCACACCCTCAGCCGCAAGCCTCGCCAAATCCAACGTCGATGGCATTGCCCGTCACGGTATTGTCAGCGCCCGCAGCAAGAGCATCCTCGCTCTCGCCGAAGCGCATGTGAACGGCACGCTCTCCCTCGATAGCAGCCATCACCACAGTCCCGAAGCCACCATTGAGCGTCTGATCGAACTCCCCGGCATCGGCAAATGGACCGCCAACTACATCGCCATGCGCGCCCTCCGCTGGCCCGATGCGTTTCCCAAGAAAGACATCGCCATCCGCAATAATCTCGGTGGCGTCACTTCCAAACAGGCCGAAGAGATGTCACAACCCTGGCGTCCTTGGCGCAGCTACGCCGTGTTGCACATCTGGAGAAAGCCAAACCCCAATCTAACCTGACACAGGTGCATCCCCTGTAGCAGCATCTGTCGATGGCTTGGTTTTCGAAGCCATTATCTTTCTGTAGATCGCCTCGTAATCTATCGGCGGATTCAGAATCGCCCACTGCTTCTTCAAAGTTTCGGCGGCTGCCCGATACACAAAATCCGCCACGCCCTCTGTTTTCAATACGTCCCTTGTTGGAGCATAATATCGGGGCTCTTTCAGTTGCAGATGCATGACTCCAATAAATGGACGTGGGATCACCACTCCGGCGTTGATATCGGGATTCGTGATAAACCGCGACTGGCGACAACCTCTCGTGTCGTCCGGAAATAATTCTCTCAACGCTTTCGCCAAACCTTCCAGGTGAGAACCGCCTTGCGTCGGATAGTAGTTCACAAAGTTTTTAACTGAAGGAACCCCCGCGTGAACAAAGCGCAGATAACCCTCCACCACCATGTCTTTCTCCACGGCGGCGAAATGAAGGCAGCCCGGGTGCTGTGAATAACGCGCATAATCCGCCTCCATCATGTGGCTTTTCATGCCGTCCCGATAATAGCTGCTTGCCTCTCCTTCCAGGTCATCCGCCATAAATCGCGTTCTCATCCCCGCACGTAACATGCTCAAATCCCCCAACCAGCCGATGATTTTGTAATACTCATCGACACCTGCGGTTTTAAAAGGATCGCTCGCCGGTGAAAAAGTGATTCCCAGATACACCGTGCCATCACCCTCGCCCACGCTATCACCGATTTCTTCTCCATCTCGGATCACCATTTTGCGACACTTCACGCCATCGGAACTTTCTATCACAAACTCCACGCTCGCTCCTGCGATGATCTCCAACCACCAGTTCCCAGATGCGCGGCCTGTGATTACCCCAAGCCAATCAGCCTGCTCATTCGGCAGGAAACCGGCATACAGCAGTCCGTCGAAACGGATCGTGATGCGTTGAAGCGTATCATTCCCCACTGAAACCTCAAGTTTTCCCCTCCATGCATCCGCCCCATGCTCTAAAATCGACGTCACAGCATACTCAATCATCCTGGGAATGGCCTCACGGCCGCCCCCACCGAAATACATCCCGGGCTTCCTTCTGACACTGGCTGATAAACCCCGAAACTGCTCAAGTGTGATCGGCATTTTTTGCTCCTGTTTATAGCTGAAAATGTATCAAATTCCCTGCTGAATCACCAGCAATTTTCACCAAGAAATCGGCCTTGGGATAGCCTCTATTTATGCTGCTACCAGCGGTAAAAACTCCATCCTTTCTTTTCGGGCCCCGGTCCGTTTTCATCTGGCCTTCATTGTGACGGCACGCAAACCAGCGCTGGGCTTTATCTTCGTGACGCTCGTTCTCGATATTCTCGGGATCGGGCTGATCATCCCCATTTTGCCCAAGCTGGTCGAAGATCTCGGCGGCGGCGGCATTGAAAAAGCCACCTACATCTACGGTCTGCTCGCCGCACTCTACTCGTTGATGCAGTTCATCTTCGCCCCGCTGCTCGGCAGCCTCTCCGACCGTTATGGTCGTCGGCCGGTCATCCTTACTTCTCTGTTTGGTGGCGGCCTGGATTACTTCCTCCTCGCCTTTGCTCCGAACCTTAGCTGGTTCTTTATCGGCCGAATCATCGCGGGAATCACCGGTGCGAACTTCGCTGCCGCCACCGCTTACATCGCGGATATCAGCCCGCCGGAAAAGCGCGCAGGCAACTTCGGTCTCATCGGCGCTGCTTTCGGCCTCGGCTTCATCATCGGCCCCCTGATGGGCGGCGTGCTGGGTGAATACGGCCTGCGCGTCCCTTTCCTCGTCGCCGGTGGCCTGACCTTGGTCAACTGGTGCTACGGCCTCTTCGTCCTGCCGGAATCACTCGCTCCCGAGAACCGCCGTAAGTTCTGTTGGAAAGTCTCCAACCCCATCGGCTCCCTGTTTGCGCTGAAGAAACATCCCGTCGCCTTCGGCCTCGCTGGATCTTATTTTCTCTTCAACCTCTCGCACCAAGTCTACCCCAGTATCTGGGTGCTGTACACGAGCTATCGCTATGGTTGGACGGCCAAGCAAACAGGCATCTCACTTGCGATCGTGGGTGTGACTGCCGCCATCGTGCAAGGCGGCCTCACCCGGGTCATTGTGAAACAGCTCGGTGAAGTGAAGACCGTGCTCATGGGCATGGTCATCATGACCTTGTCCTATATTTGTTACGGCTTGGCTCCTACCGGGATGGCGGCTTACGCGATCATCGTCTTCGCCTCCCTCGGCGGCGTCACCGCCCCCACTATTCAGGGGCTCATCTCTCGTAGTGTAGGTGCCGACGAACAAGGCGGTGTGCAAGGTTCCCTGACCAGCCTAGTCAGCGTCACCGGCATCATCGGACCGCCCATCATGACTGGCCTCTTCGGTTACTTCATCGGGAAGAACGCCCCTTTTGTGCTACCCGGCGTTTCGTTCTTCTTCAGCGGGGCGCTCATCATCGTAGCGCTCTATCTGGCGGTGCTTTCGTTCAGCAAGAACAGTCATGAATTGACGACTCCGCCCGACAACAGTTCTTCACCGCCCCCGCCTTCACACTAAGTTGGCCTCTATCCTTGATCAGCCTTGGCTTTGATCATTTACCCGAGGCGATTCGCACTTTCCACGCTGCCACTGCTTTCTGACGGTTCGCGGTCTCGGCCCACGGATCCAGGTCAAATTCGGCACCATACTTCCGCTGCAAGGCATTGACGGAAGCGATGCGCACCGCAAGCGAAGCGTTGTTTGCCCCTTCCAAAACCAAAGCTGGCCTCACTTCTGCCAGGCGCACCAGATAATCGCGGGCCAAGTTCTTCGTTTCCATCTTCTCCATGCCTGCCCATTGATACAACGTTTCCGCCGCCTGTTTCAGCGCCTTATCATCCTGACCTCCGAGCGCCGCATCCAGTTGCCGTCGTTCCACCGCCATCCGTTCGCGCAGATCGTTCTGCTTGCGCACCGCCTCCTCGCTTTCCTTCAGCCATTTTGCGAAATCCGCAGCCGGTTGAGCCCCTGAAGTCCGCGCCGCCTCATCACCGCTTTCGCTTAGAATAAGAAACGCCGGGATGCCTTGGATGCCAAAGCGCCGGACCAGCTCGGTTTCCTTGTCATAATCCAGCCGCAACTGCACATAGGATTGCATCGCTTCGACCGCCGCCTGCTCCTGCAGCGCCCCTTTCTCCATCACCTTGCAGTAATGGCACCAATCCGCCGTGAACTCCACCAGCACCGGTTTCTGCTGCTGCTTCGCCACTTGCATTGCGTTGGTATAACTGGTCAGCCACGCACCACCCGCAGCGGATGAGATCTGTGTGCCGGCCAGTAATAATGCCCAAAGCAAAATTCGGAGTTTCATAATTTGCCTCCTGCCGCAGTTTTCACAGCGGATTCCTTGCCATGTTTGATGTGCGGCCAAAACTTGTCCCAATCAAAGGGCCGGCTGAATTCACCATGATGGCACTGGATGCAATCACCCGCTCCCAAGGGCCGGAACTTAAACGTCGCCGCCAGTCCCAGCGTGCGTTGCTCCACGTGCAAGCTACCCGGCCCATGACAGCTTTCGCAGCCCACATCAGTCAATTTCTTCGCCGCAAATTCACGCCGGTAACCCGAGGTTGTGCCGAAACCCACCGTATGGCAGGCGATGCAATTGGGATCCGCATCCGCCTTGGCCTCCACGAGCGTGGCGAAGGCGTGGGAATGGGCCGATTCCTTCCACACTTTGGTCGCCGAGGTGTGGCAACTCACGCACGTTTCGCTGCCGGAGAATTTCGCCGCTTGCCGGATGCCCGGGATCGCCTGCTCATCCTTCTTACCCGGCTGGTCCACGGCTAGCTGCGTCTTGCGTATCTCCTGCCGATAAGATTCCGCCAGCGCCACCACCGCTTTGTCCTCCGGGATGTCGGCGTAGAGCAAGGCGATCTCGTTGGTCATCGCGCTCACGCGCGGATTCGTAGCCAGCTTGACTTGCAAGTAACCCAGCGTCCGCGATTCATTCGCGGTGTAATAGATCACGCTGCGGTTTTCTTTCACGATCTGCTGCGCTGGTTGGCTGACTTTTCCACCTAAAATGATATCGATCTCATAATACTCCCGGGCCAAGCGGCTGAGCGTGGCTTCATCCGTGAATGCCAGCAGCACCACCACATCTGCCTTGGCCCGCAACTCGGCCAGCCAACGTGACAAGACCGCGTCCATGCGCTCGATCACCACGCCCTCGCCGGCCGGCTCCGCCATTCCTTTGGGATCTACCACCCCCAGAATGGCGATCTTGCGTCCCTTACGCTCCACGATCTTATAGGCCGGAAAAATCGTTTCACCGGAGCCCCGGTCCATGACGTTCGCACTGATCAGTGGAGAACCTCCGGCCTTTAATTCGCGCAACTGCTTGGCGGTGAGCTGTGCCTCGCGCTGGCCCAGGTTCAAGGCGTCATAACGCATCGCTTCGAACGCCTGCAAAATGTAACGGTACTCGATGAACTGATAATCCGCCGTGCCTTCGACGGCGTCCCCCACATCCAGGCGCAAAGCGTCGGGCGCTGCCTCACTATCCAGCACGGTCTTGAGTCGCGTCATGCCGCCATGCTGGCCGGTAAAACAACCGCACGGGACGAGCCGCCCGCGGATGTCACAGGTGAAGTAAACGGCCAGTTCCGCCTCATTTTTTGGGCGGGCTGATTTCTTCCCCAGCAACACGGCCGTCACCCCGCCCGCCAGCAAGACCACCGCCAAAAGCCATGCCCAAACTTTCATCGGCAAACTCAGTAAAGCAGCGAATAGGTGAAGATGTTCACATTCACCTTGGCGGATTCATTGATCATGTTCCCGCCACAGCAGCAGCAGCCCTTCGCGTTCTTCACATCGTTCAGTCCTTCCTTGGAATACACCATCACCAGCCGTCCATTAATCTCCAGTCCTTCCAGCAGTGCCGTGTTCCCGTTCTTGCAGGTCAGCACGCTGACCGTGTTCACCATCGAGAAGATGGCATGATTCATCGGGATCTTGTTCAACTGGTATTCAGGGAAGCAGAGTTGGATCTCTTTGCGAAACGCCTTGTCCCACTTCTCATCCGAACATCCCGGACTCGCCAGAATAAAACCGCCACCCATGATATACTTCCTCAGGTTCTGCCGCTCCTTGTCCGTCAGCGTAAAATTATCCTCGCCCGAGAAGACGCAGAACGGATGATCGTACAGCGTGTCCGCTTCCAGTTTCACCGGCTTGAAATTCTTGGCCACATTGAGATTCGTTTCCTTCGCCACGTCGATCAGGAACTTGTCCGCAAAGCAGACGGAGCTCTTGGTTCCGGCGTAGATCAGGTTGCCGCATTCGAGCGGCGCACCTTTACTTTCCGCCGCCTCGCCTCTCACGATGACAAGACACAGAAACCCCAGCAGCAGTTTCAGCCCCCATGATTGATTGTTCCTCATATCGCCTCCTTACTTGGTGATCGCTTTGAAATATTTCTCCACGATGTCGTTATATTCTTCGATGATGGATTCGCCCGAGACCGCACCTGATTCGCGGTTGATGGCGTTGAGCCCCTTCACCACATCCGGCTTGTCGAACTTTAATCCGTTCCCGTCTGGTGCCCCGCCCCCTGGCCCCATACCCGGAGCGCCCGGTTGTGCTTCGGCTTTGCTCCCTTGCGTCAGTGATGTTTCGCTGCCCATCACATTCATGGTCGGAGCGGTGGTGACCGCATAGCCGGATTCACCGCTCATACCCGTCATGCCCATGCCGAATCCTTGTCCGTCCTTGCCTTTCCCTTTGCCGAACTTCTGGCTCATCATCATCTGTTTGAAATTGCGGCCGGAGTTCATGCTCCGGGTCAGCTTCATGTATTGGTCCAGTTCATTGGACATTTCGCCTTCGCCGCCTTTGCATTCACCGAACATCTTGCCCATCTCCTCGCGCAACCGGTCGGCCAGTTGGAACGATTGATCACCGGCACCGGCCAGCATCCGGTCCGTCGCCTGCCGGCCCAGCGAGTTTAAGCGCGCCGATTCCATCTTGTCCGCCAGGTCCTTGGCGCTCTGGGCCGCCTTGGGGAAAAGTTCCTCCGCGGCCTTGCCATCTTCCCGCAATTTTTCTTCGAGTCTTTTCAAGGCCTCTGCCACATCACGCTCGGTCGCCGCCATCTGTTTCAAGGCGAGCTGGTCTTCCCGTCCCAGTGAACCCTCACGGTTATAAGCCCGGGCTTGCTCCGCCAAGGCTTCCTGCGCCTGAAACAACTGCTCGAAGCGGTTGAGATCCTTCATGATCTCCTGCAGCTTGCTCATGTCCTGCAGGACTTCCGCCACTTCCTGTTCGGCGCGCCGCTCAATGTTCTCCAGTCGCTTCACCTGCTCCTCTCCGGCCTTCTTGAACTCCGCTAACATCTCTTCCGACATCTGTCGCTTGCCCTCCGGCGAGGTGCTCTGGCTGCTGACGGACTGGGCTGCCTGTTGGTTTGCCGCCGTGGATTCCCGTATCTGCCGGGCGCGCGCCGCCAGCCGCTCTTGCAATTCAGACTCCACATCGTACACGGGATCTTTGCGCACAAAACTCTCCATCTGCCCTGCCAACTTATCGAGCTTCTGGTTGATCTCGTTCTGGCGGGCCAGAGCCGAGTCGAGCTTGGATTGCAGCTCATCCCGCTTCGCAGCGGGCGCAGTGGCCAGTTCCTTTTGCAAGGCCGCCACTTCTTCGTTCAGTTTTTTCTGATCCTGGATCTGCTCCTCCAATTGCGCCAGCAACGCCGTGTATTTCGCCTCGATGTCCGACAGATCATGTTGCTGCCGCAGATGCTGGTTGTAATCCTCCACGCTGATGATGAAGAGATTGATGATCTCGCTGCGCGCCAGGTTGGGCTCAGGCGCCGTGTCCACCGCTTCCGCAAAGAAGGACACCGTGTCACCCGGTTTCACGCCCAGTTCCATGAAATTGAACAGGAACATTTCCCGCGCGTTCTTGGTCACTTCGGCATAGCTGTAGATCTTCGGCGGCGAATAGACCTGATTCAAGGCCCGGTGCAGCCGGATGTGTTTGATGCCGTAATCATCATCCGCCTCGATTCCGGCATCGACCTTGAAATCCATCGCTACAAATGAATCCTTGCTGGGCTGCGTGATGCGCACTTGTGGGGCCAGGTCATGCGTCACCGTGAGTGAGCCTTCCCAGATGTCTTCCGAAGCTGTTCCACCCACATCCACCAGATGGAAGCGTAACCGGCACGAATCTGCCGCCGGAATCGTGCCCGTCACTTCATTCTCGGCGCTGCGCGTCATCGTCACCCGTTGCACGTCTTTCTCTCCTTTGATGACTTCCACGATGCCATCGCGCAATGGCCGGTTGGAACGCAACCGGAAACTCACCTCGCTGCCTTTCAAAGCGCGCAGATTCTTGAATTGAAACGTCTTCTCTTCTGGCTTCAGCCCCGTATAGGCCGGCGGAGATACCTTGGAGAACGCCTGCTCCATTTTCGGCGTCAGCAACACGGCGATCTGACGCCGGCGGCTGTAGCTGTTTTGTTTCTTCGTATGCGCAAAGACTTCCAAGTCCGTCTGGATGTTCTCGATCTGCTGCTGAAATCCCTGGCTGCCCTTGTCGATCATGGGCACGGTGATCGCCTGCTCGGGTTTTCCCGGCGGATGATACGTGATATAGAGGTCATCTGGACGATGACCGGCGTGCTTCGCCTTCACCAGGAATTTCCCTTTGTAGATCACCTTGGGCGTGTCCTCACCCGGATCTACGATCTCCAGCCGGGTAAAGGAATACGGCGGATGATCGCCATACGGATCGAAAAACCGGGCCAGCTCCACCATGGTCACCTGATAGAAAACGGCGAGCAAAACCGCGAAGCCGCAACCGAACCACGCTGCCGTGCGCAAAGCTTTTTTCCAGCGGCCCGTCCGCGCCAACCGGTCAAAATCCACGGGCCCCAATTCCTTCGCGTAACCAGCCACGGCCTGGGCCGCCAGTTGCCGGGTCAACTCCGGAACTTTCGCATCGCTGGTTTGATCCTGCAGTTGCAGCAGGTTGATCAAGCGCGAGCCCAGGGCAGGATCACGGCTTTCCAGCAGCCGGGCAATGCGGGCCAGTTCGTTCTTTTGCACACAGCCCAGCCACCATGCGTAGCCCGCCACTGCCATGCATGCTACAGACACTAACGCGATAAGGGTGAAACGGGAATGACCGCCCAGATGAAGAAAAACATCCAGCAGAAGACAGCCGAGCAACGCGAGGAGCAACCACGGCAACGTTCGGCAGACGAGCGCCTTCGCCCGCTCTTTTTGAGCGATCCGGTCGGCCGCCTGCAGCTTGTCAGCTATGGGTTCCAGCTCCTTCAACATAGTCCCCACCTTCTCCTAAGAAACCAATCTGTCCCGAACAATACCCCCATCAGGTAAAAAAACCAAGCCTTGTCCCACAAACTTATCAACCGGGTTTTGGCCTCGCCCGGTTCGGGTTCTTTGACCAGCTCCGCGACGAGCTTGCCCAGTTCCTCGCTCTTGATCAGCCGGCCACCGCTAGTCTCGCACAAGCGGCGCAGATAATCCACATCCGTCGCCACCTCGGTTTCCTCATAGTTTTCCTGATACACGATGAACCTAGACTCTTGGGTGGAACCATCCGGGAACTGGGCCACCGCCCGGTAACGTCCCGCTTCTTCAGGCAGATATTCAGCCGTGAGGCGGTAGGGGTCACTGGGATCAGCCTGCGCCAGTGAAGTTCTTCCTACCTCCTTCTGGTCCTTGAAGATACGTATGGGAACTTCCTTCACTTTCCCCTCCAGATTTCGCATCACCAGCCGGAAGTTTACCTTCTCACCCAGCATCACGTTCGCCGTGCTCGTCCGGAGCGAATACTGCTGGTTCGGCACAAAATCCCGCCCGGCCATCATCCACAGGACCATTTGATCCCAAAAACGGTCAAAGAGGGTATTGCTGGCCGCCATCTTGGCGTTGAAGCCCCAGCGCCATAAGCCTTCCACGCCGATGCTCAACACCTGGCCCTGACCCAATCGCCGGTGGATCACTCCCGCCATCGCGTCGCCCCCGGTTTTCCCTTCGATGGTTGCCAGGGAGGCCGCCAGCGGTTTTCTTTCCGTAACGCTTCGCGTGCCCAGCAACTCTGGCATCGCCTCCGAGTTTTCTCCCTGTTCGGTGATCACCTTGAAAGGCGGCAACGCTCGGCCTTCCCGGCCGATCTGTAACTTCACTTTTTCCGTCAGCGCCTCGCCCCACACCACCGGTTCCAAGGCGTTCTCCGCCAGTTCCCCACCAAAGGCTTTGCCCCGGCTAAAGATCACCACGCCACTGCGCTCCCGGACAAACTGCTCCAGCGTCTCCACCTGCTTCTTCTCCAGCAACTGCTCGATCGAACGTCCCAGCACGACCACGTCGTAGCGGCCCCAATCTTCCAACGTCACCGGCACTTTCAATTCCTCGGTCGTGGGTTTCTTGCGGATCAACCGCACTTTCTTCGGCGCGTACTGGATGACGGAGTCGAGGTCCACTTTGTCATTTCGTTGGAGCGACCGCTGGAGAAACGTGGTGTCCCAATACGGCTCGCCTTCCAGCACCAATACCCGGATCTGCTGGTCGATGACGTTGAGGTAAGTGATCGCGCTGTTGTTCTTGGCATCCACTTCCTCGCTGAGCGGCAACACCTGCACTTCATATTCGTACTGGCCCACTTCCGCCTCGGTCACCTCGAACTGCACCGTTTCTTCGAGTTGCTCGCCCGCCGTGATCTTCTTCGTTTGCACCACTTGGCCTTGCCGCAGAAGCTGGATCCGGATGTTCTCAAACTGGCAGCCGATGAGCCGCAACGACGCCGTCACCCGCGCCTTCTGTTTCACGTAACAGTAAGGCTGATAGCCCGTGATGCGCACCGCCACGTCCTTCACTTTGCCTTCACGCCCAAATGCAACCGCATAGATGGGAATCTGCCGGTTGCGCGCCGCCATGCCCGTGCGGGCAGGGTTCTGCAATTCAAAGTCATGACCATCCGTGAGCAATATCAACGCCAGTCCTTGTTGCCCCGGCCCCAGTGAGTTCGCCATCCCATTCACCGAACGGTGAAACCGGGTGTCCTTGCCTTCCGGTTTCAACTCCAGCAACGAAGTGGTCACGGGCAACGCATCCTCGGCGAAATGGAACAGACGGGTGCCGCCATTCGTCACCACCCCGGTGCGGGGCACCAGTTCCGCCTCAAACAATGTTTCCTGCGCCTTGGCAAAGCGGGTTTCTTTACCGACATCCGCCTGCAACATGCTGCGGGAACTATCCACGCCCACCAGCAGTACGCGTTCACGCGAAGGCGGGTCGATCGATTCCGGCCGGGAGGGTTGCAGCAATACCATCAGCAACAGTCCTACTGCCAGCAGCCGCAACGTCGTCAGCAGCCATGTCTGCCAGCCGCTCAGATTCTGCCCCAGTTTGCGATAACCCCAGATGGTGCCCGCACCCAGCAGCAAACCCAGCAACGCCACCAGCTCCATGGGAACCATGGGATCCAGCACCACATCGTTGATGGCGAGCAATGGTTTCATGTCGCGGGCGGCGCCGAAAGCCGCTTGAAGAGCAGTTGCAACATCAGTTCTGCCAGCACCAGCGCGATGACTCCGAACACGAACCAGTGAAAGATCGGCCGCCCCGCGATAAGCTGGTTGTAATCCTCACGGCCTTCCACAAAATGCCCTTCCTGCCCGGCGCTGAATTGTTCCGGCAGATGTGATTTCTCAATCGGTCGCAAATCAGCCTCTTCGGGACTCGGGTTCACGCCGTACGCTTGCGTCATGCGTGCACCCGTCATCGTATAAAAGCCCAGTGCATCCGGCACAAACGTCACCCCTACCCGCTCGCCCATCTCTTCACGTCTCACTTGCAAGACGCCGCCCGCGGGATTGCGGAACTCTTGCGTGCGCAAGTCATCCCGCCACGCTTCAGTATGGATCGTGTCGCCGATGAAATACGCGGCTGGTATCGGTTCTTCCGCATTCAGGTTCCGCACGATGTCCTGCATCCATGCTGGAAAAATCCGTTGTCGCGCCAGGTTGCTGGAGAACTCGCTGACGGAAAAATTAAGCATCACCCCCGTGCCCAGTCCGTGATCGAAGATCGCCATCGCCGGGGATTCATCCGCGTAGGTGAGCACCACTTGCCCGGCACCCGTCGAGCTGGCCTGATGAAAGTCATAGAACTCCAGCAGGCCCAGGTCTTGCCGGGCCGCACCTTTGAATAGTTTCAGGAAGCGTGACTTGAAATCTCCCCGGATCACCTGTTGGGCGGAAGCCAGGTTCTCCACTGAACGCCGCGCGCCCAATCGCAAGGGCAGGACCCCTTTGCCCGCCGCCTTCTCCATTTTCTCCAGATTCTCTCGGTCATTTTGCCCATCCAGGAAATAGACCATCCCGCCCCCGCCAAAGAGGAACTTGCCGATCAGCCCGGCCGTCTCATCCGTCATCTTGCCCGCTCGGGTGATGAAAATCTTTTTTGTGCCCGCCAGCGTGGAGGCTTTCACTTCACCCACCGTGACGTGCTTGGGCAGCAATGAACCCTCCAGATTCTCGTAAGGGTTGAGCGCCATTTTCAGGAAATACACCGCATCTTTCTCCGGCTCCGGCGAATCCGATATGATCAGGACTTCCTCCTTTTCCTGCACGGGCAGGGTGAAGAAAAACTTGTCATCCGCCTCCAGATCATCCGTTGGCAACACCACTTCGCACCGGTGCAACCCCGGCGCTCCGGCGGGCACCGGCAGTGAAACTCTCACCACGGACCACGGTGCTGCCGTGACTTCCCGATCAAGGCTTACTTTCTGGTCCAGCACGATCCGCAGGCGTTCCTTCAGCGGCTCTGCACTGAAGTTCCCCACTGTGACTTCCACCGGCACGGCATCACCCGCCAGCACATGCGCCTGGTTCATTTCCACACCAAGAATCGCCCGGTTGTTGCGCTTGTTGCTGCCTACATCCACAAAGAACAGTCGCGCACCGGGCGGCAGCTTGGTGAAGTCCGCATTCGCCCAGTTTTTCCGCTGAAAATCGGAGAAATAATAGATCTCCGCTCCTTTCCCATCACGGCTCATCAACCGCGCCGCTTCTGCATTTGCGAGGTTGATGTCTGCCCGGGAAACACCCTCTTTGAGCCGCGTCAGAAAACGCTTCGCTCCGGCATGGTCGTCCGAAAAATCCACAAAGCTGCTGCTCGGCACATGGCTCACCAAGATAACATTCACTCTGTCCGCCGCGTTGAGCGTATCGATGAGCTTCTCCGCTTCCGTCATCGCCCGCTGGCGGCTGGTCACGCCATCACCCTTGAACTCCATGCTCAAGGAGTGGTCCACCAGCAACAATACCCGGCGCTCACCTTTGGGCTTTCCGGCCGCTCCGAACCGTTGCAAAACCGGCCGCAAGAACGCCAGCAACAGCAGCAAGATCAGGATGCTCCTCAACAACAGCAGGATCAGGTGCCGCCAGCGGAACAGCCGTGAACGACGTGCCTGCGTTTCCACGATGTCTTGCACATGAGAGAAGAAAAAGAACTTCGGGAACCGTTTGTTCAGCAGATGGATCACCAGCGGCAACGCCACGAGCGGCAGCAACCCGTATAGTAATGTGGAGTTGAGGAAGGACATGCCTAGTGCGGGGAGAAAGTTTGATTGCCCCGGAATCCCAAATACGCCTCGATGGCATCCAGATAAGGTCGGCGCGTGTCCACCAACCGATGAGTGATGCGTCGGAGGTTGGCCTCCCGGGCCATTGATTCCAGCGCCTGCTGGCGATGCACCTGGTAATGCGCCCGGATCTCTTCCGGATCGACCTCCACTTCCTGCCCGGTTTCCAGATCGATGAACCGCGCCAGATTTTGCGCCGGCAGATGCAGCTCATCCGGGTCCAGCACGTGCAAGAGCAACACCTCAAACCGCCGGTGAACGTATTGCCCCAGCGCATCGAACAACGCTTCCCGGTCGGTCAAAAAATCCGAGAGGATCACCAGCTTGCCTCGCTTGCGAAAAACCGGTCCGCACTCCGTCAATGCCTGCACGATGCCCGTGCCCGCTTGCGGCTGCACGCATTCCAGGGACGTCACGAGCTTGTGCAAATGCCGACGCGTGCCGCCCGGCGTCAGATAATTATTCAGCCGGTCGGAGAAGAGTCCTAGGGAAACCTTGTCGCCCTGGTTCATCACCAGATACGCCAGCGCCGCCGCCACCTTGGCCGCGAGCTGATACTTCATCTGCCTCCCTCCGCCCGCGTAGCGCATCGAGGCACTGGTATCCACCAGCAGGTACACCACCATGTCCGTCTCATCCTCGTATTGGCGGATATAAAGCTTCTTCGTCCGCCCATAAGCCCGCCAGTCGATCCGCCCCAGATCATCCCCAGCGACATATTCCTTGTAGTCGGCAAACTCCGCCGATGAACCACGATAAGGTGACCGGTGTTTGCCGGCGAAATAGCCCTCCACCGTTACCTGCGCGAAGACCAGCAAGTTCTTGAACCGCTCCAGTTCCTCCAGCGTCAGCAGGGAACGCGGGGCCGCTTTCGTCACCTGTTTGGCCGGCTTTGCCGCAGGCGGTTTCAGCCCGGGCAATGGCGGTGGCTGGTCCGCGGACTGCGAACGTTTGCTTCCCGGTATCGGTGGTGGCCCGGGATATGAATTATAACTTGGCATGCCTCCCTGCCTTTTCTTTCGGCCTAATAGCTCTTCTCCTGCACCTGCGCCAGGATCTCATTCAGCACGTCTTGTGAGCTCTTGCCCGCTCCCGTGGCGCGATAATTGGTGATCACACGATGCTGCAACACCGGCAACGCCACCTCGCGCACTTCTTCCGTTTCCGGAGCCAGCTTGCCTTTCAGCAACGCCAGCGCCTTGGCTCCCAGAATGAGATATTGCGAAGCACGCGGTCCCGCTCCCCACTCGATATAATCTTTGGCCAAGGGCAACGGGTTCTTCCGTTTCGGACGCGTAGCCCCCGCCAGCTCCACCGCGTAATCGATCACATGATCCGAGACCGGTGCCGCCAGAACCAGCCTTTGCACCGCCAAGATCTCCTCCAACGTCACCACCGGTTGCAGGACCGGCAGCTCCCGCAACGTTGTGCGTTTCACCACCTCGATCTCCTCATCCTTCTCCGGATAATCAAGGTGGAGCGAAAACATGAAGCGGTCCAGTTGCGCTTCAGGGAGCGGATACGTGCCCTCCTGTTCGATCGGATTCTGGGTCGCCACGACTAAGAATGGATCCGGCAGGCTGCGGGTCTTGCCGCCCAGCGTCACCTTGCGCTCCTGCATGGCTTCCAGCAGGGCCGATTGCGTCTTGGGCGGCGTGCGGTTCACTTCGTCCGCCAGAACCAAGTTCGCGAAGATAGGCCCGGCCTGATACTCGAACTCCAGCCGCCGGTCTTTCTCCTGCAACAGCTCCGATCCGATGATGTCGGTCGGCATCAGGTCTGGCGTGAATTGGATGCGCTTGAAGCTAAGATGGAGCACATCCGAGAGCGTCTTCACCAGCAGCGTCTTGGCCAGCCCGGGAACACCGATCAAGAGACAATGCCCTCGTGAGAAAAGGCTGACGAGCAGCAGCCTGACGATGTGGTCCTGGCCGACAATGACTTTGCCCAGCTCCTGATGAATCCGTCCGTAAACTTCCCTTACAGACTGCGGCGATATTTCACTCATGCGATGACATCCTTTTGAGCCGCGGAGATTCCGGTTTCGCCTCCTCAGGCGTGCCAGCCGGTGTGTTTCGGTTTCCTCCCCATGGCTATTGCCATCAAGTTACGATTCAGCCGCCACTTTGCAAGCGGGAGTTGTTACAAAAAACAGGGCGGTATGTATCGCTACATACCGCCCCATTCAAAAACTTGCCTTGCTTCCGCTCTAGTGTTTGGCCGCGTGCTGTGCTTTAGCCTCATGCTTGACCACCGCTTGCGGGGACAGTTTGAGGTCGGACACGGCATTCTCACCGGCCGTCAACGGAGCCCCGGGGAAGATGCCGAGATAAAGGATGGCCACCACACAGGTCAGAAGCATCGCCTTCACCGGATAGCTCACCGTGATCGGCGTCGTATCGCTGCTATCCTTGCTCCAGTAGATCGCCCGCACCACGCCAAAATAATAATAGAGCGACATCACCACACCCGCGATGGCCACTGCGATGAGGATGAACGCCATCGGATGCATGATCGGGTTCACTGGATTCGAGATCGCCTGCTCAGCCACCGCCTTCACCAGCAGGAACTTGCCGACAAAACCGGCCAACGGCGGAATACCCGCCAGCGAAACCATGGCGATCGTCATCGTCGCCGCCAGAAACGGTGAACGCTGGCTCAAGCCGGACAGCGAGGAGATATCATCCCCATCCACCTGCTTCACCACCACGATCAAGACGCCGAACGCCGCCAAGACCGTGAACAGGTAACCCGTGAGATAATACAAGACCGCCGAAGAGCCGCTCACCGAAGCTGCCGCCACGCCCAAAAGGATATAGCCGGCATTCGAGATGCTGGAGTAGCCCAAGAGGCGCTTGATGTTCCGTTGCGGTATAGCGCAAAGGTTACCGTAAAGAATCGTGATGGCGGCAACGAGCATCAGCACAAAAGTCCAATTGACGGCAATCGCCGGGGCAGCACCGAAAAGCACGCGCAACACCAGCACGAAGCCAGCCGCCTTGGAGCCCACCGCCAGAAAGGCCGTGGCCGGAGTCGGCGAGCCTTGATAAACATCCGGCGCCCACACATGCATCGGGAAGGCGGCGATCTTGAACGCCAGACCGAAGAACACCATCAGCAGGCCCAGTTGCAGAAGCTTTTGGTCACCCAGTTTACCCGCAATCGCCAAGTCACTGGTGATCTTATGCAGTTCACCGAAATTCATCGTGTTCGTCGTGCCGAACACCAGCGCGATGCCGTACACCATGAAGGCCGAGGAAAGCGCACCGAGAATCAGATACTTCACACCCGATTCCAGCGACTTCACTTGCGTCCTCAGGAAACTGGTCAGCACATAGAACGTCACCGTGATGAGCTCCAACGAGACGAACAGCAGGCTGAAATCATTCGCCGAAGCCGCGAACATCATGCCCGCCAGGGCGAACAGCGTGAGCGCATAAAACTCGGAAATGCCCGCTTTGATACGGTCCGCATACTCCACCGTAAACACCAGCACGATGATCGCTGCCGCGAGGAAGAAGCGCTTGAAATAAAGTGCCAACTGATCCTGCACATACATCCCGCCAAACGCGTAACGCACGCCGTCCCCATCCACCAGACCCGTGAAGCTGCAGTACAGGACCAAAAACAGCAGCATCGCCGCCGCATGACCCAGCTTGACCTTTGAAGCAGCCGGGACCCACAGGTCCAGCAGCAGAATCAGCAGGCCGATGGCGACCACCGCGATTTCCAACGTTATCAGAGATGTATTCATCTACCTTCAGTCAAAATGGTTAACGCACCGCCGCGGAATCCGACTTTTTGTCCGGCTTGCTTGGACCAGTCTTACCCGGCTTGGCGACCTCTACCGCTTTTACGATCTTAGCTGCATCCGGCTTGATCTTTTCCGTCAGGCTGCCCGGCACGAAGCCGAACCACAGCAACGCCGCGATCAGCACCACAAATGGCAGCTTGCGCCACGGGGTCGAGGCATCCGTGATATTCTTGAAGTCCGCGACCAATTCACCGTGCAGAATGTTACGGATGGCGCGCAGCATATACACCGCACCGATCACCAGACCGCCCCAGCAGGCAAAAACCGTAGCCGTCGGATACGGCTCCCAAGCCCCAAAGAACACCATCGCTTCACCCACAAAATTCGCGAAGCCCGGCAGACCGCATCCGGCCATCATCGCCATGATCATCGCCGCCCCGATGAACGGCACCGCACGGAGCAACCCGCCCATCTTCTCGATCTCCAAAGTGCGCGTCTGCTGATACAGGTAACCGCTCACCGCAAAGGTCAACGCCGCCAGCAAGCCGTGCGCCACCATGATGACGATTGCCCCTGTGATACCGATCAAGGACAAGCTCGCGATACCGAGGAAAATGAAGCCCATGTGCGCCACGCTGGAATTACCGATGAGCAGATTCAGATTCTTCTGACGGATGGCCACCAGGCCGCAGAACAGGATGTTGCCCAGGCAAAGGAACACCAGAATGTCCATCCAGCCCGGCCCAAAAATGCTGCCGCTGTTCAAAGCTTCCGGCATCAACGGCAGCGCCACGCGGATCAGACCATACAGCCCGAACTTCTTCAGAACACCAGCATGCAGCATGGAGGTGGCCGTAGGCGCCGCACCGTAACCAATCGGTGCCCACGTATGGAACGGCCACAGCGAGACCAAGATGCCGAATCCGAACAACAAGAGCGGGAAAATGATACCTTGGATGGCCACCGGCAACGGCTTGGCCTTCAGATGCGCCGTCAGTTGCACGATATCGAACGTGTTCGCCCCCGATTGCACATAGAGCACGATCAGGCCCAGCAGCGCGATTAGCGCGCCCAAGCTGAGATACAGCGTCATCTTGAACGCCGCGTAATTCTTTTCCGCCCCCTTGCCCCACACGCCGATCATTATGAACGTGGGCACCAGCGCCAGTTCATGGAAGAAATAGAAGAAGAACAGGTCCAACGACGCGAACGCACCGATGATACCACCGCTCATGAGCAGCAGCAGGAAATAGAATTCCTTCTCCCGTTCCTTGATCTCCCATGAGACACACGCTGCCGCAAACGCCACAATTGCCGCCATCAGCACCAAGCCGACATTGATACCGTCCACACCCACGTGATAGCTGATCCCCAGAGACTCGATCCACGCCACCTTCTGCACGAACTGAAATGTCTCCGCCCCGGTCTGGAACTTGATGAACATCACGATGGCCAAGCCCATGGAGAAGAATGTGGCCACCAGTGAAATCAGGCGCGCGAGGAACCGCAGGTTGCGCGGCAGGAACAACAGCAGCACTGCCGCCAGCAACGGTATACCGAGTATGAAAGTTAAGAGAGACATGGTCTAGCGTGCCAAAGTGAGGAACATGATGATCGCGGCCCCGAGCGCAGTGAGGAACGCGTAGGTTTGGAGATTGCCGGACTGCACCAACCGCAGCACCCGCCCGGTCAACTCGGTCGTGCCATGCACACCGCGCACCATCAAGCCGGCGATGATCCAGCGGTCCACCGCATCCGCAAAACTGGCCAACGCTTCCTGGGAAACCTTGATGAGCTTCGCGTAGAGTTCGTCGAAATAGAACCGGTTGCTCATCAACTTGGACGTCAGCTTGAACTTCGCAGTGAACTTGTCCGAGGTGGCGTTGTTGTAGAGTAGGAACGCAGCTATTGCGCCAACACCTACCGCACCCAATCCTATAAAGGCAGCGATAGGATCATGCCCGATGGGAGCCATGATGCTCTCCGGGAATTCCGCAACATGGTGCTCTGGTTTAAAGAAATGACCGAAAACCTTGTTGATACCGACAAATCCCGCAATGACGCTCAAAAAGGCCAAAATCTGCAAAGGCAGCGTCATGAGGGTTGGCGATTCATGGGCATGCTCGGCTGATTCGGATTTGGCCTTGCCCAAGAAGGCCACGAAAAACAGGCGGCCCATGTAGAAGGTGGTCAAGATCGCCACAAACAAGGCGATAACAAACAGAGCAACGTTCCCATGGTGAGCTGCCGAAAGAATCTCGTCCTTGCTGTAGAAACCACTGAAGGGCGGCACACCGCAAAGAGCCAAGGTGCCGATCGCAAACGTCGCGAAGGTGATGGGCATCTTTTTCTTCAACCCCCCCATCTTCCAGATGTCCTGCTCATGATGCAGCGCATGGATCACCGAAGCTGCTCCGAGGAACAGCATCGCCTTGAAGAACGCGTGCGTGGTCAGGTGGAACATCGCCGCTTCCGGAGCACGCAAGCCTACCGCCATCACCATATAACCAAGCTGCGAAAGTGTGGAGTAAGCGAGGATGCGCTTGATATCATTCTGTTGCACCGCCATCAGCGCCGCGAGCAAAGCTGTGATACCACCGATCCAGGCGATGATGTACAGCGCTTCCGAACCCGGAATGGCCAAAATAAAGAATACCCGGCAGAGCATGTAAACACCCGCAGCCACCATCGTCGCCGCATGGATGAGTGCGGACACGGGCGTCGGGCCTTCCATCGCGTCTGGCAACCAGACGTGCAACGGGAACTGGGCGGACTTGCCCATCGCACCGCAGAAGAGGAGCAGACCCGCTATCGTGGTCATCCCACCCAATGCATAAGGATACTTCTCCAGATGCTTGGCTATCTCATCAAAACCCAAATAACCCGTATAATGCCACACCGCCAGAATACCGAGGATGAAGCCGAAGTCACCGATACGATTGGTCAAGAAAGCCTTCTTCGCCGCATCTCCAGCCGAAGGTTTCTCATACCAGAAGCCGATGAGCAGATAGCTGGACACACCCACCAACTCCCAGAAGATGAACATCATCAGGAGGTTGTCCGCCAGCACGATGCCGAGCATCGAGAACATGAACAGGCTCAAGTGCGAGAAGAACCGGGAGAAGCACCGGTCCTCATGCATGTATGAGTAAGAGAAGAAATGAATGGCGGTACCCACGCCAGTTACCACCAGCAACATCATCTTGCTCAAGTCATCCACCTGCAAACCGATATTGACCTCAAGATCCCCCACGTGAATCCAAGGAAAGCTGAGCTCAGCTCCCGCCGGCAGGAAAAAGACCACCACACTGGCAGCGAATGCCGCTGCTGCCGCACCAATGGAAATGACCGCACTAAGGTGCTTGTTCTTCTGCGTAAACAGGCCAGTGATCACTGCCGAAATCAAAGGCAGCACCAGAATCAGCCATGTCACTTTTTCGAGATTTTCAAACATGTCCCAAAATCCTTAAAGTTTCATCGAGGTCAGATCCTCGACATGCGCGCTTTGACGGCGGCGATACAGCGCCACGATCAAGGCCAGGCCCACCGCCACTTCCGCCGCCGCCACCGTGATGATGAAGAACACCATCACTTGCCCGTTCAGGTTGTCATTGAAGCGCGACATGGCGACGAGCGCCAGGTTCGCCGCGTTCAGCATCAGCTCCAGCGACATATACATGATCAGCACGTTGCGCCGCAGGATGACGCCCAGCAGTCCAATGCAAAACAGGACCGCGCTGACCACCAGATAATGTTCCAGACCCACTTGCATGTTATTTCAAATCCTTCTTGCTCAGCAAAATCACGCCCACCATGGCCACCAGCAGCAAAATCGAGAGAATCTCAAACGGTAGCAGATACTGGCTGAACAGGATGTGACCCAAGTCTTTCACCTGTCCCTGTTTCACCGGGACTGCCAGCCCCTCACCCACCTTCGATTCCATGATGGTCTTCAAGAAGATGGCCACAATGGAACCAACGCCGATCACGCCCGCCGCGATGCCGAACTTGTTCAGCTTGCGCCGTTCCTCATCCTTCAGGTCCAGCAACATGATGACGAACAGGAACAGCACCATCACTGCGCCCGCGTAAACGAGCACTTGGACCGCCGCGAGGAAGAATGCGTGCAGCAGCACGAATAATCCGGCCATCGAGGCGATGGTCAGTACGAGGAACATGGCGCTCGTCACCGGGTTCCGGCTGAACGGATTCGCCACCACCATGAAACCGCAGAGCAGCGTCAGGAAGGCGAAGATGTAAAAGAAAATGTCTGGTGTGGAGGGCATCGCAATTACTCAACAGGCACGTTTTTGAAAACAAACTCTTCAATTCGGTCGTTGAAGCCGACTTTAATGTTCAAATCAACTTTTCCCGCAGAAACCTTTAACCCACGCTTCCACGTTTCTTCTACGTGAGTACGCTTTGAATTGGTCACCGCTGGTTGCTTCATCATACGCCAATCATAATGCTGATACTCATGCGATGAACTGTGCCCACCACTGGTCAAATTATCAGGCAGCGGGTCTTTAACGACGTTTCCATTAATACTCACCAGCTTGTCATCATCTACATGATTCCAGTTTTTGATCGGTTCAGTTCCCATCAATTCGACGAGATAAGTCACGCCAACACCCGGCACTGCATGAATCTTCCCGCCCGTGCTCTGGCTAAATCCGACATCTGTGAAAACCGTCGCCTTGTCCACTTTGAGCAACACTACCCGAATGCCACCTTTGACCTGTTCCGGATTATAGGCCGGCACTGGCTTGCCCACCGTCAGCACCGCCGCGGTGCATAAAAGCATCGCGAGCGCAGCCAACGTGAATTTGATGCCAGTTTTGATCACAATCTTATGCGTATAACGGCGATTAAGCCTTCACCGGGAACGTTTCCTGTTCCTCGGCCTCTTTCTGCTTGTGCTCCCACTTCTTCACGCCGCGATGGGTTCCGCCCAAGGAAAGCAGCTTCTCTTTGTTGTAAATCATCTCACCCCGGCTCAGGCCGGTCAGCGAATAATCCTTCTGCAGGAAGATCGCCTCTTCCGGGCAGACTTCCTGGCAGAAGCCGCAGAAGATGCACCGGAGCATGTTGATCTCGAATTCCTTCGGCATCTTCTCCGCATTCGGACGGTCCGCCATTTCACCACTCGGTCCCGGTGGAATGATTTTGATGGCCTTGGGCGGGCAGATGAATTCGCACAACTGGCAGGACACGCACTTCGTGTTGTCATCCTGATCCTTCACCAGGTAGGGCGCGCCACGATACCCATCCGGCACGGTCCACTTCTGCTCGGGATACTGCATCGTCACGGACTTCCGCTGGAAGACCGTGCGATAGAAATGCTTGCCCGTCACCTTGAAGCCACCAAGCAAGGCCGGCAAATAAATCCGTTCCCACCAACTCAAATCTGGGCGTTTGACGATCATATGGTTCTCAGTTCTCGACGGTTAGTTTGCTGCTCCCGAACTGGTTGCCCACAAAACCACGGCATAGAAAAGGATGTTCGCGAGGGCGAATGGCACAAACCGGCGCCAGCCCAAGTCCATAAGCTGGTCATAACGGAAGCGCGGAAGCATCCAACGCACCCAGATGAACAGCACCATGAAAACCAACATCTTGCCGATGAAAATAATGATATGCACCACACCCATCCACCATTGGTCGGCTGCGGCCGGCTGGTCCAAACCGAACCACGGCAGTGTCCAGCCACCGAAGAACAGCGTCACCATCATCGCCGAGGCCGCGATCATGTTCGTGTACTCACCCATGAAGAACATGGCGAACTTCATGGAGCTGTATTCCGTATTGTAACCGGCCACGAGCTCCGTTTCCGATTCCGGCAAATCGAACGGCAAGCGGTTCGTTTCCGCAAACGCCGAGATCAAAAAGATGAAGAAGCAGAATGGCAGCTTGAAGATCAGCCAGTTGGGGAAAAGTCCCAGGACTGTCGCCAGGGCGCCTGTCTGGTTTTCTTTGGCAAGCATGCTAGCCCATGTCCCTTGTTGATAACCGATGATGGCGCTGAGGTTCAGATCACCCACCAGCATGAAGATCGGCACCACGCTCATACCCATCGCTAGTTCATACGACACCAACTGCGCGCTGGAACGAATGCCGCCGAGAAAAGGATACTTGGAATTCGCCGCGTAACCCGCGAGCACAATGCCATACACACCCAGCGACACGATGCCGAACGTGTAAAGGATACCCACGTTCAGGTCGGCGATCACCATCTTCTGCTTGCCCATCGTGGAACCGAACGGAATCACCGCCAGCACGAGGAACGCCGGGATGAGCGTCAGCATCGGCGCCAGCCAGAAGTAAATCTTCCGCACGTGACCGGGCATGAAGTCTTCCTTGAGGATCGACTTCACGGCATCCGCAAACGGCTGGAACAAGCCCAAGGGACCGACGCGGTTCGGGCCCACGCGGTCCTGGATCCACGCCGAGATACGGCGTTCGGCCACGACGTAGTACGACACCATCGGCAGCACCGCGAGGAAGATTACCGCCAACACTTTGATGGCGCTCATCAACGTAAATTGCATGACCAAGGGCAAGGAGCCGTACCAGTCTCCTACCGAAGTCATCAGTTTATGAATTAAATCCATTTAACCTGCTCCGTCTAAATTTGTACGGTGACGCCCTTGTCACCGAGTGAAGCCCAGGTGACCCCGTTGAACGCGGGAACTTCCTTGGCCATCTGGTTGAACAGACCTTCGATGCTCACAAAGCCGTTCTGGCCCGTGACATTGAACACGAGGTCATGGAGGAATTCCCATTCCGCACGCGCGTCACCAGGAGCTTCCACACCTTTCATAAATTTCTGCACGCGACCTTTCACATTCGTGAAGGAACCGCGCTTCTCGACATGCGCGCAACCCGGCAACAGGTAGTGCGCCGCTTCCGTCGTCTTGTTCGGCAAGATGTCGCTCACCACCAGCAACTCGAGCTTGCCGAGCAAGTCCGCGCTGATGCCGTGCTTCGTCACATCTTCACCGAAGACGATGAGCGTCTTGATGCTGCCGCTCTTGATGCCTTCCGCGATCTTCGCAAGGTTTGCACCGAGTTCCGCACCGGCGATGCCCGTAAGGCGAGCCCCGTTGCTGTTCGGATTCTTGTCCGCGCTGACGAGCAACCTGTCCCCTTCCCCGTTGCGGGCGACGGAATCCGTCAGCGCCCCGGTCTTGGTGGCGAGCTTCTTCAGCAGGTAAAGTTCTTCGTTCGTCTGACGCGCCGAGGCGACAATCGCCACGGAACCGGACGCTGCCTTGCGCAGCTTCTCGGAAATCTCACCGATGGCAGTCGTCCACGTGGCGCGTTCCGCTTTGCCGCCCTGTTTCTTGATGAGCTGGGAGAGACGATCCGCGCGACCGATCCACTTGTAATTCAAGCGGCCGCTGTCGCACATCCACGGACCATTCACCGAATCGTTTTCACGCGGCTCGTAGCGATAGACTTTGTTCTCGCGCTGGCCGACCACGATATTGCAACCCGTGCCGCAGCTTGTGCAGAGGCTCTTGGCTTCCTTAAGGAACCAAACGCGCATCTGGAAGCGGAAATCTTTCGAGGTCAACGCGCCCACCGGACAGATGTCCACGGTGTTGAGCGTGTAGTTGTTATCGAACTTCGTGCCCGGATACGCGGCGATCGTGTTGTAGCTACCACGATTCACGATACCCAGCTTGTCATCCCCCACGACATCTTTCGTGAAACGGATGCAACGGGTGCAAAGCACGCAACGTTCGTCATCAAGAATGATCCGTGGTCCGAGGTCAACAGCCTTGGGCTTGTGCACCTTGGCTTCCACGAACTTGCTCGCGGCCTGCCCGTGCTCGACGGAATATTCCTGCAGCTTGCATTCACCGGCCTGATCGCAGATCGGGCAATCCAGCGGGTGATTGATGAGCAGCGATTCCAAGACCGCCTCGCGCATCTGCTTCGTGGCGGCGGAATTCGGATAGATCTCCATGCCCGGCGAGATGGGCGTCGCGCAGGCGATCGCACCACGCGGCGTGCTGGGCTCGTAAGGCAGCACGGACTTCGCGATCTTCGGCGAGCCGTCTTCGTTCAAGACAGGCTTGCGGTCCGGACCGACCATCGGCGTGCCGAACTCGACGAGGCACATGCGGCAGTTACCGGCGATGGGCAGCTTCGGATGATAGCAATAATGCGGCACTTCGCCACCGGCGATCTGGCAGGCTTGCAGCATGGTGGTCGGCACCATCTTGCCCTGCCAGTCGGGCATCATCTTCGGGACGTCGATGTCGCGGCCATCCACTTTGATGCGGATGGTGTCGGGCGGCGGAGCCACAGGAGCGGCCGGTTTCGTTTCCGTTGTCGCAGCGTTAGACATGGTCAGTGATTCGGGCTGGCGGCGATTTTCATGTCCTTGGACGGACCGGCGCCACCGTGTTTCGCCTCATCCGCCGCACCCTTCGCTTCAAAATCTTCTTTGAACTTCTTCACGAAGCTCAGCACCGGCCAGGCGCAGGCTTCACCGAAGGCGCAGATCGTGCGGCCTTGGATATTCTGGGCAATGTTCAGGAGGTAATCCGCATCCTGCTTCCGGCCATGACCATGGGTCATGCGGTGCAGGGCCTTGCTCATCCACAGCGAACCTTCGCGGCACGGCGTGCATTGGCCGCAGCTCTCGTGCGCGTAGAACTCGGAGAGATTCGCGAGCGCTTCCACGATGTCCACGGAATCATCCATCACGATGATCGCCCCGGAACCGGACATCGTGCCCGCTTGCATGAGCGAGTCGAAATCGTAAGGCAGATCGAGCAGATCAGTATCCACCGTGACCATCTGGCCATCCGCGGCCTTTTTCTTGAGCTTATACTTCTCGCCCGCCTTCAAAATCTTGGAGGACGAACCACCAGGGATGATGGCCTTCAAGGTGCGGCCCGGACGCAGACCGTTGCCGAACTGCGGATCAAAAATCAGTTCACCGATCGTGGCCTTGCCGACTTCCACTTCGTAATAGCCGGGTTTGTTCACCAGACCGCTCAAGCTCACGATACGTGTGCCGGTATTGTTCGGCGTGCCGATCTTGGCGTATTCGCCCGCGCCCATCTTCATGATGTGCTTCACGTGGCACAACGTCTCCACGTTGTTCACGATGGTCGGGCACATGTAGAGACCGAGGACGGCCGGGAAATACGGCGGCTTGATGCGCGGATAGGCGCGCTTGCCTTCCAGCGATTCGATCAACCCAGTTTCTTCACCGCAAATGTAAGCACCAGCGCCGCGATGGACGTAAATCTCGCACTCCACGCCTGTGCCCAAGATGTTCTTGCCCAAGAAGCCTTTTTCACGCGCTTCTTTCAGCGCCTGATTCAAGATCTTGGCACCCTGCGGGAACTCGCCGCGGATGTAGATGTAGGCCAGCTTCACGTCATTCGCGAAGCAGGAAATGATCATGCCCTCGATCAACTGATGCGGGTCTTTATGCAGGATCTGACGGTCTTTGAACGTGCCTGGTTCGGATTCGTCAGCGTTGCAAATCAGGTAGATAGGCTTGCCGCTCTTGCGATCCACGAACGACCACTTGAGACCAGCCGAGAAACCGGCGCCGCCACGACCACGCAGACCGGACTTCAGCACTTCATCGCGGATCTGCTCCTGGGGCGTCTGCTTCTTGCCTTCGGCCAGTTCCTTGACCTGCAAGGCGAGCGACTTCTTCAACTCCTCATAGCCGCCGTGACGCACGTAGCACTCGATATCCGGCGTGTAGCCCGGCGAGTCGGCGTTCTTCAAAATTAATTTAAATTCCTGCGGCATAGCAACAGCTTGACTAAAAACTGAAAACCTCTACGTTTCTCCGCGCTCTGGATTGCCCGATGGTGTAACGGTAGCACAACAGATTCTGAATCTGTTTGTCATGGTTCGAATCCATGTCGGGCAGCCACTTCATGAGCACTTCTTCAAAATTTCCTCAGCCTTTTCGTGGCTGACACCTTCGTGGAAGTCTTCATTGCACATCATGACCGGTGCGGTTCCGCAACTGGCCAGACACTCCACGAACTCGACCGAAAACTTGCCGTCTTTCGACGTCTGTAAACCGTGCTTGTGCGGGTCCATGCCGAACTTGTCGCACAGGTGGTTATGCAGCTTGTGTGAGCCACCGAGCGCGCAGCTCAACGTGCGGCAGACCTTCAGCACGTACTTGCCCGGCTGTTCCTGACGGAACATCGGGTAAAACGTCACCAACTCATACACGTTGATGGGCTGGAGCCCGAGCTTGCCGGCGATCCACTCGATGGCCTCTTTCGAGATATAGCCATACTGCTCCTGCACCGCGTGCAAAAGCATGAGCGACGCACTCCGCTTGTTCACCGGATAGTGCGAGATCAGCTCATCAATCTCGGCTTCAAAACTGGCTGTAACCGTAAAACTCATGTTCAGTTTCCTCTGCAAAAACTAGCGGTCACACTCACCCATCACGAAATCGAGCGAACCTAAGATCGCGACCGTATCGCTCATCATGTGGCCGGGCATCAGCTCGGCCAAAACGCTGAGATTCACAAACGATGGCGCGCGGATCTTCAGCCGGAACGGCGTGCCGCCACCTTTGCTGCAAATATAAAAGCCCAGTTCGCCCTTCGGGTTTTCCGCCCCGAAATAGACTTCACCGGCAGGCGCATTCTGGCCTTGCGTCACCAGCATGAACTGATGGATCAGCTCTTCCATCTTGGTCATGACCTTGTCCTTCGGCGGCAGGATGATCTTGCCATCAGGGACATTGATCGGGCCGCCGGGCAATTGATCCAGGCACTGGCGGATGATACGCACGCTCTGCCGCATCTCTTCCATACGGACGAGATAACGGTCATAGCAATCACCCACAGACCCGACCGGGATATCGAACTGGAGACGGTCGTAAACCAAGTAAGGCGAGGCCTTGCGCAGATCGTGATTCACCCCACTGCCGCGTAAGTTCGGACCGGACAGACCGTAATCGATCGCCATCTCCTTGGAGATAACGCCCAAATCTTTCGTGCGGTCCACGAAGATCGGGTTACGCGTGAGCAATTGCTCACTCTCGTCAAAATTCACTTCCACCTCATCGCAGAACTGGCGCAACTGCTGTTCCCAGCCCGGCGGGATATCGCGGGAAAGGCCACCCACCCGAGTGTAGCTCGTGGTGAAACGGGCACCCGTCAGCGATTCACAGAGGTTATAAATCTTTTCCCGTTCCGTGAACGTGTGCAGGAAGACGGTCAGCGCACCGACATCCATAGCGAAGGCGCCCAAGCCCAGCAAATGCGCCTGGATGCGCCCCAATTCGCAGCAGATGACGCGGATGTATTGGCAACGTTCCGTGATCTGCTTCTCGATGCCCAAGAGCTTCTCCACCGCCATCACGTAGGCGACGTTGTTCGACATCGGCGCGAGGTAATCCAGGCGATCCGTGTACGGGATGAACTGGTTATACGTCATGTTCTCCGCGATCTTTTCGTCACCGCGATGCAGATAACCGACGTCGGGAACCGCCTTGGAAATGATCTCACCATCCAGCTCCAGGATGATGCGCAGCACACCATGGGTAGCCGGATGTGATGGCCCCATGTTCAGGACCATCTTCTCGCCCACCATCTCGCCGTCATCGGCAGCGACCGGCGAATTCGCCAGTGCACTCGCCGCACGGGCGGTGGCGTCTTTAAATTCGATTTCGTGGACCGTGCTCATTCGCTAATCGGCTAATTCTGTTCAGGGATACGGGCACGCGGCTCACGGGCGATGGAGTCTTTACCACCGGGCAACGTGACGAACGGTCCCCCTTCCAACGGAGCGGGCTTGGTGAATGCCACGGTCGGCAAATCACTGGGCTTGCCCGCCAACGGAAAGTCTTTGCGCAGAGGGAAATATGGATATCCATCCCACATCAAGATACGGCGCAAGTCAGGGTGTCCCGTGAATTGAATGCCCATCATGTCGTAAATCTCACGCTCATGCCAGTTGGCGGTGCGCCAAACGGTCGTTACGGTCGGGATTTGAGCCTTTTCTTCGCTCAGATTGGTCTTCAGACGCACGTGGCTATTATGACCAAGACCAGAAAGTTCATAGACCACGGTGAAACGCGGATCATCACCGTAATGGTCAAGACTGCTGATATCGATGAGGTAATCGCATCCGAGCTCCTTCTTGGCGAAGGCGCAGACCTCGGCAATCTTCTGGGCGTCCGCCACCAGCACCGTGATTTCAGAACGAAATTCCGGTGCGATAGTCAGCAAATCGCCGAATTGAGCCTTTAATTTTTGTGCCAGATCCAAAGCGGACATGGTAAAGAAAACTTATTGATTATCAGGCGCTTATGCAGCCTGCTTACCGGACGTCGAAATGACCAAATCCTTCACGACTGGTTGGGTCGCGATTTTCGCCTGCAACTTCATCAGAGCGTCGAGCAAGGCTTCTGGACGCGGCGGGCAACCCGCCACATAGACGTCCACAGGAACAATGTTATCCACACCTTGCAGCACCGCGTAACTGCGATACATACCGCCCGTAGAAGCGCAAGCTCCCATGGCGATGACCCACTTCGGCTCCGGCATCTGGTCGTAAATACGACGCACCGCCAAGGCCATTTTGTAAGTCACCGTGCCCGCCACGACCATCACGTCGGATTGGCGGGGAGAAAAACGCATCACTTCCGAGCCGAAGCGGGAAATATCATAGCGGCTGGCACCGGCGGCCATCAATTCGATGGCGCAGCAGGCCAAACCCATGGGCATCGGCCAGACCGAGTTCTTGCGAAACCAGTTCAGAGCCGCATCCACGCGAGTGACAATTACTTCGCCTTCGACCTTAGAATTGTAGCCTATTTCCGTGCTCGTTTGCATAACACATGCCGCATCCGCAACAGACGCCCAACTATGCCGTTGCGGAACATTGACGCAAGAAGTTTGTGATTTTTTTCACAAGCTATTTGAAGAGGATTTCAACGTCGCTGTTAAGGCCTGCTACTTGACGCAAATTATCACCCGAAAAGGAATTGGCACCTCACACCTTCTTCCGGCAACTTAAGCCGACACGGTCACGGATATGCCAGCCGAAGCTGGCGTGTTTTTTAGAGAAACCAACTTTGGGCTGCTGCAAATGAACAACCGGACAGGTCACATAGTAGTAACGGGCGGCGCGGGATTCATCGGCTCCCATCTTGTGCAGCGTCTGCTGGCCAGCGGGGAAAAAGTGCTGGTGATCGATGATGTCTCCACCGGTCGCTGGGAGAATCTGGCCAGCTTCAGCACTCACGCCAATCTGAGCACTATCCAGGCACGCGTTTCCGAACTGCCAGACTTGGAAAAACATCTGGTCGGAAGCAAGCAAGTGTTCCACCTCGCCGCAGCCGTAGGCGTGGAGCTGGTCGTACGCTCTCCGATCTATACGATTGAAAATAATCTCCGCGAAACCGAAGCCGTCCTGACCGCGGCCAGCAAAACCGGTGTGCCCGTGCTGATCACGTCCACCTCCGAAGTTTACGGCAAGAGCAGCAAGGCGGAATTCTCCGAGCAGGATGATTTGACCATTGGGCCACCACATCTGGGACGCTGGTCTTACGCGTGCTCCAAACTGATGGATGAGTTTCTGGCCTTGGCCTACCACAAGGAAAAACAACTGCCCGCTACGGTCGTTCGTTTATTCAACACCGTAGGCCCCCGACAAACCGGCCATTATGGCATGGTTTTGCCGCGTTTTATCGCCGCCGCCAAAGCAAACAAACCCATCTTGGTTTATGGAAATGGCGAACAAACCCGTTGTTTTTGTTTTGTGGGTGACACAGTTGAAGCCCTGCTACGATTGTCGCAAACGCCTGCCGCCATTGGCGAAGTCATTAATATCGGCAGCACAGAAGAAGTTTCCATCCACGAACTAGCGCAACGCACGATTCAATTACTCAACTCACGTTCGGAAATTGTCCTGAAGCCCTACAACGAAGTCTATCCCGCCGGCTTTGAAGATATGCTGCGGCGCAAACCCTCGGTGCAAAAGCTGGAAAACCTGACCGGCTTTCGCCCTGAAACTCCCCTGTCGAGGATCATTCAGGTCACTGCCGAATCCGTTTAATCTTCGGCGGCGTTCAGAGTTCGAAAACTCGTTTTCCCTTAAAAAGCACAAAAAAAGAGGCACTCTTACGAGTGCCTCTTGAAGAATTAAACCGTCAGTTCCAGACTAGGGGGAACCATCGGTGCCGGCGTGCGGGAAGTTAATGCGGTTAGCATTGGCGCCGTAGGACTGGCGGGAAAGACGCAGAGCTTCTTTCAAGCGGTCCGAGCTGGCCTGCTGAACGCTGCCGTCAGCCAGAGCGTAGTTACCGGCGTTGTCGTGGTGCGGCGCGATGTTGTTCGTCGCGAGTTCGGACCACTGCGCTTCCGCATTGCCGACCGCGTCAACCGTGGTCAGAACCAAGTGGAAGTTGGTGCCGCTGGCGAACACCATCTGGTTGTTCGTGCCCATGTTACGGTCACCCGTCAGGAGCATGTTAGGCTTGGTTTCGTCCGCTTCAACGCCGACGAAATAGCTGACCGCACCGTTGGAGGCAGTGGTCAGACCGACCAAGTTGTTAACGGGGTCGCTGACACCGAAGATGTTAGCCGCATTCGGTTGACGGATCACGTCACCCGGGCACATCAGGATCTTGGTAGAACCCAGCTCGTTAGAGAGCATGGCGAAATGGCGCCAGGCTGTGCGGTTGGATTGGGCGAACTTGTTGACGTCCAGCTTGCCTGGAAATTGCTGTTCGTTATCACCAGCGAACATCTTGAAGGACAGGGCGACCTGCTTCAGGTTGCTGGAGCACTTAATGCGTTGCGCCTTGGCTTTGGCCTTGGCCAAAGCTGGGAGAAGCATGCCGGCGAGAATCGCGATGATCGCGATTACGACCAGCAGTTCAATCAGCGTGAACGCTCGATTACGACGAGTATTGATAGGTTGGTTCATGGTTTTACTGGGTTGCGAGCGACACTATTCGTGAACTTCACTGGCAGTGTCAACATCATTTGAGAAAAGTATAGCAGAGCGCGTGCCAGCACTGAAAACCGGCCTTTTCCAGCAACTTACAACTTTCCACGCGGGAGTTTCACACTTCCGGCGTGAAACTCCCCCGCCACACTCCCGATTGCTAGGTCATTTTGGCCCTCACAATAAAAACGTAGCAATTTCACTTGCCCCTTGGCTTCTCATTCCCATAATTACGCGCACGTCATTTGACACCGGACTGTAAACAGTTCGACGGCAGATGCGGTTTGTGCCCGCGTGGCGGAATTGGCAGACGCGCTAGATTCAGGTTCTAGTGAGTAACATCGTACAGGTTCAAGTCCTGTCGCGGGCACCACTTAATTTTCATGCGCCGTTAAACGGAAAACAGCGCTGGTTAACTTTTCTTTCTCATGGGATTAAATATCCGCGAAGCCACCCCGCAAGACGCACCCCAATGGCTGGACTTGCTGCGCTGCGCGCTCGGCGATGATTTCCCCGCCGCCGAGGCCTATGACATCAAATGGATCACCAGCCAGCTACAGCCCGGCGGTGAGAACAAGACTTACGTTGCCCAGCTGGACGGAAAAATTCAGGCAGCCATCTCCACTCTGGGACCTTCAGGCGCCACCGGCAATCCGGTGACCAATCTGGGGCGGAACCTTTTCCGGCCGGAAAGCCATCATAACGGTGCTGCTGAAGCTCTTCTGCGCCATATCGAAGAACTGAGCGCCAAGGAAAAGCATCTCATCATCGTCCGCGTTCTGGCCTCGGATAACAGCCAGCAGATCCTCTTTGAGAAGCAAGGTTTTATCTGCGTAGGCTACCAGCCGTTCAAGCATTTGCACCGCTCACGGGAAGGCGTCCTGTTTTACGTTCACTTCTTTGGTGACGTGCTCTCCACGCGCCTTCCGCTGTCAGATTCCCTGCCGCAGATCAGCGAACTGGCACAAGCCGTACTGGATCGCATTCAGTCCTCCACGCCGATTTCCGTCCGCGATGGTGTCACCGGATATCCTCTCAAGACTGAACTGACTTTCCACGAAGCCACCTCGGATGATTTCGATTTGTGGCGCATGCAGGCCGAGTCGGCCAATCCTTCGCCTGAGATTTCCGGCTCTTACAATCGTGGTCTGGGTTACCTGCGGATGGCCAATCCTTCCCAACTCCGCACCTACCTCGGGCAACGCGAAGAACGGGTAGTGGCCGGTATCGCCTTTTACTTGGATGAGCAGGACCGTTGTGTCCGTATCACGGATTCCTTCTCATCGGATGACCTCTCGATGGGTTCCATGCTTCACCACGTGGTGAAGGTGGCCCAAGACCAGCTCAGCGCTGTTTATATTGAGGTGGACATCCTGATGTCGGCTCCTCGGCTGCTGAAAAGCGCCGAGCAACTGGGCTTCGTCCCTATCGCCTACCTGCCTGCGTTCTATTCCAAAGCCGAGCGCTACAATGATGTCGTCAAGCTCGTGAAGCTGAACATGGGCTATGCGCTGGAGAACACCTCGCTCACCAGCCACGCGCAAGGCATCGTCAAAATCGTCGATTACAATTTTCAAGACCAGAAGATCGGCGTCGCCATCATCAATTTGCTGCGCGGCCTGCCCATCTTCGAAGGTCTGGGTGATGGCGAACTGCGAAAGATTGCGCGTCTCTTCACCCAGAAACTATACCGCCCCGCCGAACGGGTGTTCAGCAAAGGCGATTCCGGCAAGGAAGCCTTCATCGTCATGCGCGGCCAGGTGGATATTGTGCTGGAAGAAAACGCTGCTCCCATCGCCTCTGTCACCAGTGGTCAAATCTTTGGTGAACTCGCCTTCTTGGATGGTGCCGCCCGCGGTGCTCATGCCGTAGCCAGTCAGGCCAGCATTCTTTTGGTGATCCAACGCAGCGCCTTCAGTGACTTGGTGCAGCGTGAACCGCATTTGGGCATGGTCGTTATGCGCAATGTGGCGATGGATCTCTCCAACAAACTCCGCCGGGCCAATACCGCTCTGTCTCCGCGCCGCTAAGCGGTGCAGCCATCACCACTCGACACCGACGGACATTTTGGTGCCGAATTTGTTCGTGTAGAACAACTGCCGGTTTGCCGCGCCGTACTCGTGCACCAGCTTGGTGATCTTCACGTCGTAACAGCAATACTCCGCGATCTCCATCATCTTGCCTTCGCGAAACCATTTGATGGCCTGCAGGCCTTCCGCGGTTTTCTCCACACCCAACGAAGCCGTTGCCACCGAATCCAACGATAGGCGGTGTTGCAACGCTTTCTGAAGATCCACCAGCATATCCAGGGTCGGCACCTGTTTCAGGTCCATCACCGTGTAGCCATGCAACACTTCATAATCGAAACGGAGATTGTTGAAACCCACCACCAAATCCGCCCGCATCAACTCTTTGATCAGCTCGTTGACCTCTTTCTCGCCATAGATGCGGTAATCACCTCGGGCAGTGCTATAGGTCACGCCCACACTCATCCGCATGTCGCGGATGTTATTCCAGCCGCCAACCTCTTCGGCCGACTTCTGGGTTTCCAGATCAAAATAGACGATGTTCTTCATGGCCTGCTGCGAATCGCGCACAATTTAGCGGTTGTACGGCAGACGAAAAGAAAAAGCATGGAAAATACGTCTTTGCATAGGGCGCATTCCGCGCATACCTTGGTCTGGTAACACGGCTGGTTTTCCCAAAGAAACTCCGGCCACCTAAAATGTCAGCGCCTGAAGTAAAAAAGGTTCCGTCGGAGGACACGGAAAAGCTAAAGATTTATTTCCTGCCAAACCTCATGACGGCGGGGAATCTCTTCTGCGGGTTTCTCGCCATCACGCGGATCGTGGAGGCCGACCTGATCGCGCCCTACCACAATATCCGCGTCGCTCTCTTCCTGATCCTGCTGGCCTGCATATTCGACCTGCTCGACGGTCGCGTGGCCCGCATGGGCGGGCATGAAAGCCCCTTTGGCCGCGAGTTTGATTCCTTGGCTGACGTCGTCTCTTTTGGCGTTGCCCCAGCCTTTCTGGTGCATCGCATTGTGCTTAAGGACGTGTTCATCAACAACGCCCAGATCGGCTGGTTTATCGCCGCCATGTATCTTATCTGCGGCGCTCTGCGCCTGGCGCGTTTTAATTGTCTGGCCGTGATGCCGAACCGATCGTCATCGGACGATTTTACCGGTTTCCCCATCCCCGCCGCTGCCGGCGTGGTGGCTTCCCTTACCCTCTTCCTCATGTGGATCGATGAGAAGAATTTTGCGGCCGGCAACTGGCGTTACGTCATGCCGTTCATCCTGGTATTCCTGTCCTTGATGATGGTGAGCGAAGTGCGCTACCCGTCTTTCAAGAAGATCAATTGGCGGACCAAGCGGCCGTTTCACAAGATGGTCGCCATCATTCTGATCATCGCGTTCTTTGTCATCTTGTATGACAAGATTTTGCCGGTGGTGCTGCCGCTGTTTTTCACACTGTATCTGCTTTACGGTTTTATCCGGCCGCGCATCTCCAAGAAGATGCGCCATGATATCGAAGACGAGGAGGAAGACGACGGCGGCTCCGAGCGTCAGCCCTGACGCTGGTGTGCCGACGATCAAATAACTGCATGGACTGGTTGCCCATACCGCCGCTAATGCTGGCGTTCATCACGGGATTTGGCACGGGATTCATCAGTTCCATCCCTGTGGGACCGATCAATGTGACCATTGTACAGGAAGGCGCTCAACGTGGCTTCCGGTGGGCTTTTTTTATCGGCTTGGGTGCGGTCACGATGGAGAGCATCTACAGCTTCGTGGGCTTCACCGGCTTTTCCGAAATCCTCGCCAACTCAAAACTTCTCAGTTCCTGCCTGCAACTGGTCAGCTTTATCCTTGTACTATACTTGGGGGTGCAGTTCCTAAGAGCAAAACAACTGACGGTGAATCCGGAATCGGTCGAACGCCTGGAGGAACGTCTGGAAAAACGTTTCCATCATCCCACTGCTTTTTTCACCGGTTTTATACGGGTATTGGCCAATCCGGCCATTCTCCTGTTTTGGGTCACCATCTCCGCCTCATTCATTTATCATGATTTGGTGGAGCCTACCCTGCGCAGCAAGCTGGCTTGCGTAATGGGAGTGGCTTGCGGCGCATTGACGTGGTTCACCTTCTTGAGTTACGGCGTCTCTTTGGGACACGGAAAGTTTTCCGATCGCACGTTACTGCGCCTCTCCCACGTCTCCGGCGTCTTCCTCCTCGGCATGGCGCTCGTGATCGGCTACAAACTGGTGCTTATCCTCTGGCGGTCGCACCAGTAGTGAAGCCCCCCCCACGAACTGGCGCAGATACTTTACCGCCACCTTCAAATCTTTGGGCCACTCAGCTTCCACCGTTATCTCCGCTTTCGTCACCGGATGGGCAAACGTCAGCGATTCGGCATGCAATGCCACCCGGCCCATCAACGGCTTTTCCTGGGCTGCTTTGCCGGGACGATAGGCCCGCTTGATCTGTGAAAGATATAGCGGTTCGCCGCCATAGACCGTATCCGCCACGATGGGCAGACGGGCCCAGCAAAGATGCACGCGGATCTGGTGAGTCCGCCCGGTCTTGGGCAGACAGCGCATCAACGTGTAGCCACGATAGAGTTCCCGCACCTCAAAAAGGGTCAGGCTCTTCTTGCCCTGACGCGGTGCGACACGCATGAGCCCCAAACGGCGCTCATCAGGGGCAATTTTTTTATCCACCTGAAATTCGCGCTCGTACGGCGTGCCTTGCACCAAGGCCACATACACTTTGCCCGTTCTCTCTGAACCAAACTGATTGGCCAGTTCCACCAACGCCGGCTTGTTTTTCGCCAGCAGGATGACGCCACTCGTTTCAAAATCCAGCCGGTGCGCGTTGGAAAGGTAGGTAAGACCACGTTCCCGCGCCCATTTTGCCTGACTTTCAATCCCCTGATGCAGGAGCTTCATCAGGTTCGGACGGTTGGGATCGTAACGGTCAGGCGAGGTCAATAGCTGCGCCGGTTTGGCGATGGCCATGACATGCTCATCCTCAAAGAGGACGGGGATTTCCCAAGAGAGGCGCAGGTCCGGCGCACTCAGTCGAATGGCCGAGCTGTCCATAATATTGAACGGTGAAATTATTTCCCGCGTGAAATCGTCACGCCAGCACTTTGGAACTGATCGGCCACCCACTCGTTATAAGCGGTGCTCGCCTGGCGTGAGCGCAAGTTCAGGATATAATCTTTCAGCTCCGCCTTCATCTTGGTCTCATCGGCGGGCAGGAATTTCTCCACCACCAGCACAAAACCACCATCGCCTGAAGGGATGAAATCGCTGCTTTCACCAACGGCACGTGCAAACGCCGCCGAGCGGAACTGGAACGGCGAAACCCGGGCCGCTTCCAATTCAGGAATGGACGTGGCCTGGCGCCCAAATGGAGCCAAGGAGATGACCTTGACTTTCTGCTCTTTGGCGATATCCGCAAACTTCTTGCCCGCCGTCAGCCCATTGGTGACCGCCAAGGCAAAATTGATTCCCGCATCGCGGGCCAACAGGGATGAACGATACTGGATATAATCTTCCTCAACCTTGGCCTTCACCACCTCGAAAGGCTGGGCTATGGAAGGAATCTTGTTCTTGAAACCGAGGACGTAATAGTTGTCACCCGCCTGCACTGGCTCCACGCCAAAAGGATGATCGCGATCAAGGCCAAAAGCTTGCCGGGCAAGCTGCTCCGAGTCCTTGATCCCTTTCGGTCCATCCATCACCGCAAAAGGCTCGGTCTCAAAAACTTTCACGCCTTTTTTGCCGGCGAGCGTGTTGAGATTCGCCATGGCCGTGGGCTCGATCGCCAGCAATTCCGCCGCGAACTCATACGCCTTTTGACCGGCGATACGGGAGGCGATTCGGTTTCTCAGGTCATCCCGCATTTTCTCCTTTGCCTTGTCCGCCGTCAGCACGGTTCCCTTTTCGTCTCGATGAGCTTCCGCGCCGTCTTTTTTGTACTGCTGCTCAATGGCCGCTGTCAGGTTGGTATTCTTCGCCATTTCCTGGGCTGCTTCGGCCAAGTAGTTGATCGCTTCAAATGCCACATAGGAAACTTGTACTCGTGTCGGCAAATTGTAATTCGCCACCTGGTTGCTGTAATACTGGCCAAGCGCCTTCGGGTCCACATCGGCCTTGGCCTTGCTCACAAAGTTCGTTGCTTGAAACACCACCGCTTTGGTCTCCACTTGCTGGTTGTCATGCCGGTAGGCCGCCTCCGCTACCGCCGGGCTCAGCAAGCGACCGCCGGCACTGAACAATACTCCCAATTGGGCAATGCCCAGTTCGTTCCGGATAAACCGGCGGAAATCCTCATCAGTGATGCCTTCAGGCTTTAGCCGGTTGTCCACAAAGTTACGGTACTGTTCTTGGACGGTGGCCTGGCTGTCGCCGCCCCGGAAGAACTGCGCCACCTGCTTGGCGACCGCTTCGTCGCCCACGATGATATTCTTCTCCTTCAACTGATTGGCCAGCACGAGCCGCTCCATCGTCTGCTCCTCCAGCTTCCAGCCCATCTGCTCCCCGATGGAGCCCGGACGCGGCCAGTCCCGATAACGGAAAAAGTGCGTGAGCATCGCCTCTTTTTGAGCATTTAAATACTCCCGCTGGGTGATTTTCCGACCGTTAACGCTGCCCAGATCGACATTGCCTCCGAGATCGAGAACCGACCGGTCGGTGAAAAAGAACACAAAGCTGACGATCACCAACAGGATGAACACCATCGCCAGATACTGATGCCGTCTAATAAATGAAAACATATATGACCAAAAATTGAGTCGGAAAGGTATCGGCCCGTGCCAAGCACGGTCAACCGGTTTTTCGCTCCCTTTTCGTTAAATTTTGGCCGGATGGCCGTTCCGAGACGATAATCCGGCCCAAATCCAACTTTACAAATCTTTGTTCGGTGTGACACGCTGGCTCCAGTATGGGTTTCACCACCAAAGCACTAACTTTCAGCCTGCTGGCTCTGGGCCTCACCGCCTGCACTTCCAGTTCCATCGTCAACCTGACCTCCCACCAACAGCCCCGCAACGATGCCGGGTTGTATCTGGTTGAGGCTGAATGGCGAAGCAACCAGCGCAGCATCCGCTATGACACGCTCACGCCCAAGGTCGTGGTGGGCACCAATGAATACATCATGCGCCAGACGCAATTGCTCACCAACCGTTGGGAAGCCCTCGTGCCCGTTTCAAAAGACGGGAAACTGATGAACTATCACTACAAGTTCGATTTCAAATACACGACCGTCCCCAACAAGATGAATGACAGCAAGACCTCGCCGCCGTTCCAGTTGAAGATCGTTGAATAAAGTTTTCTTCAGAAAATGAAAAAGCCGCTCTTTCGAGCGGCTTTTTTCGTTTCTTCCGGATCAACCGGACGGACGCTGCCTTAGCGCTCCACGGCCCGATAGAACCGTTGCCCCGCCCCAGCGGCACCCGTGTCGGTCAAATTCAAGACTCCATCCAACGTGGTGTTGGTGAAGATTGGGGTCCAATTCACCAAGTTGGTGGAAACCTCGATCACATAAGTCAAACCAGGCTGACCCAAGATGCTGAGCGCGAAGGGACCGCCAGGAGCCGAAACGCCTGCAGAGGACAGCATCGTCACCCGGTTGACCCGGATG
>CALRJY020000017.1:0-119729 GCA_943367715.1 Chitinophaga pinensis | reverse complement strand
CACTTCTCGTGGATCGCGGGGACCGTGGATTGCATCCACGGCTACCGTCGAGTCGTGCCGCTGGCACTACAAGAGTATGGCTGAATAGGGATTTGAAATTGGAGGAGGAATAAGATGGGACATTTTGGCGCAGTTTTTGTGACAGAATGGCACAGTGGTTTGGGGTGGGGGGCGGGAAAATATTTTATGTTTTTTTGAAACCTTTGAGGGGGGAGACGTCTAATTAAGCAGACATGAAAGGAGCGTGTCATAGGGGTCCGAACGGACCGGCGCAGGAGTGCTTCGGAAGGGGCATGCGGGTGAATGGTTTCTTAAAAATTTTCCAATTGATGAGGTGGAGGATGCAACTTGTTCTGGGGGAGAATGTTTTGAGGGAGGATGGTGTTGAGAGGTGTTTGGACGCTTCAGGTTGTTTCACGTTGCTGCGTACGGGACGTCCACGCTTCGCAAGGGGACGACAGGTGGGGGCACCTGTCCGACTATTGGCAGACGAGGGCGTCTGCCCCACTAGGGGTGCAGTTAAAATCCCTTTACCGAGGGTGGGAGGTTGTTATTTTCAACAGACAGTCATTATGCGTAATACTTTGTCTTTGCGTTTTCTCGCGTTGTTTGCCGGGTTGAGTTTGCTGGCGGGGAGTTTGCCCGCGCAACAGGCGCAGCCGAAGCAGCAACCTAAACAGCAGCAGCAACAACAACCCAAGCAGCAGCCGAAGGGGCCGCCGCGGGCGCCGGATATGGGCATCGAGATTCCGCCGACGGTGAAGGCGACGTTGGGGCCGAAGGTGGTGGCGCTGGGCAAGGATATCGATGCGCTCAAGACGGAGTTGCAGTCCAAGCCCGCGATGCTGGAGCTGCTGCCGGATGTGCAGATCTATTACAACGCGGCGTATCACGCGTTGGTGCACAACATTTTTTACAACACGAACGAGTTCAAGACGGCGGAGGCGATGATCAACTTCGGGCATTATCGCGCGAAGCAGTTGCGGGAGGGGAATCCGGGCTGGATCCATTCGACGGGGCTGGTGGTGCGCGGGTATGTGTCGCGGATCGACGGGTCGGTGCAGCCTTATGGCTTGGAAGTGCCGATGACGTATTCGCCGAACAACAAGGAGAAGAAGCACCGGCTGGATTACTGGTTCCATGGGCGGGACAGCAAGTTGAGCGAATTGAAGTTCATCAATGAGCGGCAGAAGAATTATGGGCAGTTCAAGCTGGCCGACGGGTTCGTGCTGCAACCGTACGGGCGGCATAACAATGGTTCGCGGTTCGCGGGGGAGACGGATGCGTTGGAGGCCTTGGAAGCGGTGAAGAAGCATTATCCGATCGATGACAACCGGATCAGTGTGCGCGGATTCTCGCTGGGCGGCGGCACGACGTGGCATCTGGCCACGCATCATGCGGGCAAGTGGTTTGCGGCAGCTCCGGGCGCGGGCTTTTCGGATACGGAGCAGTTTTTGCGAATTTATACGCGTGACCCGAAGCCAACGTGGTTTGAGGAGAAGTTGTGGCGCATGTATGATTCGGTGACGATCCCGGGCAATCTTTTCCAGTGCCCGACGATCGCTTACAGCGGCGAGACTGACGGGCAGAAGCTGGCGGCGGACTTGATGGAGGCGGCGATGGCGAAGGAGGGGTTGAAGCTGAAGCACGTGATCGGCAAGGGCATGGGGCATCGGTATGACACGAATTCCATCGAGGAGATCAACAAGTGGATGGATGCCCAGGCGGTGAAGGGGCGTGAGGTGGCGCCGAAGGAGGTGCGGTTCACGTTGTTCACGCTGGCGTTCAATGAGATGAAGTGGATCACCGTGGACGGGCTGGAGCAGCATTGGGAAAAAGGGCAGGTGAACGCGACGGTGACCGGCTCTAGCGCAGTGCAGGTGAAGACGGAGAACATCGCGGCCTTCACGATCGATATGCCCGCCGGACAGGCGCTGGTGAGCGGTTCGCCCAAGGTGACGGTGGATGGCAAGGAACTGGCGGGCACGGCGGTGGCCGGGGACAAATCCTGGAAGGTGCCTTTCTACAAGTTGAACGGACAATGGTATGCGGGGGTGAAGCCGGAGGCGGGCATAGTGAAGAAGCATGGGTTGCAGGGACCGATCGATCACGCGTTCATGGACAGTTTCATTTTTGTGATCCCGACGGGGCGTTCGCAGAATTTCAAGTTCAGCCAGTGGCAGCAGGCGGAGCTGGCGGATGCGGTGAACCAGTGGTGGCTGCAGATGCGCGGCCAGGTGCGCATCAAGAAGGATACGGAGCTGACGGATGACGACATCGCCAAGAATCATCTGGTGATCTGGGGTGATGCGCAGAGCAACAAGGTGCTGGCGGATATGGCGGACAAACTGCCCATCACCTGGACGGCGAAGGAAGTGAAGATCGGGAGCAAGACGTTCCCGGCGGAGACGCATGCGCCGGTGTTGATCTATCCTAACCCGTTGAATCCCACGAAGTATGTGGTGCTGAACAGCAGCTTCACGTTTGCCTATGCGGGGATGTCGAATAATTGCAACCAATACCCGCGTCTTCCGGACTGGGCGGTGCTGGATATGGCCACGCCGAAGGAGAAGCGGCATCCGGGCGGGGTGACCTACGCGGGGTTCTTTGACGAGCAATGGAAACTGGTGGAAAGGCCGGAGTGAACAAAAATAGACACATTCAGGGTGGCCCAGGTGAAGAAGAAGGGGGACACCCCGCCTTCTTGACTTGCCCGCGTGCGTTCAATACGGTTCGCAGGATGACAAAACGGCCTGTATATTTGTTGGTGTTGCTGGTGGGTCTCGTGGTGTTCCCCCACGTGTCCCCGGCGCCGTTGATTTACCGTCCCGGTGAGGGCTGGGTGTATGAGGCGGTGGGCCAGGAGGGCAAGTGGATCCGAGGCCGCGCCAAGGACCAGCTCACGGTGGCACAAGAGGCGTTTGATAATAAGGATTACAAGAACGCGATGAAGGCGGCCAAGCGCACGGTGAAGCAGTGGCCGCTCTCGGATTACGCGCCGGATGCCCAATACATCATCGGCCGGTCCTACGAGGAAAAGAAATCCGACGAGAAAGCCTTCAAGGAATACCAGAAGCTGATCGAGAAGTATCCGAAGTACGCGAAGTACGACGAAGTCTTGAAACGGCAGTATGAGATCGCCCAGCGGTTCCTCGGCGGCCAGTGGTTCAAGCTGTGGGGAGTGCTGCCGATGTATCCTTCCATGGACAAGACGGCGACGATGTACGAGAAGCTCATCAAGAACGGACCGTACAGCGAGGTGGCTCCGCAAGCGCAAATGGACATCGGTACGGCCAAGGAGAAGAGCGAAGACTTCGGTGAGGCGGTGAAGGCCTACGAGAAGGCGGCGGACCGTTACAATGATCGCAAACCGGTGGCCGCAGATGCGCTTTACAAAGCGGGTTTGGCTTATCAAAAGCAGGCGAAGACGGCGGAGTATGATCAAAGTGCGGCGGCCCAGGCCATCGCGGTGTTGACGGATTTCATGGCGTTGTATCCAGATGATGCGCGCGTGCCGGATGCGCAGAAGATTATCGAGGATCTGCGCACGGAACAGGCGCGCGGGAATTTCAAGGTGGCGAAGTTCTACGAGAAGGCCCGGCGCTATGAAGGTGCGCTGGTGTATTACAACGAAGTGGTGCTGCGCGATCCGAACTCGGAATACGCCGTGGAAGCCAAGGAACGCATCGAGGTCTTGAAGAAGCGGGTCGAGGCGAAGAAGGAAAACTAAGATGATGCGATTTGTCTTCTCCTGTCTGGCCGCGTTGATGCTCACGGGTTGTGCCGGGTATCAACTTGGTCCTACGAACGGAACCAAAGCCGGGGAACGTTCCATCGAGGTTCAATTCTTCCAGAACAAAACCGGCGAACCACGTTTGATCGAAGCGGTCACGCAGCAACTGCGCAAGACCTTGCAGCAGGATGGCACGTACAAGCTGGATACGCGGGGCGAGAGCGACGTGGTCGTCACGGGAACCTTGATCAGGTACGATCGCGGCGGAGTGACCTTCCAGCCCTCCGACATCCGGACGGTGCGGGATTATAATGTGACCGTGACCGCTCATGTGATCGCCCGCGAGCGCAGCAGCGGCAAGGTGGTGCTGGAACGGATGATCACGGGCCGGACGACTTTACGGGCGGGTTCCGATCTCGCCAGCGCCGAACGGCAGTCCCTGCCTAATCTTGCCGAAGATCTGGCCCGAAACATCACCACTTATCTGGTGGATGGTAACTGGTAGGTCACCGTCTGCCTGCGTCCATCGGAAAACGACCTGCCTTTCCGGTGGTATCTGGAGTTCTCAATTCCCCTGCACTGAAGTCTGGCCTTGCCAGAGGCGCGCCGCCGCTTTCAAATGGCGGCGGGGAGGATGATGTCTGACTGAACTGGATTTAAATTTGTGATCGAGACGGCCGGAAGATTCCTTTTGCCTTTAATTTTTTAGAGTTCTTGATAAACTGAAGGAACCAGCCCGGTCGCGGACAAGCCGTCATATGCTTTTTGCGCATCAACCAAGGTTCAATATGCAACTTGTGTGCTTCCAATCATCTGTCGGGTGGCGGTCAGGTATGGCGCTGCTCGTGGCGATAATGCTTCTCCCAGGGATGGTCGATGCCCAGCCTGCCGCGCCGGCGACCAATCAGCTGACCAGCCTTTCCCTTGAGCAATTGATGTCCTTGGAAGTCACTTCGGTATCCAAGCACGCTGAGCCGATCGCCAAGGCGCCCGCTGCCATCCATGTGCTGACCGGTGACGATCTCCGGCGTTCTGGGACCACGAGTATTCCGGAGGCGCTGCGCATGGTGCCCGGTATCAATGTCGCCCAGATCAATCCCGGCAATTGGGCCATCAGTGCGCGCGGTTTCAACAGCCGTTTTGCGAACAAGCTGCTGGTCATGATCGATGGCCGGAGTGTTTATACACCGCTTTTCTCCGGCGTTTACTGGGATGTGCAGGATACGTTGATGGAGGACATCGAGCGCATCGAGGTCATCCGGGGACCGGGGGCCAGCCTCTGGGGTGCCAACGCCGTCAATGGCGTGATCAACATCATCACCAAGGATGCTTTTGACACGCAGGGAGGATTGCTCACCGGCGGTGGTGGCTGGGAGGAGACGGCCTTTGGTTCCGTGCGGTATGGCGGCAAGCTGGGCGAGCACAGCGCCTACCGCGCTTTCGTGAAGTACAACCGGCGCGATGACACTGCCATTTTCAACGATGGGGTGGAGATCTGGCGAGGCGGCTACCGATTGGACTGGCGACCGCAAGAAGGCTCGACGGGCATGTTGCAGGGGGAGCTCTATGCGGGAGATACCGCCTCGGGAACAGGGGCCAATGATTCTACGGTGGCTGGCGGTCATGTGTTGGCCCGCTGGGAACGGGCGCTGGGGGCGGATTCCACTTTGAAGCTGCAGGCCTGGTTTGACCGGACGGAGCGCATCTTCGATGTGCTGACGGAGTATCGCAATACGTTCGACCTGGAAGTCCTGCACCAGTTCGCGGCCGGTGAGCGGCATGATTTTGTCTGGGGTGGCGGGTATCGTTTCACAAGCGACCAGACGTTTGGTTCACCACAAGTGACCTTTGCCCCGACGGAAGTCGGTGATCATCTGGCCAGTTTTTTTGTCCAGGATGAGATCGCCCTTTTGCCGGATAAGCTCTCTTTGACTTTGGGCAGCAAGCTGGAGCATAACCAGTATACGGGGTTTGAAGTGCAGCCTACGGCCCGGCTCACCTGGCTGCCGCATGTGCAGCACAGCGTTTGGGGATCGGTCTCCCGGGCGGTCCGTTCTCCTTCCCGGGCGGAAACGGATGTGGCGGCTGTCAGTGGCGGACCGCCAGGATTGACGACCGTAGTCCGGGGTGGGCCGATGCAATCCGAGGAACTGCTTGCCTTCGAACTGGGCTGGCGTGCCCAGTGGCACCGACGCTTCAGCACCGATCTGGCGTTGTTTTATAATGACTACGACCGTTTGCGGGCTTTTGACTTTGGGTTCACGCCGGTACCACCCACCGCCACATTTACCGCCAACAATGCGATGGACGGCCATGCTTACGGCAGCGAACTCTCCCTGAACTGGCAACCCGTCACCTGGTGGCGCTGGCAGGCGAGCTATACCTTGTTGAAGATGCATTTGCGCAACGGTGTGGTTCTACCAGATGCCACATTCTCCTATCGCGCATCCGATAATGCACAACAGCAGTTTCATCTGCGTTCGAGCGTTGATCTCCCCCATGGATTTGAATTCGATACGATGCTTTATTGCCAGGATTCCTTGCCGGGCCAGGGCGTGCCCGCTTACACGCGGTTGGACCTCCGGGTAGGATGGAAATATCGTGACCAGTTCGAGGCCAGCGTGACCCTGCAGAATGCTTTGGACCCGAAGCATGCCGAGTATGGGAATAACTCCATGGTTCGCTCTTCGGAGATCCAACGCGCGTTGTATGGCAAAATGACTTGGCGCTTTTGACCGGATGATGCCCCGCCCACAAAGCAGTTACCGACCCGCTGTGCCCGGCATTTTCCGGCCCGCCCTGGTTGCGGGGATGTGTTTGATGTTGATGTTCATGTGCTTCGCGCAGGCCCAGAATATCAGCCAGTATGAGGTCAAAGCGGCCATGCTCTACCGTTTCGCCCAGTTCATGGACTGGCCTACGAACCAGATGACGGCTACGAATGCGCCCTTGGTTTTCGGCATCGCGGGCCAGGATCCCTTCGGCGCGAGCATTGATACCGTGCTCAAGGGCCAGAAGATCGGCCAGCGCGAGATTCTCATCGAACGCCAGCCGCAACCGGTCATCCCGACCAATTGCCATCTGCTGTTCCTGAGCAATAGTCTGGCGGGGGAGGCGGATAAAACTATCTCTGCTCTGCGTACCAACGCGGTTCTGCTGGTGGGCGAATCCGATGATTTCACCCGCAAAGGTGGGCATGTCCGGCTTTATCTCGAAGAAAGCAAGATCCGCTTTGAGATCAATATCGCTGCCTTGGAACGGAGCGGCTTGAAAATGAGCCCGCAAGTATTGAAACTGGCGTCGCGCGTCACGCGTGATGGCAAAGATGTGAAGAAGTAACCATGGGTTGGTGGCAAAAACTGGCGCTCCGCCGCAAGCTCACCCTCATCATCATGATGACGGCGCTGACCGCTTTGCTCCTCGCCAGCACCGGCTTCATCCTCTACGACGTTCGCAACTATCGTGAGACGATCAAGAACGATCTCACCGGGCTGGCGGATATCACCGGGGCGAACAGTTCCGCGGCCATCACCTTCAATGATGCCCAGGCTGCGGAGAAGGACACGCTCTCGCTGTTGCGCGAACGGCCGCACATCATGGCGGCCATCGTTTATCGTTCGGATGGTACGGTCTTCGCCCGCTACATCCGGGAAGACCTGATAAACACTTACCGGCCCCCGCAAACCGTACCCACCAGCGATCTGGAATTCCCCGAAAGCCTGGGCATTCCCCGGCCGATCGATTACGACAACAAACCCATCGGTACCATCTATCTGGAAGCGGACCTGGGTGAGCTGGACGAGCGTCTGCGCAGTTACACCGGCATTGCCGTGATCGTGCTGCTCATCTCCGGCCTGGTCTCCTATCTCCTTTCCACACGTCTGCAGAATGTGGTTTCCCTGCCTATCTTGCAGCTTGAGGAGACGGCGCAGAAGGTGGCGGAGAAACGGGACTATTCACTTCGGGCCGTCAAGCGGAGCGAGGACGAGATCGGGCGGCTCATTGATCGTTTCAATGAGATGCTGGCGCAGATCCAGACCCGCGACCAGGCCCTGCAGAAGACGCATGAGGAACTGGAAAAACGCGTCGAGGAACGCACGAGCGAGCTGCGCCAGGAAGTGGAGGAACGGGAGCGCGCCCAGCGCCGCATGTCCGAATCCGAGCAGCTTCATCGCCAGATGGCGTTGAATGCCAGTGACCTGCTTTATGTGATCCACACCGAGGCCGAGATGGTCGATTACTACGGGCAGGTGGATTACCTGCTGGGCTTTGAGGAAGGCGAGTTTCCCCGCACGCTCTCGGCCTGGCATGAACGGATGCATGACGGGGACCGGCCGCGAGTGTTGCGGGCCTATCTCGCCGCGTGTGAACACGGGAATCTTTTCGATGAAGAATATCTCATCCGCAACGCGCAAGGCCAGTGGCGTTACTGGGCGCAGCGCGGCAAGCCCATCCGGAACCCGGAGGGCAAGACGGTCCGTTTCGTCGGGGCCTGCTCGGACATCACCGAACGCAAACGGGCCGAGGAAGACCTGCGCCGCAGCGAATCCATCCTCCGCAGTTTTTATGACAGCGCCCCGCTGATGATGGGGGTGGTGGAATTGCGCGGTGAGGATATCTTGCACGTTCGGGATAACGCCGCTTCCGCGCGTTTCTACGGCGTGAAGCCGGAGGTGATGGAGAACCAGCTTGCCTCCACGCTCGGCGCGGATGCCGTCACCATCTCGGACTGGGTCAAACACTATCGCCTCAGCGAATCGGCCGGACAACCGGCCCGGTTCGATTACGCCGCCCAAGGCAAGGAAGGCAAACGCTGGATCTCGGTGACGGTCAGCTTTGTCGGTCTGACTCCGGAGGGACACTCCCGTTTCTCCTATGTGGCCGAGGATGTCACCGAGCGGCGGGCGGCAGATGAGAAGTTTCGCGTCCTCTTCGAGCAATCCTCCGATGCCCATCTGCTCTTTGACGAGAACGGCATCATCGATTGCAACAATGCGGCCATCCAGATGCTGCATTGCCCCAATAAAGCCCAGGTGCTGGCCATCCATCCGGCGACGCTTTCGCCGGAGTTGCAGCCGGACGGCAGCCGGTCCATGGAAAAATGTGTCGAGATGGATCGTCTTGCCTATGAGCGCGGCCATAACCGGTTTGAATGGATGCACCGTCGCATGGATGGGGAAGACTTCCTGGTGGAAGTCAGCCTTACTCCGGTCACGCTGAACCAGAAGCGCGTCATGCTGGTGGTCTGGCATGACATCATGGAACGCAAACAGGCGGAAGAAGCCATGCGCCAGGCGAAAGAGGCTGCGGAAGCCGCCAACGTGGCCAAGAGCCAGTTCCTGGCCACCATGAGCCATGAGATCCGTACTCCGATGAACGGGGTCATCGGCATGACGGATCTCCTGCTCACCACGCGTCTGGATGTGGAGCAACGGGACTATGCCGAGACGGTTCGCAACAGCGCGGAAGCGTTGCTCGATATCATCAACGACATCCTCGACTTCTCCAAGATCGAGGCCGGTAAACTGCATTTCGACAGCGTTGACTTCGATCTGCACGAGGTGGTGGATGGCACGATCGACCTGCTGGCGGAACGTGCCCATCAGAAGAAGATCGAGCTGCTTTATCTGGTTCATCAGGACTGTTTCACCGCGCTGCATGGTGATCCGGGCCGCCTGCGGCAGGTGTTGCTGAACTTGCTGGCCAATGCGCTGAAATTTACCGAGCAAGGCGAGGTGTTCCTGCAGGTGACCCCGGAGATCGAGACGGACACCTCCATCACGATACGTTTTGCCGTCACGGATACCGGGATCGGCATCTCTGCCGAGGTGCAGGCCAAGCTGTTCCAGCCTTTCACCCAGGCGGACAGTTCCACCACGCGCCGCTATGGTGGCACCGGTCTGGGGCTCGCCATCTGCAAACAGTTGGTCGAGATGCTCGGGGGCCAGATCGGGCTCAACAGTGTTCCGGGCCAGGGCTCGACGTTCTGGTTCACCATCCAGTTCGGCAAACAGCCGGGCGCGTCCGCCGGGCCGCTGCAAGTGCCCATGGAATTGGTCGGACGCCGCGCCATGGTGGTCAGCGACAACGCCACGCGCCGGCAGGTGTTTCATCATTATCTGCTGGCGTGGCGGTTGCGCAACGGCAGCGCCACCAATGCCCAGGAGGCCTGGGCCTTGATGCAACGTGAGGCGACCGCGGGACACCGGTTCGACTTCGCGCTGGTGGATCTGCCGATGCCCGAAGCGATCCGTTTCTCACGCCAGGTTCAGAAGCTGGCCCCGCTGGAGGCACCGCGAATGGTGTGGCTCGCCAGCACCGGAGAACGGCCGGCGGAAACAGTCCTGCAATCAGAAGGCTGGAGTGCCTCGCTGGTCAAACCGGTGAAGCCGGTGGACTTGCTTACCTGTCTGGCCCGCCTCATCGGTTCCAACACCACGGTGATCAAAAAGATCAGCCTGGCCCCCGCAACGTCAGGAGGTGAAGCACCGGCCGAAAGGCAGACTTTGCGGTTGCTGCTCGCGGAGGACAATCCCGTGAACCAGAAGGTGGCCATGAAGATCCTCGAACGGCTGGGCTACGAGGCCGATTATGCGGCCAACGGCCTGGAAGTGCTGGAGGCCACCCGGCGTATTCCGTATGACGTCATCCTCATGGATTGCCAGATGCCGGAGATGGACGGCTACGAGGCCACGCGTCGCATCCGTCAGGCCGCCGCTGCCGGGATGGAGGGCCAAAGCAAGACCGACCTGAATAAAGTTTATATCATCGCACTGACTGCCAATGCCATGGCGGGTGACCGGGAAGCCTGTCTGGCTGCCGGGATGGATGATTACATCTCCAAGCCCATCCGGCGGGAGGATCTTGAGGCCGCTTTGGCCCGGACGCCCAAGGCGATCAAACCGGCGGTCTCCGCTGGTGGGTCCACGGTGCGGCTCAACCGTAACGTATTGGATGAGCTGAAAAGTTTGAAGGGCGATGATGGCAGTGATCCGTTGAGCGAGATCATCCAGTCCTTCCTCACGCATTCTCCCCAGATGATGGCAGAGCTCCAGGCCATGACAGCGGCGGGCAAGGCGGAAGAGGTCCGGATGGCGGCTCATTCGCTGAAAGGTTGTGCCGCCAACTTGGGGGCTGAAAAACTGGCGTCTCTCTGTGCGGATCTGGAAAAGGCAGCCAAAAACCGGCAGACAGAACAATTCATTCTCCTGGCTGTGCAGATCGAATCCGAGCTCATTTTCGTGAGGAGTGAGCTGGAGCGTGAATCCGCGGCCTGACCTTTCTGCGTTTCCGCTGTTTTGACGATTGACGGAGTTTGCCCGTTTGGAGGATTTTAGCCGCCTTTGATTATGGCTAAGATTCAGCGTGCATTGCTTTCAGTCTCGGACAAGACGGGTTTGGTGCCTTTCGCCCAAACGCTCGCCGCGGCGGGTGTCCATTTGATTTCCACCGGCGGTACGGCCAAGGCCCTGCGCGATGCAGGCATGACCGTGCAAGACCTCAGCGACTATACCGGTTTCCCCGAGATGCTGGATGGCCGCGTGAAAACGCTGCATCCGAAGGTGCACGGCGGATTGCTCTACATCCGCGGCCACGCCGAGCACGAAGCGGCGGTGCAGAAGCATGATATCCAGTCCATCGACCTTGTGGTGGTGAACTTGTATCCATTCGAGGCGACGATCGCGAAGCCGAATGTGTCGTTGCACGATGCCATTGAGAATATCGACATTGGTGGGCCTTCCATGCTGCGTAGCGCGGCGAAGAATCACGACAGCGTGACCGTGGTGACCGATCCGGCGGATTACGCCGAAGTGGCCGAGCAGATCAAGACCACGGGCAACACGACGCTCGAGCTGCGCCGCAAACTCTGCGCTAAGGTTTATGCACGCACGGCGGCTTACGATGCCGCCATAGCCGCGCATCTGGGCAAAGAATTCGGACTGCAACCCGCCGGTGAATTACCGAAGGAACTCGTGGTGCGTTCACCGCAGGCGCAGACGTTGCGCTACGGTGAGAATCCTCACCAGAAGGCCGCGCTCTACGGGAAGTTCACGGAATATTTCCAGCAGTTGCACGGCAAGGAACTTTCCTACAACAACATCCTCGACCTCACAGCAGCGACGAATCTGATTGTGGAATTCGAGGGCGAACTGCCGACGCTGGCCATCCTCAAGCACACGAATCCGTGCGGTGTAGGTCAGGCCAGCAATCTGCGCGATGCGTGGGACAAGGCCTTCGCCACGGACCGCCAGGCACCGTTCGGCGGCATCATCGCGGTGAATCAGCCGCTCGACAAAGCATGTGCGGAAGCCATCGCGGAGATTTTCAGCGAAGTGATCGTGGCCCCGGACTTCACACCGGAAGCGCTCGAAGTGTTGCAGAAGAAAAAGAATCTGCGCCTGCTCAAGATCAAAAAGAACCCGGCCATCGTGGCTCCGCTTGATATCCGCAGCGTGGGTGCCGAGTCGTTCCTGCTGCAAGAGCGCGATCTGAAGATCACGCGGGCGGTTGACCTCAAAGTCGTGACGAAGCGTCAGCCGACGGAAGCAGAACTCAAGGCCATGCTGTTCGGGTGGCGCGTGGTGAAGCACCTGAAGTCGAACGCCATCGTGTATGTCGGCAGCGATCGTACGTTGGGCGTGGGTGCGGGCCAGATGAGCCGCGTGGATTCCAGCCGCATCGCGGTGTGGAAGGCGGGTGAAGCGGGGTTGCCGCTGCAAAACAGTGTGGTGTGCAGCGATGCGTTCTTCCCGTTCCCGGATGGTCTGATCGCCGCCGCTAACGCCGGTGCCACCGCGGCCATCCAGCCGGGTGGTTCCGTGAAGGACTCCGAAGTGATCGCTGCTGCCGACGAGCGCGGCATCGCGATGGTGTTCACGGGTGCGCGCCATTTCCGCCATTGAGCGCGGATTCTGCTGAATTAACGGCAGAACTAGCTTTGCAGCCCGGCTCAGATGAGCCGGGCTTTTTGTTGTAATGATTATCCTGGGTCATAATGCGGCCAGTTCGCTGCTGGTCAAACCAGCGAAGGCCCCTTATAAGGATGGCGGGATATGCCGCTAAGGTCCTATTTAACTTCACACAAAATTTCCCTCGCCGTTTTTGGCGGACTGGCGCTGGTGTATTTTCTGACCGCGAGTGGTCGTGTCGGCACCATCGATGCAGAACTTATGCTGAAGCAGACGCGGTCTTTGCTGGCGGGAACGGTGGCGATCGATGATCCCGGGCTGTTGAAGGGGGCGGACGGCCAACATTATTCCCACTTCGGTATTTTGACCTCCATCTGGTGGCTTCCATTTGTGCTGTTGGCTCGCGGGCTGGCCTTGCTACTGCCGCAGTTCAGCCGGGGGATGTGGGAGGAGTTTGTGGTCAGCTTTGCCAGCATACCGCTGGCCCTGATGTTGCTCGGTTACCTGCGCTGGGTTTGGCAACGACAAGGATTGGACGAGAAACGCATCGCGACGGGGCTGCTGGTGATGGGACTGGGCACGCTGATCTTTGCATACGCCAAACTGCTGTCCAGCGACATGGTCATGGCGCTCGCTCTCTTTGCGGGCTGGGCGCATGTGCGCCATGGCACGAGTCGCTGGTCTTGTTTGCTCGCGGGCATCTGGTTGGGGCTGGCTCTCCTGAGCCGCAAGCAGGCGCAGATCATTGTGCCGGTGCTGGGCCTGGGGATGCTGGTGTTTTTATTCCAAGCGGGACGCAAACGGGATATCGGAATGTTGTTTCTGGGCGGTCTGCCGCCATTGCTTTTGATGCTGTGGTACAACTGGTGGCGTTGGGGCAATCCTCTATCGGACCCCTATCCGCCATTTGACCGTGAAACGCCAGAGACGCTGTGGTTATGGGGCTATGGGTTCTACCGTCTGTTGCTCGGTGAATATTCCGGATTCTTCCTGTTCAACCTGCCGGTGCTCGTCCTATTGCTCGTCGGTGGGCGCAGATGGTTTGTTCGCGACCGGTTGGAGTGCCTGCTCGTGACGGCGTTGTTTGTATCACATATTTGTTTCCTGGCTTTCATGGGCGCGCGATTGGGGCCGATCAGTTTTGGTCCAAGATTGCTGCTTTGGTGTCTGCCATTCATGGCGCTGGCGTGGGCGCATTGGCCTGAGGCTGGCCGGAAACGGTGGAAAGGTCTGTTGGTTGTGGTGGCGGTGGTGGCGGGGATGAGTGTCCAGTTACTCGGGGTGGCGATTGACCCCCTGGCAGCCTGGCAACGGCGGCAGGCTTTGGAAAACGAGGAGCTGCCCATTCTGATGGCGCACTGGGCGGAATTAAAACGGGTGCTGGGAGAAGATGCTTCTGCTCCGGTGCCGGAAGCCTATAAGGATTTGCCGGTTTACCGGCATCCGGCTTTTCAAGAGCCGGATTTTTGGTGGCTGCATTTGGCGCGCCGTCGGCAAGCGGCCACGGCTTCACCTTGAACTGGCGGGAGAATAAGCTTGCTGGAGGAGCGTGATTCGGGTTTTTCAAAGGCATGCAACTCATCTCCCGCCGTCAGGCTGTTCTCGGCATGGCCGCCACTGTGTGCGCCGCCAACTTCATTTCCCTCACGGCAGCAGAAACACCAGTGCGGAGCTTGGGCCGCGTTTTCGAGAAATTGAAGAAGAGCGAGATGGTGACCATCGCCTACTTCGGCGGCAGCATCACCGCAGCACCGGGTTACCGGGTGAAGACATTCAAATGGTTCACGGACACGTTTCCACAGGCCAAGCTGGTGGAAGTGAATGCGGCGATCGGGGGCACGGGCAGCGATCTGGGAGCTTTCCGCTGCGGCACAGATGTGATCGCGAAGAAACCGGACCTGGTCTTCGTGGAGTTCAACATCAATGACGGCAGCCCCACGAATGAGTTCCGCAAGGCGACGATGGAAGGCATCGTGCGGCAATTGTGGGCTTCGGAATCAAAACCGGAAATCGTTTTCCTCTATACGACCAGCCGTGACCTGAACAACGCACGGGGCAGTCATCCGGCGGTGGCCAAGCATTACGGCATCCCTGACATCGACCTTCAGCCAGCCCTCATTGCCGCCTTGGACAGGACGGATCTCCCCAAGCCGACCGAAGCGCAACTGGCCGACAAGAAATTCAACTGGAATACCAAAGGCCAAGTATTCATGGGCGATTCCGTGCATCCCAATGATCTTGGTCACACGATCTATGCGGATACAATCGTCGCGTATCTCAAGACGCAGATCGACGCCAAGCCTGCGGCAGTGCCAAAGCTGGGCGCTCCATTAGTCAGTGAAGAGTTTGCCCAAGCCGCCATGATCCCCGCGAACAAAGCGAAGCTCACGGGAAATTGGGAAGTGCTGGAGGCATCGAAGCAAGGGCTGCTCGTACGTTATACGGAAGGAACGATCAACGCGCGCGGACCGGGTGATGCGCTGGAGTTCGAGTTTGAAGGCACCGCTCTGGGCCTCTTCCTCAATGTGCAAAAGGACGGCGGTAAATTTGAATGGAGCATCGATGACGGTGTGAACGAACCCGGTGACAAAAATTACGGCGGACCGAAAGGCGTGAAGAGTGGCAAGTCTGATACAGCGCCGGGGCCTTACTTCGCGCGCAACCATTACGCGATGCTTTCGTGCGGCCTCAAGCCGGGAAAGCATACACTCAAGATCAAAGTGCTCGAAGAACGCGACAAGACGAGCGAAGGCAATCGCTTGTTGATCGGCTACTTCTTGGTGGCGGGCAAAAAGTAAGACCGCTCATTTCGTTTTCGCCTTGGCATCCAGTTCAGCAAGGGTGAAGCGCACGCTGACGATGTAAGGTTGTTCGTTCGGCGCCCAGTGACCATACGTCGTGGTCACGAATGTGCCATCGGGCAGGATCTCTACACCAGGATAGGCGCAATCCATGCTCTTGTGATTATCCATGAGACGCACGCGGTATTGGCCCTCGCGGCCTTTCACAATGTCTTCATAAGTGCCCACCCAGCCGGCCCAATCGCCCTTGGTCGGGCTTTCGAGTGTGGTATCGCGGAAGGAGATGAAGAGCCGACCATCGGGACCATACTTGGCCGTGTGCCGGTCACCGGTCAAAGCGCCCGGCAATTCGCGCGGCTCAGTCCACGTCTTGCCTTCATCATCGCTAAAGATGACGAACGAGTTCAGCTTGCGGGTGTTCTCGCGTAGTAGCACGGCGATCTGTTTGCCGTCCGGTGAACGCAGGGAACCGGGCTCGCACAGATATGCGGTGGGGTGGGTGGCGATGATCTGGGGCAGGCTCCATGTCAAACCGCCGTCCTTGGACAGCGTCTTGAAAACAAATGCCGTCTCCCCTTGCTTCTTCTCCGCGTGACCCCAGAAGCGGGCATCGTCATGGAAGAGGGCCAGGTACGAATTGTCCTTCAACTTTTGCATGGTGCCCATGGCCACGATGCCGCCGTAGGCACCGATGGATTTCAATTCCGACCACGAAGCACCGTCATCTTCCGAAAAGGCCATCCGAATGGTTTCACCCGGGAACTTGGTCTGGCGTCCCGCGAACATGATGATGCGTTTCTTGCCCTTGGCATCGACGGTGCGGAACAGAGTGGGCGTTTCCTTGGACGTGATCCAATTCGCGGGTGTGGGCAAGCGATCCGACCAGGTGAGGCCGCCATCGGTGCTGCGCTTGTACATGATGGGGCCGCTGCCGTGACCTTGCGGATACACGATGAGCATCGTCTTATTATCTTCCAGCAAGAGCGTCGTGGGATGACCGAGATACTGGCCGGGCTCGCGATCCACGACGACTTGACGCTGGGTGTCCGCCGCGAGATCGATCACAGGGATGGAATAGCCGCGTGGGGGGTTCTCGGCGGCGGAAAGAACGCCCGCGAAGAGGAGCGAAAGCAGGACGCCAACGCCGAAGTAACGGTGATGCTTCATAGGTGAGAAATTAACAGGAGTGCCCCGAAAAGGAATCTCCGGTTGCTGGTTAATTCTGCTTACCAGCCAAGACCTATTACCCAGAAAGAGAATGAAAGGGGTTGACGATTAAATCAAAAGATACTATTTATAGTATCAAATGAATAAGGCGACAGCTAAAACCAAAAAGGCCAGCACCTACCCGGCAGCCAATGATGTCGTCGCCGGACTGGTGATGCACGATACGCCGGTAAGCGCACCTGATATGATCCGCTTTGTGCAGGCCGGACTGCCTTTTGATGAACTGCTCGCGCTCCAATCCAGCCTTGAACTCCCCTTGGACAAGCTGGCGATCAAGCTGGGCATCTCCAAGGCCACTTTGCACCGGCGCAAACTCGACGGGCGGTTGGGGCCGGAAGAATCGGATCGTGTGATCCGGTTCGCCCGGTTGATGGGCAAGGCGGTGACAGTCTTTGAGACTGAGGATAATGCCCGGCGGTGGCTGTCCTCACCACAGGTGGGGCTGGGTGGCGCGGTGCCGCTGGATTATGCCGGCACGGAGATCGGAGCCCGCGAGGTGGAAGATCTGCTGGGCCGCATTGAATACGGAGTTTACTCCTGATGCTGGAAGCCTGGCGCATCGTCAAGAGCAAGCACGCGGACACGGCCTTCACCGGCGAGGGTGCGGCGCGGTTTGGCGGGAGATGGAATTCACGCGGCGTGGCGGTGGTCTATACCAGCGCCACGCGTTCACTGGCGGCCTTGGAAACGCTGGTGCATCTCAATCCTCCGGTGCAGTTCAGCTATAAAATCGCAGGTATCCGCTTTCGCGAAGAATTAGTGGAGCGATTGCCGGCCGCGCAGTTACCGCCGGATTGGCGCGCGGAACCGCCGGCTCAATCGACCATGCGGCTGGTGGACCGTTGGGTGCGGGAGGAACGTTCGGCGGTGCTGGCGGTGCCGAGTGCCATCGTGCCCGAGGAACTCAACTACCTGCTCAATCCAGCGCATCGTGATTTCAAGAAGATACATCTGGGCGCACCGGAGAATTTTGCTTTTGATACGCGGCTGATCTGAGGGTGTATTTCTCCAAGCTGGTTGCCCGCTTTGACGAGGCATAGAGGATTGCGTTTCCCGGCCAGATTTGTTTTTTAGGGGCATGTCCACCATTGCCGTTCTCGGAACGTTTGACACCAAAGGGGAAGAACATGCCTTTGTCGCGGAGCAAATCCGCCGCCAAGGGCATCAGCCATTGCTCATCAATGTGGGTGCGCTCGAGGCTTCACAGATCAAAGCGGACATCACGTGCGAAGAGGTGGCGGCAGCGGCGGGTGTCGATCTGGCGGCATTGAAGGCGCGCAAGGACCGGGGGGAGACGGTGGCGGCGATGGCGAAGGCGGCGGCGATTGTGTTGGAGAAGATGGTGGCGGAGAAGAAAGTTGAGGGAGTCATCTCGCTCGGTGGCGGTGGTGGCACGGCCATCGGGACGGCGGCGATGCGGGCATTGCCGATCGGATTTCCGAAGCTGATGGTGTCTACGCTCGCGAGCGGCAATACGGCGCAATACGTCGGCTCGAAGGATATCGTGATGTTCCCGAGCATTGTGGATGTCGCGGGGCTGAATCGCATTTCACGGCAGATTTTGACGCGCGCGGCGGGTGCCATTTGCGGGATGGTGAGCGTGCAACCGCCCAAGGCGGAGGACAAGCCGATCATCGTGGCCAGCATGTTCGGCAACACGACGATCGCGGTGAATCATGCGAAGGGGATTTTGGAAGCGGCGGGCTATGAAGTGCTGGTCTTCCACGCGACGGGCACAGGCGGGCGCACGATGGAATCGCTCATCGAATCGGGCATGGTGAGCGGCGTGCTGGATATCACCACGACGGAGTGGGCGGATGAGGTGGCGGGTGGATTTCTCACGGCGGGGCCGACGCGCTTGGAGGCGGCGGCGCGGAAGGGTGTGCCCGCTGTGGTCGCGCCCGGTTGTTTGGACATGGTTAATTTTCATGGGCCGGAATCGGTGCCGGCCAAGCATCAAGGGCGGAAATTTTATCAGCACAATCCACAGGTGACCCTGATGCGGACGAATGTGGAGGAGAACCGGACGATGGGGCGGGTGATCGCGGAACGGTTGAATCTATCCGAGGGGCCGCTCACGGTCTTGCTGCCGCAAAAGGGATTCAGTGTGATCGCGGCACCGGGCGGGGCGTTTCATGATGCGGCGGCGGATGAGGCGTTCATGCAGGAGCTCAAGAAGAGTCTGCGCTATGACATCCCGGTGATCGAGATGGATTGTGTGGTGAATGACCTCGCGTTTGCGGAGCGGTGTGCGCGGACGTTGCTGGAGCAGATTGCGGGGATTAAGAAATGAGAAAGCGCGTGAGGTTATCACGCGCCTTCCGTTAATTCGTTCTGCGCTCCGCTTACTTCACATCAGGCCGGAGGCTTACTTTGTCCGCGGTGGGGAAATCTTTCGGGACGGGGATGGTGACTTTGCCGGTGGCGGCCCACTCGGTGCCGCGCTGGAAGGTGGCGATGAAGCCGACGCATTCCATGGCAACTTTGCCTTCGGGACGCGCATGGCCAAGCGTCGTGTGGAAGACGCGGCCCTTGTTCCAATTGAGGACCATGAGCATGGGTTCATTTTTACCGGAGCCGCCTTTTTGCGGATCAGCAAAAGCAGTGGCGAGGACGGTCATGTTTTCAGCGGGGCCGCGCAGACGGTCATAGAGTTCGTCCTTAGCGTGGAGCCATTTCTCGGGCAGATCTTTCATGATGGGATGGCTGGCATCGCGAGTCTCGACGACGAATTCATGCTGGGCGCCGTGGCTGCCGCCGTTGCCGGGTTTGAGGTCTTTCACGATCTTGCCTTCCCAATAGTTCACGTAGGGGCCGCTCTTCTCATTGCGCCCGCCCCAACCGCCGATACCGATCATCTCGTTGTAGGCTTTCCATTCGGGGAAGGAATTATCCGCGGCGTGTACGGCAACGAAGCCGCCGCCGTTTTTCACGAAGGTTTCAAAGGCAGCCTTGGTGGCATCGGTCCAGGGTTCGCCGTTGTAGTTGGAGACGACGACGTCGTATTTGCTGAAGTCTGGTTTGAACTGCGTCATGTCGCCCTTGGCGGGAGGCGTGGTAGCGGTCTCCACGGTAAACTTGCCGGTGTCTTCCAGCAGTTTCTTGAGCCAAGGGGTGGTGCCTTTCCAATCGTGATTATTCTGGCCATCGACGATGAGGACCTTGATGGGCGCGGCCGCGGTGGCGGAAGCCAGCGTGACGACGACGAGGGCAAGCGTGAGCAGGAGTTTTTTCATGGTGAACGGGAGGAAGGATAGTGGAGGTGAGGGGAAAGTCGAGCGGGCTCTTTGGAGAGCGCTTACTTCTTCACTACCACGCGGGGTTTTACGAGGGCTTCGAGTTGGGGGAGGTCGAAGGAGTCGAGGAGGCCGAAGCAGAAGAGTTCGGGGTATTTGTCCACGGACCAGTTTTGATTGATCACGTCGTGGAGGGATTTTAGGGGGCTGCTGAGTTCTACGCTGGTGATGGCTTTTTCTTCGAGGGCGGCGGCGATCAGGGTGAAGAGGCTGGAGCGGGGGCCGACGGCTTGGATGCTTACGGGTTGGTTCGCATTTTGCGTGTGGGCCCAGCGGGCGATGCCGGCGATCTGGCTGGCTTGGAGGCCGAGGGGGCGATCACCGACGGCGGCGACGAGGAGGGCGTAGAGGAAGTCGCGCTTCGAGATCTTGGATTCGCCGAAGTAGAAGGGATCGATGGCGAGGACGCGTTTGTTCGCGGTGAGGAGGGCTTCGGCTTGGGCGAGGGTGCTCTTGCGGCCGTTGTCGGCGACGAGGATCACGGTTTCGTTTGGGGTGCCGTTCACGAGTTCCACGGCGGGGACGGTCCAGGCGTCATCGATGTGCAAGGCCCACCAGATGGCGGTGGTCGGGCCTTTAGTTTCCGCGCCGAGTTTGGTGGCGGTGACTTGGCCGGGATGGGCGCGGACGAGGGCGGCGAGTTCGGCGCGTTTGTTTTTCTGCCAAGATTTCAGTTTGCTCGCGTCGGTCGGAATGTCGGCGTGGCGAGGGAGTTGTTTCAGGGTGTTTTGGGCGAGCTTTTGGAAATCCACGTTGTCGGCGGGGAGGGAGACGTTGAGTTGTTCGGCGGTTTTTACTTCGTTGGTCACGTTGATCTCTTGCCAGGTGAAGTCCGGGTCGTGCGGGTAGAAGTAGTCGCCGATGGCGCGGTAGAGGGCTTCGCGATTTTCTTGGAGATAGTTGTGCGTGCCGGGGATGAAGTTCACGTGATGGCGCAATTTCAGATCGGCACCGAAGAGGCGGTAGATGGGGGCGGCGGCTTCGAGCAAAGGCGGCAGGGCGTGAGGGGCGGCGAAGCAGCAGTTGTCGGTGGCATTGTGTGTGAGGAGGGCGGCTCGCGGGGCGAGCATGGCGGTGAGGTGGGTGTAATCCACGACGGTGGCGAGGTCGTTCGGGGTCTGCTCGGAATCGCCGAGGTCGCTGATGTTGCGGGCGCGGGTGCGGAAGCTGGAGTAACCGGCGACGGGATTGCAGAGGGTGACGCGGGTATCGAGCGAGCTGAAGAAGATGGTCTGCCAGCCGCCACCGGAAAGACCGGAGACGGCGACGCGGGTGGTGTCGGCGTGCGGATGGGACAAGAGCAGATCGAGGGCGCGTTTCTGGGCGAGGAAGTGGACGGCGATGCCGCTCACGCCGCAGAGGTCGAGCTGGTTCAGGCGGTAGTGCATGAAGCCTTCGCTGTGGAGCTGGCCCATGCCGATCCATTCGACGTTCAGCACGAGCATACCGCGTTTGGCGAGGTTGATGCAGCGGACTTGCTTGTAATCAGCGGCTTTGCCGGCGCCATCATGGCCGTTCACGGCGAGCATGACGGGGACTTTGCCGGTGAGTTTTTCCGGTTCGTAGAGGAGGGCGGGAATCCAGAGGCCGGGGAGGGCTTCGTAACGGGCTTTGCGGATCTTGTAACCCGGTCCGCCTTCGATGGTCTCCTGCCATTCAATACCAACTTTGGCATCGCGCCATTGTTGGGAGGTGGCGTCGCGGAAGATGACACGGTCGAAAACTTCCTGGCGCAGGCGGGCGGCTTCTTTCTCCCATTGGGCGGCGGTGCGGACCTTGGGCATGAGGGGCACGCGGGCCTCGGTGTAATCGGCGACTTCCTGCCAGGCTTTGTCCACATCGAGGATGGGTTTCTCCAGCGCGGATTTAATGAAGGCGGTGTCGGCAGCGAGGATGCTTTGCGCGAGGATGAGGGACAGGGCGAGGAGCCATGAGCGGAGTGAGGCGGTTTTCATGGGGTGAATTTATTTGGGAAATCCTCTATCAGACGTGTGAGGAGTCAATGTTAGTCAAAAGAGTAGTGAGCTCAAGAATCCGTATCCTTCGCATTTCCCCGGTTGAACTTCTCCAGCCTGAACGTTCGTGAGCACGCGGGGCATTGAAAGAAAGACCACGTGTCGGGACGCCTGTCGGTGAATGGCATTTCCTTGGAGAACTCCAAACAATGCGGGCAGCGCAATCCTTGTGCAGTCATCCTTTGAGCAACAAGGCGCGCTGCTTCATTATGAATGCGAATGGCTTCCATTCGCACGGCCTCCTGTTCCTGCTGGAACTCAGTTGTGGCGGCCAGAGCCAGTGCCTGCACTCGCGTGACCTCGTCTTCAGGAAGATAGATGTGATAGTGCTCGCCCTTCGCCTTGCGCCACATGATGCGACCGCATTGTGGACATTCGTAAAGAAACGTGGCCATGCGTATCGTCTCGCGTCCGCCCAAGTCGGATGCCTCGCGTTCGAGAGTGCCTGGGGGCGCGTTGAAACCAGACGAATAGGCGCAGTCATGCTGGACATAGGCTTCCAGGTCTTTGTCACGGATCGCGCGCCAGCCGTCATCTGGTATTGGTGAGAGGTTGTGCACGTATCCACAGGGGCAGGCTAGTTTGGGCATGGCTGTTGAATGAGTTGTATACGGTCAATCTCAGGCTTGTTTTCTGGCCGTAATTCCTAACGACAGGGCGAGGAGCCATGAGTGGATCTGGGCGGTTTTCATGGGTTTGAGCAATCCTCTATCAGACGCACGGGGAGTCAATGTTAGTCAAAGGGATTTGGAGAAGCGCGTGTGACATAAATGTAATCACCGGTTATTCCACTGACACCGGCGAAGAGCATCAACGTAGTCTGACTTTTCGTGTCCCGGGCAACGCAACGAAAACTCCTCCAACACCTCATCCCACTCTTCGACGGGTTTGCTTCTCCAAGTCGGAATGATATGATCCCACTTGCCAGCTACAACATCGGCTATCAAGCATCTTGCAGTCGTAACGAATAGAGATCTCTCTTCCTGCCGTTTCTTGCTCATAAGCTGGTGGTGGTTGGCAACGGGAGTCAAAAAACAAACCGCTTAGTCCAAATAATACAGTTTGTCCCGCTCGACGATCTTTCCTTCCAAGACCAATTCATCGAACCAAGCGGACATTCTTTTATGGATGTAGTTGTCGGGGCCGTTGTTGTTGAATTTGCCGCCCATGAAGTGGGTGTATAGCCGCCATTTGTCGAAGCCATCAGGATTTCCTTCATCGGAGTAGTCGAAATCTATGTAGAGGTCTTCCAGGGCCAGTTCCAGACCGGATCCGTGGGGATAGAATTGTTTGGCAAAGGGATTGGCTGCGTATTGCTGTCGCACTTTTTCCCGCACGAGCCACCACTCCATGGCTTTCGTATTTGGAGCCACTCCGAAGTGCCGGTAGACGAGGTCTTTGGCGGCGGCCTGGTCGGCGATGAAGGAGCGAATGAGGGACAGGTTCATGCGGATGTGGCGGGCGGTTCCGAAGATTCCTTGAGGACGCGGAGATAATCGCGTTCACGCCAGGGCCACATGACGAACCATTCGAAGGCAATGAACATACAGATGTAAAAGGGCAGGGAGAGGACCAGTTCCCGCCAGCCACTCCAGTTGCCGAAGAAAGAAAGTCCGGCCCAGAGAAAGAAACCAATGGTCACCCCCCGGCGCAAGGCAAAGTCAGTGCGACCACGTGCGCGAATCTGTTGCCAGTGAGCTTGTTGTTTGGCGTTCATGTGACAGAGAGTGGCGATTATGTGTTGTCCGGCAGGTGCGTCCTTGGCCCATGAAGCGGGCTTTCAGCCCTTTTGTCTATTGGGAAAACGGTTACCTAGGCCGTTGGCCTAGGCTGGTATGAGGCGGGCCTTTGGCCCTGACTGAAGACGGGGTGAATTGGCCATTATGGTTTGTTTGGGGGGCGATGGGTGGGGTTGGACTTGGGAGTGGGTGTGGGCGGTTGGTGTTGGCGGGGTGGGGTGGTGCGGTGCCAGGTGAGGCCTTCGCGGGTGAAGGTTTCTTCCCATTGGGTGTCGTCCATGCCGGTGCCGAAGTAGGTGAGCTCGATGTTATCGGTATCCGGGAGGTTCACGAGGATGAGGGTGTTCTGAAAATTGCGGCCGGGGAGTTTGGTTTTTTGCTGGTCGGCGAGGCATGATTGCTGGACTTCGTCGTCGAGCTTGGGCAGGGCGGTGAGGACTTCGGCGATGAGGGCGCGGGAGGAGGGATCGTAGGATTGATCGGGCAGGGCGGTGATGACACCGAAGTCTTCGTTGAGGACGACTTCGACGGTGTCCCAGTTGTCATCCGAGAGGACGGAGGCTTCGGCGAATTGCTGGAGGAGGGTTTCGGTGTTGAGGCGTCCGAGTTTAGGGGGCCAAGTATCGTGCATGAATGAGGTTGCGGTTTTGATGGCAGGTTTCAAGTCCAGGAATGGTCACATCGTAAACGTGAAAATGTAGATGTGGCCGGTTTGTGGTGAGACGCCTATCCAGCCATTGGTGGTGGCCGTCAAGCCGTCGGTTTTGTAAAACTGAAGCGAAGCAAAAGCAGAGGACGAAACCCACCAAGTGCCGGCCGATGACGGTGGGGTGACATAGGGTGTGGCTTTGCTCAAGGGAGTCAGAAGCCGCGTCCATTGGCTGAGGTCCTGCGGAGAAACTTCAAGTGCGTAAAACCTCCTAAAATCCGAGGGGCCAAAACTCCCATCACCGATCTGCTCCTCGATGAAGTGGGCATCAATAACCGGCGTGGGAAGTGTTGTGTGTTTGGCGAGAATAGCCGAAACGCCAGCAATGCGCTCGGTGCTCGTGCCGGTGATTTCGTGAATGGAATTCTTTGGGGAGTTACTGGGGCGGCAGGCTGTCAGGGCCAGCAGGCAAGCAAATGCGATCGACGTGAACTGGCGTGCGAGAGGGACGGACAGATTGCTGGGCCCCAATCGGTTTTGGGTTGGCGCAACTTGATCTGGCGAGGCCGGGTGCATCCTTTTCTGGGGATGAGTTAAGCGGGTTTAGGGGCGCAAGACAAGGTGGGAGCGTTTCGGTGTCTCTGAAACATTAGGCGGCATAGCCTCAATGCTTCGGTGCCGCTTCGATCTCTGGGCTCCAAAACACAAGATTCGCCCTAGTTCCGTCGGGCAGACATCGCAAGACAAGTCCCGATACTGGTGCGAGCCGATTCCACCAGCCAGACTCGAGCAGATGTCCGGCCAGCGAACTTCTGGCACCAGCACTCTCAAAACCGCCGCCGACCTGAAAACGTGGGCCGAGGTAAGGGACTGTAAATTGGTAAGTCTGGCTCCGACCGGGTAGGAGGTAACGAATACTGCTCTGTTTGGAAATATATGCGGGTGATACATTGGTCCAGCCGCTAGGGGTCTGAAACCGCACTTCGGAGAAAGGAGGATCTCCCCTCATGATCAAAGCTGTCGGTCCAGTGTTGTTGGCGATCACCGTCACCGTCAGCAAACCATTCACCAACTCGTGCTTTGGCACAGTCAAGGTAACGACTGCGGGGCGACTGCCCATCCAAAACGCGAATCCGTAACCGATGATCCCCGCAAGCAGCAGAGTGCAACCGATGCCTATGAGGACGCGGTGCCGTTTATGCCGCATAATTGGTATTAGGCCAATTGCAGGTTTGGTGGTTGGACATTGTCAGGTGCATCCTTTTCTGGGGGTGAGTTAAGCGGGTTTGGGGGCGAAAGACAAGGTGTGAGGTTTCGATGAGCGAGGGGCGAAAAAGGATAGCCAATCGCAAATAGACGATAGCTGAGGGAGGAAGGGGTTGTGTGGATATTCGGGGTCATCCGCCCCTGCCGGGGCGGTGATGTTTTTTGACGGTCAACCACTAGTTCCCGTTGGTCACTAGTGGCTACCGGCATTTGCCCCTTTCGGGGCAGGGAGGAGGGTGGTTCAGTAATCTAGGACGAGCATGATGGTCTCGGCATAGTCGCTCCAAAACAGATAGGCGGGCTGGCCGGCGAGTGAGCCAAGGTAGCAGGTCAGGTAGGCTTTGGGCACATCCGGGGAGAGGTGCATGGCTGCCAGATATTCGGGAGGGAGGGGGATTTCACGCCAACTTTTGGAGGTGATCCGGGCGTGGAATTCGGTGCGGGGAATTTTGGCGGAGGCGCGGAGCTGCTTTAATTCGCCAGCATCGGTGAACCAGCCGACGGCGGGCTGATCCAAGCTGAACTGAGGGGGTAAGGGCTGGCCAAACAGTGAGGTGAAGGCGGCGAAGGTGTCTTGTGACAGCCGCTGTGTTTCAGCATCGGTTTGCTCGAGCTTGGGAAACATTCCCAAGGCTTCGGGGTTGATGGGGTGGCGGGCTTGCGGGGTCCGGCAACCACTGAGCAGCAACAGCGAAAGGAGGGTGACAAGGGTGAGTCGCATGGGGTGGGGCAGCGGGGCCTGAGTGGGAGATTGCCGATAGCCAAGAAAGGTCATTCGTAGATTTTTCCGCAATAGAGGAAGCTGGCGAATTGTTGCCAGGGATTGGCGGGCGACAAATTTTGGGTTTCACCAAATTTGGTGTCTTCCGCCCAAGCAGCGCCTGCTTCGAGAAAGCTTTCGATGGTGGTGTTTTCCCAGCCACCAGCATCGGGGCCATAGGGGGAACTGGGAGATTTCTTTTCGGCGCTCACGGCGTCGGCACGGTCTTTGGCCAGAGCGCGGATAAAGTTTAGTAGCGATTGCTGGTCTTTGACTTCGTCGAGTTGTTCATGGAGTTCCATAAGCGTCTAACGCTATAAGTAAAATGGAAGGGTGATGCGGGCGACTCTTTTCTCGATAGGACAGGAGGTGAGTGTTGAGCCGGGGTGAAATGCGAGTTACGCACGGAGCGGTTTTTGTAATTTCTTGCGGGTGAAAGGGATGGAATGGCGATGCAAATTTTAGCGAAAAGTGATGGAAAGATTGCGAGTTTTGTGGGATTAATTTCAGTGCTGGCAGCTCGCTGCTGGTAAAGGACGGGTGAGAACAGTGGTTGGCGCTCAATCGGAGCGGTAGGCAGCCACCGGAAAATCCCAAGTCATCAACACATGATGGTGCATTGTGTACTCTAATACGCGTGCAAGGTTGTGTGCCTGCGTTGGCGGGGAGGTGACAGTCCTTATGGAGCCAGCCGAAGTTCGGCTTCCCAAAAGGAAGAAATGCTTCGGCGGTGGTGGGGTGTTGGTTATCACGATACCCTACCATGTCTCAGGATATGTGGGTGTATCGGGCGTATGGATCAGGGTCCGTAAGCCGGAGGGGGAAAGGGACGTCGGTCGTCATAGGTTATGACCAGACCGGGGAATCTCTAGTAACCACTGCGGAACCGGCCTGGCCTTGGACAGGCGCTCAAGCTGAAGTCCCAATCGTAGGGACAGAGGAACGATACCGCACAGGGGTCGGATGGTTTCATTGTTCTTTGAAATAGTTCCTAGAGACGATCTGAAAAGATGTCTTGAGGCGTCTGCTGGTCTGAATTGGCCAGGGCGTTGTTGTGGCTTGGTCACGTATCTTTTTATTGATACGCGCCCTCGCCGCGCCTAGCCCTGACCGATTTATCCTGCGCAGCCGACCTCAAGCCATCTTTCCAGACAGTCTCCCTTCGTTGTGATGACGGAGGTTTTGGAGTGGCTGGCGAGGGTTTGGTCCGGTGAGGGTGGACTGGTTGCTATAGTACCGCAGGACAGGAGGCAATCGCGGAGGAAACATAAAACGGATCGGACGGGAAGGCGCGCTTCAAGGGAGTGATTGCATCACGGGCATTTAATTGCATTACGGGCGAATAAAGTTCAAAGCTCAAAACTCAAAGTTCAAAGCCGGTGGCACCGGCGGGCCATTTGGGAATGGGGCTTATGAGTCGGATAGAACTTATGAGAAGCGAGGACGAAGGACGAGAACGACGACGAGGACGATTGAGGGAGGTTAGGTCGATCTCACTAATTCGGGGGCTACGGGTGGGCCAAAACTGTAGCTGAAAAGCTGGGGCTGGCGCTTGACACTCTAAGAGTCACTGGTAGTCTCTGCGGCTCCGTTTATGGCGGGGTGTCGGGTGCGGCGGGTTTGCCTGCCTGACATAGTGGCTTGCGCCACAGACATTTAAATCGAGACAGACGCATGAAACGCCAGTATCAACCTTCGAAGATGCGCCGCAAGCGGCAGCATGGTTTCTTGAACCGTAATTCTACGAAGAGCGGTCGCGAGATCCTCCGCCGCCGTCGTAATTTGGGCCGTAAGCGCCTGACTCCGGTCTAATTTCCCGTTTGGCCGTATGGCCGAAAACCGCCCAAAGGCGTTTGGATTGCCCCGGTCCGCACGGTTGCGGCTGGGGCATGAGTTTCGCCGGGTGAAAGAGGGCGGAAAACGGCTGGTTCATGGCTGTTTGATCGCTAATTGGCTGGTTTTGCCGGAAGGCAGCGAATCCCGGTTGGGGGTGGTCACCAGCCGGAAAATCGGTGGAGCGGTGGTCCGAAACCGGGCGCGACGGGTGATGCGGGAGGCTTTCCGACTTAATCGGGGCATCCTGAAATCACCAGTGGAGCTGGTCTTGGTGGCGCGGGCGTCCATCGTGGGAAAGAGCCGGCAGGAGGTGGAGCGTGAATATTTCACGGTCTTGCGCCGGGCCGGTCTGCTGAAGGAAACAGAAACCTGATGCGCTTATTGCAACACCTTTTGACAGGCATCATCCGGCTGTATCGCTGGCTGGTGTCTCCGGTGTTGACGCAGCTCTTCAATCCGAACGGCTTGTGCCGGTTCAATCCGAGTTGCTCGGAGTACGCGCTGCAGGCGATCCAGTTGCACGGAGCGTTCCGTGGTTCGTGGCTGGCGTTCAAGCGTATCCTGCGTTGCAATCCGTGGGGTTCCTTTGGTTTTGATCCCGTGCCGGCCAAGCATGAGCGGGGCTGCGGTTGCGGTGAGCATGACCTTGATTTAACGGCGGAGACGCCGGTTCATACTGCCGCTTCGGCGAGCGGTTCCACATTTGTACCTCGTCCGACTTCTTCCTAATGGATCGTAAATCTATCATCATTGTCGCTCTGTCGGTGGCCCTGTTGTTGGGCTGGTTCCCGCTGATTAATTATATCTGGGGACCACCGCCGCCGCGCATGACGCAGCAGTTGGCTCCCACGAACGCGCCGCTGGGCGGAACGAATATCGGGACGCTTAGCAATGGGGTGGCGACGGCCGTGGCGGCGGTTTCGGGAACGGAGACGCGTACGACAGGCAATGCCTCGACGTTGCTGGTGGCGCCGAACACGCCGGAGCAAACGGAAGTGTTGGCGGGAGATGACGTGCGCTACACGTTCACCTCGCACGGTGGCGGCATCAAGCTGGTAGAGTTGACGAAGTATCCGCACTCGGTGGGTTCGAAAACGGGCACGGATACGAACAAGTTCGCGACGCTGAACACGAAGGCGCCGACGCCCGCGATGGCGTTGCTGGGCGGATCGGTGATCGAGGGAGACGGCATTTACAAGCTGACGAAGACGGGCAACAGCGTCCGTGCGGAGAAGCTGGTGGGCAATGAGATCTTGATCGTGAAGGAGTTCACGGTGGGGACGAATTACCTTTTGCACACGAAGGTGACGATCGAAAACCGGTCGACGCAAACGGTGCGGTTGCCGGCGCAGACGGTAATCTTCGGCACGGCGACGCCGCAGACGGCGCACGAGACGGAGGCGACGACGGGCTTCATCTGGTATAACGGGAAGAAGGATGTGCATGAGGGCACGGCGTGGTTTGCGAACCGTTTCCTCGGCTGTTTCCCGGGCACTCCCCGCTCGGAATACCTGGCGGGTGAGAATGATGTGAAGTGGGCAGCGGTGCATAACCAGTTCTTCACGATGGCGGCGGTGCCGAAGGAAGCGGCGCCCCAGGTCGTCTCGCGCCAGATCAATCTGCCGCCGCCGACGGAAGCGGAGAAGGCGGCGGATCCGCGGGCGATCGCTACGCCGCATGGTTTCCAGACGGGGTTTGTTTATCCGCAGGCGAACATCGCGGCGAACAGCAAGATCGAGCGCGAGTATGATCTCTTCACCGGGCCGCGTGAATACAACACGCTGGCGCGCCAGGCTTCCAAGTATAACAATAACTTGGACTTGGTGATGAACTTCGGCGGGTTCCCTGGCTTCTTCGCGAAGGCGCTGTTGCTCTCCATGAACGCGCTGGCTTCCTGGGGGCTCTCCTACGGTTGGGCCATCGTGGTCATCACGGTGTCGATCAAGCTGGTCTTCTGGCCGCTGACGAAAGCGAGCACGAAGTCGATGAAACGCATGGCGGCGCTGGCTCCGGAGCTGAAGAAGATCCAGGACAAGTACAAGGATGATCCGCAGAAACTGACGCAGAAGCAGTTCGAACTGTGGCGCGAGCATAAGGTGAATCCTTTCGGCAGTTGCATCCCGATGGTGTTGCAGATCCCGGTGTTCTTCGGCTTCTTCCGCATGTTGCAGACGGCGATCGAGCTGCGTGGGGCGGAGTTCCTGTGGGTGATGGATCTGTCGCAGTCGGACACGGTGTTTGTGATACCGGGGATCAATTTCCCGATCAATCCGATGCCGTTGCTGATGGGTGTGACGATGCTCTGGCAGGCGCAGATCACGCCGGCCTCGCCGACGATGGATCCGGTGCAGCAGAAGATCATGAAGTACATGCCGCTCATGTTCCTCGTGTTCCTCTACAATTTCTCAGCGGGTCTGACGCTCTACTGGACCGTGAACAACTTGCTCACGATCCTGCAAACGAAGATGACCAACACGGATCCGGTGACGCCAGCGGCGGAAGCGGCCAAGTTGCCAGCGGCCCCGGTGAAGAAGAAGAAATAGGCTCGTCTAACCGTACACGGAACATTAAAAAGTGACACGTATGGCAGTGAAACCTAAGGATACTTTGGCAGAGTTGCTGGGCCACCTCGGCTTTCCGGCAACCGTGGAGGAGCATCAACTGGATGACGGCCTGTTGCTGGATGTGAAGGCGGATGACGCCGGGCGCCTGATCGGTCGCCAAGGCCAGACGCTGGGTGCGCTCCAATACTTGGTGAATCGCCTGCTGATCCGGCAAGACCCGACTGCGCCGAAGGTGATGGTGGATGTGGGTGGTTACCGTGCGGAAGCGCGTGATCTGCTGGTGAAGAAGGCGAAGGAAGCCGCCGAGAAGGTGCGCCGCTGGGGTGACATCGTGGAGCTGGAACCGATGAGCCCGTTCGACCGGCGCATCGTGCACAACGCGATCAAGGACGATCCGGATATCGAGACACATAGCATCGAAGTGGAAGGCACCACGAAGAAGGTGGTCATTCTGCGGCCGAAGCGCTGAAGAGTTGTAACAAAGCAAAGCATTTCATCCCTGCCTGAGTGAATGCTTGGGTGGGGATTTTTGTTGGAGCGGGACCGACTTGCTTTCCAAGCGCGGAAAGGCTTATTATCCAGTATGGACAAGTTCACGGAAATCAAGCAGCGCGAGGCGAAGAGCCGGAAGCGCACGATCCGTATCCGTGAAAAGGGAACGTTGGCGGAACGGCAAAAGGAGCAGGAACGGAATTCGTTTGTTGGTGAGGCGGCAAGGTGGCCGATTGTGAATTTAGTGTCTGCTGTCGCGGCCATGAACCGCTATGCCAAACGCCGCCAATAGTCCTTCAAGCAAATACGAACTGACTCAGTTTCGTCCGTTGTTTACCACCATAGCCCAAAGCAACGACAGTTTCGTGTTGATCGGTGGACAGGCGGTAAATTATTGGGCGGAACGTTATTTGTCCGACGAATCCGAGTTGAGGAAGCTAGCCCCGTTTACCAGTTCAGACATTGATTTTCTGGGGACTCGCGAGGAAGTTGCCAAGCTTGGAAAACTTACCGGGCGTTTGCCAGTCTATCCCTCATGGCACGCGTTGACCAAGTTGGCAGGTGTTATTCCCTGCCAGCTTGAAAAGGGTGAGACCAGTATCGAGGTGGTCCGATCAGTCCCACGTTCGACGGCAGAAGAAGTGCGTGCTACCAGCATTAAAGCGGTGCATGAGGGATTTAGAATTGAAGTTATCAATCCGGTGCTGCTCTTGCGCAGCAAAGCCGCTTTGGCGCGCTCCGTGAATCAAACCAATCGCCAGGATGTTCATCACATCAGGATCATGACAATTTGTGTAAGAGCTTTTCTGCGAGAAGTGCTAACTGCTGTCGAAAACAATCAACTGGCCGTCCGTGACTGGTTAAACATCGTCAAAGACCTTCTCGCCTTCACCGAATCGGACTTGGGCAAGAATGTGGCGCGACAATACGGCATCGACTGGACGTTTGTGTTGCCGCAATTAAGTGATGCCAAACCCGTCAGTGCCTCCATCCGGACTTTTTATGAAAAACGGGTGCCGTTGTGGCAGGCACGGGTGAAGCAAAACCGGACATTGGGGAAGGCCTGAATCAATGTCATTTCGGTGAAACCTGTTCGTTGGTCTGATATTCTCCTTTCCGTTCTTTCCCGTTGCGGTTAGAGGATTCCCTGCGCTTATGAAATCGTATCGCCTGAACCGTCTGTTCAATGCCAAGTCGGGCCGTTGCTTTGATGTCGCCGTGGATCACGGCTTCTTCAACGAACGCGGTTTTCTGCAAGGCATCGAAGATTTGAGCGAGAGCGTGAAGGTGCTGGTCGCCGCAAATCCCGATGCCATCCAGCTCACCGTCGGCCAGGCGCGGCATCTGCAATCCATCCCCGGCAAGCTCAAGCCCGCTTTGGTCCTGCGCACGGACGTGGCGAATGTCTATGGCACCCAGCTTCCACGCACGCTGTTTAGCCGCATGATCGAGCAACCGGTGGAACAGGCGCTACGCCTCGATGCCACGTGCGTGGTCGTGAATCTCTTTCGCATCCCGGAACAGCCGGAGGTGACGGACCAGTGCATTCAGAACATCTTGCGCATCAAGCCTGAGTGTGATCGCTATGGTCTGCCGCTAATGATTGAACCGCTCGTGTTCCAAGCGAACCAGAAAGCGGGCGGTTACATGGTGGATGGCGATCTGGAAAAAATTCTACCCCTCGTCCGCCAGGCCGTGGAACTGGGCGCAGACATCATCAAGGCGGACCCGACGGATGATGTGTCCGTGTATAACCAGGTGGTGAAGATCGCCGGTGGTATCCCTGTGCTGGTGCGTGGTGGGGGCAAGGCGGCGGATAAAGAGATCCTTGAGCGCACGGAGAAACTCATGGGCCAAGGGGCACATGGCATCGTTTACGGTCGCAATATCATTCAGCACGTAGACCCGGCCGGAATGACGAAGGCACTCATGGCCATCGTGCATGATGGCGCCACGGCGGAGCAGGCCGCCAAATTTATCAAAGCTTAGTATTTAGTATTCATGGAATCACCGATTGTCATCGCTATCGACGGGCCCAGCGCCAGCGGCAAGAGCACGAACTCTAAGCTCATCGCCAAAAAACTTGGTTATATCTACGTGGACACGGGCGCGATGTATCGCACTCTCGCCTGGTATTGCCTCAAGAACGGTGTGGATGTGGATGACGAAAAAGCCGTCGCCTCTGCGATCCGTAAATGGAAGACCACGCTGGTGAATCAAGATGGTCATGCGCGTTTGCTGGTCGAGGGCTATTATCCGGAGAAAGAGATCCGCACCTCCGAGACCAGCGCGGCCGTGGCCAAAGTCGCCGCCGGGCCCAAGGTGCGCGACTGGATGAAGCTGAAGCAGCGCGAATGCATCCAGTTCGGGAATCTCGTGATGGAAGGCCGTGACATCGGCACGAACGTGTTTCCCGATACGAACTTCAAGTTTTACCTCGATGCGTCGTTGGAAGAGCGCAACCGCCGTCGTGTGGCTGATGGTGTGCAAGAGAACCTCGCGGAACGCGATCAACGCGACAGCCAGCGCAAGGCCGCACCGTTGATGATCGCGCTCGGCGCCACCTTGATCAACAACTCCGGCGAGACACCGGAGGATACCTCGAACCGCATCATCGCCGAGTTTCACAAGAAGCAGGCGGAATTGAAAAAGTGACCGGGTGTCAGCCGCAGCAACGGCCCGGCGCAAAACCGCAGTGAACCACTTATGCAAGCCGATGAGCACAGAGCGAAAGTTCAGACGGGATGATACGTGTTCCCTAAGCATATCTGGGCCAGGGTTTCCGGCTTCCGTGCTTCCTGCGCTTATTGGAGGTCGCACTCGGTCGTGAATACTGTTTACGCCATCACCTGGTATGCGGGCCGCATGGCGTTCAAGCTGTGGTTTCGCTGGCGGGTTTACAATGTGGAGCGCGTGCCGCTGAAAGGGCCGGTGATCCTGGCTTCGAATCACGCGAGCTTCGCCGATCCGCCGTTGTTGGGCTGTTCCATCCCGCGTCAGATCAATTATCTCGCGCGCGAATCCCTGTTCCGTTTTCCGTTGATCGGCTGGTATCTCAGACAGTTGAGCGCAGTACCCGTGGATCGTGATGGCGGCGGTGCAAAAGGATTGAAGATCATTCTGGACCGCTTGCTGCAAGGCGGCGGCATCACACTTTTCCCCGAAGGCACGCGCACGAGCGATGGTAAGTTGCAGGCGGCCCGTTCCGGCATCGGGCTCACCGTGATCAAATCCAATGCGCCGGTGGTGCCGGTGCATATCTTTGGTGCCTTTGAAGCGTATGGGCGGCATCTGAAATTTCCACGCATGAAGCCGGTGGTGGTGAAGTATGGACGGCCGATGATGTTTGAGACGTTGCGTGAAGAGGCGAAGACCTGCACCAAGCTGCGTCTGAAAGAGATCTATCAAGAAGTGGCTGACCAGCTCATGGCCGAGATCGCAAAGCTGGAGCCGAAGGCGGATTAATACGGATTCAACCGGTAAAAACGTCTCGGTGCCAGCAGCGGAGGAGTTCGAAGACCTTGCCCGATATCCCGCACGGTGAATGGCTCACTCGGGCGATTTGAAAGAGTCTCCGTCAACAGCCAGTTCGGAGACGAAAGCGAATCGCTGGATTCCAATTTCCAAATGCTATTCGGCGGCACGGAGAGTTCCAGTTCCACGCCGAGCAGTTGCGTGATCGAGCCGGGATCCCATGTGATGGAATGGAAGCCGGCGGTGACCGGTGCGTAACTCATCGCTTGCAGGCGGAGATCGAAGGCAACGTCATCCCAAGATGACCAGATGTTATTTAGTAGTACGGCGATCGAATTTTCTCCCGGTTGCAGGAGGCCAATGAATGGTGTGAGATCATAGTAGAGCACTTCATTTCCCTGATCGCTCACGGTGTCGATGCCGGAGGTGACGAGCTTCGTGCCGTTGAGATAAATCTCCAGCGCCTTGCCGTTTGCTCCGCGTGTGCACGTCGCGGAGAGGAGAAATTCATCCCACGGATCGGCGGGGGCAGTGAACGTGCGGCGGAAGTAGTAGGCATCGCGTTGAGGGGTAAGGCTGGTGGTGATGTTGGCCGGACCGCCGCCAGTGCCGAACTTTGCTTTGCCGGACGACCAGCTCAAGTCGCTGAAGTCACGCGCGAACCAATTCGTGGCGGGAGTCGCGATTGAGTATTTCCAGTTCGCGCCGAAGGGAATTAATGACGTCCAGTTCACTGAAGCGGGTGACGGCACTGCGCGGAAGAAAAGATCATCCATGAGGAACGAGCCGCTGCCGGGAGCATTGATGGTATAGCGCGCGCCGATCTCTACATTCGGGAAACCGGCGGGCATCACGAAGGTGCGGTTCACATAGGTCCACTCGGTAGCGTTGGTGCCGGGCGTGAAGTACGGCGTGAAATAGAGCGGCCATGGACGGACGGGACGGGTGTTCGTATTTTCTGCGGTGACGGTGGAGCTCCATTCCAGCCAATGTTCAGAGGGTTGTGTGAGGCCTTGGCTCTTGAAGAAACCGCCGAGGCTGTAGAGCTGGCCGGCCACGACCGGCAGGTTGCCGTCGGGCGTGCCGTATTGGCCGTACTGCGAGATGGTGCCGTTGCTACCGTGACCAGCCAAGGTCACGGCCATCGCCGTGCGGCCAGCGTGCACGTTGCTGGCCGTGGTCATAATGTTCGTCCAGCTCAGTTCGCCGGTGAACCATTTATCCCAATGGCTCTCGCTGTTCTCCTCGAAGCCGCCGTTGGTGAGCAGGTTGCTGTTCAGATCAGAGAGGATGGCGAAGGGAGCGGAGCGGACGGTGCTGTTACTGTAAACGGCAGCGACTTCGTAGATGCATTGGGCGCCGGGCTTCAATGTGTAGTCGGTGTAGGAGGACGTGTTGCCGGTCAAGGTGATGAGCGGGGTGAACGGGCCTTCCGGTTTTTCGGCGCGATAGATGCGCCAGGCTTGGGCGGTGCCGGGAATGTTCCAGGAGAACGTGGCGCGACGGTAGCCACCTTGCTTGCTGGTGATCACCGGTGTGCCGGTGGGATAGAGTGAGGTGCCGAGATTGCCATCGTGACTGGCATTGCCGCGATGAGTGCTCCAAGAAATAGGACCGGAGCTGGTGGCACCGAAGTTCTGGATGAAGATGCGGCCAGCGAGGGAGCGATAGATCACTTCTACACCGCCGTTGCCGTTCATGTCGGCCAAGGTGGGGATGTGCTTCAAACCTCCGGGAACGATCACGGAGTTTTTCACGGAGCCGTCGAGAGCGAACACATAGAGAGTGCCGTTGGCAGAGGCATTGGCGGGATCGTAGGTGCCGATGATGATTTCTTCCTGACCGTCGCCATCGACATCACCGACGACGGGTGGAGTGGGTATTTGCGGATAGAAATTCTTGGGCCAGCCGGGATGGTCGGTGAGTTCCACGCCGTTCCAGGTGCGGAAGGCGATTTCATAAGAATGTGAGAAACTGAGCACGTCGATGCGGTTGTCGTGATCCGGATTCACCGGGATCATGGCGGAGTTGTTCTGCCATTGGGTCAAGGGAATCGTGACGGCGGGTTTCCATTTGCGCCACATCACCGTGCCATCGTCATCGAGGATGGTTTCGTTCGGCTGCCAGAGCGGGCTGGATTGCGTGGAAGCGATGAGCACTTCATCGAGCCCATCGCCGTCGATATCGGCGGTGTGGACATCTGCACCGAGTTGATAGGAGCCGCTGAGGAGACGTTGGTTCTTGCCGAACTGTTTGTGGAGATTGCCATTGCCGTGGAGGCCGTGCGGCTTGGTCTTGTCGAAGGCGGCCACGCTGTCGCTGTCGTTCAAGACATAGACATTCAAAGGCTGGTTCGCCGTCGCACGACCGAGGGCCACGCCGGATTCCACGAGCTGATGAAAATGATACGTATAATCTTTTGCACCGGTGGCGGCGTTAAAGAAGACGATGCCGCCGGACCAGATCTCGCCCATGGTGCCCCATTCGCCGGAACCCCAGATGTCATTGATGAAGGGGTTGAAGTCCTGGTGATTGGTGGTGCTGTCGGGATCGATCTTCCAGGCGGTGACGACTTCTTTTACGCCGTCGTTGTTGAGGTCAGCAACGATGGGGCTGGAGACTTGCGAGGAGAAGACGGCGGTGCTGGGCAGACGGGAAATAAAGTCGCCGCCATTGGACCAGTAGAAGCCGTTCGTCACCGCCATGAAGCCGCTATCGGGAACGTAGTTGGCGTAGTTCACCGCGTTGGACCAGAGCTGTGTGCCATCACCGCGCAAGGCGATGACGCTGTTGCCGCAGGTGAAAATAATCTCGGCGCGACCGTCACCGGTGAGGTCGTAGAGGGTGGGGGAGACGTTGATCTCTTGCGCACCACCAGAGTAAGGGAAGCCGCTCAGGCGGGTGCCGGTGGAGCTGTAAGCATCCAGGAACCATTGGCCACTGAGATTACGATAGGGGACGACAATCTCGGGCGTGGCATCACCAGTGATATTGCCGACGACGAGTGAGCCCATGTGCCAGCCACCATTGCCCGCGAGGAAGGAAGTAAGTTCGGCCGCGCGGCTTTGCTGCGTGCCAAGGAGGATCAAAGCAAGCATGAGGCACCAGCCCAAGCGATGAGCTTGAGCGGACTTTCCGCGAGACGAGGCACGGAACGACATGCGCCTTCTATCCATGATGGCTGCAAGGTCCGCTATGTTTGCGTTAAACCCAATAGGTGTTTGTCTGATTTCGGTGTCGGGGTTTGGACTACAACAAAAATTCTTCCCAGGGCGTTTGGGTTCGGCACACTTCGCGTATGGGGAAATCAATGCGTGTTGGTGTCTATGCGGGCAGTTTTGATCCGCTCACTACGGGTCATCTGTGGATGATCGAGCAGGGAGTGAAAGTCTTCGACCGGCTCATCATCGGCATCGGTATGAATCCCGAGAAGAAGTACACGTTCGACATCGAGGAACGCGCGGCGATGGTGCGGGCCTCCACGAAGCAGTTCAAGAATCTCAAGGTGGAGACGTTCGGCCACCAGTTCCTCATCAAGTATGCGGAATCGTTGAAGGCCGGGTTTATCTTGCGCGGCATCCGGTCTGAGAGCGATTACGAGTTCGAGCGCGTGATGCGAAATATCAATGGCGACCTGAACAAGGACATCACGTCCATCTTCCTCATGCCGCCACGCGGGATCGCCGAGATCAGTTCCAGCATGGTGAAGGGGCTCATCGGTCCAACGGGCTGGGAGAAGATCGTCCGCGAGTATGTGCCGCCACCTGTTTACAATCAATTGCTCCAACGCTTCCATGAACGCCGCTCTGCGTGAACGCTGGTTGAAGCTGGCGCACTCGCTCGGCTGGCAAGGCGATGAGATCGCCGTGTGGGAGAGATTGCTCGCGCATTACTCGGAGCCGGTGCGGGCGTATCATAATCTGGAGCACATCACGGCGTGCTTGCGTGTCTTCGATGAAGTGCCGACGAGCGGCGTGGACCGGAAGGCGGTGGAGTTGGCGATCTGGTTTCATGATGTCATCTATGATCCGCAGGCGAAGGACAACGAGGCGCAAAGCGCGGAGTGGTTCGCGAGTTGCGCCCGGGAAGCGGAGTTGCCAGAGCTGCTGAGGGCGGAGGTTCATCGGCTGATCTTAACCACACAGCACAAGGCTTTGCCGCAAACGGCGGCGGAGCAATTGCTGGTGGATGTGGATTTGAGCATCCTGGGTGCGGAGACGGAAGCGTTTGCGGAGTATGAACGGCAGATCCGGCAGGAGTATGCGTGGGTGGCGAACAAGGATTTTTGTGCAGGACGGGCGGCGGTGCTGGAGCAGTTTCTGCAACGGCAGTGTATCTATCACACTGGATATTTTTTTGAGCGGTATGAGTTAAGGGCGCGGGAGAATTTATTTATGGCGGTGAACAGGTGGCGGCGGGAATAGAGATTGCAAGCGGGTAGACGCAACCCTTTCAGGGTAGGAGTTGTAACGCGGATACCCAGGGTAGGCCCGCTCCTTCGTCGCGAACCAACACTGGGCTGATTGATGGAACCCCGTTGGGGTTTAGATCAACGGTTGTCAAAAAAAGGCTTGCGAGGAAACGGGGGGCGGATTATCTCCAAAAGCGGTAATTAACTGTAGGAGAAGCACATAATCTAACTATCCCCAAGCAAAACACATGAAAGCACCTGTCGCCTATTTGGCCGCGCTCATCGCCAGCGCCTTGTTCCTCTCGGCCCCGTTCCAAGCCACTGCGCAAGAAACCAAGCCCAAAACGGAGGGCAAGGAGAAGGCCAAGGAAGAGGGTAAAGAAAAACCTAAGCGCGAAACTTATCCCTATAACGGCAAGGTGAAATCGGCCGACAAAACGGCCATGACGGTGACGCTGGAAGGCAAGGAGAAGGAGCGCGTAATCAGTGTGACTTCCGAAACGAAGATCACGAAGGAAGGCAAGCCCGGCACGTTTGGTGATATCGCAGCGGGCGAAATGGTGCGCGGCCAGGTGAAGAAGACGCCGGAAGGCAAGGAAAGTGCCGTTTCCGTGACGGTCGGGCCCTTGCCGGAGAAAAAAGGTGGCGAAAAGGGCGGCGACAAGAAGAAAGAGGGCGAAAAGAAGAAGGCGGAGTAAGCCAAGCTGCTGATTATCAGGCAATTTCAAGGGCGGACCTCAAAGGTCCGCCCTTTATTTTTCGGCAGACAGCGGTGGTGGGTGGAGATAGGATAGGTTCCCCGCTGGCTAAAGCGGCTTCAAAAAGTGGTAAATAAGGGCTTGCATCGGGTAGGACCGAAGCATAATCTCACGCTCCTTTTTGAAAGGGTCATGTTTGGACTGGACGATGATTATTGTCCAAAACAGCCCAAAAAAGCAGATATATGGCAGTTACAATTCGCTTAAAGCGTATCGGTGCGAAGAACCACCCGTTCTATCGCGTGGTGGTTGCTGACCAACGCAGCCCGCGTGATGGCAAGTTCATCGAAGAGATCGGAACTTACAATCCGTCGCAGAAGGAAAACAACGTGACGGTCAAGCTGGACCGGGCCGACTACTGGATCAGCAAAGGCGCGCAGCCTTCTGATACGGTGGCGAGCTTCCTCCGCAAGGCGCGTCGCGCGACCACGGCTCCGGTGGCGGCCTAAACCGGTATCGCGAAGGCATGCAAGCCTTTCTCGAATACTTGGTGAAGGGTCTCGCCGACAAGCCGGAAGAAGTTTCGGTGACGCCGGTGGAGCGGGACGGGGTGACGATTTACGAGCTGCGCCTGAACCAGGCCGATGTAGGCAAGGTGATCGGGAAGCAGGGCTCCACAATCCAGGCCATCCGGGCGCTGTTGCAAGTGGGCAGTGCCAAAAAGGGCCTGCGGTGCGCAGTGGAGATCGTGGAAGACGACAAAGGGCCGGCGTAAGGGGCCTGAGGTTCCGTGAGGGACCAAGGTGCGGCAGGGCATGAAAATAGACGTGCTCACTCTTTTTCCCGCGATGTTCGCGGGACCGCTCGATGAAAGCATCGTAGGACGGGCGCGGGCGGCTGGAATCCTGGAGTTGAGGATTCATAATTTGCGGGATTATACGCATGACCGGCACCGGACGGTGGATGATAAACCGTTCGGAGGTGGCCCGGGGATGTTGTTGAAACCGGAACCGATCTTTGAAGCAGTGGAAAGTTTGGCGACGGAGCAGACCCAGGTGGTGTTGCTCACGCCTGCGGGACGGAAGTTCACGCAGGCGATCGCCAACGAGCTGAAGCAGTTCGAGCATGTTTTGTTCATCTGCGGCAGTTACGAAGGGTTTGACGAACGGATTCGCGCGGCGCTGGCGGACGATGAGTTGTCCATCGGCGATTACGTGCTGACGAACGGTGCGCTGCCGGCGATGGTGATCATCGATTCAGTGACGCGGCTTTTGCCTGGTGCGCTCGGTGACGAGGGCAGCACGGTGGATGAATCGTTCAGTCACGGTTTGCTGGAATGTCCGCATTATACGCGGCCGGTGGAATTTCGGGGCATGCGGGTGCCAGATGTGCTGATGTCCGGCAATCATGCCAAGATCGCCCAGTGGCGAGCGGAACAGGCACAGATTAGAACGGGCCAAAAACGGCCAGATTTGTTGAAAAATATCGGTGAAGGGCCGCAAGCCCCCACCAAAGAATAAGACCTATGAGCCAAGCGTTGTTTGATAGAATCGAAGCGAAGCAATATCGCAAGGAAGCCCTGGACTTTAACGTGGGTGACTCCGTTCGCGTGCACACCAAAGTCGTCGAAGGCGACAAGGAACGCATCCAGGTGTTCGCGGGCATCGTGATCGGCAAGCGCGGTCACGGCCTGAACGAGACGTTCACCGTGCGTCGTATCAGCTACGGCGAAGGTGTGGAACGCATCTTCCCGCTGCATTCGCCGCGCGTGGACAAGGTGGAAGTCGAGCGCAAGGGCCAAGTGCGCCGCGCCAAGCTGACCTACCTCCGCACCCGCCTGGGCAAGAGCGCCACGTCGGTCAAGGAAAAGGCCCGCAAAGTGGTGGCCGCTCCGGCCGCTGCCTAAGCGACGGACCCAAATCATTTCAAGAGAAGCGAGGCTCCGGCCTCGCTTTTTTCGTTTTTTGATTTGGCTGAAAGGGCGCTTCACGGCAAAAGGATTCGTGGCCAAAAAAGCAGCTTCAACTTCGCCTAAACGTTTCGCGTACGAACGCGAGCTGCTGGCCCAAGGCTGCACCTTGATCGCCGGTGTGGATGAGGCCGGGCGTGGTCCGCTGGCGGGGCCGGTGGTGGCGGCTGCGGTAGTTTTCACAACGGAGCACATTACGCTGGGGTTGCGAGGGGAATGGAAGGCCTTGAACGATTCCAAGCAGCTCACGGAAAAGCAGCGCGAACGGTTCTACGAGCTCATCACGGCGGAGGCAGGTATCCAGTATTCGGTCGCCATCGTGGATGTTTCCACCATTGATCGCATCAACATCCTGCAGGCCACGCATCATGCGATGAATGAGGCTTTGGCCAAGTTATCCTGTAAGGTGCAGCATGTGCTGGTGGATGGCTTGAAGGTGAAATCCCTGCGCTGGCCACAGACGCCGATCGTGAAGGGCGATTCGCTCAGCTACTCCATCGCCGCGGCGAGCGTGCTGGCGAAGGTGACGCGTGACCGGTTGATGCACGCGTATGATGTGGAGTTTCCTGGATACGGTTTCGCTTCGCACAAGGGGTATGGTACGGAGCAGCACTTGGCTGCCTTGGCGCAGCAGGGACCGTGTCCGATCCACCGACGCAGCTTTGCGCCGGTGCGGATGGAGCAGCCGGAATTGTTTTAAAGGATTGTGCGCGTGAGTGCATCACGCGCGAAGACCACGTTAAGCATGAGCTGGTGGCAACGCATCAAGGAAGCAGTCGGCGTCGCGAAAGCGCGGCCGGAGCATCTGCGTCGTGGCACCTTGGGCGAAGCGGCGGCGAAGAAGCATCTACAGAAAGCCGGGCTGAAGTTTTTGACGGCCAATTTTCGTTCGGATCGCGGTGAGATCGACCTGGTTTTTCGCGATGTGGAAATCCTGGTCTTCGTAGAAGTAAAAACGCGGTCCTCGGAGGAATGGGTTCGTCCCGCAGGTGCCGTGAATGCGCGCAAACGACGGCTGCTTTCCATGACCGCGCTGGATTACCTCAAGCTGTTGAAGAACCCGCCCGTGAACATCCGGTTCGATATCGTGGAGGTCTTGCTCAAGGACGGTGAGGTGATCGAGATCCGCCACTTGCCCGCTACCTTCAGCCTGTCCAAGCCGTTCCGCTACGGTTGATCCCAGCCGTCCTAGGCACTGGCCCCACCGAACTGGTCCGCCTTGTTCTTGAAGAGCAAGTTGAACGTCGTCATCGAGCCGTAGCTGCGCGTGATGTATTGCTGCATCTCCACCTTTTCTCCATCGGTGAGATTCGGGTGCGCGTTGATCTTCTGTTCCAGCACGCGGAGGTTGTTGCGGATCATCACGATCTTGTGAAAGAAAACTTCCAGTTCCACTTCCTTCGTCGCGAGCGTGGGATCGGCGGGATGGAGGACGCACCGGCCTTTGTTCCAGCGCACGGCCAGTTCCTGCACGATGGTGTCATCTTTCTCCATGCCGAGCTGCTGGGCGACGGCTTCCACGGTTTCGGCGATGAGTTGCTTGAGCGGTTTATCCAATCCGGTCAAGGTGGCCTGGGCTTCGGCGGGTTCGAGACCAGCGGAGACCGGCTCCACCTTGCGCAGGCCGCCCATGTCGAAATTCACATCGGCCATATGCTCCGTGATGGATTTCACGACACCAACGCCATACTGGGGGTGGCGGACTTTTAGACCGATGTTCAACGACTCAATTTTCATGGGGGCCACAGTCTGCAAAGAAATCGGAAAAATTCCAGTGTAAACGGAATGGAACTGAACGGGAAACCGGAGCATCATCCGTGTGTCCGGCAAACGAAACTGCACCATGCATCCGAATAAATCCAAAAGCGGTCGTGGCTGGGTGATGATGCAATCCACTTTGCTGCTCGCTCTGGTCGTGGCGGGACCCTTAGGTCGTACCGAGGGGAAGGTATGGAAAGCTGCCTTGGTAGCGGGCGTAATTTTGTTCGGGGTGGGAGCTTATCTGGGCGTGGCCGGTGTCCGGCATCTTGGGCGCAATCGCACGCCTTATCCCGAGCCGTTGCCGGAGGCGGAACTGGTTACCACCGGTGTCTATGCGTGGGTGCGCCATCCGCTTTATGCGAGTTTGGTCTATGCAGGGTTTGGCTGGGCATTGTTATTCAGCAGCAGCCCGGCACTCGTGATGGCGGTGATCAATTTGTTTTTCTTCGCGGCCAAGGCGCGCTGTGAAGAACGGTGGTTGCACGCACGGTATCCCGCTTATGAAGCTTATGCGCGTCGCGTGAAAAGGTTTGTTCCTGGCATCGATTGAAATAGTTTCGGTGGCGCGAGGGCGGCGCATGAATTATCTGTATCTGCATGACTGATGAGGTGTTAGCACCAGGCGGCGAGGAAACGCATCCGGCCATCACGGCCCTGCTGGCCAACGTGATGATCGATGAAGGCACGCTCAGTTATTTCCGTTCCCTGTTCAAGGAATCGGACCGCGGCGCCGTGCTGATCTCTGCCACGCGGCTGGAGGAAAAGCTGGAGCAACTCCACCGCGCTGAGATCACCCAGAAGGTGGCGGAACCGAAGAAAATTTTGGAAGAACTCTTCCGCCCTTACGCACCGCTCTCTTCCTTCTCCGCCAAGATCCAGCTTGCCCATGCGTATGGGTTGATCGATGCGGATGATTACGCGGACCTGAACATCGTGCGCAAGATCCGCAATGACGCGGCGCATACGTCCGTGGAGTTTTCCTTCGAGCCGAACGAGGTGTGCCAGAAGATCACGCACCTGAAGGCGCCGGTGCGAATGATTCCCATGTTGTCGCTGATGACCGAACTGTTCGAGGAGCAAGAACTGGCGGAACTGAAAGATCCCAAAGTGGCGCAGGCGCATCCCAAGATGTATTACATCCTGGCGTGCCTGGCTTTGGAGACGCGAATTGTGACCATCACGGCGTCGATCGGTAAAAGTTAGATGGTTCTGGAATTGGGCTTTCCGCGACGGCAAAATCTTTGGCTTCGGAATTGAACTGAATGAACTGGCAAACCATAGATTGGCACGCACTGGACCGGCTCCGGCAATCCTATCTCTCCGGCTCGGCGGGCGGGGCGGATTACTGGCGCAGCCACAGTGATCTGGATTCCTACAACCAGACCTTCGCGCAACGCATCGGCTGGAAGTGGGATTATGTGCTGGAAGAGTTGCAGGCACTGGGCTGGACGCCGCCAGCCGCTGAAGTGTTAGATTGGGGCTGCGGCAGTGGCGTGGCTGGGCGCGCTTTCGTGGATCAATACGGCACGGAAGCGATTACGGGTTTGCGTGTGTGGGACCGTTCTCCGCTGGCCATGGATTTTGCGGTGAAGACGGCGCGGAAGAAGTATCCGGCGCTGAATGTTCAACCCGGCCTTCCCGAAACACCCGGTATTCTTTTGCTGAGTCACGTGCTGACGGAATTGAAGCCGGAACAGATCGATGAACTGGCCAATTACGTGGCCAAGGCGGAAGTGGTCATCTGGGTGGAGCCGGGCACGTATGAAGCCAGTCTCACTTTGATCGCGGTGCGAGAACGTTTGCGCACGCAATTCAGTCTGGTGGCGCCGTGTCCGCATGCAGAGCAGTGCGGCATCCTTGCTCCGGGCAATGATCGGGATTGGTGTCATCACTTCGCTTCGCCGCCGACCGCGATATTTACGGATCCGGATTGGGGGAAGTTCGCGCACATGATGGGTATCGATCTGCGCAGTCTGCCGCTCAGCTATCTGGTGCTGGATAAGCGTCCACGTCCGGCGTTGCCGCCGGACACGTATCGCGTGATCGGGCGTCCGCGGATGTACAAGGCGCATGCGTTGATCCAAGGGTGCAATGCTTGTGGGGTGAAAAATTATCAACTGCACAAGCGCGATTTCCCGGCGGAGTTCAAGCGGGCGAAGAAAGATGACCTTGCTTCACTGCAACAGTGGGAGACGCAGGAGGACCGGATCACGGCGGTTCATTCCGAGAGCACGGATGAAACGGGTAAGGGGGAGTAGTCTACAGTTTGACGCTCAGCCGAACTTCTCGCGTTAGCGAGATAAAGATTCTTAGCCTCGGGTTTCAACCCGAGGTGTTCTCCGGTCAAATCCAGCGTCGCATAGCGACGCAAGAAACCGTCGGAATCTTCCGTCGCTATGCGACGGTATTATTTCTTACCGTAACGGCGGCTTGAAAGCCGCCGCTATGAATCTTTTGTGCCTGACGGCACAGCCTGATGGAATGGTGCCACTGCCCACACCCTACATCTTCCCATGCCGCAGGATGGAGATGAGGAGCCAGAAGCCCATCATGGCGGCGATAAGGTAGCCGATCAGACCGATGATGGGGATGTCATGCCACTTGGGTGGGATGTTCGCGTGGATGATGAGTGACGAGCCGATGATGAGTGCGGCCAGCACGATGGAGAAAGAAAGGCGGTTGCTGATGCGCTCGGCCGATTCGATCACCGGGTCCAACCCTTCATGACGGAAGACCATGCGAGCTTCGCCCTTCTTCACTTGCGTCACGATGCGGCGGATCTCTGCCGGCAACTCGCGCACCATGTCTGCCATATCGAGGCCAAAATTGGTGATCGCACCGACGAGGCGGTTCGGTTGCAAACGGCTCAAGCGCGCTTTGCGCAGATAGGGCGTGGCTTGGGCGATGATGTCGTGCTCGGGATTCAAGCGGCGCACCAGTGTTTCCATCAGGCCCAAGGCTTTGAGCATCACGAAGACATCGGCGGGAATATTTAAGCCGTGTTTACCGGTGAGCTGGAACAACTGCATGATCAACTGGCCGAACTCCAATTCCTTCACGGGCCGATAGAAATGGCGGTGCATGAACTCCGCGACGTCCGTTTCGAGTTCCGGACGTGAAGGGTCGGCATCGGCAGAAGAGAGCCGTACCAGCGCATTCGCCACACTGGCTTCATCCTGCCGGGCGATGCCCCAGACGAGATCGGCCAGGTTCTCTCGAGTGCGGACGTCCATGAAGCCCATCATGCCGAAGTCCAGGAAGCAGACGACGTTGCCGCGCAAGATGTGGATATTCGCCGGGTGCGGATCGGCGTGGAAAAAGCCGTGGACGAAAATCTGTTTCAAGAGCGAATCACCAATACGTTCCGCGAGTTGCTTGCGGTCGGAGGGGGCAATGGTTTCCGGGGTGAGCGCGGAGGCCTTGACGCCATCGATGAACTCCATGGTGAGCACGCGCTCACTGGACGCCTCATGATATACCTTGGGCACGTAGATGGTTTTGTCCCCTTCAAACTGGCGGGCGAACCTTTCCACATGGGCGGCTTCGCTATGAAAATCCGTCTCCCGATGAAGTGACTTGGCCATCTCCCGCACCAAGGTCACGGGATGATGCACGCGCCAGCCATCCACGTGCTTCTCGGCGAGCGAGGCCAGTTGTTCGAGGATCTCGAGATCCACTTTCACCATCTCGCGTACTTCGGGACGCTGCACTTTTACCACGACGATGGAGCCGTCGTGAAATTCTGCCTTGTGCACTTGGGCGATGGAGGCGGAGCCAAGCGGGGTTTCATCGATGCTGCGATAAAGTTTGTCCAGCGGCTCGTGCAATTCTGCCAGCATGATGCGCCGGATCTCCGTGAACGGGATGGCCGGGACTTGATCCTGCAGCTTGGTGAGTTCCTTGACGAATTCCTCGGGCAGCACATCCGAGCGGGAGGCCAGCATCTGGCCGAGCTTGATGAACGTGGGGCCGAGTTCTTCCAGGGCGCGGCGCAGACGTTCGGGCTGGGAAAGCTGGCTGATGACGGGGTTGTGGCGGTGGAGCCGCTTGAGCGGAATGTCGAGCAACGCGGGCAGGTGGAGGCGCTCCAGCAGGTCTTCGTAGCCATACTTGAGAAAGACTCCCGCGATCTCCCGTGCGCGTTGCAAATGATGAAACGTGCGCCCAATGCTTTCCAATCTCCGAAACAGCATGGCGGCAATCTAGCGCAGAACCGGGAGTTCAACCATTCCGAAGTGTGGAAGAATTTTTGGAGTGTGTCGGGCGGGCATTGGTTGGGGAAACGGTGAGGAGGTGCCGTTTTAAATAGGTAGGCTGGTTTTGCTTAGGAACGGGCTCTTCCCCCTCATCCCGGCCTTCTCCCTGGGGGAGAAGGAGTCAACATTTCCCGCGCTCATACCAGTTTGTCCGCCGTTCTGACTTAACAAGCTCTAAGGCCAGAAACGGCGGACTAGCCAGACGATTCCAAAAGTCGCCAGACCGATGCCCAAGGACCAGGCGCCATGATGGTTCAGGGCGGCAATGATCTCCGCTTTCTCCGGTGGCAATTGCGACGCTTTCCACAATGCCGCTCCACCCAGCAGGATCGCCACTCCGGCGAAGAGAAAGACGATGGCGACAAGTTCGACAGGAGTGGGTGGTCTGATGTTAGGGGGCATGCTTTTTTGTTCCTCGACCTACTGTCATCCATTTTCCTACGACCCACTCGCAGCGCTAGCGAGATTCGATATGGGCATACTGCCCTTCATGATGAAATATCGAGATGACACGTTCGGCGGACCAAATGAACACCACATCACCATCAAAGATGAACTGCGGACTCGCGGCGATGAAGGAGCGTAAAGAATCACCTGTGCAGACGATCGGTTCACCGCCGGCAAAACAGCCGTCATGGATGAGGATCACCTCGCCATCGGGAAAGTTTCGCCCGTGAAACATCAGGTCATGCAGCTCCAGCTTGGAATACATGTCCTTTCCAGATTCGTGAAGGCCCCACTGCGGCACCAACTGTAAACTGAAAGTGATACCCTCACGCTCAGCACAATTCATGATGCTGGTGGGCGTGATATCATAGCCGCCGGGTTTGATGCTTTGCCGCGCTGCGGGGAGCAAAGACCACAGGATTTCGTGAGCCCGTTGCCATGAAGAAATGCATTTGTTGTCAGGCAGATTCATCGTGCACAGGGGTTGCTTTTCAAAAGCGCAATTCGTTCTGTTTCTCAGTCGGCGTTGTCGTCAGTTTGGCCGAGTAAACGTGCCTCAAAACATCTTCATCTGCCGGTCCGGGCCGTAGCGTTCTTCGCGGATCTCTTTGGTGCCGGTGGCGAGTTTCTGGACGAAGGCGTGGCGTTTCTCCTCGGAGTCCAGCTCGATGGTGAGCTGGTGGCCGTTGGCATTCAGCTCGGTGAACATGACGCCTAGGGCGTCACGATCCTTATCCGTCTCATCGATGACGAAGATGACGGGCTCTTCCTTGGTGCGGAAATATTCGCAGAGGTTGGCGACGATCTCCTGACGTTTGGGGAGGGGCAGGTGGACGGTGTTGTCGCAATAAAGGCGGTGACCGAAGCTGACGGTGCGCTCCATCTCCAGGCGCACCTCGGCGTCTGTGTAGATCATCTCTTCCCCGCGACCTTGGATACGAATGGTATAGGCCATTGTGTGTGTCTCCTGTTCGTGGTTCCGGGCTGCTGGCCTGATTAAAGGGAAGGGCCGGGAGTTTGGCAATGGGAAGTATGGGTGAAGCGCTGCCCCGGGTGTGATTAAAAGCGGGTGAGGGTAAGCGTTGGTGGCAACGGCGGACGTCGCGGACTGCCGGCTGGAATCCGGCAGCACGGGCCGCGGGTTTCGTCGCGGCTCACCAAAGCTCACCCGATTTTAATCACCCCCCCGCTGCCCCCAAGAGCTGGTGAATGAAGGTGGGAAAGCAAAGTGGGAAGGCGGGCACCCCTCACCCCGGCCCTGGCCCCTCCGAGCGAGGGTGGTGGAGCGTTTACGTGCTTTCCTCGACTACTGACAATCGCGGGCAGGGGCGTGGGTGAGTCCTATGGTTCGTCGCCCCTCGTCAGGCACTTGACCACGTAGAGACAACTGCCGACTGCGCCCAAGACGCCTCCCCAGAAGGCGCGTTCTTTCATCGCTTCCACGGAATCTTCCCTCACCCTTTCCCGTGCCGCACCCCGATCACTTCCTTCTGCCTGGGAATATTGCTCGAAGTAACTGCTGAAGGCGAAGATGCCGGCGCAGATGGCGGTGGAGAAGAAAATGATCAAGGCGAACTGGATGAGGCGGAGCAGGAATTTCATGGGTTCGCGCGGCGGAGACCTGACCGGGTGAAAATTTAGAGTATTTTCTTTTCCACAGCAGGCAGTTTCAAATCTTCGGGAAAGCCCCGGAACAGACTGCGAAATTGCGGCAAACTCAGACGGGTGCCATCCAGCAGATACCAGCGATCCCCGTGCAAAGGAATGAAGGCCACGTTAAAACTTTTTGACTCCATCCGCGTATCACCGGTCCTGGCTGTCATAATCGTACTTACGAATGTGAGCTTGAAGTCAGTCCCGGTGTAAACCGTATCGGACAGGGTATAAACCATTGATTCGATGATGGCTCCGGCGGCGGCATTTTTCTCCTCCTCGGCTTTGATCATTTTAACGGCCTGCTCCTTCCCGCCCATGGCCTTGAGTATTTCGGGGTAAAGCAGACTGGCTAAAGCATCGGCATCCTTGCTTAGAAACGCTTTTTTGACCTCATCGACCGTTTTCTGCACCGCCTTGCGTTGCGATTCCGTCATGACTTCTGACGCCTGGGAAGGGGCAGCCCCAAGAATGATCAAGGCGGTCAATATAGTGATCAGATTTCGGATCATAGATGATTGCGGCTTTAGGTTTGTGACAGTCTGCCTGATAGCGCCGACATTATGCCGGAATATTCTCCGGCACCTTCTTCCCCATGCTGATGCGTGGCTCTACGGCATAGCCCAAGGCCACATAAAAGGCGGTGACGCGTTCGTTATCCGGCATCACCTGGAGATTGATCTTCATGCATCCTTTTTCGGCCAAGGCTTGCTCCGCATGTTTCACGAGTTGCGCACCGATGCCCTGACGCCGATGCGTGGGTGCCACCGCCACGGAGTAAAGCCAGCCGCGATGCCCATCGTATCCGGCCATGATGGTGCCTACCACGGCATTCTCGGCGAGGGCCACAAAGAACAGGCCGTCTGCGGTGGCCAGCTTCTTGTCGATGGCTACCTCAGGGCGATTGTGGGCCAACTCGTAGCCGAAAACGGTTTTCCACAAGGCCACCACGGGTGAGCGATGGAGGGCGTCTTGATAGTTGGTGACATGAAGGCTCATCGTGGGTTCCTTTTCCAAAAAATCACGAACCAGGGCTTTCACTGGTCTTTGAGAGGAGCGCCATACTGTTCACTCAACTTTCAGCTGCTCCGGTGCGAAGCGGAACGCTTTGCCTCGTGACTCGGGATCCCAACCGGCGGCAATGGCCGCACTCACACAGGTCTGAAGACGGCGCTCGAAGGCAGTGGTAGAGCGTGGTTTTTGAAACCAGTAGTCTTGCACGTGAAATTCGAGGACCAGTTCGCGGGTTTTCTGGCCGGGGAGGAACACGCTGACGGAGACGCCACGCATTTCCCCATACAGTGAGGAGGTCCCACCATAGTGGCGTATAGACCAGCCAAAACGGCTGCCATCGAGCTCGAACTCGCCGGTGGCTTTAAAGCGCGACATTAATTTTCCTTTCATTGAATTTAGACGGCACTCGCCAACAATTCAACGTTTAGAGCGGTTTTAAAAATACTGTAGCCGATTGGCTAGAGAGCCAAACGAGCGGTCTTTTTGGAGTTTTGGCTTCGTTTCGGCTCAGTCACAGGGTCTTTGGAACCTGCTCCTTCGCCAAAGCTTCGCCACAACCCAAAAATCCTCGCCCGCGAGCAACTGTCCGGGAACTACCCAATAGGAGTTCGCGAAGGGGACGGGTGAGTTGGTTTCAGTCATGGTGCGAAGGAAGTGCTTTCCAGTAGGGCGGTTACTTCAAATTCCATCGAGAGGGATTCGTTGGTGCGCGCTTTGGCAAAAACTTCCACCCAAGGTGCTCTGCTGTGAGGTTCCACAATCAGTTGCTCGAACTTGGCCATTTCCGAGCGCGGACTCCAATCCGAAACCCACGCTTTCACTATGCGTCCTGAACTCTTGGATATGTAACCGTGTTCAGATAGGCCAAACCTCTGGAGGGCATTTGTGCCGTGTATCAGTCGAAATTCATCAACATGATAGGACGCATTCCAGTTCGTGTTGGCGGGGCGGTCGCTGGTGCTGATCGCAAACCTCCAACTGATAACCCTCCATGGGGGATGTGAGTGGTTTTTCAGCTCTCTGACTTTGCGATCCAGTTCGGCGAGGCGGCTATTTGCCTCTCGCTGTTCACTGCGGACAGCTTCCAGCCACTGCACAGTCAGGAATACGCTGAAGAAGAGTAGCGTGGTGAGCAGCCAAATTTTGAACATGCGAGACATGTTGGTTCTTTCCTTAGGGACGACGGTAAACATCTGCGAAACGGATTGCAATGCAGGGAATGGGGGAATGTGAATGCACGGATTACTGGAGAATGCGGAGTCGGGAAAAAGGAGTCTTCGAGGTAAACGAGGGGGTGACAGGGGAAGCTTTGGGCGGAGGGAACTTTTTGCTAAAGGGGGGCGGGATTTGCTCAGGGATGGTGCTGCGGATTGGGAAAACCCGCATCTCCATAAAAGGGAAACGCGGCAAGATGCCGCGTAACTCGCACGCTGGAAGCGTGCGCTACGAGGGGAGAAGCGCCATGTTCATGGGAAGAATGCATGGCGCGGGTGATACCCCACGCGGGGACTGCGCTCTTGGCGCCATGGAGATTCCGGGAGCTGGCTTTGCTTAGGTGAGTTGCTGTGGGCGAGGCGCCCACGCTCCGCCAAAAAAATCTTCGTTTGCAAATTGCTCTGCGGCAATTTGTTGCGTTTGGGAGCGGGTTTTGGGTGATTTTTTGATGGATAAATTGACGGTGGTTTGGTAGATATTTTAGTGCTGGCAGCTCGCTGCTGGTAAAGGACGGGTGAACGGTGGTTGGCGCTCAATCGGAGCGGTAGGCAGCCACTGGTGAATCCCAAGTCATCAAGCATTTCGATGTGATGTTATGCATGGTTATGTCCTGCGTTGGCGGGGAGGTGACGGTCCTTATGGAATCATTGCGGATAGGTGAGTGTATCGGGCGTATGGATCAGGGTCCGTAAGCTGGAGCGGTGAACGGGACGTCGGTTGGCGTAGGATTTTATGACCAACCGGGGAATCCTTAGTAGCCACTGCGGAACCGGCCGGGTACTGGGCAAACGCTTAATCTGAAGTCCCAATCGTAGGGAGGGAGGAATCGATACTTCACAGGGGTCGGATGGTTTCATTGTTCTTTGACATAGTTCCTGAGACTGGCTGAAAAGCTGTCTTGAGGCCGTCTGCTGGTGCAAACTGGCGGAGACGTTGTTGCGGCTCGGTCGCGTATCTTTTTTTGATATGCTCCCTCGCCGCGCCTAGTCTCCACCAGTTTGTCCTGCGCAGCCGACCTCAACCCATCATTCCAGACAGTCTCCCTTCGTTGTGATGACGAAGGTTGTGAAGTGGCTGGCGAGGGTTTGGTCCGGTGAGGGTGGACTGGTTGCTACAGTACCGCAGGACAGGAGGCAATCGCGCAGGAAACATAAAACGGATCGGATGGGAAGGCTGACTTCAGGGAACGATTAATTAGTTATCAGGTGGATGAGGCCGCTGGTTGGCCGGGGTCACTCCGTGCGCTCTTATGGGCGCGGGGTGAAACCGGTTAACCGGGGGCGCATCCTGACATTGTCGTTGAATGGGGTCTTTTGCTTTAATGGCCGGTTGGTTCCTGGCGGAGAGGGGATTGGCAGCGGTTGTTTGGTAGGGCTGCGGGCCAGCGTATGACCCGCTACCCCGACATGGAATGTCGGGGCACATTGAGGGCAGTGTCAGGATGCGCCCGGTCGGGCCGGGGTAATGGATTCCGCATTGACTTTGTGCGCGGTAAACGGACCCATAGAGGGGTTATTCCACCATGAGCAAAATTTTAACGGCCATCGTAGGCGGGCGAGTTATGAAATTGAATCGTGTGATCTTAGCGGGGTTGGCGGGCGTGTTGCTGACGGCTTCTGCGCAGGCGCAGGAGTGGACGCGGTTTCGCGGGCCGAACGGCACGGGCGTGAGCGCGGCCAAGACGATCCCGGTGCAGTTCACGGAGAAGGATTATAACTGGAAGGTGCCGCTGCCGGGTGACGGGCATTCTTCACCGGTGATCTGGGGGGATAAGATTTTCCTCACCGGTTCACATGAGCAGCAGGGCGGGTTGATGGTGCATGCGGTGAGTGTGAATGACGGCCGGGTGCTGTGGCAGAAAGATTTTCCGTTCCCGGCGTTTGCGAAGCATAAGTTCAACAGCTACGCCTCGTGCACACCGGCGGTGGATGCAGAGCGGGTCTATGTGACGTGGTCCACGCCGGAGCATAACATGCTCGTGGCGTTCAGCCACAAAGGGGATGTGGTGTGGCAACGGGATTTCGGAACTTATACGAGCCAGCACGGGTCGGGTGTATCGCCAATCGTATATGAAGAAATGGTGATCCTGCCGAATGACCAGGATGCGAACAGCTCGCTGATCGCGGTGGATCGCAAGACAGGCAAGACGGTGTGGGAGACGAAACGTAACAGCAATGCGGCGGCTTACGGCACGCCGTGCGTATATGAGCCAAAGGGCGGCAAGGCGCAGTTGATCTTCAACAGCCAGGCACACGGCATCACGGGGGTGAATCCGGCCGATGGTAAAGTGTTATGGGAATACACGAGTGCCTTCAACAAACGCAGTGTGAGTTCACCGGTGATCGTGTCCGGGCTGGCGATCGGTTCGTGCGGCAGCGGTGGTGGTGGAAATTATGTGGTGGCCGTGAAACCGGGCGATGACGCGAAGAACCAGCCGGCCACGCTGGCCTGGGAGATGAAGAAATCGGCGCATTATGTGCCCACGCCGGTGGTGGTGGGTGATCTGCTTTTCGGGTGGAGCGATGCGGGCATCGTGACCTGCATGAAAGGGCCGACGGGAGAGGTGTTATGGCAGGAGCGCGCCACGGGAAATTTCTTCGGCTCACCGATCGTGGTGGATGGGAAGATCTACGCGATAGCTACGAATGGCGAGGTGGTGGTGGTGAAGGCGGCGGATAAGTTCGAAATACTCGGGCGCAGCACGTTGGGTGAGCTGACGCATACCACACCGGCGGTGGCGGGCGGGAAGATGTACATCCGCACGTTGAAACATTTGATCTGTTTGGGCGGTTCCAAGGTGGCTCCGTTGAAGGCGGACAAGTAATTTATCAGGCTCGACGCGAGCGATGGGTTCCGCTGAGACTGGCGGGAGTATGAAGACGTTGCCCCATACGCGTTCGTGTTTTGTGTGCGGTTCCCAGAATCCCACGGGGATGAAGCTGCGCTTCACGGTGGATGAGGAAGGTGTCCACACTACGTTCACGCCGTGCGCGGATCATGTGGGGTTCAGCCGCACGATCCATGGTGGCATCCTCGCGACGGTGCTGGATGAGATCATGGCTTGGGCGTGCATCGCGCAGGGAAAACAACTGGCGTATGCCGCGGAGATGACGACACGCTTCCTGAACGTCGTGCGTCCAGGGGATGAGGTCTTCGCCACGGCGAAGATCGTGGAGAACAAACGCGGGAAACTTTTTCTGGCGGAATCGGAACTGCGCACCAAGGACGGCACCCTGCTGGTGACTGCCACCGGCAAATATCTCCCGATCAAAGGCACCGCGTTGGAGGAGATGAAGTCCGATCTGGTGGCTGACTCGGGCGATATGGTTCTGTGAGGCGAAAGCTCACTTCGCCGCTTCAACGGTCTCCTCGGGTGGCTCCAAGTGCGTCTTCCGCTGCCGGATGAAACGCACCAGCAAGCCGTCAAGCGGGCTGAACACCCACGCGAGTGTGAACAACACACTCGCCATCACCACCATCGCGCCGGCCATCGAGCAGTCCAGCCACGTGGCCAGATGCACGCCCAGCACCGAGCTCAAAGCGGCCGTCAACACCGTCAGTGCATGGATCACCGGCAAACGAGGCGACAGCATGAACGCCGTGGCCCCCGGCAAAATCAGCATCGCCACCACCAGCACCGCGCCAACCGATTCAAACGCGCTCACCACCACGATCGAGAGCCAGCACATCAACGCGTAGTGTACAAAGGTGGAATTGATGCCCAGCGACGTTGCCAGCCCGGCATCGAAAGAACTGACGAGCAGTTGCTTGTAGAACAACAGCACCAGGAGAACGGTGATTATCGCCACGAAACCCATGCGGGTTACCGCCACAGGAATGACTTCCCAGAAACCGCGTTCCTGAACGGCTGCCTTGAAATCCAGCGGCACTTCGGCGCCGATATGACCGATTTCCCCATACAGCACGCATTCCTGGTCCAGATCTACTTGTGAGGCGTAGACGCTGATGAGGATCACGCCGATGGCGAACAGGCTCGTGAAGGCAATGCCGATGGCCGCATCCTGCTTCACGCGGCTTTTCTTGTGGATGACCTCGATGAGGATGGTGGTCACGATACCGGCGATCAAGGCGCCGATAAACATCGGCCAAGTACCGCGGCTCTTGGATACCAAGAAAGCGATGGCGATACCGGGCAAGACGCTATGGCTGATGGCATCACCCACGAGGGCCATGCGACGCATCATGAGGTAGTTACCCACGAGTCCGCACGCCGTCGCGACGAAGAAGCCCATCAGCGTGATCAGGAAATTCGCGCCAAAGCCGGTGGTCCACGGCGCAATGATGTGCTCCTGCCAGTTAAATGCTGGGATGAGTTCGCTCATATCCGTTTTCCGTAGCCCAGGGCATCGGCGGTTTTCTCGGGTGCTGAACTGCCACGCTGGATATCCAATTGCCCGGGGATGGCTTTCCCGTGCGGGTCATGGGTGGCGTAGTTGAGCCGTTTCTCCAGTTGCCGCACGACGTCTTCGCCCAGCACATGTTCGATCTTTTCCGCATCCTCGTGCACATGGTCGGCGGGCATCTGCGCGGCGTTGGTCAGATACAATTCCCAAAGACGATGGTTTCGCACGATGGCGCAGGCGCGTTGCCAGCCATCGGGCGTGACGAAAACCGTGTGGTCATCATCTTGCAAGGTAGCCAGGTCATGGCGCTTCAGCTCGCGCAATTGTCCCAAGATATCTTCCAAGGTTTCACGGCGGCGCTCGGCCAGTTCCTGGGCGGTGACGCCTTCCGGTTTGAAATCACGGGCTTCGAGCACATGATAAATGGACTTCAGCGTGTTTTCACGCTGGATGCGCAAGCTGCGCGAACGCCGCCGCCACCAGCGCATGATGACGCCATGCTGCGGGCCGAAAAGGAATGCCGCACCAAAGACCGTGCTCGCCCCCAGGACCATGAACGGCCCTGTCGGCAGACTCGGCCCGAGGAAGGACAGGAATGCACCCGCCGCACCCGAAACCATGCCGAAGATTGCCGCCAGGATGAGCATGCGATGCAACCGATCTGTGAGCAGATACGCTGCGGCAGCAGGCGTGATGAGCATCGCCGACACCAGCACCACGCCGACTGCTTGCAGCGCGATGACCACCGCGAAGGCCAGCATCAACATGAGCGCGTAGTGCATGACTTGCACCGGCACACCGGTGACGCGGGCGAACCCGGCATCAAAACTCGTCACGAGAAATTGTTTATAGAACAGGCCGATGACTACCAGCGTCAGCACGGTGACGATTGCCATCAGCTTCACATCATTCGGCCCCAAGGCCGCCGCCTGGCCGAACAGAAATTTATCGATGCCGCTTTTATTTCCCGTGGGCAACCGCTGGATCATCGTGACCATGCAGATACCCACGGAGAAGAACGCCGCCAGCACGAGTCCAAGCGCCGCATCTTCCTTCAATTTTGTCGTATGCTTGATAGCGCCGACCACGGCGGTGCCCAGCAACCCCGCCACGGTCGCGCCGACAAAGATGGCCACCGGATCCTTTGAGGTGTTCCACAGAAATCCCAAAGCCACACCGGGCAACACCGCGTGAGACAAGGCATCCCCGACCAGCGCCAGCTTGCGCACCACGATGAAGCTGCCCATCACTCCGCAGGAGATGCCGAGCAGGATCGAGCCGAGCAACGCATAACGAACCGCTGGATCCCTGAAGGTGAAGAAGCGAACGGCCTGCTCCATCACCGAAGTCTCAGAAATGTCGCCGATCTTCGCGGCCTGGGCAGAGCCCGCGAGGAACAGCAACAGCACCGCATAACACGCTAGGCGCAACGCGTGCGGAAACGAATATGTGCGCAGGTGATTCATCGCACTAAGTCTTCTGTCTCACCGCATCGGCGACTTCGGCCAGAATGGTCAAGCGACCGCCGTAGGTCTTCTGGAGAAGCTCATACGTGAACACTTCTTCCGTGGGACCAAAGGCCACGACGCGCATATTGAGCAGCAGCAGCATGTCGAAGTAGTTGCGGGCAGTCGGAAGATCATGATGCACCACGAGCAGCGTTTTGCCTTTCGACTTCAGCTCATGCAGCAGTTCGATGATGGCGGCTTCCGTCGCGGCATCGACGCCGGCGAAGGGTTCATCCATGAAATACAGGTCGGCTTCCTGTGCGAGGGCGCGGGCGAGGAAGACGCGTTGCTGCTGGCCACCGCTCAGATTGGCGATCTGGCGGTTCGCATAGGGGAGCATCTTCACCTTGTCCAGGCACTCCTTGGCCACGTCGTGATCATGCTTGGAGGGGCGTTGGAAAACGCTGAGATGTCCGTAACGGCCCATCAATACGAGGTCCATCACGTTGACGGGAAAATCCCAGTCCACCGATTCACGTTGGGGCACATAACCCACGCGACGGAAGTTCTCCTTGAGCGGCTGACCAAAGACCTTCACCCAGCCGCTGCTGATAGGCAGGAGGCCCATCGCGGCTTTGATGAGGGTGGACTTGCCCGCACCATTTGGCCCGACGATGCCTACGAGATTACCTTTCGGCACGGTGACATCTACGCCCCAAAGCACGGGCTTCTTTTGGTAGGCCACCGTGAGATCGTGGATCTCCAGCGGTGCAGGTTCTTGAGCTTTGTCTGTATCAGAAGATTTCATCGCACGAGATGCGCCAAGCTGTAGCGCAGGTTGTCAACCTGCGGTGTCGCCGACTGGCAGTCGGCAGACTGTTCGAGTTCATGAAAGCCCTGCGGATTACCAATCCGCGACACAGCAGACTGCCAGTCTGCGCTACGATTAGGGGCTTCATGGCGTTCATTAGAGTAATATTAAAAGCGCCACGAGATGCCCACGAACGGGTTTATGTCCGGCGCGGACCGGGTGAGGCCGAAATTCACACCGGCATCCAATTGGATATCCTCAGTCAGCCCATAGGTCAAACCGCCGTTCACCGTGGCCATCCATGGCGTGGGCGATTCCGTGCTGCTGGCGCTGAAGAATTCTACGTAGCCCGCCAGCTCACCAATGATGCCGTGACCGAATGTAATAGTCTGGATCACATCCAGGTGATGACCCTTGCCAGCATCGCGCAGAATGTCGAACTCCAGCATCGCGCCCATGCTCCAGCCGCCGGGTAATTCCATGCCGAAGGGCAGAATCAATCCGCCCTCCAGCGAGTTATTTCCCAGACCGGTGGCCGCCGTGGGAAACTTGACGAACGGCATCACCGCGAAGGCGGTCTTGCCACCGTCATTGCCCCAGAGATTGTATTTCATACGCACCGTCAAATCGCCAAAGCCCTGATCGCGCGTGACCGTGCTCGTGGAGAAATCATGTGAGCGGATGCGGTTATAGATCGGGATGACGAAGTGCAGATCAAGGTTATGCAAGAGACCGGCCTTCGCGTTCACTGTCGCAAAGCTGTGCGCCTCGTCCTGCGTATCCAAGCGACCGGAATTATGCCGGTCATAGCTGTAATTCCACAGATCCGTTTCAAACTGGAAACGTCCGGCATCCACCGTGTAGGGACTTTCCGTCAGGTCCGGCCGGTCGGTGGACATCTCCCGCATGAACTCGCGCGGCGTCGGGTTGAAGAGATGATACTGCGTCTTGTCGGCTGGAGCGGGCTCGGCTGCAGTAGCCAATGTTGTGGCCAAACAGACTAGGCCGAGGGACACGTATAGCGTTTTCATTTTGTGGTGATCCAGAGGTTGTTTGGATGGCCGTTTACTTCAACGCCTCCACAATGGTCGTGAGGTTGTGTTTGATCATGCCCTCATACGTGCCGAGGTCGTAACCATGCTCGATCTGGCCCGGTGTGCCCATCGCGTCGGAGAACAGTTCACCACCGATCTTTGCGCCGGAGTCCTTGCTGATGCGTTGGATCGCGTTCGGCGGCACGCTGGATTCCACGAAGATGGCCTTCACCTGCTTCTGCTTGATGAAATCCACCAGCTTCACCATGTCGGCAAGACCGGCTTCGCTCACGGTGGAGATGCCTTGCAGCCCCACCACCTTGAAGCCATACGCACGGCCAAAGTAGTTATAGGCGTCATGGCTCGTGATGAGGATGCGTTTCTCTGGCGGCAATTCATTCGCCTTCTTCACCGCCCACTGATGAAGGTCCTGCAACTTCTTATGCAGCTCGGCACCACGCTTTTCGTAATCCGCCTTGCCGGCGGGATCAGCCGTCACCAGGCCCTTGATCACTGTGGCCGCGCATTGTTCCCAAAGCGGCACCTCGAACCACACATGCGGGTCATAGTGGCCTTCGAACTCGGCGGGCTGGAGCAACTGGTTTTTCGGCAGATCGGCTGAAACGGGATAGATGTGTTTGCGCGAGCGGCTCATCTTGTCGAACAACTCCTGCATCTTCCCCTCCAGCATCAGGCCGTTGTAGAAGATCACCTCGGCGCGTTGCAGTTTGGCGATGTCCGCTGCGGTAGCCTTGTAGAGGTGAGGGTCCACGCCCGGTCCCATCAGTTCCTGCACCTCGACGCGGGAACCGCCGATTTGCTTCACCAGGTCGCCCACCATGGTCACGGTAGTGACCACGCGCAGCTTTTTCTCAGCCGCCTGCACCTGTCCGCTGCCGAGCAGCAGGGCGGCACCAGCCACGCCCATCAACCAAGTCCGTAAGTTCATTTTCATAGCCAACTTTCGTTATGACCTATCTCAATGTTAGGCATACCTATATTTCAGGTTATGATTAGTGTCAACTATTAAAGTTAGGTGAAGCTAATTCTTGGTGTAAACGGGGTATTCCCCCTACACAACTCGCGAATCAAATCTCAGCACCGATTACGCTTTCGACATTCCCGCGCGCAGGGTTTACGTTCCGTCCATGCGACCGTTGGACATACAGCAGATCGGGGATGAACTGGCCATCAAGTGGGATGACCAAAGCGAGAGCTTCATCAAGCTGGAGAAGCTGCGCCGGTTGTGTCCCTGCGCCGGTTGCAATGGCGAGAAGGACATCTTCGGGAATGTTTACAAGAACCCCACGAAGCCTTATTCACCCAAGTCCTTTCAGCTCGTGCGCCTGGCTTATGTAGGTGGTTACGCCCTCCAGCCGCACTGGGCGGATGGTCATGGCTCCGGTCTGTTCGCCTACGATTATCTGAAGCGCGCTGCTGAAGCGAACGACACCGACAACGCTGCGGCCAATCCGGCGAACGAAAAGAAATAATTCCTGCGTGAACGAAATTCCGTTTCAGCCCGCACGCGACTGGTCGGAACTTCTGCCCGACCAGGATTTCCGCTTTTCGATGGGCTTGCGGCAGGGTGACCCGGCAAAGTTTTTCTCCCCCACGGCGGAATATTCAGAAGCCATCGGCGAACGCCGACAATGGCTGGCGCAAGGTCCGGAACGTCATGCCGCCCTGTTTGAAGGCGGGGCTCCGCTGCTGGCCGAGGCACGTGTGCTGGCGCAGAAGTGGCAGACACTCCCGGAGTTCTTGCCGCCGCAAACTGACGAGCCCACCTCCGGCTGGGATGACCTGCTGGCTTTGGGGCGTAATTTGGAAACGGATATCCTCGTGCTCAAAGTGGAAGGGCAAACGCCGCCGCGATTGGTGGCCGGGTGCGTATGTTTTCCTTCTTCATGGAACTTGGAAGAGAAGATGGGCCAGCCGATGGATTTTATCCACGAGGCCGTGCCCGGCCTGAATGCCTCGGTGGGCCGTTCGGTCAGCACATTTTTGAACAAGTTGCGGCCGGACATCGCGTGGTTGCGGGCCAATTGGGGACTCGCCGCGGTCGGTGAGCGGAACATGCATCCCGCTCGCGGGCTGCCGCGATTGCGCGCTCCGCTGACGCTGGACGAGGTGTGGTTGCGCATCGAGGATCAGGCGCTGGTGGGTTTGCCGGAAAACAACGGGGTGCTCTTTGGCATCCGCCTGACTACTCAGCCTTTGCGTGGGGTGATCCAAAATCCGGCCGCCAAACAGGGGTTATCCCGCGCCTTGCGCACCATGCCAGATGCGATGATCGAGTACAAGGGGCTGAGTGCGGCGAAGGAAAGTTTGATCACGCTGCTGGCGTAAACCGCCGCTATTTCCTAGTCTCCGCCGTGCGCACAATCTGTCGCAGGCGCTCACCGATCTTCTGCGCGATCTCGATGAGTTCTTCTGCTTCACGCGGTTCGAAATGCGCCCGGCAACTGATCGCCCATTGCGCCAGCCATTGGTCGAAATGCTGCGGTTGCAGACGTAGCGGCACATGTCGCGCCGCCATGCCGCCGCGATAGATGGAGGGGCCGCCTGTTTGCATCGCCCAAAACTCCTTCACCGTGAAGATGTGCGAGGGCCAGTCATCCACGTGCTGGGCGAAGATGGGACCCAACTCCGGATGTTCCGCCAGGCTGGCGTAAAAATTCCGCAGCAAAAGTTCCAACTTCGCGCTTCCACCCAGCCGTTCATAAAGCGATGCTTCAGCCATACCGTGGAAACATAACCTCCATTGAGGTGGTTGGGGAATAATTTCCCTGCCATTGGACTCTTAAGTGACAGGAATTTTAAATGATGACCCGTTGCAATCGGTCCAAATGCGCCTACGTTTCGAGACTGTATTAACTTTGTTGTTGCCCAGCATGAATACTCAAACCATGAGCTTCCCGCCTTTCAGCCTGTCGCGCCTGTTGAACACTGTTTTCGAACCCTCTGGCGGCCAGCGGGTGGCCATCCTCATCGATCTTACCGACCCCAAGCAGGTGAAGGACTTCGCGTTTCTGAAAGATCCGAAGCTCACCATCCAGCGCCATGCGCATGACGTGTTTTATCAAGGGCTGAAGAACGGTGGCTTGGCGGAGATGAAGCTCACCGGTGGTGACCTCTTCGCCTATCAAGTCACCGGTGGCAGCAACTTGGACCTGCCGGATGTCGCTTACACGCCAGATGGTCGCGAGGTGAAGTTCGAGCAAGACATCTATCCGAAGTACGACATCATCCTTTGCATCTCCACTTACTCGGCGACTGCTCCTCTGACTGCCTTCGCCAAGCAATACGGCTTCCGCGGCGCAACGATGCACGGCATGAACGAGATCATTTTGAGCAGCGGATTGGCCGTGGACTACAACGAAGTCTCAAAGCAGGCCGAGAAGTTGCGCCTGGCCATGACCAAGGCGGACAAGTTTGAGCTCGATTACTCCGTCGCTGGTAAGACCTACACGCTGACGCTGCTGACCGAACAGCAGGAAGCGCAGAAGAGCCATGGTCTCTGTCGCGGCACCAAGCCGGATGTGGCGAATCTGCCGGCAGGTGAAGTTTATTTTGTCCCGCATGGTGCGGAAGGCCAGTTCCCGATGCGTTATGAGAATGGCACCATCGGTCTCATGCATGTGAACAGCGGTCGCATCCAGAAAGCGACCTTGCTGCAAGGCGATCAGGCCACCGTGGACACCCACAACGCCAAGCTCACCAGCGATCCGATGACGGGGGAACTCGGCGAACTGGGTTTCGGCACGCAGGTGTTACCGGTGTCCGGTCGCGATATTCAGGATGAAAAGATCTTCGGCACCGTCCACGTGGCCACTGGGCGCAGTGATCATCTGGGCGGCAGCCTTACGCCGGACAAGTTCGCCAATCACAAGAACGCCACGCACGACGACATCCTCTTCGCCCCGCACAAGACGCCGGAAATTAATGTTCCGCAGGTGCGCATGTATCGCGATGGCAAGACCACCGTGGTGCTGGAGAATTACCAGCCTGCCGAATATTTGCGGCAGGCGCTGAAGGCGTGAGGTATATTCCCGCTGTGAGTTCCCCCTACTACGAAAGCGATCGCGCGGTTTCCGAGTATCTGCTGTTTCACTACGGAACGGCGGAAGAGACGTTGCCGTATCCTTCCGGTCCGCGGGACGCGCTCTTCTATCCCGTCCGTTGCGTGGTGAACTGCCTGGATGCTGGCACGCTGCCGCCGGATGCGCGGGCATTGGATATCGGCTGCTCCGTAGGGCGTTCCAGCTTTGAACTCGCGCGGCATTGCACGGAAGTCATCGGGATTGATTACTCCCAGCGTTTCATCGATGTCGCCACGCGGTTGCGTGATCAGGGCGGTATCAACTACGTCTATGCGGAGGAGGGGGATATCACGCGTTCCGCCGTGGCGGTGGTGCCGACCACGATTGACCGTCGCCGCGTGCGCTTTGAACAAGGCGATGCGCAAGAGTTGCGCGAGGACTTGGGCCAGTTCGATGTGGTCTTCGCGGCGAATCTCATCGACCGTTTGCGCGAACCGCTGGCGTTCCTGCGGCAATTACCCGACCTGTTGAAGTCCGGTGGCCAATTGATTCTCACGTCTCCCTACACGTGGCTGGAAGAGTATACGCCGCGCGAGAACTGGCTGGGTGGCACCGCCCGCGATGGCAAACCGCGCCGCACGGCAGACACTTTAAAAGGGGAGCTGGCCGCCGGTTTCGAACTCAAGCGCACCTTGGACCTCCCCTTCCTCATCCGCGAACATGTGCGCAAGTTCCAGTGGAGTGTGGCTCAAGGCAGCGTGTGGAAGCGGAAGTGACGGGGCGTGGGTCTGTGCCCCATCAGGCTCCTTGCCGAACCTCCTTCCCATTGCTTAACTCCGCGCGTTGCGTTCGCTGACGTCTATTTTGGAAAGCACCGGGCCGTGGGCTCCTTGGGCCTTTTTCGGCCTGTTCATTGCTGCGTCCCTCCTCATGGTCTGGCGGTTGGAGGCCATGACGCGCAATGGCCTCGGCGGCACTGTCCTCGGCACGCTCGTCATGCCGTACTGTTCCGGTATCGGCAACCTGATGTTCGCCATCCTGCTCGCGCGAGATAAGGGAGATGGGGCCAAGGTCATCGAGAACTGCATCGTCAACAACGCCACCAACCTCACCTTGTTGATCGGCGTGCCCACCTTGATCTTCGGGATGAACATCGCTGGCAAGGACTCCGGTGGCGGCAAGAAAGGCAAGGGCGATAAGAAGGGGAAAGGGGATAAAGGTGGGAAGGGCGAACAGCAAAAGCAGGTGAACCGCCTCTCCATGATGCTCACGCTGGTGGCGGTGCTCTTCTTTACCGGCGTGCTGTGGGCTTTGGCCCGCGACGGCAAACTGGATTTCAACGACGGCATGGTCCTCGTCGGCATTTTCCTCTTCTGGCAATGCTTTCACGTCTATGACGTGTTGAAGGCCAATGTGCAGCAGAACAAAGCCTTGGGGTGGCTCATGATATTCGACTTCGCCATCCTGATCATTGGCGGCTATGGCATCTATCTGAGCACCGAGTGGCTGATCCAGTGGTTGGGCCAGCAAAATATGGGGTTCATCAACAAGGACAACATGGGCGTGCTCAGTGGCTGGCTCATGGTGTTGCCTAACGCGCTCCTCGCCCTCTACTATTCTTGGCGCGGCAAGCCCGACATCACTTACGCTTCGCAAGTGGGGGATGGTCATATCTGCATCCCGCTCTGCATCGGCCTGTTTGCGTTATTTCAGCCGATTACGCTGCCGTCCATGTTTGAGCTGGGGGTGCAGATCATCGCCGGGGCGACGGTGGTGCATCTGCTCTTCATGACGTTGTTGGGACGGTTGCCGCGGTTTGTCGGGGTGTTGCTGATTGCGGCTTACGCTTTCTTTCTATTCAAGGGGTTGTTCACGTAACTGCCAGATCACCGCGATAGGTTGGCGCAAGCGGACAAAATATCATTACCTATCGTTGCTGAGGTGCGTTGCTGTGGGCGAGGCGCCCACGCTCCATAGAATGCTTGTGGCACTAGCCGCGATTTGATTACGTTGCCGCGCACTACCCATGACCTGGCTGCAGAATTACGATCCGCTCGGCAATCCTTTGATGTCCACGCTCGTCGCGGCGATTCCCGTCGTGGTGCTGCTGGGGGCCATCGGGTGGATGCATGTGCGCATCCATTATGCGGCGGTGCTGGGACTGGCGACGGCCTTGGCCATCGCCATCGGTGTTTATCGCATGCCGGTTTCAGCCGCCGCAGCGACTACGGTGTATGGTGCGGCGTTTGGATTGTTTCCCATCGGCTGGATCATCCTGAACGTCATGTTCTTGTATTATCTCACGGTGAAGAAGGGACTCTTCGCCGTCTTGCGCGACAGCCTGGCGCACATCGCCCCCGATCCGCGCATCCAGCTTATCCTCATCGCATTCTCCTTCGGCGCTTTCATTGAAGGCGTGGCCGGTTTCGGCGCTCCGGTGGCGATCACGGGCGCGATCCTTATCCAGCTCGGCTTCCGCCCGCTGCATGCCTCCGGGCTGGCGCTCATCGCGAACACCGCACCGGTGGCCTTTGGTTCCGTCGGCATCCCGATCACCACCTTGCAAGAGGTGTCGGGGCTGGATGCGTTGCTGGTCTCCAAAATGGTGGGGCGTCAATTGCCGTTCTTTTCCCTCATTATCCCGTTCTGGATTGTGGGCGCGTTCTCTGGGTGGAAGGGCATGAAAGGTGTCTGGCCTGCAGCACTGACGGCCGGTATGGCCTTCGCGATTCCCCAGTTCCTCGTGTCCAACTTCCACGGTCCCTGGCTGGTGGATACGATTTCCGGTGCTTGCTCTATTGGCGCTGTCGTTATTCTGCTGCGTTACTGGAAGCCGAAAGAAATCTGGCCGTTGCCCAAGGTGGAAACGGATGCGAGTGCGCCAACACAACCGGCAGACTCCGCGCCAGTGGTCCTCAACCGGAAGAACGTCATCGCCGCGTGGAAGCCATGGGCCATCCTGACGTGTTTCATCTTAGTGTGGGGCGTACCGCAATTCGGCAAGTTTCTCGATAAGCTCGCGCCGCCGAAGTTCCCGGTGCCTTACTTGCATGGAAAGGTGCAACGTGTCTCGCCCGTGGCTCCCGAGAATGCACCGGCCGAGAAGGCCGAGTATAAGCGCAACATCTTTTCCGCTACGGGCACGGGCATCTTGCTGGCTTCACTGGTCGCGGGTTTATCGATGGGTTTCCGGTTGAAAGACCTGTGGCAAACCTATCTGGAAACCATCTTCCGCATCCGTTACTCGCTGATGACGATTGCGGCCATGCTGGCCTTGGGCAATGTGACGAAATATTCCGGCACTGATGCCACGCTCGGACTGGCCCTCGCGCAGACGGGCACATTTTATCCCTTCTTCGGCACCATGCTGGGGTGGCTGGGCGTGGCGCTCACTGGCTCGGATACCGCTTCCAACGTGCTCTTTGGCAGCTTGCAAAGAATCACGGCGGAACAGACGGGCATCAGTCCTATTCTCATGGGCGCGGCGAACAGCTCTGGCGGGGTGATGGGCAAAATGGTGGATGCGCAGAGCATCGTGGTGGCCAGCACGGCGACGAATTGGTATGGGCATGAGGGCGATATCCTGCGCTTTGTGTTCTGGCACAGCCTCATCCTGGCGGCGATGATGGGCGTGCTGGTCTATTTGCAGGCGTATGTCGTGCCTTTCACCTACATGGTGGTGCACATGCCGGCACCAGTCGGACCGTAAGGGAGTGTGAGCGACAATCCGAAATCTAATAGAAGGAAATGGCTGCTGGCCGGCGCGTTCGGGCTGGCGCTATGGGCGGTCTATTTGAGCTGGCCCGGAGATTCGGGGAGGGAACTTCGACTGGCGGTTTTTCGAGATGATTTCGAGAAGGTGGAGCGGCTATTACGTAAACAGCCAGAGCTGGTGAACGTGGCAAATATCCCGGTAAAACAGCTCCAGGTGCAGATCCGGCCCCGTTCGGGCAGCCGGAACTTCATGGAAGAGCTCACGATATTCATCTGGGACAAACTCTTCATGGCCCCGGTCTCGCGCGATAATCGCAATGAGGAGTTTGTGGACTTGGAATCCGCCGGGCTGACGCCTTTGCAGATCGCGGCGTTAAAGGGAAATGTGGAGATCAGCCGTTTGTTGCTGGAACATGCTGCGGATGTCAAAGCGAGTTCGCCCATCGGATATCAATCCATCCATTTTGCGGCCAGCCAGAAACCTGAACTGATGGAATTGCTCCTGAAGCACGGTGCCGATCCCAATGCCACGAATCATTACGGGGCGACGCCCTTGCACATGGGGTTGCACAACCAGCATTCCAAGACCCTGGAATTGTTGCTAAAGGCGGGAGCCGACCCGAATGCCTTAAACCGGAATGGGGCCACGCCGATGCATAGTGCGGCGATCAGCCCGTCCTCTCAGAAGGCATTGCTTGTGCTTTGGCAGCACGGTGCCCGCCTCGATATCACCAACCGGCAGGGAAAAACTGCGCTGGACATGGCCCGGCAGTATAATCAGACCAATGCCATCGAATTCCTGTCCACCCGGCAGGGGGCCAAGCCCGCCATACCTTAGCCAAAAATTTGAGTTTTCTTTTGGGCAGAGCCGCCTAGACTCCGAACCTGTTTGTTTTCCGGCTGGACCGGGTAAACCTGAATCGGATTTTAATTATGCCACTGACACACACAACCGACTTGTTCGCCAAGGCGCTCAAGGGCAAGTATGCCCTCGGTGCCTTCAACGTGAACAACATGGAACTCCTCCAAGCCATCATCGAGGCCTGCGAAGAAGAAAAAGCACCCGTCATGCTCCAGATCTCCAAGGGCGCGCGTCATTACGCGAACCCGGTGTATCTGAAGAAGCTCATCGAGGCCGCGGTCAGCGTTTCCACCATCCCCATCGCCGTCCATCTGGACCACGGTGATACGTTCGAATTGTGCAAAGAGTGCATCGACGAAGGGTTCACCAGCGTGATGATTGACGCCTCCCACGAGAATTTCGAGAAGAACGTCGAGATCACCCGCAAGGTTGTGGATTACGCCCACAAGCATAACTGCGTGGTGGAATCCGAGCTCGGTCACCTCGTCGGCGCGCAATTCGACGACGGCGAAGAAGGCGGCTGCCACTCGGCCAGCGGTCATTACACCGTGCCGGATGAAGCCGTGAAGTTCGTGAAGGAATCTGGTTGCGACTCCCTCGCGATTGCCATCGGCAACAGTCATGGTGCTTACAAGTTCAAGGGTGAACAGCACCTGGACCTGGAACGCCTCAAGCTCATCAAGAAGGCCTTGAGCGATGCCGGCATGGGCGATTACCCGCTGGTGTTGCACGGAGCCTCCTCGGTGCCGAAGTATCTCGCTGACGCGATCAATAAATACGGCGGCAACATGGGCACGGACACCGCTGGTGTGCCGGAAGCCGACATCGAAGTGGCCCGCCGCGTGGGTTGCACGAAGGTGAACATCGATACCGACCTCCGCATGGCCATGACGGCCGGCATCCGCAAGGTGCTCTCGGAGAAGCCGAAAGAATTCGATCCGCGCAAGTACCTCGCACCGGCCCGTGACATGGTGAAGGAACTGGTGCGCCACAAGATCAAGAACGTGCTGTGCTGCGCCGGCCACGCTTTTGACTAGGCGATCTGATCATTTAACAAGCGAAAGGGCGGACGAAAGTCCGCCCTTTTCGTTTTTTGGAGCGCGGAGATTTTGTGGTGCGGGAGCAGGGGAGGGTGACCAATAAGGTGCTCAGGGTGGTTTCTACCGTGCATTACTCATTTTCCATGGCTTGCTTCTTCCGGCCATTGGGTTAAATGAATTCCGACCCGATTACGCCAGTCCAATGCCCAGAGACGATCTCTGGGCTTTCTGGCCACGGAAACGTATATGAAAAATCTGACCCGCTATGCTTTCATCCGCAGTCTGGCAGTAGCACTGGCTGCCTTGTGTGCCCTGCCTGCGTTCGCTGCCGATAAGCCCAAGAAACTGCTCGTGGTGACCATCACCACCGGTTTCCGGCACAGCTCCATCGCCACGGCGGAAAAGACCTTGAGCAAGCTGGCGCAGGAGAGCGGCCAGTTCGCGGTGGAGTTCGTCCAGCAACCGCCGAACCAGCCGAAGAATCCACAGCGCCCCAAGGCCGGGCCGGATGGTGAGAAGGATCCGAAGTTCGTGGAGGCCATGACGAAATTCCAGGAGGCGGACAAGAAGTTCAAGGAAGACAACGCCGTGTGGATGAAGTCCGTGGAGAAAGAGCTGGAGAAGCTTAGCCCGGCGAACTTGAAGAATTACGATGGTGTGATCTTCTGCAATACCACGGGCGATCTGCCGCTGCCGGACAAGCAGGGCTTCATCGACTGGGTGAACAGTGGCAAGGCCTTCATGGGCATGCACAGCGCCACGGATACGTTCCACGGCTTCCGCCCGTTCATTGACATGATCGGTGGCGAATTCCAAACGCACGGTGCGCAGGTGCAAGTGGATTGCCTGAATCAAGACTCCGCTCACGCTGCCTGCAAACATCTGCCTGCTACGTGGACGGTGTTTGACGAAATCTACATCATGAAAAGCTTCGAGCGCACGAAGGTCCGCGGCTTGCTCGGCTTGAACCAGCATCCGAATGACAAGAAGCCGGGTGATTATCCGGTGGCCTGGTGCAAGGCATTTGGCCAAGGCCGCGTTTTCTACTCCTCGCTCGGTCATCGTGAGGACATGTGGGATGCGGAAGAGAAGAACCGCAAGAACTCGCCGGAGATCGCGCAGCAATATCAGAAGCACATCCTCGGCGGCATTCTCTGGGCGCTGAAGCTCGCGCCCGGTGACGCCCAGCCGCAGCCAGTCAAACTTTAATCAGAACACCCGCCAATTTATTAGACGCACATGAAGCCGACTGAAGTCCAAGCCGATCTGAACCGCCGCAGTTTTCTGAAAGGGGGATCACTCGCATCCCTCATGATGATGCTGGGCGGCGTGGAGATCACCGCGCAAGACGCGGCCACGAAACCTGTCGCTGCCGTCAAACCGCCCAAGAAAATTGGGCCGCCGGTGAAGTGTGGTGTCATCGGTGTCGGGGCTTGGGGCCGCGACATGATCGGGCACCTTTCACGCCTGCCCAACGCCCCGGTGACGGGTGTGGCCGAGACGTACGGAGCCTCGTTGCGCCGGGCGAAGAGCGGAGCCCCGAATGCCGCGCAGTTCGAAGATTACCGGAAATTGCTGGAGAGCAAAGATGTCGAGGCGGTGGTCATCGCCACGCCGACGCATCAGCATAAGGAGATCGTCATCGCGGCTTTGCAAGCGGGCAAGCACGTCTATTGCGAAGCTCCCTTGGCACACACCATCGAGGATGCCCGCGCCATCGCCAAGGCGGCCCGCGACAGCAAGCAGATCTTCCAAGTGGGCCTGCAATATCGCGCGAATCCGCAGCATCATCACGTGGTGGACTTCGTCCGCACGGGTGCGGCTGGCGCGCTGACGGTCGCGCGTTCGCAGTATCACAAGAAGGAAAGCTGGCGCCGCACCTCGCCCAGCCCCGAGCGCGAGAAGGAATTGAACTGGCGTTTGCGCCAGGACACTTCACCCGGCCTTGTGGGTGAAATCGGCATCCATTCCATCGACGTTGCGTCGTGGTTCATGCGCGCCAATCCTGTTTCCGTCACCGGCTTCGGATCCATCCTGCATTGGAAGGACGGGCGTAATGTGGCGGATACCACGCAAGTCATTTTGGAATATCCCGGCGGCGCGCGGATGATCTATGATGCCACGCTGACGAATTCTTTCGAAGGCAACTACGACGTCTTCTCCGGCACGGATGCTGCCATCATGATCCGCGAGAATCGCGCCTGGATGTTCAAGGAAGCGGATTCGCCGTTGCTCGGCTGGGAAGTGTATGCGAAGAAAGATACGTTCCCGGCGACTGGCGAGGCCGGCATCGCACTGGTGGCGAACGCCACGCAATTGATCGCCCAAGGGCTCAAGCCCGCGGAAGCAGCGGCGGATGGTGATTCACCCGCTTACTATTCGCTGGAAGCTTTCATTGAAAGCATCAACGAGAAGAAGGCTCCGCACGCGGGATGGAAGGAAGGCTTCGAGGCCACCGTCGCTGCGCTGAAGGCGAATGAGGCGGTAAATACGAATGCCAAAATCACCTTTGAGCCGAAGTGGTTTGAGGTGTAAGAGAATTCTGCGAATGCACGAAGGCCGCCTGGAGCAGGTGGCCTTTTTTGTTTTTACAGAAGGGGTTACTGCTGCGACCGGAACGTTTTTACCAGCAATTGGCTGCGGGCGGATTCCAAAGCCATGATGAACTCATCGTAGGTCTGGTAACGTTGCGCCGGGTCTTTCGCCATGGCCACGCAGATGGCCTCATTCGTGGGTGCGGTGATGGCCGGGTTCAAGTGAATGGGCGGCGTCAGTGCGGTGTTCACATGCGCAAAGGCTGCTTCCTGAATATCCGGCGCTTCAAACGGCACCTTGCCCGTCAACGCATGATACAGCGTGGCGGCCAGGCTGTACATGTCGGAAAGATAACTCTCGCCCGTCTGCGAAACCCGTTCCGGCGCGATATAATAAGGCGTGCCTAAGACCCCATCCTCCTCGGCTTGTTCGGCATCCGCTTTGCGCGCCAGACCGAAGTCCACCAGCTTGGGTTTGTTCTCGGAATTGAACAGGATGTTACCGGGCTTGATGTCCAGATGCAGCAGGTTGTGATTGCTCGCTTCCTTCAAGGCTGCGGCCACATCGACACCCACATCCAGCACTTGCAATTCCGGCACCGCACCTTCCTTCTCGATCCGGTCATCCAGGCTGCCGCAATCCGCCAGCTCCATGACGATGTATTTCTCACCATCCCATTCATCAAAGGCGTAGATGTGGATGATATTCGTATGATTCAGCCCCGCACAGGCCTTCGCCTCACGGGCGAAACTCTCGACCAGCGCGGTGTCCGTCGTGAACTCGCGCCGCATCAGCTTTACCGCCACTTCCCGCTCGAGCGAAGTATCATAGGACCGGTAAACCGTGCCCATGCCGCCGGAAGCGATCACCGCGCGCAACTCAAACTGGCGCAACTTCAGAGGCAGCATCACCGGATGCCCGCACTTGGGGCAGGGGGTGGTGGAGAGCGGAGCCATGGTGCTGGGAATGAAGATGCTTTTGCCGCACTTGCCGCACGGCACCATCTTCAGGGACGAGGTCCCACCCGCAGCCGGACTCATTGACACTGAACTCATGCTTAATCGTGAAGGGCCAAAAGGATAACAATTCGACCCCGCCCTACAAGCCAATGTTCACCCTCCGGCCATTTTCCGCAATCGCCACTTTTAGAAATCTCCGGTGCGGAACGGCCCCTATTTACTTCGAAGTTGTTTCTCCGGCTCATCGTCAGTAATAAGAACTTATGAAAGCCCTCCGTCTCTTCTTCCTTTTTGCCTTGCTGATGACCTTCGCTGTGTCGGCTGCGGAACCCAAGGTGCCCGTTCTCAAGGCCGGTTACGCGGAGGCGGATATCACTCCCGAGATCGGCATGGAACAGCCCGGCGGCTACGGCAAGTCCTTCCACAAAACCCTTCACGACCCGTGCAAAGTCCGCGCCGCCGTCTTCGATGACGGCCAGAAGCGCGTGGCCCTCGTTGGCACCGATACCCTCATGATCCCGCGCGATCTCGTCCTGCGCGCCCGGAAACGCATCCAGGCCGAGTGCGGCATCGCTCCCGAGGCCGTCATGATCGGCGCCTCGCATTCTCATTCCTCCGGTCCCGTCGGCATGGTGCAGCCCGGCGAATTCGACCATGCCTCCGATCTCGTGAAGAAGCTCGCCTACGAACAATCCTCCTGTGCCGATCCCAAGTTCCTCAAATACCTCGAGGACCAGATCGTGACCGCTGTTGTCAATGCGGACAAACGGCGCGTTGAGGCCCCCACCGGATTCGGTTCCGGTCACGAGGACAAGGTCGCCTTCAATCGCCGCCTTCGCATGAAGAACGGCCTCAGTTTCAGCCACCCCGGTGCGGGCAATCCCGACATCATCGGTTACGCCGCGCCCATCGATCCGCAAGTCGGCGTCATCGGCTCTTGGAACAAGGACGGCAAACTCATCGGCTGCGTCGTGAACTACGCCTGTCACGCCACTACGAATCCCGGCGGCATCTCCGCGAACTGGATCCAATACCTCGAGCAAGTCATCCGTGGCGCGTTCGGTCCGGAAGTCGTCGTCGTCTTCCTCCAAGGCGCCTCGGGCGATGTCACACAAGTGGATAACCTCAGCCCCTACGCGCGACCCGGCAATGAACAATGGTCCCGTCTCGTCGGTGGCCGTGTCGGTGCGGAAGCCGTGAAGGTTCTCCTCAGTTTAACACCCGGCACCAATGCCCCCGTCGATTTCAAAGCCAAAGTCTGGAACATCCCCCGCCGCCTGCCTTCCTCCGAACGCGTGAAGCAAAGCCTCGACATCGTCCAAGGCGACCCCAAGAAATACAGCACCACCGAGATCACCTTCGCGAAGGAAATCCTGATGCTCGATGCCCTCCTCCAGAAACATCCTTCCGTGGAGGTCGAAGTGCAGGCCATCCAGGTCGGCCCCGTCGTCTGCGTCAGCAACCCTGCCGAATACTTCGTGGAATACGGCCTCGACATCAAGAAGCGCAGCCAATTCCCGCTCACGTTCCCCGTGGAACTCGCCAACGGCTGCGTCGGCTATGTGCCCACGAAAGAAGCCTTCGGCCCCAACGGCGGCGGCTACGAAACCCGCCTCACCGCTTACAGCAATCTCGAGATCAGCGCCGGCCAGCAATTCGCCGACGCCGGTGTAGCCCTCGCGAATTCGCTCAAGCCCGGCACCATTCCCGTCCCGCTACCCGCACCACCTTATCGCGCGCCGTGGCTCTACGGCAACGTGCCGCCGGAAGTGAAGTGACCGACCGTTCGCCATTTTTGCTGCCGCCAATGCTTTGCTCTGTTAATCTTTCCGAAAGCAGAGCAGGGGATCATGACCGTCTCCACGCATGAGCATCGATTACGATCATCGCCGGAACACCCACACCACCACCGGACCCGAGGCGGCGCTGCCCGTGATGCTCCGCACCGTTCCCGCCACCAGCCTGCTGGATGTCGGCTGCGGTACGGGCACCTGGTTGCGTGCTGCCACGGCGCTGGGCCTCACCGATTTTCTCGGCGTGGACGGGGTGGCGCTGGATGACCGCCAGCTCCTCATTCCTTCCTCGCAGTATCAATGCCGCGACCTCACCAAACCCCTCCAGCTAGGCCGCCAGTTTGATCTCGTCCTGTGCTTGGAAGTGGCCGAACACCTGGACCCAGCCATCGCACCCTGTCTTGTCGAGAGCTTGGTCAGCCACGGGAGCCACGTATTTTTCTCCGCCGCCTGTCCCGGTCAACCCGGCCAGCACCACGTCAATTGCCAGTGGCTCGCCTATTGGCAGGGCCTCTTCAATGCTCGCGGTTACACCTGTGATGACTCCATCCGCTGGCAGCTCTGGGACGATTCACGCATCGAGCCTTGGTATCGCCAGAATCTTTTTCTGGCGCGCAAAGACCCGGCGCACGCTGGTAAAGAACCACGTCTTTCACCCGTGATCCATCCGGACATGCTTCCCCATTTCGAAGCCGCCCGCACCGAGCTCGCGCAGCAACAACATCAGACAAGCTTGGAACAAGGCCACCTGCCCGCCACCTGGTATGCCCGACTCATGTTGCGCGCCCTGCGCCAAAAACTCCGTCGCCGCGCCTCGTAGCGGGACAGCCGCCACCGCCTTTCCAGTCTCCCTCCGCATATCCCCATAAGTCCCATTAGTCCTATTGGACCTATAAGACCTATTCCCAAAGTTTGAGCTTTGAGCTTTGAACTTTAATAGGCCCGTAGTGCAACTACCACTCCCTGAAGCGCGCCTTCCCATCCGATCCGTTCAACATGACTCCGCCGATGCCTCCTGTCCTGCGGGACTGTATCATCCGGCCTTTGCCTCCCGAACCAAACCCTCACCAGCCACTCCACAAAGAAACGCAGAAACCAAATCATGGTAGGGCATCGCTGTGGCCATCGGTGCAACCGACGATGCCCTGACTCTTTCCGCCAAGGCACCCCGATAACCACGCCCCACCACCGCCGAAGCACACGACCTCTTCTCCCTCTCCCTTCAACAGGGAGAGGGCTGGGGTGAGGGTTGAGCGCGCCAAACGATTCTAAAACGCCCAGCGCCTTCTCTTCCCTCACTGGGAGGCCGACCTTCGACCGGCTTCTGCATTCCCTTTAGGGAATTATTTCAAAGAACAATGAAACCATCCGACCCTTGTGAAGTATCGTTTCCTCCTTCCCTACGATTGAGAGTTCAGATTGAGCGTAAGTCCCTGACCCGGCCGGTTCCGCAGTGGCTATTAGAGATTCCCCGACCTCATTCTTGGTCGACGTCCCGTTCCCCCTCCGGCTTACGGACCCTGATCCATACGCCCGACACACCCACATATCCGTACGATTCCATAAGGATGCCAAAACGATTCCAATGAACCGATGGCGTGGGATTCTTCGGGGATGTTTCTTCATTCTGACTTCAGAATTCGTCATTCCTTCCGAGCCCGTCCTTTACCAGCAGCGAGCTGCCAGCACTGAAAAGATTATCAAAAAATCACAATTCCGCCACCACTTTTCGCTAAAATTTACACCCGGACCACAACCGATTCCCCATCAATAAATTACAAAAATCACCATCCACGTAACTCATCATTTCGTTTCTCACTCCACCCTTCATCTGCGTATCTGCGTCCGCCTCCGGTGCAACCGGTCTGCGGTTAATCCGCTCCCCTTCCAGATCACCCGCGAATGAATTCCAACAAATCCTGATTCAACTGCTCCCGGCTCGTATCTCCCAGGCTATGCGAGCCGCCCGGATAGATTTTCAGCGTCGCATTCTTCACCAGCTTGGCGGCGAGCAACGCCGAGTTCCCGATCGGCACGATCTGGTCATCATCCCCATGCACGATGAGCGTCGGCACATCGAACTTTTTCAAGTCCTCCGTGAAATCCGTTTCCGAGAATGCCTTGATGCAGTCATACGCATTCTTGTGCCCGGACATCATCCCCTGCATCCACCAAGCCTGGATCATTCCCTGCGAAACCTTCGCCCCCGGTCGGTTGAAGTTGAAAAAAGGTCCGCTGGCGACATCCAGGAAGAACTGCGCGCGATCCTTCAGATACGCCGCCCGGAAACCATCGAACACCTCCATCGCCAATCCCCCCGGATAAGCCGCTGTCTTCAGCATGACCGGCGGCACCGCGCCCATCAACACCGCCTTCGCTACCCGCTTCGTTCCGTGCCTCCCGATGTAGCGGGCCACTTCACCGCCACCCGTCGAGTGCCCCACCATCACCGCACCTTTCACATCGAGCTTCTCGAACAGCTCCGCCACATCATCCGCATACTGGTCCATGTCATTGCCATCCCACGGCTGGCTGGAGCGCCCATGCCCGCGCCGGTCATGCGCGATGCAGCGGTAACCCTGTGACGCCAGGAAAAACATCTGCGCCTCCCACGCATCCGCCGAAAGCGGCCACCCATGGCTGAAAGTGACGATCTCGCCCTCCTTCGGACCCCAGTCCTTGTAATAAAGTTGCGTGCCGTCTTTCGTGGTGATGTAGCTCATATATGTGATCCTGGTGTGCTTTCCGTTGGCTTACGGTGCTATGCCTACTCTCCTTAACCCTCCTTTGTGCCTCGCGCAATGACCCCTCCCACAAATACTCGATTTAAAAACGTATCCTCGGCAAAGCCCTACAGGTGGAGCGTGGGCGCCTCGCCCACAGCAACATCCCTAAGCAACGCCAGCTCCCAGAACGACCACCGTAACTGTCCGCCAGCAACCGTTCCCCTCCATCATTGCATTTTCCACTCGCCCTGCTAAACCACCTCTCGTTCGCCAAGCCTATGAGTGAAGCCAATTCTTCAGAGAATTTAACCATGCTTCTAGATGCCAAGATCCACGACATCGCAGTGGCCTACGTGCGCGAAAGCGGGGCAGGGCGCGACTGGCCTTTCACCGTCATCGGCACCTTGCACCCTTCAATTGCCGGTCAGCTACCGCTCGAAGAGGGCGAACTGGTGATCGTCAGTGCCTTCTATTCTGCGCAGAGCTGGTATGCTTTCACCACCCGCCGCATCATCAGCCGTTATGAGGGCGTGATCCAGTCTCTGGACCCTACGCAAGTTGTGCACTCTGACTTCGGCAATTTCGAAGGCTACGGCCCCGAAAAAGGTGACGAGGAATTGCGCGATGTCGCCGTCGTCCCCCGTGAAGTGGCCACCCTCACTAACGCATCGGGTACCATCGTCCGCTTCGAGTTCGCCACCTGGGAGGAATCATCGCTGCCAATGAAAGCGATCCAATACTGGCACGCGAAACATCCATTTCTCCACAAGCTCATGACCACCGCTGAGCGTGAAGAATTCAAGCAACGAAAAGCTTCCCAGACTCAAACCTCGCCTCCACCTCGTAAGATCAGGCCCATGAATCGCCGTGGCACGCCGATCACCCTCTCCGATGAGGAAATCATGGCTGCCATCACCAATGATGAAGTGGAAACCTTGGTCGACTTGCCGATCAAATTGGGCTTTAAGCACGAGAGCTGGCGATTCGTCCAGGAAGTCTGTGTCCGCCTCTCCGCCCATCCTGACTCGCGCATCCGCGCCAATGCGATGCAGGGACTTTATTTCACAGCGTTTTTCCACAAACGTTTGGAGCAGGATATCGTGCAACCCGTGCTGCTGCGCGGATTAAAAGACGAACATCCGGACGTGGCCTTCTCCGCCCAAGACTCCCTGACCAACATCAGTTCCTTGCTGTCCTGGGGCATTGGTGACCAACAAAAGGGCGGTGATGCAGCTCTGTCAGAACCCTGATATTTATCCCATGAACCCCCTCATCATCGGCACCAACGGCCACGTCGCCGCCATCGACACCTCCACCGGTGAAATCCGCTGGCAGACCTCGCTGGATACCGGCGGCTTTCTCTCCTCCACCAACTATCAGGACGTCTCCGTCCTCGTTCGCGAAGGCATCGTTTATGCCGGGGTCGCGGGTCACCTCTATGGCCTGCACCAGGAAACCGGCGAGATCCTCTGGCACAACTCCCTCAGCGGCCTCGGTCATAACGACATCTCCCTCGCCATGGAAGGCGTCTCCGTCCAGTTCGTGCAGAAAGTGCAGCGGCAGAGTTCCTGACCGCTTAGCGCACGCTTCCAGCGTGCGAGTTGCGCTACATCTTTGCTGCGTTTCCAATCTTCCTGGCCCGCGGCGAGCGTCCGCCCTTCACACCTTCCCCCGCACAAACTCCCAATACTTCGCCTCCTCCTCCTTAAAAATCTCCTCACCCTCCAGCCGATACGCCTCCACCAACTCCTTCTCCGCCACCACCAGATTGCCCTTTTCAAACGCCACCTGTCCCCGCCGCAAGCGGATGAACGGATTTTCCACCGCCCCCGGGCAATACATCACATCGCGCAACGGCTGGGCAGCGCCGGGGAAATCACCCTTCAGAAACAGCGCATCGCCGATCGCCGCCAGCACCCAAGTCGAGGCATCCCACTTCTCCACCGGTCGCGGGATCAGATACAGCGCCTCCTTATACTTCGCGATCGCCTCATCATACTTTTCCGCCTCCGCCAGTTCATCCCCTTCCTCGCACAACGCCGTGATCTGCTCATGCACCTCGTCGTCCAGCTCGATGGGTCCGGCCATCAATTTAAACGCTTCCGGATCAGGGATAGTCGGCCATTGTTTGCTCATAGGCTTTGCTTTCTTTTTCTTGGCCTTGGTGGGGACGTATTCCAGATACTTTTTATTCTCTCCCGAAAAAGCCCGCTCCTTGCCCATGGCATAGGCCTGGCTGAAATGTTTGACGGCCTCCTCCTTCCTGCCCGCTTCCAGAAACACTCGCCCAGCCAAAATGATTATGTGCGGCATATCCATTCGTATTGGTCGCGAGCAACTCCGGGACAAACCGGATCGCCTTCTCATACTGCCCGCTCTCGGTCAGGAATTCTGCCAGTGCGCTCGCCGCCACCATGGAATAACTCCAGTCCGGCTTGGGCTCTGGCAGCATTTCCCACGCTTTCGCATAGCCCGCCTCTGCCTTCGCCATATCGCCAGCCAGTTTCGCTTGATAGGCACTTTCAATAGCGGCGAGCAAGTCCCGCTCCGCATCCGCCGGTAATTGTTTGGCTATCTTCATTCTGGATCAATTAGCATGACCGATATTTTCAATTCTGTTCCGCCTCCGCCGACCAGTGTAGACTCGTTTTTGGGATGTGGTAAGCCCCGAACTCTGCGATGTCTTCGAGACAATCTCCACCGTACTGTTCATAGACCTCCACGGTCGAAAAAGCCACCGGCCATTTGGCTGCATCGCGTTCAGCGATTCGGAACAGGTCATTGTATTCTCGTACATACTTCCAGTCACACTTTGACAACACGTCCCGGCATAACTCATCCGGCAGCTCCATATCGAGAATCATGCGGTTTTGAGACTGAACCAACTCATCGTGATTTTTATAATGCTGCCACCACTCGCTCCACCTCGGCAGTGAGAGCACCCTTTCCAGCATCTGCTTGTCCTCCCGCTCTCTCAGCATAGATACCAAACACCAGAATTTCATGATTTTGTGTTTCGTCGTTCGGGCGGTTTGAAGCCTGCTTTCCACTTCGTCTCCTTTATCCACTTCCTCCATGCCGCCGCATCCAGCCCATGATCCACCCCGGTAAGTGCCTTCAATTCATCCCGCGCCCTTTCCTTGGGCATATGATAGAAGGAACCTTCCGGCCAATGCATTTCGAGATTTTGCAGATACAACTCTTCTGGCAAGCTTCTCATAACAGTATTTTTCTTTTACCTCCACTGCGCCAGTTCATCCACGAATTCCCGCGGCACATCCGGCCGTAACCGCAGACAAAAGACTGCGCTAACTAATCACCGTCCCGCTCCCCCACAACTTCGCATCCAACTTCTGCGGCAACGCCGCTCTCACGGAAAAATCCTTGTCCATCACCTTGCAACCGAACAGATCCAGCACCTGCAGCTTCTTCAGCCCGCCCAGAAAATTGATCGACGGTATCTCGCCCACCCGCAGTGCGATGCACTCCGCCTTCTTCGCGTCCGCCAGCCAGTCGATCTTCAATCGCGGCAACTTGTCCAGCGTCACCACCCGCAATTCCTCCACCACGGATTTCATCGGCGTCATGCTCTCGAACAACTTCAAGCGGCACAGGTCCAGCGCCCGCAACCGCGCTTTGGGACTGAACATCATCCCCGGAATCTTGCTCACCCCGCCACAGATGAATTCCTCCAGTGCCGCCAACTCCGTCAGATCAAGGATTTCCTTATACGTTCCTCCAATCAATCCGAGGCTCACCAGCTTGCGGCATTTCAAGGCACTGAGAAAATTCGGATGCGCCGGGATCTGGCACTGCTTCAAGTTCGGCAGGCTGGTGAGATCAAATGTCCCCGGATCACCCTCGCCCTCGTAGAAGATCTGCAACCGCTCTAGCTGCGGATTGCCCGCCAGCGGCGAGAAATCCACCGGCTTGAAGTAAGACACCGTCAGGTCCTTGCACTCCGGCAGATCTCGGATGAAATCCATTTTCGGCGCGCCATCAGACCATGGCCCGCCCAGGATCACGCTGCGCGCCTTCTCCTTGCGGAACAGTTTTTCACACAGCGGACTCCATTGCTTGTCCGGCCTGACGCACACCCCAGCCACGCCTTGGCTGACCGTCACGGTTTGTTTCGGCGCCTTGTCCTCTCGGCTATACCCGATGATGGTATCCGGGGCATGCAGCCGAAACTTCTGCTCGTCACAATAATATTCAGGCATAAATCAATCGTGGGAGGTGCAACAGCTTGGAAGTGAGCGTAGCTCCGTCACGGGACCTTTGACAAGCCACCCGCAGATGTAAAAATCCTCCCTCCAGACTTGCATAAACTCCCGCCGCCCCTTTTCTTTTCAGCCAAACATGAAACTTATCCGTTTTGGCGAACCCGGCCGCGAAAAGCCCGGTCTGATTTTGGCCAATGGCCAGCGCATTGATGCCTCCGCTTTTGGCGAAGACTACAACGAAACCTTCTTGGCCAATGACGGCCTCGCCCGTCTTGCCGCCTGGGCCGAGAAGAACGCCGCCACCGCACCCGCCATTCCCGCCGGTGTCCGCCTCGGCGCACCGCTCCAGCGCCCCAGCAAGATCGTCTGCGTGGGCCTGAACTACGCCGATCACGCCAAGGAATCTGGCATGGAGATTCCGAAGGAACCCGTCCTCTTCTTCAAGGCCACCACTGCCTACACCGGTCCTTACGACGGTGTCACCATTCCGCGCGGCTCCGTGAAGACGGATTGGGAAGTGGAATTCGCCATCGTCGTCGGCAAACGCGCCAGCTACGTCAGCGAGGCTGATGCCCTCGACTACGTCGCCGGTTACGCCCTGCACAATGATTACAGCGAACGCGAATGGCAGCTCGAACGCGGTGGCCAATGGGTGAAAGGCAAGAGCGCCGACACCTTCGCCCCCGTCGGCCCCTGGCTCGCCACGAAAGATGAGATCAAGGACCCGGCTAATCTCAACATGTGGTTGAAAGTGAACGGCAAGCTCATCCAGAACAGCAACACGCGCCAGATGGTTTTCCAGACCGCCAAGCTCGTCAGCTACATCAGCCATTTCATGACCCTGTTGCCCGGCGACATCATCAGCACCGGCACCCCTCCCGGCGTGGGCCTCGGCTTCAAGCCCCCCGTTTACCTGAAGCCCGGCGACGTCGTAGAACTCGGCATCGAAGGCCTCGGCGAACAAAAACAAACCGCCGTGGCTGCGCTGTAATTGGTAGGGCTGGCTGTCCTCAGCCGGCCGCCGCCGAAGCACCTGCCCATCCAAATTGCAGCAGGTCCCAATCACGCACCCAGCGTCCCTCGCTCATCCCTCTCCTCATGGAAGCCGAACTTCGGCCGAGGAGAGGGACCGAGGGTGAGGAGTGAGAATAACCAAAATCGTCCTCACACAGCGTTTCTTTTCCGGACATTCGATGTTTTCTCAATAGTAGCCCGCCGGTGCAACCGGCTGAAATAATACCTACACGTATTATTTTTGTTTGCCTTCACCCCCTTCCTCGACGATAGTCCTTCTGGTAGAACCCCTTGCTGGACATACCTCCCCGGCAACGCGTTCTAACCTATTGCAACCATGTTAAGCCGACGCCATTTCTTGGGCGGCACGCTGGCCACGCTGGCGTTAGGTTCTTTGCGTGCTGATACTTCCACACCTCCCGGCCCCACGAAGACCTCCTGGCCCATGTTCCGGGGCGGCCCCGAACTCACCGGCAACAGCCCTGCCACTCTGCCGAATGATTTGAAGCTCCTCTGGACCGCCAAGACCGGTGGTCCCGTGAAATCCTCCCCCGCCATCGTGGACGGCAAAGTCTTCGTCGGCTCGGATGACATGAAGCTCCACGCCTTCTCCCTGGCCGATGGCAAACCCTTGTGGGAGTTCAAGACCGAAGGCCCCATCGAATCCTCCCCGCTCGTCCTCGATGGCAAAGTCTTCATCGGCTCCAGCGACACCGCGCTCTACAGCGTCAACATCGCGGACGGCAAACAGGCTTGGAAATACGCCACGGAGGACAAGATTCTCGGCGCGCCGAACTGGACGAAATCTCCCGATGGCAAGGAGAACTGGATTCTCACCGGCAGTTACGACACCAAGCTCCACTGCGTCTCCGCCACCACCGGCAAGAAAGCGTGGGATTACGAGACCGGCAACTATATCAACGGCTGCCCCGCCGTCTCCGATGGAGCCACGGTCTTCGGCGGTTGCGATGCTCTCTTGCATATGATCTCCGTGGCCGATGGCAAGAAGGTGAAGGAGATGGATGCCGAGGCCTATATCGCCGGTTCCGCCGCCGTCACCGGTAACCGCGCCTACGTAGGCCATTACGAAAATGTTTTCCTCTGCTTCGACCTGACGAATCAAAAGATTCTCTGGCGTTACAAGGACCGCGCGTTCGCTTACTTTGCCTCCCCCGCCATCACGAAAGACTTGGTCATCTTCGGCGGCCGCGACAAGCGCCTGCACTGTGTAAAAAAGGAAATCGGCGAAGCTGCTTGGACGTTCAGCACGCGCGGCAAGGTGGACAGCTCCCCCGTGGTCGTCGGCGACAAGATCGTCTTCGGCTCCGATGACGGTCGCCTCTATTTGGTTTCGCTGAAAGACGGCAAAGAGATTTGGAATTACGAGATCGGCCAGCCCATCACCAGCTCTTGCGCCGTGGTGGATAATCGCGTGGTGGTCGGCTGTGAAGATGGAAATGTGTATTGCTTCGGCAAAAAGTAGAAAGATTTTAGATTATCATGAGTACGACGACCGTTGAACCCGCCAAGCCCGTGACCGCTCCGCCGTTGCAGACGCAGACGACCGCCGGCAATTACTTTGTCTCGAATTACCCGCCGTTTTCTTTCTGGAAGCCCGAGCTGATTCCCGACCTGCAAACCGCGCTCGCTACGCCGCCGAAACCGAACACCGACCTCGGCGTGTACGTCCACATCCCGTTCTGCCGGAAGCGCTGCCACTTCTGCTATTTCAAAGTCTACACGGACAAGGATTCCTCCGAGATCCGCAATTACATCGATGCCGTTCTGAAGGAACTCGCCATCTACGCGAACAAGCCCTTCGTCGGCGGTCGCAAGCCCAGCTTCCTTTATTTCGGCGGCGGCACGCCCAGCTACCTGAGCGTCGATCAGCTCAAGAATCTCCTTACCGAGATGAACAAGCTCCTGCCCTTGGACGCCTTGGAAGAATTCTCCTTCGAATGCGAACCCGGCACCCTCACCGATCACAAGCTGAAAGCCATCCGCGATCTCGGCGTCACGCGCCTGAGCCTCGGTGTGGAAAACTTCGACGAGCACATCCTCGAAGTGAATGGCCGCGCGCATCGCACGAAAGAGATCGATCGCGCTTACAAATACGCCCGCGAAGTCGGCTTCCCCCAGATCAACATCGATCTCATCGCCGGCATGGTCGAGGAAACGGAGGAGAACTGGAAAGAGAACATCCGCAAGACCATCGAGATGGACCCGGACAGCGTGACCATCTACGAGATGGAGATACCCTTCAACACCACCATCTATCAGCAGATGAAGGCCGAGGGCAAACTGGTCGCCCCCGTGGCCGATTGGGAAACCAAACGCCGCTGGGTCAACTACGCTTTCGCTGAGCTCGAGAAGGTCGGCTACACCGTCGGCAGTGCCTACACCGCCGTGAAGAACAAGAAGACCGCCACATTCATCTATCGCGATCGTCTCTGGGCCGGAGCTGATCTGCTCTCCCTCGGAGTGGCCTCCTTCGGTCACATCGGCGGCGTGCATTATCAGAATCACCACGAATTCAGCACGTATATCGAGCGCATCAACAAAGGCGAACTGCCCACCTTCCGCGCGCTCACACCCACGCCCGATGAACGCCTCATCCGCGAGTTCATCTTGCAATTCAAACTCGGCCGCAACGACGCGAACTATTACCGCCAGAAATTTGGTGCGGAGGTTCTCACCCGTTTCGCCGAACCCATCCAGCGCCTGAAAGACTGGGGCTTCCTCACGCAAGAAGGCGACATGCTTTACTTGAGTCGCGAAGCTTTGCTGCAAGTGGACAAGCTCCTGCACGAGTTCTTCCTGCCGGAACACAACAATGCCCGTTACGCGTGAGCCTGATGTTAAGCTCGACCACCAATAACCTGACGAACTCCGCCGCCCAGCCGATCGTATATCCGCTGGACGATTTCTACGCTCAGGCGGGCCGTGCGTTGCCGCGTATCGAACCAGTGGACGGCAAGGATGTTCCCGAACCCTATCAGACCTTGCTCGTTCATCAGAATGACATGACGCCCACGCTGGAAAAGTTCCACGGTTCGAAGATCCATTTGGAAGTTCTCCGCAGCCAGCAGCGTGACGATTTCTATTTCCGCGAAGTCATCTTGCTCACGGAAGAAGGCAAACCCGTTGAATTCGGTGCCATCAAGATCAGCCTGAATCTGTTTCCTTCCGCTGCCCGCGCCCAGATACTGAGCGAGCGCATCCCGCTCGGCACCCTGCTGGCCGAATACAAGGTCACCCATACTAGCCGGCCCAAGGCCTTCCTGCGCATCGAATCGGACGATTTCATCAACACCGCTTTTAAGTCTACCGGCCAGCACTGGCTCTATGGCCGCCGCAACACCCTCTGGAATCCTGAGCAGCGGCCTTTGGCGGAAATCGTTGAAATCCTGCCGTCCTAGTCCTTGAGTTTTTGTCCTATGCCCATGACCGGAAATAATTATGACGCGCTGATCATTGGTGGTGGTCCTGCGGGTGCTTCTACTGCGGCCATACTTGCCGGATATGGTCATCGTGTCCTGGTGCTGGAGCGGGAAAAATTTCCCCGTTATCACGTCGGCGAATCACTCATTCCCTTCACCTACCAGCCCTTGGAACGCCTGGGCTTGATTCCTCTGATGAAAGCTTCGGCGTTCCAGAAGAAATACAGCGTCGTCTTCGTTCAGCCAAACGGCAGGGCCAGCCAGCCTTTCTATTTTTTAACCCGTTATGACAAGGAAACGGTGGCCCAGTCATGGCAGGTGCTGCGCAGTGAATTCGACTTGATGCTGCTCAACCACGCCCGCAGCAAAGGCGCGGAAGTGATCGAGGAGATTTCGGTGAAAGAGCTTTTGAAAGAGGGCGATCGCGTCATCGGGGTCAGGGCGCAACAGAAGAACGGCGAGTTCGTGGAGTATTTCGCGCCCATCACGCTTGACTGCACCGGCAAGGAAGCGTTTACCGCCGTGCGCAACGGCTGGCGCGTGCGCGATCCCTATCTGAACAAAGTCGCCGTCTGGACCTATTACAAAGGCTCCAAACGTGAGACGGGAATTGATGAAGGCCAGACCACGGTCGCCTTTGTTCCGGAAAAAGGCTGGTTCTGGCACATCCCGCAACACAACGACATGGTCAGTGTCGGGATTGTGGCGGAAGGCAAGTATCTCACGCGCGGCGGTGTGAAAGATCCGAAAACCATTTTTGATCGTGAGGTGGGCGAAAATCTCTGGATCAAAGACCAGCTCTCCGTGGGGCAGCAGGTTGGTCCCTACTACGTCACCAGTGAGTACACGTTCCATTCCCGTCATTGCGGCAGCGAGGGATTGCTGCTGGTCGGCGACGCTTTCTGCTTCCTTGATCCCGTGTTCAGCAGCGGCCTGATGCTGGCGCTGAAGAGCGGCGTGATGGCCGGCGATGCCGTGCATGAGTGCATCCAGGCCAAGGATTTCTCGCCCGAACGCTTCACCGAATACGCCCGTAACCTGCGGCTGGGCATCGAGAACATGCGCAAGCTGATCTACGCCTTTTATGAGCCCGGTTTCTCTTTCAAGGAGGTGGTCATGAAGCACCCGGAAGTAGCCGGGGACATCACCGACTGCCTCTCGGGCGATGTGAACAAGGACTTGAGCAATCTTTGGAAAGTCATCTCCACGTTTGTTCCCATCCCCGAAGCCTTGCCGGTCGGAGCTCCGAAAGACCGGGAGACGGCCGCTGTCAGTGTCTGAGAATGGGGTTTAACCCTCATTGGCCCGCTGTTTTAAAGCCCGAAAACAAGCTTGCCTAGCTTTTGCCCTCTGCGAGATGCTTGCGGGCATCTTTATGTCGAAAAAGGCTTTGATTACGGGCATCACTGGGCAGGACGGTTCCTACCTCGCCGAGTTGCTGCTGTCGAAAGGTTACGAGGTTCATGGCATCATCCGCCGTGCGAGCACGTTCAACACCGGACGGCTCGACCACATCTACTCCGACCCGCACGCGCCCAAACATAAACTTTTCCTGCATTACGGCGACCTTTCGGACGCCAGCGCGCTTTCCCGGCTCATCGCCAAGATTCAGCCGGACGAGGTCTATAACCTCGCCGCCCAGAGCCATGTGCGCGTGAGCTTCGATGCACCGGAATACACCACGGATATCACCGGCACCGGCGTCATCCGCTTGCTGGAAGCCATCCGTGAAGTGGGCATCAAACCGCGCTTCTACCAGGCCTCCTCCTCTGAGATGTATGGCATGGTGCAGGAAGTGCCGCAAAAGGAGACCACACCCTTTTATCCCCGGAGCCCGTATGGTTGCGCCAAGGTGTATGCCTACTGGATCACGGTGAATTACCGCGAGTCCTACGGCATGCACGCCAGCAACGGCATCCTTTTCAACCACGAATCTCCGCGCCGCGGCGAAACCTTCGTCACCCGCAAGATCACCCGCGCCGTCGCCCACATCAAGGCCGGGCTGCAGGACAAGCTCTACCTCGGCAACCTCGAAGCCAAGCGCGACTGGGGTTACGCCAAGGAATACGTGGAAGCCATGTGGCTCATGTTGCAACAGGCGGAACCGGATGATTACGTTATCGCCACGAACGAGACCCATTCCGTGCAGGAATTCTTGGAAGTCTCTTTCGGCCATGTCGGCCTGGACTGGCGCAAGCACGTGGAGATTGATCCGCGTTATTATCGCCCGGCCGAAGTGGACCTGCTCATCGGTGACTCCAGCAAGGCGAAGAAGAAGTTGGGCTGGGCTCCAAAGACGACCTTCGCCGAACTCGCCCGCCTGATGACTGAATCCGATGTGAAAGCATTGGAAGACCAGTTGGCCGGTCGCGTGCGGAAGAACGAGGAATAAACTGATGCCCAAGGCGCTCATCACCGGCATCACCGGCCAGGACGGTTCCTATCTCACGGAACTGTTGCTGGAAAAAGGCTATGAAGTGCATGGCGTCGTGCGCCGCACCAGCAGCCTGGAGCGTTCGCGCCTGAAGCATCTTCACGGTGATACCTCCGTGAACAATCAGCGCCTGTTTCTGCACTATGCCGATCTGGATGATCCCACGACCTTGCGCCGCGTGCTGGTGAAAGTGGCTCCGGATGAGATCTATCATCTCGCCGGTCAAAGCCACGTGGGCCTGAGCTTCGAGATCCCCGAATCCACCTGCGACTCCACGGCCATGGGCACCTTGCGCCTGCTGGAGATTGTGCGGGACTTGCCGAAGCTGCCGCGCCTCTTTCACGCGTCCACCAGCGAAATCTTTGGCCGTCCCACAACCGCCCCTCAGGACGAGAATACGCCGCGCAACCCCGTGAATCCCTACGGCTGCGCCAAGGCCTTCGCCACCCAGATGGTGGGCATCTATCGCCAGACCTACGGGCTCTTCGCCTGCAACGGCATCATGTACAATCACGAATCTCCCCGGCGCGGTGAGAACTTCGTGACCCGCAAGATTTGCCGTGCCGCCGCCGCAATCAAGCTGGGCCTGCAAAAGGAACTCGTGCTGGGTGATACCTCAGCACAGCGTGATTGGGGCTATGCCGGAGATTACGTCAACGCCATGTGGCTCTCGCTCCAGCACAAGGAACCGGGCGACTACATCTTCGCCACTGGCATCTTGCACAGCGTGAGTGACGTCGTGACGTTGGCCTTTGCCGCCGCCGGTCTTTCCCATGCGGACCACGTCAAACAAGACGCCCGCCTGCTGCGCAAAACGGAATCGGTGAACCTGCAAGGCAACCCGGCGAAAGCCCAGAGTGTCCTCGGCTGGAAACGCACGATGACCTTTGAGGAATTGATCCGCACGATGACGCTTGCGGAGTTGGAAGAACTGAAAGCCACCCAAGGCTAAGTAATTCGCTGACCGGGCGCTCTGGTCATTTCCAGTCCAGGATTCCCAGGATGTTGTAGTAATCATCCGACCACACCGGCTGGCTTGGTTCCGGCACCAGCGGCATCCAGAAGGGATTGCCCGCGAACGGCTTCAAGAGCACCGGATCCGCCGTCAGCACGGCCCAATGTGAAGAATACCGGCCGTAGCGCAACGTGTCGTCAGCGGATACGATTTCATTGGCGCTGAAACCGTTGAGATGGAGTTCCTGCGCGATGTTGCCCAACACTGGACGGAAGTTCAGCAGACGGCTGGAGATGTTGTAGAGAATCATCCCGCCCGGAGCGAGCTTCGCCTTGATCTCCTGCAAGGCTTCCTTCGTGATCAAATGTAGCGGTGGCACATCGGAGCTGAAGGCGTCGCAGACGATGAGATCAAAATGATGGTCAGGTTCATTACGCAACAGCAGGCGTGCATCCCCAATCTTGTGTTCTACCTTTTTCGCACCACACCGTTCCAGGTAGGTGAAATAATTCGTGTTTTTGGCGATGGCCAGGACCGCCGGGTCAATCTCATAGAAGGTCCAATCCTCGTTGTCCTTGGCGTAAACCGCGAGCGCGCCCGCGCCGAGTCCGATGACCGCCACCCGTTTTACCGTCTTGTGCTGCTCATAGAAAGACATGAAAGCACCAATGGAACCCTGCGGATGATAATAGGAGAGCGGAACGTCCTGTAGCTTCGGGTCCACAAACTGGATGCCATGCACGGTGGTGCCGTGGTAGAAGCGATGGATGCGCCCCTCCGGGTCCATCGTCACGCGGAGCGCGCCGAAGAAGTTTCGCTCCGCGTGCAAGGTCTGGCCGTGGGTGGCGGTATAGAACGAAGCACCCCACAGCACCGCAAACAGGGTCAGGCCAAACACCAGCGGCCGGCGCGACAGAAAGAACGCCACCACCAGCGGAATGCCGAAGATGAGAAACATGGCCAGTTGATGCGACTGCTTGGAGAGGCTGGGGAGAAACTTCGCGGACAAGGCCGTCAACACTCCGATCACCACCGGCCAGACCAGTTGTTGCGAAATTTTTTTCTCCGGTTGTTTCCCTTCCGGTGGCGGCGCGACGAGGCAGGCCACGGCGATCGCCAATGGATACTCGATCACGGATTTGAAGACCAGCGGAGCGACGAGGGTGTTGAGCAACCCGCCCAGCACGCCGCCGATGGACATGCAGAGATAATACTCGGTCAAATGTTCCGCTGCCGGCCGCAGGGAGGCCAGCTTGCCGTGGAGGGCCAAGGTGATCAGAAAGAAAATCCCCAGATGCAAAGGCACCAGCAACCCCGCCGGGTGCTTGATCTCGCCGAGCAGCAGGAACAGGACGGTGATGGCAGCGATGGGCAGGGCACGTGCCGCCATGGGCGTGAGCCGTTCGCCCCATTTGGCGAAAACCAAAATGAACGTCAGCAGATACAGCGCGAGCGGCAGCGTCCAGAGCAGGGGCACGCTGGCGATGTCCGTGGTGAGATACGTCGTCAGCCCGATCATGAGGCTGGAGGGGACCAGCGCCAGCAAGATCCAGACGCCTCGTTGCGACCACTTGGGTTTTGGCGACAGGGCAGGGCTGGCAACCACCGTCTCCGGCGTCACTGAAGTATTGCGCCAGGTCAGCACCGCCACTCCGATGAAGCACAGTAACAGCAACCCATAACCAATGCTCCACGCGGAGGTCTGCTGGGACAGCCGCATCATCGGCTCCGCCAGCAGCGGGTAACCTAATAGCGCTAAAAAACTTCCCGCATTGCTCGCGGCATAAAGAAAGTAGGGGTCTTTGGAAGCGGGATGGCCGGAGCGGCTGAACCAGCTCTGCAACAGCGGGGCCGAGGCGGAGATCACCAGAAAAGGAATGCCCACCAGCCCGAACAACGTGCTCACCAGCCAAACGAGGGGTGTTTTGCCACCGGGGTCCACGTCTTGTCCCAAAGCCATGGGCAGGCACAACAGCCCCACGAACAGGAAGGCGAGATGGATCATCGTTTGCCGGCGGAGAGAACCCCGGGAAGTCAACCAGTGGGCATAGCCATATCCCCCAAGCAACAGCGCTTGGAAGAAGACCATGCACGTGTTCCACACCATGGGTGCGCCCCCCAGCAGCGGCAACAGCAGCTTGGCCACCAATGGTTGCACCGCAAAGAGCAACAGGGCGCTCAAGAGCAGGGTCAGGGCAAAAGCAGGCAACAGCATGTGATTTCCAGCATGTGCGAGAAGCAGGTTCCATGCAAGGCAGCATCAAAATAGGGCCAGACTATACCAAGGCGGGTGTGGAATCATGACCATCGAAAACGCTAGAGTGCTTTCGTCAGAACCAATACATGAATTCATCTCCTACCAGTTTAGGCGACGTTGCGGATCAGCCGCCGGACCTCAGAAGGGAGACCGTTTTGGGGTATCCCCGGGATTTTCTAGGCAATCAATTCGTTTACCTGGTCGTCTCCCCCCGTGCGGGCGGTTTGTGCATCGGTCTGAACCTGAACCCCGACCAGCAGTGCAACTTTGACTGCATCTATTGCGACGTGGTGCGGAAAACACCCGCGTCCAATATGCGACTGAACGTGGAGCGGCTGGCGGCGGAGTTCCGCACGACCTTGGAGTTCGTGCATTCCGGCAAGGTGATGGAACTCCCCAGTTTCCGGAATATCCCGCGCGAGCTTTTAACCCTCCGTCAGGTGACCCTGAGTGGTGATGGCGAACCGACCTTGTGCAATGAATTCCGGGAAGTGATAGAAGATCTTGTCCATTTCCGGGCGATGAGCGGTCAACCATTCTTCAAACTGGTGCTGCTCACCAATGCCACCGGCTTGGATCGTGAAACCGTGAAGGCGGGCTTGAAGCATTTCAACCGGCAGGATGAGATCTGGTGCAAGCTGGATGGTGGCACGCCGGAGCATTTGCAAAAAGTGAACCGCCCCCAAGTCCCGCCCGAGCACGTGTTCAGTAACATCCTCGCCCTGGCCCGCGAGCGGCCGGTGGTAATCCAGAGTCTCTTTCCAGCGGTCAATGGCGCCGGTCCCTTTTGGCATGACGTGGAAGCCTATGCGGCCCGGCTGAAACAATTGCTGGCCGATGGGGCCAAGATATCCCTGGTGCAAATCTATTCGGCAGCGCCTACCGCGCACCATGACGAGTGCGGCCATGTTCCACTGCGCACGCTTTCAAAGATCGCCCAGCACGTGCGGCAACGCACAGGCTTGCGGACGGAAGTGTTTTAAGGCGGTGAAGGTGATTCTCTGCCGCAGTCAAGTTCACCAACTTCGCTAACGGACCGTCACCATCGTTAGCGCTACAGCCCCGAGCACGGCGATGACGCCGCCGATCAGAGAGCGTTTGGAAGGGCGCTCGCCTTCAATGAAGTAGGCGAAGGGAATCACGGCCAGTGGAGTCAGCGCCACAATGGGCATCACTACTCCAGTGCCGTTGTTCAGCAATGCCCATTGATAGCAGCTCACGCCGAGCGTGGGACCAGCAAGGCCGTTCAGCACCATCCAGGACCACCCTTTACGCCAACGGTCCGGATTCACGGCGGGCAAATCTTCCGGGTGCTTGGCTCCAGGCAATTGCGCCATGATCTCGCGCCGTTTCACCACCAGCACGAACAGGCCGGAAACGAGCACGCCACCCACGATGCGTTGAAATGCAGCGGTGATGCCATCGATCTTGCCGCCGGAAGCTTCGATGACCGCATAAGCCTTGCGGCTGAGCACTGCGCCGAAGCCTTGGCCGTAGGCGGCGATCAGGCCGAAGATGATGCCCGTCACCAGCACCTTCTTGGGAATGTGCAGATGCTCCTGCGGAGCTAGAGCGATGGCCACCCCGGCGAGGATGATGCCGCCACAGATCATTTGCTGTCCCGTCATGGCGTGATCCAGCCAGAGCCATTCCGTGATGGCCGCCATGGGTGCTGCGAGCGTCTGCACCAAAACCATGGTAAGCCGGGAACCGATGCGCGGATAGGCCTGGAACAGCGCGAGATCACCCAGGCCGAAGCCGACACAACCGCTGATGAACAGGATATAAAAGCCGCCACCCTCAAAGCCCTTGCCCCAAGTGAAGGCGTAAATGGCCAGCAACGACGCTGCCAGCGAGGTACGCCAGAAGTTCGCCTCCGTACCGCCCATGATCTTGGTGACCCGGGCGCCGGAGACGGCAGACAGTGCAAACAAAAATGTCGCTAGGAACGACGGCAACATGGCGGCGGTAGTTTGCTGGCGCCGTTCCGCTTGTCACGGGAAAAGGCGCTCTGGGGATGTTGTCATCGTGCGTTCGTCCCCGCTCTTAGGCTTGGACTTTTTAGGCATCCGTGGAAAGGTAATGGTCATGTTGCAGCCCAAAGTTCTTTTCGGAGTCGTGGCAGCAGCCGCCCTGATGCTGGGCGGTTGTGGGAAGAAAGCGGATTCCAATAACAGTTCCAGCACCAGCGGCGGCAGTGCAGCGCCGGTGAAGCTGGCGAAGGATGACGGGTTTCCAGTTCCCGAACCGGCCTTGGTGGCAGATTGCGAACCGGGCATTTCTGGAGGACGGCTTATCATAGCCACACCCGGTGATCCCAAGACCTTCAACCCCATCACCGAAAACGAAAGTTCTTCCAGCGACATTATCCGCCTCCTGTTCAGCGCATTGATGGGTTTTGATTGGCGCACACAGAAAGCCACACCGGGCATGGCCGCTACCTATAAGGTTGAGGAGGACCAGAAGACCTGGACTTTCACCCTCCGCAAAAATCTCAAATGGAGCGATGGTAAACCCCTCACGGCGGATGACGTGGTCTTCACCTGGAATGACATCATCTTCAATCCCGGCATCAACAATGTCACGCGTGACCTGTTCATGATGAACGGCAAGAAGTTCGAGGTGAGCAAGGTGGACGACCTGACCATCAAGATCGTGACGCCGGAAGTTTATCCGCCGTTCCTTGAGTATGCTGGCGGCATTCCCATTTTGCCCAAGCATATTCTGGAAAAGTACACGAAGCCCGATGCCGATGGGAAAATCAACTTTGAATCAGCGATGGGCATCACCACTCCGCCGAAAGAGCTGGTTTGCAGCGGACCTTACCGGCTCAAGGAGTTCAAGGGCGGCGTGTTGACGCTGTTGGAACGCAACCCTTATTTCCCCAATACGGATACCAAAGGCCAGCGCCTGCCTTACATCGACGAGGTGGTGTTTATGAACACGCCGACCATGGATGCCATGTCCCTGCGCATGCTGGCCGGGGAGACGCATGTGCATGAAAGTGTGCGGCCGGATGAATATTCCCGTTTCAAGGAGGCGGCGGACAAAGGCCAGTTCAAGCTGCTGGAACTGGGCATCGGGCCGGAAAAATCTTTCTTCTGGTTCAACCTGAACACCGGAAGCAACACCAACACGGGCAAGCCCTACGTGGCTCCCCACAAGGTGAAATGGTTCCGGGAAACCAAATTCCGTCAGGCGATCGCGCACGCGGTAGATCGGGAAAGCATCGTGCGAGGCGCTTTTTCCGGGCGTGGTGAGGTCCATTTCGGCTTCGTCTCGCCGGTGATCAAGAAGTGGTACAATCCCAATACGGCGAAATATCCTTATGACATAGCCAAAGCGAAGGCTTTACTGAAGGAGATCGGTTTCGAAGACCGCAACAAAGACGGCATCCTGGAAGATAAGGAAGGCAAGCCGTTGGAGTTTGAATTGAACACCAATTCCGAAAACAACCTGCGCGGCCGCATCTCCGTGATGCTGCAGGAAGATCTCAAACGGCTGGGCTGCAAGGTCATTTTCCGGCCCGTTGATTTCAATACTTTGGGCGATAAGATCCAGAATTCCTTCGATTACGAGTGCATCTATATGGGCTTGGGTGGTGGCGGTTCCGACCCGATGGCCAATGCCAATGTCATCAAATCCGATGCCTATACCCACTTCTGGTTTCCTAGGCAGGCGAAGCCCTCTTTTGAGTGGGAGGCGCGGATGGATGAGCTGATGAATCTGCAAGGCACCACGTTGGATGAAGCCAAGCGCAAAGAGTATTTCGATGAAGTGCAGGTGATCATGGCGCGCGAAGCACCCTTCATCTATCTGGCCTCACAGTATAATTACGCAGCGGTGGACAGTCGTCTCGCGGGCCTGAAGCCGACGGTGCTCAGTTCCCATCGCGTGACGTGGAATGTGGAGGAACTTTATTTCCAGAAAAAGTAAGCATGAAACAGTTCACACGCAGATCATTCATCGGGACAACGGCGCTGGCAGGCGGGGCGGCTTTGCTGGGCGGTTGTGGGGGCGGAGATAAAGAAAAAGGCGGCACCAAAGCGGCGGATAATCCCGCGGCGGCACCGGGCAAACCGCCGATCGAGGAGCCGTATGTCGCCACGTGTGAACCGGGCGTCCGGGGCGGCCGTTTCGTCATCGCCGCTTTCAGCGATCCCAAGACCTTCAATCCCATCACGGCCAACGAGACTTCTTCACGCGATGTCTATGACATGATGTTCGTGGGCTTGACGGAGAAGAATCAGGCCACGCAAGAAGTGCATCCGGCCCTCGCCGCCGAGTGGAGCGTGGCGGAGGACAAGAAGACCTGGACCATCCGCCTGCGCAAAGGTTTGAAGTGGTCTGATGGCCAGCCCATCACCGCCGATGACGTGGTCTTCACGTTCAACGACCTGATCTACAACAAGGACATCATCAATGTGACCGTCGATCAGTTGCGCATCGATGGAAAAGACTTTGCGGTCAGCAAAGTGGATGACCTGACGATCAAGGTGGTGACGCCGGATATTTACGCGCCCTTCGCCGAGTTCTTCGGCGACGTGCGGATCATGCCGAAACATATCTTGGGACCGTTGGTGAAGGAGAACCCCAAAAACTTCGAAGCGTCCTTCGGCGTGAATACACCGTCAGAGAAACTCGTGTGCAGCGGGCCTTACAAGCTCAAGCAGTGCAAGCCCGGTGAATACACCATGCTGGAGCGGAATCCCTATTACTTCGTGGTGGACAAGAAGGGGCAGCAATTGCCGTATTTCGACACCGTGGTGCATACCGTGGTGCCGGATCAGAACGCCATCTCTCTGCGATTCCTGAAAGGGGATTGCGACGTGCAGGAGTTCGTGCGGCCGGAAGAGGCCATGCGCTTCAAGGCGGAGGCCGCCGGCGGGAAGTTCAAGCTGCTCGAACTCGGCGTGGCCTCGCAGTTGGACCTGATCGGGTTCAACCAGAATCCGGGTTCCAACAAAGCGGGCAAACCCTACGTCGCCCCGCACAAGCTGAAATGGTTCCGCAATACCAAGTTCCGGCAGGCGATTTCCCATGCCATCGACCGGGAAAGCATCGTGAAGTCGTCCCTGAACGGTTTAGGCAAGCCGAACTGGGGTTTCTGGGCGGAATCGAACACTAAGTGGTACAATCCCAACATCCCCAAACAGGAGTACAATCTGACCAAGGCCAAGCAACTATTGGCGGAGATCGGCATCAAAGACCGGAACGGAGACGGTTTCTTGGAGGATGAGGCCGGAAATGCGGTGGAATTCGAGCTAAACACCAACGCTGGCAACAGCCGCCGGGAAAAAGGCTCGGTTTTGGTCCAAGAGGACATGAAGCGGCTGGGCATCAAAGTGAACTTCCGGCCCTTGGACTTCAATACCTTGGTGGCCAAGATGGATGCGAATTTCGACTACGAGTGCATTTTCCTCGGTTTGGCCAGCAGTTCTCCGGACCCGGTGGAAAGCCTTAACGTGTTGCGCTCCAGCGGTTTCAGTCATCAATGGTATCCCCAGCAGAAGACGCCTTCCACGGAATGGGAAGCGCGGATTGATGAGTTGATGAATCTCCAGTTAAAGACCTTGGACTACGCCGAGCGGAAAAAATACACGGACGAAGTGCAGGTCATCATGGCGGAGCAAGCGCCGATTATTTACATAACGGCGATGCTGGCTTTTGCCGCCATTCGCCCGGATGTGGCCAATCTGCAGCCCACGGTTCAGCACAATAACCGGCTGTTTTGGAATATTTCGGAACTTTATTTCAAAAAATAGGTGCTATTGGAGGGGTATCAGCCAACTGCAATTGCCCCGATTGTAACCCAAAAGACAGGGACGGAAAATTTGTAAAAAGTTGACTTTTGAAAGAAGCAGGTTAGAAATCAAAAGCTGCCTGTCCGATTAGCCGTTAAAGGCGAGGGTGGGCCAAGAGGGAAGAGTTTTATATGACAAAACGTATTCTTGCCGTGTCAGGTATGATTGCCGCCGGTTTTGCGATGGTGCAACCGGCCCAAGCGCAACAGAAGATCTGGAATGTTTCCGCTACTTTGCGCGGGTTCTACGACGACAACTATGCGACTGCGCCCTCAAACCCCGGGCCTGGTCTGGCCACACCCCGTGAGAGTTTCGGTTTTGAGCTGAGCCCTTCGGCCAACCTGAATTTCGTCCGTGATCAGACCTCCTTGACCGCTGGCTATACCTATAGCATGCGGTATTTCGAGGATCGCCCGCAGGATTCGGCCGACCATAGCCACCTTTTCCAAGCCCGCCTGAACCATAATTTCTCCGAGAAGTCCCGCTTGGAAGTCTCCGAGAGCTTTGCGATCGCGCAGGAGCCGCAGTTGCTGGACCCCGCCACACTGACCCGCCCGTTGCGGTCGGAAGGCGATAACATCCGTAACATCGCCGGGTTCACCTATGGTTTCGACGTGAGCCGCCTGTTGGGTTTTGAGATCGGCTACCAGAATTCGTACTACGATTACGAGCAAGAGGGTGTGGATTCCCTGTCCGCCCGCTTGGACCGTATGGAACACTTGGTGTCCCTGAACTCCCGCTGGACGATCCAAGAGTCCACCGTCGGCATCTTCGGTTACCAGTTCGGCATCACGGATCATTCCAGCGATGATTTGATCACGGCGCCCATCCCGGTTCCTCCGGCCGCACCGGTGTTCGTGAATGCGAATACCCGCGACAGCGTCTCGCACTACCTCTATGTGGGTGCTGATCATACCTTTACGCGCCAGTTGAGCGGGTCGTTCCGCGTCGGTGGTCAATACACTGAATATCCGAACGCCGTGCCCGGTGTGAGCGACAATTCGTTGAATCCCTACGTGGACCTCAACGGCAGCTACAGCTACGGCGACGGCAGCTACTTCCAGTTGGGTGTGCGCCATAACCGTTCCGCCACGGACGTGAACAGCTCGCTGGACCAACAGGCCACGTCGTTGTATGGTTCTGTCAACCACCGCATCACGCCCAAGTTGACGGCGAATTTGCTGGGTCAATACCAGTATTCGGAATTCAACCAAGGACCGCAGGACGGTTCGAGCGACAACTATTTTACGGTGGGACTTAACATCTCGTATGAGATCAACCAGTTCCTTTCGGCAGAGACGGGTTACAACTATGACCGGTTGGACTCCGATGTCACCTCGGGCAATCGCAGTTATACGCGTAACCGCCTTTATGTCGGTATCCGTGCCAGTTACTAAGACTTGATTTAACCATCAGGGGGAGGCTGGTTGCACACCAGCCTCCCCCTTTTTATTCATAATATGGAAGCCGTACCGAATCTCCCCCCGGCCAAGGATAACGAGGCTCAACTGCACTTTCTGGATTACTGGCGCATCCTCCGGGTCCGCAAGGTGCTGATCATGGTGGTATTCCTTTTGATCGTGACGACGACCACCGTCATCACCTTCTGGCTGCCCAAGACCTACATCAGCATGGCCAGCATCGCGGTGGATAAGGACATGGCGGATGTTTCCTCGCCTTTGGGCCGGCAGTCCCAGATGGGCTTCGACCTGTTTTTCATCCAGACGCAGTTTGAGCGCATCCAGTCTTCCGAAGTTTTGGACCGGGTGATCGAAGACAAGGAACTGAACCTGAATGAGCGCTGGCAGAAGCGGTTCGGCATGGAGCGCCCGCTGGAGACCCGGGAAACTTTCGGCATCCTCAGCAAACGCCTGCGGATTCGTAATCTGCGCAACACGACCATCATCGAGATCGGCGTCATCAGCGAAGATCGCAAAGAAGCCTCTGACATCGCCAACAAGATCGTGGAGGTCTATCGCAACATCCGCCAGGACCGCGTCATCCGCTACGCCACGAACAGCATCGCCAAGTATCAGGAAGAAAAGGATAAGCTGGACGACGAGGTGCAATCACTGACCCAACAGGCTGACCGCTTGCGCAAGGAAGCCGGCATCACGGATTTCTCCGGCGAGAGCACCACCGTGCAACGGTTGGATACGGAAACCTTGCGTCGCATGGACGCCGAGCGCATCACCGTGCTGACCCATTATGAAAAACAACGCGCGCGTCTGGACGCACTGAAGCCGGTTCCGGCAGAGCAACTGCCCATGACCTTGATGCAGCTCCAGTATATTGATCAGTTGAACATCCTGCTGAAGAACAAGGACGAACTGGACCAGAAAATGGCGTCCACGCTGAAAGAGGTCACTGCGGAACACCCAGATGCGATCAAACTCAATGCGACTATCGTGGAAGTCAAAAGCCAGATCGAGACCATTGTAAAAGCGACGATGCTGGGACTGCAGGCGGAAGTGGCCGGTACCAAGGCCCAACTGGATGAATTGACCGCCCAAGTGAAAACGGCCACGGCGTTCAACCAGGAGATGCAAACCAAGGCGGCCCCTTATGCCGAGGTGAAACGGAAACTGGAACGGAAAGAGGAGGTCCAGCGGATGTTTGATTTCAAGACGCGCCTGGAAGAGTTCGAGGCCAGCCTCCCGCGTCTGTCCATGGTGGAAGATGTCAACAAAGCCAGCCCGGCCTTGAAACCGTATCGCCCGAATATTCCGCTAAACATCGCCTTGGGCATTGTGGTGGGCTTCATCGTGGGTGTGGGTTTGGCGTTCTTCGTCGAGTATCTCGATACCAGCATGAAGACAATCGATGACGTGGAGCTGGCTTTGCAGGCACCGGTTGTGGGTGTCATCCCGCAAAATGTCGGGCCGATCTTTGATGAGGGCGAGGACAGTCCGCACGCGGAAGCTTATCGCGTCTTGCGCACGAATGTGCTCTTCGGCCGGAAAGATGAGCGGTTGAACACCATCACTGTGGTCAGCGGTGGTGCGGGGGAGGGCAAGTCCACCACCATCATGAACATCGCCACGATCTTTGCCCAAAACGGGCATCGCATCCTGCTGGTGGATACCGATCTGCGCCGCCCGAGCCTGCATAAAGCATTCAACGTGTCCAACAGCATCGGCCTGACCAGTTTCCTGCTCGGTCAACGGACCTTGGAAGAAACCATCCAGAAGACGCCGGTGAAGAACCTGGATTTCCTGCCCAGCGGCCGTCTGCCCGCCAGCGCCATGGGCATCCTGAACTCGCCGCAGATGAAGGAATTCGTCAACGACATCAAACAGCGGTATGACTTCGTGTTCTTCGATTCACCGCCGATCTTGGGCGTGAGCGATGCTTCCATCCTGGTCAGCATGATGGATATGACGCTGCTGGTGGTGCAGTACCGCAAGTATCCGCAGCCGATGACCGTCCGCGCCAAGCTGACCATCGACAAGGTGGGCGGCAATCTGCTGGGCGTGGTGTTGAACAACATCAACCTGTCCTCGGATTCGTATTACTACTATCACAGCGGCTATCACTACAATCATTACGCCCGCTCGGAGGATTCCATGGAAGAGAAGGACTCATCCAAGCCGGCCGCGCCCAAGAAGGCGGATGACGACAAAGTGTCGGTGAAGCAAAAATATTAATAGTTCCTTGCAACAAAAGGGATAATTCGGCTGTCTATGAATCGTATGGTTAAGTTGTTTTTAAGCGGGAGAATGATGTGGGTTTGGTTGCTCGTGCTGGGCCTGACGGTTTCCGGCTGTGCCACGGGCGGGGGCGGAGGTGCTGCCGCCGCCGATACGGGCGCACCCAAACCAGCTCCGGACGACAAGCTGCGCATCAACGATCAGGTGTCCATCTCTTTCCAAGGCGGCATCGACTTGAACGCCCATGAAGAGCGCATCAAGGATGACGGCACGATCACGCTCAAGCATATCGGTTCCATCAAAGCCGCGGGCAAAACGGTGGGCGAATTGCAGGCGGATGTTCATAAGGCGTATGTGCCCAAACTTTATCGCACCCTCGTGGTGACGGTGAAGGCGGAGGACCGTTTTTTCTGGGTGAATGGTGAGGTAAAGCTTAACAACCGTTATGTCCATTCAGGCGAACATACGGTGCTCAAGGCGATTGCGACAGCGGGCGGGTTCACTGACTTCGCGAAGACATGGGCCGTTGAACTGACCCGGGTGGATGGCAAGAAGTACACGGTCGATTGCAAGAAGGCGCAGAAAGATCCGAAGCTGGATCTGCCGGTCTATCCGGGCGATATTATCTATGTCCCGAAGCGCATAATCTAATGCTGCAATTCCGGGCCATCGCCGGGAGTCGTCAGGCCACGGTTTGGGATGCCGAGGGTTTTCCGGTTCAGATCGGCCGTGCGGCCAATGCGGGCATCCGTCTGGAAGAGACGGGCGTTTGGGATCAGCACGCGCAAGTGACGTTTGATGCGGAGGAAGGCTTTATCCTGCTGAGTGAGGGCGGTGCCACCACGCGGGTGAATGGTGAACCGGTGCAACAGGTCCGCTTGCGCAATGGTGACATCATCGAGGTCGGCTCCGTGAAGCTTCAATGCTGGCTGTCCGAAGTGAAGCGCCAGAATCTTGCCTGGCGTGAAAACCTGGTCTGGGGGCTTTTGATTTTGGTGACCGTGCTTCAGCTCATTCTCATCGGCATGTTGCTCTGATCCGGGAACGGCTTGCCGCGTTTCACTTTTTGGTTTCGCTCCCGGTCGCTTCCAATACGGCGTGGAATTCTTCTGCCAGCCGGTCATACGAACAGAAACTCTGGGCGAGGGCAGGCAGTTTTTCCCGGTCCCGTAATTGTTCTGGATGCTGAATCAATTCACGGATGCGCTCGGCGAGGCGTTGGGGATAGTGGCTGTCCACGGCTCCGTGATATTCCAAGGTCATCCCCGCGGGCAGCAACACCTCGGCATCGCCCACGCGGCTGGCCAGGATGTAGCAACTGGCCGCCATGTATTCCGGCAGCTTGCCGGTGGTACGGACCTGACCGGCGAGATTGTTTGTCTGCGTGGAGAGGGCCACATCCAGCACGCGCAGGTAGAGCGGGACTTCGGCGTAAGGAATGCGCCCGCAGAAACGGATACGTGACCATACGCCCAACGCTTTCGCCTTCTCCTCCAGCCATGCACGACCATTGCCATCGCCAATGATGACACATTGCACTTGGTCTTCCGGCAATTGCGCCAATGCCTCCACGAGATCCCAGCCGTAACAGATCTTGAGTGAAGGGCTGAAGGTCAATGAACCCATCAAGCCCACGATCAAAGGGGCCGTCAGTCCCAGTTTCTTTTTGAGCTGGGCGACATCGGCCGGTGCGGGGCTGGGGGCGGGTGAGCAGCCATCGCGGATGAGATGGACTTTTGAATAACCACTTTGCCAGAGATGCTCGCGATGCTTGCTGCCGCGTACGATGATTCCCGCAGCACTCGCTTGGGTCAGTTCCTCGATGAGCCCCAAAGCCGGGATTTTCCACCACGGTGTGGTGCCCGCGCTCTGCGCCATTTCATAGATGACATCGCCCGTGTCCAACAGATACGGAAGCCCTTTTAACCACCGTTGCTTCAAGGCCAGCGCACAACCTGGCATGGCCGTGTTCAGGAGATAGAGCAGGTCCGGTTTCCATTCAGCGATGGCTTTTTCCCAGCGGGCATACGTCTCCTGACGGGTGCCTTCCCGATAGAGAAAGAGCAACCGATCAGGGGGCAAGCCTTGCGTGAGCCCCCGGGCGCGGATGGCTTCCACACTCTGCGGTCCGCCGTGCACCAACAGCGCGGTGCGCGGGATCATGCGGTCAGAGGTTTCCATGTCTTTTCGTAAACCTTCAAGGTTGCTTCGGTGCAACGCTGCCAGGAATAATGCCGGGCGGTGAGGCGGGCGTTGATGCCGAGTTGAGCGCCTTGATCCGGCAGATTAGCCACTTGCCGCAACAAGCCCTGCAGCACTGCGGGATCAGAGATATCACCCAGCAGGCCGTTCTCACCGTGCTTGATCCATTCAGCGGCACCGATGCCCCGGTTGATGATCACGGGCAAGCCCGCGCTCATCGCCTCCGCCACCACCATGCCAAAAGCATCATACTGGGACGGATACACGAAGATATCGGCGGCTTGATAAAAAGGGGCGAGAGATGGCTGGGGCCCCGGCCAGATCACCTGCGTCAACACACCAAGATTGGCCGCTTTGGCCAGCCACAAGGCAGATGAAGAGCGCGAGATCACGAGCAGCGTCGCTTGGGGAAAATGCCGGAGGGCCTGCAGCGTCGGCAACAGACCTTTGCTGGCTTCCCCCACGAAAAGCCAGAGCCATTGGTTGGTCGGCAAGCCCAGCTCATCCCGCAACGCTGTCTTCCGCACGGCGTTCGCGGCTGGGCGGAACTGGTCGGTATCCACTCCATGATGGATCACCGAGACGGGGTGGAGCGGTTCGTGTTCGGCCAGCAGTTCGCCAGCAGTCTCTTGGGAGACGGCGATCCAGTTGGCGGAAAGGTTGGCGCGATAGAATTCGTTCTCCAACTGTCCGACCAGCGTATCGAAAAGCCGTTCGCGGGGTGAGCGCAAGGCATCCTTCTCCACTCGCGCCGCATTGCAAACATGAGCCGTGATCACGTCCGCCTGCCAGCAAGTAAGGCCCTGGGCGTGCACCAGATCGAAGCGGCGATACGAGAGCCGCCGTCGTGCTTGCGCGAGGAAGGTCAGGATGGTGAGCAGGGCGGACCTGCGCCACGCGGGAACTTTTTGATAAGTCCAATAGGATTCACAAGGGACGCCGAAGTGATTGGCGAAGATGTGAACATCATGCACCGGAGCCAGCCGCCGGGCGAGCTCCACGCAATAGCGGCCATGGCCGAAGCCGGGCGAGAAATCGTGGACCACCAGGGCGATCTGGCGGCGGTGATGTCCGGAAGAGTTGCTCATTTGGAGCGGCGATGCCGGAAAATTTTCACTGGGCCAGGAGCACTCACCGGCTTGACGGTAAGTCCTCCCAAAGTGCCGCGCTCATATTCATGTGTAAGTTTTTGCAACGTGCCGATGAAAAACCACACGGCCGCACCCATGGGAATCGCCAAGAAAGGCGAGCCGGAGGGGATGGAGATGATGGCCATGACCACACAGCCGCCGCTGGCCAGTCCGACGGTGGAAACTTCCGTGTCGCGCAGTTTTTCCAGGCTTTGGTAAACCGTTCTCAGGCTTTGGTACATGACCGCACCGAAAGCGATCAAGCCGATGATGCCCATCTCGATCATCAAACGGCCCAGATCGCCATCCGCCGACTTGTAGTCGCGGAACTCAAGGCGGGTGGCGAGGAACATGGGCACGCCGTGACCGCTGCGGCCCAAGCCGCCCCCGAGCCAGTGGCCGTCGCTCATGTAGTCCCAGCCCACCTGCGTGGGAATGCTTATCCGGCTGAACACCTCTTCAAAATTCAGGATGCTTTGGAACCTCTCTCCGGCTGAACCGCCGGTAGTGACGGCCACAAGCTTCAGGGCAAGGGCGACTGCGGCGGGCAAGAGGATGAGATTTAGAAAGTTTCGTCGGTACCACGCGATGACGGCAAAGCCGACGCCGAAGCTGATCAAGGCGCTCCGGGCACCGCTCTTCAACATGGCGTAGGCGATCGGCAGGGTGACCAGAAACAGGATCAGCCGCTCTTGCTTGCCGGTCTTTTTGTCAGTGGCCATGGACAGCGCAAAGATGGCCACATACGCCATGGCTCCGGCGAAGGCGCCGGAGGAAACGAACGTGGAGAAGATGCGCAATTGCCGTCCTTTGCTGGTCACGTAATAGGTGTTCTGGTAGCGCTCGGCGAACAGGGCGTTCTCTTCCATTTCTTGTTCCACCGCCTGCGGGGTTTGCTGGAGCCCGTAAGCGGCGGTGATGAGCCCCATCCCGATCAGCACGTAGAAATAGCTCTTCACCTGATTGATCGATTTCGTGATGCGGTAGCCCAGGCAGAACATCAGCGTGGCAAAACACCAGCCGCGCATCGCCGCCACGCCGACGACGGCAGGCACACCCATCGGCAGGAGCAGGTATATGAAGCAGACACCATAGAATGACTTGAGCGCGGCTCCCAAGGGACCTGGAGGAATGAAACTTTCCCCGCGACTCTTCTGGAAAAAGGCCAGCGTCAGGGCCACACACAACAGGGCGTCGAAGAGAAAGGTGGTGGCGGCATAAGGGAAACGGATCTTTAGCCAGCCATGGAAAAATCCCACCGTGATCGCCAAGGCGATAATGGAGTTCACCAGCGGATTGGATTGCAAGAGGGCCTGCAACCGTTCCTTCAACGACAAACCGCCATCCTCTTCCTTCACCTTTTTACGGTAGCGGAAGCGGGAAGCTTCGGTTTGGCTGCGCAGACCCATGCACCGTCAGTGTGCGGTCGAAGCGTCCCGGAGACAAGCCGTGTAAATGGCCTCAAGCTGCGCCACGGCCGCCGTTGCGGAGAAGCGTTCCTCGGCCCGGAGACGAGCGGCAGCCCCCCAGGCTTGCAGCCGGGCAGGGGAGTTCAAAGCGTGTTGCAGAGCCCGGTCCAGTCCCCTTTGATCGCCGACCGGCACCAACCGGCCGGTGACTTCATCCGCGATGATGGCCTGCGGTCCATGCGCTGCAAAGGCGATGACGGGCCGGCCCAAAGCCTGCGCCTCGGCGACGGACAATCCGAAATCCTCATCCAAGGCGGGATGCACCACTGCTTCCGCCTGCGCGAGAAAGCCGTGTAATTCCTCATCACTCACAAAGCCGGTGAAGTGAACGCGCTCCCGCAAGCCAAGCTGTCCGGCCAGCATCTCCAACTCCAGCCGATACTCCGGTTCCATGCCGAACAGGCTGCCACCCAAAATGATCCCATGCACATCTTCCGGCAGGGTGGCCAGTGTCTGCAAAAAATACGTGTGCCCCTTGTAGCGTTGCAAACGGGCGGCCATCACCAGCCAGCGGGCGCCGGTCGGCAGGGAAAACTTCGAAGCCAGATCGGCCCGCGAGGTTTGCTGTTGGAGTTGATCCAGATCCACACTGGGCCACATCAGGGTGGTGGGAAAACCGCGTTCGACAAAGTAATCCACCGTGCGGTGGCAGTTTCCCTGCACGTGCGCGGTGGGGATGCGCTGGATGGCCCAAGTGCTCCAGTGCCGGACCTCGGCGGTATGCACCAGCCAGCATTCCGGGACTTCCGCCAGCCACGCTGCGAGGCCGCCATAGACATGCGCACGAAAGCCATTGCTGTGAACCAAATCGATGCCTTCGCGACGAATCAATTCTGTTAACTGCTCTATCGTGCCGATCACCGCGCCCAGTTCGCGCATGCGATGAGCCTTGAACTCATGCACGCGGACATCCATGGCCTGCAGTTCTTTCGATAATGGTCCGGGCCGCAATAAGGCGACATGCGGCTCGAAGCGGGTGCGGTCCAGCCGGCGCAGGAGGTTATTCATGTACACCTCGGCACCGCCTTTCTCACCCACACAGGAGATCCAGAGAATTTTGGCTGGTCTGCTCATGCGTCCGTACTACTTAAGATAGCACTGCTGCTTTTCGTAGCTTTCATGGAAAGCGCGCTGCCGTCCAGCAAAGTGATGAGGGGTGAAACAAATCTGGCCGACGGAATGAACCGCCGGCCAGATGCTTGAATTAGTTGAGAGGAAAGAGACTACTTCTTCTCTTTGGTCTCCTTGCCCGCCTTGATGGTCGCCGCATGGATGTACATGTTGCGGTCGTATTCGCCTTCTTTGTAAGCGTCATTGGTGAAGGCAACGTGGAGCTTGTTCTCGCCCGCCTTGAGCTTGACGGTCACGGTGACTTCTTCAGCCTCGGTGTTCTTCAGCGTGGTTTCCTTCTCATCTGCCTTGCCGTTGACCGTGAGCTTGAACTTGGCGTTCTCGTTTTGCGCGGCATCGCAGGAGGCTTTGAGAACGAGTTTATATTCACCTTCCTCGGCCACCTTGAAGGTCCATTCCACACCACCGGGAGCATAAAAGAAAATGCGGCCTTCGCCTTCGTCGTGGCCCACCAGTTCGGCGCCCACGCCTTCACCGGGTTTGAGTTTACCGTCCTTGAGTTCGAGCTTCACATCATCGGCGGCTTGCGCGGCAGTGGCCAGGCACAACGTGAGCAGGGTGAGCGAAGTGGCTAGAAAACGTTTCATGGGAATGGATTGGTTCGATTAGGTTGGTTGGTAACGCCCAGATTAATAAACCAAGATTACTAATGAAGCAAGTTCACCGTAAGTGAGAAGTTTGTCGGGGGTGAGGAGATAGTTGGATTTTTCCGGTTGTGGGTTAGGCTCCTTCCATCGTGCAGAAAACGCCGTCTACATCCACCGTCATCGGGCAACGTCTCATTGGTGTGGGAGTGTCGGCGATCGTGCTCTGGGTCGTCCTGCGCCGCTTGGATGCCGGGGCGCTGGCTGACGTGCTGAAGAACACCAAACCCGGCTGGCTGGTGCTGGCGTTCGGATTCTTCGCGCTCGCTACCATGTTTGGGGCTTTGCGCTGGCATGGGATGCTGAAGGCATCCGGGGCGGTGGTGCATCTGGGGGCAAGTTTCCGGTTCGCCTTCATCGGTAATTTTTTCAACGCCTTGCTGTTAGGGCCGGCGGGAGGCGATGTGATCAAGACCGGTTTGTATGCGCGGTGGTTCCAGCAACCTTTGCCCAACGTGGTGGCCGCTTCTTTCCTGGACCGTTTGCTGGGCGTAGGCGGCTCCGTGCTCCTCGCCCTCGCGGGCATCGCGCTCGCGCTGGTGGCGGATGGCGGGGAACAGCTCCACCGGTTCACCATGAAAGCGCCCGCCTGGCCTTGGGCCATTGGCATTATCGTCGTGGTGGTTCTGCTCGTTTGGTGGTGGAAGACACGGAAGCGGGATTCGTTCTTGGGCCGCACAGCCACTTCGTTGGAGATCACCACCCGGCAATTTCGCCAAAGCCCGGGCTTGGCCGTGCGCAGCCTGCTTTTCAGTTTTCTACTGCAGGTATGCTTTTGCGGCGTGATGGCCTGCTCCCTTCAAGCTGTGGCCAGTGAACCGATCCCTTGGCTGAAGCTAGCGTGGACGTTTCCGGCCATCGGCTTTGCGGCGACGATGCCGGTGACGATCGCCGGTGCGGGTCTGCGGGAAGGCGCGGCGATGCTTCTCTTCGGTCTCTACGGGGTGAGGGAGGCGGAGTCCGTCGCTGCATCCATGTTGACGCTGCTGGTCTATGTCGTCTGGGCCTTGGCTGGCGGTCTCTCCTTTCTGCGCGAGCGCCAACGGATGAAACGTGTGGCGGAGGTGACCGCACCGAAAACCTTGTCCGTGATCATTCCCGCCTTGAACGAAGCCCAAGCTCTGCCCGCCACCTTGGAATCATTGAAGCAATGTCACGGAGTGAAAGAGATCATTGTGGTGGATGGCGGAAGCCAAGATGAAACGGCGAAGGTCGCACGCGAGCATGGCTGCCGGGTGGTCATGAGCGAGCCCGGGCGCGGCAAGCAGCTCCGTGCGGGTGCCGAGGCGGCCACGGGTGAGGCGCTCATCTTTCTGCACGCGGATACCTGGTTGGATGCCGAGACCTGCGATGCTGTTTTGCGTTGCCTGCACGATCCTACGGTGGCCGGGGGAGGTTGCTGGAAGCAGTTCCGAGATCCGCATTGGCTGATGCGTGGCTCGCGCTGGCGTTGCTGGACCCGTCTGCAACTGACCCGGCGAGTGTTGGGTGACCAGGCCATATTCGTGCGCCGGGAAGCCTTGCAGGCGATCGGCGGGTTTCCGGTGCAGCCGCTGATGGAAGAGTTCGAGTTCTGCCGTCGGTTACGCCAGGTGGGCCGGATCGCGCTGGCCTCCGCCACGGTCTCCACTTCGGCGCGGCGGTTCCGTCAATTCGGCGTGGCGCGGACTTACTGGCTCATGTGGCGGCTGACGGTGCTTTATCATCTCGGCACGTCTCCGGAGGAGTTGCGGCGGATGTATGAGCGGCGTTGAGCAATAAAAAAGCCCGCCGAGGGCGGGCTTTTTGTAAAGTGTGTCCGGAGACGCTTAGGCGCGTTCCATGTATTTGCCCGTGCGGGTATCGATCTTCAGCTTCTCACCGGTCTTGATGAAGAGGGGAGCTTGGACGGTGATGCCCGTTTCCATGGTCACAGTCTTCTGGACGTTGTTCGCCGAATCACCACGGACGCCTTCGGGTGCGTCGGTGACCGTCAGGAACACGGCGGACGGCAACTCCACGGAAACGGCCTTCTCTTCGACAAAGGTGACGGTGACCACACCGTTTTCCACGAGATACTTGGCTGCGTCGCCCACGATTTCGGGGGTAAGGGTCACGGTTTCGTAATTCTCCGGGTCAGTGAACACGAAATCTTGGCCGTCCTTGTAGCTGAACTCCATCTTCGTGGTCATCATAGGCACGATCTGGAGGCGCTCAGCGGTGCTGAAGCGGACTTCCGAGGTCTTGCCCGTGCGGATGCTGCGGAGGGTGGCCTGCACGAACGCGCGGAGGTTGCCGGGGGTGCGGTGCGTGAAGTCCAAGATGACGCAGACGTCACCATTGTAATTAATCGCCATGCCTTTGCGCAGGTCGGTCGAGGTTGTGGCCATAGTCGGTCTATCGGTTAAAATTTGCCGCCATTATTCTGGCGGAGGAGGGACAGTAGCCGAGGAAAAGTGGATTGCAAGCCAGTTTTAGGGTGTTTTGGGAGCATGAAGTTGGCTCTTGAGTTCCAGCGGAAGGGGAGTTTAATGGGCCTTACGGGACCATTAGCGGGAGTAAACGCCAGCCGGTAGCTTTTCGACGGCAAGGTCAAGCTGTGCAAATGCTTGCAATATGGTCCCTTAATTGCTATTTACCAGCCTGAGAATTATGCCTTCCTTTACCTACGTTGCGCGTGATGCGAATAGCGGCCGGGAGATCCGCAGCAGTCTTGATGCGTCTTCCGAGCAGGCGGCGATAGCTGCCCTGCTGAACCGTAACATGCTGGTAATCAGCATTGCGGAGAAGACCCGGAAGGGCAAGACCGCCGGCGGTTCCGTGGCGCTGGCCGACGTGGTGATGTTCACCCGCCAGCTCGCGACCATGATCGATGCCGGTCTCGCGATGGTGCAATCCCTGCAAGCCCTGGCCGAGCAGACCACGAACAAGGTGATGCGTGACATCATCAAGGACGTCTGCAACCGGGTGGAAGGCGGCGATAATTTTTCCGAAGCGCTTAAGAAGCATCCCAAGGCCTTCGACCGTCTTTACGTCTCCATGGTGGACGCCGGTGAAAAAGGCGGTTTGCTCGCTGAGATTTTGTCCCGTGTGGCGACCTTCTTGGAAAACCGCCAACGGATGAACAAGAAGATCAAGTCGGCGATGATGTATCCCACCATCGTGAGCTTGGTGGCTGTGAGCATCACGGTCTTCCTGCTGGTGAAGGTGGTGCCGGTCTTCGGTGAGATTTTCAGCGGCTTCGGTGCCAAATTGCCCGCTCCGACGCAGTTCGTCATCGACCTGAGCGAGTTCATCCAGCAATGGTTCCTCGTCATCGGTCTGGCGGTGGGTGCGGCAGTGTATGGCTGGTTCTGGTATATCAAGACGCCGCCGGGACGCGCTTTCTGGGATCGTACGCGTATCAAGCTGCCGGTCTTCGGCCATATCGCGCATAAGATCGTGCTGGCGCGGTTCACCCGCACGTTCGCTTCATTGATCCGTTCCGGTGTGCCGATCCTGGAAGTGCTGAACATCGTGGCGAATACGTCCGGCCATGTGCAGATGGAGAAGGCGATCCGTACGGCCGCCTCCGACATCGAACGCGGCGAGGGCATCTCCACGGCGCTGGGCAAGCATCCCATCTTCCCGACGATGATCATCCGCATGATGACGGCCGGTGAACAGACCGGTAAGATCGACCAGATGCTCGAGCGCGTGGCCGACTTCCTGGATGAAGAGATCGAAGTGATTTTGGCCGGTTTGACCTCCCTGATCGAGCCTTTGCTCATCGTCGTGCTGGGGGTGCTGATCGGTGGTCTGGTGATCGCGATGTTCATGCCCATCTTCAAGATGAGCGAAATCATCAACCCGCCCGGCAAGTAAGCCGGAGGCCCGAAAAACAACAATCTAAACGAAAGGAACGGGCTTGCTGGCCCGTTCCTTCTTTTTTACCTTAACTTTTGCATGGCGAAAGTCCTTTTGGTCGATGACGAAATGACGATGGTCCAGATGGTGACGGAGATGCTCCGCGCCGAGGGCCACGACGTTCACCCCTTCACCAACGGCAACGCCGCCCTTGAGGCGCTCGCCGAGGTGGCACCCGAACTCGTCATCACGGACCTTTATCTGGATAACACCCGCGCCCATGGTCTGGAGATCCTCAAGAAGGCCCGTTCGCTGAATCCGCCCGCCAGTGTCATCATGATCACGGGCTTCGGTAGCATCGACACTGCAGTAGAAGCGATGAAGCTGGGCGCTTACGATTATCTGGAGAAGCCGTTCAAGCTGGATGAACTGCGTCTCTGCATCCAACGGGCGCTTTCTTACAATCAGGCCATTTCCGAGAACGTCTATCTGCGCAAGCAGCTCAAGAAGAAGTATCAGTTCAACCAGATCATCGGCAACTCGGACAAGATGCAGGGCGTGTTCAAGATGGTGGAACGCGTGGCCTCGACGGACAGCACGGTGCTCATTCTGGGCGAGAGCGGAACGGGAAAGGAACTCGTCGCACGCGCCTTGCATTTCAACAGCACACGCCAGTTTGCCCCGTTCATCCCGATCAACTGCAGTGCGCTGCCGGAGAACTTGCTGGAGTCAGAACTGTTCGGCCATCGCAAGGGTGCTTTCACGGGCGCTATCAATGACAAGGTGGGCTTGTTCATGGAAGCCGATGGCGGCACGATTTTCCTGGATGAGATCGGCTCGATGTCGCCGACGTTGCAGAGCCGCCTGCTGCGTGTGCTGCAGGAGAAGGAAGTTCGCCGCGTGGGGGATAACGCACCTGTGTATGTGAATGTGCGCGTGGTCGCGGCCACGAATGAACCGTTGGAAAAGCGGATCAAGGACGGCACCTTCCGTGAAGACCTGTATTACCGCCTGAACGTCATCTCCATCCAGTTGCCCAGCTTGCGCGAACGGACCGATGACATCCCTTTACTGGTCGGCCATTTCCTGCGCCAGAAAGTTTCTCCGCGCACCGGCAACATCTTGCGCCTGACCCGCAGGGCGATGTCAGCCATCATGGCCCATGGCTGGCCGGGAAATGTGCGGGAACTGGAAAATGCCATCGAGCGTGCCTCCGCCCTTTGCGATGGTGATACCATCCTGCGCGAAGATCTGCCCCCGCACTTGCACAAGCTCGGCGATGCCAATGAGCCCGAGGATATCCGTGAGGAAGCGCACATCGCCAAGGTGAGTGTGCCGGACGGCGCCGGTCTCTACCCCGGTCGCACCGTGGGTCCCGGCAGTGGCGGTGCGCCGGCTTCGACCACGAGCAATGCCACCGCTACGTCCATGTCCGGCTCTTTCAATCCATTGAAAAACTACCTGCGTGAGCAGGAAGTGGCCTACCTCCAACGCGTGCTGGCCTTCACCGGCAATGACAAGGAGAAGGCGGCGGAACTGCTCGGCGTCAGCCTGGCTACTCTCTATCGCAAGCTCGCCGAGGCGGAAGAAGGGGCATAGACCATTCAGGTAACGCCCCTGTCTTTGTCGTTAACGAATCGCGCGCCTCATTTTTGTTCCTCCACGACGGTCACGCGCAACTCCGCACCATTGCACCGGATCTCCGGCACATACATCGCGTGGCCCAGCACAGGCAACGCGTGGAACACGCCTGGCACCTCCGCCCGGAAATCATAGCGGATCTCCCACACGCCTTCCGGTAATTTGTCGATGAACAGCGCCACCTTGCGATCGCGCAATTCCTGATACACCCAGCGTGAACGCCCGGTGTGATCGTCATTCTGCGGCGGACGCGGTGCGATGATTTTCCGTGCGGCGATGCCTGGTGCGGCTGCGCGCGCTCCCGTTGCTTTGCCCTTGGGTGTTTCCACCGCCGCGGCTGCGGCATGCTTGCGCTCTACGGCGGCCGATTTCAATTCCTGAGCGTAGAGCGATTCCCCGCTGCGAATCTCCACTGCTTCAAAACCAGCGGGCTTCAAGTCCTCGAACAACAGATACTCGTAATTATTCTTCGTCTCCACGGTGATGACCGTCTCGATGCGTTCGCCGCTCTTCACGCTTTCACCGTCTTTCAACGGCATCTTGTCATACACATAACCCTTCAAGAGGGTGGGGCGGCCTACGAGCTTGTAGTATTCACGCTTCACGAAGATCTCGTTGCCTGCGGCGGGGATCGGTTCTTCCAGGCTGAAGAACTTTGCTTCCGCGGCGAAGTAGATTGAGCCTTCGCCCTTGCGCTTGATGCGGATCTCGTTTGCGCCGTCCTTGATGAGGCTGTTGGGCACCGTGAACCGGCTCGGCGCGCTGAACACGTCCGCACCGCTCACCTTGCGGTCGGCGACCTTCTTCCCGTTCACGAAGACCTCGTATTCCAGCTCCGGCTTCAGCTCGCCGCTCACGCGCAAATAATCATTCATCGCCAGCACGACCATGGCCGTGTCACGCGTGTTGCTCCATTGCGCACCGCGCCGGTTCTTGATGAGCCAGTTGCTCACGGGCTCGATCAGTTTGTTCTGCGGATCAATCGTCAGCAGGGCGCGCAAGCCCCACGCCGTGGCTTCCACGCCACCATCGCTCCAGCGCCACCAGACACCGTCCTCACCCCAATGCGCCGTGCCCATCACACCCGCATTCGTCGGCGTGCCCGCGACCAGCACTGAGGCATCCGGACGCTCATCGCGCTTCACTCCGTTTTCCAGATTTGCGATCAGCGTCTTCGCTTCCTGCGCTTTGCCCAAGTGATGTGCGGAGAGTGCGAATAACGCGCGAGTGTAAGCGTTCAATTGATCGCGGTTCTTCCACAAGTTTTCGAAGGCCGTCTGCTGAAATTTTGAAATCTTGCCGGTCTTCTCTGCGCTCATGTAAACGGCCACTGCGTGCAACATCCACGCCTGCATATCCGGATTCGTCTCCTCCTCCACCAAGGTCTTGTCGAGGTAAGCGGCACCGCGAGCGAGCGCATCACCCTTGATCTCAGTGCCTGATTGCTTAGCGAGGGTCAGACCCCAGACGACGTAGGCCGTCATCCAGCGATCGCTATCGCCCTGCTTCCACCAGCCCCAGCCGCCATCGCCGTGCTGGAAGTCGTAGAGCCGCGCGAGCCCGCCTTTCACCATATCATCCAGGCGTTCCAAGTTCTTCTTACCTTTCGGTTGCGTGTTGGCAACGTGCGCCTGCTCGATGCCGCCGAAGACCTTGCCCATCACATCTTCCGGTTGCAGGCCGAGATCCTTCAACGTCTTCGCCGTCACGACGGCGGGCAGGAAACGGCTCATCGTCTGCTCCGTGCAACCATACGGATAATCGATCAGATACGGCAGCGCATCCAGCATCGTCACCGCCATGCTCGGAGAGACTTGCACCGTGAGTGAAGTCGTCTCGCGCTTGCGTTCCTTCGGGATATCGAGTTTCAACGTGATCTCGCTGCCACGCACCTTGCCAGCCTTCGTGATGAATTTCTCGATGCCGTGCTCGTGGATGAGGTAATCCTTCTCCATCGCGTCCGAGTATTTGCCGCCGATAGCCGTGGTCTTCACCTTGATGGGACCATCGTTGTTCACGCGGGCTTTCCAATCCGCACGAGCTTCGCTATTGGCCGGAATCTTCAACGTGACCGGTTTGCCGGTGGCCGCGTAATCATTGGCGCTGAGCTGGAAGGTCAGGTGGGGAATCGGCAAGCGCTTGTCCACATTGGTCGATGTCCCGCTGAATACGGAATCCAAAGACACCTTCACGGTCATCTCTTCGCTGGTGTTATTGTTCACCACGGCGGAGAGCACGACTTCATCACCCACCACGAAGAAGCGCGGAGCTTGCAGGCGCACGATGAGCGGTTGCTTGGTGCGAGTGGCCGCATCGTCGCTGCCGAACTGGTTGCCCTTGGAGACGGCGCGGGCCGTGGCCTTCCAGCCGGTGAGGGAATCCGGATAAGTCACGTCCACGGTGGCCTCGCCCTTGGCATCCGTCACCACGGTCGGTTGCCAGAGGATGGTGGAGCGGAAATCGTTACGGACCTGAACCGCGGGCCCGTCCGGTTCCATCGCTTTGTTGTCTTTCTTTTTGAATTCACCTTCGTCTGCCGCCGACTTGCGCAGTGCGGAGCGGGATTCCATTTTGGCTGCTGCTCCCATGGGTGCCGGCGATGCGGCTAAAGCGGGCATGGCTGCGGCATCCGCAGCTAAAGCCGCACCGCCGCCGAAGGCCATCCCACGCTCCTTTACCTGGCTGACTGTTTCTGACTCGGCATAGTATTGTTTTTCCGCCTGATTCTTGTCGCCCGCCTGCCGTCGTGCATCCAAACGTTTGGCCTGCTCCTCCTCCAGCAACTGTTTGTCTGCTCCCTCCACCAGCTTCGCGTAGTTCTTCTGGTTGAACGTGCTCTGGTTCTGCGTGATGTTCGCCCGTTTGGTGCCGTAGAAGAACTGCCGTACATCCCCTGCATAATCGCTCTGGATGTAATAGACCGATTCATCCACGAGGGCCACGGAGACTTCGGCGCTCACCGGTTTGCCCGCATCATCCTTCGTTGTAACCTTGAGCGAACCTTTCTCCCGTGCCTGGTACTGCTCGCGATCCGGCTTCACATCCACCGTGAGGAAATTCTTGGTGGGTGGCACGATGACTTGGCGCGTATCCATGTGGAATTGTTTCTCGCTCACCATGCCCGCGCTAAGGAACACGTTGGGCACGTGTTTTTCTTCCACCAGGATGTGCAGCATCTTCGTGGGACCATCCATCCGCACGAGGCGATAGCTGTCCAGCGTTTCGCCTTCGATGCTGAAGAGCACGAAACGGCGTTCACCATTGGCCACCAGCATCACGGAGGCTTCGTTGCCCACGCGGAAGGTGTCCTTGTCCACAATCACCGAGATGCCGCCGGTGCGATAGCCCGTATCCGTCGTGGCATTGCTCGCCACCCACACGCGCGTCTCGGTATTGATCGGCTGCGGCAGGCGGTTTGGAACCTGATCTTTCGTCAGATAGGCGATGCGGTAATAACCTTCCTTCTCCGCCTTGAAGGCGAACTCACCTTTGCCGTCCGCATCCGTCTTCAAGGGCTGCTTCAAGATGGCTTCCTGCTCATAACCACGGAATTTCAGCGTCCAATCCTTCTGGTCTGGGCGCGCCGGCAAGGGCGGCCAGATCTTGTTCTGCGCTTTCAAACGCTTGAGTTCATCACCCTTCACTTCCTTGCCGTCCGGCGTGAGCCAGATCTCCCACCAATACTCACGGGTCACCGAAACTTCACCCTCCGTCTTCACCGGATTGTTGTTCGCATCCAGCGCGGTGACTTCTACTTTCGTCTGGTCTTTTGGAGCGATGACTTGACGGTCTGGCTTGGCGGTCAGGTAATAACGCTGACGGGTCACGCGGACCGTGCCATTACCCACGATCTCGCGGCGTGAAGCATCGATCACGCGGGCTTCGATCTGATATTCAAAATCCTGTCCGGCATTGGCGGGCGTCTCGAATTTTACTAGTGCCTTGCCGGTCGCATCCGTCTTGAGCGTCTCACGCTTCACGATCGAGCCGCGACCACCCCGGCCCCAGCGATTCGGCTGCGTATCTATGTCTTCGTAGAACCACGGGAACTCACGCGGCTGCGGATTGTAGAAATAATAGGGATTCTGATACACGACCACTTCCACGCTGGCGTTGGCCACCGCACCACCAAAGTAATAGTCCGCCTGAATATTTGCTTCCACCTGTTCGCCCACGCGGAAGATCTTGCGCTGGCCGTTCTCTTCCGGCGTCTGCACGGCCACCTTGAATTCCGGTAGCTTGTACTCTTCCAGGCGGAACAACTGGGCATCGCCGATGTGATTGTTCTTCGACTTGTCGCGGAAACTGATGCGGTATTCGCCGAGGCGCATGGTTTCCGTCAGTTCGACAGTTGCGGAGGCGCTGCCGAATTCGTTCAGCTTGAGCTCGGCTTCTTTCAAGAGCGCATTGTCCGGTCCCTCGATGCGATACCAGATCGTCTCATTTGATGGGGTGGAATACACGGAACCATTGTCACGGCGGGCGATGATTTTCCACTCCACGTGCTCTTTCGGGCGATAGGCAGGGCGATCGGTGAACGCGTAGATGCGCCACGGTTGTTCACCACGCCCATAGCGATAACTGTTCCCCACACTGAAAGCCTGTTTATCCTTGGCCACGGCGCCGACGAAGAGCTCGATGTTGTTCGCCGTGTCCTTTGTCTCGAATAACGCCAGGCCATCCTGGTCGGTCGTTTTGTCGAACTGGCTCCATTCCCATTTGTTGCCGTTGTGAAAACGCTGCCACAGTTTCACCGGGGCGTTCACCAGCGGGGAACCATCCAGGGCGTTGCAGAAATACACGAGCGCCTGTTTCCCGGAAGTCTTGAGCACGATGGACGCATCGGTGACCAGGACGATCTCGCGCATGGATTTGCCGCCGGCCTTGGCTTCCAGCACGTAGGCGCCGGCGGGCAGTTTGCCTTCATAACGCAGCGTGGCATTGCCCGGGTTGTAGTCGCCCTTGTCCTTCGTATCATGCTTCCACGCTTTCACCTTCTCACGATTGCCCAGCTCGATGGATTGCAGCCAGTTCTGCCGCCGCTCTTCGTTGCCCGCCATCTGCACGTCCTTCGCGAGATTCACAGGGTAGAGAGCGAGGTCGATTTCCTTCACGTTGCGCCAATTCAGATAGTACTGCACCTCCGAGTCCGGCAGGAAGATGTGCGAGACACTGATGCTCAACTGCACGCCCGTGATGTTGTTGATCTGGTTCTGCGCTTGCTCGAAATAACGCGATTCACCTTTCTTGAACTCTGCGATGATTTTGCGGAACAGCTCCAGCGCCTTCTTGTTGTCGGGTTCCTGACGGTAGCTGCCGTTTTCCGTGGGGATGAAGCGGCCCTGATGCATCATCCACTCCGCGTAGTGATAGAGTGCGTCGTCATACCAGTCGTTGCCCTTGCCGAACTTCACCGCCGCCTCGAACTCCTCGGGCACGCGCTGGCGTTGCTCGAAACCGCCACCCTGATTCTTGATCGTCATCGCGATGAGGTAATGCGCGAGGGCTTTGTCCGTTTCCGTCTGCGCGATCTTCAAGGTGTTCTCCAATACAGGCAGGGGCAGGGCGTTTCCGTAATAGCCGTAATAATAGTAACGCTCTGCCTGGGCGGGACGCGCGGCGCGGCGGATGATGCTGAGGTAACGTTCGCGCGCTTCATCCACATCCTTGGCACCCGCCCACCACTCGAGCGCCTGCTGGTAATTCGCCCAGCCCGGGTGCCAGTTCACGCTGTTCTTGCGCATCCACCAGAAGTCACCGAGCGATTCCTTCACCTCCACCCACACACGGTCCTTGTCTTCATCGCGGATGATATCGCGCACCATCACTTCGAGGGCTTGTCGTGCCTGATCTTGTTTCGTCGTGTCCGCCTGTTGCGTGGCTGCGGCCGAGCGCCATTGCGTATCGGCGAGGCGGAACTCCACCCAGCGGGCATCGGCGGTGGAAAGCGTCAGCGCCTTGGCTTTGGCGTAAACCTCGTTCGCCTTCGCGTACGACTTCTCAGCGAAGAATTTCTCCGCCTCCGCCTTCAGCGGCCCATACTCCGCTGCGGTCTGGGAACGCAAGGAGAACACCGTGAAGAAAGTGACCATGGCTAACGCCAGCAAAGTTTTCATGACAGTGACCAGTCTAACCGATTTTCCAATGATTCGCATATAAATTCGTTTTTCGCTGTGGCCGTTCCGCCTGCGGGGTGACGAGGCGGAACTAACCTTTCTTCATGGTCTTAACCTAACGCCTTATTTCCCCGTGCGTTATCACTCCGCTCGCTGTACCACACTAGGCTCACACTATTTTTCATGGATTTGACCTTAACCGCATTTTCCCCGTCCCGTTAGTCATGCATCTCACTACATCCCACTGCATCCACAAAAAATTTACGTCTTTTTTGGGTTT
>CALRJY020000016.1:0-126727 GCA_943367715.1 Chitinophaga pinensis | reverse complement strand
CTTGGGCCATCACGAAAACCGGACCCTGTACGAAACCCTCGTCCGTTATTGTTGCTACGACCGGCGCACGCGACAGAATTACTCCCAAACTTGGGAGGCCTTGGCTTAACTTGACGCATATGCCCGACGGGGCGGATGACATTGTGCACTCATCTGATTTTTCCCCCTCAAATTGAGTATCTCTCATCTTCCGTTAAAAACCAGCCTGTCCGATTCCCCCTCCCGTCATCGTGGGTGTGTGCCCTAGTATCGCTTCGGTCAACCGATGATACGTTGCCGCATAATGACACTCTATGCAGGTCCGTTGAACGGCAAACCCTTTGCCGCCAACCTGCCCTTCCTCATCCTCGGCTGGCCCTCTCCCAGCGCCGTCACCACCTTCGCGAATAAAATCTCCCTCTGGAACTATCTGGAATCCGCCCGTCATCGCGATCCCCAGGCTGTCCTCACCCACGCCTACGGATTCGAGGATGGCCACTGGCTCCGCATCCCCACATTGCCCGCCTACCTCACCCGGTGCCTCACCACCTTTCCGCCTCACCGGCTATGATCAGCTACTTCGGGGAGATCGACGGTCAACCCTTCATGGCCGAGAAACCCTTCATTTGCCTTGGCTCGCCCGGAAACCGTCCCATCCACACCTTCGACACCCACGATCAACTCAGCCACTTCATGGGCGCCCAAGCCATCGCCGGTTCCACCATTCAAGCTGGCCGCGCCTACGAATTCCGCGAAGGCAACTGGCAACTCCTCACCCTCCCCGACAGCATCTGATTTCACGGCGATCCCCGATAGTGGGGCAGGCGCCTCGCCTGCCACGAGTCGGACAGGCGCCCTCGCCTGCCTTGCCCCGCACCTATTGGTCGGGGTCGCTCCGTAGTGGGACAGGTGCCTTCACCTGTCCAACCTCCCCTGCAAGACCGCTTCAACCCTTCCCACAAAACGGACAAATCTCTTTGCTTGGAATCATTTCGCCGCAACTACACTTCACGAGATTAGAACGCAATGCCGCTTGCTCTTGAAATGCTTTCGCCCGGGCAATCTTGTTCCCAGCCTCCAGTTCTTTCCCATCAGGCGCGCCTTTTTTATTCTCACTCAAAGCGATGATCACCAGCCCAATAGGCCCAAGAAAAAATCCCCATATCCAGCCCGCAAAAGGATAGCCACGCATCACGCCGGTGATACCCGCCGCTAGAAAGAAGACGGCCCACACTGGAATCAGAAGCATGGCAGACACTAAATCGAGGCACTTTCTCCAGCAATACGATTTCGATTTATGCTTGGTCGCGGGTTCAACTTCCGTCGCTCCATATCTAGCATTCCTGATTACAATCGTCCCCTCATCATCGTCACGGGGTCATGCATTCGTGCTCGCCGAGCCGATTGACCATTGTATCCTACGGCCAGAAAGGGACACCCACATGAAACAGCTTGCCTGCTTATTTCTCCTCCTCACCTGCGGTTGCGCCATTAACCGTGACATTCAGTTAACATCCACTCCCTCAGGCGCCAGTGTCTTCGCTGCTTCATTGCCATTGGGAAAAACGCCACTGATCACCGATATCGACACGCTCTATCCCAACCGTGCTGCTGACTTCCAAGTTACTGCCACCCGAACTTTGATCTTTAAGCTCGATGGCTATCACGATCAACGCCTGCCAGTATCTGAATTTCGAACCCCTGATGTAATCCACGTCACCCTCACTCCCGCAGACCAGCCCCAGCCAACGCAACCGCCGCTTAACAAACCAAAACGGGTGTCTGGGAAGAAGTGAACTTATAAGAAATCTTGCCGATCTTTTTGTGCCGGGGGCTCGCCGATCGTAAATCTATTGGCTAAAATTCGGGCCGACATTTAAGTTCAATTCCCAGTCCACACTCCCTCTTGCCCCCGTTCCACCTCTTCCTCTACTCTACTCACATCCCTTGATGCGCGTCACACCCATGAAAATCCTCCCCCTATTTTTCCTGTCCCTGCTCTGCCTCCTCCCGCTCCACGCCAAGATCGTCCCCGGCCGCTACGACATGGCCACCGTCCGCGACGCCTCCACCTTGGAAACCCGCGTAATAGAGGACTGGCACCCGTGGGCAAAAGACACCGCCGTCCGCCTGAAATTCATCGAGATAACCGTCTGCGAATGGTGGCCCGGCCAGAAGGTGCGCCTGCCCGTCACCCTCTTCGCTCCCGCGTCTGGTGGCCCTTGTCAGAACTTAATCGTCGGCAATTCCGGCGCGGAACTGAAACCCGCCTCGCCCACCACCGCCATGCTCCGGCTCCTGAAAGAAAAAGGCGTCGGCATCGCCCTCATCGGCATGACCACCGTTGATGCCATGGAACCCGTCGGCAAACTGGACATCGGCATGAAGGCCAATTTCCTTAAAAGCAAAGACGCCCGCTACACCCCCGCCTGGATCTGGGGCCTGAGCGACATGCGCGCCCTCACTGCGGCTATGGCCGAGCCCACTGTCTTCCAGCCCGTGAAAGTCCTCGTCACCGGCGCTTCCAAACGCGGCGTGGGCGCTGCCGCTGCGGGCATCGCCGATGACCGTTTCACCGCCATACACCCCGTCGTCGCCCCCATCATCGATCCGCCCGGCGGCCCTTACGTCGAAGGCATGCGTCCCGCGGACATCACCCGCATGAATGAAAAATTCCTCATCGACCTCGCCGCCGGTCGCCTCACCAACGCACCCGCCACCGCCGCCGAGATCCTCATGTCCCGCGACCAGATCCGCGCCGCCGAACGCATCACCTTGGCCGAAGCCCGCACCGCTGGCTGGACCGAAAGCGAAATGAAAGCCGCCTGCACCCTCGCGTGGGAAGTTTGCCGCCTCACCAATTATCTGCCCGCCCTGCAAAAACGCGGCGTGGAAATCTTTTACCTCGAAGGCTCGAATGACAACGTCAGTCCCGGCCTCCTTGAATTGGGCCGCCGCTATCCGCAACTCCCCCTCTGCATCCTTCCCGGCGGCCAGCACGGCGGTGCGAAAGCCGCAGGTTTCCTGAAACAAGTCGGCGCTCAACCCGAGATGGAAGAGAACCTCTACGCCTTCGCGCAACACCACTTCTTCAATACTCGTCCCATGATCGCCCCGCCCAAGGTGACCCAGCATTGGGACAAGACCACCCATCGCCTCCAAGTCACCGTCACCTTCCCGGACAAATCTGAGCCCCAGAAAAACGAACTCTGGTGGTCCGTGGACCGCCAGCCGGATTACACCCACGCCATGGAATACGACCGCTGGCAATCCACCCCGCTGCACCAGACCGGTCCCGCCACCTTCACCGGAGAAGTCACCCTGAAATCCGCTCCGACCACTCTCGATTTCCTCACCCTGCACCAGCACACCGCGAACGGCTCCACCCTCACTCTCTCCAGCCCTTATCTGCGCGCCAAAACCCGCTAAAATGCTTGGCCGAGGCAAAAGCCAAGCCAGTTTTAATCTGTGATTTTGGGGTAAACGAACAGAAAGAAGAAGTGGTGCACCTGCCAGGAGTTGAACCTGGAACCTTCTGATCCGTAGTCAGACGCTCTATCCAGTTGAGCTACAAGTGCAAACCAACGGGACCGAAACGCTACAAAACCACCCCCGCCCCTGCAAGCGATTATTTTAGGATTTTTCACTACCTGAAATCCCCTCTCCAAATGGGCGAAAAAGAAACCCAACGTTTCACTTGCCCTGACACCAAGCGCGTCGGACCACCCCCTCTATCGAAACGCAACATGCTGTTGGGTAACGACATCCACCCCAAAAACAACCACCGTCGCGATCCTGAGACCAGGGGCTCCGCTGCGGCCTTTGCCGCATGCTTTTCCGTATCTCTTTCACAATTAAGTTTGAGCTAACGACTCCGACCGCGTATGCACAAAGCAGCATATGGCATGTCGATTCTCGACGGATGTATGAGTGTCAGGCTCACGATTGTCATCCCCACATTTAACCGCGCTTCATTGCTGGAGCGCCGTTTGCAGGAGCTGATTCCACAGGTGCAGGCATCGGCGGGTCAGGTGGCTTTGCACGTCTTCGATGACGCCAGCACGGATCACACCCCGCAGATCGTGGAACGTTATCGCGCGGCACTGACCCGGCACGCCCGCTGGCCCGTGAACATCGGGATCGGCCGGAACATGCTCCACGCATTTGATAGTGTGGAGCACGGCTGGATTTGGACTCTGGGAGACGACGACCCCGTGCTGCCGGACGCCGTGGCGACCGCACTCGACTTGATCAATCGACACCCCAGCGCGCTCGCGATCAACTGCGATAGCGAAGGCGGGCGCAACCTACACGATCACAGCGTGAGCAGCCTGCCGGAACTGCTCGCGGAGAAGGAGATCGCGGACATCCTTTTCATGTCCTCCAACCTCTACAACCTCGATGTGCTGCGGGCGTATCACAAAGTCTTTTGTCAGACGGTAGGCACGTTATGCCCGCACCTGGCTTTGCTGCTGGCCGGGCTGGAAAGCTCCGGGCATCCCCTGTGTTTTTCCACGCGTCAGCTCACCCTCTTCCACCATCGCGAACAGCGCTGGTCCTCGTTGGAAGCCGCCGTGGGTATCGCGAACTTGCCCCTCTACATCAAAGATCTGGAGGCCCAGCGGTTGGTGGCCCAGTCGGCCCGCAGCGTCACCCGTTGGATGTTGCGCTATGGTTTGCGCGAGGTCCGGAACGCCGGGGATTTTCTGCGTTGGAAACGTTACACCCGGATGGTGAACCAAATGCTGGCCTGCCAGGGCGCCGGGTTCGCCAACGATTTCAAGAAATCGCGTGATGGCGATTCTCTCCTGCTACGCATCGCTCCGGAGATATTCGCCTGGCTGCCCTACTGGATGGTGAAAGGCCGCGCGAAACGTCTGAGAAACGCACACGCCGGAGATACTGTATTGCTCGAAAACAGCGTGCCCGTCACGACGAAGAGCTGAGAAATAGGAGAAGGTTTGCGCGACCCATTGTCACCCCTCACTGCGGGGGACCCGCTTTCACTTCCGTCTCTTTCTTGCGCAGAAACTGCACCTTCGCACTGAGTTCCGGCGTCAAAAACTTGTCCGGATTCCGCACCTGCACCTTGATCTGCAACGTCCCCTTCTGCCGATTCGCCTCCGGCGCGATCTCAGCCACATAACCGCCGTAGCTCTTGTCCGGGTACGCCTCCGGGCTCACCTTGCACTCCTGCTTCAGATACACCTTCGCCAGGTCCTGCTCGTTCAGGTCGATCTCCACCTGCAAATCATTCCCTTGCGCCACCGCGATCAAGGCCGTACTCGGACCGCGCGTACCACCAAAGCTCTGTGGCGTTACCAACTCGTTCGGGTCCACCAGCTTCTCCAGCACCACGCCATTGATCGGCGAGCGGATGATCGTCCAATCAATATACGTGAGCAGCAGCTCCCGCTGCCCCTCGATCTCCTTGATGGCTGCCTTCGCTGAATCCACCGCCAAGCGCGCATCATCCTCCGCTTGCTTGGACTCCACATTGATCTTCGCCAGTTCTCCCGTGCGCTTCCACGCCAGCTCCGCCTTCTCCACATTCACCTTCGCCATGGCCATACGCCCATCCGCTTCATGCAGGCGCGCGCGATATTCCGTATCATCCAGCAAAACGACAACTTGCCCGTTCGTGACCGTATCCCCCTTCGTCACCCCGATCCATTTCACCATGCCCGTGAATCGCGGACTGATCTCGATGCGCTCACGGTTCACGATATATCCGCTCACCGTAAGCACCGAATTATCATCGCTCGTCCGGCTCGCCACCGGCGCGGCATTCGTAGAAACGGCACCTGCCCCTTTAGCTTCCGGCGCTTTTCCACCCGCCATGATGCGTCGCGAATCCGATTCCCGCGGCCACGCAAAAAAGATCGCCACCGCCGTGATGACCACTACCAAGGCAAAGATCAATCCCACCGCGCCCTTCGGACGCTGCCGGACCTCTTCATCTATCTTCAGGCGATTCGCCTGTTCAGGTTTCATACAGATTTAAGTGCTGAGATCACCGGGATACGCGATGCCCGCCAAGCTGGCAACAGGCTCCCGATCAAGCCGATGACCACCGCGAAAAGAAGTCCCTTCCCCAACAGTTCCGGGGTGGGACGAAAATCAAAGATCACTTCGCTGAACGTATCAAAATTGATCGTGCCAAACGTATACCCCGTGAACGTCACCCACGCATACGCCGCCGATACGATGAGACATCCTACCACACCACCCAAGAAAGCGAGTATCGCCCCTTCCATCAAAAAGCTGAGCAAGATCGCCCGCCGATGAAACCCCAGCACGCGCAATGTCCCCACCTCGCGCGTCCGCGCCCCCACCGTCGCATACATCGTGTTCATCGCCGAGAACACCGCTCCCACCGACATGATGCTCGCCAGCGCCACCCCTAGAAACTTGATCGGCCCCGCCGTCTTCGTCTGTTTGCTATAATATTCCGTCTCCCGCTCCAGCCGTGCCGCGATCTGCTTGCTGCCTTCCAGCTTTGCCTTGAGCTGGGTCGCCGCCGCTTCATCGACCGGCCGCACCAACACGCTCGTGTAATTCTCCCGGCCAAAGATATTCCGCGCCTCATCCGTATCCATCCACACCTCGGAATCAAACGCGCTCCGCCCCCCATCCATCCATCCCACCACTTTCAAGTCCGCCCCCGGCACGTGAAACTCCTCCCCAAGCTGGAAATTCTTGAAGCGCGACGCCAGCTTGCGGCTCACCACCACTTCGCGTTTCCCAGGCACAAACCACCGTCCCTCCACCAGTTGCACTTGCGAGCGCAACTCCTTCCCCTTCTCCATCACCCCGCGCACCAGCACGTTCGCCTCACCATTGCCTTCCTTGCGCGGCAGGTTCACCAGCACCATCGTATCCGCCGTGAGGATCGCCTTCCCCTGCGCATCTTTCGCGATCTCCTCCATGTATTGCAGATAACGAAACTGCTCCCGCGTGACTTGGCTTACGGATTCCGACGTCGCTCCCTTGCGCACGATGAGAAAATTCCGTGCATCACCCGTGTTCGCGCTGTTGCGTTCCAGCCCCACCGCCAGCGCCTGCAACATCACATACACCGCCACCACCAGCCCGATGCCAAAGATGGCCGCCAGCGTCGAGCGCCAGCGCACGATGACATTCTGAAAATTGTATTTAAGCGGCAGCGCCATGATTTCAATCCAGTGTCTTTAACCCCTGTATCACGCTCATCCGCGCCATGGAGATCGCCGGAACTATACTTCCGATGATTCCTAAGATCGCGCCCACACTAAAGCCTGTCGCCATGATCCGCGGCGTCAGTTCAAAGGCCACAAACATTCCCTTCGTCACCGCCGTGATGTTGATTTTCGAAAACAGCAGCCACGCCCCACCGATCCCGATCACCGCCCCCGCAAACGCGAACCCAAAACTCTCTGCAAGAATGAACGCGAACAGCTCATGTCGCCGGAAGCCCAGCGCCTTCAATATCGCCAGTTCCCGGAAACGTTCCCGGATCGCCATGCTCATCGTGCTGGCCGTCACCAAGATGAGCGAAAACACGACGACACTGCAAATGACGCCGATGAACACCTTGATATTTCCCCACATCGAGATGAACCCGAGCACGAACGATCGCTCCGTCTCCGCCAGCACCTCGGCCGACGTGTTCTTGAATTCCTTGTTGATGCGTTCCACCACCAGCGGCACTTCCTCCAACGACTTCGCCCGCACCCACCACGTGCCCACGATACCCATGCGCCCGCACGCTTCATCCATGTAATCGTGATGAAACAGCACATTGCGATCATCCGGCGTGCCCTTGTAAATGCCCGCGATCTTCAGCTCCAGATCCGCCGGCCAGATCGTCCCCACCAGCTTCATCTTGTCACCGATCTTAAAGTCATAACGCTTCGCCGTCTCGATGCCGATGATGCAGGACGAACGATCTGCGATCCAATTATTCAACTGATCCAGCGGCAGCTTCGCCTCCCCGAACACATTCGTAAGCTGGATGGGATCCATTGCGAACTGCGCAAAGGACGGGATGTCTTCATTGCGGAATTTGCCGCCATAAAACGTGAATGGCGTGATCGCCGCCACGCCCGGAATCCGCTCAATCACTCCGCGTTGCCGATACGGCAACGTATTCGCCAACGACACCCGATGCCGCACCGCGATGCGCATCGCCGCATCCGCATCCTCCATCGGCGTGGTCAGCTCCCGTAACAACACCAGCAACGTGACCAGCAGAAACAAGCTCACCGCCACGCTCAAGATGGAAAGCAGTGCACGACGCTTGTTGCGCAGCGCATTCTTGACGATGAAGGTGCCGATCGTCACTGCGTCATCTCCTCCCGGATGAGTTCGCCCTTTTCCAGATGGATGGAGCGCGAGCCATACGCCGCCGCCTTCGGATCATGCGTCACCATGATCACCGTCTTCTCACCGCCCTTGGCCAAAGTCTGTAAAATCCCTAACACCTCATTCGCCGAATTCGCATCCAGATTACCCGTCGGCTCATCCGCCACTAGCAGTCGCGGATCCGTCACCAGCGCCCGCGCGATCGCCACGCGCTGCTCCTGACCGCCCGACATCTGCCGCGGCAAATGCCCTGCCCGATCTGCCAATCCCACCATCTCCAGCGCGACCTTCACCTGCGCCCGCCGCTGTTTACCGCTCAACCCCGTGAGCAACAGAGGCAGTTCCACATTCTCAAACGCCGTCAGCACCGGGATCAGATTGAACGATTGAAAAACAAAGCCTACATTCTGGTTCCGCCAGTCCGCCAACTGCGATTCATTCAGCTTGGTGACATCGATGGATTCGATATGGCACTTGCCACTCGTCGGACGGTCGATGCCCGCGATGATATGCAAGAGCGTGGACTTGCCTGACCCGGAAGGGCCCATCAGCGTGAGGAACTCCCCGCGTGCGATATCCAGTGTGACATTGTCCAGCGCGGTGACGTTGATCTCCCCCTGCCGGTAAATCTTCGTCAAATTCTGGATGCGCACCACCACGTCTTTTTCCATAGAGCCAGACAGCAATAGGGCAGAACCCGGTGAAATGCAAACTCCCTTAAATCTTTGCAGAAACGTAACTATTGGCCATTCCGTCAGCTAATCAGGCCTTTTCAAGGCGCCCTCATCAAAACACTCCGGAGCGTCTTGATTCCCGTCGGGCTGGAAAGAAATGAGACCGGCTTCCGGTTCCTCAAAGCAGGAACGGGTGAATCCGCCCATTCAACCGCATTTTTTCCAGCCACGTAATAGGCCGCGATGGCCAGATCTTCCGCTCCGTTGAAAAGCTGGATCAGCTCCGCCTTGTTCTGGCAGGGAGTCCAGAATTGCGTGATGGCTTTCACGAAATCAGCCCAAGCGGCATCACCGGCATAGTTGTTGGAACTAGCGGACACAGCTCAAGACTGCCCTTTCAGTAGCGGCGGCATCGGACAATCCAGCCCGTCCGCCACCGCCCTTAGCAGATCCGCCTCACGCGGCTGGATCACCCCATCGCTCGCCACCGCATGCGCGCATGCATCCAGCACTTGCTTCTTCACCATGGGTGATGACGTCGCCAACCGGTCCAACGCTTCATCAATCTGCGTCAGGTTCGCCCTCTCCACCGGTTGCAACGTCAGCCCAGTCGCCTCCGCCCCCAAGCGGCTCACGCCTGAGCGAAATGCCTTCGCAACCTCATCCGGTGAACCATGTCCTACCAGTGCCAGCCCTGACAGCAGCACCTCGCAATCCGGCAACAACGGCTTCAGCGCATAGTAATGCGTGACCGTCTTTTTCACCTGCCGGTAGTGCGGCCACAGGTGCCGCTTCAGCATCCGCTGCAACGAATACTCAAACAGATCGATCTGCTGATCCGCCGCAATGAGCACCTCCACATTCGCCATAAACGTCTCGAACTGGCTCTGCGACAGATGCCGCAGCGCCGGCATCGCCATCTCGATCAACGGCAGGCGCGCCTCTGCCTTCACCGCCTCCAGGGAAGAGCGCAACTTGTTCAACTCGGCAAACACACCCGCATCTGCCTTCGCTTGCAAGGCACTCATCTGTTTCGCCCGGCAACTCGCATCCGGGCTTAGCAACAGACCATACACCAATGCCCGTGCGCCATACCCATCATGGGCCGCCGCCCGCAATGGCTCCGGCATATCCGCCATCAGGGCTAGCGCCCACGCCACATTCTGCGGCTGGATCGTGCCCACCTGGCCGATCACATCCTGCACGGGCAACATCGGTGGCATCGGAAACGGCATGGGTGGAGGGCGATGACTCATTGGTGAACGCCGCATCGGCACTTCTTCCTCCTCTGCTTCGTACCTGCTCTTCGGAAACTCCACGCGTGGAAAATTCCCATCAAATCGCGGCTCGATGGCTTTGATACGATCCACCAGCGGCGGATGTGTCGCCGTCAGGTTGGAGAATCCCTCCGCCAAAGCATTGCCGAAAAACATGTGACTCGCTTCCTCCGCATCCGGCGCCGTCACGATGGAACCACGTCGTCCCAACCCACCGATCTTCTTTAGCGCATTCGCGATGCCATCCGGATTGCGCGTGAACTGCACTGCCGAGGCATCCGCCAGAAATTCGCGCTGTCGGGAAAGCGCCGCCTTGATCAACCGCCCGAAAAAGATGCCGATATAGCCCACCGCGAAAAGCACCAGCCCGATAATGGGCAACGGGTTGCTGCCCTTGTTGCGCGCCCCCAGATGATAGCTTCGGCGACTTGTGGTCTCCAACAGGATGCGCCCGATCATCGCGATGCACAGGATGCCGAACAGCACGCCCATCATGCGGATGTTCAGCTTCATGTCGCCGTTCAGGATGTGGCTGAACTCATGCGCGATGACGCCCTGCAATTCATCCCGATTCAGCAACTGGATGCAACCCCGCGTCACCCCCACCGCCGCATCACTCACTGAATTGCCCGCTGCAAAAGCATTGATACCCTCCTCGTCATCCATCACATAGATTTCCGGCACCGGAACTCCGGAGGCGATGGACATCTCTTCCACGATGTTCACCAGCTTGCGCTCATCCGCATCCCGCGTGCTGCCATCGATCAACCGCCCGCCCATCGCCCGCGCCACGGCCCCACCACCGGACGTCAATTGCGCCATCTTGAACAAACTTCCCAGCACCACCACGGCCGTTGTGCCACCGGCCACCCAGAGGAATAGTTGCGGCTGCCAAAAGCTGCGTGCCTGGCCGAGCGCATCCGGCCGTCCCGCTTTGGCGAATATGATGGCGAGGATGATGTAAATGACCGCGATCGTCCCCAGCACTGCCGCGCCAAAGTACAAGATCAGCCGCCCGCTGTTACGCTTCGCTTTTTCCTGTGCCGTAAAAAAATCCATAGCTCGGAAAAGAAACTACCAGAAGCCAAGAGCCAGACCAGTCCAACAAACGGAGAATTTTGGAACCGCGGCCACCCGTATCTGCGTCTTGATGCCAAGCTCGGGATAGGCCATGTTAATGATACTCAATCACCCAAGCAGACACGATACCGAGTGCCATGAACGAGGAAACCTTGAGCGGCAAAAAGCCCCGTTTTAGCTGGATAGAACTTTGCTGCTTTGCCCTGCTTGTTTTGACCTCCTTCCGCCTCACCTGCACCCTCGCCATCTTATTGTGGATTCTCAGTCACTGCACCTTTGCCTGGCACCGCAGTCATCGCCTGATCAACTCCGCTTTTGTCATGATCTTGATCGCCTTTTTACTGCCGCTGGATATCCACATTCCGGGTGTGAGCAGCCCCATTTTCGAGAGCACTCATAGTGGTCCCAGATTGGTGCCGGTGGGTTATGGCTTGCCAAGAATTACCCCAGGCAGGGAGTTCGCGGCGGGAGGTTGCGCCCGGCCCCTGTTTCCCGAAAAATGGCGACTAGTCTGGATTGAAGAGAAATGACCGTAAAGGGAACTGGATCGAAGCTTCTAAAGATCGGAGTTTGGTTCAGGGATTTAACCCTGCTCACTTCGGCAACAGTCCCGCCTTCTCATACACCCGCGCCAGCTCCACCAGCAACTTCTCCAGCTCCTTGTCATAATCCACACCCTTCATCGTGGATTTCTTCTCCCGCAGCTTGTTGATGCCCAGTTCCAGATCATCCCGCTTGGCGCGCAATTCCACCGGCATCTTCTGCTCCTCCGCACTGCGTACCAGATGGAACTGATGCGCGCGAAATCCATCCAGTTCCGCGTCATTACGCGCTTTCTTCGTCGCCCTTACTCCGCGGAACCAGTCCGCTGGTGTGCCCAAGCCATCCCCATTGTCATCCATCAAAGAATGCTCCGTCGCGATGCGCCCTTCCGTCTCGTAAAACTCGGTCACCTTGCGCGACGCCATCAAATAAGCTTCCAGCAACGACGTCTGCCCGTCCTTGTCCAGATCCGCCTCTTTATCAACAATCGCTTTCGAGATGTATTCCCCGAACCGCGCGTAGTTGATCTCATACCCGCTCTTGGTGGCCGCGATAACTACCCGTCCCGACAGCGACAGCTTCGGCAGATACGGCGCGCTGGCGGCTGAAGTATTGATCACCGCCATCGGCCGGTGAAACGGCTTCAACCACTCCGCCAGTTCCTCGGCATTGAAATCCGGTCCCCGTAGATTGAACTTCGATTCCTTGCCATCGAACGTCCCGTGTCCCAGCAACACCAACCAGAACTCGCCCGAACCGTCCGTGCGTTCCGCCGCCAGTTTCTTCTGAAAATCTTCCCGATCTTTGTTCTGATCAGCCTCCAGACCCACGGCCACAAAACTCGCCCCCGCCTTCGTCGCCGCTTCCCGCCAGTGTCCCGCCCACTTCACGAACTGGCCGCCATACACGTCCTCACCCGCCGCTCCCACCACCACGAACACCGTGGGCTTATCCGACTCAGCCGCCTGCCCCAGCCCCATCATCAGGAGCCACAAACATCCGCTCAATATGGATAACATCCTGCTCATGCTAAGCCCGATTTACGGCGCAAGCCCCACTCCGCCAGGAAACACGCCAGCGCCAGCAGGAACACCCACGAGGTATGCCACAGCGGCTGCGCCGTCGTTTCCATCACTGGCGCTCTGCGCTGCGGCAGCTTCGCCGCGAAGGCCGCCAGCTTGTCTTCATCAATCACTTCCCCACCCGTCTGCCGCGCTATCTTTTCCATCAGTTCGCGATTCGGCTTGAGCGAGGCAAATTCCTCGGCCGCAAAATCACTCGCCCACGCCGTCAGGGCCGTGCCTGCCGTCACTCCGTTCGCATCCGTGGCGATCGCTGTCGCCACATACCCTCCCGCTTCGCGCGGGATGAAGACCGTTTCATAGAGTCCCGGCTCGCTCAACGAAGGTTCCGCCGTCAGCTTGATCTCGGGCAACGCTGTAGTATTCGTCGCGGTAGGCAAAGGCATCGACTTGAGGTTCACCACCACCGTCGCATTGTCCAAGGGTTTGAACACCGCATCCCGGGCGCGAACTTTCAAGCGCACCGCTCCGTGGCCTTCCTGCCGTGCCGCTTCCGCCCGGATCTCCACGCGCTCCGGCACATCCGCCACCAGCCAGCGCAAGGTCTGCCGCCAGGCTTTCTGCAAGTCCGCCATCATGTGTTCATCATTAAAACCCCAGCGCCACAGATCCCCGACAGTAATCGCCGCCGTCCGTCCATAACCAAACTTCTGCACCACCAGCGCGGGATACTTCTCACCGCCGTTGTCCTGCACCGTGGCGAGCACATTCGCGCCCGGTTTCACCGAACGAGTGTGGTTCATCACTTGAAGCGCTGGCATCGTGGCGTAGCGTTCTTGCTCCTCACCTTCATTGGCACGGAGCCGCACCCACGGCTGCAACCAGCCTTCCCGAGTGAGCGCGAGCTTGAGATTGTTCACCGGCGTCACCTCCGCGTGCCCGTCCAGATAAACCGGCAGCATCGCCCCGATGGGCGTGTTGTCATATTTGCCTTGGTTGAACGACTCCTGCCCGCCCAGCATCAGAAACCCACCGCCGCGATCACCCACAAAGCGCTGCACCAGGCTCATCTGATCCTGCGTGAAGAACTCTGACTCAAGGTCATCCAAAATCACCGCGTGATAGCGATAGAGATCCTCCGGATTTTTTGGAAAACCATCACGCAATTCCGCTTCATCCTTCGCGTTCAAACGCACCAGCACCGGTTGGTCGTACCGCTCCGTCTCCTCGGTCTTGCGGTCGAAGCCGCGGAAGAGCGGATTACTCGTCTCTCCACCGCGCGTTTTGAACTGGAACTTCGGCTCGCGCTTGGCCACCCGCACCAAGGCCATCAACTCCAGTTGGGGATCATCCCATACGGAACGGTTCAGAAACTTGAATTCCCAGTTCGGCCGGCCGGTGACATAAAGAATGCGATACGGCCCCTCGCCCCGGTTCACCGCCACCAGTTGCTGGTTGTTCAGCAACGTCGCTTCGCTGGTCTTCGTATCTCCCTTCGCCACCACCGTGACCCAATAGAAGGTGCTGCCCGGGGAAATAGGCCGTTCCAGAAAGCGGAACACCAACGGTTGCGTGTCATCCTTGACCTCCTGCGTCTGCCCTTTCACCCGCTCCATCGCGGATTCATTCGTCACAGAGAGCATGGTGGTGTTCGTTCCGCCGGGGCTCACTTCCACCACACTGGCCACGATGCTCTCGCCTTTATATCCCGTGACACTCACTTCCACCTGGATCGTCACGGGCGCATCTTCAAACGAAGTCTGGCTCACAGACACTTTGCGGATGGCCAAGTCCCGTTCCGGTTCGCCCTTGCCCATCACCACCGGATAGACCGGCGGCAAACCCGTGAAATCCATCGCCTCATCCACATCCGTCGCGTTGCCGTCTGTCATCAAGAGCAGTCCGGCAACGGGTTGTCCGCGATACCGCTCGCCCAGTGTCTTCACCGCGTAGGTGAGCGAAGAACCATCTCCCTTGAAATCCAATCCGCTGAAATCACCCACTGCCTGCAACCGTGAATCGATGAGGAAAGGCCGCACCTTGAAGTTCTCATTAAGCCCGCCCAGCCAGCCCTTCTCTGCATCGGCCAGAAATGCTTGCAAACGTTCGCCACGGGTCTTGCCCGCATCGCGGTCACGGATCTGCATGCCCTGACTGTTATCCGCCACCACCAGCAATTGATTCGCACCCGGCACGGCGCGTTCACCCGACCACATCGGCTCCAGCAAACAAAGCGCGAGGAGAGCGATGCCTAAGATCTTGAGGCTGACACACGCCAGTCGAAGTCCACCCCGGATGCGTGTGGCCCGATACCCCCACACCAGCAGCAGCCCGGCCACGAGCAAAAAACCGGCCGCCCACGGCAGCCAGTTTTTAGCCGAAAGGAATATCGCCGCCCAGAACATCAATCGTTACCACCCAGTTTTTCGTAATAACGGCGCACCAGTTCGCTGAACCGGCCCGGCACCGGGTCGCGGTCGATCGGCACCAGCGCATCCTTCGACTCCCGCTTGGCGATCTCCTGCTGGAGCCGCGCCCGGATCTCCGCCATCGGCTTGGAAATCTCTGACTGCACCACATCCCATTGCGGTTCCTTGCTGTGCCGCTTGAATTCCATCCGCGCCTCGCGCGCACGATCACGCACCCGGGCCACCTCGGCGCGCAGTTCCGGTGAATCAATCGATTCCTCCACCTCGCGCAACCGGTCGCTCCACTGCGTGAACCGCTCGCCCGTCAACGGCCCGCCTTCCCAGTTGCCGCCGCGCTCATTGAACATGTCATTCACGCCCCCGCCTTCGTTGCCGCCGCCCGTATTGCGTCCGCCAGCAGTCTGTTGGCCGCCCCCCTTCTGGCCACCTTTGCCGTCTTGGCCCTGCCCTTCACCTTGGCCTTGGCCCTGACCTTTTCCTTTGCCCTTCCCTTTCTCGCCTTCTCCTTCGCCCTCACCCTCTCCTTGCCCCTGTCCCTTGCCTTTCTGTCCTTGGTTGCTCGCCATCTGCTTCTGGCCCTCGCCCTGACCTTGGCCTTGCCCCGGTTGCTGGCCTTCGCCCTGTTTTCCTTCACCTTGCTTGCCTTGGCCGCCCTTGCCCTTCTCACCACCGGGCTGGCCACTCTTCCCTTGCTCGCCGCCAGGTTGCTTGCCATCACCCGATTTACCGCCCTGAGATTTCTCCTCACCGTTCTGGCCAGGTTGTCCTTGCTTGCCTTTTTGTCCTTGCCCACCCGCCATCGCTAATTGATTTGTTCCTCCAGCCACCCGGTTCGTCGAGCTGCCATTGCCAGCTACGCCAACCCGGTTCGTGGAGGAGGGATCGCGTTTGCCTTGTCCAGTTTGGGCCAACGCCGGATTACCCTTAGCGATCTCCTTCTCCAACTGCTCCGACAAACTCTTCAACTGCCGCTCGGCATAGCGCATCGCCTCCACTTCATCGCCCAGCACACTGCCCGCCGCGCGCTCGACACCTTGCCGCACAGCATCCAACGAAGCCCGCGCCTTTTCCTCATACTGTTGCGATTGCGGAGCAAAACCGCGCTTGAACAGTTCGCCCGTCATCTCCAGCAAGTTTTCCGTCTTCTCCTGCTCGGCCTTGCGCACCGTCTCGTAAAGCTGTTTGGCCAGCAACGGTTCGGAGGCCTCCGCCGCCTGCGTGACTTCCTTCATGTCCTTCACCAGTTCGTTGTAGCGCTGGCGCTGTTCCTGCAAACCTTTCGTGACCTCTTCCTTGTTGCTGCTGGTGGTGAGGCTCTTGCGCTCGCCCGGCTTCTCGGTCTTCATCTGCTGGGCAAGCTCTTCCTGTTTCTCGGAAATCTTACGGGCCTCATCCCGCATCCCGCGCATCGCCTCGGCGAATTCGTTGGAGGTCTGTTTACGCATCTCCTCCTTCATCTGCTCCAAGTCACGTTGCGCGCGATTACCCGCCGCCAAGGCCTGTGACACCGCGCCCTTCTCGATCTCTTCGGAAGCACGCCGGATATCCTCACGCGTCTTGTCCAGTTGCTCGCGGGCCTCGGCCGTTTCTTTTGAGCTCTGGCCTTGGTCCATCTTCTGACGCAATTCATCCACATCCGCCAGCATCTGGCGTTCTTCTTCGCGGAGCCGTTTCAACTGTTGTTCGATCTCCGCCTTCTGCGCCTGCGATTTGGCCTCTTGCAAGGCCGTCTGCAATTCCTTCAACCGTTCATTGAGATCATCCTGACGTTGGGCCAGTTCGCGCAGGCGGTTCAGGAACTGCAATTGTTCCTTCTGCTGCTCGTTTTGCATGGGCGAGGCCTGCTTCTCTTTCTCGTAACGGTCCTGCGCCTGCTTCATCTCCATCTGGTCCAGTTGCTTCTGCTTGCCGCCACCGCCACCACCGCCGCCTTTCTTCTTCTTGCTCTGGCTCACTTGTGTTTCGCGTGCCTGCAATTTTGCCAGCGCCCGAAGTGCCGATTGCTCCGCTGATAATGCTTGGGGCAAAGGCTTGGCCGAATTCTTCTCTTCCGCCTGACCAAGCTGTTGGGCCGCTTTCTTCATCTCCTTCATCGCCAGATCCACATACTTGGCCATGTTGGGATCGGTAACCTCTCCGGCCTTCTCCTCCGTCTGCGTGAGCATCTGTTCCTGCGCCTGACGGATGGCTTCGACGTCTTTCTTATAGGGTTCTGAAGGCGTCGCTTTGGTTTCCCGCCGTTGCAGTTTCCAAGTGGCGATCACGATCTGCTTCTGCAGATCGCCCAACTCCTGCATGGAGCCGCCGCCTCCACCTCCGCCACCACCTTCATCATCACCAGATTGGCCTTGCCGGAAGATCTCATCGAAGGGGCGCACTTCGGCGAAATAGATGTCGCCCATGTTGCGCCGCAATTGGCCATCGGGACCGTAATCATCTGCCCAGACGAAGTAAGAAACGACTTCATCGGGTTCCACCGTTAGCTTCTCCATCGCCAGCAAGTGCTGGAAAACCTTCTTTTGATTCGCCTCAATGTCCTTGCCCAGCTCGACATATTTCGGTTCCTGCCCGGCGAGGCTGTAAGCCAGCCCGTAAGACTTCACGCCAAAGTCATCCGCCAGTTGCGCCTCAAAGCGAAGCTCCTCAATCGGCGACACGCGCGGATCACCCTTCGGCGACAGCAGCTTCATGTCCGGCGGCTTGTTCACGATGGCGTTAAGCACCACTTCATCGGGCGATTTGTTGGTGCGCCCATCGGCATCCTTCAACAGCAGCTTGTAACGCTGTGTCTTCGCCAACGGGAACTTCGCGACCCAGATATTGGACTTCGTACCTTCGGGCGTGAGCACCAACTCTTCGCCGTTCGCTGCTTTGAGTCGTGCTTGGGTCACCGGCTTGTTCATTTGGAACACGTATTCCAATTGCGTGCCTTCCACGGCGCTCACTCGAGTGACCTCCTCCACCTTCTTCTCCGGCAGACCCGTGTAACCCGGGAACTTCAGCGTGGCATCGGCGCGCAGCAAGGAGGGATGCTCATACACCTTCACGGCGAACTCGCGTGTCTTGGTGGCGCCGTATTCCACCTCATACTTCATGTCCCCCTGCACCGATGGCAGGCTCGCCCCGAAGATGGGGTCGTTCAGATTCTTCGTCAGCGGGATGCGCTGGGGCTGGCCGGTAGCCGGTGTCAGTATCAGCGTCGCTTCTGCCGGAACCGCTCCGGGGAATCGCGCCAGCACTACCATGCCTGCACCGCGTTCCACTTCCGCATCGCCCGGGGTGATCTCCACTTCACCAGATTTCTTGTCTCCGGACGCCCGCAAACTTTCCGGACTGGGTGGCAAAAATGAAAGCGCGCCGACCACCAAGGCCGCGATCATGAAGGCCGCCGTATTGCCCACGCGCAACTTGCCCAAGGCATTCTCCGCCTCCGTGCCCCAAGCTTGGTCTTCACACCGCTCACCTACTTCCTTGAAGAGCCGTTTCTGGAGAAAGCTGAAATCACCATTTTCGCCCTCAGGCTGTTGCTCAATGGCGGCGAGCAAGGAGGTTTGCAACTCCGGATGTTCCCGCTCCAGTTGCCGCGCGAGCCAACGGTAATCCAGCGAAGTCTGCTTGAGTTTCCAGAGGATGCCCAGCGCACCAGCGACCCCAAGGGCCACCACTACCACCCAGGCGCGATTAGAAGTCCATCCCGTAGCCTGATGCTGCCAGAGCAACAGACCGGCCAATATCGCCACGCCGATCCAGCAGAACAACAACGCGCGCCAGCGGCGTAGCGCCTCGTGCCGGGCCAGGATCGGATCCAGTCGTTGTTTCAGTTCGGCGGCGATCATGCAGTGACTGTCTGTGGGACCGGACGCGTGAGCCGCGCGGCCAGCCAAGTTTCCATCAAAAGCACGGCCAAGGCGGCCACCACCAGCCAGCGCCAGAGCTTTTGACGGTTCTCAAGCTCCGCATGCTTCAACTTTTCTTGGCGCGCCTGAGCTTGCTGGGGTGTTACTAGACTTGAACTATGGACCGGAATACCCAGCCGTTCAAGCTCTTCCACCGGCAACGGTGCCGTCCGGCTTTCCTCCGCCGGCAGATTCACCGCAAAACGCCAGTTCTTGCCATTATCTTGAACACTATAGAGGCCCGGAAGTTCCGTGGCCGCCAGCAATTTACGTTCGCCCAAGGCTTGTTTCTCGCCATCCGGCCGGATGATCTGCGCCGTGGCAGTCGCTTCCGAAGGCATCGGCACCTCATCCCCCACCGCGAACTGCGCCCGCCGAGCCGCCACCGTGCCCGCCTGTTCAAGGAAGGAGTAAAGTAACGGCACGAACTTGGACGAGAGCGCCAACTGGCTGTCCGCCGGATGCCAGCCACTCGTCAGCACAAAAATCTGCCCCTTCCCCACCGTGACCGAGAACAACGCGGGTTTCTCATCATCAAACCGCGCCAACACCTTCGCTCCCGTCACACCCTCCAAGTTCACCTGCCGATACTTCCAGAAGTAGATACGTGTGAAATCGCTGAACCGCGGATCGGCGAACGGCGCGAACAGTGGGTGCGTGAAGTCCACCTGCCCCAACAACATGTGACGTCCGGCGCTGTGCTCCTCGGCGGGCAGATTGGCTACGTTCAGAAGATTCGCCACGCTTGGTGCCATGTTCACATCCTTGAGCGCCACCAGGACCGTCTTGCCACTCTCCGCTATCTGACGCAGCTCGGCGTTTTGTCTGCTGGTCAGAGCTTGTCCCACGATTATCAAACGGGATGCCGCTAATTCCGCTGCCGTCGGAAAATTCGCTGTGGTGCGATTGACAACTTCCAAGGCCAAGGAGCGGGTCGTTTGCAAACCGCGCTGCACGTAGAAGAGCAACTGCTTGGTATCCGCCGGCTCATCATCGCCGAGAAACATCACAGCTGCGCGCTCCGGCTCTTGTTTGATCACGTGAGCCGTATTGTCGAAAAGCTCGTCATCCCCTGTCAGTAACACCTTCTCTGCTTGTGCATTCTCCACGGAACGCGGCACGGCAACGACCCGGCTTTGCCCCGCAGGCACATGAACGTTCACTGGAGTTCCAGAAATCTGCCGTCCATCCACTGTGGCCCAGCCAACTTGAAATTGTTCCTTCCGCGAGTCACTGGCATTGCTCACGCGCACGCGCACAACTTGCTCTCCCGCCGCCGCCGTCGCTTCATCCCCTTCAGCGACTACTTGCACACCGGCATTGCTGCGCTTGCCGAGGTCCAGCTTCTCAAACTCCACCTTCACGCCTTCCGGCCATTGCATGCCTTGCAAGCCATCCAGCTTCGCGCCCTCCTGCAAATCCGTCACCACGATGATCTCACGTTGCACCGTTGACCGTTTCAATTCCGAACGCGTCGCTTCCTCTTCCAGGGCTTCCGTCGCCGTGGCCAGTGCATTGCCCAGATGCGTCGTGCGCCAACCGGGTTTGGTATCGGTCAGCCGCTGGATGGCCACTGCCTTGCGTTCCCCATCCTGCGCCTGCCGCCATTGCTCAAACGTCACCAATGATTTAGCCTGTTGATCAAACGTATAAAGCGCCACTTGGTCCGTGGGCTTCGCATCGCCCAAAAGCTTCTCCACCTTTTGCCGCGCCTGATTCCATGCCCCGTCACGCTGCATGCTCGCACTGACATCCAGCAAGATCACGCGCTGCCGGGCCAAGTTACCACCCGCACCGCCTCGCGTTGCGTCATTGAAGAAAGGTCGCGCAAAACCCAGCGCCAGCAAGCCCAGTACCAGACAGCGCAACAAGAGCAGCAACCAATGCTCGATGCGGCTACGACGGGTCAGCTTCGGTGGTGTGGGTTGCAGGAAAATCAGCGAGCTGAACTTGAACCGGTCATTCGTCGTCCGCCGCACCAGATGAAAAATGATCGGCGCAGCGACCGCCAAGGCGCCCAGGAGAAACAATGGCGTCAGGAAATTCACGCGCCTTTGCCTCCCTTGCGCTGCTTCACCACTTTGCCGCGTTGCATACGCTCACGGAGATAATCGAACAGCGCGGTGTCCATCGGCGTGTCCGTATAAGCATGACGGAATCCCACGCCCAATTTCTGGCAGATGGCCGCCAACGCCTCCTGATGTTTCTTGAGCTTCTTCAAGTAATCTTCCCGCACCTGATCCGGCTCGATGTAAAGCTCGCGACCGGATTCAACATCTTGAAAGAAGGATGCTTTCTCGAATTTGAAATCACGCTCCGTCGGGTCCAGCACCTGAAACACCATCACCTCATGACCACTGGCAGTGAGTTGGGAAAGACTGCGCTCCAAGTTATCCAGCGGCACGAGAAAATCAGACATCAACACCATCAAACCGCGCTTGCGAACGAGTTCCGCGATGCGTTTCAACGGCATCGCCAGATCCGTTTGCGTACCACTGGAAGGCTTCTCCAGAGCCAGCATCATGTGTCGCAGATGCCCCGTGCGATAACGTGCTGGAAGATACTCACGGATGCGTTCATCGAACGTCAGCAATCCCACTGCATCGCCTTGGCCATAGAGGAAGTAAGCGAACGTCGCAGCCAGGGTGTTCGCGTATTCCGCCTTGGTGTAAGAGAGCGAGCCGTAACTCATGGAGCGGCTGTTATCCACCAGCAGATAGCAGCGCAGATTCGTCTCATCCTCGAATTTCTTGATGTAGTAACGGTCGCTCCGCGCATAGAGCCGCCAGTCGAGATAACGCAGATCATCGCCACTCGTGTATTGCCGGTACTCGGTGAACTCAACGGAGAAGCCGTGATAGGGACTGCGATGCAACCCATTCCAGAAACCCTGCACTACGATGCGCGCACGCAATTCCAGATTGCGGATCGCCATCAAAGCCTTCGGATCAATGAATGACGTCGCCTGCTTGGTCGTCGGGGCGGCAGCACTGGAGACGGCTTCGGCCATGGCTTACTAGGCTGGCGTAGTGGGTGCAGTGACGGAATCCAGCAGCTTGGTGACGAGCTTGTCCACGGTGATGCCTTCCGCTTCCGCGCGGTAATTCACCAGCACACGATGCCGCAATGTCGGAGCGGCGAGTGCTTTGATATCGGCCACGGTCGCATGCGTGCGTCCTTGCAGCAGCGCCCGCGCTTTCGCACCGAGCACGAGGAATTGTGCCGCGCGCAAACCCGCCCCCCAGCTCACCCATTCGTTCACAAAAGCAGGCGTGTTGGGTTGACCTGGTCGCGAGGCCGAAGCCAGCCGTACCGCATAGCGTATGACGTCTTCCGCGATGGGCACTTTACGTACGAGCCCATGGAAACGCAGCACATCTTCACCGGTGAACAATGCTTCGATCGGCTCCGGACGACGTGACGTGGTTTGCAGCACCACCTTCACTTCGTCATCTTCCGGCAGATAATCGATGACCACGTTGAACATGAAACGGTCCAACTGTGCTTCCGGCAGCGGATACGTGCCTTCCATCTCGATGGGGTTCTGAGTGGCAAGCACGAAGAACGGCTCCGGCAGCTTATGTTTCACACCCGCCGCCGTCACTTGATGCTCTTGCATCGCCTCCAGCAACGCAGCTTGCGTCTTGGGCGGCGTGCGGTTGATCTCGTCTGCCAAGATCATATTCGCAAAGATCGGCCCGGCGACGAACGCCATGTGCCGTCCGCTGTCGGTCTCCTCAAGAATTTCCGTGCCGGTGATGTCCGCTGGCATGAGGTCCGGCGTGAACTGGACGCGTTGAAATTTGAGGTGGAAAACCTGAGCGATGGATTTCACCAGCAAGGTCTTCGCCAGACCGGGTGCACCGGTGATAAGGCAATGACCGCCAGCGAACAGGGCGATGAGGATCTCCTCCACCACATCCTTCTGGCCGATGATGACCTTGGAAAGCTCGGCATCGATGCGCGCCTTGCCGTTGATCACCTGTTCGACGAGCTGTTCTTCCGTCGGTTCCGTCGCTGGTAATGGCGGTGGTGTATCCACTTCAGTTGTTGTTTCCACTTATGCTTCCTTTCCTGCTGCTTCACCCACGGATAGAACACCGGTGGTCGTGAAATGTTTTGAAAACTGACGCTGCGCCGCCCGCCCGTATTCGTGAGGTTGGAGGTCCATTCGTGGGGCGCAAGAACTCAGTGCGTCATCGCGTAGAAGATGATGTTGATGCCGAGCGGGAAGGCCTTCTTCTCGGAAAACTCCCGGAAGTAATATTCGTTTTCACCCTCGCGCTCCCAGCCGTCGCCATTATCGGTATTATGGCAGATCATCACCATCATGCGGCCCTTGTCATCGGAGATGGCGCGGAAATGAACTTCCCGGGCATCCTGCCGTTCCCAAGTGACGCCGGTGTATTGGCTTTCCGTGCCAGTCCCCACATTGGGCACCTGCATGTTGTTCTTCTCCAACTTGAGATCGAAGACGCAATGGAAAATCGGGTGCTCCATCGGGACATCCACTGGCTCGCGGTCCGGAAACACGCGTTTGATCTCGTAATAGAAATTCTCCCACTCTGCCTCGCCCCAAAAATCATCCACCATGAGGAACCCGCCATTGAGCAGATATTTCCGTAACGTGATCACTTCTTCATCACTGAACTGCAAAGCGCCCGGCTCCACGATGTAACAAAAAGGATAGTTGAGCAGGTCCGGATTGGTGATCTCCATGGTCAATGGATTGGGATTCACCTTCAACGAGGTCATCTCTTGCAAGCGATAGGAAAGGTTCAGCTCCGCATCGGGCCAATCCGTCGTCCAGCGCCGCCCGCCATAACCGCCGTTGCCATAACGCCCGCCGGTCGAGGCATACTGGATGCGCACAAAAGTGAAGATGTCCTTGGACAACTCCTTGTCCACCGCCCATTCCGGCACCCCACCGCGTGAATCAACGCGGATCTCCGAGGGACGGTAACGACCGCCGGATCGTTGGGCGAAAGTGACGGCTGCCGTGGTGATGACCAGGGTGATGAGAACGAGCCAACGCGACAGCCGGGAACCAAAGCGCGGGGAGGCGCTCGCGGGGCTGGCCTGTGATGTTTGCTCCGGCATATCGGGCTTCACGGCACTCTCGCGCTGGTATCGGGTAAACCAGCCGGGGCTGTCGCTGAGATTTAACTACGCCCTAATCGTTTTGGAATCAAGCGGCGATGCTGGCTATTTTAGGGATGACCAACGCGAGCCATTCGGTCATTCGACACTTATTTGCACTTCGGATTTCGTCACTCGTCATTTCCCCGTTCCGGTTTGTCCAGATACTCGCCCGGTGGCAGTTCCTCGTAATCCTTGAAATGCTCCGGTTTCAGTGGCTCGGAAACTTTGTGCTCCTCATCCAGCCATTGGCCCAAGTCGAGCAAGCGACAACGATTCGAGCAAAACGGCCCATACTTTCCCGCGAGCCATGGGCCACGTTTCTGGCATTTGGGACACTTCACATCTGGCAACGGCTTTTCACTCATGCGACGGAAACTTTTTGCGCCGCAACCCCGTGCCTGTCGAGCATATTAGCAAGGATGACCGGACCGCTTTGGCTTCGACATCTTATCCGCTTTTCCCCATACTTACCGCATCAAACACCCGCTATGAAACCTCGCAAGAGCTGGCGAGAAAAACTCGCCGATGACAAGGACCTGCCCAAGGTGATCAAAATCGCACCGGAAGACCGGGCCCGTTGGAAAGGCGCCACTCTCGTCGTCCCGGCTCCGCGTGAAGTGGATGCCCTGATGCAAAAGGTGCCTAAGGGCAAGCTGGTCACCATCAACGAACTTCGCAGCGCCCTCGCCCAGAAACATAAGACTGAGGTGGGCTGCCCCATCACCACCGGCATCTTCGCGTGGATCGCCGCCCACGCGGCGGCGGAAGCGGCGGCGGAAGGGCGCAAAAAGGTCACGCCTTACTGGCGCACATTGAAAGTCGGCGGGGAATTGAATCCCAAGTATCCCGGCGGCATTGAAGCCTTACGACCGCTGTTGGAAGGCGAAGGTCATAAAGTCATCCAAAAGGGGAAAAGATTTCTCGTGGCCGATTATCAGGCCGCGCTCGTTTCACAGGAAAAGCTGGTGTGACCTTTACGGCTCACTCATTACACGTTACGTATGAGCTATGAGTTACGAGTTGAAGGATTATGCCAAAGACGTGATCGAACGCAGCCAGCTGGTGCCGGTGCTTGTGGATTTCTGGGCGCCTTGGTGCGGCCCGTGCAAGATGCTGGGGCCAATCCTAGAGAAATTGGCATCTGAATCTCACGGCCGTTGGGAACTCGTGAAGCTGAACACCGAAGAGCATCCGGAACTGGCCATGGAACACCGGATCGCCAGCATCCCGGCGCTGAAGCTCTTCATCAATGGCCAGGTGGTGCATGAACTCATCGGCGCCTATCCCGAAGTGGAACTGCGCCGCTGGCTTGCGAAGAACCTCCCCTCACCCAACGCTGGCACCGTCAAGGAAGCCCGCAGGTTGGTCAGCGAAGGACTCCTGGCCGACGCCGTTAAGCTGCTGGATAACGCGCTTGCGCTGGATACCGGTGATGAGGCGGCCGCTCTCCTCATGGCTGAGTGCCAGTTGGCGCTGCAACCAGAGAGCGTGAACGCCACCCTGAAACCGATCACCGACTCTTCCGACCATACGGCCAAGGCAACGGCACTGCGGGAGCTTGCCCAATTGCGTCTTTCCGCTGCTCAACTGCCCGAAGGCAAAGGACGCGACATGTTCGCCGCCGGACTGACTGCGCTGGGACAATTGGATTACGCCACCGCGTTGGAGAACTGGATCAAGGTCCTCGACCGGGATCGCAAGTATCATAACGAAGTGGCAAAGACCGGCTGCAAACATATCTTCCAGTTTTTAGGCATCCGTCATCCCATTTCTGAGCGCTTTCACCGGGCTTTCTCCAGCGCGCTCTATTGAGGGTTTCGTTAACTGCTCCAACACAGGGTGTTACATTGATTTATTTTTACCGTTTTCTGCTGAGAACGGCAAAAAAGCTGCTATATTACACGTATGTTTGGTTGGCTAAGAAAGACACTTAACCCCGAAGAAGAAATCCGGCTGACTCGCGTCAAAGCGGACTCAGGAGATGCCGAAGCTCAATTTCGCGTCGCCGTCTATTACATCGACGGAAAAATCGGCGATTCGGACACGATGCAAGGGGCACAATGGTTCCGCAAAGCCGCCGATCAGGGCCATCGTGATGCCCAATATAATTTGGGCGTCCTCTATTCCGTGGGCAAAGGTGTGCCCAAGGATTATCCGCTCTGCCTCCAATGGCTGCGCATGGCCGCCGAGCAAAACTGTCCGGACGCGCAATTTCTGCTGGGCAAATTCCTCGCCAAGGGCAAAGGAGCGAAGGGCACGGAAAGCGAGGCGATCCGCTGGCTGGACCTCGCAGCCGAACAGGGAAATGAAGAGGCCAAGCAATTGCTGGCCACGCTGAAACCCGCCCCCTCCGCAACGGTCAAAGCATAACCAAACGCTTGTTTTGCGTCGCTCCTGTGGGATATTTACTGGGGCGACAAATGAAGACGTATCTATTGATTTTGATGGTTGCGGTGGCCGTAGCAGGTTGTGCCAGTCACGGGAAGTATTCCGCGTATCGCGGTCAGCATAAAAACTGGCCCACCGGTTCCGCAGGTCATTCCCTCAGCCACGAGCAGCTTCCCGTTTACCATGGTCTCCCCGAGAAACCCTATCGCGTGATCGGGACAGTTTCGCTCCCAGATGATTCCATCTCCGAGCAAGAGACTGCTCAGCTCGCCAGTCGGTACGGCGGCGAGGCGGTGCTCATTGTGGATCAAGACAGTGAACTGGCCTCCGCGCTCTTTTTGGCCACGCAAGAGCGTGAGCCTACGTCACATCCGCTCACCTTCAAAAACGCCAACGCCGGTTTTATCGTTGAGGAGAAAACCGGCCTGACTTCAACCCTTTCCCAAAAGCATTCAGGCAAGGTGGCCGTTGTCATCGGTTGGGTTCCCTGATAGACCAACCGAACGCATTTGGCTGTTCGCGGTGTTGTCGGGAAAAGACCCGTCGTCAGCCATCAGGCGGGTATATGAATCCCAAGGAACTCATCAAGTTAAGCAAGTTTCTCAGTCTCGTGTTACGGCATGAGCCGGAACGCATTGGCATCACGCTGGACGCCGCCGGATGGGTGCCGGTGACCGAGCTGATCGCCGCCTGCCAGAAGCACGGGAAGAGCCTCACGGTTACGAATCTGGAGGAGATTGTCGCCACGAGTGACAAGAAGCGTTTCGCCTTCAGTGAAGACGGCCAGTTCGTCCGCGCGAACCAAGGTCACTCCGTTGAGGTCGATCTGGGATTATCTCCGGTGACACCGCCAGACATTCTGTTTCACGGCACGGTGGAAAAGTTTCTCCCGTCTATTCGCAGTGAAGGCTTGCGCAAAGGCGAGCGGCATCACGTCCATCTCTCGGCGGATGAGGCGACGGCCATTAAAGTCGGTGAACGGCGGGGTCAGCCTATCATCCTTAAGATCGCCGCCGGGAAGATGCACGATGAGGGGCATCCGTTCTTTTTGAGTGCAAACGGCGTTTGGTTGACCGACCATGTGCCACCCGGTTACATACTGTAAAATTTGTCTTTCCTGACACCAGCTTAGACAAATTTACGCCCCTTCCAATAACCCGGACGGCGATGCAGATGCATCACCGCTTTTACATACAGAACATCTTCCTTAAGACTGTAAACGATTGCGTAGTGAAAACGGCGGAAGTTGAGCTTTCGATTCTCCTGATGAAACAACCTCCAACGGGTCGGCTCGGAAACCACCCGTCTTAAGGTTGCCTCAAAGGCATTGAGGAATTCATCGCCCAAGCCGGATTGGCGTTCTTCATACCAAAGGGCGGCTTCTTCGAGTTCCTGCTCCGCCTCAGGATGAATGACGACGCGCATTGATCTTGGCTCGAATATCACGAAGAGCTTCATCCACCGGACGGCAAACCACCCGGCCTGACTCGATATCCTGCGAACGGCGTTCTACTTCCACCTGCCAATCAGCCTCTGATCCCGTATCAATTGTGTCATCAAGACTGGCAATCAGTCGCTGGGCAAGGAAAGCGCGATCTTCCGGCGATAAGGCCAGCACTTCAGCAACCTTTTCAGCAGTCACACTCATACTTCACCAAAGCTATTTCAAATGAACTGAAAATGCAACGACACACCAAGGTTTCCTGTTGCAGCCCTCAGAGCCGTTGCCCATCATGAATGTAAGCCATGGACAACAGAAAGACAACCGTAGCGCGGACTCCCATCCGTTTGGCCACCAGAGAACGACATAATATCCTATGAGCGGAAAGGTGATCCATTTTTTCAAAGTTGAAGACGCTTACGGTGAGTTTTCCAACCACTCAGCGCATCCCATTGTCTTGCACAGTAAGACCTGGCCGACTGCCGAGCATTATTTTCAGGCGCAGAAATTCCCCGGCACACAGCAGGAAGAAAAAATCCGTCTGGAACCCAGCTCTCAAATCGCCGCCCAAATGGGACGCGACCGAAGTTTTCCGATGCGTGCTGATTGGGAAACCGCCAAGGAAAACCTGATGAAGGAAGCGTTGCGGGCCAAGTTCACGCAGTATCCGGCATTGAAGGATTTGCTGCTCGCCACGGGTGATGCCCAGATCGTGGAGCATGCCGCGAATGATGGCTACTGGGGCGATGGCGCGGATGGCCAGGGCAAGAACCGGCTCGGCATGCTCCTGATGGAGTTGCGGAACGAGCTGGCGCAGTAATGCTGCTTGGGTGTTTCAACAAGTTAGGTTAAGGAGAGGCATGGGCAATCCGTCACAGACCAGCACGCCTCCGCTACCGGCGGAGTTGGAGCGCATTTTGCAGGAGACGGATGCGTTGCAGGAGGCGTATCTGGTCGGCGGCTGTGTGCGGGACTGGTTTCTCGGATTGTCGCAAAAAGATTTTGATATCGAGGTCTTCGGCATCACTTACGAGCAGCTGGAGCAAGCGCTGGTCAAATGGGGACGAGTGGACTTGGTCGGCCGCTCTTTCGGCGTGGCGAAGCTCACCACTAAAGCGGGTCACACCTACGATTTCTCCTTGGCGCGACGCGATTCCAAGATCGCTGCCGGCCACAAGGGTTTCACCATCACCTTCGATCCTTCACTCACACCGAAGGACGCCGCCGCGCGACGAGATTACACCATCAATTCGCTCATGTTCAGCCCGCGCAAAGGCGCGCTGCTGGATTACTACGGAGGTGTGCAGGACTTGAAGCAGCGCGTGTTGCGCCACACGAGTGCAGCCTTTGTCGAAGACCCTTTGCGCGTATTACGCGGGATGCAGTTTGCCGCGCGGTTCAATCTCACGGTTGCGCCAGATACACTGAAGCTCTGCCGCAGCATCAAGGACGGCTACCGCGAACTGGCCGTGGAACGCGTGCGTGATGAGTGGTTCAAGTGGGCGTCCAAGAGCCAGGTCCCTTCGCGCGGTTTGCAGTTCTTGCGCGATACGGAATGGCTGGAACATTTCCCTGAAATCCATGCGCTCATGGGGGTGCCGCAAGAGCCGGAATGGCATCCGGAGGGCGATGTCTTCATCCACACGAGCCTGTGCTGCGATGCCATGGCGCAACTGCCCGCATGGCAGCAACTGGATGAGCTCTCCCGCATCGTGTACATGCTGGCCATCCTCGCGCACGATTTTGCCAAGCCGCAGACGACCTCACGCGCTCTGAAGGATGGTGTGTGGCGCATCGTCTCGCCGGGCCATGAAGAAGCGGGTGGACCGGTGGCTGAGAAATTCCTCGAACGCATCATGGCGCCAACGGTGATTCGTGAACGGGTTATCCCGCTGGTGACCAATCATCTCGCGCACTTGAATCAAGTGTCAGACCGAAGCGTAAGACGGCTGGCGAAGCGGCTGGAGCCGGAGACCATCGAAGGATTGTGTCTGGTGATTGAAGCCGATCACAGTGGCCGCCCGCCCAAACCACCGGGCTTGCCGAAAGGGGCCAAGGAGCTACTGGAGAAAGCCGGTGAAATGAGCCTGCAAGCGGCGGCTCCGAAACCGATCTTGCAAGGGCGCGACCTCATCACGCGAGGCATGTCTCCCGGCAAGGAATTCGGCCGCATCTTGGAAGCGGCGTTTGAGGCGCAGATGGAAGGCAAATTCACCGACCATCCGGGCGCACTCGTCTGGCTGGAAGAAACACTACGGCAGACGTAAGTTACTGCTTCTTCGCCGGGGCACCTTGGTTGGCCGCCCGTGACTTGGCTTCGTTAAGCTGATCCGGCGTCATTTCCTTTTCCAACAAGACCAAGATTTCCTTACCGAAGCCGCGTGTGCTGGCGAGGCTGATCCAGCGGTAGGCTTCCACCATATCCTTCTTAACCCCTGAACCGGTGCGGTAGAGTGAACCGAGGCTGAGCTGGGAAAAGGCTTCCCCCTGCTCCGCCGCGATCTGATAAAGCTGCGCGGCCTTCACCGGATCCTTTTCCACCGTCACACCGTTCTCATAGAAGCGTGCCATGTTCGCGATGCAGTTCAGATCGCCCGCATCCACGCCCTTTTGATACCAATACACCGCATCCTGGTTGCTCTGGCCGACACCGTGGCCGCGCTCGTAGCAGTAGCCCATCTTGAAATAGGCCTTGGGATTCTTCAATTGCGCGGCGTTGCGATAGTATTTGAAGGCTTCAAACAGGTTGCGTTCACCGCCATCGCCCGTGAAAAAAAGATCGCCGAGGCGCATGTTGGCTTCGCTATCACCGGCGGCCGCGGCCTTTTGGTACATCTTGATGGTCTCGGCAGGATTCCCGCCTCCCGTGGCTTCCTTGGCCTTGGCCACCTTGAAAGCGGATTCAGAAATGCCGCCATCAGCCGCTACGCGGTGCCATTTGAGCGCCTGTTCTTTGTCTGCTTCACCGCCCTTGCCCTGCTCATACATGGTGGCTGCCTTCGCGGCCGCGCGCACGTGACCAGCACCGGCGGCTTTGGTGAACCACTCACGGGCCTGTACTGGATTCGGTCCCTCCATCACCAGGCCGAGAAAGAATTGCGCATCCGGATAACCGGTCTCGGCCGCACCGGTGATGAGACGAGTGGCTTCCTCCTTCTCCTTCTCGGAGGTCGCGATATCCAGAAGATGCATGCCCCGCTCGAAACTGTTCACCGCCGCCATCTTCTTGGTATCGATGGGAGCGGGAGCGGGCTTAGGCGTAGGTTCGGCAGCTACCGCCGCCAGACACGAAAGGGACAACAACAGGGATAATGATAAGCGCCGCATGGTTAGAAGATGGCTTCGCGGAGGGTTAAAATCAAGTGCGGTCAAAAAACAGTAGTGGGTCAATTTGGTTTATAAGGCTTTACCGGACGCAACTTAACTGCCGGCTGGAAGCACGGCAGCACGAGCAACGTGCTTCGTCTTCACTCAAAGTGACTCACTCCCAAAAAACGCGGCCTTTCCTGCCAAAGCTGCCAATCCACCCCTTGACGCCGGATTGGAAAACCGGTTCCCTCGACGGGCAATGCACCCCACTTTCCGCCCGGCATCTGCCGTACTCTTCAGCCGTCGTTGGCAAGCCATGCGCTGCCTTTTCGCACTCCTCGCGCTCACTACGCTGCTTTGCGGACCTATGCTCGCAGCGGAAAAGAAGCCGCTGAAAGTCTTCATCCTCGCCGGACAATCGAACATGCAAGGCCACGCCAAGGTCAGCACCTTTGAGCACATCGGCATGGATCCCGCCACGAAGCCGATGCTGGCGGAAATGCTGAATGCCGACGGCACGTCCAAGGTATGCGAGCGGGTGTGGATCTCCTCGCTCGGCAGTGCTGACACCGAACAGACTGGCAAGCTGACAGCCGGGTTCGGGGCAAGCCAAGGCGGACCGAAGATTGGGCCGGAGTTCACCTTTGGCATCTATATGGAGAAGACCACCGATGCTCCGATTCTGCTCATCAAGACTGCCTGGGGTGGCAAAAGTCTGCATACGGATTTTCGCCCACCGAGTGCCGGACCCTATGTGTTCAACGAGGCGCAACTCGCCACGTTTCAGAAGCAAGGAAAAGACCCTGCAGCGATGCGAGCGGAGAAGGAGAAGGAAACGGGTGTGAACTACCGGCTGATGATCGAGCACGTGAAAAAAGTGCTCGCCGACATCAAGCGCGTGGTGCCGAGCTACGATGCGGTTCAGGGCTACGAACTGGCGGGCTTCGCATGGTTCCAAGGCTGGAACGACATGGTGGATTCCAGCACCTATCCGGATCGCGACAAGCCGGGCGGTTACGATGCTTACAGCTCCGTGATGGCGCACTTCATCCGCGATGTGCGCAAGGACTTGAACACTCCGAAATTGCCTTTCGTCATCGGCGTGCTCGGGGTCGGCGGACCGACGGCTGAGTATGGACCCGATGAACAGCGTTATAAGGCGACTCATCAAAACTTCCGCGACGCGATGGCGGCACCGGCGCAGTTGCCGGAGTTCAATGGCAACGTCGTGGCGGTGCGGACGGAGAAATACTGGGATCGCGAACTGACCAACGCGAAAGCTAAGGAAAATGCCATCAAACAGCAGGCCAAGAAGCGCGCGACGGAGGACAAACTGAAACCCGCCGAGGAAAAGACCTTGGCCGACAAACTGCGCGCGGAAGGTCTCACCGAACGTGAGCATCTGGTAATAGAAAAAGGCATCTCCAACCTCGAATTCCACTACCTCGGTTCAGCCAAGATCCTTGGCGGCATTGGCCGAGGATTGGCGGAAGCCATGATCGCCTTTCAAAAAGCACCACCGGAATCCGCTAAAATCCAAAACGCAGAGATGGCCGGATATCTCTTTGGGCCGGCGGAAAAAGTGCCGGAGGAATTCAACGGCGGATTCTCACTCTATGCGGCGGCGTGGCCTTTGGTGGAGACGTATCCGGGGCACAAGTTTCAGACCGGACTCTGCGGCACCTGGATGCATCCGCAGTATGAAGAAGGAAAGAAGCCGGTCGAAAAATGTTACACCGACATCGAAGGCGGACTGGGCTGGTGGCGTGACACCCGTTTTCCGACCACCACCCCGAAATTCATCATGGGCGGCGTGGGGCCAAACTTCTCGCTCATCGCGAACGGTCCCGGCTATGGGGCCGGTACTTGGGAAAAGCCGCGCGGGCAATATGGTGTCGCGCAGCTCAGTCCCTGGCTTTTGTTTCCGCTCGATGGCCTGAACTTGAAACAAGGAACGAGCGGCGAACTCTTCGGCTATGGCTATCTGCCTTTGCCGCTCACGAATCCCAAGACCACCACCGCCGGGAAGAACGTGCCCACGGGCAATCACTGCTGGACGCTTTTCCTCAACACCGCCAATTTCAAAGGCCCCGCGACCTTCTTCACGCCTTACTTCTGGTCGCAGGCCACCATCGAGCATCCGGAGTGGGCCGGGATGATGCTGGATTCACGACCTGCCGGGCCGAACAAGGCCATCCAGATGGAGACGCAGCATGTGCCCGCCATCCTGGCCAAGGATGCCAGTGGAAAAGATTACGCGCGGGTCGCGCCGACCTCCTTCCCGATTGGCTCCGAAGGTTACTCAACGGTGCTGCACCGGCTTACCGCCTACAAGAAAGCAGCCTTGTGGGACGACGTGCAGAAATGGTTCGCCGGCGGCGCACCCGCCAATGGATCAATCAAAGCAGACGCCGCTGCCGTGCATAAGTTTCGCGATGGGGGCGGCTCGAACTGGAGCATCTATCCTCCGGGGACAAAGCGGGAAGAAAAAGTACCGCTCACCTGGAAATCCTTCGCCACCTCCTTCACGCCGGACCCCATCACTTTTGCCTATAAGTGGAACGAGCAATTGACACGTAAGAACGGCTCGCTGGTTACCCTGCCGGAATACTACACCCTCGCATCCGATGGCAAAAAATCGCAGTGGACCGTGCTATCGTCAAAGGAAGTGCCCGCCAATCTCGGCCTTACGCAGTTCCGCTTTGAGACCCCCAAAGAAAAACCGCAAGAGCCGCGCACCACGCCGGAGGACGCCGCCAGCAGCTGGAAGAAACCCGGCCCTGCTGCGGGACCGTTCAAGGCGCGCCTGGGTGATGGCAGCGTGGTGACATATTACTGGTACCGCTTTGCGGACCAGCCCGCCATGCTGAACGCCGACCTCTCCGCCGAAGAACGTGAACAAGTACAAGCCCGCGTGGAGAAACTGCACCGGACGTGGACGAAAGACCGCAACTACCTCACACCACCGGACACCGGCACGCTCGCCAGTATCGATCCGGCCCTGATACTCACGCCCCCGAAGGGCCTTGAAGCCGGTTATGTGCCTATTGCCACGCGTCAGGAGTTGGAGAAATGAGGTATTCTGGAATTCTTAAAAATGAAGTGTTCAGGCGGAAGGAAAAACCTCACTGACAACTTCCACCTGATCACTATCCTTTCGCAGCAATTTCCAGAAGAAAATCTGACTCCCAATATAGAGCGACATGTGCAGTGCCACCGGCCAAAACAGCGAATCAACCACGCGAAAGACATAGCCCCACTCAGTTACGATGCTCAGCCACACGACTCCCATATAGTGTATCAACAACAAGAACAAAGCGGCCCTACGACACAATTCGACTCGTCGATACGCGAGCAACCAAGCGAAGACCGGCCAGAACACCAAGGCACCTTTTATAGAATTGTCTGCGGTGAATGGAGACAGGGCGAGGCTTCCAAAGAAGTCAGATCCATGTCCCGCTCCGATAAATGCAATGCCATAAATAGTCAGAAAACCGTAACAAAGTGGAACTCCAACAATCAGCAGGATTGAGTTGAGAATTTCATAAAGCTTAATTAAAGCCGGGGCGTGAACCTGTTCGCCCGTTGCCCGCCTCCGCAGCCGACGGGCTGTCAGTGCGAAAAATAGAGCCGGCGCCAAATAAAGCAGAGCAGCTCCTGCCAAGTTCAGAAACGGTAAGACAATAGATGAACTTACAAAAGGTTCCCCTACGCCCAGCATCTCCAATATACCGCCGGGGTAGATGACAATGGCCATCATGAGAAAATCTATCCAGGACTGATCGCTTATCCCTTCCAGCGGCAGGTAGGCCAGCAAGAGGAAAAACGAAAAGCAGGCGAACAAACCGCAAGCCAGTGCGATCAAGATTTTCGGCCAATATTTCTTCAAATGGTTCCTTCCAGTCCAGTGACGCCCTCCAAAAGAACTCATTCCATCGCGACTCCTCTGCTCCGCTCTCCAAACTTTCTCAACAAAGATACGGTTTTGCCAGTCACTACCGCAAACTATCCACCGCATAGACCGCTTCCCTTAGATCAATTTGCGGAAACTTTTCCCGGTAGAGGAGGATGGCTTCCTTGCGGCATCCGCCTTTCGCCAATTGTCTCACAGCCGCCAGCGAGGTCTGACCGGGCTGGGGGTAAAGATCTCTGTCCAGCAACCAGTCCTGGCACTGCTCGAAAAGCAGCGTCACAAACCAGATGAACAAAAGGAATAATCCGACCAGCCAGCAAACGGACATAAGAAACTCCGTTGGATTTCTAGGGCTAAAGTATCCCTAATGGGTGAGGACTGCAAGCGCCCACCTCTCCGGGTTTCGCAGGGGGGAATAAAAGTTGGTTACGGTGGAGGTTGGCTGGCTGCTTGGGTCCAAAAGGGGGAAATTGGTAGAAAACCTCGGCACTTATGTACAAGTGCCGAGGTGATATCAAAGGGATGGGGGTGGTTACGGTGGAGGTCGCCGGGGCACGCTTCACATTCTCATTACCCGGCCTTGACCTGAATGCACCCCGGCGTTATCCCGTCCAAGACTCGTAAACCAACCATCATGAAACCCATTTTTCATAAAGCGCTGTGCCTTGCCTCGGTCCTGCCCTGCCTTACTGCCTCGGCGGACTGGCCGCAATGGCGCGGTCCCAATCGTGATGGGGCGGTGACGGAAACGTCGCGCACGTTGACCGCCTTGCCGAAGGATACGACGCCCATCTGGCGGCTGGATATCGGCAAGGGTCAGGCCTCCCCCGTGCTCGCCGGAAAGACCCTGGTGTATCTGGATGAGCAAAACGGCAAGGAAGTGGCGACCGGCGTGGATATCACCACGGGCAAGAGAATTTGGTCGGTGCCGTTCGCGGATTCGGTCGATTTCCGGAACACTTATGGACCTGGTCCCCGCTGCACGCCGATGATCGATGGCGACAAGGCCTACGTGCAATCTTGCAACGGCGAGTTTAGCTGCCTCTCGCTCAAGGACGGCAAGACGGTCTGGCAGACGAGCTTCGCCAAGGATTTCGGGGCCACGTTCTTCGTGGACCAGAACGCGCCCGAGGCGAAAGAGACCGCTGCCCGGCGCCATGGGAACAACGGGTCGGGAATCATCGATGGCAACCGCCTGTTTCTGCCGGTGGGCAGTCCGGAAGGCGGGGCATTGGTCTGCTTCGACAAAAATACGGGCAAGGTGCTCTGGAAGACCGGTGAGGATAACGCCGCCTATGCATCCTTGGTGGTGGCGACACTGTCAGGCGTGAAACAAGTGGTCTGGTTCAGCGCCGATGCCCTGCTGGGCGCTGATGTGGCCACGGGCAAGATACTATGGCGCACTCCGCTCAAGAGCGGGGCCAAGCGGCATATCGTCACCCCGATCATTGAGGGTGATACGGTGACGGTGGCTTCCCATTCCTTGGGGCTCATCAAGTTTCGCATCTCCAAGGCAGGCAACGAGTTAAAGGCTACGGAAGAATGGAAGAACCCCGCCCTGAAGATCAATATCGCCACGCCCGTGCTGGTGGATGGATATCTCTACGGGCTGGGACCTGGGAGCAAGACGGAGTTTCTGTGCATTGATTTCAAGACCGGCCAGGTGAAGTGGAATCAGCCCGGCTTTGGCGATTACGCCTCAGTCATGCGTTTTCAAGACAAACTACTGGTGATGAGCGACGCCGGGGAATTACGCCTCCTGAAGGCCGATCCGACCAAGTATGATGAACTGGGACGCCTGCAAGCCTGCGGCAAAACGTGGAGTTACCCGGCCTACAGCGACGGCAAGCTCTACGTCCGGGATGGCGCGAAACTCTTTGCCGTGGAACTGGTTAAGTAAGAATCAGGCTATCTGTTCCCAAACCTGCATAAGCTGCCGTAAAAAATTCTGATAATTTTTACGGATTATTTCAATCTGGGTGAATAAGCCCGATTGCGAAGCGTCCAAGACAGTTGACATAGCACTTTTTGGAAGCGGGAAAATATAGGATGTAACCTGCGGAGGTTGCGGCCCGTCGAATCTAAGGAGCCAGTGTGCGGAAGAGAAGTCGGCACATGGCAAAAAGTCAAAAATCGGACGTGATTGCGGGTTGCAATCGCCTCAGAAATAACATTTTATACTGTCGAAGCCCTTACTAACACAACCATAGGTATATATGAGCAACCAAAACCTAGGCGGCTGGTGCAATAGCCGTGATCATATCTGGCGTCCAAATCGTCGCGAATTTCTGTTCGTCGGCCTGCTAGGAACCTTTGGTCTTACCCTGCCCAAGGCGGTGCAAGCCGCTGCCAAACAGGGCACCAAGCTCGGCGGCAAAGCTGGTCAGGCCAAGTCCGTCATCCAGATTTACCTCCCCGGCGGCATGGCCCATCAGGAATCTTGGGATCCGAAGATCGGCTCCCCGATCGAGTATCGCGGGCCTATGGGCACCGTGAAGACCAAGATCGAGGGAGAATATTTCAGCGAACATCTCAAGAACACCGCCCAGATCGCGGACAAGCTTACGGTCATCCGCTCCATGACCCACGGCGAAGCTGCCCACGAGCGCGGCACGCATAACATGTTCACGGGTTACCGCCCCAGCCCCGCCCTGCAATTCCCCAGCTTCGGCTCCGTGGTGTCTCATGAACTGGGATCCCGCGAGAACCTGCCGCCTTACGTGGTTGTGCCCAGTGTTCCAACACCTTATGCCGGAACGGGTTACCTCGGTTCCGCGTACGGTCCGTTCAGCCTCGGCAGCGATCCGGCCAATAACGGTTTCGCCGTCCGCGATCTCACCCTGCCCAAGGGTGTCTCGGATGAACGTTTCGCCCAGCGCCGCACGATGCGTGAAGCGGTCGACGCCCATTTCAGCGGGTTGGAAAAATCCGACGCCCTCGACGGCATGGATTCCTTCTACCAACGCGCTTACGCGATGATCTCGTCCGAGAAGGCCCGTGATGCCTTCAACATCGAGAAGGAAAACGCCAAGCTGCGCGATGAATACGGTCGCAACACGGCTGGTCAGCGCATGCTGCTCGCCCGTCGTCTGGTGGAATCCGGCGTGCGTTTCGTGTCCCTCACCTACGGTGGCTGGGACCATCATGACAACATCAAGGGCGCGATGGACCGCCAGATGCCGCAGTTCGACCAGGCGTTCGCGATGCTCATCAAGGATTTGGATCAACGCGGCATGCTCGATTCCACACTGGTGATGGTCACCTCGGAATTCGGCCGCACGCCGATGATCAACAAGACCGCTGGTCGCGATCACTGGCCGAAAGTGTTCAGCATCGCGATGGCCGGTGGCGGCATCAAGCGCGGCATGGTTTACGGTTCCTCCGACCCGACGGGTGCGGAGCCGGACGAAAACCCGGTGTCCGTGGAGAGCTATGCCAAGACGGTGTATCACCAGATCGGCATCGACGCGGAGAAGGAACTGATGGCCCCCGGTGCCCGCCCGATCGAGATCGTGGACGGCGGCGAGGTCATCCATGACCTGATCGCGTAATGGTGGTGAAGTTTTACATGGCTGGCCTGATGCGCGCGTCAGGCCAGCCTTTTCCTAAGTCCTCCAGCGCTCCTGTCGGAGTTGTTTTCAGGACGGTGCAGTTCAAGCCAATTAGCCAGCAGTTATCCGGATCATGAAGCGTTGCCTGACATTCCTGACCGCCACCCTTCTCGCCGCGGGTTCGCTCTCGGCCAAGGAAGCCAAGTTGGTGGACGTAAAGATTTACCCGCCCGACATCAATCTGACCACCAAGCGGGACCGCCAGTCTTTCCTCGTACACGCGAGCTATGACAACGGCACCACGCGCGATGTGACGGCCAAGGCCAAGATCAGCCTGGGCAACGCCGCGCTAGGCAAGATCGAGAATTTCACTGTCTATCCGGTGGCGGATGGCGAAACGGAACTCAAAGTCAGTTTCGAAGGTCAGAAACTTTCCGTGCCGGTAAAGGTGACGAAAGCACAGGAAGAACGCCCCATCAGCTTCGCGCTGGATGTGATGCCGGTCTTCATGAAGAGCGGTTGCAATGCTGGCAGTTGCCATGGTGCCGCGCGCGGCAAGGACGGCTTCCGCCTCTCCCTCTTCGGCTACAATGCGGATGGTGATTACGATTATCTGACCCGTGAGATCATTGGTCGCCGCATCAATCTCGCCATCCCCGAGGACAGCCTCCTGCTGACCAAAGGTGCCGGCCAGGTGCAGCACACAGGTGGTAAACTCTTTGAACCCGAGAGCGAACTCTACCAGACGGTCCTCCGCTGGATCCAAGCGGGTGCTCCGAAAGATCCGAAGGATATTCCCACGGCGATCAGCGCTGAAATTTTCCCGACGCAAGCTGTGCTGGAAGGTTCCAATACCACGCAACGCATCGTGGTCCGCGCCAAGTATTCTGACGGCACCGATCGTGACGTCACCTCCCTCGCTGCTTTCTCCAGCAACAATGACGTGGCGGTAAAAGTCACGCCGCAAGGCCAGTTGACCTCCGCCGAACGCGGCGAAGCCTTCGTCATGGCCCGCTTTGAAACCTTCACCGTGGGCGTGCAAGCACTGGTGGTTCCGAAAGGACAGGATTTCAAGTTTCCCCAGATCGAGGCGAAGAACTACATCGACGAGCTGGTCTATAACAAGTTGAAGAAGATCCGCGTTGAGCCTTCCGCTGTCGTGGCCGAGAACAAGTTCCTCCGCCGTGTTTATCTTGATATCATCGGCCGCCTGCCCACTACGCAGGAGTTGAAGGAGTTCGAATCCGATATCAGCACGGGCAAGCGCGAACGCATCATCGATGAACTCATCGCCAAACCCGAATTCGCCGACATGTGGGTGATGAAATGGGGCGAGCTTCTGCGTGTTCGCAGCGTCCAGGATAATGGCGAATATTTCTCCGAGAAGAACACGATGGCCTACTATAACTGGCTGCGTGACCAGATCCTGAGCAATGTGCCCGTGGACGACATGGTGCGGTCCATCGTCTCCGCCAGCGGCTCCACGTTCAACAACCCGCCCGCCAACTATTACAAGCTGGAGACGGACGTGATGAAAATGTCTGAGGACGCCGCGCAGGTGTTCATGGGCATGCGCATCCAGTGCGCCCAATGCCATAATCATCCCTTCGATCGCTGGACGATGAATGACTACTACGGTTTCGCCTCCTTCTTCTCACAGGTCGGCCGCAAACGCGGCGAAGATCCGCGTGACACCATTGTCTTCAACCGTGGCGGTGGTGAGATCAATCACCCCGTCACCAAGCGCCCGGTGCCACCCACCTTCCTCGGTGGTGGTGCGGCGGATGTCAAAGACAAGGATCGCCGCGCAGTGCTCGCCGAATGGATCGCTTCGCCGCAGAATCCGTACTTCGCGCGCAATCTGGTGAACATCGTGTGGGCACATTTCTACGGTCGTGGGGTGATCGAGCCCGTGGATGACGTGCGTATCAGCAATCCGCCTTCCAATCCGGAATTGCTGGATGAACTGGCCAAGCGTTTCACGGCCTCGAACTACGACTTCAAAGCGCTCGTGCGTGACATCACCAACTCTCGCACTTACCAACTCGCCACCCAGTCGAACGAAAGCAATGCGTCCGACACGGTGAACTTCACCAAGGGCAGCATCCGCCGCATGCGCGCTGAGATCCTGCTCGACGCCATCAATCAGGTGACGGAGTCCCAGGAACGTTTCAACAAAACGCCCAAGGGCATGAACGCCGTGCAGATCGCGGACGGCAATGTGACCAGCTACTTCCTCACTACCTTCGGCCGCGCCACCCGCGAAACGGTCTGCTCCTGTGAAGTGAAGATGGAGCCGAACCTCTCGCAAGCCTTGCACTTGCTCAATGGTGACACCGTGAACAACAAGGTGCAGAACGGCGGCGTGGTGAAGAAACTCATCACCGCTGGAAAACAGCCAAATGAGATCGTAGAGGACCTCTATCTCCGCACCCTCGCCCGCAAGCCGACTTCGGCCGAGTTGGAAAAACTGGAGCCTTTCCTCGTCCAAAAGGAAAAGCAGGAAGAGGCCCTGAATGACCTCTTCTGGTCCCTGCTGAACTCCAAGGAGTTCATGTTCAACCATTGATTCAAGCTGTAACGATATGATGGTGAAGCATTGGAAACGGATTGTCCTCGGCGGTCTCGGAGTCGCAGCGCTACAGGCCGGACTGGTGACCCAGGCCAGCGCCCAGGAGAAGATCAATTATCAGGAACACATCGTTCCCATCTTCCGCAACAACTGCTTTAAGTGCCACAGTCAGGATGCCTCCAAAGGTGATTTGGACCTCAGCACTTTCGGTGCGGCCTTGAAGGGGGGAAGTTCCGGTCCCGGCCTTTCCAGTGGTGATCCCGATAGCAGCAAGCTCTACAAAGTGGCGGCGCACATGGAAGAGCCGAAGATGCCGCCGAACAGCAAGATCACCGACAAAGAACTGGAGTTGATCAAGAAGTGGATCGCAGGCGGGTTGTTGGAAAACTCCGGCAGCAAAGCCATCGCCTCCTCCGCTCCCAAGGTGGACATGGCCGTAGATCTTTCCAAACTCGGCAAACCAGACGGTCCCCCTGCCCTGCCCCAAGATTGGTTGCTAGAACCTTCCGTGCGCACTGGCCGCACCACCGCAGTGCTCGGCATGGCCACGAGTCCTTGGGCGCCGGTAGTTGCGATCACCGGCCAGCATCAGGTGCTGGTCTATAACACGGACACGCTCGAACTTTCCGGCATTGTTAAATTTCCCAGCGGCCATCCCGCGCAAGTGCGTTTCAGCCGCAATGGCAAGATGCTCCTAGCTGCTGGCGGTGAAGGTGCCAAGATCGGTCTGGCCACGGTTTGGGACGTGGTGACGGGCGATAAGGTCATCACCGTGGGTGAAGAGTTCGATACTGTCCTCGCCTCCGACCTCAGTGCCGACCAGAAATGGATCGCGCTCGGTGGCCCCAGTAAGCTCGTTAAGATTTACTCCACTGCGGACGGCCAGCAGAAGTACAGCCTGAAAAAGCATACGGACTGGGTCACTGCCGCCGAGTTCAGCCCGAACGGCAAATATCTCGCCACTGGCGATCGCGTGGGCGGCATCTTGGTTTGGGAACCGGCCACGGGCACCCAGCTTTACTCCATGCGCGGTCATCGCGGCTCCATCACACAATTGAGCTGGCGCGCCGATTCCGGCTTGCTCCTCTCGGCCAGTGAAGACGGCACGGCCCGTACTTGGAAAGTGGAAGACGAACAGCAGGTACGCAGCATCAGCGCCCATAATGGCGGCGTGCTCTCTGGCAGTTTTGATCAGGCTGGCAATATCATCACGGCCGGTCGCGACAAGCAGGTCGCCATCTGGGACAATGGCGGCAACAAAAAGAAATCCTTCGCTGTCACCAATGACATTCCTGTCCGCGCCACCTTCACCCACGATAGCAAGCGCGCCATCGCCGGTGACTGGGCCGGCAACATCTACGTTTGGAACGCCGAAGACGGCAAACTCCTGGGCGAACTGAGCGCCAATCCACCTACCCTCGAACAACGCTTCGAAACGGTGCAGAAGGAGATCGAAGCGACTCAAGTCTCCTTGACCAAGCTCACCGCCGACCTGGCCACCGCCAAAGAGGAACTTGCCGCCGTCGAAGGTCAGCAGGCCGACAAGGTCAAGCTCGATGCAGCGAAGAAAAAGATCAGCGATACCGAAGCGGCCATCCAAGTGGCCACCGCGCAGATCGATTCCAAAAAACTGAAGCTTACCGAAATCCAGGCGGCGCAGTTCAACGTAAAAGTTTACGCGGCGAAAGACGCTTATGCGGCCAAGGAAGCCGATCACCAGAAATTGATCGGTTCAATCGAAGAGGCCAAAGGAATCGTGGCCTCAGCGGATCAGGACATTGCGAAAGCCAAGAAACAGGCGGGCAATGTCACGGATCGTTGGGACGGCCTCAAGAACATCGCCAAGTTCGATAAACGTTTTGCCGATGAAGCCACGACTTCTTTGAAAGATGCGCAGAAGATCGCAGGCAAAGTCGAAGCCAAGTTGAAGAAAGCCGAAACGACCCTCGCCAAGGCCAAGCCGGAAGCACAAGAAGCCTTGAAGAAAGAAATCGAGACGTTGCGTAAGGAACTGGAACCGCTGCAAAAGAAAGTGACCGAAAGTCAGGCCGCCGTCGCCAAATGCACTGAGGAGACCGAGGCCACCAAGGCCAAACTCGTAGCCATCGAGAAGGAAGCAGCCGAGGCGGACAAAAAGATCAAAACTCTCATCGCCCAGTCCAAGAAAGCCCAAGGCGAAGTGGCGACTGCTGAAAGCCGCGTGGAGAAATCCAAAAAGGAACTGGACCTCGAGAAATTGAAGGTCGAGTCACTCGTCGCGGAATACAAAAAGCTGAAACCACAGGCTCCCATCCAGGCGGCGAAGAGCTAACCTCACTTAAAATTAAATCTACGAACGGCAGCCATTGGCTGCCGTTTTTCTTTTTCCCTCCAGCCCCAGATGGGGCTGACGAAAGTAGCCACGAGTGACCGTAGGGAACTCGTGGGATTGGCATTCTTCAGGAATCGCCCCAAAGGGGCGAACGACTACCAGCTATGCTTCAACGCCCCTGCCAATGGCCCTAAAACCAACTCCGGCACACACCCCAGCACAATCGTCAGCACCGCCAGCAAGCACAGCACCACCAGCGTCACCACACCCGGTTTCAGATCCACCGCCGCTTCATCCCCCTTCACCACCCACGCCTGCTTGAGCACTTGCAGATAGTAGTAGAGCGAGATCGCACTCGTCGCGATCGCCAAGGCCACCAACCATAGCAAACCAAGACCCGGCGATTTCACCGCCGCTGCCGAAAGGAACACGTGAAACTTGCCCACAAACCCCGCCAGCGGCGGAATCCCCGCGAGCGATAAAACAAACACCATTAAGCAAACCGCCATCAGCGGTGACTGCTTCGCCATACCCGCCAGATTGGCGAGTGAATCCGCTCCTCGCCTCCGCTCCACCAGCACCGCCACTCCAAACGCTCCGATCGTCGCTACCCCGTACGTGAACGCGTAATACACCACCGCCTGCAACCCCGTCTCCTTCACCGCCAAAATCCCCAGCAGCATATACCCCGCGTGTGCCACGGCTGAGAACGCCAACAGCCTCCGCAGGCTGCTCTGCGCCAATGCCGCGAGATTGCCTAGCACCATCGAAAACGCTGCGATGCCAGCCAGCAACGGCATCCACCCCACCGTGTAACTGCGCCATGCTGCATCGCCCTCCACACCAGTGAACCCTGCGAACATCAGCCGGGCCACCACCACAAAACTCGCCAGCTTGGAACCCGACGCGATGAGAGCAGCGGCCGGTCCCGGTGCCCCTTGATACACCGCTGGCGCCCACAGATGAAACGGTACCGCTGCCACCTTGAAGCCCAAGCCCATCATCACCATGACCATCGCCACCAGCAGCACTGGATCGCCCGCCTTGTCCGCGAGCCCCTTACCCACTTCAGTGATCAGCGTACTCCCCGTCAACCCATAGAGCAGACTGAAGCCAAATAACATGAACGCCGCCGCCATGCCGCCGTAGAGGAAATATTGCAGCGCCGCATGCGTCCCTTCCTTGCTGCGTTTGTCAAAAGCCACCAGCGAATACAGCGAGAGACTCACCAGCTCCAACGCCACAAACAGCAACAACAGATCCCCCGCACTCACCAGCAGCATCATGCCCACCGTCGCCATCAGGATAAGTGCCACGCACTCACCCACGTGTTCGGTGAACTCCCCGTCCACAAACATGGCCACCGTCAATGCCGTCAGCAGCAACAAGCCGACCTTCACCCACTGCGTCAATTCACTGACAATGAATGAACCGCCCAGATACGTTGACGGCTCCGTGCTGGTCGTCATCCAGAAGATCGCCGCCAAGGAAGCGAACCCGGTGAACCCTGCCGCAAAACCAAATCGCACGCGCTTGCTCTGCTCACGCAACACCATCAGGTCCACACCCAACACCGCAAGTGCTGCCACCACCAGCAACAGCTCCGGAATAAGCCCCATCACCAGTTGCAAATAATTCACCGGAATCATTGCAGCCCTCCCTTCCTAAGCGCCTCAAAAAGCGGTGAACTCAAAGCCGGCTGGATCAGGTCCAAAAGAATTCGCGGATATAATCCCACCAACAAGGTCGTCGCCAGCAAGATGACCGCCCCTACCCGCTCCGGTGTCGTGATAGGTTCCATCTCCTCATGCGGCTCCAAAACATTCGCTGCTGTATCCGAGAAAAACGCCATTTGTAGTGCTCGCAAAGTGAACGCTACCCCAATCACAATACCCACACCCGCCACCACCGCCTTCGTCGGGTCCATCGACCACGCCCCGATCAGCACCGAGAACTCCGCCACAAACCCGCTAAAGCCCGGCAACCCCATCGACGCCAAACTCGCCAGGACAAACGTTCCTGCGGCGAACGGCAGGACCTTGCCGAGATTCATCACCTGCAACGCATTCAGATCCCGCGTATGCGCCCGCTCATACACCATGCGCCCCACCACACCGAAGAGCAGTCCCGCGATGATCCCGTGCGAGAACATCTGCAGAATCGCCCCCGCTAAACCGATGGCATTCATGCTCACCAATCCCAAAACCACAAACCCCATATGACTCACGCTCGAGTAACCGATGACAAATTTAAAATCCTTCTGCACCAGCGCCACCGAAGCCCCATACACAATCCCGATCACCGCCAGCCAACCCAGCACATTCTGCCACGCGATCAGCCCTTCCGGGAAAAGACACACTCCCGCACGCAACGCCCCATAAGCACCCAATTTCATGATCACACCCGCCAGCAACATGGATGCCGCCGTCGGCGCAGCCACGTGACCGGTCGGCGCCCACGTATGAAACGGCCACAAGCCCGCCAAAATCGCGAACCCCACGAACATCAACGGAAACACCCAATGCTGGAATGATGCTGCAAACTGGATCTGACCCAACGCCTCCAAGCTCGCCGTCTGACCGCCAGACACCACCAGCGTTGCCACTATCCCCACCAGCACCAGCGCACTGCCCACGAAGGAATAAAGCACCAGCTTCATCGCCGCATACTCGCGATTCTGCCCGCCCCAGATAGCCACCAGGAAATACTTCGGCACAATCGCCAGTTCGTAGAACACAAAGAAGAGGAACAGATCAAAACTCAGGAACACGCCATACACCGCACCGATCAATAGCAGATAGAATGCAAAAAACTCCTTCAATCGATGCGTCACATTCCATGAGAACAAAACTCCCGTCACCGCGGCTATCCCCGTCAGCAACACCATCACCACGCTGATACCATCTGCCGCCAGATGATACTCCGCGCCAAATGCCGGAATCCATTTGTGCTTCGCCAAGGTCGCCACTTCGGCACTGGCATCAAAATTCGCCGCCGCAAACAAGCTGATGAACAAACCGACTAGACTGGCCCCCAACGCAGCAAAACGGATATGACGCAGATTGCCCGCTGGCAACAATGTGATGAACAATGCTCCTAGGAAACTGGTGTAGATGGTCCAAGGCAGTGCGCTCATATCACCTCGCCAGCCCTTCTACCAACTTCATCACCGTTGGATTGATCAAGCCCATGAGCAGTTGTGGATACACTCCCAAAATCAGCACCAGCAGCAATGCCGGCAGCACCGTGAACCGTTCGCGCGCACCCAGATCCTTCCAGCCTGTATGAGTCGCTGGCAACGGTCCGTAAAACACCTGCTGATACATTCGCAGCAAAAAGATCGCAGTGATGAGCAAACCCGGCGTCGCCAAAACCGCCGCCCACGCCGCCAAACCAAATGTGCCTTTAAATATCAAGAACTCGCCCACAAAACCGCTCAAGCCAGGCAGCCCCAAAGAGGCAAACGTCGCCACACCCATCAGACCGCAGAATACCGGCATAGCCGCTCGCAACCCACCAAACCGTGCCAGATTCGTCTCTCCTGCCCCCCGCTCTTCCAGATAGCTCCCGAAACAGAACAATAACGCCGCCGTGATGCCATGATTGAACATCTGCAAGACCACCCCACCCAGCACTGCCGAGGCTTCCACCGACCATCCCTGTTTACCCGTCTCGCTCGAGACCGAAGCGAAAATGCCCAGCAGACAATACCCCAAATGATTGATGGAAGAATACGCCAGCAGCTTCTTCAAATCCGTCTGTGCCGACGCCGCCAACGCTGACATCACGATCGTGGCGATGGCCAGCCACAGCAGCCAGGTTTGCACCGCGAGGATTTGCTCCGGGAAAATCGGCAGCAGGATGCGCAGGAAACCATACACACCCATCTTCGACATCGCCCCCGTCAGCAGCATCGTCACCGCCGGTGGAGCCGTGGAATAGGTCTTGGGCAGCCAGCCGTGGAATGGCATCAATGGCACCTTCACCGCCAGCCCGAGAAACACGCCAAACGCGATCACCAATCCTAACTGCTCCTTGTTCAAATCATACCAACCCAAGTTCAAACTCATCCGCGCCATCAACTCGCCGCTCTTCGCCAATTCCGCCAAACGGATAAAATCAAACGTCCCCACCGCCAGATACATCCCTAGAAACGCGAGCAACAGCGCCACACTGCCGACCATCGTATAAACAAAGAACTGGATCGCCGCTTTCCCCCGCTCCGGGCCACCCCACAGCTTCACGAGGAAAAACGCGGGCACGAGGCTCAGTTCCCAGAACAAGAACCAATGGATAAAATTCAGCGCCGTGAATGTCCCGAACAACCCCGCTTGCAGGAACAGGATAAGCGCGAGGAACATGGATGTCCTTTCCTCCTGTTTCCACGCCGCCAGCATGCTCATCGGCACCAGCAGCGCCGTCAGCAGTAGCAGCACCAGACTGAGCCCGTCCACGCCAACGAAATATTCCATCCCCAAGGACGGCAGCCACGCATGCCGCTCCACCATCTGCAATTCCCCACTCGTGGAATCAAACTGGCCGCCGATGAACAACGCCAGCGTCAGCGTGAGCAGACTCACTCCAAACGCCAGATGCCGCGCCATTGCCCGTTGCTGCTTCTCAAACCCCAAAAGCACGCACCCGCCAAGCAATGGCAGCATCGTCAGCAAGGTCAATGGAGAGAAGCCGTTCATGATTTGCTGCACCCCCACGACAACAAAAGCACAATGATCGTCAGCGCGATCCCAAGTCCGCGCAATGCCCGCTGGATATTCCCCTGATGCGCCAGATCCACCTGGTCGCCCGATGATTGCAGTTTCGCGCAACTCGCATTGAAACCGCTATTGATCACCATCTCATCGATAATACGGTTCACCCAGCCCAACACCTGTGAAAGCAAACTGACCACCAGCATGCCCCCTTGCCACACCCATTTCTCCAGCCAATCACATCCTCTCGCCCACGCCCGTTGCCAGGCGATGACCGTGGCTTCATACAGTTCATCCACCAGCAACCGCTTCTCCAAAGCCGGATAGGCATTCGGCAGCAGATCCTGCAACGGATCGGCCTTGCTCGTATCAATCGGCTTACGACCGTAATAGCCCCAGCCCGCCGCGATACCCAGCCCGGCTATCACCATTGAGGTAAGCATCGTCGGTAACGCCTTGGACAGATTACCCCAGTCAAACTTCGCCTCATGCCCATGCACAAACGATTCAAACCAAGGCCATGCCGGCGTTCCGAGAAATCCAATCAAAGTCGCGCACACCGCCAAAACGATAAGCGGAACCGTCATCACTAAGGGGCTTTCGTGAGGTGTCGTATCATGCCCATGTTGATGTTCAGCACGGTTCTTCCCAAAAAACACATAAGCCATCTGCCGCGTCATGTAGAACGCCGTGAGAAACGCGCCCACCAAAACGAGGTAATACGGAATCTCCGAAGGCCCCCACTGATGCGCCTTGTGCATAATCTCATCCTTGCTCCAGAAACCGGCGAATGGAATCACGCCAGCTAGCGAGATCATACCGATTCCATAAGCGTAAAACGTCACCGGCATGAACTTCTTCAACTCGCCCATCTTGCGAATATCCTGTTCCTCATGGCAGCCATGAATCACAGAACCAGAACCAAGGAACAACAACGCCTTGAAGAACGCATGCGTGATCAGATGAAACATTCCCACAGCCACACCACCCACGCCCAACCCCACAAACATCAACCCGAGCTGTGATACGGTGGAGTACGCGAGAATGCGTTTGATATCCGTCTGCGCCATGGCAATAAATGCCGCGAACACGGCCGTAATCGCTCCCACCCACGTGATGACCTGCAAGGCAGCCGTATCATTGGCCATTCCCTCGGGAGTTATGGAAAGCAGCGGATAGACTCTCGCCATTAAGAACACACCCGCTGCCACCATCGTCGCGGCATGGATGAGTGCGCTCACCGGTGTCGGGCCTTCCATCGCATCCGGCAACCAAACGTGCAGCGGCACTTGGCCGCTCTTGCCGATCGCCCCGCAGAAAAGCAGTAGCGAGATTACCGTGCTTACCGCCATGCCACCAAAAGCTACCTGTCCCACCATCTTCGTCAGTGCTGATTGCTCCAGGCAACCGGCACCATTGTCGTAGCATAACAACGTCCCCGTCTCGCGATACAGCCACAGCAACCCGAGGAACAGGCCGATGTCACCGATGCGCGTCGTGATAAAAGCTTTCTTCGCTGCCGCCGCTGCCGAAGGCTTTTGATACCAGAAGCCGATGAGCAGATAAGACGCCAGCCCCACCAGTTCCCAACACATGAAGAGTAATAGGAGATTATTCGCGATGACCAAGCCCAACATCGCCGCGGCAAACAACGAAAGGAAACAGAAGAACCTCGTGAATCGCTCATCATGCGCCATGTAACCGATGCTGAAGATAAAGATCAGCGTGCCGACGAAAGTTACCATCACCAGCATCATCGCGCTCAACGGATCCAGCACCCAACCGAGCTGCAACTGCGTTTCCCCAAACTCCAACCAGAAAAAGTTATGCACCACCGGAACCCCATGCTGTCCTAACACCGCAAAGAACGCCTGCAACGACAGTGCAAAAGCACCCACCATACCAGCTATCGCCACTCCAGCGGCGAACCCTCGCTGGTTCTTGCCGACAAAGGTCGTTATCACCGCTGCCACCAGCGGTAACGCGGGAATCAGCCAGAGATATTGGGCTTCAGTATTCATCCCTTGCTCGCACCCCCGAGAAGCTTAACGTTCAGACTTCCCCCGCTGAACAGCATCTCATCCAAAGCCGCCTCCACCTGCGGCAATGAAAGTTTGTTCCCTTTGCCTTCCTGCAGACAATATTGCGCGCACCGCCGCATCAGTTCTTTGATGAACGCCGCACTCGCTTTGTTGGTTTTGCTGACAATGACTTTCACCAAATCGTCAGAAACAATTAATCCACGGGCATAAAGGTTGACCAGTTTTCTCCTTCCAGCCTCGTCAGGTAAGGGAAATTCTATGGCCTGATCAATCCGGCCCGGACGTGAGGCCAATGCGGCTTCCAGTTGCTCAGGGCGGTTGGTGGTCAAAATAAACAGAATTGCCGCATCCTCTCTCAACCCATCCATTTCGTTCAGCAAACGGTTCAGCAGACTTTCCGCACATGGGGAATTCATGTCCTCACGCGATCTCGCAATCAGGTCTGCATCCTCGATGACCACCATCGCCGGCTGGAGAAAGCGGGCCAGTTGAAAATAATCGTCCAATAGGCCTACCTGTTCAGCCGTTATCAGCAGTGTGGTATGATCCGGCAATCGGCTGGCCAGATAATGGATAGTATGCGTCTTGCCTGTGCCTGGTGGCCCATAAAACAACAAGCCTTTCTTCACCGGCATCCCCAGCTTCCGTAGCGCTTCACGTTGCTGGATAAACTCAGTCACATTGCGCTCCAGCAACTTCAGGGTTTTCTCCGGCAAGATCACATCCTCCCGGTTGACACCCCGGAGCTTGTGCACTGTCACCCCTCCCGCCTTTCCTGAATACCCATGCGATTTCTCCAATGAAATCACCTTGCCCCGGTAAGACCCCGCCTTGTTGATCCGCTTTTCAATTTCACCGAAGAACCCTTGTGAAAACCTCAATCCGTCCTCACCCGGCGGCACCGCCAATTCTACGTGAATGCCTTCGGTTTGTCCGAACCTTTCAGCTGGTGTAAGCAAAAGCGAAAACCTTGGCTCCTTTGACTCCGACAGCCAAACACCCTGCTTGAGACAACGGGCCGGCATTACCTCGCCTATATCAGTCTCACCATACTGAAGTGGTCCCACCATGACCGGTTGATTCCCCTCCCTCACCATGCTCGCGAATGTCATCGTTTCATAGCTGTGCCCGCTATGGACGCCGATGAGTTTGGCCGGGTATTTCTCGCGAACGACTTCATCCATAGCGGTCTGCAAGTCGATCTGGGAAGTCACCGGAAAAGTTCTGCTGGAAGTGATCAATGATTCCAGCGGCATTCTGCCGAAGTGCTTACGCAAGACAGATACTGCGGTGATGTTCTTCGATTTTGCTTTCTTGCGTCTCACGACTTCCCCTTTCCATCGGCCTGCTCCGCAACATCGGTGCTGCGATAGTGCCGGTAAAGGGCGATAATCAACGCCAATCCCACCGCTGCTTCAGCCGCCGCAATGGCGATGGAAAAGATGGCGAACATCACGCCTTGATTACCGTCCGGATTCGGCGAGTAACGCCAGAAAGCGATGAAATTCAGGTTCGCCGCGTTCAGCATCAGTTCGATACCGATCAGTACCATGATGGCATTGCGCCGGATCAATGCGCCCGCCAAGCCGATGCAAAAGAGCATCACCGCCACGATGAGATAGTAATGCAGCGGTATCATCCGTGCTTGTCCTCCGGTGCATGTGAAGCTTCATCTGAGGACTTCGACTGGTCCACGCCCTTCCGCTCTTCCATCGCGATCACTATCGCGCCAATCGTCGCCGCAGTGAGCAACAAGCCGATGGCTTCCAGCGGCAACACGTACCGCGTCATGAGTTCCTCGCCGATGCGTCGCACGGTCAACACCGGTGCCGCGAGCTGGGTCTTATCAAAGCGCCCACTGGTGATTAGCGCGCTCACGATGGTGCCAAACGCCAGTAAAGCGATGCCGATGCCGGTGACCCGGCTTTGCAACAGACTTTGATGCGGCTCAACCGTCGCGCTTCGCGTCAATAAGAGCGCGAACACGATGAGAATTGCCACTGCGCCCACATAAACGAGCAATTGCACAAAGGCGACGAACTCCGCGCTGAGCAGCAGATACATCGCACCTAAGCCAGCAAACGTCACTACGAGTGCCAGCGCGCAATGGACCAGATGCCGCAAGGACATCACAGCCACCGCTCCCCCGAGCGTGATCGTCGCTATGATGACAAAGGCCAGTTCCATCTCTTTAATTCTCCGCGTAACGATATTCCCGGGGCGCCACATTCCGCGCCGCCGTCAGCCCGCGCCCGAGCAACACGTAAGCCGCCGCCAACATGCCTGCGCAAACCAACCAGCGCATGAAGCCCGGCTCCAGAAAACGCCAAATGCCCGCCACCATGATGTTGATGAGCGTGAGCGGGAGCATGAATTTCCAGGCGAAGTTCATTAGCTGGTCTTGACGCAAGCGAGGCAAGGTTCCCCGCAGCCAGATGAACAGCACGATGAAGCACATGAGCTTCGCAAAGAACCAACACCACGAGGGTATCCATTCCAAGAATGGTAAAGGTGCATGCCAGCCACCGAGGAATAACGTGATGGCCAGTCCACTCACGGCAAACAGACCGAGGTACTCACCGAGGAAGAACAATGCGAACTTGAAGCCCGAATATTCCACGAAATAACCCGCGATGATTTCCGATTCCCCTTCCGGAATATCAAACGGCGACCGATTTGATTCCGCTGTTGCCGCTGTCAAGAAAAGCAGGAAGCCCGCGAATCCCCACGGCGTAAACACATACCAGTTAGGCAGCCAGCCATAATAACCTGCCTGTGAATCCACGATAGAAACGGTGGACAGCGACCCCACGGCCATCACTACCGTGATTGCCGAAAGAATGAGCGGAATCTCGTAACTGATCATCTGCCCGATGGCGCGCATGGCTCCGAGCAGAGAATACTTATTCCGACTCGACCACCCCGCCATAAACACCGCGAGCTCTGTTGAAGCACCAACGGCGAAGAAGAACAGCAGCCCCGCATCCAAATCGATCGCCACCATGTTCCGTCCCACGGGCAAGACTGCGTAAGAAAGGACGACCGGAATCACGATCACCACCGGAGCCAGGAAATGCACCACCTTATCCGCCGCCCGCGGCACTACATCTTCCTTGATGAGCGCTTTGATGCCATCAGCGACAGGCTGCAGGAGGCCGAATGGGCCGACGCGATTAGGACCCAAGCGGTTCTGAATGCGCCCCAACCCTTTCCGTTCCAAGATGGTCGTCAGCGCAAATAATCCTGGGAACACGCTGAGAATGGGCATGATGGAGAGCAGAATCGACACGAGCGGCTGCGCGCCCTCCGGAAACTTGGCGACGATGAAAGCCTTCGTCAGCACGAAGACTTGATCGGGATCGTTTAAGATTAATTTGATCAGTTCGCCGATATCCATGCCCGTAATCCCTTATGCACCCGCAGACGGAGCCGCCGGTGGTGCCGGTGGCGCTGCCGCCTTTGCTTTTGCTTCCGCTGCCGCTTTGGCCTTGGCCTCCGCATCTGCCTTCGCCTTCGCTTCGGCCTGTGCTTTCGCCGTCACTCGCGCTTCATCAATCTCCGTTGCGTCCTTCGGATGCAGCTTGCGGAAATAGTCGTTCGGTTTCGCCAAATCCATTTTGTGCAGGAGCAAGCCGCCAAACCGGTCATCGTTCGAGAGTTCGTATTCTTGATCCATCTTGATGGCATCAAACGGACAGACCTCCACACAGATCTGGCAGCTCATGCAGACGGAGATATCGATATCAAACGTGGCCGGATAGATCTGCGGTTTACCGACGAAATCCGGCTTCTTGTCCTTGCTCTTCTCGATGAAGATGCACTTTGGCGGACATTCCTTCTCGCAGATCTGGCACGCCACACAACGCAAGCCCGCTTGTGGGTCATTGCCGTCAAACACCAGGAACGGGAACTGCCGCGCGTTCTCTTTCGGTGCGATACGTTGCTCGGGATATTCGACCGTTGTCAGGCGGTCCTTGGACACGTAGCTCCCGGCGAAGTTTCTCGCCGTTTCCACCATGCCTTTCAGTATGCCTTCGCCCAGCATTTGATGTTTAAAAGCTACAAGTTTCTAACTCCGGAAAATGTTTTGCCATCTCCGCCACTTGAAAATCGTGTAACAAGCCAAAGACCACTTCCTCAACCGGAGGAAATTCATCATTCAAGACCGGCCTGACACCTTGGGCAAACTCGGCCAAGGACAAATTGCCGAAGCCGGTCGCCAGCACCGTAAAAGCCACCCTCTTCGCCCCATGATCTGCCGCCATCTTCAGCGCTGTACGCGTGATATCGGTGATGATTTGCGGGCTGCTTTTATACCAGCCATCGATCGCCACCGCATGCAGGACCGCTTTGTAAGGCATCTCATCTCCCGAATAAGCGAATACTTCACCACACTTTGCTGCTCGCGGACTACGACTGTGTATCACCGCATGCAAGTTCTTCTGCATCTTGTCGCCATAACGCCCCAGCAACTCAGCCCCCACTCCGCCAGACAGATTCAGACTGACGTTCGCCGAGCAGACGAGCACGTCTGCCGCTTCGTCGAGCAAGTTGATCTGTTTCAATTGCCAGTGCATAACGCGTTTACCTATCCACCTCACCCAGCACGATATCCACACTGCCCAAGATAATCACCACATCCGCCACCGTGTGACCGAGGCACATGTCTTCCAATACCGTCAAATTCACGAAGCTGGGTGGCCGCACGCGATAGCGATACGGATTCGGACTGCCATCGCTGATGAGATAGAAACCCAACTCTCCCTTTGGCGCTTCGATCCGCCCATACGCTTCCCCCACTTTGGGCTTAAAGCCGCGCAACTTCGCTTTCGGATCAACAACCGGCCCTTCCGGAATCGTCTTCAAGGCCTGCTGCAAAATCCCCAGGGATTCACGCATCTCCAACAAACGGACCATTAACCGATCATAAACATCCCCATGATCGCCCAACGGCACGCGGAACGTGAAACGATCGTAGAAGCCGTATTTATCCACCTTGCGGATATCGTAATTCACTCCGCTCGCACGCAACATCGGCCCAGTGATGCCGGCGCTAATCGCGAGCTTCTTGGGAAGCACGCCCACGTTCTGACTACGCGCCATGAGAATTTCATTCCCCATGAGCAAGCGTTCATATTCATCCAAGAAACGAGGATAGCCATCCACCACCTGCTGCGCTTGTTCCAACCAATCGGCAGGCAGATCGCAGCGGCAGCCGCCAAAGCGCATGTAATTACACATCATACGTGCGCCGCTAAGCGATTCGAAGAGATCCAGAATCTTTTCGCGCTCGCGGAAGGCATACATCAGCGGTGTGCCCAGCGCCCCCATGTCCTGCACGAGGAAGCCCATGAGACAGGTATGATTCACCAAGCGCGTTAACTCAGCGGTGATGATACGGATGTATTCCGCACGTTCAGGCACTTGCAACCCGGCGAGCTTCTCGACGGACATAGCGTAGGCCCAGTTGTTCGTCATCGAGCAAAAATAATCGAGCCGGTCCGTGTAGGGCATCGAGGACAGGTAACTAGCACCCTCCCCGATCTTCTCATGGTTTCGGTGCAGATAGCCAAAGACCGGCTTGAGCTTCACCACACGTTCACCATCCAGCACCACATCCATGCGGAAGACGCCGTGCGTGGAGGGATGATGCGGCCCCATCGAGACCTCCAGCAGATCACCCACATCGCCATCGAACTGCCCCGATACCTTCGGATGCACTTCGTAATTCTTCGGCGGCTCGGCCATGATCTCGGTATTCATGGTTTCACCTCCGCCGGATAATGCTCCTTCGCCTTCTCCAGCACCTCGTCGTGCGGTGTCGGCTCGTATTCGTAATCATCCGGCTCCACGTAGTCTTTGCGCATCGGATAATCCTTGAATCCATCCCACATCAGAATACGTCGCAAATCGGGATGGTCGGTGAAAATGATTCCGTAAAGATCGTAAATCTCCCGCTCTTGAAACTCGCAACTGCGCCAGACAGGTGTGAGCGAAGGCAACTGCACTTGGTCCGTACGATTACTCGTGCGCATTCTAATCACCAACGGTCCCTGCCGTTTCTCCATGGAATAAAGATGATAAACCGCCTCCAGATAACCCGGCTTCTTCACCGCTTCCTCAACCTCTTTTTCCACGCCCTCAACCACCTGTTTCACTTTTACCTTCAGCTCTGTATCCAGCCAGTCCACACCGGTCGCGTTGGAACAATAATCAAAGCACAACTCCGCATCATCTCGCAGAAACGTCGTAATTGCGACCGCATGAGCAGCATCCATCAGCAGCGAAGGCTGGTTCGCCGGCGAATCATTTGGCACGAGAGTCACTTGCGCGCCGACCACGCTCGCTTCGATTCGCTGCTTTATGAACTCGATATCGATCACAGCTTATCCATTTCTCACCACCACCGGCGGTTCCCAGACCATTTCGTTCTTGGGCGGCACCAGATCATGCTCGCCAAATTGCGGCACCGGAAACTCACTCGGCGCATCCGGGTCCAGATGACGTGGACGCGCCTTGCCTTCCATCACCTGTCCGTCAATTTTCCGCTGCAACGTCATGAACGCATGCAGCAACGCTTCCGGACGCGGCGGACAACCGGGGATGTGGACATCCACGGGGATATAACGGTCGATGCCTTTGAGCACGTTGTAACCCTGCTTAAATGGCCCACCGGAAATCGCGCACGCACCCATCGCGATGACATATTTCGGCTCGGGCATCTGATTGTAGAGCCGCACTACTTGCGGAGCCATCTTCTTGGTAACCGTGCCGGCTACGATCATCAAATCTGCCTGACGTGGTGAGGGACGGAACACCTCGGCCCCGAAGCGGGCCAGATCGTAACGCGCCATGGACGCGGCGATCATCTCGATGGCACAGCACGCGAGCCCGAACTGCAGCGGCCACACGGAACTGCGGCGCCCCCAGTTATAGATGTCGCTCAAGGTCGTGGTGAACACGCCCTGTTTGCTTAATTCGTTACGCAGCCCTTCATCCATGAGTTACTTCCAATTCAAGATGCCCTTTTTCCACGCCCACAACAGACCTTCCGCCAACAACAGCAGGAAAAACATGATGGCGATGAACGCCCCGGCTGACAGATGGGTGAAGGCCACGGCAAAGGGCAAAAGAAAAACCGTCTCGACGTCAAAGATAAGAAACAGGATGCCGTAGAGATAATACTCCGATTTGAACTGCACCCAGGCGTCGCCTTTGGATTCCAAACCGCATTCGTAGGTAGCGTTCTTGTCCGGTCCGGGCTTGGGCGGAGAGAATTTCTTCGCCCAGAGTTTGGCGAGCGCGAGCGGGATGAGCGGGAAGACGATGGCTACGCCCAGTAAAACGACCAGAAACAGATAAGGATGGTATGCAACCGCTAGCATTGGTGCTACGCCTCAAGTGGAATCCTGAGGAGAAGCTAACGGCGCACCGGGCCGACGTCAAGGAACTGACGACTAAATCAATTCGCTCCGGGATTGTTTTTATGCAAACCGACTGCGTGCGCGATGTCATCAAACTCCTCGCGGCTGACGGATTCCAGCGTTTTGCCGCGATGCTTCAGTTTCTCATTGATCTTGATGGCCTTCTCGGTCATCTCTTCGTGCGTGTCCTTGCTACCGCCTACGAGGGTAAAGTTATCCCCTTTGGTCACGCGCTTGTGACCATCTGAATCCAATCCCACGCCAAGCATGATCGCTTTGGCTTTGCTGTTCTTTTTGGGCGCTTTCGCCATGGCTTAAAATTACGGCTGACGAGTCAAAGTGCAAGGCACAATCGGCGGCAATTCACCGGCCCGCTATCTCGCGGATTCGCGTTGAGGCCCCTTTCAACAAAGGTGCGCCATGAGCAAGTAAGGCCGTTTCAAACGATTCTTCCGCCAAGCGGTGAAGTGCTTTCTTCAACTTGCACTGATCCTGGCAATACTTCTCCGGCAATAGATCAAAACCGTACTTGGGCAAATTGAAGACGGCATCACCCAATACAACCAACGAACGCTCCTGCCATCTGATCGCGACTTCGCCACCCGCACCACTCTCCAGCAGCGTGAGCTTCCACGGTCCCCACTGAGTTTGCCAATGCGGCCAGCGCTGAACATCCGACAAGCTGATAACGGCTCCCTCAGCACACCAAATGGCAGCCCCGATTTCCTTTCGCCAAGCTGCCGCCGCCCTTTCATGATTCTCATTGGTCAGCACGATAGCCTCGACCTGACGCCCCGCCAGCAATCGCAGCCTGGCCTCTGCTGTGAGTTCAATTGGATCAAAAATGTAGAGCTTCTCACCAACCAATACCGCATGTGAAGTCAGTTCCACCTTGTGCTCCGGTGAGAAGCATTCCCAGCGGTAGATACCGGGTAATGTTTCGAGCACCTCTGAAGCCACGACACTCATACGCTTCAGGTCGGAATTCCTGGAACAGTCAGCGGTTGTCCGCTATGCCGGGCGCCCAGGGAAAGCAAATATGGCACCGCGCGCTTCGCCCATTCATCCGGTGAGGGATAAGATTCGGCGGAGCCGCCAAAGCAACTGCGCAGCATCTCGGTATTGATGATGCCCGGATTCAAAGCCACGGCGGACAACCCTTCAGGCAATTCCTGCGCGAGGGCTTGCGTGAGTCCTTCAATTGCCCATTTCGTAGCGCAATAGGGCGCTACATCTGGCGAGGTGGAACGGCCCCAGCCAGAACTCCAGTTCACGATCACGCCACTCCCACGCTCCATCATCTCCGGAACAAAATGGCGGATGACATTGGTCACTCCTTTGATGTTGATATCGATGATCTCAGAAAATTCGTCCGCCGAAATGCCCCATAGCGGAGCGTTGCGATTGATGATGGCGGCATTGTTCAGCAACAAGTCCGGCGCTCCCGCATGATCGACACAGCGTGCCACCCACTTTTTCACCGCCACATCATCCGTCACATCCACGACGTCAAACAGATGGGGCGGACCATAGGTCTTGCTCAGCGCTTCCACCTGCTCAGCCGATCGTCCGCAGCCTAGCACCGTATGTCCCTGCCAGATGAATTCATCCACCATCGCCCGGCCCAGACCGCGGGTCGCTCCGGTGATGACCACCACTTTACGTGCTGCATTTGCCATGTCGGGGCACAATGTTCGTTTCAAATCTTCATTTCGCAAATACAATTCGACTGATGAGCGTCATCACCTTGACCACCGATTTCGGCACGCGAGACTGGTTTGTGGGCACCATGAAAGGTGTCATCTTGGGTATCCAAGCAAACGCACAAATCGTCGACATCACGCACGACATCAGCACCGGAAACGTTCGTAGTGGAGCCTTTGCCCTCATGGCGGCGGCTCCCTATTTCCCGAAAGGAGCGATTCATGTCGTCGTCGTTGATCCCGGTGTGGGCAGTGAGCGGCGTGCTATCGCGGTGCAAACCAAGGAAGCGGTATTCATCGGGCCAGACAATGGCGTGCTGTCTTGGGCGTTACGTGGACAATCAATCCGCAGTATCCGGCAAATAACCAATGAAACGCTCTTCCGCCATCCCGTCAGCCGCACCTTTCATGGCCGCGACATCTTTGCACCGACGGCAGCTCATTTGGCCGACGGAAAGAAGTTTGCGCAAGTCGGCCCGGAGATAAGTGATTGGGTGCAGTTACCATGGCCAACTCCTAAAAGCGCAGATGGCCTCATCACCGGAGAAGTTCTTCACATCGATCGATTCGGCAATGCTATCACAAATCTCCCGCATGATTTGCTAAGCGAAGTCGAATGGGCGCGCACTCAAGTAGTGATCAATCGCCGCAGATTAGGGGCTCCACGAGCAAGTTATGCAGCGGCGAAACCGAAACATCCACTTGCAATTCTGAGTTCCTCCGGCTTCTTGGAGATAGCCGTGAATGGCGGCTCGGCCGAGAAGTTGCTCAAGCTAAAGACCGGAAGCAAAGTTACGCTGAAGCTCTGAGCTTACTTATTCGCGCGGCTTGAAATCAGACGCTTTTGCGAGCTTTTCCCAAAGCTCTTTTTCCGGTTCAGAAATCTTTGGCGGCATTTTGATTTGGAGGACGACATAGAGGTCGCCAAGCCCGCCCTCTTTCACAGCCAGTCCCTTGCCGCGCACGCGCAGCTTTTGACCGTTGTTCGTGCCTGCCGGGATCTTGATGGACACTTTTCCATGCAGCGTAGGCACGTCCACATTGGTACCCAAAGCGGCTTCCCAAGGTGCCAGATCTAGTTCATAGACGAGGTTTGAGTCCTCCACCGTGAAGTCGGGATGCCGCGCAAAACGCACCTGCAAGAACAGATCACCCGATGGTCCCTGTCCTTGGCCAGCTTCACCTTTGCCCGCGAGGCGTAACTTCTGACCTTCACGCACACCAGCCGGAATCTTTACCTGATAATTATCCAGCTTGCCCACATACCCCTCACCACGGCATTGCGGACAGGCATGCTGGTTCAAGATGCCCGTGCCGCGGCATTGGGAGCATGAGACGTTACGCCGGACATTTACCGTGCGGATGGAACCATTCACGGCTTCCTCTAACGTAACCATTATGTCCGCTTCCAGATCGTTGCCACGCAGGGCGGCCTGCTCATCACCAAATCCACCAGCACCACGGAAACCAGACCTTCTCCCCTGTCCACCAGAGCTGAAGAACTGCTCGAAGAAATCGCTGAAACCGGTGCCGCCGAATTCAAAATCAAATCCTTCCGCGCCAGCACCGCCAGGACTGCCAGTGGTGCTGCGACGACGTCCCTGCCCCGTATTGCCCCAGCCCGGCGGCGGACGAAAATCCGCGCCTTGCTTCCAATTTGCGCCCAATTCGTCATACTTCTTGCGCTTCTCGGCGTCGCTCAGGACTTCATAGGCCTCGTTGATCTCTTTGAATTTCTCTTCGGCCGACTTCTTGTCCTTGGCCACATCGGGATGGTATTCGCGCGCGAGCTTGCGGAACGATTTGCGGATATCATCCGCCGTCGCGGTCCGCGTCACGCCCAGAACCTGATAATAATCCTTATACTGCACGGCCATAACTCTTCACGCTGCCAATCCGCCCTGCATTGGCCTGCCAGACGCAGACTCCATCAATGCGCCGCCATTCATAAGCCATCAGCACTGTTACCACTACTCCAAACTTGTCGCAAATTCACCAAAAGCAAAACGGCGGGGCTGTTCAGGACAGCCCCGCCGCAACTCGCAACCATGCACACCATCACTTCTTGCCTTCGTCCACTACGATGAAGCGGTTGGCTTCTTTGTACCAAACGTGCAGCAATATCTTCTTGTTGGTCACCTGTTCGCTGAGCTTCACCGCGTCATCGGCATTCTTCACCGCTTTCCGGTTGATGCTCAGGATGACAGCGCCAGGGCGGAGACCATCGCGATACGCCGGGGATTCATTGTCCACGTCGGTGACCAGAGCTCCCTGAACATTGTTAGGGATGCCAAACTGACGACGCGCCTGACTGTCCAGATCACCGACTTCCACGCCTTCCAGCGCATCCTCTCGGGGTGCCGGAGCTGCTTTGCCATCCGGAGCAGCGGAGGCCATCGTGTTGACCGGCAGCTCCGCCAGAGTCACTTCCACGGTCTTTTCCTTGCCGTCACGGATGATCTTGATCGGCACCTTGGTGCCCGGGGCTGTCTGTGAGGACATCAGACGCAGTTGGCTGTCATCCTCCACCTTGCGATTGTTGAACTCCAGAATCACATCGCCCTCCTGCAGACCGGCCTTGGACGCGGGCGTTCCGGAAACAACCTGAGCCACCAGCGCACCGTTCTGCGATTTGAGGTTAAACGCCCGGGCAAGGTCCGGTGAAATCGGCTGCGGGAGCAATCCCATATAACCACGCACTACTTTACCGCCCTCGATCAAGCGCTCCATCACGTAGCGGGCCATGTTCACCGGCACCGCGAAACCGATACCTTGATTACCACCGGTGCGGCTGAAGATCGCGGTAGGAATACCGACCAACCGGCCTTCGGCATCCACCAAGGCACCGCCCGAGTTTCCGGGATTGATGGAAGCATCCGTCTGGATGAAGTCCTCATAACCGACAATGCCGAGTCCGCGCCGTTGAGTCGCGCTGACGATACCCATGGTGACCGTCTGACCGACACCGAACGGATTGCCCACAGCGAGCACTACATCGCCCACTTCCAGGTTATCGCTGCTGGTCAAGGTAATCGCCGGCAGTCCTTTCGCTTCGATCTTCAGGATGGCGATGTCCGTCTTTTCATCTTTGCCGATCACTTCAGCGACATACTCTTCCCGTTGTCCCGCCAGACTCACTTTGATTTCATCGGCGCCATCCACTACATGGTTATTGGTGAGGATGTAACCGTTCTCTGAAACAATGACGCCTGAGCCCAGACCGGTTTCCTCGTACTTGCGGGAACGACCGCTGTTGGGTGGCACCTGTTGTTCGCCATCTTCACCGAAGAACTCACGGAACATGGGATGATCGAACAGAGGGTTTCGCCGTTGGTTGACCTTGACGGTCTTTGTCGAATAGACGCTGACGACACTTGGGGCCACTTTCTTGACGACCGGAGCGAAAGTCAGGGCATTCGGTCCCGTCCGCACGACGGCTTTCTCCTGAATGTTGAACTTGGGAGCCTCATTTTTCTTGGCGGCCTTTTCCTGGGTGATTCCATCATGTGCGGAGAACACCATAATTCCGCCTACGAGAGCTGCCGTAATACCCGCGACCGACATACGTAAGTATTTCATAAATTTTGCGTTTCGTTTTCCGGGGCAATTTCCCGGCTTTAAAGGCTAGCTACTAATCTACAGCCTTTTCTTTCTGTATCAATGGACATAACACCCTCCATTTTTGTTCAAGAAAACCGGAATTCCGTGGTGGTACGGAGGAGCTTCTCGCCAGCAAAAACCTTGGACATCCCTCGCCCTTCCGTGTTCTATACGAGGCTCTATTGATTGGATGAGTATGGATGAGACAAATTCGTTGATTGAACAGCGCAAGGCCAAGCTGGCCTCGCTCCGCAGCAAGAACATCGATCCGTTCCGTAATAAGTTTACGCCCACGGAGAAATGCGCGGAAGCCCGTGGTAACTATACCGAAGGACGCCCCGTGGAACTGGCCGGGCGAATCACGGCGCACCGGGACATGGGCAAGTCCATGTTCATCGATATCAAAGACCAGAGCGGACGCATCCAAGTCTACGCCCAGAAGAATGTCATCGGCGAAGAACAGTTCGACATCTTCCGCCATCTGGACCTCGCTGACTTCATCGGTGTGAAGGGCACGCTTTTCACCACGAAGACCGGCGAGATTTCCGTGAAGCTCGAAGCCTTCACCATCCTCGCCAAGTCACTCCGTCCCCCGCCGGCCAAGTGGCACGGTCTGGAGGACATGGAAACGCGCTACCGCCAGCGCTATCTCGACCTCATCGCCAATGATGACGTCAAGAAGGTGTTCCTGCAGCGGAGCGCCATCGTCCATGAGATCCGAGGCTTCTTCCATTCTCGCGGTTATGTGGAAGTGGAGACGCCTGCGATGCAGCCGATTCCGGGCGGCGCGGCGGCACAGCCATTTAAGACATTCCACAATGCGTTGGGCTGCGAGTTCTATCTGCGCATCGCGCTGGAGCTCTATCACAAGCGCCTGCTCGTGGGCGGCATTGATCGCTTGTTCGAGATCGGTAAGAACTTCCGCAACGAAGGTCTCTCCCGCCGTCACAATCCCGAGTTCACGATGCTGGAGGCCTATTGCGCCTTCGGTGATTACGAGACGATGATGGAGACAGTCGAATCGCTTATCAAAGGCGTGGCCGAGAAAGTAATCGGCAAGTTAGAGATACAACGCCCGGTTCAAAACGATATCGGAGCAGCGATACAGTCTTGTAGAGACAGGTTCGAGAACTTAGGCAAAAGATTGTTCGACAAAACCAGCGACTCACAACCTGAAAATCTCCGTGCTTTGAGTGACACTCTTCAGGAAGTGAGAAGTAAGTTCAACCAACTTGCCGAAGAATTCCCGAATATCGACGCCAAAGAGGCCGGAAAAAGGGCGCTTGAGTTGATAAAATTGGCCATCACTGCGCTGAGCGTTGAAGAAGCCTTTTCAACACTTGAAACACTTGATGCTGAGACTGCCAGATCTATCCAGAAAGAAAACCGCTCTTACTTTAAACGAACCCAGCGCGCATTAGAGATTGCTGTCAATTATGACACCATAAACCTGGCTTCACCTTGGAAGAAACGTCGATACAAAGAACTTGTTAGCGAGCGCGTAAGAAAAGATACAAATGGCAAATGCCCCGACTGGTTCTCACTGACACCAATGGAGAGGCGGCGGGTGGCCATTGAAGAGCTGCATTTAGGTGGCGATATTGCTGATGGGTATGAGGACTTCGAAGTGACCGGAGCTGTATTTGGAAAACTCGTCGAGCCAACTTTAATTGACCCGACTTTCGTCACCCACTTACCGAAGGAACTGGTACCGCTCGCGAAGCTTACGCCAGATGATCCCACAACCGTTGAAGTCTTCGAGTGCTGCATCAATGGTCAGGAAATCTCGCCTGGTTACACGGAGCAGAATGATCCGATCCAGCAGCGCGAAACGCTGGAGCATCAGGCCGGTGGCGAACAGCAGAAGCTGGACGAGGACTTCCTCGTGGCCTTGGAACATGGCATGCCGCCCGCTGGTGGTATCGGCATCGGCATCGACCGTCTCTGCATGATGCTGCTCGGCCAAGAAAGCATCCGCGATGTGATCCTGTTCCCGCAGTTGAAGCCGAAGCAGTAGGCTTGACCCGCTAAACTCGCGAAAAGACGCTAAATTAAAACCCCAACAGGCTAATTACCTGTCGGGGTTTGTTTTTAAAAATTAGCGTCTTTTCGCGTGTTTAGCGGGAAAACAACTCACTTCCGTTTTTCGTCGGCGTCGATAAAATCCACAAAGCTCTTGATATCATCGCGATGTGTGAGACCGGCGGCCTCTTTGCGCTGCTTGAGGCGGTCTTGCATCGCTGCATCATCCGCCTTGGGATAGTTCAGCATACCGTCGGCGTGAGCTTTCTTGTCAGCATCCGATTTCCTCACATTCTTCGTCACCCAATCAGCCACTTCTCCATCGGTGACTGTTCCCTTCACAACTTCGATGAACTGCTCATGCGCTAGGCCAGAAGCTTTTAGCCAGGCGCTATCGAACCCCTTGCCGAAGTTTGGCTGATAATCGGCGTGCAGCTTGCCGGCGAGATGCAGGCGGACCTTGTCGATGTAACGTGGCAGATGCATCCAGCCGCTCATGGTTTCACGGGGACTGCGGGGGTAAATGATATCGCTCATAAGTATGCATCAGTTTGTCCCCCAAGGGTTTTGGAGCAATCCAAAACTGCAAACGCATCATCCCGAGGAGTCTTGACAAAATTACGTGCATAATACACCTATTGTAATGTGCAACGAACGGCTGAGGCCACCGCCATCAACAACTTGAATCATCCGCTGGGGTTCATCGTGAACCGGACGGCTTACATCATCCGCGTGCGGATGCGTGAGAAACTCAAGCGCGAAGGCTTTTCGCTCACGCCTGAAGAGCTCGCCATCATCCACCATCTCTGGCAGGAGGACGGCCAGACGCAGAGCGCGCTCGCCAACTCCACCATCCGTGAACGCACCACGACGACACGCATTCTGGACGGCCTGGTGCGAAAAGGTTTGGTGGAACGTCGTGGTCATCCCGATGACCGCCGGAAAGTCTGCGCCTGGCTCACCAAGAAAGGCCTGCAACTGCGTGATCGCTTGCTTCCAGTAGCTTTGCAGATGGCGAAGCATGGCACCTCCGGCCTGTCAGCCAAGGATATCGAGATCACCATGCGCACACTCTCGCATATCCAGAACAATTTGCTAAAGCTCGACCTCGCTGCCCTGAAAGATTGAGGCTGTTATGAAACATTTGAACTCACTGTCCGCCCTTTCCTTGAGCCTGCTGGCTCTGCTCCTCGGGAGCGGATGCAAGCCCAAGTCTGACGGTTCCTGGCAAGGCTATATCGAGGGCGAGTATGTATATGTCTCAGCACCCGTGGGTGGCACGCTCACCACTCTGAACGTCAAGCGCGGTGATACGGTGAAGAGTGCGCAGCCACTGTTCAGCTTGGAGAATGTAGCGGAAACCGCAGCGGTCCAAGAGGCCCAACAGAAGCTGGCCCAAGCCAAAGCCAAGCGCGACAACCTGTTGAAAGGCCGACGCCCTTCTGAAATCGCTTCTCTCGAAGCCAAACTGGCGCAGAATAAAGTTTCTTCGGCCTTGGCCGAACGTGAATTGGGCCGCTTAACCACGTTGCAAAAGAACAACAGTGGCGCCATCTCCCAAGAGCAATTGGATCAGGCACGAACCAAGTTCGATGCCAGCAAAGCCGAAGCTCAGGCCATCGAAGCCGATATCGCCACCGCCAAGCTTGGTGCGCGCGAGGATGAAATCAAAACGGCTGAGCTCGAGATCACGGTGTTGGAAGCAGCTTTAGCCAAGGTCCGCTGGTCTGTGGATCAAAAGCAGCAAGCTTCCCCGACAGAAGGTGTCGTGCACGATACACTCTATCGCGCGGGAGAATTCGTTGCCGCTGGCAGCCCGATTGTTTCCTTATTGCCGCCGCAGAACATCAAGGTTCGTTTCTTCATCCCTCAGGACAAGCTGGCCACTCTCAAGACGGGCTCACCCGTGAACATCTCTTTTGATGGCACGGACAAAGTCTTTGCGGCCACCGTCAGTTACATCGCCACACAAGCCGAGTTCACGCCACCGGTGATTTACAGTCAACAAACCCGATCCAAGCTGGTCTTCATGATCGAAGCGCAGTTCAACCCGACGGATAGCTCAGCCCTGCATCCCGGTCAACCCGTGGACGTAAAACCGGCTTCCTAGCAAACTTGCAAGCCCACGAACAAAGCGCAGCTGACGCACCTCCGCCCGATGCGGAGCTGGTCATCGACGTGTCTGGCATCACCAAACGCTTTGGCGCACAGACCGTGGTGAACAGCATCGCCATGCAGGTGCGACGCGGTGAAATATATGGTTTCCTTGGGCCCAATGGCAGTGGCAAGACCACCTTTCTCCGCATGCTATGCGGCTTGCTCAAACCTGATGCCGGACAAGGCACCTGCCTCGGCTACGATATTCTGCATCAATCCGACGAGATCAAGAAGCACGTCGGCTACATGACGCAGAAGTTCAGTTACTACGAAGACCTGAACCTGGAAGAAAACCTCGATTTCATCGCTCGCATCTATCAGGTGCCGAACCGTAAACAGGCGGTGAGTGATAGTCTGCAGAAGTTGGGCCTACATGCGCGTCGCAAGCAATTGGCGGGGCAGCTCTCTGGTGGTTGGAAGCAACGTCTGGCCCTTGCCGCTTCGCTGATACACAATCCCGAGCTCCTTTTGCTGGATGAACCCACTGCGGGTGTGGACCCCAAGGCTCGGCGTGATTTCTGGGAGGAGATCCATCAGCTCGCCGCTGCTGGGCTCACGGTGATGATCACCACGCATTACATGGATGAGGCGGAGCGCTGCCATCGCATTGCTTATATCGCTTACGGAAATCTGCTCACAAACGGTACCGTGGCTGAGGTCGTCTCCGGCGCGAAGCTGAGCGTATGGGAAGTTTCTGGGCCCAATCTTCCAGCGTTGGCCAACGAACTGCGTCACAAAAAGGGCATCGAACAGGTCGTCGCTTTTGGCAACACCCTCCATGTCAGTGGACCGCAAGGTGAAGAGTTGAAGAGCGCTATCCAGCCATGGATGAAGCCGCCTTATCTTTGGACCCAGACTGAATCAAGCTTGGAAGATGTGTTCATCAGCCTGATGGGGCAATCGCAGGATAACTTCAAATGAACACCTCACGATTTTCATTCAAACGCCTGTGGGCGGTGGTCGTGAAGGAGTTCATCCAGATGCGGCGCGATCGCCTCACCTTCGGCATGATGGTGGGCATCCCGATGATCCAGCTCATGCTCTTCGGTTTCGCGATCAATTCCGACCCCAAGCACCTGCCGACGGCCGTCATCGTGCAGGATCATAGCCCGTTCTCCCGCACGTTTATCTGGAGCTTGCGGAATAGCAAATACTTCGACGTGGTCGTGGAAGCGGAATCCGAACGTGATGTGCAATTCCTGTTGGATGAGGGCGAAGTGCAGTTCGTCATCAATATTCCAGCCGATTTCTCGCGCGAGCTGTTGCGTGGTGAACGACCCAAGCTGCTCTTGCAAGCAGATGCGACCGATCCCGCTGCTACCGGCAATGCCATCGCGGCCATCAACGCTCTGGTCGCCAATGTCTTTGATCGCGATTTGAAAGGTCCGTTGCAAAAGCTGCGGGACAAACCGGGCCCCGTGGAGATGCAGATTCATCGGCTCTACAATCAGGAGGGTAAAACGCAGTACAATATCGTGCCTGGCCTTATGGGCGTGGTGCTCACCATGACAATGATCGTGATCACGGCACTGGCCATCACGCGGGAACGGGAACGCGGCACCATGGAGAACTTGCTTGCCACACCTGCGCGACCAGCAGAAGTGATGTTCGGTAAGATCATCCCCTACATCATGGTCGGTTATATCCAGACCATCCTTATTTTGACGGCGGCCCGGTTTCTTTTCAATGTGCCCATGCTCGGCAGCATTCCCCTGCTCCTTGGCTTGATGCTGATTTTTATCGCGGCGAATCTGGCGGTCGGCATCACCTTTTCCACGGTGGCGAAGAACCAGCTACAGGCGATGCAGATGTCTTTCTTCTTCTTTCTGCCTTCGATCCTGCTTTCGGGTTTCATGTTCCCGTTTCGAGGCATGCCCACTTGGGCGCAACATATCGGCTCCGCCCTGCCATTGACGCATTTCCTGAGATTGGTGCGAGGTATTTTGCTGAAAGGAAATGGGCTTCTGGAGTCCGCTACGCATATCTGGCCCATCGCGTTGTTCCTGCTCATCGTCATGACCATCGGGGTCAAACGCTACCGGCAGACGCTGGATTAGCCGGTTCGTACAATTACTGGTTTGCTTTGGCGATCACATCGCTATTGCCTCCGGTGCCCAAATCGGCAAACCATTCCGGCAACACACATGAAAACCTTGCGTTTACTTGCGCTCACTGTTGCTTTGGCTGGTTTTGCTTCCATCACTCCGGCACAGCAATCTGCGCCTAAAGATCCCGCGCATTATCAGATTCCCGAAAAAGACGACGGGTTGCCCGGGGCTGGCCCCATCCGCCGCTACGACTGGTTCAAGAAGCTGTGGTTGCAAAAACGCACTGGCTGGGCACAACGGATAGAACAGGATCAGAATGCCGTGGTGTTCCTCGGCGATTCCATCACGCAAGGCTGGGGTGATAACATGGGCAACAGTTTTCCCAGCATGAAGGTCGCCAACCGCGGCATCAGCGGGGATACAACGCGGGGTGTGCTCATTCGGTTGGAGGAAGATGTCCTCTCGCTCAAGCCGCGCGCGATCGTCCTGCTCATCGGCACCAACGATCTTGAGGAGCAAGCTGATCCGGAAACGATTGCGGCGAACCTGAAATTACTTTTGGGGGAGTTTAAGAAACACAACCCGAAGATGCCCGTGATCCTTACGCAGGTTTTCCCCAGCTCAGAAACCAAGAAACGTCCCGCGGACAAGATCAAGAAGATCAATGAACTCTATATCGCCGCGATCAAGGGCAATCCGCAGGTGACGCTGGTGGAAGCGTGGCCGCTTTTCGCCAATGCGGAAGGCGACGCAAAGAAGGAAGAATTTCCGGATCTCCTGCATCCCAACAAAGAAGGTTATGCCAAATGGGCAGCGGCATTGCGTCCGGCGTTTTCAGTCCTCGGATTGATCGAAGCTCCGTCGGAAACGTTCACGCCCGAGGCTGGGTTCGTCAGCCTCTTCAATGGTAAAGACCTAACAGGCTGGGGTTATCGCACGAACAACTTCGATGGCAAGACCGCCAGCATTGATGGCCGTTACACTGCTAAGAATGGCGTGCTGATCGTGAATTATCCGCCCGAGTATCGGAAGATCCAGCAGATATGGACTACCAAGGAGTTTCCGAAAGACTTCATCCTCAAGCTGGAATTCCGCGCTGGCGTGAATGCGGACAGCGGCATCTTCATTCGGCTGCCGCAATTGCAATGCCGGGATTTCCCCATCGCCGGACCTTACAAGGATCTGAAGCAATACAAGCCGCAGGACTGGAACGAAGTGGTGGTGACGGTGACGAACGGTATCGCACACTGCACTTGCAATGGTGAAGTGCTCAACGCCGCGATGAAGGTTCCCTCGACCGGGTCCATCGGGCTGGAAGGCGATCGCGGCCACATGGAGTATCGCCGCATCCAGCTCAAGGAATTGCCCTGAGCTATTTGCTTGTTGCCAGAAGCTTTATGACGAGTGGTTTCCACAGGCTCGTGATCCAATCCGCGCATACCGGGCCGACTCTCTCGACGCGCCAACCTGCATAGTTGAGCTCATTCACCATGGAAAGAGAACGCTCGTAGTTAGATGAATGGACCACCATCGGGCAAGCAGGGGTCTGTTTGGCAAGAAACTCCGCGACTAGCAAACCGTCACGAGCATCCTCCGCAACAGGCACTTCGTTAAGATCATGATCCAAGGAGATCAGTCGCGCATGGCTTAAGTGGGCCGGCAGCTCTGCGACCATGATGCGCGCATTGTTCCAGAAAATGATTTCACAGGCTGGAGCCAATTCGCGAAGCACCGCAGTGAAGCCATCTCTGCGCTCCTGATTGTCTTCCAGAATTAAGATGCTGTTGCGCACGTGCTATCCCGCCTTGTGCACATAAGGCACCAGATCAATCCGCCACTTGCCCTGCCCTTGCGGTCTATTATTGAAACGCAGGGCATTGTAAGCCGCACCCAACGCCCCCGCATATTCACCCACTTGTGCTGGCACGATCTTCGCGCGCGTGCCCGTCGGCTGCCATTCCATAGGCGACAAAAATTCATTCAACGGCTTAAACAACGCTTCTCCCGCTCGCGCGATACCACCACCAATGATTACAACTTCCGGGTCTAAAATATTGATGAAAGAACACACGCCCGCAGCGAGCGCCTTCACGGACTTCAGCCAAACCTCCTTCGCTTTCGCATCGCCCGACTTGTAGGCCGCAATCAAATCATGCGTGGAAGCAAAGCGCCCACCGGAACGCTCGCTGATGGTGCAATTCCCAATCGCTACCTCCAGGCTTCCCGGCGTACCGCAGATATCCGGCACGCCATCCGGATTCAAACTCATATGCCCCAGATGCCCCGCGCGTCCCAAGCGTCCGCGTAAGAGCTGCCCATCCACAATCGCCGCACCACCCACGCCCGTTCCCAGCGTCAGCATGATGACATTCTGGCAATTCTTCCCCGCGCCCATCCACACTTCACCGAGCAGCGCCGCATGCCCATCGTTCAGCACCGGCACCGTCTTCTCCATCTGCAAATGCTTCGTCCAATCCAAACCGACTAGCCCCGCCAAACGCCCGGGCATATTCGCAATCGATCTTCCATCTGCTGCGGCTAATCCCGGCGCGGATAAGCCAATCGCCACCGGATCCTTCCCTTGCTCCGCTGTGAAACCACGCACCATCGCCGAGATGCGTTTCGCCCAATCCATGCTGGCGCTCGCGTCAAAATCTTCCTGCCGACGCACCAAGACTTCGCCCTTGGTCGTCACCGCCACGGCTTTCACACTCGATCCACCGAGATCAATCCCTAACGCGTATGGTTCAATTTTCATCACGAAACAAATCCAATCGATCGCCAAACTATAGCCATGAACATCATCGTTGTCCTTCCGAAACTTCCCACCCGCCATCCACCGCCAGCGTCTGGCCCGTGATGAACTTCGCCTCATCCGAAAGCAAAAACACCGCTGCCGCGCTCAAATCCCCCGGTTGCCCGATGCGACCACCATCCAAAGGCTGCTTCGTCTGAATGAACTTCATGATGCTCTCATTCGTCTGCGCGCGTTCCGACATCGGTGTTGCCACGAGACCCGGCGCGAGCACGTTGAAGCGAATATTCTGCGCTGCATAATACGCGGCCGAAGCCCGCGTCATTCCTACAATCCCAGCCTTCGCGGTCGCATAAGCATGCGTGCTGAAGAACTTTGGCGATGGCGACCACGCCAATACCGACGCGAGATTCAACACCACTCCGTCTGAACCTTGCTTTAGAAATTGCAGCACTGCCGCACGATTCGAATAAAACACCGAATCCAGATTCAACCCCAACGTGTAAGCCCACCCCGTATCCGTGCACTCATGCAACGGCCCATCCCCCATGCGGCGCCCGCTACCACCCGCCACATGATAGAGTCCGTGAAATCCGTCGAAATGTTTCAGCGCAGTACGAATCGCCTTCACCGCCGTATCCGGATCAATTGCGTCCGCCGTGATGACTTTCGCGCTCTTGCCCAAAAGCTGCTGCGTCTTCAGCGACGTCGCACGATCCTTGCCCACAGCGACAACCTTGGCTCCTTCATCTATCGCCGCTTCAGCAGCCGCCAGCCCAATGCCGCTCGTGCCGCCGATGATGACGATGACTCTATTCTTTAAGCGCGAACCCATATCTCCTACCTAAGCAGCATTCGTGAGAGAACGCCACTTCGATAAAACCTCCTTAAGCCAAAATATCCTTCACCACATGCCCATGCACATCCGTCAGCCGGAAATGACGCCCTTGATACTTATACGTCAACCGTTCGTGATCAACGCCCAGCAGATGCAGCATTGTCGCGTGAAAATCATGCACATGCACACCCTTGTTCGCCACGTTGTAGCCGAACTCATCCGTCTCGCCATACACCGTGCCCGGTTTCACCCCGCCGCCCGCCATCCAGATGCTGAAACAGCGCGGATGATGATCGCGTCCATAATTCGTCGGTGTCAGTTTCCCTTGTGAATAATTCGTGCGACCGAACTCCCCGCCCCACACCACCAACGTGTCATCCAGCATGCCGCGTTGCTTCAAATCTTGCAGCAACGCCGCCGCCGGTTGATCCGTCTCCTGGCATTGCCGTTTGATACCGCCCGGCAACCCACCATGCTGATCCCACCCTTGATGATAGAGCTGAATGAACTTCACGCCCCGCTCCGCCAGTCGTCGCGCCTGCAGGCAATTCGCCGCGAATGTTCCCGGCTTCTTCGCATCCGGCCCATACATATCCAGCGTGGCCTGCGATTCCTTCGAGAGATCCATCACATCCGGCACGCTAGTCTGCATGCGATACGCCATCTCGTATTGCGCGATGCGCGTATCGATCTCCGCATCTTGCACCTTCGCCGCGCTGTGCTCATGCAACTCGCGCAAACGATCCAGCATCATCCGCCGGCCTTCACTGTCGATGCCTTCCGGGTTGTTCAGATACAGCACCGGATCTTTGCCCGAGCGAAATTGCACGCCCTGATGCCGCGACGGCAGAAACCCGCTGCCCCACAAGCGCGAGTAAAGCGGTTGATCCGTCTTGCCCTTCGTGATCAGCACCACGAACGACGGTAGATTTTCATTATCACTGCCCAAACCATAATGCAGCCACGCCCCGATGCTCGGCCTTCCCGAGAGCTGCGAACCCGTCTGCAAAAACGTGATCGCCGGATCGTGATTGATCGCCTCCGTGAACATGGAACGCACGATGCACATGTTGTCCACCTGCTTCGCCGTGTGCGGCAGCAACTCGCTGATCCACGTGCCATTCTTTCCGTGCTGACCGAACTTGTAGATGGACCCCGCCAGTGGCAGCGAGGCCTGATTCCCCGACATGCCCGTGAGCCGTTGGCCCTTCCGCACCGAGTCCGGCAACTGCTCGCCATTCCGCTCATTCAACAACGGCTTGTAATCAAACGTCTCCAATTGCGACGGCCCGCCGCTCATGAAGAGATAGATCACGCGCTTCGCCTTCGCCGGGAAATGCAACTGCCCGTTGAGAATGCCCTTGTCCGCCGCTTGCGTCGCCGCTCCGAACGAACTCACCGGATTCACCAGATTCGCCAGCGCGATGCCGCCCAGCCCCAGACCGAAACGGTTCAGGAACTGGCGCCGGCTCAGGCCCAGTGCATCCATCGGTCCCGTGCAAAGTGGATTACTCATGACAAAATCTTTCATCTCGGTTGAACGACCAGAGCGGAAGCCGCCCCGCCTTCTGGCCGCATAAAATCAATCCTCCGCAGTTCAGCAGTTTTCTCATCTGTATCGTAGATGACATAGCTGGACTTCGCCACGCCATCACGCGAGTGTCCCACACTGCCCACATTCACCAGATATTTTGCGCCCCGGCGGAAACTCACTTGAGCATAGGTTCCACCGCGCACTGACTGGTCTTTCTCAAAATATACCGGCACATGCGTGTGCCCGTTAAAACATACCGCAGATTGCTGTTCCGTGAGTGATGCCGCAGCCGCCATTTTATCAAAGATATACTGCCACCGTTCAGGATGATCCAGCGACGCATGCACCAATGTGAACTCATCACACTTCACCACATACGGCAGGGACTGCAGCCACAGCTTGGAATCATCGCTCAATGCTCGGCGAGTCGCTTCGACGCTTTCTCTGGCCTTTTCATTGAAACCATCCAGCTTCATGTCTGTTCCGCAATACTCATCCTGATTGCCCATCACGCAAACCGCTCCGATCGACCGCACCATCTCCACACATTCCTCGGACTGGTCATACTCGCCCACGATGTCGCCCGCGCAGAGATACCCCTCGCACGCATTGCCCTCGGCGTCTCTCAACACCGCCTGCAATGCCGCCAGATTCCCGTGGATATCACTGAATACCGCGTATTTCATCGCTTCATCACAAATTCGTCAAAGTTCATCAACGTGCTCACCAGCATCGTCGTCGCCGCCACATCACTCGCTTCCAACGTCGTGTCTGGCTTCGATTCCCCCGTCTTGATCAGCTTCTGCGCGGCTTCAGTATTCTTCGAGAACCGCGCCTTCTGCTCCGCAAACAATCCTTGCAGGATCTGCACCTCCTCCTTGTCCGGCACCCGTCCCGTCAGCAGACGGAAGCTGTTCACGATCCGCTTATCCAGCGCCTGCGGCTCCGCCTTCACCAACTTCTCCGCCAGCACACGCGACGCTTCCACAAACTGCGGATCGTTCAACAACACCAATGCTTGCAACGGCGTCGAAGTCGTTTCGCGTTTCGCCGTGCAGATCTCGCGTGAAGTCGCATCAAAGCTCAGCATGGACGGCGGCGGCGAGGTGCGTCGCCAGAATGTGTAGAGGCTGCGCCGATACAGCTTCTCGCCCTTGTCCTGCACATACGTCTTGCCCGTGCCCGCCTCTTCCCACAATCCCGCCGGCTGATACGGCTTCACGCTTTGCCCACCGATGGTCGGATTCAATAGCCCGCTCACCGCCAGAGCCGCATCGCGTATCTGCTCCGCCGCCAGCCGATGCCGTGGCCCATGCGCCAGCAGCAAGTTCTCCGGGTCTTTCGCCATTTGCTCCATACTCGGCACCGAGGACTGACGGTATGTCGTCGACATCAGGATGAGCTTGTGCAATGCCTTCCGGTCCCAGCCCGACTCCATGTAATGCCGCGCCAACCAGTCGAGTAATTCCGGATGTGTCGGGCGCTGGCTCTGCGCACCGAAATCCTCCACCGTGGACACCAGCCCGCGTCCGAAATGAAGCTTCCAGATACGGTTCACCGCCACGCGTGCCGTGAGCGGATTCCTTGCGTCCGTCATCCACTTTGCCAGGCCCAAGCGGTTCTTCGGATACTCCTTCGGCATCGCGAAAATCCGTTCCGGCGTACCCGGAAACACCTCATCCGCGGGCGCATCATACGCTCCCCGTTTTAGCAGATACGCCGGCCGCGCCTTCGGCAGTTCCTTCATCACCATGATCTCCTGCACGCCATTCGCCAGCGCGTTCTCCTGTTCACGCAACTGCTTCAGCTCCGCCTGAGCCTTGCGATACTCCTCATCGTTCCGATTCAAGTAGTAGGCCAAGAGCTTAGGATCATGCCCCACCGTCACCGATGCCCCATTGGGCACCAATCCTTCCACCTCCATCTCCGTCAATGCCACATCATACACCGTGAACTCATCTATCACGCCGTTTTTGAAGCCATTGTCCCGAAACCGCCCGGCCAGCGTCAGCGGCGTATTCCCCGCATCCGCATCACCCCACTCTGCGCGATGAATGATATCCCGCGTCAACCCATCGCGCACCATCTCCGCTGCCAGCTTCTTCCCATTCACATACAGTGCGATCCCGCCCGCCTTGCTCGAGCCATCATACGTCACCGCGATGTGCGACCACTCATTCAGCGGCAACGCCTCCTTTGCCCGCACGCCGATCGCATTGCCCGGCCAGAAATGGATGAGCCCGAAGAATGGTTTGCCATCCTCCAGCACCAACTCATATCCGCGACTTCCCGAATCACTCCAAGCCCGTGAACGATGGAACACCACCGCGCGCGCTTGCTTCTCCGTCGGCTTGAGCCAGAGCGTGAAGGAGAACGCATCCGTCCGTTTGAATTCCCCGATACCCTTGCTCTCCACCTCATTATCCCCGCTGAATTGCAGCGCCTGTCCGAACTTTCCTGCCACCGCTTTCGGCGATTCCACCAGCACTGCCATATTGGTGCCTTGCGCATTCGGCGTCTTGTTATCCTTGATCTCTTCGAAGGAATACTCCGCCACGGGCTTCGCCGTGATGATCGCCGCACCCGGATTCTTCCATTTCTCGAACCGTCCCAGCGCTTCCTGCTCAATCTGTTTCAACTTCGCTTCCTGTTGTGCGATCTGGGCCTTGAGCGTCGTCGCTTTCGCCTCCTGATCATCTTTGTAGAGATTCAACGTCGGCGTAGGAATCGCCCGCGTGAAATGCGAATAAAGCCCCGATTCATCGATGCTGTTGAAGAACGCCCCCAGCGAATAGTAATCCTTCTGGCTGATCGGATCATACTTGTGATCATGGCAGCGCGCGCATTCCAGCGTCAGGCTCAGGAACGCCGTCCCCATCGTATGCACGCGATCCGACACATACTCCACGCGGAATTCTTCATCGATGCTCCCGCCCTCATTCGTTTGCCGATGCAAGCGATTAAACGCCGTCGCCAGCTTCTGGTCGCGCGTGGCGTTCGGCAGCAGATCACCCGCGAGCTGCCACGTGATGAATTGGTCATACGGCAGATTCTCATTGAACGCCCGGATCACCCAGTCGCGCCACGGATACATGTTCATGTCCACATCCGCCTGATAACCGAACGTGTCCGCATACCGCGCCAGGTCCAGCCACTCCCGCGCCATCTGCTCACCGTAGGACGGCGATTGCAGCAACCTGTCGATCACCTTCTCATACGCCTTGGCAGACTTATCGTTCACGAATGCATCGATCTCCTCCAACGTCGGCGGCAAACCCGTCAGGTCAAACGTCACCCGCCGGATCAATTGCTCCTTCGTCGCTTCCCCCGACGGCTTCAGCTTCTCTTTTTCCAATCCCGCCAAAATGAATTGATCGATCGCATTGTTTACCCCGCGCGACCCCTTCACCTTCGGCGGCGTCACTTTCGCGATCTCCGCAAAAGCCCAGTGCTTTCCCCACGGCGCACCCTGTTCCACCCAGCGCTTCAATGTCTGCTTCTGCTCCTCCGTCAGCGTGCGATGCGACTCCGGCGGCGGCATCACCTCGTTCTCATCTTTGCTCAGCACACGCACGATCAGCTCACTCTTCTCCGGCTTGCCCTTCACGATGTTCGCCACGCCCTTGTTGATGCGGAACGCCCCCTCTTCCGTATCCAGCCGGAGCTTAGCCTTGCGCGCCGCATCATCCGGCCCATGGCAATGAAAGCACTTGTCTGATAAAATGGGCAAAACATCCTTCGAGAAGTCGATCTTCCCCTCCGGCGACGCCCCCTGCGCGCCCAATAAACACAGGCTCAGGCTTCCTAAGAAAGCCAGCCACATCGCCTGTCTGTTCGCCATCATGTGCATCGTTACTTGATTACCTGTTCTTCGCCCTCATCGCAATGGATGAAACGGTCCCCTTCATTGTAAAATCCTGCCGTCCCCTCGTAGCCGACGAGGTCACGAGGCGGAACTGACCGTTTCCCCTCCGACTTTCTCTCCGTCTCATTTTCTCCCAGCAGCTTTGTCATATCCCTACTCAATCACATTTTCCCGCCCTCCGTTATCACTCCCCTCGCTATTCCCCACTATTCTCGGACAAAATTCACCGGTCACGCGTTCACCCTGCCACGAACACGTTGCCTCCGTTAGCCTTCCATCGGCTGTATCGGCTCTATCGTCACAAAATTCATCTTCTCCTCCTCATTGGCCCTTTCTTCCTTCTGCCTTCTCCATTCTTCATTCTTTTTCATGCCCTCATCCTGCCCCTTTTTCTCGGCCACCGCTAACCTTGCATCTCACTACATCCCACTGCATCCACACAAAATTCATCTTCATAACGTCATCTTGCCTGTTTTTCGGCCTACCCGCTAATCTTGCGTTCCACTACGTTCCAATCCGTTCACACAAAATCATCTCACCTGCCCGCTTTTCATTCTCTGGGGCTTGAACCTCAGGTTCCTTGCTCATCCCGCCTCTTTTCATGCCGCCATTCTGCCATCAATATACCACTACCGTTAGGCCTATATGCGCTACGTGCGCTATCTGGAGACAAAATCGCTTCAAAAGCATGTTTCCCGCCCGCTTGCCAAGTCCAACCCGACAGCGCATAGTATCAACACAAGATTTTCTCCCATGACCGGCAAGCTGACAGCGCTTTTAAGCACCTCTTGGGCCCGCACGCTCAAGTTCATCGCCTTTCTGGCTGTCTTTTGCGGCTATGCCTATTTCGCTTACGAATCACTTCCCGTTGGTTTCTGTGGAAACTGCCCGAAACGCAGCTTCAGCTTACTAGGTCCTGTCAGGACTATTCGTATCACCGAGTGGTGGCATAAACCGGGTGAACCGGACCTCAATGGTCAGTTCAGAGAACCGACTTGGTTAAGCTTGGGGAATTGGAAGTTGCGATTGTCCTTCAGCGCTCAGAACCTTGTTCTAGGCATCCTGCTTGCCTCCCTTCTGGCCACCCGGCTATGCCCTCAAAAATATCGTCTCCCCCGCCTGCTGTTGCTCACGGCTGGCATATGCCTTTTCACTGCCCTTTTCTGGGCCTTCATCACCCGCTTTGTTGGGGGCTTTGCCAGTGGCTTCAGATATATCGGTGATGAAGTAACCCTTGCCCAATTCCTCAGCCAGTTGCTCCTCGGCGGTCTTTTCTTGCTGGCTCTCTGCGTGTTGACCACTGCCCTCTGGCGCGAATTCCTCCGCATCAAACGACACCATGAAACCGTTTGGCTATGATTCCCGCTGGGAACATGTTTGCCTCGTCCTTCCGTCATTGGCACTCATCACTCTCATCTTCTGCTACTTGCTAGGCTGGCTGGACGGCAGCACCACCACAGTTCTCCTTCTGCTTCCTTGCGTGTTCTTTGCTTTCATGGGCTTCGGCACCGCTCTGCTTACTCGGTCTTCAGTTCGTCAACGGATCGTTTATGCCCTGACGCCGTTGGTCTTGGCGCTCCTCCTGCTCCTCACCAGCTACACCCAGTGGCCCATGCATGCTGCCTTTGCTCTAAACCGCTCTTCTTTAGATGCCCTCTCGCAACGTGTCCTCGCTGGCGAGAAGATTGCCACCCCGGTTCAAGCCGGCACCTTCCGCATCGCCAAAGCCGAACTCTCCCACCACGGCATCGTCTGCCTTTGGACAGCGCCCAATCCCGGCGGCAACACCGGCTTCGTCCAGACCCCGCCCGACAACGTCCCCTTCAACCTCTGGTCCATGACCAGCCTGGACGCCCAATGGCAGTTCATCTCCGAAGATTGACCCCTGCGCCCCGTCCCCTTTCATAACTCATACTTCATAATTCATACATTCCCCGCCCCTTCCTTCCAGACTCGACACCCGCCTCTCCCCTCGTCAATATCGCTCAGTCCAGTTCACTTAAGGTTATGCCCGACCACAAATTCAACATCCTATTCCTCGAAGACAATCTGGTCGCCTTAAATTTCCTGATCACGACCTTGGCGCGCGAGCTGCCCGATGTGAAATTTGTCCCGGCCATCACCATCAAAGAAGCCAGCCAGAAGGTTGCCGAGCAGCCCTTCGACCTCTTCATCCTCGACATCCAGTTGCCCGATGGCAACAGCATCGACTTTCTGGACGCTCTGCAAAAGGAGCATGTCTCCATCCCGCGCGCCATTTTCATGACCGCCAGCAAGGTGCCGGAGTTCCGCCAGCGCGCCCAGAACGCCGGTGCCGTCCGCTTCTTTGAAAAGCCGGTGAAGTCCAAGGAATTTGCCGTCGTCGTCCGCGATATCCTCTCCCAACAGCCCATTCCGGAAAAGCAGGCCAACGCTTTCGAAGGCCTCCTGAGCTGCCTGACCCCCATCGATCTCGTGCAATTGAAGTGCCTCTCCCACGCCAAGATGGGACTGGAATTCTTCACCAAGGAAGGCGTCCGCGGTCTGGTCTATTTTCGCGACGGCCAAGTCGTCCACGCCGTCACCGGCAACCAGACCGGCGAAGACGCCTTCTGCCGCATCATGACCTGGAAGAGCGGCAAGATCAGCGAAGTCCCCCTGCCCACCGCCTTGCCCCGCACCATTCAGAGCAATTGGAATGACCTCGTCATGCACGCCGCCCTGAAGATGGACGAAGCCGGCCCAACCGCCTAGCCGTAGTGGCACAGGCGCCCTCGCCTGATGGCCTTGGAGCGCGGGTTGTCCCAACCCGCAGCAACGTCCCTCAGCAAAGTCGGCGTCCAATCAAACAAAAAAGGCTGACAACTTTCGCTGTCAGCCTTTCCTGTAAATATCTGTTCCTCTTAGGCCAGATCCAACGGCCCGCCCTGGCTCAGTTCCGGATTGCCGAACGTCTCGATGCGATGCCCCACCGCATGCGCCAGTGCCAGGTGCAACCGGTTATGCGGCACCTTCTGCAACTTGAGCGAACGCCCCATCTGGAAGCCAAAGCCGCCGCCCGCCATCACGAACGGAATATTATCCAAGGTATGGCTGTTGCCCTTGCCTAGCTCGTTCGTCCAGACGACCAACGTATTGTCCAGCATCGAACCCGTGCTGCCCGGCTCCGGCGTCTCCGCCAGCCGCGTCAGCAGATAGTTCAGCTCACCGGCGAACCACTTGTTGATCTTGATCAGCTTTTGCTGTGCATCCGTGTTGCTGTCCTGCTCATGGGACAGGCCATGATGCCCGTCCTTGATGTCCAGCCAGTTCATGCGCGCCTGCCCGACGGACTTCGTGTACTGCAACGTCGCCACCCGCGCCATGTCGTTCACGAAACTGTTGATCAACAGATCCACCTGCATCCGGCTCAGCCGCGGCACATCGTCATTCTGCCCGGCCGAAACACCACCCTGCAAGGTCGGGGCCGCAGCCAGCAGCTTCTGCTTCTCGCCTTCCTTCAGATCCTTCTCCATCTGTCGCACCAGCGTCTCATGCTGCTCTAGCATGCGGCGGTCCTCGGCGCTGATCATCTTGCGGACCTTCTTCAAATCCGTCTCCACGTCATCCAGAATGCTCTGCAAACTCTCCTTGTCCTTCAATTGCCCATAGAGCTTCTGATACATCTGGTACGGATCAGAGATCGGCGCCACCGGCTGGTTAGCCCCGGCATAAGACATGCGCGTCCAGGGATCGGCCCGATCCGTCACGCCCACACCGAACTCCAGTGAACCAAACCGCGTCTTCGTCTCTTCCTTGCTCTGGAAGTAATTTTTGATCTCCTGGTCGATGGAGATGCCCTTCGCCCAACCAGCTGGCGCACCGCCACCGCCCATCACATTGCCCGGGAACAGCTCGATGGCCGTCAGCAGGCAGCTCATCCCGCGCATGTGGCTGTCACCATCACCGCGGATGCGATTCGCCACCCCGTTCACGATCAGCATCTTGTCCTTGAACGCTTCCAAAGGCGACATGATCTCCTTCAACTTGAAGTCGCTCCCCACCTCATCCGGCCAGTACGCGGGCGGAATCGTCCCATTCGGACTGAACATGATCACCAACCGCTGGCGCGGACGTGCCGGAGCCGCCAAACCCAAGCTGGGCAAACCCATGAGAAACGGCAGTGCGGCGGCTGAAAGCCCCGTCCGCTTGATGAATTCCCGACGATGTATCGTGTTCATGTCTTTTTCTTCCCGATGACGTTTTTCTCACTGTCCTGCACTGCCGCCAGCGTGGCGATCTCCACCACCAGCTTCTGTATGTTGTAGCCCGATTCCACAAAAGAGTGGCGCAAGCCATCCATCACTTCCGGACCATACGCCATGATCTGCTGTTTCACGATCTGATGAAACAACTGCTCGATAAATCCATTCAAGGCCAGATCGCTCTTGATCGCGAACTCCGCCACATCCCGCGCCCCCGAGAGCCGCACGGTCTGCCCATCGTCCGTCATGTAATCGCTCGCCGCATTTACCGGCTTGCCATTCTCCGTCGTGCGGAAACGCCCCACTGCATCATACAGTTCCAGGCTGAAACCCAGCGGATTGATCACTGCATGACAGGTCTGGCAATTGTCCGACTTCGTCAGCTGCACCACCTTCTCCCGCATCGATAGATGCGGCGAGAACTTCGCCTCTTCAAACGCCACCGCCACCGGCGGGGACTTCAGCGAACGGCCCACAATCTTCCGCGTCAGAAACACACCCCGATGGATCGGCGACGTCGATTTCTGATACGAGAACGCCGCCAGCAGATACGGATGTGTCACCACCCCGGAACGCTGCGCTGGGTCCAGCTTCACCTTCACGAAATTATCCTTCGCCTCCGTCGGCACTCCGTAGAACTTCGCCAGCCGCTCGTTCATATACAGCGTATCGGAGAGCAACAATTGCCGGTAATCCGCGTTACTGTTCCACACCACATCCTCCAGGAAAAGATTCAGCGACGTCCGCAGATCCGCGATGATCTCCAGCGTGAACCCCGGAAATAGCTTTCCATCCTTTGCGATGTCTTCCACCTGGTCCATCTGCAGCCAGTGATGCAGGAAATATTGCATCTTCGCCTTGGCCCGCGCATCCGTCAGCATCCTTTGCGCCTGCAACGTCACCTGCTCCGGCGTGCTCAGCTTGCCTTCCGCCGCCTGCTTGAGCAGTTCCTTGTCCGGCAGCGAATCCCACAGCCCATAGGATAGCCGTGTGGCCACTGCATACGGATTCGCCTTGTTCTCTTCCAGGCCGATATACAGGAACTGCGGCGATTTCAGCGCCAGCAACACCACCCGCTTCACTGCCGTATCCAGATCTTTTCCATCCGCGAAATGCGCGCTGACATAGATTTGCTTCTGCTCCTCCGTCAATGGCATCCGAAACGCCGCCTGCACGAAGTCTTTGCAGAACGCTTCTACCTTCGCCGCCCGGTCGGTATCATTAGGCTTGCTGCGTGTGAACCGGTCCATCCGCGCGATCACATGATTCGCCACCTCGATTCCCGCTTGCGTCGTCGCCTCATCCCAAGCCTTTGAGATGCTCACCCCGCGTTCATAACCCACGCTGCTGTCATCCGGCGGAAACGGTGTGTTCAGCACGAACGTGGAGCGTGTTTGCGCCGGCGAGACATTGCGCGCCGGCAGCAACTGCTGCGCCCCATGTGGCGGCACCCATTCGAGCGCGATGGACGCCGTCGCCTCCTTGAACTTGAACATGTCCAGCATCAGCGGATACACCCGCCCGCCGATCAGCTTGATGGTAGCCTTATATTCCGTCTGGCCGGAGGTCACCCATCCATCGATCAAAGGTTCGCTCTCATTGACATTGTTCACCCAAAGCCGCGTGCCGTTCGGCGTCTTCAAGATGAACTCATACGTCCCCGACTCCTCCGCGATCAGCGATCCCTGCCACCGGATGGAGAACTCGTTCGTGGCCGTGATCCGTGGATCCGGATTTTCTGTGCCGAAATCGAAATTCACCAAAGGGTCCGTCCGGTCAAACACCTTGCGCCCAAGTCCCCGGTTATTGAAATAGGTCGCGCGCCAGCCGCGCTCCGTCCCGATCTTCGTCTCGTCATTCGAGAAACCCTTCAGCAAATCCGCCACCGTGTTCACATACTGCTGGTTCGTCAAGCGCACCAGTTCCACTCTAGCGGGATTGTTCCGTGCCCGCGCTTCCCTGGAATAAAACGAATCGTAGACATACTTCGCCACCGCCATCGCTCCCTCGGCGTTCAAGGAATCCGGCTTGTCCTCCGGCATCGTCCGGTCAATCACCCGTGCCAGCTTTTCCACCGACCAGTCTCCGTGCAACGCGTCATCGTACTTCCCATGCACACCCTCGCCCGCCTTACCGTGACAGCTGGCACACTGCTTTTTGAAGATCTCCGCCCCTGTCGGCGTCTTCTTGCTGAATATCGATGCCGCAAACCCGCTGGAACCGATCAGATAAATCCCCGCGAACAATGCCCAAACCATCACCCGCAAATATGACATTGATATCACCCCTCTAAAAACAACCGCCGAAGCCCGCGAAACATCCCCAACCATGCCTTTTTCAAGGCATTTCTCATATCCATTAGCAGCCGTTGAACGCTGCGCTTTCGGCAAACTCATAAATCGACAATAAGGAGACGCTACAATCCTGCCGGTTATTCGGTTTTATTCAAGCTCCGCCTGCTATTTATTCCGCTCCCCTGCAAGCGCTTGCCATATTGTCCGGCCCTGGCATTTCTCCTCGCGTCAACCCCCCTTCTCCAGCATCATCCACCCGAATCACTTATGCGTGACGTCAGGAAAGCAGTCATCACCGCCGCCGGGCGCAACCAACGCGCTCTCGCCCTCCAAACCCTTGTGGACCGCGATGGCGAATCCCGCACCGCCCTGCACATCCTCTTGAACGAGGCCGTCAGCGCCGGTTGCGAGGAGATCGCTGTGGTCATCGCCCCCGGCGATGCCTCCGCCTACGCCACCGCCGCTGGAGAGCACTCCCGCAAGGTCCAGTTTATCGAGCAACGCGACCCTCGCGGCTACGGTCACGCCATCTTCTGCACCCGCGAATTCGTCGGCGATCAGTCCTTCCTTCACCTCGTCGGCGATCACCTCTGGGTCAGCCGCACCGATGTCAGTTGCGCAAAGCAATTGGTCACCATCGCCGCTCAGCAAGAATGCGCCGTCTCCGGGGTGCAACCGACCAAGGAGCGCGAATTGCCCAACTACGGTGCCATCGGCGGTAAACTGGTCTCCGGTGGCAAAGGCCTCTACGAAGTCCAAAACGTCTTGGAGAAACCCACGCCTACTTTAGCCGAGCAGCAACTCGTCGTCCCCGGCCTGCGTGCGGGTCATTACCTCTGCCTTTTCGGCCTGCACGTCATCACACCCACAATTTTCAGCATCCTCGACAAGCAACTCAGCACCTTGAAGTCCGGCGAGAAACTCCCGCTCTCTTCTGCCTTGGCCCAGCTTGCCCGACAGGAACACTACCTCGCCTTTGAAGTTGTTGGTGCGCGCTATGATCTCGGTGCCCGTTACGGTGTCCTAACCGCCCAACTCGCCCTCGCCCTCGAAGGCAAAGACCGCAGCGAAGTCCTCGCGCAATTGCTCGAACTCCTCGCCCAACGCGCCAAGTAAAGAACCCGCACGCCTCCCATGAGTTCTTTGCTGCACCTCATCACTTCGCCGGACGCCGCCACGCGTAACCAGTCCCTCGACGCCTTCGCCCGCGCCGCGTCATTGGATGAACTGCTCGCCGCTTGCGCCGAACTCGACACCTTCCGTCGCCAGGCCGACAACCTCTACGAACGCGTCCGTGCCCTGTTCTTCCTCTACGCCCTGCACCGCTTCCACATCCCAAAAAAGATAGGCGGATTGGCCCCGACCCCAGTGTCGCAGGCGCCCACGCCTGCGCACCCCGTAGTGGGACAGGCGCCACCGCCTGTCCAGTCTCCCTTAATCCCCTTCCCCGGCTACGAACAGTTACTAAACCGCCGTTTCGAAGAAGCCATCGACATCTTCTTGAAATCCCAAGCCACTGATGGCCCCAGCGACGGCATCAGTTCAGCCCTTGCCGCCGGTTATCATCGCATCGCTTTCCAGACCTTGGCCGATCAGGTTCGCCGCAGTGTTCGCTCCGTGCGCGGCAATCAATGGATGTTCCGCATGGGCCATCCCGCCGATCAACCCCTGCGCCTGCGCCCCGAGCTTCTCCAACGCGCTAGCGACGGCACCTACCCCATCCTGCGCGAGCAAACCCCTGTGCGCATGGACCTCACCCACTCCGCATGGTCGGACATTTTCTTCCTCGGGATGGATTATCCCGAAGGCGCGAAAGTCCTGAACATCTCCGTGGACCTCGGCGTGCACGGCCGCGACACCACCACCCGCCCACCCGTCAGCGCTTGGCTCCGCGTCATTGATGAACCCGTCCTCCGCCTCACCTCCGTGGACCTCGGCGCTACGGCAGACATCAATTCTCTCAGCGACATCTTCGATTTCGCCAAAGATTATCTCGGCCTCCTGAAAGCCGCTGTGATTGCCGCTGGCATTGTGCCTCCGGGCATCGAAGGCTCCGGCCAATCTCTTGGTGAACTCCTCGCCCGCATTGTCGGCCCAGGTCGCGGCTTGGAGATCGTCTCCTGCGTGAACGACATCCCGAAAGGTTCACGCCTCGCCGTCAGCACCAATCTCCTCGGCTCGCTCATCAGCGTCTGCATGCGCTCCACCGGCCAAGCCGCCTCATTGACCGGCCCGCTCGAAGAACCCGAACGCCGCCTCGTTCTCGCTCGCGCTTTGTTGGGTGAATGGCTCGGCGGCTCCGGCGGTGGCTGGCAAGATTCCGGCGGCGTCTGGCCCGGCATCAAACTCATCACCGGCGTCGCTGCCCACGAGGAAGACCCGGAATTCAGCATTTCCCGCGGCCGCCTGATGCCCACACACCACGTCTTCAGTCGCGAGGAGATTCCCGATTCCGCCCGCCAAGCTCTGCAAGACTCGCTCGTCGTCGTCCACGGCGGCATGGCACAAAACGTCGGCCCCATCCTCGAGATGGTCACCGAGAAATACCTCCTGCGTTCCGAAGCCGAATGGCACGGTCGCCAGGAAGCCCTCGGAGTGTTGGATGAAGTCATCAACGCACTGAAACGCGGTGACATCAAAGCCGTCGGTGCCGCCACTACGCGCAATTTCCGCAAGCCCATCCAGACCATCATCCCTTGGGCCTCCACCTATTTCACCGAGCAATTGATCGCGAAAGCCGAAGCCGCCTTTGGCCAGGATTTCTGGGGCTTCTGGATGCTCGGCGGCATGAGCGGTGGCGGCATGGGCTTCATCTTCGCGCCGGAGCGCAAACGCGAAGCGCAACGACGCATGCTCCAGATCATGCTGGAAACCAAGCGTGAACTGCAACACGCCCTCCCCTTCGCTATGGACCCCGTGGTCTTTGATTACAGCATCAACGAGCACGGCACCGTCGCCGATCTCCTGCATGGCGATCACGCCATCATGCCTGCGAACTATTACGCGCTCACCGTCCCCGGCATGCTCCGTCAGGACTTGCAATCCCTGCCCGTCGCCCGTCGCGCTGAACTCGACAAGTTCGGTGCTGCCGCCCGCAACAAACCTGAGCTGCGCGGCATGGTGCAAAACCTCTTCGATGTCCTCCTGCCCAAAGGTAAATCGGAGAAGACCCAAGGTGCCTCGCTCGACGAACTGCTCGAACAAAACGGCTTCGACCGCAACCAACACGAACAGATCCGCACCGATCTTAAAGAAGGCCGCATCGGCCTGGCCCAAAACCGCCTCCGCGCCGACACCCAGATTGAAGACGTCTCTGCCTCGGAAGTCACCGAATTTTCCGAAGACCTCGTAAATCGTAAATCCGAAATCGTAAATCTCGGCGAAGCCGCCCTGCGCAATGGCGAACTCGCCATCATCAGCCTTGCTGCCGGTGCGGGCTCCCGCTGGACCGGTGGCGCTGGCACGTGCAAAGCCCTGCATCCCTTTGCCAAGCTGGCCGGCAAACACCGCACCTTTATCGAAACGCATCTGGCCAAGTCACGTCAGGCTTCGCAGCAATACGGCATCAGCATCCCGCACGTTTTCACCACGGGTTATCTGACACATCAGCCCACAGTTGAATTTCTTTCCCGTGTTAAGAACTACGGCTACGAAGGCCCGCTTCATCTCTCCCCCGGCAAGAGCGTTGGCCAACGCCTCATCCCCACGGTGCGCGACCTGCGTTTTCAGTGGGAAGAGATGCCGCAGCAACGGCTGGACGAGCAGCAACAGAAAGTCCGCGAAAGCCTGCGCCACGCCCTCATGAATTGGGCCCGGAGTGCCGGTGAAGCCAGCGATTACACCGACAATCTTCCCCTCCAATGCCTCCACCCCGTCGGCCACTTCTACGAAGTGCCGAACCTCCTGCGCAATGGTGTGATGGCCGCATTGTTGAAAGAACGTCCGCAGCTCAAATACCTGATGCTGCATAATATCGATACGCTCGGTGCCAATCCCGATCCCGCCCTGCTCGGCCAGCACATCCAGAGCGGTGCCTGTCTCACCTTTGAAGTCATCACTCGTCGACTGGAAGATCGCGGCGGCGGATTGGCTAAGGTAAATGGCCGTGTGCGTTTCGTCGAAGGTCTCGCCATGCCGCGCGAAGAAGCCGAGTTCCGCCTGAGCTACTACAACTCGAACACCGCGTGGATCGATATCGATAAGTTCCTCGCCGTGATGGGGCTGACGCGCGAGGACATTGTCTCGGCTGACGATTCAAAGATTACCGCCGCCATCCGCACTTTGGCCGCCAAGCTCCCCACTTACATCACTCTGAAAGATGTGAAGAAGCGCTGGGGGCATGGTCAGGAAGACGTTTTCCCAGTAGCGCAATTCGAGAAACTCTGGGGCGACCTCACTGCCTTGCCGGAGATCGACAGCCGTTTCGTCGTTGTCCCGCGTTCGCGTGGGCAGCAGCTAAAAGATCCAGCGCAACTCGATGGCTGGCTCCGCGATGGTTCTGCGGCTTATGTGGATAGTTTGTGCAAATGGACGTAAGCTGTGCTGATCATGAATGAGCACAAGCAAGCCCGCGTCCTGTTGTGGTTGATGCTGCTCATGTGGTTCACCTGCTCCCTGCTGGTCGGAGAATACGTCTATCGAGGAGTATCCTCTCGAAAATGGCCGCAAATCACCGGAACCATCGTCAACTCTGGCGCTGACGCCAAAGGCGGCAGGCCATCCCGAATTGCATATCAATACACTTCTTCTGGCGCACTGTTACAAGGCACTCGTCGCGCTTTCAAATTAAGCGGGCGATCCAACACCACGTTTACCGAAGGCAGTAAAGTCACGGTTTACGTTCACCCCAAGAAACCCAAGGTCAGCGCTTTGGAAACTGGTACCGACAGCCTTTCAGTGTCACTGCTGACCGTCTCTTTGCTGGCCACGATTCTCTCAGCGCTTGGACTTAGGAAAATCAGCCAAGGCTGATCCATCCCTCATTTGCCATTGCGCTTGATCAACTCTTGCAGCAGCTGGCCCGCTTGCGGCACCTCCGCGCAGTAGTCTTCACCCAATAACGCCGCAATTGTCGCCGCGATCTGGTTCTGCCCGAAGTTGCTCAAGTTCGTGCGCTCACCCAGCGCCGCCGTGTCCGGCCCGAGTGCGCCGATCCAGATATGATCCGCACCGATCGTCGCCGCACCATGGTTTTTCCAGTCGCTCGGTCCGGCGCCACGCCCATGATCGGCGGTGATGATAAAAGTCGTCTGGTCTTTATACTCCGGAAGCGACTGCACCGTCTCCCACATGCGCCGGATCATTCCATCCGCCAGCCGCGCAGACTCGAGCACCAGATCGTATCTACCTTCATGCGCCCAGTCGTCCGTGTCACCAAAAGACAGATACATCATGCGCGGCTTCTGCGTACGCAAATGCTCTACGGCTGCGTGATAAACAAAAGAATCCGGCAGCACCCCCTTGAACACCGCCACCGAGTCATTCGCCAGATCCCCCAGCAATCGATTGTTGCTGCTTGGCGGCAATTTTCGGAACGACTCCTGGTCCGCATACACCGGCAAACCGCTCCGTTCCACATTGATGATATACGGGAAAACATCCCAGCAACCGAACATCACCACCTTGCCTTTGTAAGCGGGTTTCCCGTTCAACCATTCCAGCATCGTCACATTCGGATTCGGCCGTTTCGCATTGCTGTTGATCCGTCGGTCAGGAAAACCACAGAGCAGTTCGTTGTAGCCCGGGTAGGAAAAATTCATCCCGTTCGTCACCCGCACCGCACTGCCCTTGTTCGTGTTGCCGAGCAATTGCCCCTGCTTGGCCACCACACTCCATAGAAACGGCATCAGCACCTCACGTCGTGCCTCCGGCGTATCGCGCCAATACGTTGCCTTTACCCCATTGGTGTCCCGCACGCCACCGTTTGCCTTGTTCAGCAACAACTCCTCAGCCCCGTTGAATACCTCCTGCCACCGCAACCCATCCAACGTGATGAGGATGACATTCTTGGTTTTCAGTTCCGCCGCTTGGGCGCAAACCGTGAATGCCATCAAGCAGATGGCTGCTCTCCAGATAAATCGCATGTTTCGCATAGGTCCTAAACAGAATCGCGTCGAATCTTACAATCCGACGCGACTCACAAACTTCTCATTCAGCCAAATCAGCGGCTATTTCTTATAATCCCGCCACATCCAGCGCATCACTTCCGGGAACAGTTGCGTCCCGTGATTCGCGCTGTGTTTACCTTCACCGAAGACGAACTTGTGATCATACCCCTTTTCCTTCAGCGCCGCCGCCATCGCCTTGTTCGCTTCCGGCCAGGAGCCGAATTGGTTCACGATGTCATTGGCCCCGTCCATCTGGAAGATGCGGATGGGCTTCTTCTCTGTATTCTTCACCAGTTCCGGATACTTGTTGCCGCCCCGGATGTTCGTAAAACTGCCCACCGTGGTGAAACACTTGCGGAACTGGTCCGGGCGCTCCCAGCAAACCGTCCACGCACAGATGCCGCCCGAGCTGCTGCCTGCGATGCATCGGCCTTCCGGGTCCTTGGTCAGGTTATACTTCTTGCCCACTTCCGGCAGTATCTCATCGATCAGGAACTTGGAGTAAACATCGCTCAACGTGTCATACTCCGTGCTGCGGTTCGATGCCGAAGCCTGTTTGCCATCCTTGCCTTTGCGCGGCTCTTCACCGGGCTTCAGCGGCCTGTCACCGGGACGGATGAAGATACCGATGGTCACCGGCATCTCCTTCTTGTGGATCAAATTATCGAACACGGTCGGCGCCTTATACATCACGCCGTCTTGGCAGACGAAGACACACGCAGGCTTGCTCGCATCATATTGTTTCGGCACATACACCCAGTATTTACGCGCTGTATTGGGGTAAATCTTGCTGTCGTTCCACTCATACTCTGTCACGACACCCTTGGGCACACCCGGTTGCTCCATCGAGTCAGGAGTGAGTTTCGTGTATTGGTCATCCGACGAAGGAGCCTTAGGCGCATCGGCCGCGTGCAAAAAGGACGCCGCCAAAAGAACGATGCAAAGGAGCACTGGAGATTTCATGATGTGCGAGTTTTGCCACGCATATCAGGAACTGCAAGCGGCGAAATCAGCCTAACTCCTGTTGCAATGCCACCTGCAACTTCTGCGCACACTCCTTCGAGCAGAGCTGAAACATCGCATCCTTTCCCGCCTTCTTCGCCGGGGAATCCTCCGTGACAATCATCATCGCCACCGTTTTCCCTGCGGAGAAAAGCAGCAAGGGCTGCACACTGCCGGGCGCAAACTCTTGAAACGCTTCCGGACGCAAACTGATGCTGATGGCAAACGCCGGATCGTTTGGTTTGATGATCTTCGTGCACCAGGCGCAGCGATTCCGCCACTTGGCCGGTTTCCACTCGGGTTTCTTTTTCGCCGCTTTCTTTTCTTCGCTCATGATTTGGCCTGCGGAAAAGTTTCTTCAATGGCTTCCAGCAACACCGCCACCATCCGTTTCATCTGTGCCGGTGTCGTGCAATACGGTGGCATCAGCGCGATCACACTGCCGATCGGCCGCGTCAGCACCCCACGCTTCGCCATGGCCTGACACACCCGGATACCCGCCTGCTCTTTCAGCTCAAACGGCTTCCGCGTGCGCCAGTCTTTCACCAATTCGACGCCCGCCACCAGCCCCACCTGCCGCACATCTCCCACATAGGGCGACGTCCACAATGTCTTCAACGCCTCCTGCATCGTCTTCTGTAGCACAGCGCGTTCACGCAATGATTTCTCCGTCTCCAACAAATCCAAACTCGCAAGTCCCGCCGCCGCTCCCAATTGATTGCCCGTATAGCTGTGCCCGTGGAAGAAGGTCTTGAACTCGTGATACTCGCCGAGGAACGCATCAAACACTTTCTGCGTCGTGAGCGTCGCGGCCATCGGCAGATATCCACCCGTCAACCCTTTGGCCAGGCACAGAAAGTCCGGTTGCACCTTGGCTTGCTGGCAGGCGAAATGCGTCTTGCTGACATCCGTCCTTCCAAATCCCGTCATCACCTCATCCGCAATCAGCAGCGCCCCATGCCCCTTCGCGATTTCCGTCACCTGCTTCAACCATCCTGAAGGCTGCGCGATCATCCCCGCCGCCCCTTGCATCAACGGCTCAAAAGCAAATCCTGCATAGGGATTGCCCTTCTTTTTCTGCGCCGAAAAAACTTTCTCAGCGTGAGTGGTGCATTCCGAATTACACTTCCGATACGTCCGCGCATCGGCCCGTTCTGGCTTGGCCTTATTGAAGGGACAACGGTAGCAATACGGTGCCTGCAGCTTGTCCGACGAAAAGAGCAATCCTTTGTATGCCTTATGAAACAGGTCGATATGGCCTAGGCTCACCGCCCCGACCGTGTCCCCGTGATAAGCGCCCACCAATGAAATGAACTTGGGCTTCTTGCTCCTGCCCGAACGCCGGGTGAACTCATACGCCAGTTTCAGCGCCACTTCCAAAGCGGTGGAACCATCATCCGAATAAAACACCTTGGCGAAGTGCGCGCCCTTCCCCTTCTTTCCCGTATTCGCCGCTTTCACCAATCGCTCTGCCAAAAATGACGCTGGCTCATTCGCCAGTCCCAAGGCAGAGCTATGCGCGATCTTCTTCAGCTGCTTGTTGATCGCCGCATTGATCTTCGGGTGCGCGTGTCCATGCAGGTTCGTCCAGATGGATGCGTTGCCATCGAGGTATTCTTTCCCCTTGGTATCGCGCAGCACCGCGCCTTTGCCCGACGTGATGACGATCGGCTCCGCACGCAGCCAGTCACGCATCTGGGTGAACGGATGCCAGACGTATTGCTGATCAAGCTTGGCGAGCGTCTTCATCGGTCCATCCTTCCGGAATTTCATTCATCGTCTCCGCCATCACCCGGCAAAGCTGCTTGATCTGTTCCACCTCATGATTCGCCGTCATGGATACCCGCAACCGCGCCTTGCCCATCGCCACGGTGGGATAGCGGATGGCAGGAACGTAAATCCCCTTCCTGAGCAATTCTGCGGCAATCTTCCGCGCTCGTGTTTCCTGTCCCAACACGATGGGAATGATCGAACTCTGCGTTGGCGGCGGGGTAATTCCCTGCGCCAACAGCTCCGATTTCAAATGATCGATCAACGACCACACCCGCTGACGCCGCACTTCGCCCTCTTCACTCTGGATCAAACGGATGCCCGCCGTCGCTGCCGCCGATACCGCTGGCAACGGTGCCGTGGAAAAAATAAAACTGCGCGCCTTGTTGATCAGAAAATTGATCAACGTCGCATTCCCCGCCACATACCCACCCGCCGAACCAATCGCTTTGCCCAGCGTGCCGAAGTGGATGTCGATGTCATCATGCATCTCAAACGCTTCCGACAGCCCTCGTCTCTGTTCACCAAATAGCCCCACCGAATGCGCCTCATCCACTAGTAACCACCCCCCATATTGATGCGTTAGCTCCGCAATATTCTTTAAAGGAGCTAAGTCTCCATCCATCGAGAACACGCTTTCCGTGATGACCAATATCCTCCGCGCATGCGCTGCCTCACCCTGCAAGCGTGTTGCCCACTTGAGAATCGTCTCCAGCTTCTGCAGGTCATTGTGCGCAAACGCCCGCAACTTCGCGCCCGACAATCTCGCACCATCAATCAGGCTCGCATGCGTCAGCTTGTCCACCACCACGATGTCATCGCGTCCCAGCAACGCGCTCACCGTTCCCACCGCTGCCGTATAGCCAGAGGAAAATGCCAAGGCCGCCTCTGTGCCTTTAAAAGCAGCGATTGTTTCCTCCAGTTCCACATGCGGGCGAAGATTGCCACAGATTAACCGTGAAGCCCCCGAACCCACACCATATTTCTCGATCGCTTTGATGGCCGCTTCCTTGAGCGCCGGATGATTCGCCAGCCCCAGGTAATCGTTGGAAGAAAAATTCAGGCACTCGTGCCCTTCCACCTGGACGTTCACCCCCTGCGGCGAATCAATCTCCCGCAGATGACGCATCAACCCCAGCTCGACGATTTCCTCGAGCTGGTCATCCAATGCCCCTGACAGGTTATGTTTTCGCGACGCCACGGTGCGGCCATTATGCGGGTTCAGGTCCAAGGTGCAATGCGGCTGTCGAGCTGGAACACCTGCCCGGAAATATTCTTCATCTCGGCCAATGTGGCGATGAAGCGCGCCACTTCACCGGTTTCATTGATCCGCCCCAGCGCATTCGCTTCGGCGAAGGCCTTCATCACCTCTTCCGACAAATCTTTTGTCATCGGTGTGGGAAGAACGCCCGGCAAGATCACATTCGCCTGCACGTTCCGGCCTCCGCTTTCCTTGGCCAACGATTGCGTGAAGCCGATCAACGCTGCCTTGGCCGCTGCATAAGCCACCTGCCCGCGCGGGCCCGAACGCGCGGCAAAGCTGGAGATATTGATGATGTGTCCCGAACGTTGCTTGAGCATGCCACGGACGACTGCCTTGGAACACAGGAACGCCCCGCGCAGATTGACATCCATCACCCGATCCCAATCCTCCTCCGAAGTCTGCGGCAGAGTTTGATTCACCGTCAGTCCGGCATTGTTCACCAACAAATCGATCCGCCCCCACGGTTTCAGGACATCCTCCACCGCTTTCGTCACACTCTCACTGGAAGTCACATCCAAAACCACCGGATGAATCCCGTTCGTCTCCGCCAGAGACTGCCTATTCCATCCGGCAGCGACTCGCCAGCCGCGTTCCGCCAGCTCCTGCGTTATCGCCATGCCCAGCCCGCCGGCCGCACCGGTGACCAGGGCGACTCGCGGCGAACTTGCTGCAGTCGTTTCGCTCATTTGATTTGCCGCCCTCCGATGAAACTGGCTTCGATACGGCCTTCCGCGGAAAGAATGGACTCTTCCGCCAGCTTCAGGCCACCGCCATAGGAAATGGCGATGAGATCAGCCCGAGTGCCCGGGCGCAGACTCCCACAATCCCGCTCCAATCCCAAAGCATTCGCTCCATTGACAGTGGCCATCGCCAAAATCTCTCTTGCCATCACGTCCATGTGCTTCAGCCGGAAACGACGTAGCTCCTTCATCATATTCAATTCCGGTGGATGCTCATTGTCAGAACTCAAGGTGGCCAGACTGTCGGTGCCCAGGCACACATTCACGCCATGCTGCTTCAAATCTAGATAACGAAATACCTCATGCTCGAAGAAAGCATGCGATCCCGGACAATGCACCACACTCGCACCGCTGCTGCCGATGAGCGCGACGTCTTCATCCGTCAAATAATTGGCGTGCACCAGCAACGTGTTCTTCTGCAAGAGGCCGCATTTAGCCACGTGCTGTAGCGGTGTCCGTCCGTCGCAATCCTCCATCGGACGGCCCAGCGCCGCGATCAGCTCATACAAGGGGCCACGCCGATGGACAAACATCTCAAACTCCTCGCTTGATTCGGCGACATGAATCGTCGTCACGCGGCCATTCTCCTTGGCCCGAACTGCCGTCAGCTCCAACAATCCAAGCATGGTCGAGTAAGGTGAGTGCGGGGAATATCCGCCCTTTGAACCGTATGGTTTCAGCAATCCATCCGCTTCCGTGAGGATATCCTCAGGAGCTTTGCGGCTGATGACACCCGTCATCTCGATGAAAGGCAGCACGCGCAACGCTGTCAGCTTCGGTTCCGCTGTGGCCGCACCGGCGAGTGTTTGGATATCAGCAACGGTCGTCGTCCCGCTTTCCAACAGCATGGCCGCACCCGTCAGCCATTGCTCCGTCGCCGTGTCGTGCGTGAAGTTTCGTTGTTTGCTGGCATTGATGCTGCGGACCCATTCAGCGAAACCGTTCGCGCCCGTGAATTGGCCAGCCATCCCCGTATACTCCAAGTGCGCGTGCGCATTCACCAGGCCCGGCATCAACACCACGTTGCCCAAGTCCACGATCTCATCGCCCGTAGCCTGGGCACATATCTCCGGCCAACGGCCCGCTGCGGCAATGCGACCGTCACGGATCAGGATGCCGCCATTCTCGATAGGCGGAGCAGTCACCGGCAACAGTATGCGCGCGCGCAGCAACATGGGAAAAATTCAGCCCGCGCTGACGATAATACAGCGCGGGCTGGATTTAAACATTGGATTCGAGATTACTTGAGCACGGCTTCCTGGCGGGCACGCTTGCTGCGCGAGGCCTGGCTTTGTTTGCGCTCTTTCCGCTTGCTCTGGCGTTTGCGGATCTGCTGTTCGATCTTCTTGCCCACCTTGTCCACGGCCGCGTAGAGGTTGCTCTCCGTGTCTTCCGCGTAGAGGTCCGGTCCTGGCACCATCAGGCGCATGGAAACCGTGAACTGCTTCTCCGGTGCCTGGGTGTTGTCATGCTCCAGAATCACACGCGCGTTGATTGCCCACCGGTCGAAGTGCTCGAGCTTCTCGATGCGTTCCATGATGTGTTCCTCAATCGACTTGGTGAGTGTCACGTTGTGCGTTGATAGGATTAGTTTCATAGTGGTAAGATGCTTCTTTTTCCCCGTAAAATCCAGTCAAACTAATGACCGGCCATTGTTATTCCCCGATCTTCTGCTGTCCGATTTTCTTTTGAAATTTCCCGGAGATTTCATGCTCACTGGTTGGGACTGCCGCGTTGAATGAGACGTTCAAACGATTCCACTAACCTTTGGGTATAGACCTCCGCAGAAAATTTTTGCTGCCACATCGCATAACCTTTCTGCCCCATCGCCTGCATTTGCGAACGGTCAGAAAATAAGGATTTGATTCCCGCAGCCAGCGCTCCCGCCGACCGCTCCGAAAGCATCGCTCCGTTTACGCCACTTTGCAACCATTCAGGTGTGGCTCCTCCGTCGAAGGCCAGCACCGGTTTGCCATGCGCCATCGCTTCCGGACCGATCAACCCAAACGGTTCGGGACGTAAAGTAGGCGTTAGCACCAATTCCGCCGTTGCCAGTTCGGCATCCACCTGCGCGGGTAAAACCTCACCGAGAAAACGCACACGCTCAGTGATGCCGAGACTCCTCGCCTGCGCTTCCAAACGCCCGCGCTCGGGTCCATCACCTGCGATCACAAGCGAGCAAGCGACGTCGCGTAATTCTCCCATGGCATCCAATACCAGATGCACGCCTTTGGCCGGAACAAGACGCGAGGCCACTACGATGTGCCCGGGGATAATCGCCATGGTGACTTGCGGTTTCCGCGCATAGAGACAGATCACGTCAATGGCTACGCGCGGGATGTCATTCTCTTCCAAGCCCCGCGCCATGAATTCCGAGGCCACTTGAAAGTTTTGCTGCCGTCCTTGGGAGAAATTACGCTGCACCCGCTGCCAGCGCTGCCAGTTGCCTGCGGGATTTTTCCCACCGCAACCGCTTGCATAGTGATGCCATAAACAGGCGGCTGCATGTGGCCGATGACAGGCTTCGTAGCCATTCACCATCCGATCACCTGCGGAGCAGAACCAACTTTGATCGTGAAGAAAACGTACCAGCGGCACTTTCACGCCCGCCTCTCGTAAAAAAAACGGATGATCGATCTGGTGCACTTGCACGATATCCGGACGGAAATCGCGGATGATCTCTTCCCAGCGCGCTTGCACGATGCTGTCGCTGGTGTTTACAGAAATGCGATAGACGGGGCACTGCACCTCGCTGCCCTGCCCGTCGGTGTAAGCCAGCGCCACTTGATGACCGGCACTGGCGAGCAAACCGAGCGTCTCCACCACCACGCGGTTGGCGCCACCGGTATGGCAGCGGGCGCTTTCATTGACCAGCAGGATGCGCATCGGTCAGTTCACTTTCGCAGCCGCGGGCTCTGATGACGGCAAGGGCGTGCCGCACTCAAAGCAATAGTTGGACTTGGGCGGGCATAAGGTATTGCACTCGCCGCAGTGCAAATGCGCCCGCTTATGCCGCTTATGGATGATCAGATTGCGGATGTAGGGAATCCAGGTGAAGGCGTAGGCGAAGATGAATACGGAATCCTTCTGGTAAAACAGCGCGTAGCTCAGCAGAAGAAGCGAGCCCGTGAGGCTCAACCACCAGAACGCTGAAGGGACGACCACCTGCTTCAGCTTCTCCGTGGCATACCACTGCACCATGAAGCGGGAGAAAAACACCATGTTCCCCACCCAGCCGATGATCTTCCAGAAATGCCACTCGATGCCGAGAAACTTGCCGCCGGGGAGCACAAGGTTATGTAACCAATCCATATCTCGCTGGATTAAGCCTTTAACCGGACACGCTGACAAACACAAAGCCCACGGCTCAAGGTGTCTTCTCCGCGAGCAGTTTTTTCACCTTTGCCTCGAGATCTTCCCGGGCGTTCACATCCTGGAGCAGCCCCTGTTTGTCGATCAGCCACATGGCCGGAATGGCCGAGATGCCGTACTTGCCCGCCCAACCGCCATCCGGGTTCTCGCCGTCAAAGTGGTGCAACCAATTCATGCCGTGCTTGGCCACCGTGGTTTTGAGCACATCCAGGTCCTGGTCCAAATTGACGCCGATGATCTCCAGGCCTTGGGAATGATACTCATCGTAAACCTTTTTCATGTTGGGCACTTCAGCCATGCAAGGCCCGCACCAACTGGCCCAGAAATCGATCAACACCACCTTGCCACGCATCTTTTCCAGGTTGATCTCCTTGCCATCCATACCCGGTGCGAGGAAGACGAAAGGTTTGCCGACCGAGTCATAGCGCTTGAGCTGGCTGCGCACGATGTTCTTGGCCGCGAGCGGCAGTTTGGACTCCTCGATCTCCTTGGCCAGCCGCCGGCCGGTGGTCACATCACCCTGCTGGATGGCACTCGTGGCTATCTGGACCAGCAGATTGTAGGGTTCCATCCGGTTCGGAAATTCCTTCATCAATTGCCGAGCACCTGTCTCCATCGCATACTGTACCACCGCCTCGCCTTGCTCGCTCTGGGCTGAAGCCTGCATCTGCACACGCATGAGGCGGACGCGGAAACGCTCCTCTTCAGGGACTTCCGGTGACTTCATCAGCTCGTCCAGCCGGTCCAGCATGTTCGTGTTACCGAGCCGGATGGATACCTCGGTGAGCTTCAGTTCCTTCTCCCGGGCTTCCTTGGCTTTTGCGTGGTCGGGAAATTTCTCATAAAACTCCCGCGCCAGTTTGGATGCCTTCTCGGTCTGCAAACCGTTGTTCTTATGATACTCGGCGATCTGCTCCGGGCTCGGGGATTGGCCCTTCCATTCCGGCGGAGGACCACCGGGCGGGCGGGATGCTTTTAAGAACTCTTGCCAGGCTTTATCGGCTTCTGCCGCCTTGTCTTTCTCTTTGTCCTGCGCAATGACTGACAACGACACCAGCAAGACGGCACCAAGCAGAATACGCTGGCCGATGAGAATGATACGTTTCATGGCTTTACTCCTTATCCGCTTTTTGTGGAACTTCCGCAAGCCAACGTTCCACTTGAATCTTCAGCCGGCGCAACCGGCGGGGGTTGTCCGGCGCATTGAAATCCGCCTCGCGATTGACCTTTGCCGGATTGGTGAGCGCGAGTTCCACTGCCGCCTGCAACGTTTCCAGATCACCCGCAGAGACCTGGGACGTCGCCTTCTCCTCCTGCTCCAGCCGCATCGATTTCCGGGCAAACTCCAACACCATGGCACACGGTTCCAGGCAGGGAATAAGGCTCTTCTCCTGGACGTCATCCGTTGCCAATCCCGGTCCAGCCCACAGGCGTTGCTTGAGACAGGAATCGCGGTGGCAACCTGCGTGCGCCAAATCCCTTACCTGCCCATCCGTCAGCATCTGGGTGATGCGATACATCCCCGTCTGACGGTTGACGTAGTCCCGGTAGTGCGTAACCGGCGGCGACGACTGGCGCACTGAATACCAATCCGCCAAGGCCCCGGGATACAAATGTGCCAGGCTGCGCTCCAATTCATCCGCCGTATGCGCCACGGTCCGCCAGCCGCTCCGGAGATTGGGTGCTGATTTAAGCGGACGAAATGCTCCCGCATCCGTGTTATTTGCCAAGACCCGCAACGCCTCGACCTCTACCCACTCCAAGGCAGCATCCGCAGTCGCAACGTCAGCCACGTGCCGCAATTCAAAAGCCTCCTCACGACGGCTGATAAGCACTTGGGCAAACTCCCTTTGAGCAGGTAGTTCCGCGAGGAAAGCCATCAATGCCGGATTGTCATGCTTCGCCATGTGGATTCAACTTACCTCGTCAGGTCATTTTGCCCAAGGGATTTGCCGCTGGGTCATCAGGAAGCTTCCAGCTTTTTGACCGGCTCTTTCACCTGCTCGGCCGTCAGTTTCCACTCGGAGTCCTGCCGCAAGTAAACCGTCTGCGTGGGGAAGGCGAACTCGATCTTCTCTTCATCAAACCGGCGTTTCACTTCCATGTTCATCAGATGCATACCGGCCAGGTGTTCCCGACCATCGATGTTCCCCCACCAGTGCACCACCTGTATGTCCAATGACGAAGGACCGAAATTGGTGAAATTCACTAGCAAGTCTTCCGTCTTCTCGTTCTTCTTATAGACCTCCCGGAGTATCTCAATCGCCCGCTGCAGCTTCTCGTACGGCGTGTTGTAGGTCACCCCAATCACCATCGTCGTCTTGATAGTGGGACGGCGGGTAATATTCGTGATGGTGGCATTGCCCATCGTCTTGTTGGGAATGGTCACTAGGAATCCATCCAAATTACGCACCCGCGTGCTGCGCAGGCCGATGGTTTCCACCGTGCCATCCACCGCATCCAGCTTGATGCGGTCGCCGATGCGGAAAGGTTTGTCGAGAAATACCGCCACGGCACCAAACAGATTCGCCAGCGTATCCTGCGCCGCCAGACCAATCGCCAGACCACCAATGGACAGCGAAGCGATGGCCGCCGTGATGTTCACACCGAGATTGGAGGAAGTGACCAGTACCGCCACCACGATGATGAACATCTTCAAACTCTTGCGGACGATGGGGTAAAGCTGGTCATCAAAAGAACTGTCCGCCTCGTGCCTGTGCTTTTCGCGCCAGTAGCCCATCAGCAGGTCCACCAGCTTCAGGATCATGTACGTCAGTGAGACGGCCACCACGATGAGCAGCGCCTTGGAAAAGAACTTTTCAATGGCATCCGGCCAGTCAAAGACGCTCAGGCCGAAATGCAGGAAAATGACGAAACTGACGACTTTGACCGGTCCGTGAACCAGTTCCAGCAACAGGTCATCGAACTGGGTGCTCGTTTTCTTGGCCCACTGCTTCAACCAAACTCCCACGAGGAAATCCAAAAACTTGGACACGTAGAACGCGAGGAAGATATAGATCAGGGAGGAGATATACTTCCAAAGCGGAGTTTCGAGTATCAACGTGTCACGCAGGGGCGGATACTGATCCAGACCGAAAGTGATCCAATCCTGTTTCTGCTTATCATCCTCTTCTTTTTTCTTCTCCTCGTCAGTCTCGGCCTTGGTCTTCTTACCATCGCTTTTACCCGTCTCAGCCTTTTCCTGGTTCACGATCACGGTCGTGTTCGAGCCCGCGGGGATCACAGTGACATTCGTCTGCGCACTGGCATAAAACGACCACAACAGCATCAACAGGCAGAGCCCGATGAATCCGCGATACACAGTTTCAAACTTCAACTTCATGGGGATTTACTTGATTCAAAATTGGCGAGTCGTCAACCCGCCGGAAGAATTTTTTGCGCCGGGTTCAGCCGCCCGCCACAATCCGGACGATCTCCAACCGGTCACCCGGCCGTACCATCCGGTGCTCGAATTCAGAAGGCGACACTGCCTCTCCGTTCAGTTCCACCACCACACTTTTGGGCAGCAACTGCTGGCGGGTGAGGAACTCCACCAGGGAACAGCCCTGTTCCAGCGGCAGTGCGCGGCCATTGGCGGTGACAGTATTTGGCTCAGACATGGGATGACCTAATCGCGCCACAGCTTCAAGGGTTCTTTGGTGCCTTCGACCTGCAAGAACACGGCTTCATCACTGATCTCGATCAGCTTCACCAGAAGCTTCTTTCCCGCGACGTCCAGCTTGCGCTCCTCGCCTTTGACAAACGTCTTGTCATTGATCAGGGCCACGGTTTTTTCCTTGGTGACGATCACGCTTTTCAGGTTTAACCGGTCAAACTCCTGCCGGTAAGCCTGGGCGGGCGCCTGCCAGACATCAGCCGCTCCGGGATGCCGGTAGGCCACTTGGAAATCCTGCTCGCTGAACGCCTCCTGCTGCCCATCCACCACCCAATCCAGCACGCGGTTGAGGCCATGCACCTTGTAATACTCCGCCGCCGGCTTGATGCGGCCATCCGTGTAAGTGTTCTCCATGATCTGTGTGATCTGATTGGGCATCTGCAGATGCTCCATCAGCGCCAGCGCGGCCACTTCACAGACCGCTTCGATCGTATGCGGCTCAATGGTCCGGCCCTCCGGTTTGTTCTCATTGATCCACAGGTGGGTGTATTCATGCGCGCACACGGCGACCATCTCATCCTTATACAATCCCCGGTGCAACAACACCGTATGGACCAGCCCATTGCCAGCCTGCCGCGAAGTGGAGAGACCATGCCGCTGCATGGTAGATTGCTGCTTTTCCCCGGGCATGGCTTTGCTATTCCAATAATCGAGATCGAAAACATTCACCGTCACCGTCGGATTCTTAAGCACCATCCGCCCCTTGCTCAAACGCCCCAGCTCCACAATGGCAGCCGCGAACATCCGGCGGACTTCTTCCTCATCCAGTGCGACCAGAGGAAAGTCGATGGCGCAAAAATACCGGCCATCTTTGGTTTTCTCCGCCGTCTCCTTCACCGGTATGCCGCACTTGCTACAATGCTGTTTCAGTTCCTTGCACGTGGCGCAGACATCGATCTTCTTCTTGGTGAGAGGATGGATGTAATAGAAGTGTTTGCCGGTCTTATAGACCATATCACAAACAAAACAGTGCACCTCCTTCACCTCTATCTCATCGGCAATAGCATGGCCCGCAGGGAGGAATCCCAGCAGCAAGAGGCACCATACTTGGAGTCGATACCACATTCTTCAGGCGGTCAGCGCAGCATCCCAGTCTTTCCAGACCGGTTCATACCCGAGGCGGCGTAATACTTCAGCCATCTCCTGCGGAGAACGTTCATCGGCGATGTCAAATTGTCCAGTCGCATTCGTGCTGCGTTCGGGCACGGCGGACCATTCGCTCGCCCCGGCAGCCAACTCCACGATGCGCCCTTTCTCCGTGCGATGAATGCGCTCCTTGCCCGCTCCGGTATAACCACCCGGCTCCGTGTGGCTCCCCGCACTGATCATGGTGATGCCCAACGGCATGAGCCCATCGCGTAAACGTGCGGGTTCACGCGTGGAAAGAACGAGTCCCACATCCGGCAGGAACAGGCGGAAGGCACAGATCAGTTGCGCCAGTTCACGATCGCCCAGATGCGTCAACGGCTCGAATTCACCGGCACAGGGACGCAAGCGCGGCAAAGAAATGGTGACTTGCGATTTCCAGCAATGCCGCAGCAGATATTGCGCATGGGCCGCCACCGAGATGGCTTCATAGCGCCAGTCTGCCAAACCATACAGCGCCCCGATGCCCAAACGACGGAACCCGGCTTCATAAGCGCGCTCAGGAGTTTCCAAGCGCCAATCGAAATTGCGCTTCGGGCCCGCCGTGTGCATATCGGCATAAATGCCCCGGTCATAGGTCTCTTGGTAGACCACGAGCCCATCCGCTCCGGCTTCCACTATAGGACGATACTCTTCCGTCTCCATCGGCCCGACTTCCAGCGAGACGCTCGGCATCTCTTCATGCAGGGCGCGGGTGCAATCCGCCAAGTATCCATTGGAGACAAACTTGGGATGTTCGCCCGCCACCACCAGCACATTACGGAACCCCTGCTCTTTCAATGCGCGGGCTTCGTTCATCACTTCGTCAACTGAGAGGGTGACGCGCAGGATGGGATTATCCCGGGAGAAGCCGCAATACTTGCAGTTATTGATGCATTCGTTGGAAAGGTAAAGCGGGGCGAAGAGCCGGATGACGCGGCCATAGCGCTGCTTCGTGAGCACTTGCGAGCGGCGTCCGAGTTCTTCGAGCGATTCACCGGCTGCCGGGGACAGCAAGGCAGCAAAGTCCGCGAGGCTCGCCGGAGACCGTTGCAGCACCTGCCGCACGCGTTCGCGCTCCGCGTTCCGGGCCACCTCGAGCAAGGCCGGAAACGGCAGCGCATTGAACTCATTCACAAACGACATGGCCCCACACTAGCAAAAGGGCGCCCTCATTCAAGGGGCGCCCGTGAGATTGATGAATATTGCTTGCGCGAGGGAAAACCGCTCAACCCGGAGGAGCGTTGATCAGGCGGAAGAAACTGGTTCCCGTGGAGGCATCGATGGTCACGGTCAGGTCATCCCCATCCTCAGTCGGCACGATTTCCACATCAGACCAGTCTGGAGCGGTCAGAGTGGGGGTGGATTGGAGGATAAAACCCGGCGTATTCGGCCACCTGATGATCACATTGCTGCCCGACAAGGTGATGGTCAAGGCTGGCAGGTCCGGGGCCGAAACGGTGATGCTGACCACCCCGCGGGCATAGCCCTGAACGCTATCCGTGATGAGGTAATAGAAGGTATCAACCACTGAGTCGCCCGGGGCCAATTCCTGCAAATCGCCTGCACCGGTCGGATCATAGGTGAAACTGCCGTCGGAATTCAGCACGACGGTGGCACCCAGTTCGCTGGTCGCGGCATAGGAAGGGATTGTGGCTTGCAGGGCGTGGAGTGAGCCGACGTAAACGATATCGGGATCAAGGGCTCCCGGCGCAAAAGCAGCGCCAGCGGGCGTCAATGGCAGGTTGGTGCTGGTCGCCCCATTGTCATCCGCCAAGACCGTTCCATCGCCCGAGGCATTAACCATGCGGTCTTCATTGGTGATATTCACGATGCGGATTCGGTCCACCTGGCCGTTCGCCGCAATGCCGAAGGAATCGAGATTGAATTTAGTAGAATGCAGGCCCTCGCTACCATTACCCACATACAGTTTGAAGGATTGTGCTTTGATATATACCCACTGACTCCATGTATCATCGGTCGGGTTGTGCACTTGGACCATGAAAGCTTCCGCAGCACCCGTGGTGCCCGCTTCAAACACTACAAAATCATCGCCCGCCAGATTGGTCAGCATGACACCAGCAGCCCAACGCAGTTCGATACCGCTGCGGTTAGCGGTGCCATCATTACCCAAGGGCAGATTTACCCCCTTGGTGGATCCGGCTGTCACTGAGTCCTCGTATAGCCGGCCTATGGAGAGAGCGTCTTTGAAGCCTGTCGTGCTCTCGGGAAAACCAGCAACAGAACCAGACACGCCAGTGGCCACTGAATTCACCACCGCATTGCTATATGTGCCTACAGGCAGGACAAATATCTGGTTCGGAGTCAGTGCCTGGTCAAACGTGATGCCGTCAAAGGTGAACGTTTGGGAGGCCAATGCCGAAATAGTCAGGGTCTGACCGCCATTATCAGGCGTATCATTCGACAGCACGCCGGGTGCGGGCACCGTGAGCGTTGTGTTATTCCCTACGGAATAGGTGTCATTGGTGGCGATGGGAGCGCGACCAAAGGTCGTGAACGATACTGCCATCAAGGCAGCCGCCGTCAGTGCATGAAGCAGATTACGTGTTCGCATGGCTTTACCTTTTATTATCTATAATGTGTCTCCCTGATGGCGCGATAAGGGTAACCTATTTGGCGACATCTGCAACCCGATTGTAACGCCTAATTTGATAAACCGCCAATTTATGTGCATTAAAAAACCTGTCACCTTGCGGTGACAGGCCTTTGAAACTGAATTCTGGCGGATGCGCCTTAGAAAATCTCTTCTTGCTTGAAGAAGCGCTTCACTTCGGCGGCGGCGTTCTCCGGGGTATCGGAAGCGTGGACGATGTTCTCCATCTTCGTCTTGCCCAAATCGCCACGGATGCTGCCCTTCGGCGCCTTCGTGGAGTCCGTGGGGCCGACCATGTCGCGTACCTTCACGATCACGTCCTTGCCTTCCAAGATCATGGCCACCACGGGGGCGGACTGCATGAAACTGGCGATCTCCGGGAAAAAGGGCTTGTCGGCCAAATGGGAATAGTGGTCCTTCAGCAAGGCATCCGTCAGTTGCATCATCTTGCAGGCACGCACTTTCAGGCCGCTCTTCTCGAAACGGCCGATCACTTCACCGATCAGGTTCCGCTGGACGCAGTCAGGCTTCAACAAAATCACAGTCAATTCCATAGGCGGGAAAAGCTACGTGTTCGTATTTATGAGAAAAGCAAAATCTTAAGGTATTTTGGGCCGTTTCTTGCCATTCCTTGCCTGACGACGACATCAGGACAGCAAAAAGGCCGGGAAATGACTTCCCCGGCCTCCGTAAAGCTAAGAGTGAATCAGCCGCCCACTTCGGCTTTCGCCTCCGCAGCGAGGGCCGTGCTCAGGTAGCGCTCACCCGTGGAGCAAGCCACGGTGACGATGGTTTTGCCTTTGTTTTCCGGACGCTTGGCGATTTCCAAGGCGGCCCAGACATTGGCGCCGGTGGAGATGCCGACCAGAATGCCCTCTTCCTTCGCCAGACGGCGGGCCATGGCAAACGCATCATCGTTCGTCACCTGAACGGCTTCGACGATCTGCGGCTTGCCCGTGGAATCTTTCAAATGGAGGTTCTTCGGCACGAAGCCCGCGCCCGTGCCTTGGATCTTATGCGGACCGGGTTTCACGGCTTCGCCGGCGAGGGTCTGTGTGATGACGGGAGAATCTTTCGGTTCCACGGCGATAGCCTGGAAGGACGGCTTCTTGGGCTTGATGACCTCGCAGCAGCCCGTGATGGTGCCACCGGTACCGACGGCGGATACGAAGATATCGATCTTACCATCCGTGTCTTCCCACAGCTCCACAGCGGTCGTCTTCATATGGATTGCCGGGTTCGAGGGATTCTCGAACTGCTGGGGAATCCATGAGTTCGGCGTTTCCTTCGCGAGCTGCTCGGCCTTGTTGATGGCTCCGCGCATGCCTTCCGCTCCGGGGGTCAGGACGACTTTGGCACCGAGCATCGCCAGCAAGGTGCGGCGCTCCAGCGACATCGTTTCGGGCATGGTGAGGATAATTTTATAGCCCTTCGCGGCGGCGACGAACGCCAGGGCGATGCCCGTATTACCGCTCGTGGGCTCGATGATGACGGTATCTTTCTTCAAGATGCCGCTCTGCTCGGCGTCCTCGATCATCGCCATGCCGATACGGTCTTTCACGCTGCCCAAGGGATTGAAGAACTCGCACTTCAGCAGGATGCTGGTGCCGGGATCAATGCCTGCGCTGGCCGGAATGCGATTCAGGCGGACCAGCGGTGTACGCCCGACCGTCTCCACGATATTGTTATAGATGCGTCCCATAATCGTTTTCGAAATTAATCAGTTACCTCGGAAAAATGTGGATGCAAGTTTCCGCGCATTACGGTTTTGGAGCAAGTTTTTTTACCATGCCCTCAGATTTTATCGCAGCGCGATATGTTCACTTCTGCCGGTACGCAAGTGTCCCCGCCCGGTCTTGCGACCGAACGGGGACAAAATGGGGGGTGGGAGTTCGCCGCACTCTCTTTCCCGTGCTGACATTAGGCGCACATAGGCTGCCAGCTTCCCGACGCCATTCTCCACGGCAAGCGGAGTTATCGGCCTCGTAGCAGGGCCGTCCAGCGTCTTGCGACGGCTGGATTGTTGAGTGAGGCCTCTGGGCCCGCTTCGGCTGGTGGTTGCGCCACCGGCTGGCGGACCGGGTCAAGACACGCTTGTGACTGCGTTCCGCGTCTTGACCTCTCTGCCCGGGGTCGGCCACCGCTTTTGGCGGTGCGTTGGCCCCGTGCAACGGGTCTGACCTCTTAACTCTCAGGTAGCATTTCGCTCACATGCCAGCGAACCGTTTTTTACGGCGTCGCCGACAAGGTCGGAAGGTTTTCACGAATCTTGCCCAGACTCAGTGACCTTCCCGGGGACTGCATCCGCTTGTTCACCTTTCGGTGTTTTTCGCGGCGTGGCTTTCACCACGTTTTCGCCGTCTCCGTGCTGATGCGCAGTAGCTATCTTTCACCCTCTGGGGTGACTGCGATTCGTGCGGGCTCGAAACGGGCCCGGACTACTTTACTCGGGTCGAAACGGTTTCTAATCGTTCCTGGCCGCCAGATGCCTTTTTTCGCGTTTGACTGGAACGGGCGCGACCCCATCCAGTGGCATCGGTGAATCCTGCCTGCAGCGTCGACCCTTGCGGGCTTCGTTGAGGGGTCGGGGCAATCAGCCTGTCCCGGCCTTTCCCCAGTCACCTGGGATTATCTCAGGGCTGCTCTCGTCCGACTCGCGCCGTTTTTTGAGCCGCCCTAGTTCTTTCAGAGAACGCATTTACATTAACATTTTTTCTCCATTTGACTACGAATTCTTATCCACAACTTGTGCACCGTTCAGGAAAAGGATGATCTCGTAAAAAGCCAGAATTCCTTAGGAAAATAAGGTGATTCGCAAGTGTCCTCAAAGTTATTCACCGATAAAAGACGCCTTTCCTGCCGCTTGGTGAATAACTCTACATCACATCTTTCAAAAAACTCAGCATTCCGGAGCGTCGTTTTGCAAATCAGAGATCTATTCGCGAAGTAAAACCTTCTTCTTACCCTTCCCCTTTTCTCCACTCGGCCGCGTGCCCACCCCGCTTTTGCTCGGTAAATTGCTATATGCCGCTTCACCCAATCCCGCGCGCACATGCGCCTGCATTTCCGCAAGCAACTGCGCTGTAATGTCCGCCTTTTCCTTCGCCAAATTGTTTTTCTCGCCCAGATCCGTTTTCAAATCGTACAGGAAATCTTCCTTCGTATCCCAATAATGCACGAGTTTCAGATCACCCTTGCGCAACGCAGTTTGCGGATGCTCCACCTCCACCGCGTGATGAAACACCAAGCGGTCAATCGGGCGTTTGATTTTGCCAACACCACCATTAATCAACACAGGCTTCCAACTTCCACCTTCCACGCCCTTCGGCAAAGCAAATCCCGGTGACGCCAAATCCAACACGGTCGCGAGCAGATCATATCCCACCGCTGGGGCATCGCAATAAACGCCACCTTTGATGCCCGGTCCCGTCACGATCAAGGGCACGCGCAAGCCGCCTTCATCCACCGTTCCTTTGCCGCCTTTCAACACCTGCGTGCGCCCGCCGTTATCGGACATGTAGATCACATACGTATTGTTCGCGATGCCCAGATCCGTGAGCTTCTTCAACACCACGCCGATGCACGTGTCCAAGTCTTCCGCCATCGCGGCCATCACGGATCGATCGCCTTTGCCGCCTCCGCCGCTCATGCCTGAATATTTCTTAAGCGTTTCAACCAGCGCTTGCGGTTGGTTGTGCACGGCATAATAGGAAAGCTGGAGATAGAACGGGTGCCCTTCCTTCACTTGCTTGTCCAAGTAGGCCTGCGCCCTGCGCGTCAGGCTAAAACTTAGTTTGGGATCGTTCGGATCTTTCGAGTCACCATCTTCGTTCTGCGTGATGCCGTCGCTCGCGTCATAACCCATGGACTCTGGCGACTGCGGCCACTGCCACTTGCCGAAGTGCGCGGCGCGATAAGCTGGATTCGCGCGTTTGAGGGTATTGGCCAAGGATTCACCCGCCGCAGCCTTCCAGTTTCGATCCGTCTTGGCCGTCGCATTAAGGCTGGTGGTGGTACGCCCCATCAAGATGGCTGCGCGGGAACACTCGCACTTGGGATGACTCGCATACGCTTGTGAGAACGTCATCCCCTGTGCAGCCAGCCGCTCGACATTGGGCATGCGAAATGCGGCAGTGCGGCTGAAATCCTTGCCCGGCATCATCGGCACGGACGTGCCGCTCCAAGATTGGTCATCCACCAGGATGAACAAGAAGTTGGGTGGATTGGTAGCCGCAGCCGCTGAGATCGTCTGGACTCTCCATCCGAACATTAACGCCATCAGCCAAATCCAGCAGCGCATCAGTCGCATAAAGTGAGCTTTGATCGGTCGGGAATTCATATCGCTCGTCCAAGAGGAATCACGGATTGGGTGATGGCGGACGTTTACCGGCACCGGTTTCCGCGATGGCACCAGTCCGCTCGTAAACCACCTTCAATTCGGCGCTATCGAGGATCAACTCCTTCATCGCCGCCAGCAGCACCTCACGGTTCACTTCGGTTGCCGGCACGCTGAATTGCACCGGCGCGGAGAGCGCATACACCGTGAGGATGTAGGTCTTGGCACCCGGTCCTTTCGAGTGCGGCGGGGCATAGCCGAGACGACGATTCACACCATTGTTCCCCAACGTCCCCACTCCTTGCACATTCTTCGGCAGGCTTTGGACGCTGGCCGGGATGTTGTAGAGTGTCCAATACCACTTCGGGATTCCCGCCGGATCGATGTGGTGCATGATCACCGCGAAACATTTCGTGGCTGTCGGAGCGCCGCTCCATTCCAGCGGCGGAGTGATGCTGGCACCATCACCGGTAAACTCCACCGGCAACATCCCGCCATCAACGACTGCAGAACTCTTAAGCACAAGTTTGCCCGTTCGTTTCGGGGTGTAGCTGGCCGTTGGTGTGACGGCTGCCTCACTGGCGATCGGGCGCGCCTCCGCTCGATCGCCGGGGGGACGCGCTTCAGCACGCGGCGGGCCTTTTCCCTTCTTGTCTTTCCCTTTCGGTTCACCCGGTGGCCGGTCCCCTCCACCGCTTTGCCTCGGCGTATACGTCTCTGTCTTCACCTGCCCGCGACCGTCCACGTAATCAAACTTCACCGAGCCATTGTCATTCAGCACGTAGTTTATGCTGCGCGTCTCGCCGCTGAATTCGTATTTCAGACTGAACGCCTTGTTATCCTTCACCGTGAAACCAGTGATCTTCGCGCCGCGCAAAGGCGTTCCGGCCTCGCGCATGCTTTGCGCACGGGGTTGCGGGTCAACCTGTCCTTCGCGCTCCGTGACCTCACCATGGAAGCCGCCATTCACATAGGGATACTTGTTGGAACCATGATAATGGTAACCTAGCGCTGAAGTCTCATGCCCATTGAGCGTATCCAGTTTTGCAGGCGTGGAACCATCCGGCTCCGTTAACCCATAAATCGGATAACCATCCAGCGCATACGCCACTGGCTTCCCCTTCCCTACCACGCTCTGCAAATGAAATGGCGTGGCGTGATAATGATAATCATCCGCCCGACCGCAATGCCCGCCCCACTCATCCAGCTCCCCGATCTCCTGTGAGATTTCACCGCGATTATTTTGTGGATTGAAGATGGGAATGCCATTCACCGCCAACGCCACTGCGCCTCGTAAAAACTTTCCTTTGATGGACACGGGCTCTTTGGCGGGCACCGGCTGCAACGGAATACGCCACGCATTATTCCCCGTGTAAGGTTGAGGCAAAGGCACCTGCTGCTGCCAGGACGTGATGCCGACCATCATGTTGTGGGCGGGCAGACCATCGGATTCCACATACAGAAATTTCCCATCCGTGCGCGTCTTTACCTTGGGGGCGAATGCCTCGAAGTTTGCAGCTATTCCGGCAGGTTTGGCGGCAACGAGTGTGGTGGCCGGTTTGGCTTGGGCCAGCAGCACCGTGTCTGGCTGTAACTGCGCGCCGCTCAGCACCACGAGCATCGGCGGCGCGATGGAGAAATCGTAGTGCAGCGCTTTACCATCATGCGTTTCCTCACCGATCAGGTGTGCCTCGGCAGATTCTGGTAGGCAGGCAAGCATCAGGGCACTCGCGAGCGCAAAATGGATGGGCTTCATGTATGTGATACGACATTGAGACAGAATTCGCCGAAACAAACCAGCAATGTTCGAGGCCACCTCCCCTTGGGTGAGTGTAGAACATCCGATGGGTAGTTTGTCCCAGCCCGGAAGGCGACAGGAAATAGCCCAGCGATTTATCGCTGGAACAGATATGACTCAGGGGACAAGTCCCGACAGGGATGAAAGAAATCTAGCAGAATGGCATGATTTCCGATTGCTCTAAAACGTTCTTTCGCCCCTAACGGGGCTAGGTGATAGCTTTCTCCCAGCGATGAATCGCTGGGCTATTTTCGAAAAGTCCCTGCCGGGACTCAAGGAAGTTGCCCCTTACGCGATTCGCCAGCATTACGCCTGCGCTTGCCGCAGGCGGATGTCCTCATGCAGATGCACCAGGTTCTCCGGCATCACTTCCACTCGCGGCATCTGCTTCTTCACCTGCGGGAAATCGCGGTAGAGGGTGATGGCTACGTGTTCGTTCTTCTTCACGCAATCCTTGATCGCTTCCGCGCTCTTCTCGCAGTTCAGCAGGGTTTTCCACGAGTAGATGTGCTTCGGTTTATGGAAATCGCTGTTCGCCACGAAAGGCAGTTGCCGCGTGCCCACGGGATTGAAGATGTCATTCCGGTTCGCGATCTCCCACGCGTCGATGAGTGGGGCGTAGGTGTCGATGTTCTCCCAGAGATGCAGCGTATTCTTGCCCCACTCGCTCTTCATGAGGTGCGGGTGTGACGCGATGGCCAGGCCGCCTTGCGTATGGATGTGCGCGATGGTTTCGGGCAAATCCAACGCGGGATCAATCGGCGCCTTCAGGTCGATGCCCAGCAAGTGCGCCGAAGATTTGGCCGTGTAGCCGTCCTTGTTGAACTCGATGCCGGTCATCACGATCATGCCGTACTTGCGCCAAGCCCGTTTGCGTTCGCGCTCGATGATGGTGAAGTATTCTTCCACCTGGTTATGGCCGAGCGTCAGGTTGCTCAGCTTCACGAGCTTGCCGATGAGCCGACGCGGGTCGGCCAAGTGATCAGTGATGCAGATGCAGTCAAAGCCCAGCTTGCCGTAGAAATCTACGAGGTCGGGCACGGACAATTTGCCGTCCGAGTAATTGCTGTGCATGTGAAAGTCGCAGAGCAACATCTTCTGCTGGTTCGTGATGACTCCCGGTGCCCCGATCACATCCCGCTCCATCAAGCGCTCCGAGGGTTTCTCGAAGAGTTTAATCTTCTTCGTCGGGTCATCCTGACGGTCACTTTCCGCCAAAATGGCTTCGGCGATCTTAAGGGAAGCGTCTGGTTTGCTCTTGGCTTCGAGGTTCTTCTTCCATTTGTGCCAGAGCTTGGAACCGTCTGCGAAGGCGTCTTCCACCAACTCCACCACTTCCTTGTTCTTCTCTGCTACGGCACCAAAACCGGCTTCCTCGATCAAGCGCGCATTCCCCTCTTCCTGTCCGGGGATCACCTGATTGATGATCATAGGCGTCTTCGCTGCGATGGCTTCCTGCACTGTTGCCCCACCCGCCTTGCCGATGATGAGATGGCTCTGCCGCATGAGCGCGGGCATGTTGTTCGTCCAGCCGAGGATGTTTACGCGGTCCTTGTGCTCGGCGGTGCGTTCCAACAGCTTCTCCTTCAATTCCGCATCGCGACCCGCCGTCACGGTGACATGGACATCAGGCAATTCGAGCAAGCGGTCCAATGCCTTGCCCGCCTTCTTCTTGCCGGTGTTGATAAGATAGAGGATGCGCCGCAGCTTGGCCGCTTCCGGCCGGTCCAGCACTTCCTTCATCGGTTCCGCGAAGAGATAGCTCACAGGAAAGCCCATGGACTTGATCTGCTCGGCAGGCACACCTCCGGCGATCATCACTTCCGCCGTCTGTTCATTCGGCACAAAGAAGAGATCGCTCGGGGCGCGAAACCACGCGGCGTTCACCGAGATGGAATCCGTGACCACGGTGATGAAACGGAAACTGCGCTGGGAGTGGTCCTTGAACAACTCCTGGATGACGTGGGAATAAACGGGGTACGTGGACACCACGCAATCCGGTTGCGTCTCATGCAGGATGTCGCCCAGCGCATCACGCAAACGACCAAAGCCCCCGAGGTTGCGGTTCAGCAACGCCGAGTTGTCCAGCATGTTGTAAATGCCACCCCAGACGCCGGGCGCATACTGCACCAGACCGAGGTAGGCTTTCTTGACCAGTTCATTGATCGAACCATAGCTGGTCTCGAAAAGATCGAGCACCTCCACCTTCACGTCGTCGGAGATGTGCTCGAGTGCGTCGCGGATATTTCGGGCCGCCGCGTTGTGGCCCTCGCCGAATCCGGCGGTTAGGATGATGACCTTTTTCATAAGCGGTCACCAACAAGCTCGCACCTCCAGGTTACGAACCGGTGACCGCCAGGTTAAAATCTATCCACAACCACCCGCAGAGGTACACGAAAACAGCCACCACAATCACTTGTGGTGGCTGCACTGGAAAAAGCAGGCCTAGGCCTTGCCGTACTTCGCTTTGACGGCGTCCGCGCGGCGTTTCACGTAAGCAACTCTTCTTTTCCGTTTAATCGACTTGTTATACTGTTTGCCCATAACTTTAATTCGTGTACTGAATTTGTAGGGCGAGACTATGCTCATTCGTATGAAACGTATCAATATCTATTTGGCGCTGGTTTTGGCCCTTGTTTTGACCGCTTGTGCCTCGGCCGACAAAACGCCCAAGAAACAGAAGGTGGTGCTCGACAAGAAGGGCAAGGAAAAGAGCTTCCTGCGCGTGTTCCTCCAGGAAGAGCCGGATGGCAGCGACCGCACAGCCGTCGTCAGTATCTACCGGGCTAGGCCTATCAAATTGAACGTCCACAAGGAACCCTTTCTGGATGAAGGCAATCTGGCCAAGGCGTCCGTCGAGGATGACATCGGCGGTTTCGCCCTGAAGCTGGAATTCAACCGCCGGGGCACCTGGCTGCTGGAAAACCAGACCACCGCCTATAAGGGCCGCCAGATGGTCATCGCCTCCCTCTTTGGCGATGGACCGGACAAGCTGCGTTGGCTCGCCGCCCCATACATCGGAGATCCCATCAAGGATGGCATCCTGCGTTTCAGCCCCGATGCCACCCGCGAAGAGGCCGAGCGCATCGCCCTAGGCTTGAACAATGTCATCAAAGAGGTGAAGAGCAAAAACCTCATCAAAGACATTGATGATAAATGAACCGGCCTGGTGAACGTCGTAACTCATTCATTTTGATTTGCCGCATGTCTTCAGTCGTAAAAGCCGCTTTCCTCCTGTTCCTCACCCTGCTCCCGGCGGAACTGCTCGCGCAGCCTTTCGTCCTCCCTTCGCCCAATCGGGCCATCTACGATCCCGAAGGTGCCACGAAATATTTTGCCCCCACGCCCGGCCGGGATTGGCGCAGCGGCACCTTCGGCTGTGTGCGGTCCGAAGGCTGGCAGATGCATGAGGGCATCGACATCCTGCCCGTAAGCCGGGACAAAAAAGGTGAACCGACTGATCAAGTCTGGGCGGCCGCCGATGGCACCGTGGCCTATCTCAACCGCAAGGTCGCCCTCTCGAACTACGGTAATTACGTCATCCTCAAGCACACCATCGAGGGCCTAGAAGTCTTCTCGCTTTACGCCCATCTCAATTCCATCCGCAGCGATCTGAAGATCGGCATGCCCGTGAAAGCCCGGGAAGTGATCGGTGTCTTGGGCCGGACCGCCAACACGCGTCAGGCCATCACCAAGGACCGCGCCCACCTTCACTTTGAGCTGAATTTTCTCGTCAACGACCGCTTCTCGGAATGGCACAAATCCTATCTGCCCGGCCAGCGCAATGATCACGGCGATTGGAACGGCCAGAACCTCATCGCCATCGATCCTCTGGAAGTGTTCAAGGGCCAGCAAAAAGACGGTTCGCGCTACAGCCTCCTGAACTACGTGCGCAATCAGACTGAACTCTGCCGCATCATGGTGCGGGATACCAAGTTCCCCTGGCTGGCGCGCTATATCCGGCTCGTCCGCCGCAATCCCATCGCGGAAAAGAACGGCATCGCCGGGTATGAGATCGCCTTGAACTTCAACGGCCTGCCCTTCCAGCTCATCCCGCGCTCGGAGCTGGAGATCCCCGGCAAGGCACGCATCCAACTGCTCAGCGTGAATGGCGAAGAACAGGCGAAGCATCCCTGCCGCAAACTCGTCGCCAAAAAGGGCGCACAGTGGGAACTGACAGCCACCGGGCAGAAGCTGATCGAATTGCTGGTTTATTAAACGACCGAAAAACCCCTCCGGCAGCCCTCTTAATCAGCCAGGAGAAAAATGCCCTCAACTTGCATAAGTTGATAAGCGGCTTATACTAGCGTCGGATTTTCACCGTGGGCAAACCAATGACCATTCCAACGATACTGGCTGGAAGCATTTCGTGCTCTTTTATCGTGGCACGAAGGTCGGGCACCGCAGTCACAGGCAGATCTCTGGGGGGAAAATAGTGAAAGAGCCAGGGGAGGAAAAACAGCTTCAATCAGCGGCGCGGCAGGATACCGCTGCGCCACAGCCGCCAATTCCCCAGACCGATGAGACGTTGGCCCAAAAAACCGACGAACTGGCGCACTCGCTCTCCCTGATGCGCGCGACCCTGGAATCCACCACGGACGGCATCATCGTGGGCGATGAGCATGGCCGGGTCACGGATTACAATGAGAAGGCCCTCCAGATCTTGGGCATCAATCGGGAATTGCTGCCGTTCGAAAGGCAGGCGGAATTGCGAGCCACCGTCACTCGCCAACTCAAGGACCCCGAGCAGTTCATGGCCCGCGTCCAGGATATCTACACCACATGGCCACCGGAAACGTTCGATGTGCTGGAAATGCTGGATGGCCGGATCATTGAACGCTACTCCAAGATCCAGCGCATCGGCGAACGCAATGTCGGCCGCGTCTGGAGCTTCCGCGATATCACCGAACGCCGCAAAACGGAAGCCGCGCTGCAAGCCAGTCACGCCCAGTTTTCCACCGTCATCAACCAGTCCCCCGTCGGCATTTACCTGCTCGATCACCAGTTGCGGTTCCGCCATATCAATCCCAAGGCCCTGCCGGTTTTCGGTGGTTTGACGGATCTGATCGGGCGCGATTGGGTGGAGGTCATCCATATTCTGTGGCCCAAAGAAGCGGCGGACGGATTGGTGCAGCAATTTCAGCACACTTTAAAAACGGGTGAATCCTATTTTGGCGTGGGCTTTTCCTCCGACCGGGCTGATCGACCGGGCAAGGAATATTACGATTGGGAGATTCATCGTGCCACCCTGCCGGAAGGTGAGTATGGCATCGTCGTCTATTTCACCGATGTCTCCGCGCACGTGCTCGCCCAGGAAGCCTTGCGCGAAAGTGAAGCAAGGTTGCGCACGGCCTTCAATCAAGCGGCGGTCGGCATGGCCCAGGCCGAATTGAACGGCAAGTTCGAGCAAGTGAACCAACGGATGGCTGATATCCTGGGCTATACCCCCGAAGAGCTGTGCCAGCGCACGTTCCTGGAGATCACGCATCCGGATGACCGTGCCGCCACCAGCGCCAAAGTGCGTCAATTGCTCGCCGGTGAGATCCCCGATTACGCCCTGGAGAAACGCTACCTGTGCAAGGATGGTCGCGTGGTTTGGAGCCGCATCACTGTCACTTTGCTGAAGGACGCCAGCGGCCAGCCCAGACGGTTCATCGGGGTCGTGGAAGACATCACCGAGCGCAAGCAGGCGGAAGAATCCATCCGTGAAAGCGCCACCCGGCTCGATCTCGCCCTGGCCGCCGGCAAGTTGGGCAACTGGTCTTGGAGCCTCGATAATGACATCGTCATTTTCGGTCCCCGCGGTTATGAGATCTTCGGCTTGCCGCCCAAAACACCCGTCACGTGGACGCAATTGCGTGAGTATCTGCACAAGGACGATCGTGAACGCGCACGCCTCGCCGTGGAGCAGGCCCTCGCCACCAAGACCGATTACAGTGTGGAGTATCGGGTGAACCGGCCTTCTGGCGAACGCTGCTGGGTGCTCGCCACCGGCCAGGGCGTTTATGACAAGGATGGCCAGGTCACGAGCATGATTGGTGTCGTTCAAGACATCACCGAGCGCAAGAATGTCGAAGAAGCGCTGCGTGAGGAATACATCATCACCGAACAGCTTAACGATGTCGCCCGCGCGCTCGCCACCGAACTCGATGTCGGCAAGATCGTGCAGATGATCACCGATGCCGGCACGCGCATCACCCGGGCGCAATTCGGCGCTTTCTTCTACAACGTCCTCGATGAAAAGGGCGCGTCCTATATGCTTTACGCCCTCTCCGGCGTGCCGCGTGAGGCCTTTTCCAAGTTCCCCATGCCCCGCGCTACCGGTCTTTTCGGACCCACGTTTCGTGGTGAAGGCGTCATCCGTCTCGACGATGTGCGGCAGGACAGCCGCTTCGGTCACAATGCGCCCTATCATGGCATGCCTGCCGGTCATCTACCCGTGGTCAGCTATCTGGCCGTGCCCGTGATTTCGCGGTCGGGCAAGGTTTTGGGCGGCCTCTTCTTCGGTCATTCCGAGCCGGGCATTTTCAACGAACGCGACGAAAAGATCATCGTCGGTGTGGCGGCACAGGCGGCTGCCGCCATGGACACCGCGCAAGCTTATCAGGCCGAACAAGTGGCCCGCGCCGCTGCCGAGCAAGCCAATCTCGCCAAGGATCATTTCCTTGCCGCGCTGAGCCACGAACTGCGCACGCCCCTGACGCCCGTGCTGGCGTTGCTCTCCAATCTGTGTGAAGACGCCTCCCTGCCCCCGGTCGTCCTGCACGATCTGGAAACCATGCGGCGCAACGTCGAACTCGAAGCCCGCCTGATCGATGACCTCCTCGACCTCACCCGCATCAGCCGCGGCAAACTGGAGCTGCATCCGGCCCGTATTTCCATCGGCCAGGTCATCGAGGATGCCATTGAAACCTGCCAGCTTGAGCTGAAGGCCCGTCGGCTCACGTTGACCCGTGAGATCGCGAATCCCCACCAAACCATCTTGGTGGATGGCGCGCGCATCACCCAGATCCTCTGGAACCTGCTCAAGAATGCCATCAAGTTCACTCCCGAAGGCGGCCACATCACCGTCCGCGCAGAACTCGGCAGCTATGATGACGGCCAGCTCCTGACCATTGAAGTCCAGGACAGCGGCAAAGGCATCGCCCCGGAACACTTGCAAAGGCTGTTCAAGGCCTTTGAACAAGGGGATCGCCAGATCACCCGCCAGTTCGGAGGTCTGGGCCTTGGACTGGCCATAAGCCGCGCCATCGCGGAATCCCATCATGGCACTCTGATCGCCAAAAGCCCGGGCCTCGGCCACGGCAGCACCTTCACCTTGTCCTTGCCCCTCGCGGTCGCTTCAAAATCTGAATCGACCTCGCCCAAAGACGCTCCGCAGAAACCCGCGGGCCCTTCCTCCTCGCCGCCCACCTCCTCGCGCCCGCTGCGCATTTTGCTGGTGGAAGACCACCCGGACACCGCCAAGTCCCTCAGCATTTTGCTCCAACGCCGTGGCTACCTCGTCAGCATCGCCGACCGTGTGGCCACCGCTCTGGCTACCGCCGCCAAAGAACCTTTCGACGTCCTGATCAGCGATCTCGGCCTGCCCGACGGCACCGGCTACGAAGTCATCGCGCGACTCCGGGAACACCGTTCCTTTCCCGCCATCGCCCTCAGCGGCTACGGCATGGAAGAAGACCTCCGCAAATGCCAGGAAGCCGGCTTCAGCGAGCACCTCGTCAAACCCGTCCGCATGGCCCAACTCGAAGAAGCCCTCGCCCGCGTCCTGTCCCGACCTGCCCAGTAACTTCCCTTTTCGTAATCGTCCTGAACCCCGCACCTCTTGGTCGGGGCGTTCTCGTCGTCGTCCTCGATTCTATCCCACTCGATGTTGTACCTTTTCCTCCTTCTCCCTCACGGGAGAAGGATTGAGAATGAGGGTGCCCCGGTCTGCTGTTTCCCCATATTCGCTCGTCGGTGCAACCGACCCGGCAGTTCGTTCTTGCCCGCCCTTCCCCAGTTGCTAATCCTTCCCGCTCGATTTTGTTATGAACTATCATATCTCGAAGCGTGCCGCGTCGTTGTCACCATCTTTGACCTTGGCTATTGACTCCAAGGCCAAGGCCATGAAGGCCGCCGGTGAAGACGTCGTCGGTTTCGGCGCCGGTGAACCCGACTTTGACACCCCGCAACACATCAAGGACGCCTGCTCCAAGGCCCTCGCTGATGGCTTCACCAAGTACACCCCCAGCAGCGGCATCCCCGAACTCCGCCAGGCCATCGCCGACAAGTTCCAGCGCGAGAACGGCCTCACCTACAAGCCCTCGCAAGTCATCGTGAGCTGCGGCGGCAAGCACTCCTGCTACAACGTCATTTTGGCCACGTGCGAAGAAGGCGATGAAGTCATCATCCCCGCCCCCTACTGGCTCAGCTATCCCGAGATGGCCAAGCTCGCCGGCGCGACCCCCGTCGTCATCAACACCTCCGACAAGACCGAGTTCAAGGTCACCCCTGCGCAACTCCGCGCCGCCATCACCGAGCGCACCCGCCTCTTCATCCTCACTACTCCGAGCAACCCCACCGGCAGCGTTTACACGCCGGAAGAGGTCAAGGCCCTCGGTGACATCTGCGTGGAAAAAGGCGTCCTCATCATGAGCGATGAGATCTACGAACACCTCCTCTACGATGGCGCCGTGCACAAGTCCGTCGCCAGCTTCTCGCAGGCACACAAGGACCACACCATCATCGTCCACGGCTTTGCGAAGGCCTGGTCCATGACCGGTTGGCGCTTAGGCTTCCTCGCCGCTCCGGAACCGATCGCCAAGGCCATCGACGCCATCCAGAGCCACAGCACCAGCAACCCGACCTCCTTCGCCCAAAAAGGCGGCGTGGCCGCGTTGACCGGACCGCAAGACCATTTGCCCAAGTGGCTCGCCGAATACGCCAAGCGCCGCACCTACGCCTTCCAGAAGCTCAACAGCATCCCCGGCATCTCCTGCGTGAACTCCAAGGGCGCGTTCTACCTCTTCCCGAACATCTCGCAAGTCGGCCTGAAGTCCGCTGACTTCTGCGCGCGCTTGCTCGAACAGGAAAAAGTCGCCGCCGTCCCCGGCATCGCCTTCGGCGCCGACGACTACCTCCGCATCAGCTACGCCACCAGCCTCGCCAACATCGAGAAAGGCCTGGATCGTCTGGAAAAGTTCGTCAAAGGCCTGAACAAGTAAACCCGTTCAGCCCTCAACCCACTCTCACGAAAGGCCGACGCAAGTCGGCCTTTTTTCTTTCCCCACACGGGAGGGACGGCGTGTCGCCGTCCCAAACCAATTCCCCTCCCAAAGTGCCAGCGGCACGACACGATGGTAGACGTGGGTGACCAACGGGAACCCACGGATAATTGTCCTCCCCACCCCAAGTCGCGTAGCGACGGCCGATTCATGCCCACGCTCAACACTAACCCCCTCAACTATAAGCCCGTAGTGCAACTACCATTCCCTTGAAGCGCGCCTTCCCATCCGATCCGTTCAGCGTGACTCCGCCGATGCATCCTGTCCTGCGGTACTTTAGCAACCAGTCCACCCTCACCGGACCAAACCCTCGCCAGCCACTTCAAAAACCCTCGTCATCACAACGAAGGGAGACTGTCTGGAAAGATGGGTTGAGGTCGGCTGCGCAGGTGGAAGACGAACTTCGTCCAAACCGGCTGGGGCTAGGCGTGGCGAGGGAGCATATCAAATAAAGATACGCGACCGAGCCAGTGGGAAGCCGAACTTCGGCCGACGCCCTAACCGGTTTAGACCAGCAGACGACCTCAAGATATCTTTTCAGACAGTCTCGAGAACTATGTCAAAGAACAATGAAACCATCCGACCCCTGTGAAGCATCGTGTTCTCCTTCCCTACGATTGAGAGTTCAAATTCAGCGCCTGTTCAGTTCCCGGCCGGTCCCGCAGTGGGTACGGCAGTCGAACTTCGACCTAGAGATTCCCCGGTCTGGTCATAACCTATGACGACCGACGTCCCGTTCCCCCTCCGGCTTACGGACCCTGTTCCATACGCCCGACACCAACACATATCTGCAATGATTCCATAAGGATGCCAAACAATTCCAATGAACCATTGGCGTGAGGATTTCGGGATGTTTGCTTCTGAATTCATACTTCATAATTCATAACTCAACCTTCCTTGAGCCTCTCCTTTACCGACAACGAGTTGTCAGCAATCGCACTATCCCACATCCCACCCACTCAAACCACTACAATCAATTATCCCACAGCGACATCCCTCCCAACCCCTTCGCCCCCAAGAAAATCCCGCCCAAGATTTTCGTCTTTTTCACATTTTTAGCGGCCCAATAAATCCCCAAAATTAAACTAAGTTAAAAGAAGTGCCCATAATTCCCGCCTGACTGGTGCCTTCTTCCTCCTCGCGTAATTAATTTTACCCGGATAATATTGACATATAATTTTACCCGGGTAAAACAACCCGCCTATGGCAGATACTTTCATCGCGTTCTCAGGCAGTTCGCTGCTCTCCCAAGGTTCAAAAACCACCGTCACCGCAGCGGTGACCGCCAAACTGGCTAAAGCCGCGTCCGCACGCATCCTCGTCTTTGAAGAATCTTCCGGACGCCAAATCGATCTGGACCTTGACCCTACCCCATCCAAATCCAAATCCATCGCCCCGGCAGAAAGCCCCAGCCCAGGCCGCCCCAAACTTGGCGTGATCGGCCGTGAAGTCACCCTGCTGCCCCGCCACTGGGACTGGCTGGGCACTCAACCCGGCGGCGCCTCGATCACCCTCAGGAAGCTGGTCGAGAACGCCATGCGGACCTCGGGTGAAAAGGATGCCACCAGAAACCGCCAGGAAGCGTGCTACCGGTTCATCACCGCCATCGCCGGCAACCTGCCCGGTTACGAAGAGGCACTGCGCCATCTCTTCGCCGATTCCAAGACCGGCTTCTCGAAAGCAACCTCGGCCTGGCCCGCGGATGTCCGCACCTTCGCCCAGCAACTCGCCTTCCCCAAAACTTAGTAGCGAGCCTCAATCCTCATTTCGTAGCAGCCGAGGTGACGAGGCTCTAACTAAACCGGCTTTCTTCATTCTCCCTTCTTAATTCTACATTTCCCAAAAACACATTCCCCTCGACACCCCACCCATGTTCATTAACTTAAATCCGTGAAGGTGAACATCTCCAGACCAACAACTTCCGCATCGAACCGTAACCTGCTCTTTAGCACCTGTTAGCTCGCACCCACACTAATGCCGATCAGTTACTACAGTTTTGCTTGGACGATTGGGATTGGTTTACCTGTCCTTGCGCTGGTCGTTTGGAAGACCAAACTCCCCGCAGGTCGTTCCTGGTTTTCTCGTATCGCCATCGCCACGGTCGTGGCATTTATGATCACACCGACCATCTGCACTCCCTTTGACAAGACCTACGTTGAGGCTGCTGTCGTTATCCTGGTCTGCGGAGTTGTCGGATTCGCCTCGCCGGTTTACAGCTTTCTCGTTGGGGGCCTGCCAATCATCCTTGTCACTGCAATGATTTGTGGAGTTTGGCATCGATCACAAAAGCGCTCCGCCCCCAATGACGCTCCAAGTTATCGAGTATAAAACACCAAGCTGCCTTCACCTGTGACTCTCAATTTCCACGCGGCTTATGTGAGCGTTGAAGACATGGACGATTATATACTTGTTGGCTTTGCCGACCAGCAATTCGCCCTACAAGACTACTTGACACTTCAGCGTGCGCATAAGTTTACCGAGCAGGATCATCGCACCGGCATGGCGGAAGTTTACATTGAACGAAACGATCAAGCCCGCTCCGGCTACGGCGGCATAGAGTTTTTCGAACTGCTCCCCGACCGCGTTCGCATACGGTTCAACGACCGAGGTTCACAGATGATGAACGGCATCACACAGATGGAAATTACATTTGCTTTGAACTCAACGCAGTTGGAGGCTCTCCGCGCCGGATTGCGCGCCTGTTTTACTGGATTCAGCTATTATAGTGCATAACACCCTCCTCAACCTGCCTCCCTCTCCCCAGTGCCAGAGGCACGCCCCGATGGTAGCCGTGGGTGACCAACGGGAACCCACGGATAACCGCTCTCCTCGTCACCAAGTCGCGTAACGACGACCCGATTCACCTCATTCTCTCAGGGCCAACGGCCCGAAATATTACAGCCTAGGGAGGAGCCCGCCCCCAGCGGGCGAAGCCCTAGGTTTCGGCCCGCAATAAAGCCAAGCCCTGTAGGGCATGCGCGTCAAGTTAAGGACTTGCGTTGCTTAAGCGCTGATTTTTTTGGGGTTACGCGGCGCAAGATGAAGGTGTTGCGATCTTCCATCAACCACTCCAACTCCTCCCCTTTCTGGATTTGGGTGGCCTCGGCCAGTGCCGCCGGGAAGTTTACGTAATAAGATTTTGTCGTCCCTCGCTCGACCCGCTGGATTTTGATTTTGTGGCCCATGATTTTATTTGCCTGTTTAATAGTATTTATACTATTGCATGGTAAATGTCAAAAAAACTGCGGCAGCAGCCCCGGTTGGACAGCTTGCCCTCGGCACGGTGCTCTTGGCGGAAGCAGATCTCCGCCAGTTGGCCAAAGAGGTGAAGTTCACCCGCCGCACGCCCCGCAAGATTGAGGTCGTCAGTTTGCTGGCCTCCGTCTGCGCCGAATGCCTGCAAGGATCGCCCAGTTGCAATGACTTGGCCGCACAGATCCAGACGCTCTCCGGTCAGGCACCCTCCCGGCAAGCGGTCAGTCTGCGCCTCAATCAGGCCTTTGCCGACCTGCTGCAACAGCTCTTGGAAAAGGTGATGGGGCAGAAGGCGGCCGGGAGTCCGGCCCCGGTGGCCTTTCGCAACCATCGCCGGGTGCTGGTGCAAGACAGCACGATCATCAAGCTGCCGGGCCATTTGTTTGGCGATTTTTCCGGGGTGGCCAATGCTCACGCCAGTGTTTGCAATGCGCGAATCCAGGCCACTTACAACCTGCTCGACCACCGCCTGCTGGCCGTCTCCCTCGATCCGTATAGCAAAAACGACCAGGCCGCCGCCCCGGAATTAGCCCTCCAGAAGGGCGACCTGGTGCTGCGTGACCGTGGCTATCTCGTCGTGGATGAAATCCAACGGCACCGGGAGGCGGGGGCAGATTGCATTTACCGGCATCGGACCGGGACGGTTTACCTTGATCCCCAAAGCGGCCAGCCCATCGATTTGCGGGCGCTCCTCACGCATCAGGGTGTGCTCGACCTGGAGGTGCTGCTCAACAATGAAGCCCGCACCCGCGTCCGCCTCCTGAGCGCCCCGGTGGACGTTGAAACCGCCAATCGCAGACGCCGGAAAGCCAAAATAGAAACCCATGGCCACCGGCCTTCCAAAGCCGTCCTTGAATTGATGGACTGGACCATTTTCATCACCACCATTCCGGCGGCTCGAGCCAGCTTCAAGGAGGTTCTGGCCATCTATGGCTTGCGGTGGCGTGTGGAAATCATTTTCAAGGCCTGGAAGAGCCACCTGCGGTTCCCGCTCTTGCACCGCGTCTCCAAGCTCCAGCTGGCCATTTTGCTCAAAGCCAGACTGTTGCTCATCACCGCCTGCACCAATCTGGCCTATGGCACCTTGGAACGGACTTTACGGAAAAATTACGACCGGCGGCTCAGCCTGTTGAAGTTAATGGGCTTCCTCGCCAAAAGTCCGGCACGTTTCATCCGCGTCGTACGTGCTCTCTCCTTGGGCCATCACGAAAACCGGACCCTGTACGAAACCCTCGTCCGTTATTGTTGCTACGACCGGCGCACGCGACAGAATTACTCCCAAACTTGGGAGGCCTTGGCTTAACTTGACGCATATGCC
>CALRJY020000015.1:0-132770 GCA_943367715.1 Chitinophaga pinensis | reverse complement strand
GCCGGGGCGGAATTGATGTTACAGGTGGCGGTCACCGTGTTGGTGACGGTGGCGGCGGTGCAAGTGTCGGTGCCGCGACCACTGAAGATGGTGGAGACGGCGCAGGCGTTGGCCGGGGCGGTCACCGTGCTGGTGAAGTTGGCGGTGGCACCGGGAGCCAGGGAGGCGACCGTGAAGACCGTCGTGTTGGCCGCCGGCCGGTCACTGGTCACCACGATGTTGTTCAGCGTGATGTTGCCGGAGTTGCGGACCGTGCCGCTATAGACGAACGAACTGCCGGGCGTGATGGTCGAGACCGGGCAGTTGGCCGTCACCACGATGGCCGGGGCGGTAAGGATGGGACAATTTGCCGTCGCTGTGCTGCTCACTCCGACGCCGCAACGGCTGGACGCTGTCGCAGTCAAAGTATCAGAAACCGAGCAGCTCGCGGGAGCCACATAGCTGCCCGTAAAATTGGCGACTTCGCCCGGAGCCAAAGTGGCTTTATTGAACACCAAGGTGTTGGCGGCCGGTTGGTTGTTCATCACCACGATGTTCGTCAAGGTGACGTTACCCGTGTTGCTGACACTGCCGGAAAAAGTAAGAAGCTGGCCGGGCGAGACGGAGATGATCGGACACACCTTGGTCACCCGGATGCCGGGGGTTAAGGTGTTTTGGCAGATCACCGTGGTGGTGCTGGTCACCGTGCGGGGAGTAGCGGTGAATTCATCCGTGGCGCGAACGGTCAGCACAGCAGTGCTGGGCGCACAAGGATTCACGGGAACATAGCTGGTGGTAAAATTGGCCGTTTGGCCCCGGGCGAGATTCTCCGTGAAGACGATCGTAAAACTGCCGCCCTCATGAGTATTCGTCACCGTCACACCCACCAAGGTATTGTTACCGCAGTTGGTGATCGTGCCGCTGATGGTGATCAGGCCGTTTTCACCCACGCCGCCCACGCAAAGCGCGGTGATCTTAATGCAGGGAAGGTTCACCTCGGTGTTGACCTCTTGGAAACCGCCGCCGGTGCTGTCGGTATCATTCTGATGGATCGTGCCGGTGTCATTGGCCGTGGCATTCAGTGTGCCATCGGGCAAGATATCCTGGGCACGAACCACATAAGAAACCACATCGGGATAGAAGTCGCTCTCTCCCTGATGCAAGGTCGTGCGGACCAAACTGATGGGATGCACAACATTATCAGGGGTGACAATGAAGGCGGTGATCCCGGTGGCATCGCAAACCACGCGCCCGCTGCCGACGATGCCGTTGAAAACGTTGATACTGTAGAACAGCGTGTCGCCGACGTGCACATCGGGGATACTGGTGAAAAGATTGATGCCCAGTCCGCTGCCGGTACAATTCGCCGGTTCGCGATGGGCTTGCGCCGGGGTGGCGATCAGGAGCATGCAGAACAAGGCCGTGAGAAACACCATGGGGCGATGACTGGCCCCGGAAAACCTCGTCGCTGCGCGACACCAGTCGCGCAGAGTAAGGATGATGCCTTGCGGCGTGAGTGGTTGAGTCGAGGTATTCATGAGGGTAGGGTGTTGTGTTGGTGCGGGCGTGACTAAAGTTGGTTTTATCCTGTGCGGGCAAACTAGAGAGACCGGATGGGAGCCAGAACTTGGTTGACCGTGGCGAGTAATTGAATGGCGGAGAAAGGTTTAGGAATAGTGACCACCGAGCGAAGCTCTGCGTCCTGCTCGATCTCGCTTACCGGCATCGCTCCGGACATAAGGATGACTGGCAGGGGCATACGGGCGGCGCGCAACTTCTTGATCAGGTCCAGACCGGTTAATTTTGGCATGTTGTAATCCGTGATCAATAGGTCAAAACCATCGGACTGCAGAGCCTCCCACGCAGACGCGCCATCCTCGGCAAGGTCGATCTGATAACCGACCCGTTTCAGGATCTCGGCGTTGAACTGCCGGATGTTAGCATCATCATCCGCCACCAAGATCCGGGCGGGCGCGCTGGTCAGAGACCGAGCATGGGCCGCGGCGATCTTTGCGTTTTGGAGAGCATGGCTATTTTCCACAGCCGACAAACTAGACTCACATGCCCCCTTAAAGGTATGCCGGGGTTACCCCCGGGGTATTTCCCTTATAGAAAGACGGCCGGATTTTTGATTTAACGATGTTATCAAGGGAATAAGGGATTGAAGCCTGCCACCTGATCAACTTGGAGGGATAGGAAATCCCCATGAAAAACAACCGCCTGCCATGGCTCCGGTCGAGAGAAATGCAGTGGCCGGGTGCTGGAAAAGGGAACGAAGAGGAGTGTACGACTGGCAAACACCAGCCGAACGGATGGATTTCTAATCCTTACGGACTTTTCGGGCAAGTGAGCTGCGCCCCTGCGGAATCTGCGCCGTGATGGTGGTGCCTTTGCCGCTCAGGGATTCGATGGACAGGGTACCGTCCACCATTTCCACACGTTCTCTCATGCCCAGCAGCCCCAAGCGCCCGCCCTTTTTGGCTAACAAGACCTGCTTTACCTTAAAGGCCTTGCCATTGTCTTGAATGCACACGTCAACCACGCCCTGCCGCTTGGTGATCCTTACCTCTACCTTGCTGGCATGGGCATGCTTCCCCACATTGACCAAAGCTTCCTGCACCACGCGAAAGAGAATAGTGCGTTTGTTGCCATCCAACTGTTCCACGGCGGCAAAGGCGGTCAGATGGGTTTGGACGCCGGTGCGGGTGGCGAAATCCTTCATGTAAGTGTGCAGCGCCGGGATCAGCCCCAGATCATCAAGGGCAAAAGGACGCAGCTCACGGGCAAATTGATGTACGCTCGCCACCGACTTTTCGACCAACATCTGCGTGCGGGCAATGTTCCGGTCCAATCCCTTGATATCATGCGAGGCATCTTTTCTCAGGGAGGTAAGCTGGACGTTGATGCCCGTCAATGTTTGCACGATGACATCGTGCAGTTCCCGGCTGATCCGTTTGCGTTCCGTTTCTTGCGCCTGCAATACCTGCCGGGAAAGCTGTTGCATCTGTTGGTGCATGAGGCGCGTCTCGCCCAGCAACTGGCTTTGCTTAGTCTGGCTTTTTTGCAAGGCGTTCTCCACCCGCTCCCGCCGGACAATCTCCTTTTCCAGCTTCTGGTTTGACGCCGCCAGCACTTCCACGCGCCGCTGGGTTTCCTCAGTCCGTTTACGCTCCGTGATGTCGTAAAAGCAGTTGATGGCACCCGTGATCTCTCCGGATTCATTCTTCAACGGGCGGATATTCACGATGCACGTCAGCCGCGAACCGCCGGGCTGTTCGACGATCACTTCCCCGTCTTTCACTTCCGCAATTTTGCCATGCAACACCGCTGCCATGGGGCACTTCTGATGCGGCAGGTGCCGTCCGTCCGACCGGAACATTTTTACCGAGCCACAGAATTTATCGGAGCTGTCCTTCAGTTTGGGCGAACGTCCCCATAATTCCACCGCGCGGCGGTTGAAGTTCTGGATCGTTCCAGAAGCATCGCAGGAATAGACGGCCACTGGCCCGGATTCAAACAGGATGCGATAACGCTCTTCACTGGCCTGCAACGCATGCTCCGCCAGCTTGCGTATCGTGATATCCCGGATGTTGCACTGGATGACGGCCTGGCCATCCTCCTGATAAAGATTGGCGACGACTTCCACTTCTTGATGGCGTCCGCCACGGCTTTCGAGCGGCAGGTCTTCGTAACGGACTTCATGCTGCCGCTTGAGTTTCCGGAACATCTCCTGGCTGGCATCCTCATCCTTGAGCAGACCGATCTCAAACAGCTCTTTTCCCACCAACTGGGCCTGCGTATAACCCAGCAATTTCGTCATGAACGGGTTCGCGTCGGTGATCTTGCGGGTCACCGGGTCGAGGAGCAGCACTCCATCGTGCGCTGCTTCAAAGAGCCGGCGGTAGCGGACTTCCGAGATCCGAACTTTTTCTTCCGCCCGCTTGCGGGTGGAGATGTCTGTAAGGCTCTCTAGGACTGCGACCGGATTGCCCTCCCGGTCGCGGTCCAAGGACTTGTGGGTCAGCACGGTGATGCGGCGACCAGCGCGGGTCGTATGGACCAGCTCCCCGGTCCAGCGGTCGGTCCGGTAAAGCTCAGCCAGGATCGCCTTAAAGGGCGTGAGGAATTCCGTCTTGAGCAGCCGATGACTCATCTTCCCTAACGCCTCTTCCCGTGACCAGCCGTACAGCTCTTCGGCACCGTGATTCCAATAGCGGATGTACCCCTCGATGTCGTGCACGATGATGGCGTCATGGCTCAGGTCGAGCAGTCGGGCTTTTTTGGCGATATCCTGCTCCGCGCGTTTGTGGGCAGTGATGTCCGCCAGCGCCACCCGGCACTCTTTTCCCGAGGGAGACACGATTGCTCGCATCCGCACATCCACCGGTGCCTTTCTGGTCGTCAGCAGTCGTGCATCGAATTCCTCTTTGGCTTTGCACGTGAACACTTGCTGCAGAAAGGCCGCATACCCAAGGCGGTCTGACGGCGCCACAAAAATGCTGAAACACCGTCCCACCACGGCGGCCCGATTGATCCCCAGCAGGCTGGCGCAGGCCAGATTGGCCTCCACCACGTTCCCCTCCAGATTCAGAGTGAAGTAGCCGATCGGCGCGAAATCGTAGAGGTCACTGTATTTTTCCAGACCCGCCTCCATCTCATCACGGGCCTTTCGCAGTTCCTCATTCTGCATCTCCAGCTCGACCTGATGGACCTGCAATTCATGGAGCAGCCGCAGCGGAACAGTCTCGGGGTGCCTGTCGTCCGGAGGTGGGGGCTCCTGCTTGGGCAGGCTTGCGATCCGCGCTTCGGCCCGGCGGTAGAGGTCCGTTTTTTTGGGCGCCAGTTTCCGCCTTTGCCCGCCCGTCCCTTTCGATTTTGCGACCGGCCGTTTGAGAGTTTTCATGATGGACGGGTTGGCCGTGCTTTTCCGGCCGCTTTGCGGGAGAGTGACTTGGCGGTCTTGGTTGCCCGTGTGCGGGTCCGGAGGGGTTTGACCGAGTGGCTGCCCACCGCCGGTGCATGGCCGGACTGGTCATGGCGTAACTTGGCCTCCAGGTTCTTGGACTCGGTGATGTTGGCGAAGGTGATCACCACGCCATCAATCCGGTCATCCATCGTGCGGTAAGGCATGATACGCACGCTGAACCAGCGACCGTCGCGCGCGCCAATGGGTTTTTCCACGGCGGCCAGTTTGCGCAACACCTCGCGGGCATCCGCGACCAGTTCCGGGTAAATAAGGTCCGAGGCCAGATCGGTGATGGGCCGGCCCGCATCGGCGGGGATGAGCTTGATGATTTTCGTCGCCTGCGGGGTGAACCGTTGCACGTGCAGGTTCTTGTCCAGAAACAAGGTCGCGATGTCCGTGCTGTCCAGCAGGTTTTTCATGTCGTTGCTGGTCCGTGACAGCTCGTCCACCTTGGACTGCAGTTCCACGTTCACGGTTTGCAATTCCTCGTTCATGGATTGCATCTCCTCCTTCGAGGTGGTGAGTTCCTCGTTGGTGGACTGCATCTCTTCATTGGTGGATTGCAGCTCCTCGTTGGCCGAGCGCAGTTCTTCCTGGGAGGTCTGCATCTCCTCATGGGTGGCCCGGGCTTCCGCCTGTGCCTGTTGGAGTTCCTGCTCCAGGTCCGCCAGCCGCGCGTTTTGCGCATGCGCCTTGGCGGGCCGGTCCGTCACCAGTGCGGTCTCAGGCGCGGAGGCATCGGTGAAGACGGTCATCACCAGCCCCTGCAAGGGTCCAGGCTCGACGAGCCGCCGGATGCTCACATCCACACCTTGCGCGCCCCCGTCCGTCCCTACAGTGAGTCCGTGGAGCTTCACACCGGCTTGCTGATGCAGCGCTTTCTGGAAGGCGCCGGGCAATTCGTAGCGGAGCCCTTCTCGGGCCATGGCCAGCAGGTTCCAATTGGCCTTGCCCGCCGCCGGCTCCAAGTATTTCCCGGTGCGTCCGCTGACGTAAAAGATATCCCCCTTGTCATTGGTGAGCACAGCCGGCGGCGCATATTGCTGCAGGATCAACTGGTCCGCCAGGCTCTGGAGACTGGCCAGCGGCTTGACCGCGGGAGCCGCCTCGGAGAGAGCGGAAGGGCTGCTGCTGAAGGATGCCGGAAAGGCGATGCGTTCTGCCCGCAGCAGGGATTCCCTCCGCTGGAAGATCCTCGCCTTGCTGTTCAGCGGGGTAAAAAGATCGGCCCCATCGCCTACGGTCTCCGCGCTGCCGAGCAACAGAATACCGCCCGGCCGGAGGCTATAGTGAAACAACGGCATCAATTTCTTCTGCACCTCCGCCGTGAGATAGATGAGCAGATTCCGGCAGCACAGGATGTCCAGCTTGGTGAAAGGCGGATCCATGATGAGATTCTGCGGCGCAAAGGTGACCATCGCGCGGATCTCTTTGCGCAGCCGGTAGCCGCGTTCTTCTTTGGTGAAGAACCGTTTGAGGCGCTCGGCTGACACGTCGGCCGCGATGTTCTCCGGGAAGAGTCCCTGACGGGCGGTGTCAATCGCGTCCCGGTCCAGATCCGTGGCGAAGATCTGCACGGTGAAATCCGCCTTGGGCTTGAGGCGTTCGATCGCCTCCTTGAACGTGATGGCCAGGGAATAGGCTTCTTCCCCCGTGGAACAACCGGGCACCCAGGCGCGCAAGATCTGTCCGGGAGCCCGTTCCGCCAGCAACGCGGGCAGCGTCTGCTCGCCCAAAAGTTTCCAAACTGCGGGGTCGCGGAAGAAATTGGTCACGCCGATGAGCAACTCCTTGAAGAGCAGGCCCTGCTCTTGGGAGTTCTCCTGCAAGTAGCGCACATAAGCCGCCAGCTTGGCGATCTGATGGATGCCCATGCGGCGTTCGATGCGGCGGTACAGGGTGTTCCGTTTATAGTGGGAAAAATCATTGCCGGTGTGGGCGCGCAAAAGGATGACCACTTTGTCCAGGGCGCTCTGCACCTTGTCTTCCAACGTGGCCTCGGTGCGCGCGATCAACGGGGTGTGCCGCAGATACGCGACGAGCTTCGCCGGAAGTTCTTCCACGGGGGCCACGATATCGGCCAGCCCGGCATCGATCGCACTCCGGGGCATGGAGTCAAACCGGGCGGACGCAGGGGTCTGCACGAGGACCAGTCCCGCCTGCTCCTTGATGGAGCGCAGGCCCAGCGTACCGTCCGAGCCCATGCCGGAAAGAATGACGCCGACGCCGTGTTCCTGCTGGTCTTGCGCCAGCGAGCGGAGGAAAAAATCGATGGGCAGCCGCAGTCCGCGCGGCGCGGCCGGGGCGAGCAGATGCAGCATCCCGTGCAGGATGGACATGTCCTTGTTCGGCGGGATGACATAGACGCAGTCGGGCTGCACCAGGGTGCGGTCCTTCACTTGGATGACCTTCATGCCGGTGGCGCGCTGGAGGAGTTCCGGCATCATCCCCTTATGGGTCGGGTCCAGATGTTGGATGATGACAAAGGCCATGCCGCTGGCCGCGGGTACATGGGACAGAAAATGCTCCAAAGCTTCGAGGCCGCCCGCCGAGGCGCCGATCCCGACGATGGGAAAAGGTGTGCCTTTCCGCCCGTCGGAGACGGGCTTGGCGGGTTTATGTTTCAGGTGGCTGGGCGATTTGCTTTTGGTCTTCATGGTCCCTCAACCGAACCGTCCAAAGAAAGCGGCAGCTGGCCACCGGCCACCTCACACGTCCTGAGGCTGCTCCTGCTATTGGCTCATTCTTTCACCATCAGTTAATGCTGGCGACACCTTTCGGCAGGTAATTAGGCAAAGGGGCGCATCCTGACACTGCCGCCAATGTGCTGCCGGTTTCCAGCCGGCAGTCGTAGGTCATACGCTGGCCCACAGCCTTACCAAACAACCGCTGCCAATCCCCTCTCCGCCAGGAACCAACCGGCCATTAAAGCAAAAGACCCCATTCAACGACAATGTCAGGAGGCGCCCCCGGTTAACCGGTTTCACCCCGCGCCTATAACGAACGCACGAAGTGACCCCGGCTAACCAGCGGCCTCATCCACCTGATAATTATTAAACATTCCCCGAAGCGCGCCTTCCCGTCTGATCCGTTTTATGTTTCCTACGCGATTGCCTCCTGTCCTGCGGTACTTTAGCAACCAGTCCACCCTCACCGGACCAAATCCTCGCCAGCCACTCCACAAAGAAACGCAGAACCCAAAATCCAGCATGGTAGGGCGTCGTTGCCGCGATGCCCTGACCTTTTTCGTCAAGGCACCACGATAACCACGACCCACCACCGCCGAAGCACGCGACCTCTCCTCCCTCTCCCTTCAATAGGGAGAGGGCTGGGGTGAGGGTTGAGCACGCCCAGCGTCAATAAAACGCCCGGCGCTTTCTCCGCCCCCACTGGGAAGTCGAACTTCGACCTCTGCGTTCCCTTTAGGGAACTATTTCAAAGAACAATGAAACCATCCGACCCCTGTGCCGTATCGTTTCCTCCCTCCCTACGATTGGGACTTCAGATTGAGCGTTTGCCCAGTACCCGGCCGGTTCCGCAGTGGCTACTCAGGATTCCCCGGTCTGGTCATAACCTATGACGACCGACGTCCCTTTCACCCTCCGGCTTACGGACCCTGATCCATACGCCCGATACCAACACATATCCTAACGGCCAAAAGACTGGCTTTTTTAATCCTCCTTCTCCCTCACGGGAGAAGGATTGAGGATGAGGGTGCCCCCTCTTCCTGCCCGTCTCTCGACCCTAACGGCTCCATAAGGATCGTCATCTCCCCGCCAACGCAGGACATAACCATGCACGTGTAACATGTACACAATGCACCATCATGCTTGATGACTTTGAGGATTCGGGGGCTGCTTATTCTCTGAAAGAGCCAACCACCACTCCTCTCCTTTACCGACAACGAGTTGTCAGCACAAAAGAGACTATCAAATCACCGTCCATTTCCAAATAAAAAATCACCGCCAAACCGCTCTCCACCGCAACAAATTGCGAGAGAAGAATTTGCAAACGAAGATTTCGCGGTGCTTGGTCACCGCGCCCCGTGCCGATAGGTCGGGGTTTCGCGTGGGCGCTCTCCAGTCAAAGATATGCCATTTTGGTGGAAACTTTATCGGATGAGCAAAAGGAAGACCGGGCGGAGAAGAAAAGAAGATTCCCGCGCAGGCGACGGTTGATATGCACACAACCGCCCCACCTGCACGGGAATGAGGAACTAACTCTTACAAGCAGTACAGCACTCTTTGAAAGCCTTCTCGATGGCTTCTTTGGTCTCGCCGGTGCGTTTCTGGATGCGGCCCAGCAGCTCTTCCTGCTTGCCTTCGGCATATTGCAGATCGTCATCCGTGAGCGTCGCCCACTTCTGCTTCAATTTGCCTTGGATTATATTCCAGTCACCTTTGATCTCGAGTGTCGTCATACTAGTTTTATTTCTGTGAGCCGTTGCTTTTATCGGTCGTGAACCTAACGGCTAAAATGTTGTTACCGGCTTGAAACGTAAACTACAGCACTCAGGCGAGGTTGCCACCGGGGTATATCCCCAAGGGTATCGCCCGGCATACTTTAATGAAATAAATGAGGACGGCGAGGAAAGCTCCTATACTTTCCCTAACCTCCTCCGCGATGGGGATTCCCCCAACTAGCACCGCCCCATTGCGTCTTATATCGTCGGTAAATGAAAGAACAGCCCTTCCTCTCCACGTCCAGCGGGCGACGGCTTTTATTGAAGTGATTCTCCTATGAAACAAAACAAACATCATGCCCATGACGGCTCGCCGCTCATACCCGTCCGTTTTGAATTCAGCCATCCCACCGCCACCTCTGTTTGTGTCGCGGGCTCGTTCAACCAGTGGCGACCGGAAGCCAAGGCCCTGCATCCTGCTGGTGTAGGTCACTGGTTCAAAGAGACATTTCTGGCTCCCGGTAATTATGAATACTGCCTGATCGTGGATGGACACTGGATGCCAGATCCGCTGGCCAAGGATTACGTGCCCAACCCTTATGGCGGTCGGAACTCCATCTTGAATGTGGTCGGTCCGGTTGCGGCTTCCGCTCCTCTCACCACCTAAAAAATTTGCCCTTCAAAAAGCAAAACTAGAAACACAAAAAATATATGAGCAAAGCTACCCAAGCAATCAGTCACGACGTAGAACAATTGGCCGATGACGCCCGCGCCCTCATGACCGCCACCGCCGATGTGGCGGGAGAAAAAGTGGACGCCGCCCGCCAGCGCCTCGCCGCCGCCCTGGCACAGGTGCGGGATAAGGCCGTGCAAAGCGCCAAGGCCGCCGACAAGGTGGTACGTGAACACCCCTATCAAGCCATCGCCATCGGTGTCGGAGTCGGCGCCTTGATCGGCTACCTGGTCGCCCGCCGTTGCAGCAAGTGATCCAGTTATGGAAAATTCCTCCGCCAGCTTCAGCCAGCTCGCCGCCAGTGCAAAACAGTTTGCGCGGCGCCTGCTGGTCATCGGTGAAAACCGGCTCGAACTGCTGACGGTGGAAGTGCAGGAGGAGCGCGAGCGGCTCCTGCAGGCCATCCTGCTTGCCTTGGGCATCGTTGCCCTCGGCTCGCTGGCTGTTCTTACGTTTACCGCGGCGATCGTGGTCCTTTTTTGGGCTTACTCGCCCGTGGTCATCTTGCTGATTTTAACCGCTGTCTATGGCTTTTCAGCAATCGGTCTTTATTGGCGGTTCCGAAAGTTTCAGCGAGATTGGCAGCCGCTCTCCGCCACGCTGGAACAATTGCGTAAAGACCGCGCCTGTGTGGAGAACATCCTCGTATGAACCCGCTGGCACTACGGAAACAGATGCTGGTCACCGAGAGTGAGCTGAACCGTATCAACCTCATCGGCGAAGCGGCCGAACTTAAAGTATCGGTTCGGCTTTTGACCGCCCGTGCTCGCTTCTTTTGCTCAATCATCTCCTCGATTGGTGGCCTGGTCGCTGGGCTCACGCGTCCGGCTGAAACCGCCACCAAACCATCCTGGTTGCAAACTGTGCTGAAAGGTGTGGGTCTGATCTCTACTCTATGGACAGCATTTCGCCCGCCCAACCCAGCAGAATAGCGCTCACCCTTTTTCCAGTCCTTCACTCAAATTTCCATCATCCATTTTTAAAATTATGTTAGGAACCGTTCTCTTAGTCTTGCTCATCCTCATGTTACTCGGGGCGCTGCCGACGTGGCCGCACAGCAAAAACTGGGGCTACTACCCGAGCGGCGGGGCCGGCTTGCTGCTGATCATCGTCATCATCCTGCTGCTGCTGCGCCGGATCTGAAAACTCGGGCAATTGCTCCAACCAACACAAATAGATTTTAAATTATGCTACGCAGCATGGAACAACTGTACGGCGACAAACTGGGCGCGTCCGACGGCGACCTCGGTGAAGTGAAAGATTTTTACTTCGACGACCAAAACTGGGCCATCCGCTATCTGGTGGCCGAAACCGGTTCGTGGTTGGCCGGACGGAAGGTCTTGCTTACGCCGCATTCACTGGGCCGTTTGGATCAGCCGGAAAAGATTTTGCGGGTGAATTTGACCCGGAAGCAGGTCGAGAACAGTCCCTCCATCGATGCGCATAAACCGGTGTCGCGCCAATACGAAGAAGAGTATTACCAATACTTCGGCTGGCCCTCTTACTGGCAGGGTGATGCGCTTTGGGGCGCAACGGAGTTCCCTGATTTGGCGGTCTCGGCCCAGCCCAAGGCCGGCTCTCTGCCCGTGCGCCCGGATGCGCGCGTAGAACGTGGTGATCCGCATCTTCGCAGTGCCCAGGCCGTAAAAGGTTATCAGATCAGCATCGGGAACAAAAATCTCGGCCATGTCTGCGATTTCATGATGGATGCCCAGAGCTGGGTGATCGGCCAACTGGTCATCAAGACCGGCCATCGGCTTTCCGGCAAGGAAGTGGTTATCCCCACGAAGATGGTCGAACGCATCAGTTACGTGGATTCCACTATTTTCGTGACCATGACCGAGGACGGCCTTGAGCAAAGTCCCGGCCGCCAGCTGCAGATGGTCGATGGGCCGACTCAGGCAGAACGCTTGAAGGAAGTGAAAGGTTCCGACGCTTCCTCGGCTGAGTCGATGGGGAAGGCCAAATGAACCGGATCACTGTGCTGCTTGCGGAAGATCATCAGATTGTCCGCGAAGGTTTCCGGGCCTTGTTGCAGCATGAGCCCGACATAGAGATGGTCGGCGAAGCCGAGAATGGCAGGGAGGCAATTCAATTGATCCGAAAACTGCGGCCCAACGTGGTGGTGATCGACATCATCATGCCGTTACTCAATGGATTTGAAGCGACACGTCAGATCTTAAAGGAATTTCCCAAAACTAAGGTCATCATCCTGTCTGCCTACCACGACGATGTCTACGTCGAACAGATGTCCGTACTGGGTGCAGCCGGATTTCTGCTCAAGCAAGCCTCGGCATATGTTCTTCCGCAGGCCATCCGGGCCGTCCACGAAGGAAAAACTTTTTTCACTCCCGCCGTTTCCAAGCGGATTCAGAATCGCCGGAAGCAAGCCTTGGATCATGGTCGAAAAGGAAAGAACAGTCTGAGTCCACGCGAACGGGAGGTGCTCCAGATGATCGCGGAAGGGATGGCCAATAAAGAAATAGCCGTCGAACTGGGGATCAGCATGAAAACAACGGACAAACATCGGCAGCATCTGATGAGCAAACTGGACATCCACGACATCGCCGGCCTGACGCGCCACGCAATCGCCGAGGGAATCATTGAAAGCAAGGTCCGGCTGACCATCACATAGACCGGCAGGGCGGCGACATTTTTTCTCGGTTTCATCTCTAAACTGCCCCGATCAAAAACCAGCAGCATCGTGGCAGGCATTTGTCCGTCTGGCGTCGTTTTCAGAAAAGTGTTCCCAACGATTTGAGGAGGCGGGAAAAAGTGCTATTTTAGAGGTTTGAAAAGCCCGGTGACGGCCTGGCGAAGTCCGCCCCTTAAAGCCAGTATGCCGCTGGTCAGCCATTGCATCGGGCATTTTGACCAACCAACACAGAACAATGCTATGAAGAGCAATAATGCCAGTCGCAAGAAGAGCCAGAAAAGTGAGATTAGCCCCGTCGGCAAAGCCAAGATGATCCAGGAACGGGCTTATGAATTGTTCGTAAAACGCGGCTCCGAGCCCGGACATGAGCTGGAGGATTGGTTGCAGGCGGAACGGGAAATCTGTGCGCCAGAAGACCATCACGAGACAGCCTAAGAATTTCCCGCCAAGGAACTCATTTCCGAACCCGCTGGCGTGCCAACGGAGCGGAAAAATGGCAGGCGTTATGCTAGGTAAATCGGCATGACTTTGTCATTTGCCGAAAACAGTCTGACCCGATGCCGGTTCGTTCCTACCTGTCTCTTTTTAGTCCTGCTTTTGTTGCTCGGCGGATGCGTGCCGGTGCCGGCGGCAGAGAGCGCCGAGGACTCTTCCGCTGAAGAGGTCGCATTCAACATCGGTAGCGCCAAACAACTGGAAGAGCTGACTGATTCCCTGGCACCCTTGGTGGGTGAATGGGTGCGCACGGAGGTCATCACCGGAGTGAGCTGGGGGCAGGTGGTGTTGAGTCTGCTGCTGGTCGTGCTGATCTTCGTCGCTGAGCGGGTGCTAAGCTGGTTGCTGCGGCGTTCCTGCCAGAAACCGAGCACGCCGCTGCCGGATGAAAAAGGTGCGAACAGGTCAGCGCTCCTGCGTTCGTTGATCGAAGCGGCGATTCCGCCACTTTCCATTTTCGTTTGGGTCTGGGGCGGCAGTGCCGTGCTGTGGCTTCTGCTGGTGAGGTTGGAGGCTTCGGGAAACGGTTATCTGCTCCTCATGATGGTGTATTCCGTGCGGAAGGCGGCGAACTTTCTCATCCTCTTCTGGTTCGTTTACCGGCTGATCAAGACGGCAGAAGTGTTGTTGCTGGCGTGGGCTGGCTCCAATGATCGCAAGTGGGATGATGTGCTTGCCGCAGTCGTCATCCGGGCGTTGCGTCTGGTGGTGCCTTTGCTGGCGGTCACGCTCATGGTGCCGATGTTGGATATCCCGCCATCGTTCCATCAATTCTTCAAGCAAGGCCTCGCCATCCTGTTGATCGCCGCCATCGGCTTCATCCTGTTTCAACTGGCGGACACCGGCGAGAAAGCCGTGCTGGATCAATATCGCGTCGATACGAAAGACAACCTCGCCATGCGCAAGGTGCAGACGCAGGTGCGCGTGCTCAAGCGAGTCATCGTCATCATGATCCTCGTCTTTACCATGGCTTCCATGCTGATGGTGTTTGATTCCGTGCGGCAGCTGGGCACCAGCCTGCTGGCTTCGGCCGGCGTCGTGGGCATCGTGGTCGGCTTTGCGGCGCAGCGCAGCATCGCTTCATTATTCGCCGGTGTGCAGATCGCTTTCACCCAACCCATCCGGTTGGATGACGGTATCCTCGTGGAAGGTGAGTATGGGCGCGTGGAAGAGATCACGCTTACTTACGTGGTGGTGAATCTGTGGGATTCACGCCGTCTGATCGTGCCGATCGGCTATTTTATCGAGAAACCGTTTCAGAACTGGACCCGCACGCGCGCTGAGTTGCTCGGCGCGGTGATGTTAAATGTGGATTACTCCACTCCCATCGCACCGCTGCGCGAGGAGTTGGATCGGATCCTGGAGAAATCCCCGCATTGGGATCGACGGGTAAAGGGGCTGCAAGTTACCGATGTAAAAGACCACGCGGTGCAGATCCGCATCCTCGCCAGTGCCGGGAATTCCGGCCAGGCCTTTGACCTGCGCTGCGAGATCCGTGAGCAGATGATCCATTTCCTGCAAAAGAATTATCCGGAATGCCTGCCCAAGATCCGCCTGACAGTAGAGGGCAAAACCAATGAGCCCACCGCCTTCGCACCCGAACCGGTCAAGCTCAAGGAAGTTCCTGCGGAATAGCGACCAGCACCGCGAACGGCAATTCCCGGAACACATCCGCCAGTTTCATTGGCCCGCCAAGATGCTCTTCATTGGTAAAAAGATTGCGCAGCTTCTTACCCGGCAGCGCCGGAATCTCCACCATCGTCTCCTCCCATTTTTCACCCACTGGAAAGGTGCCTGCCCGGTTGCTGATCCTGACCGTCAAAACTATCACTGTCTGTTCGCCCAACGTTCTCGCGAAAGCTAGACAACTATCGGCCCTCGCACCCGTACACTGTAGCGGCTCGTAAGTCCCGCGTTGGAAAAGCTCCCGATGCTCATGCCGAAACCGAAGCACCTTTTGAGTCAGAAACATTTTGATACCACCATTCCGCCAATCCGCCAGCAACGCCGCCGAGGACTTTCCTTGGATCTCTTTGATCATCCGTTGTCGCAAGTCATAATCGATCTGCCGACGATTATCCGGATCGACCAAGATATACTGCCAGAGTTCGTTTCCTTGATAGAAATCCGGCACCCCCGGCACCGTCATCTTGAGCAAGACTTGGTTGAGTGAATTGACTGCACCTATCTCCGCCACTTTGCCCGCGAAAGCCGAAAACACTTCCTCAAACTTCGGATCGGGCGAAAGAATGATACGCTCGATGAATTTCTTCACCGCCGCTTCCCATGTATGGTTGCGCCGGTCCCACCGCGTGTTGATCTTCGCCTCGTTCAGTGCCTTGGTCATGTACGCCTGAATGCGCTTCAGGTATTCTTTCCGTGCCTCCACCGGGAATTCCTCCAAAGGCCAGCTCCCGGCTAGTATTTGATAGAGCAGATATTCCTCATTCCCATCTGGCGACAGGCGTTCCCCGACCTTGCCTTTCAGCGGTCCATTGATTTCTCGGGCCTGCTTCAGAAAATTTTCCCACTCAGCGCTCAGTTCTGAGATCGCCGCCAGTCGGGCGCGAACATCTTCACTCGTTTTGGTGTCATGCGTCGAGGTGGTGAGCATCATGTCCGGCCACGACTTCAATCGCTCGGCATTCAGGGCGTGAAATTCTTCCACCGTCATGCCGAAGGCCGCCGGATTGCCGCCTACTTCGTTCAAAGCAATCAGCCGGTTGTAGGCAAAGAACACGGTGTCCTCGAAGCCTTTTGCCATCACTCCACCCGTGGTTTGCTGGAAGCGCGTGATGAAACGTTCCTCCAGTTGACTGGCGGGCGGGTTCAACTCGGGCTCGTCGATTAGAAGCTGTTGCAAAAAATCCCAGGCTAAAGTTTCCAGCTCGGGGTTTGCCTGACGGGCTCTGGCGATGGCGTCCTGGACAACCTTCCGGTCTTGCGGGCTGATCGGTTCACCGCCGGTGCGGTAACTGCGATAAACGCTGAGGCACGCAATGGTTTCTCGCAACGCGCCGCACAAATCTTCATACAGAAGGTCGCGGAACTCCGGACGTTGCTCGGCGCAGCGACGCAGCATCAAGGTAAGCCCGTTGATCTCCTTGCTCATGGCCAGTCCCATCACCAATTTTTTGGCTGCTTGGACGGATGGTCCCACTGGTTGCACGTTTCCCGTGAACTCTTGATAGATGCGCGTTATCTCTGGCTCACCTGCGGAATCGAGCAGCAACCGCGTCACCTCGCGGGCAAATTCATAACCCGTTGTACCTGCCACTGGCCAATGGCTAGGCAACGGCTCCCCTTCCATCGTGATCTTCTCCACCAAAACGTAGAAGCCGCGCGCATCGGCCGGCTCATCCATGCCAGTATCGTGAGCGATGGACTTCTGCAAACGTTGCAGATACTCAACCGGCCGCGCCAAGCCATCAATATGGTCCAATCTTAGCCCGGTGACTTGTCCCTTACGGATCAACTCCAACAATAGTTCGTGCGTTGCCTTGAAAGCCTCGGGGTCTTCCATGCGCAAGGCCACCAAGGAATCTACATCGAAAAAGCGTCGGTAGTTCGCGGTGCGTGTGCCGGTATACCAGTAGGCCAGACGATATGCCTGTTCCTCCAGCATTTCATACAACCCTTGCGCCGGGTAGGTTTGCAGCACCTGCTCACAGGCGGTCTTGATATCGGTCTCGGTATCCAGCGCGCGCAGCAATCGTTGGGCCTCCAGCACACAACCTCGCTTCATGGTTTCCTCTTTCTCCGGCAGCAAATGCACCGCCTGTTGCAGCACCTCGCTACCGGAGCCTTGATACCGTTGGGATACCACAAGCCAGAGCCGCCGACAGCTCACCGGATGCAACGGCAAACGAGTGCTGCCCACGCCGATCCTGAAGTGGCCTTGATGATAGTTGAGGCTGATTTCGCCCTTTTGGAGACACCGTCCGTAATGATCTGGCAAGATGGGTAGCAACAGCCGATCGCTGATGGGTAGGTGAGATGGCTGCCAGTCGATGTCGAAAAATTCCGCGTAAGGGGAGTGCCGTCCGAACTCCAGCACATCCGTCCACCACCGGTTGGTTTCCGGGATCGCGCCCATGTGATTGGGCACGAAGTCCAGCAGCAGCCCCATGCCTTTGTTGTGCAACTCGCCGACCAGCGCGTCCCAGCCCTCCGTTGAGCCCAGCACGGGATTGATCTTGGTGAAATCGCAGACGTCATAGCCATGGTTGCTATCCGGCGGAGCGGTGAAAGCCGGTGAACAATAGCAGTCGCTGATACCCAGTTCATGCAAGTAGCTGACCAGTTCGCGTCCGGCGGAGAAAGGGAACTCACGATTGAACTGCCACCGATACGTCGCCGAAGGTACACGATAGAGGGCGGATGAGGGTTTCATGCGAGGGAAGTCAGCAACAAGGCCGTCGGGCCATTCAGGGAAAAACTTCTTTTGGCCGGGTCGAAAACGTTTCGTCCTTCGCCACCGAAACGGATCTCATCCGTGGAGAGCAATATGGACCACGCTCTCTGTGTGGGGACGGATTTCGGCATGGGCAGTTCCTTCAAGGAGCCTGTTTTGAGATAAATGAGTAGCAATCGAAAATCTCCCGATGGTCCCGTGAACAGCAACCACACGACCCCGCCTTCCGCCCAGACGTGCCAGCTTTCGCGGTCACGTTTGCGCAACACCGCGTCGGTGCGACGCAGTCGGAGGCATTCGCGATAGAGATCCAATACGGCGGCATGGGCATTTTCTTTCGTCTCCGCCCAGTTCAGTTTGCTGGCGGTAAAGCCGTCGAGGATTTCCGGATCAGGCATGGCGGCCAGCACTTCCGGTGACCATGCGGCGTCATATTGCTTGAATTCCTGACAACGGCCTTTGCTGACACGTGCGCCGAATTCTCCGCCGTGGTTCGTGAAAAAAGTAAACGGAGTGCTCGCGCCCCATTCCTGCCCCATGAACAACATCGGCGTGTAGGGCGAGAGCAAGAGCAACGCAGAAGCCGTGCGATAGGCTGCCGCTGAAGCAATGTGGTTCAGGCGCTCGCCTAAAGGACGGTTGCCCGCTTGGTCATGATTGGAGATGCAATAGACGAATTGTTCCGGTGACAAATCCAGGCATTCCGTGCCGCGCGGCTTTTTCCAATAGGGGAAGACGTCACCCCGGAACAGCCATCCATGGTCCAGCGTATCGGCCAATTCGGTCGCCGTACCCTGATAACTTTTGAAATGCGCGATCTGCTCCGGCTTCACGCTCATCTTCACCACGTGATGAAAGTCATCCGCCCAGGCGGCATCGAGGCCGATGCCGCCCTGGGCCGCGGGTCGCAGCCACTTCGCATCATTGCTGTTATCCTCTGCGATGAGAAAACCGCCGCGGGCATGAACGGCCTGCGTGATCTCTTGCAAGATATGAACTGGCGAACTGTCGTGAATGGCGTGGATGGCATCCAAGCGGAATCCATCAATGTGAAATTCCTCCACCCAATAGATGGCGTTCTGCAGAAAATATTCCCGCACCGCCAGGCAATGTTTGCCATCAAAGTTCAAGCACTTGCCCCAGTCATTTCCCGTCTCTTGATGAAAGAAATGTCTGCTGGTGGACTCCAACCAATTCGGCTCCCCGCAGACATGATTGTAAACGACATCCAGAATGACCGCCAGATTCCGCTCGTGAGCCGCATCCACCAAGCGCCGCAAGTCATCCGGTGTCCCATAGCAATGAGCGGGTGCGAACGGCAGGACGACATCATATCCCCAATTCCGGTCACCTGGAAAGGCGCCGAGGGGCATGAGCTCGATTGCGGTCACGCCCAAACGGCAGAGATCATCCAAGCGGGCAATGGCGGAACGAAACGTTCCTTCCTCGGTGAACGTGCCGACGTGCATTTCATAAATCACCAGATCTTCCAATGGTGCGTGGTGCCAATTCGGATACCGCCAAGTGTAAGCTTCACCATCCACTAACTGGGAAGATCCTCTCACACCTTCCGGCTGATAATGGGAGGCGACGTCGGGCACATCTCTTACTTCATCCAGGCGGAAGAAATACCGATCACCAGACCTCCCGGAAGCATCATGCGCGGCAAACCACCCTTCAGCATCTTTTTCCATGGGGAGAATGCAGGTGCCGCCGTCAGCGGCGCGGGTTATCATTGCAGATGCCGTTTTGGTGTCAGGGCTCCACAGGCAGTAGCTGACTCCTGATGGGGACAGGGTGGCACCGTGACGCCGCGCTGGGGATGCTGTGGCCATGTTCATGTCAGGCTTTGGTGGTATCGGCGGAGACCGACGTTTCCGCTTCCGTTTCCTGCACCAGCCGTTCCGTGAACGATTCCCGTTCCACATCTTCCGCCGGTTTCACCCGCAAGACACAGAGTGAACGGCCTTCCAACGTGATCTTGCCACTGGGCTCTTCTCCCTTTTCGACGAAACCCTCTTCAGATGCCGTATTGATGACCATTTCCCAACCCGTCTTGATACCTGCGGGCAGGGTGAAGTCCACGGGCTCATGGTGCGCGTTCAAGCAGATGAGGAAAAAGTCATCCTGCAACAGATTGCCCAGGGCATCTTCACAATAGCCGCTCAGAAAGACGCCGAGGCAACGCATATAATCACCATTCCATTCGGCATCCGTCATTTTCCGGCCTTTGGTGTTCAGCCATTTCACATCGCGCATGTTGGTCCCGCGCAGCAGGCGGCCGGAGAAGAAATGGAGTCGGCGGAAGATCGGGTGCCTTTGACGGAACAGGATCAATTGCTCCACAAACTTGCTGAAGCGCTCCGCGTCTTCATCCCGGTTCCAGTCCAGCCAACTGATCTCGTTGTCCTGGCAGTAGGCGTTGTTGTTGCCCTTTTGCGTGCGGCCGTATTCATCACCGGCGCAGAGCATCGGCACGCCTTGGGAGAGGAATAGGGTGGCCAGGAGATTGCGACGCTGGCGGCGACGGAGTTTGTTGATCTCCGGATCGTCCGTCGGCCCTTCCACGCCGCAGTTCCAAGTCATGTTGTTCTTGTCGCCGTCCTTGTTATCCTCGCCATTGGCTTCGTTATGCGTGTCTTGATAGCTCACCAGATCGGCGAGGGTGAAGCCGTCATGCGAGGTGATAAAATTGATGCTCGCCGAGGGTGTCTTGCCGGTGACTTCGTAAAGATCGGCACTGCCGCTCAAGCGGGAGGCCAGCTCGCTGATGCAACCGGCATCGCCTTTCCAATAGCGCCGGATGGTATCACGATATTTCCCATTCCATTCGGACCAGAGGATCGGAAACTTGCCGACTTGATAGCCGTCATCACCAATGTCCCAAGGCTCGGCGATGAGTTTTACTTGGGAGATGATCGGATCTTGGTGGATGACATCGAAGAAGGAAGCCAAGCGGTTCACCGCAGAAAGTTCACGCGCCAAGGACGCAGCGAGATCAAAGCGGAACCCATCTACATGCATCTCGGTGATCCAGTAGCGCAGGCTGTCCATGACCATCTGCAATACGTTTGGAAGATAGACGGCCAACGTATTGCCTGTGCCCGTGTAATCCATGTAGTAACGCTGATTCTCCGGACACAGGCGGTAGTACGAGGCGTTATCGATTCCCTTGAAGCAAAGTGTGGGACCAAAATGATTTCCTTCGGGAGTGTGGTTATAGACCACATCGAGGATCACCTCCAAGCCAGCGGCGTGCAGGTTTTTCACCATGGTTTTGAACTCACGGACCTGTTCGCCTTGGGAACCGCTGCTGGCATAGCGCCAGTCCGGAGCGAAAAATCCCATCGTGTTGTAGCCCCAATAATCGACAAGCCCTTGCTCTACGAGGCGTTTGGAATTTATGTGGTGATGCACGGGCAGCAGTTCAATGGCGGTGACGCCCAGCTTTTTGAAGTAGGCGATCGCTTCCGGGCTGCCCAGTCCGGCATACGTGCCACGTATTTTTTCCGGCAACGCGGGCCACAGCTTGGAGAATCCTTTCACATGCGTTTCATAGATCACCGTAGTGTCCATCGAGCGCCGCATGGGCCGGTCGGTGCCCCAATCAAACCGGTTATCCACCACCACTGATTTCGGCACGCAATGGGAGTTGTTCCGGTCGTCCTTGATCAGATCGGCCTCCTCCCGGCCGAGGACGTAGCCGAACATCTCATCGTTCCAAGTCACGCCGCCGGTGATGGCCTTGGCGTAAGGATCCAGCAGCAGTTTGGAAGGATTGAACCGGTGGCCATTCTCCGGTTCATAGGGGCCGTGCACGCGATAGCCGTAGCATTGGCCGGGTTGGAGATCGGGGATGAAGACATGCCAGATTTGGTTCGTGCGGTTCCAGATGCGGATCACGCGACTTTCTTCGGCACTGTCCGGACCGTCGAAGAGACACAGGTCTACCTGCGTCGCGTTCGCGGAGAAGAGCGCGAAGTTAACCCCGGGTTCTTGTCCCTCAAGCCACGTGGCTCCCAAGGGATAGGGGATGCCGGGTTTGATGTTTTTTTCGATCTGCTGGCGGTGGTGCATATAAATCCTAGGGCCAGAGGTTGCCCGTCTTCAAAAAGCCGACGAGCCGCGCGAAGACGGCGTTGGTCCAGCCGAAGCCGGCTTGATCGGGATAGCGGTCTGGCACGGCACGGGTGCCATCGACCACGTTGTATTTCTCGAAGTTCACGTGGTTCTCCTCAAAGACGCGGTTGACCAGGTTCACCCATTTGGCGGAGATACGCAGCGCTTCCTGGTGGTAGCCATATTTCTCCAGTCCGCTGATGACGATCCATTGCAGAGGTGCCCAGCCATTCGGCCACGCCCACTGCTTGGAGAAATCCGTCACGGGCGTTTTCACCTCTTCCATGGTCACAAGACCATGATCGGTCTCGAAGAAGGGCAGATGGGTGGTGACCATCCGGTGCGCTTGCTCGGGTGTGGCCAGACGGGACCAGAGCGGAAAGAAACCGGCGATCGTGCGCAGGTTGCTGCGGCGTCCGCGGCGCATGTCGTAGTCGTAGAAGAAACCGGTGTCGTCATCCCAGAGCACATCGCTCACAGCCGCTTTGCGCTCGGCCGCCAAAGCAGTCCATCGTTCCTTCTCGTAATCCTCGCCTAACAATTCGGCCATCTTCAGGAAGTCACGCTCGTAGCGATAGAGCAGGCTGTTGAGATCGATGGGGACGAAATCCAGACAGCGGTCTTCGAAGCGAGGGGTCATATCCCAGCCGGACTCGGCTTCGGCAGCGGTGTGCCAGATGTTCAGGTCGTAATAGCGGGACAGGCCGCGATAAACTTCCCGGTCATCCGGGAATTTCTTTCCGCGCCAGACATCTGAGTATTCTTTCCGTGCGACTTCGGCTTGCACCTTCAACCATCCGATCAATTCGTCATCCGCAACGCCGCGCCGCTTTTTGACCTCGTAACTTTTCCGGATCATGGAGGTTAGGAAGGGCGGCTGCGAACGGCTCAGGTGATAGTAGCGGCTGGAGTTGGGAATACGTCCGAAACGCTTCATCAGGTAGAGCACGTTCTCGGTGATATCGAGGATGAGTTCGTCGTGATCGGTTCCTTCCAGGCCCAAGATCATGAAGTAGCTGTCCCAATAGTACAGCTCCTTGAACATGTCGTGATTGGTGACCAGATACCGCTTGGGCAGGCCGATCAAGGTGCCCTCGTCAGCGATCTGATGACGGGTGATGCGCTCCCAGTAGTTATGGATGTAATCCATGCATGGCTGGTATTTCTGAACATCACGGAGACCTGCTGTTGTGTCAGCCATAGCAGAGGCCTTTTAGCTGGAAGCGTACCACGGTGCAGTGCGGGTGATGGATGTGGGGAGGGCCTTGGCAACACCTTGCAAGATGGCGATGAACCCGGAAGGCGGGCGGTCAGCACTGTGCAAAGTGCGACACGAGAAGAACGGAGACATTGCATTTTTCGGAGATTTTCCGTGCTTAGCTGATCAATTTGCCCGGAGAAGATGGCACGGGCGTAGCTGGCCAGATGGTGATGGGAAAAGTTACATTTGATCTGGCTGGTAAAACTGCGCTGGTCACCGGAGGAGGTTCCGGTATCGGGCGAGCCATTGCGCACCTCTTAGCCAGCAGCGGAGCCAGTGTGGCGGTGCTGGATCGAAACAGGACGGCGGTGAGGGAGACGGTGAGGGAATTGAACGGAAACGGTCATCTGGAACTGGAAGCGGATGTCGCCGAGGAGCAAGCCATGCAGAATGCCCTGTCCCAGTGTCAGGCGACTTGGGCGCAACTGGATGTGCTGGTGATCAATGCGGGCATCAATGGGGTGTGGTGTCCGTTGGCGGAGTTACAAACGGCGGAATGGGACCAAACGATGGCGGTGAACCTGCGGGGAACCTTTCTGACTTTGAAGCTCGCGTTGCCGTTGCTGCGACAGCGGGGAGGCTCGGTGATCGTGGTGGCTTCCATCAATGGCACGCGGATGTTCAACAATTATGGAGCCACGGCGTATGCGTGTTCCAAGGCGGCGCAAGTCGCTTTCGCCAAAATGACGGCGTTGGAACTGGCCCCGGACCAGATCCGGGTCAATGTGGTCTGCCCGGGAGCCATTGATACGAACATCGGCCAGTCAACGATGATGAGGAACTTGGAGAAAATCGAGTTGCCGCCGAAGAAAGGACATGTGCCGCTGACCAAGGGCAAAGCGGGAACACCGGAGCAGGTGGCGGAGGTGGTCGGTTTTCTGGCGTCGGACGCAGCCGCACATATCACGGGGACGGAGATTTATGTCGATGGAGCCCAGTCGCTGTTGGGCACGTGAGGGATGAAGGGGGAGCCAGTTTTTAATTCAAGAAGGGGAAAACATCGCTTGTTTTTTTGGAGGGGGTTTGCTTTTTTAGAGGCATCCAGGGGACCGAGTGAAAGATCAAATGCGCTCACGCTTAAAGAACGACCAGCGGGCATCAGTCCTACACGGCAACTTCGAGCCGGCCAGCGGCTTCAAAGACGTGCGATGGCGTAAGTTCCCGGTTGGAGCCATGACCCGTTGGACCTTCAGGGTCGCGTTGCTGCTGGCGCTGGTGACGCTGCCGGAAATGCAGGCACAGGAGACATCTTCCAGCCTGACCAATTATCCGGGAGTGACCACTTACAAAAGCATGAGCCTGAGTGAGTTGATGGATCAGGACGTGATGAGCGTGACCAAAACTCCGGAGAAGCTTTCCAAGTCACCCTCGGCCGTGCAGGTGATCACGGGAGAAGACATCCGGCGCTCCGGGGCGATGACGATCCCGGATGCCTTGCGGCTGGCACCCAATCTGGGAGTGCAGCAGATCAATTCTTATGCGTGGGGCGTCAGCGCGCGCGGGTTTAATGCGGTGTTCGCGAACAAACTTTTGGTGATGATTGACGGGCGTTCAGTCTATACGCCGCTGCATGCGGGGGTGCTCTGGGATGCGCAGAATCTGGTGATGGAAGACATCGACCGCATCGAGGTCGTGAGCGGGCCGGGCGGGACGTTGTGGGGAGCGAATGCCGTCAACGGTGTGATCAATATCCTGACGAAGAGCGCGAAGGACACGCAGGGGTTGTATATGTCGGGTGCGGGGGGATCGTTCTTGGACAAGTTTGGCGCGGTACGTTACGGCGGGCAATCGGGGACGAACCTTTTTTATCGTGTGTATGTGCAGCGGTTTGACTACGAGAGCACGAGGACACCGGCGGGCAACGATGGCAACAACTCGTGGAACATGAACAGCGGAGGGTTCCGCATGGATTACTATCCTTCGGAGATCAACACGCTGACCTTGCAGGGGGATTTTTATAGTGGGACGGAATATAATGCGCCCGCGCCTGCGGCCTCCACGTTGGACGGGCAGAACGTGCTGGGGCGCTGGACGCGGACGTTCTCCGACGAATCGGACCTCACGCTGCAGGTTTACTTTGACCGCACGTGGCGGCGCGATCTGCCCAGCACCATCATCGATGAGCTGAATACTTATGATGTGGATCTGCAGCATCGGTTCGCCTTGGGCAGCCGGAACAACTTGCTGTGGGGGGCGGGTTACCGGTTGATGCAGAATCGGACGCCAACGACGACGGCGTTTGTGGGTTTCGTGCCGGAAGAACGGAACATGCAGCTCTTCAGCGCCTTCTTGCAGGATGAGATCACGTTGATCGAGGACCGGTTGAAGCTGACGCTGGGAACCAAGCTGGAGCACAATGATTTTTCCGGTTTCGAGCTACAGCCGAGCGCCCGCCTGGCCTGGACTCCTACCGAACGGCAAACGATCTGGGGTGCCGTTTCGCGGGCGGTGCGTTCCCCAAGCCGGATCGATGTGGACTATCGCATCCCGAAGGCGGCGCCTTATGCCATCGCGGGCGGGCCTGATTTTGAGTCGGAGAAGCTGCTAGCTTATGAGTTGGGCTATCGCATTCAGCCCATGGAAAAGCTCTCGCTCTCGCTGGCTACTTTTTACAACCAGTATACGGATGTTTACAGCGTGGAATCAGCCAATCCACCGGTGCTTTTCCCGTTCACGATACAGAATGGAACGGCCGGCCAGTCCTGGGGCGCGGAGCTGTCCGGAACTTATCAGGTGACTGAGCAATGGCGGTTGCGCGGTGGTTATACCTATTTCCACAAGGACCTCTGGAGCCAGCCGGGACACAACGTCACCCAGGCCGTGCTGGACAGCTTGGGCAACGACCCGAAGAACCAGTTCGTGCTGCAATCCATGCTCGATCTGCCAGCGCATTTTCAACTCGACGTCACGGGCCGTTACGTCTCCTCACTGCCGAACCCGGCGATCCCGGCCTACCTGACAGCGGATGTGCGGCTGGCCTGGCACTATAAGAATGTGGAGCTCGCGCTGGTGGGCCAGAACCTGGTGGACAACCAGCATGCCGAATACAACAGCCCGCAGGAAACTCCGCGCAGCATCTACGGGAAAATAACCTTACGGTGGTAGTAAACATGTTCCAGCGAAGCACCATCCGCCGACGTATTGGCATCTTCCTGTGCTGGCTGCTACTCATGCCCTTCACGGTGAAGGCGCAATCCAAGGAGTATCAGGTGAAGGCCGCTTTCCTGCTGAATTTCACGAAATTCGTGGAATGGCAACCGCCGGCCCTGCCGGAAGGGCCCGATCCATTTTGCATCGTGATATTGGGAGATGATCCGTTCGGCCAGACACTGGATGCGACGATCCAGGGGGAAACGGTCAAAGGGCATAAGATGGTGATTCACCGGGTGCAGAAGTTGAGCGACGTGAAAGAGTGCCACCTGCTATTCATCAGTAAATCGGAGAAGGGTCGGGTGCCGGCGATCCTCACGGAACTGAAAGACCGGCCGTTTCTGACGGTCAGTGAAGTGGATGATTTTGCGGAGCGCGGAGGGCACATCGGATTCTTTCTGGAGAAGACCAAGATCCGTTTTGCGATCAACCAGACGGCGGCGCAAAGCCGGGGATTGAAGATCAGTTCGGATCTGTTGAGCCTGGGCAAGATCGTCCGGACGGAAAAGGAGGGCAAATAGCGTGAAGTGGTTGCAAGACCTGCCGTTGAAACGGAAGCTGACGCTAGTCATCCTGATGACGTGCTCCGTGGTGCTGCTGCTGGCGTGTGGTGTGCTGGCAGCCTATCAACTGTTTGATTTCAAACGGTCGATGGTGCAGAGCACGACGGTGCTGGCGGATGTGCTGGCGAAGAACACGCGCGCGGCACTGTCGTTCCAGGACGAAACGGCGGCACAGCAGGTACTCGCGGCCTTGGAATCCGAACCGCATGTCCTGGCGGCGCGCCTGTACGACGGGAAGGGAGTTCCTTTTGCCGATTACGTGCGGAACGGGAACAAGATTGATTTCCCGGATCATCCGGGGACGGACGGACATCAGTTCACTGCCGATCACATGGGGCTGTTCCGGCCGATGCAGCTCGATGGAAAACGCATCGGAACCATTTATCTGCGAACCGATCTGCAAGGGGTGTATGACCGATTGCGGTTGTCGGTGGGCATCGGACTGCTGGTGCTGGGCGGTTCGCTGGTGATCGCGCTGGTGCTGGCCGGGCCCTTGCAAAGGCCCATTTCGCAACCGTTGCTGGCATTGGCGGACACGGTGCGGGCGGTGGCGGAGAAGAAGGATTATTCCCTGCGAGTGCCAGCACAGGGGCAGAACGAGGTCGGCATATTGACGAACTCCTTCAACCAGTTCCTAAGCAGCATCGAGGAGCGGGATGTGGCTTTGCGCTCGGCCAATGAGTCGTTGCTTGCGCAGATAGGGCAGCGCGAGGAGGCGGAGAAGAAAACCCTGTTGCAACTGGCGCGGCTGGAACTGCTGCATCGCATCACGCGGGCGATCGGCGAACGGCTTGATTTGCCGAGCATTTTTCAGGTGGTGGTGCGGACGCTGGAGGAGCGGCTGCCGATCGATTTCATCTGCATCTGCCTCTACGACCCGGCGCTGAACGTGTTGACGGTGGCGAATGTCGGCGTGGAGTGCGAAGCGCTGGCGACGGAGCTGGCCATGACCAACAACGCGCAAGTGGAGATCGACAAGAACGGCCTGTCGCGGTGCGTGAACGGGCAGCTCGTTTACGAGCCGGAGATACACCAATCCAAATTTCCTTTTCCGCAACGGCTTTTCCGGGCCGGGCTGGGTTGCTTTGTGGCCGCGCCATTGCTGGTGGAGAGCAGGGTTTTTGGCATCCTGATCGCGGCGCGCAAGACGCCGGACAGTTTCAGCAGCGGTGAGTGCGAGTTCCTGCGGCAATTAAGCGAGCATGTGGCGCTGGCGGCTCATCAGGCGCATCTGTACGACGCCTTGCAAAAAGCTTATGACGACCTGCGCCAGACGCAGCAGGCGATCATGCAGCAGGAGCGGCTCAAGGCGCTGGGGCAGATGGCGAGCGGTATCGCACATGACATCAACAACGCGATCTCGCCCGTGGCGCTTTATACGGAATCGTTGCTGGAACGGGAGCCCAACCTGAGTCCGCGGGCGCGCGATTACCTGACTACCATCCAGCACGCCATCGAGGATGTTTCGCATACGGTGGCGCGGATGCGGGAGTTCTATCGCCAGCGGGAAACGGAGTTGACGCTGGTGCCGGTGAAATTGAACCAGTTGTTGCAACAGGTGATCGACCTTTCGAGGGCGCGCTGGAGCGATATGCCGCAGCAACGCGGCGTGAATATAAACATGGAAACCAGCTTCGCGCCGGACCTGCCGCCCGTCATGGGAGTGGAAAGCGAGATCCGCGAGGCGCTGGTGAATCTGATTTTCAATGCGGTGGATGCGATGCCGGAGGGTGGGACGCTGACCTTGCGGACAAGGTATTCCGCGCAGCCGACGAAAACGGTGCATATAGAAGTGAGCGATAGCGGGGTGGGGATGGACGAGAGCACGCGTCGTCGTTGTCTGGAGCCATTTTTCACCACGAAGGGCGAGCGCGGCACGGGGCTGGGTCTGGCGATGGTGTATGGCATCGTGCGGCGGCATAATGCGGAGATCGAGATCGACAGCGCGGTGGGCAAGGGAACGACCATGCGGATCAATTTCCCTGTGCCCGCCGGGAAAAATGTGGAGGCCATCCTCACGGATGCTCCGTTCGTAATCCCGAGCCGACTGCGGCTGCTCATCGTGGATGACGATCCGCTGCTGATAAAATCGCTCACGGATACGTTGACCGGGGATGGTCATCAGATCGTCACAGCGAATGGGGGGCAGGAGGGCATCGATGCTTTCCGGAAAGCTTTCGAGCGCGACGAAATCTTTTCAGCGGTCATCACCGATCTGGGGATGCCGTACGTGGATGGACGGCGGGTGGCGGCGACGATCAAGGGCATTTCGGCGAAAACACCGGTGATCATGCTGACCGGCTGGGGACAACGGCTGATGGCGGAAGGGGACATTCCGCCCCACGTGGACAAGGTGCTGAACAAGCCGCCCAAATTGCGAGAGTTGCGCGAGGCGCTGGCGCAGTGTGTGCCGCAGAACGGGGCGGCGGAGTCTTGAAGATATGGAAAAGGGGCACCCCTCACCCCGGCCCTCTCCCCTCCGAGGGGCGAGGGAGGTGAAGCGTTGCGGTGCTTTTCTCTACTACTGGTAATTCGGAAATAATCTCCGGGCTAGCCCGGGCAAGCGTGTGGATGCTTGGGGAAATGTGTGGAATATTGGCAGGTATTCCAAGAACGCACGCAAACGCGGGCGCGAGCCCATATCGAAAAAAAGAAATCCGAAAGCCGTCATGAACAATAGAACCGAAAGAAGCGGCCAGAAACGGAGGCTGCTTTTGCTGAGGGATATCGCCTTCCCCCTCACCCCGGCCCTCTCCCTTGGGGAGAGGGGGCAACATTTCCCGCATCACTGGCTTGAGCTGACCATCTAGTGATCGGATAACTTATTACTTAAAGTGTCACTGTATGGCTGAAATCCCGTCACCCCGAATCCTGATCGTGGACGATGAGGTCGCGCAGATGAAAGCTCTCTGCAACACGCTCAAGGACCATGATTTTGAGACGGTGGGATTTTCCTCGGCGAAGGCGGCGGTGGCTGAGCTGGAGAAGACGCAGTTCGACCTGTTGCTGAGCGATCTGATGATGCCGGAGATGAACGGCATCGAGCTGTTGCAGGCAGCCCTGGCGAAAGATCCCAATCTGGTGGCCATCATCATGACGGGCGAAGGGACGATCACGACCGCCGTGGAGGCGATGAAATCAGGGGCGCTGGATTATATCCTGAAGCCGTTCAAGTTGAGCGCCATCCTGCCGGTGCTGGGCCGGGCGCTGCAGGTGCGGCGATTGCGCCTGGAGAATGCGGCGTTGCAGCAAAGCGTGAAGGAACGGACCGCCCAGCTCGAAGAGGCGAACAAAGAACTGGAAGCGTTCTCCTACTCGGTATCCCACGATCTGCGCACGCCGTTGCGGCACATCAACGGCTTCGTCGAGTTTCTGGCCACTTCCACGGGGTCAACATTTACGGAAGAGGACCGGAGTCATCTGACATCAATCATGACCTCGGCCAAGCACATGGGGCAGATGATCGATGAGTTACTGGAGTTTTCCCGGATGAGCCGGGCGGAGATGTGGAAGACGGCCGTGGATCTCAACGGGCTGGTGAAAGAGGTCATGCAACAGCTCCAGCCGGAGACGAAGAACCGCAACATCGTCTGGAAGATCGGCGACCTGCCGGAAGTGAGTGCGGATCCTTTTCTGCTGCGGCATGTGTTCAGCAACCTGATCCTCAATGCGATCAAGTACAGCCGGCCGCGTGATCCGGCGGTGATCGAGATCGGTCATACGCAAAAGGAAACGGAGACGGTGATCTTCGTGCGCGACAATGGCGTGGGCTTCGACATGAAGCATGCGGACAAGCTGTTCGGAGTTTTTCAGCGGTTGCATCGCAAGGAACAGTTTGAAGGGGTGGGCGTGGGCCTAGCGAATGTGCGGCGCATCATCGCGCGGCATGGGGGCACGACCTGGGCGGAAGGAAAAATTGATGAGGGGGCGACGTTTTATTTCACGTTGCCCAAGGCGGAGGCGCCGGCGGCTAAGTGATGCCGGTTTGGTTTCGAGGTGATTGATGGGGGAATTCGGTTCAGGAGGCAGTTTTTCTATTTTTAAAAGAGGCTCATAAAGGGATTTTGACGACGTTTTCTCTCGTAAGTTCCTTATTTTAAGCGGGTTGAGATTTTTTAAAAAAGTTATTCACACTTATTCACTAGGACAGCGGATGTCCTAGGTCCCCTTTATGATGGCAGGCATGAAGATAGAAATAGGGAAGGAAAACAGAATGAAAAACAAGCAAGGTAACCAAGACCATCAGGAGGCGGGACGGGACGGGGCGCGGACTCAGGCGAACACCCTATCCCCAAGCAGCAATGAAAATGCGAGACTCAAACCTACCATGAACCTGAATGATCTCCCGGAGGCATTGCGTCATACGATGCTCATCGAACTCGCCCATGTGTTTTGCCGTCGTCTGGGACGGCCACGGGCGAATGATTTGGAACTGGCGGGCTTCCATGAGTTGTCCGATCTGCTCTTGCGCGGATGGATCTTGCGCGAGCCGGGACGGTATAGCATCGGGTATCAGCCGGGCGAGCCGGTGATCCGCGAGATGTGGCAACTGGATGCGGCGTTGTGCGCGGCGTTGCGGTTGCCGCCGCCGTTGATCAGCCGGATTCCGAACGTGGATAATGCGGAGGTGAAGCGCAGCTTGGTGCCGATGGGCGAAGGGGTGAGGATGGCGGCGTAGCGCGGGTTGCACCCGAGGCCAAAGGGAAATGCGGCGCAGGCGATTGGCGGATGAGGTTATCACGCGGCTGGACGCAGGTTGAGGGAAGGGCAATCGTAGGGGCATGGAAACACATGTGAACCGGCTGGCGGGGGTGGGGGATGTGGACCGGCTGCTGCCAGTGGTGGAGGAATTCTACGCGCACTTTGGTTTCGTCTGGGACACGACGACGAAGCGGCGGTTGCTGGGGGAGTTTTTGCAGCGGCCGGAACTGGGGCGGCTCTGGGTGGCGGTCTCCGGGGAACGCATTGTGGGTTACGCCTTGGTGCCGTTTTATTTCGCGCTGGAGTATGATGGTGCGGTGGGGTTGCTGGACGAGTTCTATATGTTACCCGCGGCGAGAGGTCAGGGTGCGGGTGCGCGGTTGCTGAGGGAAGTGATGAGCGGGTTGTCGCAGGAGGGGATCCAGAAACTCCGATTGGAAGTGGATGGGAAACATCCGGAGGCGGCGAGGTTGTATGAACGACTGGGATTTGTAAGAGACGGGAGGGAAACGTGGAGCAAGGTGGTGGAAATACCAACAGGCGGTGGAAACGGCTAACGGCTGCGGAGGGCGAAGATGTCTTTGCGGTTCTCGGTCAGGCTTTGGTAATCCCAGGTCTCGACGTGGCCATCCACGAAGCAGACGTTCGCACGCAGGCCGTGACGGAAGCCGGGTTGCTTTTGCGGTTTCTGATTCCACAGGCCTTGGGCGCTGGGAGGAAAGGTGGCGACCTCGGTCTTGTAGTAGCCGCCGTTCGGAAACTTGGTGAGGTCCAGATTGTCATCCTTGGGCTTGCCGACATCACCGACGAGCCAGATCTCCGAAGGGCGCTTGATCTGGGTGAGGCGAAGGCTGCCGGTAGGTTTGCCTGCGCTGTCCAAGGCATAGGTCAGGATCGAGCGGAGGCCGGGCAGGTGGCCGGTATTTTCCACGGGGCCAAAGCCTTCGAGGACTTCCTCAAAGTAATTATCCATGTCTTCCACGGGAACATTGGGACAACGCCAGATGCCGTTCTTGTTGGTGACGCTGGTGATGTAGCCGCCGGAGGAGATGATGCGATACCACCAGTTGGTCTGGTTGTGGGGAGTGACGGGATCTTTGTAGGGACCGCCGGAATTGAAAGGAGGAAGTTGCTGGGCGTGATCATCCGCATAAAGCAGAAACGCCATGCCGACCTGACGCACATTGCTGATGCATTTGATCTTGCGCGCCTTTTGCTTGGCGGCTCCGAGAGCGGGGATGAGCAACGAAACGAGGATGCCGATCACAGCGATGACCACGAGCAATTCCACCAGGGTGAACGCGCGTTTGGCCGAGTCAGTGTGAGTGGTAAGGTGCATCTGCTGCCTCCAACAATTGCTATGGGGCCAATCTCGCGGAGCCGGAAATATAGTCAAGGTGAAACGCTTTTGCGGTTGACAATGCCGAGGGTTGAATACTAAACACGGTCAGTCCGTCTGAAACAAGGAAGCGCCAATGGATTCCCCAAAATATAAAGTGGAGAAAGGTCCCCAACGCGCATTTACGCGGGTGGATCTGCTGGCGGCCATTCTGGGGGTATCGATCCTCGCGATGCTGGCGCTGGTGTGGATCGAGCGGGCGGGACGGGTGACCAATGAGAGCACATGCCAGGCGAACTTGAAGGCCATCGGTGTGGGCCTGACGATGTATGGTGCGCAGAACAATTCCAAGATGCCCATCGCCGCGGTCGATTTCGGCAACCGGATGCCCATGGGGTGGGACACGCTAATCTATTCGCAGATCCGCACGGAGTTGGCGCGGCGTGAGCCCGAGAAAGCCAAGCTCACCACGGGTGATGTAGGAAACATGTTCGCTTGTCCGGCGGATACGGTGCCGCGCAACCGGTCATCGATGTTTAACCGGAAGCGCAGCTACGCGATGACGGAGCACAGCATGACGGCTCCGAACTGGCCGCCGGGTGCGAACAACCAGACGGGTGTGGGCCTGGCGTGGTCCATGCGGAACGGAGGCAATCAAGCGCTGGATAATTATCTCACCCCCAGCAACAGCCTGCCGGCGGTGCGGCTGGATATGCTCCAGGAACCGAAAGCGACGATCACCGTCACCGAAATGGTCAACGGCCAAAACATGATGGTGGGTAATGGCTCCGGAGCGACCGTCGCGAGCACGGCGGCGCAATTGGACACGGGGAAACTTCCGGCAGCGCAACATCACGAAGGCAAGTTCAACTACCTGATGGTGGATGGGCATGTGGAGTTTTTGAAGCCGGGCAAAACCGTGGGCGACGGTGAGGCGGGGACCAATGTGGCCAAGCATTTGGGCATGTGGACCATCAAGGCGGGAGATTAAATGCCATGAAATCAACTGTTCATCATGGTGCGGGTGTGAAGAGGCAAAAGGGGACTTCGGTCACCGGAGAGCTGGCGTTCACGCGCGTGGAGCTGCTGCTGGTCATCGCCATCGTGGGCGTGCTGGCTTCGATCGGATACATGCAGGTGGGCCGGGTGAAGCCGGTGGTGAAGGAATCGGTCTGCGTGAACAATCTGAAAGAACTGGCCAAGGGAATGGCCATGTATCAGCAGCAGTACAGTGAGAAACTGCCGATGGCTTATGTGCGGTTCAGTGATAATAAATTCTTCAACTGGGACGTGCTGCTGATCGATTACTTGCGGGCCAACATGCGCACGGACCCCACCAAGCCCGCACCTAGTGGTGATGCGGTGAACAAGTTTCTGCTCTGCCCGGAGGATGTCATCCCGGGCGTGAAATGGGGGCCGAAGCAGGCCAAGCGGCGGACGTATTCCATGCCGAATCACGACATGCATCCGAGCAATTGGCCGCCGGGACCGGATAATAACACGGGCGTGGGCCTTTACTGGACGGTGGGCGCGAAGCAGGGGCTGAATACACTCGCGAATTTTTACGCGTTCAGCAATAACGTGCCGGCGTTCCGGGCGGCGATGATCCTGGAGCCGGATGATACGTTGCTGGTGACGGAACACGCTTATTTTCGGAACATCCTGGCCAATCCCGGCGGCTCGATAATCAAGACTACCGGAGAGCACATCCACGATGCGCCCGAAGCAGAAAAGAAACTGACCACGCTGCACGGAGGCAAGATCTCCTACATGATGGTGGATGGGCATGTGGAATCGCTCTTCCCGGACCAGACGGTCGGGTTCACGGGCGGGGTGAGTTCAAATGTGAATACGCATCGGGGGATGTGGACGATCCGGGCGAAGGATTGAGCGGGTTGGCGTGCGGTCGCCAGAAAAGTAAATTGGGCTGCGGAGGAGGCGAATCGTTTATCCGGCCAGTTTCCTGAGTTTAAATTAGAAAAAGCGGGCGTGGATTGCAACTCCACAAAAGGGGGATGGCGCGGGTGAAAGAAAGTGGTATTAAAAGCGGCGAACATTTCACCTATGAGCACGATTCCATCAGCCTGTTTGACGGATCAGGTGTCTGAAGTGCTGGCCGAGCTGCCTGCGCAATTGGGTGAGTTGCTGGCTGAGGCAGGATTGCGTGATGTAGTGGCCTGGTGGCGGGAGCTGGATTTCCCTTCGCGAAGGCAGGTATTTCAGTTGTGGGCGGATTGTGTCACGGCGAATGCGGGACAAAGGGTTGTGGCCTGCGTGGAAGGGGAGTTTGTGGAGACGGATGAAATCACTGAGAATGGAGTCTGGCATAATGACTTTTACGAGTATCTGGTGAATCACGAGGAGTTCTACGTGGAGGAAAAGAAGTTTCATGTATGCACACGACATCCGCGGGCCAAGGCTGCGATCGAAGCGGGAAGCATTTCGAGCGGCTTCACCTGCGGCTTGGAGACTACTGCTTGTCCAATGAAGAGGATTTTGGCGGCAGCACCGGGGAAGGCGATGAGGTTGAGGTTAGGCTTTAGGGGGGTGACATGCCTAACGGTGGCAATTCGAGCTTTGACATAAGGGGAGGTGATTGGCATCGTTCGGCCTCTGTTTTGGGGCGTTTTCCCCGCAAATGACGAGGGACTGGTGTTGATTCAGTTAACAAAAAATTAAGAATTTATGGCAGATCTGGTTGGAAATCTTTTGGTGGCCCAGTCCGGCGGGCCAACGTGCGTGATCAATGCCAGCGTGGCGGGCGTCGTCCAGGCGGCCGGCAAGCATCCCGACCAGATCGAGGAGATCTACGGCGGCTTGAACGGTATCCTCGGCATCTTGAACGAGGAGATCGTCGACTTGCAGGAGGAGAAGTCCTCGGCCATCGAAGGCCTGAAGTATACGCCTGCGGCTGCGCTCGGCACGTGCCGTTACAAGATCAATTTCCAGAAAAAGCCCGAACAGGCCGCGAAGGACATGGACCGTTTGTTCGAGGTCTTCCAGGCGCACAACATCCGTTACTTCTTCTACGCGGGCGGCAATGACTCGCAGGACACGGCGCACAAGATCCATCTTGAAGCGGTGAAGCGCGGTTACGACATGCGCGTGAACGGGGTGCCGAAGACGATCGATAACGATCTGCCGCACACGGATCACTGCCCCGGCTACGGCTCGGTGATCAAATACAATTCCACGACGGTGACAGAGATCGGCTTTGACGTGGGCAGCATGGCCACGGATGACGGCTCCTGCTGCATCGTCGAAGTGATGGGTCGCGCGGCCGGCTGGATCGCGGCGGGCACGGTGCTCGCGAAGCAGGGCAATCCGGCGAATCCGCCGCACATCATTTTGCTCCCGGAGATTCCGTTCAACCAGGAAAAGTTCCTCGCGAAGGTCAAAGAGACGGTGGATGCCTACAAGTATTGCATCGTGGTCTGCGGCGAAGGTGTGAAGGACGAGAAGGGCGAAGAGATCGGTGCGGACAAGACGCGTTTGGACGCCTTCGGGCATGCGGTGCTCGCCGGTGCCAGCGAAGTGCTGAAGGGCATCGTGCAGGAGAAGCTGAATCTCAAGACGCGCACAGTATTGCTCGGCTACGCGCAACGCGCCTCGGCGCATTACGCCAGTGCCACGGATGCGGAAGAAGCTTACGCGTGCGGTGCGGCAGCGGTGAAGGCAGCCATCGAAGGCAAGAGCGGTTTCATGCCGAAGATCGTGCGCCTCAGCTCCAATCCTTACAAGTGGACGGTGGAATTGCAGCCGCTGGAAGACATCGCGAACGTGGAGCACTTCCTGCCGCGCGAATGGGTGAGCGAAGACGGTTTCCTGCCGAACGAGAAGTTCGTGGAATACGCCTCCCCGCTCATCGCCGGTGAGACGAAGGTGCCGACGGAGAACGGCCTGCCGAAGTACATCGTGCTCGAAAAAGTGAAGATCGAGAAGAAGCTTCCGGCCCGAGTGAAGTAAGCGCGTCCCAAATCCAATTCAAGCAAGACCTCGGACGAGCTCGTCCGGGGTCTTGTGTTATCAAGTCTTGGTCTGGCGCCGGAAACGCATCAGTCGCACGCTGATCACTCCGGCGCACAAGGTCACCGCCATGAAGGTGGTGCCTACCTCGGGGATCTTGGACTTAAATTTTACGTCGTGCATGGCGAAGACTTGTTCCTGCGGATTGCCCGCCAGAATATTTCCCGTATTGCCGAAGGTGAACGAAAGACTGTTCACGTTATTCGTTCCATAATTCACACCTACATTGCCGTCTCCCGAGCCCGCCCCGGAATCAGCCGCCAGGTCATTGCCGGTCACGGTCTGGTTGGTGCCCGATCCGGCAACGCTATTAACGGTGCTGGCGGTCAGGGAGGCGGGGATCAAACCGGAATCTCCACTGGCTGCGAGGTTGCTCAGATGATCGCGATAGCGGTAATTGGAGCTGGCACCGACCTGGTTGGCATCGATGTCGAAAAGGGAAAAGCTGACATCACTGGCTCCCACATAATCGTTCAGGAAGGTGACCGTGACGGTGATGCTCTGGCTATCGCTCGTGAAGTTGAGCCGCAGCTCCAGTCCGTGATCGGCACTGCCCAAGCCGCCTTGCATCGCCGTGCTGATGGCGGGATACCCTGAGACCAGAGCGGAAGTATCGCCAGAAATGGTGATGGTCACATCATTCTTGGAGTCGCCATCCACATCATAGGTGTTGGAAAGGGAGCCAACGGTCCAGGAGACACTACTCCAATCCAGAACGACCGCATGACATGGTGATACCACCAGCATGCTCGTCAGAAGAATAAGGATAATCCTCAGCCTAGCCATTTTTTGCTCTGTCCCTACTTAACCACTCCATTTGGACATGTGCAAATATTTTACGTTGAAGTGTTTATAGAGCTGAATAGCCTTATTTAAAGTTGCCGCTTCGTTGATGCATAAATGCCTAATCATAAGGCGGAATCTCGACATTCCTCATGATTCAGGTTATTTCCCAACTTCGCGTGATGAGATTTAAATCAGAGGTCGTCTAAGGAATAATGGCAGCGGAGGCACATGCACGTCCCCGGGTAACGGTGGATGGAAAATTTTTTCGGGTGGGCGCTGAGAAATTCCACGTCAAAGGCGTGGCGTATGGTCCTTTCGCGCCCAACGGAAACGGCGAAGCTTTTGCCTCGCCGGATCAGACGGCCCAGGATTTCAAGCACATCAAGTTGATGGGGGCGAACCTGGTGCGGGTCTATCACGTGCCGCCGAAGTGGGTGCTGGATGTGGCCGAAATGGCCGGGCTCAAGGTGCTGGTGGATATTCCTTGGGGCAAGCACCTGTGCTTCCTGGATTCGGCCGAACTGAGGCAGAAAGGGAAGGATGCCGTGCGCCGGGCGGCGGAAACCTGTGCCTCGCATCCGGCGACCTTCGCGCTGTCCGTGGTGAATGAGATCCCGCCCGATGTCGTGCGCTGGAGCGGGGCCACGGAAGTGGGCGAATTCATCGATGAACTGGTGGACATCGTGAAAGCGTTTGATCCGAACTGCCTGTGCACGTTCGCCAACTATCCGCCCACGGAGTTTCTTAACGCGCAGCGCGTCGATTTTCTTTGTTTCAATCTCTATCTGCACAAGCCGGGGCCCTTTGCCAATTACCTCGCACGCTTGCAGATGATCGCTGACACGAAGCCGCTGTTGCTCGGCGAGTTCGGCATGGATTCGTTGCGCGAAGGCGAGGAAGCCCAGGGGCAATTCCTGGAATCGCAGATCCAAACGGCTTTTCGCTCCGGCCTGGCGGGTGTGATCGTGTTCAGCTTCACGGATGACTGGCACACGGGCGGGCATCAGATCGAGAACTGGGCGTTTGGCCTGACCACACGGGATCGCCGGCCCAAGGGCTCCTACGCGGTGGTGCAAAAGGAATTTCAAGCCGCGCCGTATTACCCGCTGCCGTATCAGCCGAAAGTCTCCGTGGTGGTGGCGAGTTATAACGGCGCTCGCACACTCCGCACCTGTCTGCTCTCGCTGCAACATCTCAACTACTCGAATTACGAAGTCATTCTGGTAGATGACGGCTCCACGGATGAGACGGAAGCCATCGCCAAGAATTTTCCCTACGCTCGTTACATTCCACATCGGGTGAATCAGGGGCTGTCCGTCGCGCGGAATACGGGCATCCAGGCGGCTACGGGTGAGATCGTGGCTTTCACGGACTCGGACTGCCGCGCGGATGAGGACTGGTTGTATTATCTCGTCGGTGATCTGCTGAACTCGCGCTTTGTCGGCATCGGCGGGCATAACTTTCTGCCGTTGGAAGATTCCTGGGTGGCCTCCGCTGTCATGGTGTCTCCGGGTGGTCCCGCGCATGTGATGCTTACGGACCGCATCGCGGAACACATCCCGGGTTGCAACATGGCCTTCTACAAGTGGGCGCTGGATGAGATCGATGGTTTTGATCCCATATTCCGCGCGGCCGGTGATGACGTGGACATCTGCTGGCGCTTGCAGCAGCGCGGCTATCGCATCGGGTTCAGCCCCGCGGGTTTTGTGTGGCATTACCGCCGCTCGAACGTGCGTGCCTATCTGAAGCAGCAGCATGGTTATGGCGAGGCGGAGGCCCTGCTGGTGCGCAAACATCCGGAATATTTCAACTCGCTCGGGAACAGCATCTGGCAGGGGCGCATCTATACACCGGCGAAGCTGGGCATCGTGACGCGTTCACCGGTGATTTACCACGGTGTGTTCGGCAGCGCGTTCTTCCAGTCCATCTACACGTCGGAGGCGTCCATGGCGCTGATGTTGCTGACGAGCCTGGAGTTTCACGTGCTGGTGACGCTGCCGCTGTTCGTGTTGGGCGGCGTGCTGGATCACTTGGTGCCGCTCGGTTGGGCGGCGTTGCTCACGTCGTTGTGCATGTGTGTCACCGCAGCGGTCCAGGCCGAGGTGCCGAAGACCAAGCGGCATTGGGCCTTCCGTCCGCTCGTCGCGTTACTCTTTTTCCTGCAGCCGATCACGCGCGGCTGGGCGCGGTATCGCGGACGTCTGTTGCAAAGCCCGACACCGCTCTCGCATCGCGAGACGATGAACACGCTGGACCCGAAGCACGAGGGCAAGAGCTTCGAGGTGGCGCAGTATTGGACCAAACAACCGGTGACCCGCGTGCAGTTTCTCGGTGCGATCTTGGAAGAACTGGACCGCTATAGCTGGCCGAACAAAGCGGACGTCGGCTGGAATTCCTATGACATCGAGATCTACGGCAGCCGCTGGTGCTCGCTGCAACTCACCACGGTGGCCGAAGGGCATAAGGATGGCGCGCAACTGTTCCGCTGCCGCTTGAAAACCGTCCCCAGTCTGTTGGCTGAAACCGTAGTGGCGCTGACTGTGGCCATCGAGGTGTTGCTCATCAGTTTCACGGAAAACAAGATCAAGATGCTTTGGGTGGTGCTGATCCTCTCCGTGGCGGGCCTCCTCTGGTTGCTACGCTCGGAAGGGCAAGACCTGCGACGCATCATCTCAGTGTTCCTGGATTCCGTGGCGCCCAAGCTGGGGCTATCCCGCGTGGAATTGAGCGACGCACCGCCGATGACGATCAAGACGCCACCGCCCGGGAAAATCCAACTGCCGTAGTTTTTCCAACCCGTCAACGTGGCAAAAAGCGCGTGCAGAATTCTTTGCTATTTTTGCCGCGCGCCTTACGCTTGCCCCACTGATTCGGCGTTATGGTCCAATATCTGCAACTGCTCAAGCTCGTCCTCGAACAAGGCAAATTCAAAGGCGACCGTACCGGCACGGGGACATACTCCCTGTTCGGCGCGCAAGCCCGCTACGATCTGCGCGAAGGTTTCCCGCTGGTGACCACCAAGAAAACGCACCTCAAGTCCATCATCCATGAACTGCTCTGGTTCCTGAAGGGCGAGACGAACGTGCGTTACCTGCGCGAGAACGGCGTGACCATCTGGGACGAATGGGCAAAGGAAGATGGCAGCCTCGGTCGCGTCTATGGTGCGCAATGGACCGATTGGCGCACCGTCGATGGTCGCTCCATCAACCAGATCGACCAGGTCATCGAGCAGATCAAAAAGAATCCCAACAGCCGCCGTCACATCGTCAGCGCGTGGAATGTCGGCGAGATCGAGCAGATGGCGCTGCCGCCCTGCCATGCGTTCTTCCAGTTCTACGTGCAGGATGGCGAACTAAGCTGCCAGCTCTATCAACGCAGCGCGGACCTTTTCCTCGGTGTGCCGTTCAACATCGCCTCGTATGCCTTGCTTACCATGATGGTGGCGCAAGCGTGTGATCTGAAGCCGGGCGATTTCGTCCACACGTTTGGCGATCTGCACCTCTACTCCAATCATCTGGAGCAGGCGAAGTTGCAACTCTCTCGCCTGCCGCGACCCTTGCCGCAGATGAAGCTGAATCCCGCCGTGAAGAACATCCACGATTTCGTGTATGCGGATTTCGAGCTGGTCGGCTACGACCCGCATCCGGGCATCAAGGCGCCGATCGCCATTTAAGCTCCGTGCCGGCTTACTGTCCGGTCGGCTTGGGTTGCGAGGGAGCCAATCCTTTAAGCCAGTAGGCGTTGTTGCCTTCCTGATATTTCTGAAAGGCCTCCGCGCCGAGGGTCTGCTGCAGATTCTGTTGCGTGGCTTCGTGGATGCCTTGCAGCGCCGTGTTCTTCTGTTCCTGGTTCAGGCTGGCGTTGTTGCGCACCTTGCCGGCTTCCGCTTCTGCCGCTTTCTTGGCATCCCAAACTTTCACCGCCGCTTCCTTGGGCAGGTTCTGGCGTTGGACAAACTTGCTCGTGCTCTTGTACTGATAATCCTTCTCCCGTTCATAATCCGCGTAACGCGTCTCTCCCAGCGTCGCCTTGATCTGCTCATTCAACTGCTTCTGCGCGGCCTGATACTTCTCCCGGCCCTCCTTGGACTGGTCCATCATGCCGAACATGCCGCCGTTCTCGTCATCGAAACCCTTGCGCAGTTTGAAGAGATCCTTGAACTCCTGTTCGCTCGGCGTGAACCCATCCAGCTCCATGCGCATCATCATGGAGGTCTGGCTGAGACGGAGCTGGTATTGCTCGAACTCCTGCGGCGAAAGCATTTTTTCCAGGCTCGCCTCGTATTCCTTTTGCGCCGCCATCAGGTTCTTACGGTCCTGCTCATCCGGCGCCCCGCCGCCCATGGACTTCATCATCTTCGCCTGGAACTGCTGCATCATCTCCAGCACTTTCGTCTGCTTCTCATCCGGCAGGAAATTCAGCAGCCGCTCAAGCGGGTTGAATGCCGCCGCCATCAGGTCCGGCTTGTCGGCCACGTCGATGCCCAGCAACTCCTTCAATAGCGCCCGTTTCTCCAGCGCCAACGCCTGCAGCTTGTCCACCACCTCGGGATTCGTCGCATCACCCATCAGCGCCTGCATACCCGTCTGCCAATATTTGAACTCTTCCTTCGGCTTCGTGATCTCCTTGCGCCGCGCCGCGTAGAGCTTGTCCACGTCCGCCTTGATGATGTCGTGGATCGTCTCCTCCGGGCAACCGATGGAGCGCAGGTTGGCGATGTATTTCTTGTAGTCGGCCGATTCCACCACCTGCCAGTTGATCTGCTTCACCACCGTGTTCGTTTCCACCGTGGTGACTTCGACCTTCTGTTTAACCACTTTTACTGGCACGTGCTCCACCGGAGCTGGCGCGACCGGCGCCGGGCGTGTGACGTAGTAAGCCGTCGTGGCACCCAGGACGGCGTTTAAGCCTAAGGACAAGATCAATACTGCGCGTGAGCTCATAGGAGACTTTATATGCTGCCCGGCTGCCCCGGGCGATTACAATTAATAGCCTTCGTATGGAATCGGTTGCTTGCTTTACTTGGTCGCCGCTGGAGCCGCCGACTTCGGGGCGTCGATCACTTCCACCAGCGTCTTCACGGATTTGATCACCACCGCCTGCGTCATCTCTTGCGCACCGGACTTCACCTTGAGGTCCATCGTCATCGTCGTGTTGGAGGTGGTGTATTGCCCTTTCTCCACGTCGTACACCGCTTCGCCCTCCAGCTTCACATTCTCGAACTGCATCGCCGCCGCCGCCGGCGTGTTGCCCAGGTTGATCTGCGCCGTGCCCGCGTTCTTGATGATCGCTGAGCGCCGCGAATTCCTTTCTTCGTAACCGCTCAGCGTGGATTGCACGCTGAATTTCGCCGTCGCCGCGCTGATCGGCATGTCGAAGTTATTCGTCCATGAATCCCCTGGCGCCACCGCCTGAGGCGGCAGACCCTCCGGCAACAAGCCCAGCTTCTTGAGCTGCTCCTCGCTGAACTGCGCCCGGAGCAACGCGGCGGAAGTCTTATCCAACCCCTTCGTCACGTTCGCCACCAGATTGGAAACCCCCTCCAGCCGCTCGATATTTCCCGCCGCATCCGTCACGTACGTGAACTTGTTCCCTGTCACCCTGCGATTCAGCTTCGCCAGCGCATTCTTGCTATCCGTCTTCGGATCGGAGGCCGAGTCGAAGCTCGCCGTCACCTTGTCCGCCATGCGCGTCTCGATCTTGTTCGCCACGAACTCCGCCTCCATCAGGTAACCGCCCTCCGGCCGTTGGCTGAGAATCGTGAGCGCGAAATCCCGTTTCACCGCATTGCCCGATTTCGTCGGAGCCGGCTGGTTTGGTAACGCCACCGTCGCCTCCTGTGTAGTCTCCTCGCGCATCACATAGCGCTTGCCCACTTCCCACTTCGGCTTCAGATCCACGGGTGGCTCCTTCGGCTTGGGCGGCTCGACTGGCGCGGCAGCCACCGGTGTCGCCGGAGCAGGGGAACCCTTCTTCTTGTCCGAGCAACCCGTGCCCAGCCATAGCCCAACCAAGGCCACAGCCAGCCACAGCGACTTACGACGATAGATAGAAACTCCTGCAGTCATAATAACCAAAACAGTAAAGTTGGCCCAACGGGTGTCACCTAGACCTACCACCCCCTGCGCCCGCCGCAATGGAAAAATGCCCCCGAACGAGCTCCGCCTTTTCATATCTCCCTTACGATGCGGGAAATTAGACGTTCGATGCTCGATGCTTCCCATAAGTCCTACGAGTCCTATGAGTCCTATGAGTCCTATGAGTCCTATGAGTCCTATCCGACCCATAAGTCCCAATCCCCTAATGGCCCCCCGGTGCAACCGGCTTTGAACTTTGAGTTTTGAGCTTTGAACTTTATTAAGCATTCCCTGAAGTAACTTTCCCGTCTGATCCGATTTATGTTTCCTCCGCGATTGCCTCCTGTCCTGCGGTACTTTAGCAACCAGTCCACCCTCACCGGACCAAACCCTCGCCACCCACTCCACAAAGAAACGCAGAAACCAAAACCCATCATGGTAGGGCATTGTTGCCGCAATGCCCTGACCCTTTTCGCCAAAGCACCACGATAACCACGCCCCACACCCGCCGAAGCCCAAACGCCACCATCTCCCTCTCCTCTAATGAGGAGAGGGCGGGGTGAGGAGTGAGCGCGCCAAGCGTCCTTAAAACGCTTAACGTCTCTTCCTCACCAGAGACCGAACTTCGACCGACCGGCTCTGCATTCCCTTTCAGGGAATTATGTCAAAGAGCAATGAAACCACCCGACCCATGTGAGCTATCGCACCCAAGCCTCCACCTAAAAGGGGAGTCGCTTGGCAGCCGAACTTCTTGGAAGCCGAACTTCGGCCTTCAAGCTTCGACCCTCGCACCTGTCCAACGCCCGGCCGGTTCCGCAGTGGCTACTGGAGATTCCCCGGTCTCGTCTAACCTAGACTGACCGACGTCCCCTTCACCGCTCCGGCTTACGGACCCTGATCCATACGCCCGATACACCCACATATCCTAACTACGAGAGATGCGCTTCTTTTCATCCTTCTCCCCTCGGAGGGGAGAAGGATTGAGGATGAGGGGTGCCCCCTTCCCAAGCCCGTCTCTCGACCTGATGGCTCCATAAGGATCGCCATCTCCCCGCCAACGCAGGACACAACAATGCCAATGCACCATCATGCTTTATGACTTGAGGATTCGGAGGCTGCTTTTTCTCTGATAGAGCCAACCACCACTCCTCTCCTTTACCAGCAGCGAGCTGCCAGCAATCCCACTTTCCCTCATCTCCCACCACTCAAACAACCGAAATTACTTATCCCACAGCGACATTTCTCCCAACCCCTTCGGACATAGGAAATTCCAATTGAAGATTTCAGAAATTCGCCTTGAAACACCCCGTCAAAAACCTCGCCCGTATTTACTAAGTTAAAAAATGTTCCTTGTCACCTTTTGCCTCCGCGCATGAAGACCGCATCACGTTTTACTATTCCTCATCCCGTTCATCCTGTCTAAACTCCTTCCCATAAACCCGCCGATTCGCACCCACATTCATGTATGAAAAAGCGTTTAGATCTCCGCATCATAGATGACCCCACCATCTGGACCAGCGTCCCGTGCAAAGCTGATACCGCCTTCGACTACCTCTATCAAAAGCTCATCGAGGAAAACGAAAAACTCATGGCCCTCGCCGGGAAAAAAGAATGCGGCCCCTGCGATGAACCCGTTCGCAAGCAAGCCCGCCCCGCCCAGCAGATGTTGCTGCTCCTCTTCCGGCTGGATTCCGAGATCCTCAATGGTGGCGTTACCCAGTTCCTTTGGAATGCCCCTTTCGAGATCGACGACGTCGGGAAAGCCATCAAGAAATTGAAGCTCCCCGACCTCTCCACTCATTACAAAAAAGTGGACGACCGCCTCATCGAGAAGATGGCTGAATGGGTTCCCCTCCGGCAAAAATGGAACGAGAAACCGGACTGGAAATATTTCCAAAAGACCTATCCTCTGCTCGACCTTGAGTGGTTTGATAAAGCCTACTTGTCCAAGCATCGGTCCAAGATGATCAAAGCCCTCGTCGCCTACATCGTGGAACACAAATCCGATTTCGTCCGCCGCAAAACGGCCCGTTGACAGTTGCTTGCAACTCTCCATGACCGCCACCCGATCAGAATCTGCCCATAGGCCCAAACCGGCTCTGGCCTCCCGGTTGGCTGCGTTGATTTCTAAGCGAAACAAATTCGCCCTCCTCTCGCTCACCGTCGTTCTGGGGTTCCTTGCTTGGGCGATCTTGGCCAGCCTTCAAAATTCCAAAAGCGTCACCCTTACGCTGGGTGGATTTGAAACGAACCGCTATCGCGACAAGACATTGCTCGCCGCCCACGTCACCATCAGTAACCATACTTCGAGCGCCATTGACTTTGATACCACGTACCAGCTTCGGGATTCGTTTGCGTGGCCCAGTCCCGGCTCCATTCAGACTTGGTATCCGGACCAGGATACCGACTCCAGCCCGCTTCCAGCCTTCACCGCCCGCATGGTTCGCGTTCCTGTCCCCGCACAAACGGATGGCCCTTGGCGGATCGTGGTTCGCTGCTACGATGATTATCCCAAGACAACCACGTGGCAGGCCTATCTCCGGCCTTTTCGGAACCGGAAGGAATACTATGTTAGCACGGAACAACCGGCCAACCGGACCACTCCTGTCGCAACGCCCAGCCCGGAGGGCGGCAGATAATAGCCCATGCAATTTATCGCTGGGTAAAAACCGGCAAAAGACGACCAAGTCCCGTCAGGGACGACAGAAACACCCAGCTTAATAACCAATGAAATGCTCCCGCCTCATCTTGATTATGCCATTGAACGACCAAACGCCCAACCAGTCGCCGGCCCTTCACGCCGGAGCGAAGCATAAAAGTAAGCCTCAGGTTTGCCATGCCACGAGTCGGCGGTGGCCCGGCTTTTTTTCCTGCGGTCGGCAGACCCTGCTCAACCGCCTGCTTTCCCTGTTTTGTCTCTTCGCCATGCTCGTATCTGAAACGCAGGCTGCGGAAACCACATCAAAAAGCTACCCGGTTCTCTCCGGCATCGGCCTCGCCTTGAAGACGGAACAGGGCCACATCTTGGTGGGAAGCGTCGTCCCGAAATCACCTGCTGATAAGTCGGGCAAGATCCCTGAAGGTGCTCGGATCGTCTCCGTCGCCACCGGCGGCAAGGAAACCATGCTGGCTGGCAAATCCGTCGGCGAGGCTGCCGACCTTATCCGTGGCCCGGTGGGAACGAAAGTCGTGCTGACCGTGCTGCCGCCGAAAGCTCAGGAGCCGTACCAAGTCACCTTGGAACGGGCACCCTTGGAACTCGCCGGCGTCCCTGATTCAGGCTACGCGTCTTTCATCGGCAAGCCCGCGCCTGACTTGGTGCTGTCAGCCCTTGAGCCTGCTGAAGTCAGGCGGCTTTCCGACTATCACGGGAAAATCGTCGTCCTTGATTTCTGGGCCTCGTGGTGCCCCACCTGCTTTCCTCCCGTAACCAAAATGCAGGCCTTGGCGGAACGCCATCAGGACTGGCAGGGCAAAGTCGAATTGATCGCCGTCACGGTCGATGCCGACCTCTCGCTCGCGCGTGCGCAAATCAAGAAACAAGCCTGGCATAAAACCCGGCATTGTGCGGTCGCCTTCGATGACCTGAAGAAACTCGGCGTGAGCGTCATCCCCCTCGTCATCATCATTGCCCCCGACGGAACGATTGCGACGATGGCTGCCGCGCAAGCCCTCGATGTCGAAAAAGAAGTGCAATCGCTCCTCACAAAATGACTGCTCTCTCAACGCCCGGAAACCAGACGGCACAGCGAACGGGCACCCGCCGCCTGACCTTCGGTGAGCACGACCCGCCTCCCCGCTGCCCTTTACCAAACGCCAATCCACCCGCTTGCGCATTAAGCCAAATCCCACTGGACAGCCCACCTATCCTCATTAAATTGAGCTAACCAAGATGAAAACTTTCACCCCCACAACCATCGCGCTTAATCGTCATCTGCGGTCTAACACCGGTTAGGCCGCAGTGCATATCTATGAGTCGCGAAGCATCAGAAGTTGAGACGAACAAGTCGGGCGCTCGAGGGGGATTCATGCTCGTTCCGCTAAGTTTGCTCGCCGTTTATCTTCTCGGCTACGTCGTGCTTCGTCTCATCGGCTATTTCGATTTGGCGACTTTGCCTTGGGTTTCTCATGAGCGCGGTTGGTTGTACATTCTCTACTGGCCATTGGAGTGGTTGAGGCATTTATGATTCGCACCCATCAACGGCTGCGGCCATGCGCTGCAGCGAACCCGGCCATCGCGTCCAGATTGCAATCGTCGCGTCCCGTGCGCCGGGTCTTCCGCGGCTGCGGGATTGGGTCGTTAGGCCACAATTTACACCACACAACATTATGTTCAAAAAATCGGATATAGCTTTCGAAGAGATGGCTGCTGATCCTGAGCGGCGGCGTGTTGCCATCGATGACCTTTCCAAGCGCCGCACCGCAATGTCCTGGTTAGTGATGTTGATGCTTATCGTCGTGTTCATCTCCATTTGGTCCGGCAAGGGACCAGGGACCCTATATATTTCCGCCGCTTTTTTATATACCGCCCTCACCAGATTTGAGTCGGACTTGCGATTACTCAGAGTCATCGACCGCATTCATCGAGATTCAGATGAAAAGCGCAAGTCCTCCTGAGAAACTACTCGCCTAAGTCACTGTTTCGGAATGAGCCGATAAAGGGGTCCCACAAATTGTGTTTTCCAGCAACTTTTCCGAGGGCCAAAGGCCCGGCCTCAAAACCAGCCTAGGCCAACGGCCTAGGTACCGGTCATCAAGAAAACACCAAGGGCTGTAAGCCCGCCTCATCCGCAAGTTTTTGATCACCCCCGCTTGCGCATTAAGATAAATCCCACTGGACAGCCCACCTATCCTCATTAAATTGAGCTAACCAAGATGCAATCTTTCACCCCCACATCCATCGCGCTTAACCGCCATCTGCGGTCTAACACCTGTTAGGCGTCCTCGCGTGCCCACCATCGAACTCATCTCTATCGGTTGTCTGAAAGTGCCGGAGCTTCCGAAGTATCCGAGCTTCGCTTACATCGCCGACACGGAGTTGATCACGCATCGGTCACTCTTCCAGAATGTTTTTGACTCATTGACTGGCGTTATCGTGCATCTCGCCAACAAGAGTTTCGAGGGCGCGGAGGATGGCGCATGGTTTGCAGGCATGATTATGGATTGGGATGATGACGAGGCGCTGGTCTTTCTACCGGAGACCCGTCAGGATGTTGCCGACCTGATGCAGCGACTCATCGCCGCGTCGCCACAGCGGCGCATTACATTCTCCACGGACTATCAGTTTGGAGGCGACAGGAAGGAGTGCAACGAGGTGACGTTCTCAGATTTTTTCCGGCTTCACGATGAGCGCGCACTCCGCTACAATCGTTTTTGGTATGTTCGACCGGATGCCTAACCATGTGCTGCAACGAACCAGACGTAAGTGCCGCATTTACAATAATGCGGGTCTTAAGGACACAAAACAAACTAACAAACATTATGATAATAATTTGGAGGGGATGGGGGATACTTGTGCCGATAATTTGCATTCTTGGGGCTGTGCTCTCAGAATATCTCTTTCGTCCTGTTGGACGGATGCAGAGCATTTATTTTTTCATTCCTGCTGTGATTGTTTCACTGGCAGGCTTTCTGTTGGACTGGAAAAAACAAGTTAATGATTTCTTTTTTATTCCGGTGAAGTATTGGGGAATCATTGTGGCGATTTTCGGGGTTGTAATTCTTTTCACCGGATAAGCTTTTTGGTCATGCGCTGCCGGTCTCAGAAAACACCAAGGGTTGTAAGCCCGCCTCATCCGCAAGTTTTTGATCACACCCGGTTGCGCATTAAGCCAAATCCCACTGGACAGCCCACCTATCCTCATTAAATTGAGCTTACCAAGATGAAAGCTTTCACACCCACAACCAAAGCGCTTAACCGCAATCCGCGGTCTACTGCGTGTTAGGCCACTTCGGGCGTGCATCGCATGATTGCCTATCCAGATGGCACAGAGGTTCGGGTTGGTGATGCTGTCGCGCTCGCTCAGGGCGCACACACCGGCAGGGTCACGCACATCATCGAGTCGGCAGCGGACGTCGGCGCTTGGAATTTAGACGCTCCGGGCTTGATCATTGACACCTCTTTTGGCGGGCCCGTGTTTCATCCCCAAGATTCCCTGACTGATGATGAGATTGAATTTGTATCGAGAGCAGCAGTCTAATCATCCGCTGAGATACTCTCGTCAAGCAGCCTTACGCGCACACCCACATCACCAACAAACAAAATGAAAACCATCCCCGCACTCCTCGCCGTTATCCTCATGGCCGGTCTGGCCGGTTGCCGTACCGCCCCATCATCAGTCGCCGCCCGCCCTGTGAGCGTGGTCATCACTACCCCGGACGGCCAGCGAGTTACGGGTCATTACGTGGCCGACGGTATCACGAATGCCGTCAACACCACGGCTCCCGTCACCCTTAAGATGCAAGCCCGCGATGTGACCTACGAATTTCAGCGCACCGCCGGTGAGGGTGAATTTCGTGTGGCCCTTTTTGTAGGCGATCTCTGCCGCACCTCCACCACCAGCGATCAGCGCCAAGGCGTACGCGGCGAGTTACATTACACTGCCAAACAGGAAAGCTACTGGTCCGCAGGATTCTGAGATGATGCCGCCAACCGACAACACCAGCGGACTATATGGAGCCATTAGGCTGCTTTACGCGTCATGCATCCTCCATCTCACATAGACAAAGCACTCGTTTTGGAGTGGGCGTGGTCGGATTTGCCATTTGGCAGTGTCTCATGCACCGACGGCAGTATTGTTGCGGTCATCCACGGTTTGGCGTTATGTCAGTATGACGGATCGTCAGAGATTTATCGCTTCATTTGCGACAGTCACTGGGAGTGCCAACAAGATGAGGTTTACGACTCAGTAGCGACCGCCAAGACCAACCTTCCCGAGCAATATCGTCATGCACCGATTCACTGGAAACCGGCCTCCTGAGAAACCACCAACCACAACATGGTTACGTTGTCCTCTCACCCCCTTTGAACTTTGATTCTTTGAACTTTGAGCTTGGGCCACATTCCCCTATAGTGGCCCCGCATGAGTTCCCCCGAGGAAGCCGAATTGCTGGCGCGCTGTCGCCAAGGCGACTCCGCCGCCTGGGATGAACTCTTTGACCGGCACTACGCCATCTGCGGTCGCTTCCTCTTCCAGCTCTCCAGTTCCCTCACCGCGGAAGACGTCGCCGAGATCTGTCAGGAAACCTTTCTCACCGTCATCAAAAGCCTCCCGAGCTTTCAGGGGAACAGCCAGTTTCAGACCTGGCTCTTCCGCATCGCCGTGAACAAGGCGCGCGATCATCAGGAGAAACAACGCGCCGCCAAACGGGGTGGGGGACAGATGACCCTCTCCCTCCACGCGGAAGACCCGGAGACCGGCCTCGTCATCGATCCGCCCAGCCAACAAGCCGGCCCCGATGGCGTCCTGACGCGCCAAGAAGATGCCTCCCTCGTCGTCGCCGCCCTGGCCCAGTTGGGCGACCCCTGCCGCGAAATAATCGAGCTCCGTTACTTCGGTGATCTGAGCTATGAAGAAATCTCGAAAGCCTTGGAACTCAACGAGAAGACCGTGAGTTCACGCCTCAGCAAATGCCTGGATAAACTGGAACAATTGGCGCGCGCAAAATTTTCAGGGGAGAATTCACCACTTTCCCCGTCAAACACCTAGACGATCATGTCGCAAGAACCAGAAAAAGAGATCGAGAAGCAACTGCGCGAGCACGCTGAAAAGCGCCGCGCCGAGGCGGGCGATCAACTGGACCTGCATCCCGCCACCCGGCGGCTGCTGCAGGGCGAGGTGACGCGCACGTATGGCACCGTGCCCCCGGTCACGCGGGAGAGCACCGTGCGCCCCTGGTGGTCCTACTGGCCCGGCCTCCTCTTCGCCTCCTGTTGCGTGATCCTGATGGCCGTGGTCGTGATGCGGCCCGGGAAGGATAACCAGTTCACCCTCGCTCAGGCGAACAATCCCACGCCTGCCGTCAGCACCAGTTCCGAGATGGCCGCCACCTCACCCCAGCCCTCGGCCGGTGCCTTCGGCGCAGCACCGGCTCCCAGCGCACCTCCAGCGACGACGGAAAGCATGACGGAACGCACCGCGCAGACCGTCGTGATGGACAACGCCACGCCCATCAAAGAACGCGAGGAGATGCAGGCGCGGAGCCAGCCACCAAAACTGAAGGCGGAAACCTACCAAGCCGAACCCGTCGCCAAACCCGCTCCCTCCGCGCTCGCCAAAGATATGAAGGCGAACGAAGCGATCGCGCAGAACGTCGCCACTCCTTCCCCGGCCAGACCGCAACCCGCTCCGATATCTGCCACCACCATGTCAGCCCCCTCGGTGACCAGCCGTTCAAATCTCCCTGAGGGCGCGGCCAAAGCGTTGCCGGAAGCGAAAATGAAACGCATGGCGCCAGTGGAAGTCGCGCTGGATGTCCCCGCCGCAACCGCACCGACGGCTCCTCCTGCCCCAGGCACACCGATGGCTCCGGCCAACCGGACCAAGCTCGCCATCGCGCCCAGCAACAACCTGCCGATGGAAAACAGCCCAGTCGCTTTTTCTGCGACCATCTCTGATCCCGCCAGTAACGCTGCCGGCCAACGCTTTGAGCAAACCCCATCCCGCGCGGGCATGCGCCGCAATTACCAATCACCCGCCGTCCCCGAAGTGATGGAACGCTTCCAAGTGCAGCAGAACGGCGAAGAAGTGAAGATCATCGATAGCGATGGCTCCATCTATGTCGGCAACATGAACACCCCGGAAGCAGACAAGAATCTCGCCTTGCGCGATGCCGCCAAGAAACAGGATGCCACGCCTGCCCAAGCCGTGGCGGATGAAAGCCGCTCCCGGGCCGTTGTCAGCGGTGGCGCCGCTGCGCGCGGAGACCTGAGAGGGCCTGATACCGGGAACGTGGCCTCCCGTTCCTTCCGCGCCGCCGGCATGAACCGCACCTTGAACCAACCGGTGGTCATCGATGGTTCTTTCCAAGAGCCGCCCCAACCGGACTCCCGGACCAATGCACTCCGCGCGGTGAAAGCCGAAGCCGCCAAAAAAGCCGAAGCGGAAAAACCAGCGGACGCCCTCCAACCCGTCCCCTTGCCGCGCGTCCAGATCCAAGGCCGCGTATTAGTAGGCGACCGCCAAGAACTCATCATCAACGCCGTCCCCGTGAACCGGTAAGTTGTCCTGACTTTTTGTGAAGAACACGTTGTGAACTGAAGCATTCGCAGGACAAGTTCTGCGATATGCAGACAACGCGGAGAATGAATTCTCCTTCTCCCCCAGGGAGAAGGTCGGGATGAGGGGGAAGGGGATATCCTTAAGCAAATACAGGCTCAGCTTGCTCCCTGAAAGCCAGCTCACTTCTTCTCCGCCGCCTTCATCGCCTCTTCCAGCCGCTTGACCACCCCCTCGTAATCCTTCACGAGCTGGTTGTATTTCTCCACCACGTCATTGCGTTCCTTGGCCAGCCGCTGCACTTCCCCGTTCAATTGTTCGATCACCCCGTTCTGTTTCTTCACGGCCTCGTTCTGTTGCTGGATCTGCGCGTTCTGCCCCTGCACCGCGGCGTTCTGCTTCGTGATGCTCGCGTTCGCATCATCAAGAGCTTTCTTGTAAGCCTCATTCGCCTGCTCCAGCCCGCGCAACTTTGCTGCCGCCTCCGCCAGTTCCCGTTCCAGCGTTTTACCCTCCTGCAAAGTCTTCTTGTTCTGATCCGTCAATTCCGCCTTCAAACCATCCAGCCGTTTCAACTCCACCTCGAGCAGTTTCAACCGGCCTTCCACTTCACCCAATTTCTTGTCCCGCGCTTCCACTTCCGCTTGCTTGCCTTCCAAAATTCCGCGCAACCGCGCCTCACGCACCCACTGGATCGCGATGAGCGCGCACAGGATGACCGACAGCACCAGCAACAGATTCGGCAGCCACTTCTTCATGGATTACTTTTTCCCCTCATCCACCGGCGAGATGGCGAATGACACCTTCTGCACACCGGCCCGGCGCACCATGTCCAGCACGTTGATGACCGCCCCGTGACTCGCATCCTTGTCCCCGCTGATATAGACCGGGATGTCCTTCCTCTCGGCCACTTTCCTCGTCAGAAAATCGAACACCTCCGCAAGAGTCTGGCGCTTTTCCCCGATGTAGATATCTCCCTGCTTGTCCACCGCCAGGTTCACGATGTCCGGTTTGAAATCTTTCGTCGCCTGCGTGGCCGTGGGCAGATCCATCTTGATGGATTTCAGCTTCACCATCGTGAGGCTGACCATCATGAACGACGCCAGCAGAAAGAACATGATGTCGATCAACGGGATGATCTCGATCCGGGCCTTCTTATGCGGCAATGGGGAACCAATCTTCATGGCGCGTTTCTAAGCTGGATCAATCAGACCGCCGTCGTCGATTTGCGGGCACTCATCATCGAGGGCTGGGGCGCCTCGCGGAAGGTGCCGCCGTTCGCTTCCTTATGCTTGGCCGCCTGCACCATCACTTCCACATTCGTCGCGGCCGTCTCCAGCTCAAATTGCAAACGCGCCACCCGCGCCGAGAAATAATTATAAGGGATGAGCACAAAAATCGCGATGCCCAAGCCCGCACCTGTCGCGATAAGCGCCTCACCGATACCGCCCGTGACCTTCTCCACCGCCAGCTCCGACCCGCCGATGGAATTGAACGAACCCATGATGCCCGTCACCGTGCCTAGCAGACCGAGCAACGGCGCCAGCGTGATCAAAGTATCCATCGCCGTGAGGAATCGTCCTGCCCGTTGCAGCTCCACACCAGCGGCCACTTGCAGCGCGCCTTGCATGGAGGAGTGCACATGATTGATGCCGTGCCAGACCATGCGGATGACCGGGTCTTCCGAATCTTTCGCGCGCGCTTCCGCCGTATTGAAATCACCCACTTCGATGGCCGTCAGCACCTGCTCCAGCCGTTTCGGATCGCGCTTCTTGCTGAGTGAAACCCACCACACGATGCGCTCACCGACCACCGCCACCGCCGCCAGCACGACGATAAGGATCGGCCACATGATGGGGCCGCCTTTGATAAACAATTCGACGATGGAATTGGCGAGCATGGGAGAGATCGGATTCATCATTGCAACAGGAAATTGTTACGGCACGTACTTGAAAGGGACCGTATAGGGTCGTTCTGGACCAGCTGGCCAGCGCCAATTTCTCTTCAACCATTCCAGCGCATGATCATCGAGTATCCTGGATCCGGAAGATGTGGCAACCGAGACATTGACTGGACGTCCGCGCATATCCACAAGAACAGCAAGCGTGACCGTAGCGCTGGACTTCAGCGACACTCCGCGAGGAAATTCTTTAGGCCATGGATAATATCCGCCGTCGTCCACACCGGGTTTGAATTCCACTGCCGCCCCGGTGCCACCCGGCTTGCTATTACTCACCGGTGGTGCCACCGGTCGGCTCAACTTTGCCGGCGGCGCTTCCGCATACTTCGCCGCCACCAATCTCACTGGCCCTTCCACCGGCACCGCAAAAGTGATCTGCGCATTCATCGGCGTGACGGCCGGCACGATCTCCGGCGTCTCGATCGGTTCCGCCGTGCTGTTCTCCGGCGTGGCCGCATTGTTCTGCGCCAAGGACTGAGGCGGCTGCGGAGGCGGAGGATTAAATAACACCGGGATGCTATCCACCTTCGGCGGACTCGCCTTCACCGGCAGCACAAACAACGGCTGGAAGATGCCCATGATGCCGATGATCACGAAAAGCGCACAGATCGCATTCGCCCAGGCAAACTTGAGATTCGGATCGGGACCATCCTGCGGCAGGCATTGGCGGGCCAGTTCACACGTGAGCCGCGTGGGGCACGCATCCCCCAAAGCACAACGATCCGCGCTGGCCGGTGGGGCCTTCACGATGATCTTAATTGGCTCTGCGGTTACGGACATAACTGATCAAATCAGACTAATGAGAATAAATCTCAAGTAACTAGCGTCAAGGCCCATCCTTGGGCGTTTTGACTGGTCATTGGACGCTCTCAAAGCGTCCCTTACTCAAAAAGTTCAGGGCTTGCCGGCCAATTCGGCCTCTTCGGCCTGCTGGGTCACTACTTCGGCGGTCACGTTCTGCGCCTGCTTGCCTTGCCGCCAATTGCGCCAGCGGCGGAAGGTCAGGGCGAAGCCGGTATAGACCAGCACCGCGCCACCCAAAGAAGCCAGCATCGCGATCGTCTGCCCCAAAATCCCGCCTGCCTCGCCCGTGTGAATCCAGCGGACCCACAAGCGCAGCTTGCGTCCGGCATTGTAGCTCTCGTACGTCTCCGTGCTGACGACCTCACCGGTCTTGGCACTCAGATTGACCGTCGCCCGCAGGTCCGGCCGCGCGCCATTGCCGCGATCCACGAGAAACGCGAAGGGCGCATCCGCTGCCGTCGGCAAACGCAGGCTGATCGTCTGCCAATCGGTGGCGTGAGCTTCCGCTTTCGTCCAGATCGCGTTCAATTCACCCGGCGCATAAAGCGCACGGGCTGCAGCACCACCACGAGGTCCAGCACCGCCACCTTCACGACGTTCACCCGATTTTCCCTCACCGCGTTTACCTTCACCCGCTTTGGCGTCGCCGGGACCTTTTTGTTCGCCCGCCTTGGCCATCTGCGGTCCGGCACCCGGTGCACCCGGAGCAGTGCGCGGTGGTGGCGGCTCATTGCCCGTGATGCGATAGACGAGGTTGTTCGCCCACTGATAAGAAAAGACCGAGGCCGTGATGACGATGAAGAACAGCGGCACGCAGCTCCAGAAACCGAACACATTGTGCCAGTTCCAATCGCGAGCCTTCCCGCTGAGTCCGGACTTGAACCACGCGATTGCTTTGAGCGTGGAGGCGGCCCAGTTCTTCGGCCACCAGAGATAAAGGCCGCTGACGACCAGGAACAGAAACGCCAGATTGCACGCGCCCGTGATAGCTTTGCCCGTGGCGCGATAATCGCCTTCCGCCGCCAGCCAGCGGTGCAGATCCGTGGTCACATGGAAAAACTCGCGGATCTTCTTGGAAGGCTCGCCGATGACCGCACCGGAGTAGGGATTCACCAAGACCGTCTTCTCCCGCCCGAAATTCATCGCCACCGGAGCAGAGGCGTCCGACTTCATGGTGACGCCGGAAGGAGCCGCGTTCGTCTCCACCTCCTTCACCTTGGCCAGCAACTCTTCCACCGGCATACGCGTGGCTCCTGCCGGAACGGTCACCCGATATTCCTTGTCCGCCCACGCTACCATCTGCCGTTCATACGCGAGCAGCACACCCGTGACTGACATCACCAAGATCACCACGCCGGCGACGATGCCCGAGATCAGGTGCAGCCAGAATAGGACTTTGCGAAACTTCGTCATGGCTTACATCTCCGCCCACTGGCGCAGCAGATTGTGATACACACCGGTCAATTGGACGGCGGAGGGATGATTGGGATGATCGGCGCTCAAGCGCTGTATGCCCATGTCCAGATCGAACAGGAGCGAGCGCTGCCCGTCATCGCGGATCATGCTTTGCAACCAGAAAAAGGAACAGATGCGCGCACCACGCGTCACCGGGGTGACGTGATGGAGGCTGGTGGCCGGATACAAAACCATGTGGCCGGGCGGCAGCTTCACTTTCTTCACGCCATAGGCATCTTCCACACACAGCTCGCCGCCATCGTATTCTTCCGGTCCCGCGAAAAAGAGCGTGGCGGAAAGATCCGTGCGGATGCGATGAGGCGTGCCGGGAATCTGGCGGATGGCATTATCCACGTGCGTGCCGAAGGATTGTCCGCCGGAGTATTTGTTAAAGAGCGGCGGGAACACCCGCAGGGGCAGGGCGGCGGAGAGGAACAGGTTGTTCTTTCCCAACGCACCCAAAATCATGTCACCGAGTTGCCGCGCGGCCGGATGCCCCTCGGGGATCTGGACATTATCCTTGGCCTTGGCGGATTGGTGACCCGCCGTCACGCGGCCATCCACCCATTCCGCCTGATCGAGGATCGCACGGGCTTCCGCCACTTGTTGCGGCGTCAAAACATCTGGAATGCTGATCAGCATAGACTCTCGTTAAATCATTTTCCCGCTTACTTTGCCAGACTCAGCATCACACATTCTCTGAAATACCGGTCTCTACTTGGCTGGGAAAAGCCATACAAGCGTGGGGAATATAGGGGAACCAACCGACTTCTGCTCACGGCCAGTTGCCATTTTCTATCGGCGGATTGCACTTGCAGCGCAATCCGCCGAATGAATGGGGCACCAGCTTGTTGCGCCTCAATAACTTGCAAAGGCGCAACGGGTCGGACCTGCCGACGGGGCTTAGAACTTGAAGTTGGCCGTAAGGACGGCTGACCGGGCAGCGCCGGGGATGACGTGACCGCCACCGATCCGGTCGATATACGTCGTATTCGCCAAGTTATACAAGTTCAGGCGCACATCGAAGTTCTTGTTGATGCGGTAGCCGACCATGGCGTCATACAACACGTAACCATCTACCTGACGGGTGTTGTTGTTGGCACTGTAGCGGGTATCCACAAACTGCGCGCCGCCGCCCAGCTCGATGCCCCACGGCAACTGATACGTGGTCCACAGATTGAAGGATTGCTCCGGCGTGTTGCTGAGTTCATTGCCTACTTCCGCGGCGTTCTTGGACTCCACGATCTCACTGTGCATGATGGTGTAACCGGCGAAGATCTGCCAGTCATCCGTGATGCGGCCAGCGGCGCCGAGTTCGAAGCCGTCCACGCGTTGCACCCCGTCCAGCACGATGACGTCGGCCGGATTGGTAGGATCTTCAGTGCGGGCATTCGTTTTATCCGTGCGGAAGATGGCCGCGCTGAGGGAGAGCCGTTGCTGGAAGAATTCCCACTTCGTGCCCAGTTCGTAGGTGTGGCTTTGTTCCGGATCCGTGTTGACGTTGTTGGCCGCCGTCGGGGTGGTCGCCAAGGTCAAGCCTTCGGCGGAAGGATTGAAGGAGGTGCCGTAGCCGAAATAGACGCTGCCGTTTTCACGCGGCTTGAAGACCAGGCCGGTGCGCCAGCTCACCATGTCATCATTGGCACGCAACGATCCCACATCGACTTCGAAATGCTCAAGCCTGACGCCACCGTTGAGCTGCCATTTCTCGCCGAGCTTCATCGTGTCAAAGGCTGACAAGGCCACGGACATGGAATTTGCCTCAGTCACCACACCTGTGCGCGTCACCGCGCCCGGACTTGGATCGTTCGGGCTGGGATTAAAGATGTCCGTCACCGACGTGACACCCGCGCGAGTATAGTTCTCGGAGGATTCACCGAGGACTTCAAGGCTGGTCACCAGAGTGTGGTCGATCTTGCCGGTCTCGAAACGGCTGGTGAAGTCCGTCTGGTTGGCGATGATGGTATCCGTCTGGTCACGCGACTGGATCTGGCGGTTGACCCGGCGGTCGTTGATAACACCCGGAGTCGGGTCGGAGTCAAAGAAACGCGGGGCGGTGATCACGGAATCGCGCTTCGTGATGCCCATGCGGAACAGATTTCGCAGAGTATGGGATTCGTTAAAGTCATGCTCGAACAGGGCCGTGCCCAGGTCCGTGCGGGTCCGCTCGTAGTCACGAGTTGTCAGGCCGTAAAAATTGGTGAAATCCACCGGTGCGACTTGGTCGCCGTGGCCGGCCAAAAGCGGGTCGGTATTGCCCACCGGCACAAACGGAATGCCGTAGTCGGGAATATTATCCTGATCCAGATGGAAGTAGCTTAGCGTCACACGCGTCGGCGTGCCCACGCCGAAGGCCAGGGACGGAGCCACGCCCCAGCGCTCATTGGTCACTTCATCACGGCCGGGCGTGTCATTCTGGTGCCACACGCCGTTCAAACGGAGCGCCGTGCCTTCAAAGCCCGTGCCGTTGAGCGGCTGGTTGACGTCCACCGTGGAGCGGAAATAGCCATCCGTGCCGCCACCGATGGAGCCGCCGTAGGACGGCGCCAGCTTCGGTGTCTTGCTTACGAGGTTGATGGAACCGCCCGTGGAACCACGGCCCGTGGTGGAGGACGTCGGTCCTTTGATCACTTCCACTTGCTCCATGTTGAACGGATCGCGGGAGTAACCGCCGAAGTCACGCACGCCATCGATGAACATGTCCGTGCGGGCATTGAAGCCGCGGATGGAGAGGTTGTCGCCCGCGGGCACGCCACCTTCACCGGCTTGCATGCTGATGCCGGGCACGTTGCGCAATACATCGCGCAAGGACGTGGCCCCTTGCTCCTCCATCACCGCGCGCGGGATGACCGTGATGGTCTGCGTGGTGTTGATCAGCGGTTCGGTATATTTCGGATTGGCGACGGTTTCGGGTTTGTAGGAGGTGTCATCCTTCATCTTGTCAGCCTTGATGACGACTTCATCCATCTTCACCGGCGCGTTCGTGCTGCTGCCGGCCTTGACCGGCGGCGTGTTCGTCTGGGCGTGCGCTGCACCCGTCAGCATGATGGCATTGACCAATGCCATCGTGGCGACGGACGGACGCATGCCCTTCTTCAGTTTCTTCCCTTGCGATGTGTGTGTGTACTTCTTCATTTTTAAATGGTTCGTTGCCCGGCCATCGCACGGATGCCTTATGAAACTTGAGTCCAACCGGGCCTCAACTTTCTCCGGCGACGGCCGGGCAACGGTGAGCAAACTAGAAGAAACCGAAAACGCCTGCTTTCGTTCACTTGTCATTTTCTATCGGCGGCTTGCACAGGCGCCTCGGGTGGAGCGTGCCCGCCTGCCCCGTGCCTCTGGTCGGGGTCTCGGGCACAGCAAGCTGCGCAAATCCGTTGGTTTACAGAAAGTGGAGAGCGCATCGTAAAGGGAATAATTGCGGGCGCGGGATTTTTAGCGAAACCAGCCCGCTCTTGCTTATGGCCGTTGCTGTGGGCGAGGCGCCCACGCTCCCCAGAAAAAAGGCCCGCAATCTTGCGATTACGGGCCTTTGGGAAATGTTTTGCGCGGATCTATTCAGCCTTCGGGGCACCACCGCCGTTACCTCCGCCACCGAGGAAATACTCGACTAACAGCAAACCGCCGTCACCGGCGCGTTTTACCATCTGGAGCAATTCATCGGCGGAAGATACTTCTTCCAACTGTTCGTTGATGAACCATTGCAACGAAGTCTGCGTGAAACGGTCGCCTTCTTTTTCCGCGAGATCGAACAGTGCCTTGATCGAGTCAGTGACTTTCAGCTCATGATCCAATGCGACTTGCACCGCATCTTCCGCGGATTTGAAGCCGCACTTGGGGGCATCGATGGCGGGCAATTGCAGCGGCGTGCCGGTATCGACGACATACTTCATGAAACGATGCGCATGCATGCGCTCCTCGCTGGCCTGTTTGGCGAAATGCGCGGAGAGACGCGGCAGGCCCTGTTGCTTGAACCAGGCCGAGATGGCCTCGTATTGCATGGAGGCAAAGAATTCCAGGCCGATCTGCTGGTAGATGGCCGAGGCCACCTTTTTGGAAATGAGTGTGGTTGTCATAGTAAAAGTGATTTTCCCCGAAAAAGAAGATACCACCGGATGGTGGTGAAGGCAACCGGAACAGGCGTGAAATTAACCGGTTACAGAAAGAGGCTGGCCTCTTTCCTGAGACCGAAGCAGGCGCGGCTAACCGCGCAAAGTGAGCTTAGCGGGCGAGCACCGCTTTCAAGTTCGCCTTGGCCGTCGAGACGCGGCGGCTGGCTTTGGCCGGCTTCTGCGGCTTCACCTGCGTCAACTGCTGCCAGAAGGCCATGAAATGATCAAAACGTTTAGCGGTCATGTCAGCAAAGTAGCCTCACCTCCGATCGGCTGCTGTCGTTGAATTGTCATTCTCTATCGGTGGCTTGCACTGGCGGAGAATCCTTGGATCGCGCCGAAGTCCCCACGTCACCCGGCACCACCGCAGGAGGATAACCATGCTGAAAAGGTGATCCAGGATGCCGGGTGACGTCAGTCCTCAATGCACGTGAGTGATATCAACACAACCAACCTCCATACGCCTCCGTTGCCTTGTCATTTTCTGTCGGCTACTTGCGTCGCGCACCCAGCGGATAAAGCCCCGGACAGCACCCGTATGTCTCGTGAAAGGCCTGGCTGAAATGGCTGGGACTGTTGTAGCCCACTTCCATCGCCGCCTCGGTCACGTTGTATTCGCCGGACTGAAGCAGTTCCGCCGCCTTCTCCATGCGCAAGCGGCGCAGGAATTGCGGAATGGTCTGCCCAGTGACTTGTGAGAAAGTGCGGCTCAGATAGAACGGGCTGCAGCCGATCTTCTTGCCGAGTTCTTCCAAGGAAGGCGGCTCGCACAGATCCTGTCGCATGAGGAACATCACCTGTTCCACGCGCTCCTGCGCATTGCGGCTCTGGCGCGAGGCCGGCTGTTCCTTTTCCTCAGCCACTTGCATGAAGAAAGTAAGCGCCATCTCCAACACCTTGCACTGATACCAAAGCGGTTGCGCGGCCGCGAAGACAGGCGGTTGGCGCAACACATCTACGAGTTGTTGTTGCGCGGCGGTGAGACGTTGCGGAACGGCCGGTCCCATAGGTGTCGGCTTCTTGTCTACGAAAGCACGCACCAAGGGATGCAACTTCTTTCCCAAGGCATCCAGGTGGGCATGCAGGAACGTGCGGGAAAATTCGATCGTAAGGAACTGGTGCTGCTGACCGGCGAGGCGACGCCCGACGAGCCGCTGGTCACCCTGACGGTAAAAGGCTACGCTCAAGGGGCCGATGTCCGCCCGCTGCCCGCCGCCTTCCACGAAGCCTTCGCCACTCAAGTTCAGGCACAGTTCCACGCAATCCGGATGAAAGCTCGCGGACCAGTCGAGCTCTTGCTTCGCATGAAAGTCATGCCACTCCACGCTGAAGCCCAAGCCCTGAAAACTGCCGAACAATGGCTGCCAACCCGAACCCACCGGACGCCACGCGCCCGCCTCGGCAAAGACAGCCGGCGTCCCCGGTTTGGGAACGTTCTCTGCACTGCCTGTATCCGTTTTTGCCATCACTAGAGCGAATTAAGCCAAAGCTTACTGAGACTCAGTATCATTTATCAACGGCTTTGCAAGCGGGATGATGGAACGCATTGAATGGCCACCCTGCGCTTTGAGACCGTGAAGCGATCCAGCTCAGATTCCAATTGGAGACAAAAGTTCTAGTGGTCTCAGGAGGCATTTCTGGCAGCATTCGAGGCGTGAAAGCTGAGGGCCAAAAGAATGCCGCGGTGAATAGTGCCGGCTCGGCGGTTGGGATGGGTTGTCTGATTTTATTTGGGCTGCCTTTTGCCGGGGCGGGCGTTATCGCGCTGTTTCAGGGGATCAAGATGTTCCAGTCGGGCAAGCAGGGGGAGGCAGCCATGTTGGGCCTGATGGGAACGCTTTTCACGCTCGTGGGTTTTGGCCTGATGATCGGGGCGGTTTACGGGATGCGGGTGGAGCGGGAACGCAATAAACGCAAGGTGGCGCATCCGGGTGAACCGTGGCGCTGGCGGGAGGACTGGTCCCAAGGACGGGTGGATTCGCAGGGGAAGTCAGGTGCGATCGTACTGTGGGGCTTTGCCATCTTCTGGAACCTGATCTCTTCCACGGTATTGTTCGCCCTGCCCAAAGAATTGGCGAAGGGGAACAAGGGGATTCTGGTGGCCTTGATTTTCCCGCTGATCGGTTTCGGGCTGCTGGCCGGGGCGATCTACAGCACGTTACAACGGCGCAAGTATGGGCAGCCGGTGTTCAAGCTGTTGAACACTCCCTGCGTCATCGGCGGACAACTGGCGGGCATGGTGGAGATCCCCGCGAAAGTGAAGGCGACGAGCGGTTTCAAAGTGAGGCTGTCCTGTGTGGAGAAACGCACGACAGGTTCCGGCGATGACCGGAGCACACGGGAAACGGTGCTGTGGCAGGAGGGCCTAACGATAGCCCAAGATTTGCTGGCGCATCAGCCGGACAAAACGGGCATACCGGTGCAATTCGCGATTCCATCGTCCGCACCCGAGGCGTCCCGGGAAACAGAGGATCCGGCCATCCTGTGGCGATTGAACGTGGAGGCCGATGTGCGCGGTGTGGACCTGAACGAGACGTTTGAATTGCCGGTGTTTCGCACGGCGGAATCTCCCGCCGCCACGGCGAGTGAAGTGCTGGACCCCACACCACGTTGGGACAAGCAGGTGGAGAATTATACACCGCCAGCGGGTGCGCGTATCCAGGTGCAATCATTGCCCGCCGGTGGAAGCGTGGTGACATTTGCCGCTGCGCGGAATGTGGGGGCGATCTTGTTTTTGTTTTTCTTCACGGCCGTCTTCGGTGGCGCGGTGGTGCTCACGGTGGTCAAGAAAGCGCCGATCCTGTTCCCGATCGTGTTTGGATTCTTCACGTGCCTGCTGTTGCTGTGCTGCTTCAATATGTTGTTTCACTCCAGCCGCGTGGAGGCGGATGCGAGCGGCGTGCGCTTGAAGGACAGTTGGATTTTCTACCGCAAGGAGAGCCGTTATGCGGCGGCGGAGATTGCCGATGTGGTGTTGAAGAACGGGATGCAGTCCGGCAACAAAATCTATTACGATGTGCAATTGCGCCTGATCTCCGGCCGGGACATCACGCTCGGCAGCAGTGTGCCGGATGGCGAGCACGCGGGTTGGCTCGCGGCGGTGATCCGGCAGGCGGCGGGGGTGAAGAAAGCGGAGTGAGCGCAAATCTGCTGGCGTGAGCGGGTGTTCCAGTGTTTCGTTTCCCTCGTCGTGAGCAGCAAACCGAAATCAAAGAAACGTGCGCCGCGCACCAAGCTGGCGCGGGTGAAGCAAGAGCATCATGCCTTGATGGACATGGCCTCGGTGCTCTACTCCGAGCGCGAGATTTTGCAGCGGGTGAAGGGCATGGCGTGGGAGATCGAGCAGGATTACGCGGGGAAGGACTTGGTAGTGGTCGCCTTGCTGAACGGCACGGTGATGTTTCTCGCGGATCTGGTGCGGTATCTGGATCTGCCGTTGCGTTTGGATTTTATGGGGGTGTCCAGCTACGGCAAGGGCACGAAGTCCGGCAAATTGGTTTTCACCAAGGAGTTGAAACTGGATGTGAAGGGCCGCGACGTGTTGTTGGTGGATGATATTCTCGACACGGGCAAGACGTTGTCGCTGGTGACGAAGAAGCTCAAGAAGCTCAAGCCGCGCAGCTTAAAAATCTGCGTATTGCTGAGTAAATCGGCCCGGCGCGAGGAAAACGTGGTGGCGAATTATGTGGGCTTCGAGATTCCGGATGCGTTCGTGGTGGGTTACGGACTGGACTTCGCGGAACGGTATCGCAACCTGCCGTTCATCGGCGTTTTGAAGCCGAAAATCTATGACGAAGCGGTGAAGTCATGAGGACGAAGGTTCATTTTTATTCCTATTTCAAGGAGCTCACTGGTTGCGCCGAGACCACGGTGGATCTCGCAGAGGGCAGCACCATCGAACAGCTTTATCAGGAACTGATCCGGCGGTTTCCCCAGCTCAGTGCAATGAATAACTCCACGTTGATCGCCGTGGGGGTGGAGTATCAGGGGCGTAGCTATGTGCTGAAAGCGGGGGATGAAGTGAGTTTGTTCCCGCCAGTGCAGGGGGGGTAGGTGCGAAGAGTGACACGATGAAACGCGAATTGACCATTACGACAGAGCCGATTGATGAGGCGAAGCTCGTCGCTAGCCGGACGATGTCGCATGGCATGGGGGCGGCTATTTACTTCGCAGGTGTGGTGCGGGCGGCTGAAGGTCAGGACACGATCCGTGCGATTGATTATGAGGCGTTCGAGGTCATGGCGCGGCACCAGTTCAGCAAGATTTTCGATGAAGTGGAAAAGCGTTGGCCCATTGAGTCCGTGCGGTTGATCCATCGCACGGGGGTGGTGCAGGTGAATGAGGCGTCGTTGTGGATGGAAGTTGTGTCGCCTCATCGCGGGGAAGCGTTTGCCGCGTGCCAATGGATCATCGAGGAAATGAAACGGGTGGTGCCGATCTGGAAGAAGCCGGTGGTGTGAATTGGATAGCAGTCTGTATGGGAGGTTGGCATATGGGCAGCTTGTCGCTATGGTTCCCATCAGCTCATGGGCAAAGAGAAAAAACTTCAGATACGCAATAGCACGGCTGAGTTCCTTGTTTTCACACGGCAGGCAGGGGAAGCGGGCATCGAGGTGCGGGTAGAGGGGGAGACTGTGTGGTTGACGCAGAAGCTCATGGCCGAACTGTTTGAAGTAACGGTTCCGACACTCAGCGAGCATTTGGCTAATCTTTTCGAAGCTGGAGAAATCAAAGGTGAGGCAACTGTTCGGAAATTCCGAACAGTTCAAAAAGAGGGGAATCGCGAAGTAGCAAGGCAACTGGAATTTTACAGTCTGGATGCCATTATCGCCGTTGGTTTCCGGGTAAATTCCACACGCGCCACCCAGTTTCGGCAATGGGCTATCGGGGTTTTACGTGATTTTGCCATCCGGGGTTATGTGCTGGACAAGGAGCGTCTGAAGAACGGTTCGTTCTTCGATAAATCTTATTACGAAAACCTGCTGGCCGAAATCCGGGAAATCCGCGCCAGTGAGCGTAATTTCTATCAGAAAATCACGGATATCTATGCGACGGCGATGGATTACAGTCCGCAAGCCGAAACTACCCAGACATTTTTTGCCGCTGTTCAGAACAAGCTACATTTCGCCACCCATGGTCACACGGCTGCGGAACTGATTGTCGAGCGGGCAGACAGCCAGAAGGAACGCATGGGACTGACGACTTGGAAGAATGCCCCGCACGGGAAAATTCTTAAGCCGGATGTCAGCATCGCCAAGAATTACCTGACCGAGAAAGAGCTGAAAGCGTTGGATCGAATCGTGACGATGTACCTTGATTACGCGGAGGATCAGGCTGAACGCAATGTTCCAATGACGATGAAGGACTGGGCTTCAAAACTGAACGCCTTCCTCCAATTCAACGAACGTGACATCCTTGATCATCCGGGCAAAGTCAGTCAGGAAGTCGCCAAAGCGTTTGCCGAAAGTGAATTTGAGAAGTACCGGATTGTCCAAGACCGTTTGTTTGAATCGGATTTCGACCGCCATCTCAAACAAATATTGGAAGGCGACCAAGGGGATTCGTCCCTTAAATCGTGATCCGTCCTCACACCCACTTCACCTTGCCCCAATGCACATCCAGTTGCTTGGTCAGGTAGAGCTGCACGCCTTTTAGCAGGGTCTTCGCTTCCAGTTTCTGCCCCTCATCCATGATGTCCTTCAGCGCGGAATCCGGTTTCACGGTGAAGGCGCTTTGGGCGATGATCGGGCCTTCATCCAGGTGCATGCTCACGAAATGGGCGGTCACGCCGATGATCTTCACGCCGTGCTCATACGCCTGGCGATACGCTTGCGGCCCGGGGAAGCTGGGCAATAGGGAAGGGTGGATATTGATGATCTTGTTCTTGTAGCGCCACACGAAGTTTGGGGAGAGGATCTTCATGAAGCGCGCCAGCACCACGAAATCGATCTCATGCTCGGTGAGGATGTCCAGCGCCTTGGCTTCCGCTTGCGCGCGGTCTTCCCAAGGCAGATGGATGAAGGGCAGCCCGGCTTTTTTCGCCAACGGTTCCAGATCGCGATGGTTGCCCAGCACCAGCACTGGTTCCGCCTGCCGGAGTTTGCCGGCCTTCGCCGCTGCGAGCAGGGTTTCGAGACAGCGCGGTTCCTTGGTGACGAAAATGGCCATGCGCTGGCGGGTATGGGGTTTGGTGAAGCGCAGGCTTACCTCCATCCCCAGTTCCTTGCCCAAAGCCGCCAAACCCACCTGGACTTGGGCGGCCACCAGCTTCTCTTCCCGCCAGGAGGCGTTGATAGTCATGCTGAACTGGCCGCGGGTGACCTGTTCCTCCAAGGCTTCGATGTTTGCACCCTGCAAGAAAAGATAGTTCGTGATCCGGGCGATGACGCCCGTTTTATCCTTGCCGATGACCGTGATGGTGGCCAGACGCTTCATGACTTGGCGGCCAGTGAAGGCGGGAAGGGCGGTTTGAGTAAATCTTTTTCGCATGCATTAGGGCCGCTTCTCTTTGTGGTATTCTGCCCGAAGGTTAACGGAAATAATGGAACCGATGATGTTTCCTGCAAATCCTTTGACCCTCAGCGCAACTTTCCTTAGCTTCCCGTGTTACACGATTTACAGTTTAACTAGTAGCAGACATGGCATTTAGGTCTATCAAGTCGGTACTCGCTGAGGCGGCGCTGGCGACTCCCGACCAATTCGAGGAGTGGCGCAAGGCGTGGCGTATCTCAGCAGAGAACGGTTCCCAAGAGGGACTGCTGGCTTTTTTCTGCCGCGAAGGTGGCATGAGCCAGGATCAGTTTCTGCAAAAGCTCGCCCATGCCTTGGGCTGGGAATTCATTGATCTAAGAAAGGTCGAGGTCCCGACGGAAGCCCGCGCCCGCATCTCTACCAAGGTCGCTTTCCAGTATAACATCCTGCCCACGGCCTTCACGGAGGGCAAATTGCAGATCGCCGTCAGCGATCCTTTTGATGCGGGGATGTTGAGTGCCGTGCAATTCGATGCCGGCTGCCCGGTCACCTTCGCCCTCGCGCCCCGGGAAGAGATCGAGAAGTCGCTGAAGAAATATTACGGTGTCGGTGCCGAAACCTTGGATGAGATGGCCAAGGACGACACGTTGGATCTGGAAGTCAGCGACAAGGAGATCACGGAAGACGACCAGGAAGCTTCCATCATCAAGTTCGTGAACCAGATCGTCTGGGAAGCGCACAAGACGCGTGCCACGGACATCCATTTTGAACCGAACGAGGACGAGCTACGCATCCGTTACCGCATTGACGGCATCTTGCACCAGACGCCGATGCCCCCGCAGTTGAAGCAGTATCAGGCGGCGATCATCTCGCGTATCAAGGTGATGTCGGGGATGAACATCTCCGAGAAACGCCTGCCGCAAGATGGTCGTATCAACGTCCGGATCAAGGGTGAAGAGATCGACATCCGTGTGTCCACCGTGCCGACGGTCTATGGCGAGAGCGTTTCCCTCCGCTTGCTCTCGCGTGGCAAGGTCTTGATCGGCCTGGAAAAGCTGGGCTTCTCCAAGGCCGAAGACGACGCCATCCGCGACCTCATCATCAAGCCGCACGGCATCGTGCTGGTGACCGGGCCTACGGGTGCGGGCAAATCGACTTCGCTCTACGCCTTCCTTAACACGATCAACTCGATCCACAAGCGCATCATCACGATCGAGGAGCCGGTGGAGTATGAGTTGAAGGGCATCAATCAGATCGCCGTTCGCTCAGACATCGGGCTGACGTTCGCCGTGGGTTTACGCCACATTTTGCGCCAAGACCCGAACGTGATCATGGTGGGTGAGATCCGCGATCTGGAGACGGCGGAGATCGCGATCCGCGCGGCGCTCACGGGTCACTTGGTGTTTAGCACGCTGCATACGAATGATGCTTCCTCCGCGTTCACGCGCTTGATCGACATGGGCATCGAACCATTCCTCGTGGCTTCGTCCATTGAAGCCGTGTTGGCCCAGCGTCTCGTGCGTACCATCTGCAAGCACTGCAAAGTGGAGCAGAAGGTGGACCGGGATTACTTGCGGAAGCTGGGTTATCCAGCGGCGGAGTTGCCCACGGCGAAGTTCTGGCACGGGGCCGGTTGCGATGAATGTCGCGGGTCCGGTTACACGGGCCGTCTGGGCATCTATGAATTGCTGGTGGTGACCGAAGATTTGCGGCCGCTGATCCTGAACCGTTCAGCGGCTTCGACCATTGCGCAGAAGGCGGTTTCCCAAGGGATGCGCACCTTGCGGCATGACGGCTGGAAAAAGGTCCGTGAAGGCATCACCACGGTGGAGGAAGTGCTCCGCGTGACGCAGACGGAGGAGCACCAGTCACTGCTGGAAGACCAGAACACGATTTTCATGACCAAGGAGTAGCATGGGGCGCGCGAATACTTGTAATGTCCTCTCCGCCGAGCCGACGCGGCGTGAAGTCTGGCGCTTCACGCGCAATGGGAACCGTTGCGTGCCCGCGGGCCAGAAGGCACTGGGCATCACGGAACCACTTCCCGCCAACTGGGTCGCCAAGGGCTGGAGCCATCTGTGGAATCCCAAGCTGAACGTAGCCTGGCTGCCGGATGACAAGGTTTTCCTGCGCGTGCTGCATTTGCCGCCCTGCGACGAATCGGAAGTGCTCTCGATGGTGGAGTTCCAGCTCGAAAAACTTTCCCCCCTGCCGCTGGCCCAGATCGTTTGGACCATCGAGCATGTGAAGACGACGCAGGCCGCGCCAGGAACTCCCCGCACGGTGCTGGTGCTCATCGCCTCACGTGATGTGGTGGAGGAACATCTGGGCCGCCTGGAAGCGGGTGGCTACCAGGCCGACCGGCTGGAACTGCCCACCATCCATGAACTGATCGAGCGCCCGGTGGCGGAGAACAGCGCCTGGATCTATCCGCGCAAAGAGGGGGATAATGCCTCCTGCGTGATCGCGTGGTGGTTCGGCGGAGTCTTGCAGCAAGTCAGCCTCTTTCGCCTGACCACGGAAACCAATTGGGAACGGGAACTGCAAGATCAGGTGGCGAAGGTATCGTGGGCCGGTGAAATGGAAGGCTGGTTCGCGCCGCCTTTCCGCTGGCACTTGGTGGCGGATGAGGCGACGGCGTCAGCTTGGTTGCCCGTGGTGCAAAAGGCGGCTGAGGGACAGGTGGATGTGGTAAAGCCCAAGCCTTTGCCCGAACTGGCCACGGCCAGTGCCGTGCATGCGTTGCGCAACGGCCTGAACCCCGGACTCATGCCTGAGGACCGCGTCCTCAAATACCGGCAGCAATTCACGGAACGGCTGTGGATGCGCGGTTTGGGTGTCATCGCCCTCCTCTATGTGGTGGCCGTGGGTATCTACCTTGGCGCGTTGCAATATCGGACGTATCAGCGCAACAGCCTGGCCCGCCAGATCGAGAATACGGAGCAAGAGTACAACAAAGCCGTCCAACTTTCCGAGAAGATCAAAGTGGTGGAGATGCAGACGAGCCTGCGTTTTGCGGCCTTGGACGCGTGGAAGGCCATCGTGGCGAATCTGCCGGAAGGGCTCACGTTGAAAAGTCTCTCGTTTGACCGTGGGTATCGCCTGACCGTTTCCGGCGAGGCCAGCCCGTCGGACGGACAGAAGATCACGGACTTCACGGAAACCTTGGGAAGATTGCAGGTCAACGGAAGGCGGGTCTTCAAAGAAGTGCCGGTGTCCAATACCCGCCGTACGGCGACCGTGGTCATGTGGTCGTTTTCCTGTGAATTCGCCGGAGGTGAACAATGAACAACTGGTGGCAAAACCTCAATCTGACGTCGCAGGAGCGCAAATTCGTCATCGGCGTGGCGATCGTTTTCGCGCTGGTGCTGAACTTCCTGTTCATCTGGCCGCAGTTCGGCAAGTGGAGCCCGGTGCTGGTGGAGCGGGCTGACAAGCAGGCCATGCTGGACAAGTACCAGAAAACCATCGAACAGATGCCGAAACTTCGGGAGCAGTTGAACAATCTGGAAACCAACAGCGCCGCAGTGATCGTCTCCAGCGATGCCAAAACCCACTTCCGCCGCACGGTCGAGAATCTGGCCCAGCAACACCGGTTCTACTGGGACAGCATGAGCCAGCCGAACGTGAACCTGAACTCGACGAACAAATATTTCCAAGAGATCACCATGCGGGTGAATTTCAAGGATACGGAGGAAAAGAACCTCGTGAACTTCATGTATAAACTGAGTGATGGAAATTCTTCCATCCGCGTTCGCGACTTCGATCTCAAGCCGAACAATCCGCCCATGCTGCTGCAGGGTTACCTGACGCTGGTGGCCAATTACGAAATGGAAACCCCGACCCGGTCAGCCGGGTCCACCTCAACGCCTTTAAACGCCAAGACCCCATGAAGAAAATCACCGTTTTATCTGTTGCCTGTCTGGGGGCAGCGGCCTTGAACCTGGTGGCCCAAACGCTGCCCTCACCAGGCAGTCCCGCCACCACCACCAATACCGTCCCCACTTTGCCGGGCCGAGTTGTGCCTTCCAGAACGCCCACCACGCCCGCGGCTCAGGTTCCGGCGTTGCCGAGTGCGCAAACGCCGCCGGCGGTGACACCAGCGAATCAAATCGTACCGCAAGTGCCTGCCCCGACTCCTTCAGGGCCCGGCGTGCCAACCGGCCAGATGGCGCCAAGTGCCCCCGGAGCGGCGACGCGAACGGCTGAAGCGGTGATCCCCATCGAAGAGTTGCGCTTTTCGAACATGGAGATGATGCAGTTTTTGGATCTCTATGCGGAGCATGTGGGCAAGACCTTGATCTACGGACAGCAACTCACGGGCCTGCTCAAGAACCAGGTGACGTTGAAGATACAGACGCCGCTCACCAAAGCGGAACTGATCCAGGCGATGGAAAGCGTCTTGGCCCAGAATGGTGTGGCCATCGTGCCCATGGGTGACAAGTTTGCCACGGTGGTTCCCGAAGCACTGGTCTTCCAGCAAGGTGCCCGCTTCAAGACCAGCACTATCGATCAGATCGCGGAAGCCCAGACGTTCGATACCCAGGTCGTGACGTTGACCAATGCGTTGCCCAGTGAAATGCAGGCGGTGCTGAAAGATTTCAGCAAAGTGCCGAACGGCATCCTCGCCATCGATGGCACCCGCAAACTGATCATCCGGGATTACGCCGTGAACATCCGCCGCATGGTGGAGCTCATCCATCAGCTTGATGTGAACATCCCGATGGAAGTGGAACTGGAACTGATCCCCATCCGGTTCGCGCTTTCGGCGGATATGGCCTCCGTGCTGGGCAGCCTGACTTCCGGCGGTGCCGTGTCGAGTCCCAATTCCACGTCACGTAACCGCACCGGCGGCTTGGGCACGACCGGTCGTACAGGCAATACGGGTGGTGGTCTGGGCGTCGGTGGTAATAATACAGGTGGCGGCATCCAAGGCTTGCAGAACCAGGCCCGTCCGGGACAACCGAACGTTCCCGGTCAGCAGTCGGCCTTCCAAAATCAGCTCGCCAGCATCGTGAACCGGGCTGCTCAAGGCGGCAACAGTCCGATTCTCGGTGATGCCAAGATCATTCCTGATGAGCGCACGAATTCCTTGCTGGTGTTCGGCACCAAAGAAGAGCGCAAGATGATCAAGGACATCATCGACAAGCTGGACGTGGTGCAACAGCAGGTGCTCATCGAGGCCGTGATCATGGAAGTGTCACTCAGTGACAATCTGAATTTCGGCGTTTCCGCCGCCCATGCCACGTCCTTTGACAAGGGCTCCAAGCGGATCTTCGGTGGTTCGCGGTTCACGGACTTCGGCAGCCTGACGAATTTCCCGGGCGGCCTGGACAACGGTTTCAGCTACTTCGGCCAGTTGGGCAGTTGGGATCTCGCCGTGAACGCCATCGCCGGCGACGGCTCGGTGAATGTGCTCTCACGGCCGCGCATCCAGACTTCACACGCGGTGGAAGCCTCTCTGTTCGTGGGCCAGACGGTGCCCTTCATCACGGGCAGCACCACGGATATCAACGGTGGCGCCCGCTCCCAGTTCTCCAACCAGCAGGTGGGTATCACGCTGCAGGTCCTGCCGCTCATCAACAATGAAGGCCTGGTGGTGCTGGACATTGTCCAGTCCGTGGCCCAGTTGGGTGAGGACCGGATCATCGATGGTAACGCAGTGCCGACAACCACGGAGCGCAACGCCAATGCCCGCGTGGCCGTGAAGAATGGTGAGACGGTCATCTTGGGCGGCTTCATCAGCTCCAACAAGCGCAAGACCAAGACGGGCGTGCCCTTTCTGAAGGACATCCCGGTGCTGGGCGCGCTCTTCAGCCAGCGGATTGATGATAATCAACGCGTGGAACTGATCGTGCTCATCCGGCCGACGGTGCTGAAGGATCCCACGATCGCCAGCCAGGTGGCCGAATCCGAACGCCAGCGCCTGTCGGGCGTGCGTCGCGCGGAAGCCGAGATCCTGAAAGAAGAGGGCGAGCTTGCCGTCAAATCCGAGAAGGAGATGGAGAAGATGCGCAAGTCCAAGAAGCCCATCGCCAAGGATGAGATGCTGGTGCCAGGATCGCCTTTGCAGGATGGGCCGAACACGGTGGATCCGGCTGCGCCGAAGCCCGCCGCGCCGCTGAAGTAAATCACGGTTTTCAAGAAAAAGCCCGGAACCTGCATGGTTCCGGGCTTTTCTGCTTTAGAGCGGATGAAAATATCAATGCTTCGCGCCTTGGTCGATCCACGCGCGCAAGAGCGAGATCTGTTCCTTGGTCAGGGCCGGATATTTATCACGCTTGTCAGTCGGTGGCATCTCCGATTCAGCGACTAGATCGGCCACGTAATGGATGAGCGGGCTTTTGGCGCTGTTGCCCGGAATGATGGGGGCATCGCTGCCGCTGCCTTTGGTCAGGCTCTCAATGCTGTCGGTCTTGAATTTCCCCTTGGGTTTTTCGCCGGAGTGACATTCGGTGCAAGACTTGTCCAACAGGGGCTTGATATCCTTCACGTACTCCACCTTTTGCTTGGCGGGAGCGGGGAGCTTCTTCACATCCACGGGGGCAGCCGACAGGACCAAGGCAGAAAGGGAGACACCGGCGAGGACGGTCAGTTTGTTCATGCGTAACTTATGTTGAATCTGGTTTAGCTGACGCCGGGTGAAAGGGGGAGATTCAATTTCGGGAAAAGAAAAAGGCTCCGGGGTTGCCGGAGCCTTGCGGGGAAATCTAAGGCTTACTTCGCGCCCTGGTCGATCCATGCGCGGATCAGACCGATCTGGTCCTTGGTCAGGGCCGGGAACTTGTCGCGCTTGTCGGTCGGCGGCATTTCTTCATCGACGACGAGGTCGGAGACCATGTGCACCAGCGGGCTCTTGGCGCTGTTGCCTTTTACGACGGCTTCACCCTTCAGGATATTTTCCTTCGTCTCCATGCTGTATTTGCCTTTGGGCTTCTCGCCGGAGTGGCATTTGACGCAGGATTTTTCCAAGAGCGGCTTGATGTCCTTGTCGAAGGTGACAGCTTGCTTGGCGGCGGGCGGCAGCTTGCTCGCGTCACCCAGATCGGCCTGGGCCGCAAAGGCGAGCGCGACGACACTCAAAGTGGTGATGAACAGTTTCATAGGCTTTTAGTTAAGACAGTTGCTTTTCTATACTGTTCAAGCGGCTCAATGCACGCAAAAACTCGCATAAACGGGCGCAACTGGCAGGTTGGACGAAGCACAGGAGCGATCTCTTCAATCCGGTGCGGGGAAAGGGGTGGAAGCAGATCACGGGAGCGGTGATTTGATCCCGATATCGTTGTAACTTGCTGATTTTCAATTGATTAAGAACTTTGTAACCAAAGTGCGGGATGTGACGTCTGACTTTATGACAACCGTTACCTAAACCAAATCTATGAAGAAACTTATTCTCTTAACCATCGCGGTCGCCATGTTCGGCGGAGCCACGGTCAATGCCCAGGACGCCAAGGAAGAAAAGAAGAAGAAGCAGGAAGAGGCCATGCTCAAGAAGTATGACAAGAACACCAATGGCAAGCTGGACGACGACGAAAAGGCGGCGATGAAGAAAGATCGCGAAGAAGCGATGAAGAAGTACGACAAGAACGGCGACGGCAAGCTGGATGACGCTGAGAAGGCCGCGCAAAAGGAAGACCAGAAGAAAAAGAAGGACAAGTAAGCGCCGGATCTTTCCGCTCAAATATTTGAGGCAAAACCCCGTCTGCAACGCAGGCGGGGTTTTCTTTTCCGGGAATTTGCCGCATCTTGAGGTCTCTAACCAGTAGTGAACCCATTCGCCCAACGTCACCGCCGAAAACTTCTGACTATGCTGTCAGCGGTGGTCGCGTGCTTGCTCCTGGCATGGGGTGTTCGCGGTTACGGGCGTTATCAAGCGGAGCGGACGGTTTATGCGCCACCGCCTGAAGGAATGGTCGTGGTGCCAGCCGGTTGGTTCTGGATGGGCAGTGATGACGCGGAAGCAGAACCGGATGAGCATCCCCGTCGCCGCGTGTTTTTGCCCGCCTATTACGTCGATGTGCGTGAGGTGACGAATCGCGAGTTCAAGCGATTCAAACCCGCGCACACGTTTCCGGAGGGTGATGAGGAATTTCCGGCCACCAAGATCTATAAAACCGAAGCCATCGCGTATGCGCAGTGGGCAGGGAAACGGCTGCCTTCCAATGCGGAATGGGAAAAGGCGGCGCGGGGAACCGATGGGCGGCGCTATCCTTGGGGCGATCAATTTGAGACGAACCGGGCGAACCTCGATCCGCATAAGGTGGCGCAGGCCATGGGCACAGTATGCGAATTGCCGGTCACGAAGGACGGACGGCGCAAGGTGACGCCAGGCAGCTTTCCAACGGGGGCCAGCCCTTATGGAGCACAGGACATGGCGGGCAATGTCTGGGAATGGGTGAGTGATAATCATCGGGATTCAAACTGGCTGCGCTTCTTCGGTGAGTATGAGGAACGGGGCATCCTACGAGGTGGTGCTTATGCGTACAGTCCCAAGCAGGCGCGTACCACGCATCAGGCGTTCGAGGCGTTGAATGCCACGTGTAATGATGTCGGGTTCCGCTGTGTGAGGGCCGCCAAGCCGGTTCGTTGACCGAAATCGAGGTGGCGGCGGTTTTGCCCTGACGCGTGACAAGCCCTTGCTCATCCATTAACTTGCCGGTTCCGTTACGGTAAGCGCGGATGAAGACCCTCTATCGATATTTGCTGGGACAAGTGCTGGCCACGCTGATGATGAGCATCATGGTGTGTGCGGGCGTGCTGTTGCTCAGCAATGCGCTGAAGGACATCACGATCATGCTGCAGAACGGGGCGGCCACGATGGGCATGATCGGACAGGCGCTGGTGTTGCTCATCCCCTTCGTGCTGGTGTTCGCGTTGCCGTTGGGTTTGCTGGCGGCGGTGTTGCTTGTCTTCGGTCGCATCAGTGCGGATCAGGAGCTGACGGCGATCCGTGCGAATGGCATCAGCCTCGTTTCGCTTGTGAGTCCGGTGATATTACTGGGCATCTGTCTCAGCGTGTTCTCGGCGTGGTTGAATATGGAGGTCGGTCCCCGTGCCCGGGTGGCTTACAAGAGGTTGCTGATCGACCAGGGCATGCGCGATCCGTTGGCGCTGTTACAAGAGGGGCGTTTCATCACGGAGTTCCCGGATCATATCATCTACTTGGGGCGCAATCGTGAAGGGGTGCTGGAAGATCTCTGGGTCTATCATCTGCAGGATGACAAGGTGGACTGGCGCGTACAGGCGGCCAAAGGCAAGTTGGTGGTGGATCCGGAAAAACGGGAGGTCTATTTCGAGCTGCAAAACTTTCAGGGGGTGACGTACGACCCCAAGAAAGAGGACGCGCCGGAAAGCTCGGCCATCACGAACACGGTGGGGGCGGCCACGATGGAGGCGCACAGCCTGGAAACGCCCGATTTGTTGAAAGACCTCTCCCACTGGCAGCCCTTCATCGGCTCGGAAGGCACCACGCCGATCATCAAGCTGGATGAATTGCTCAAACGGGCGACGCAAAAGCCGGGCCTGGGGCAGATGACCTTTGGCGAGTTGCTGGAGGAGAGGAAGTTTTTGGAACGCGCGGGTTTCAATCCTTCGCCCGTGCAGTTCCACATCAACCGGCAGATCTCTTTTTCATTCGCCTGCCTCGGGTTCGTTCTCGTCGGCATCCCGCTGGGCATCCGGGCGCATCGGCGGGAGACGACGGTGGGCATCTTTCTCGCCGTCATCCTGATGGTGGTGTATTACAGCTTCATCGTTTTGGCGCAGGCTCTCGAAACACAGCCGCTATACATGCCGCATCTGATCGTGTGGATCCCTACGTTCCTCTTTCAGGGATTGGGTGCGTGGATGCTCTGGCGGGCGAACCGGCAATAACCGATTAATTTTATGGCCACGAAAAAAAACTCATCGATCCGTCTGGGCATCATCGGTCTCACCCATGATCACATCTGGGATAATCTCAAAGATCTGAAGGGCAATCGCGATGCGGTGATCGTCGCGGTGGCGGATGAGAATGAGTCATTGCGTGAACGCGCGGTGAAGGAGTATGGCTGCCGTGCGCATGAGAACGTGCAAACCCTCCTGGAGAGTGAGGAGCTGGATGCGGTGCTGGTGTATGGTGATAATGCGGAAGGGGAGATCGCCACAATCCTCGCGGCGGATGCGGGGCTGGATGTGCTGATCGAGAAGCCCATGGCGGCGACGCTGGCCGGGGCGGATGAGATGATCGCCACGGTGCGCAACAGCAAGACCCGCTTGATGGTGAACTGGCCCACGGCGTGGTGGCCGCAATTGCAACACGCGATGAAGCTGGTGGAGCAGGGAAGTTTGGGCCGTGTCTGGCAGACGAAGTATCGGGCGGCGCATTGTGGTCCGCGCGAGATGGGGGCCTCGGCGGCGTTCTGTGAATGGCTCTATGATGCGGACCGCAATGGTGGCGGGGCCTTGATCGATTACTGCTGCTACGGTGCCGCGCTGGCGCGGTTTTTCCTGGGGGTGCCCAGCCGGGTGACGGCGATGAGCGGTCGCTTGTGTAAGGAAGACATCATCGTGGAGGACAATGCGGTGTTGCTGATGCAATACCCGGGGGCACTGGCCATCGCGGAGGCTTCGTGGACGCAGGTGGGTTACATGAGTTCTTATTTCACGACGATCTATGGCACGAAGGGGACGTTGATCGTGGAGCCGGGGGCGAATGGGCGCTTGATGCTCGCCACGGAGAAGGAGCCTTATGGCAAGGCGGTGAAGGTGCCGAAGGCGGTGCCGCATTTGCGGAATGCCACGGCGCATTTCGTGCATTGCCTGAAGACGGGGGAAGAGTTTCATCCGCTGTGCCAGGATCGGGTGGCGCGGGATGCGCAGGAGATATTGGAAGCGGGGATCATCGCGGCGGATTCGGGGACGGCGGTGTCGTTGCCGTTGAGCATGAGTTGAGTTGTGGGGCGGAACCGGCAGTCGCGGAGTTTGATGGATAAGCGTATCATGGGTTGCGACTCACCCCTCACCCCGGCCCTCTCCCCGTTGAGGGGAGAGGGAGATAGTATGGGCCTTTATTTGTGTACCATTGCGTGTGTGCCACGATGACCGCCTAATGATTCAAATTATGAAAAAACAGCCGCTGAAGTTGTTGATACTGGGGGCGCATCCGGATGATGCGGAGTTTCGTGCGGGTGGCCTGGCCGCGGTGTATCGCGCGCTGGGGCATACGGTGAAGATGGTTTCCGTCACGGATGGAGGGGCGGGGCATCATGTCATGAAGGGGACCAAGCTGGTCGCGCGGCGGCGTAAAGAAGCGGCGGCGGCGGCGGCGATCATCGGCGCAGATCATGATGTGTGGGAGTATCCCGACGGCCGGTTGCAGCCTACCTTGGAATTGCGCGAGCGCATCATCCGCGAGATCCGGACATTTGCGCCGGACCTGGTGTTGACGCATCGGCCGGATGATTATCACCCGGATCATCGCGCGGTGGGGCATGCGGTGCGGGATGCTTCTTATCTGGTCACGGTGCCGCTGGTCGTGCCGGAGGTGCCCATTCTTCGGCGTGATCCGGTGGTGGCGTATCTCTACGATCATTTCACCAAGCCCTATCCTTTTCAGGCGGATGCGGTGGTGAATGTCACGCCGCACATCGAGAAAATCCTCGCGATGCTGGGCGCGCATGCCTCGCAGTTTTTCGAGTGGTTGCCTTTCAACCGGCGCGAGATGGATGTCATCCCGGATGATCCCGGCGAGCGGGCCAAGATCGTCTATGATTTCTATCATGACCGGGCGCATCATCTGGCGCAGACGTATCGTGCGCAGGTGCTGGCGAAGTATGGCGCGAAGGCCGTGGCGAAGATCGAGTGGGTGGAGGTGTTCGAGATCAGCGAGTATGCGTCGGCGCTGAGTCCGATGATGCGGGAGCGGTTGTTTCCGTGAGGTGATCGGGAATGTGGCAGGCGGTTTCTGAGTAAAGATAATATCGGCTGTCGGCGAGGCTAACCGAACAGCTCGGCGCTGGAGTTGGAAAATTCCAATCCATCAAAAGAGGTGACGACCACAGAGTGTCCGGCGAACATGTTATCGTCACTGTAAAACAGGGTGTAGCAATCATTCCCCATGGCTTCGATGGAGGTCAAGGTGAGGCGTTGCTTGAAGGACGAGGCGGTAAGCTCCGGCTCATGCACATCTTCAAAAGTGCCATCGGCTTTGGTCTGGGAGAAGTGCCGCCAATTTTGGTTGTAGTTTGGCAGGAGTTCGGCTGCCGCTGCTGCCTTTGCTTTCACATCCAGTTCAGATAATGCCCGGACCGCTTGCAAAGCTGAGGCCATACACTCTTCTTTGGGAACACCATCGGGATCTACCCGGAGATCCACCTTACGGCCATTGAAGGTGAGGGTTCCGAGCCATACTTGGGGAAGCTGGGGATCAGGATGAAGCTCGGGCAGCATATTGATTTTTACTAAAATTTCAATTCTATGGGTTTATGGCAAGGAAGGATTGAAGTATTGAACCGTTGGAATATGAGTCGCACTTTCAGTGCTTGATGTTTTTTTCGGGGCGTTACATGGGGCGTTGCCCCATGCTGGTATGAGGCCGGGCCTTTGGCCCTCGAGGATGTCACCGGAATGAGACATTATTTCCCGTGCGATGCCATGTCGCTGACGTTATGGTTTTGCTTGTTCACGGCACGCTTGTAACACCTTGAATAGATTTTTCATGAACAAACGAATCGGCGGATTGATTTTGGCGTTGGCGATGGTGTCTGGCTTCAACGGTTTGGCAGCCGAATTAAAAACGCAGGCGGATTGGAATGTGACGGGGCACATCCCGCGCGAGAAGTTCATCTTGCAGAGTCATCGCGGGGCGGGGGTGCTGGCGCCGGAGAATACGATCGAGGCGTTTGAACTGGGCTGGAAGCTGGGGACGTATCCGGAGGCGGATATCCGCACTACGAAGGATGGGGTGATCGTGGCGTTTCATGATGCGAATTTCAAACGGGTGGTGAAGGGGGCGGATGCGGAGCTTCAAAAGAAGGGGGTGGAGCACGTCACGTTCGAGGAGTTGTCCAAGCTGGATGTGGGGGCGTGGCATGGGGAGGATTTCAAGGGGCGCAAGGTGAAGCGCATTTCGGAGGTTTTTCAGGCAATGCAAGGGAAACCGGATCGGCATCTGTATCTGGACATCAAGCAGGTGGACCTGAAGAAGCTGGCGGATGAGGTGAATGCGGGGAAGGTGTCGGCGCAAGTGGTGCTGGCGTCGCCGAAGCCAGAGATCATCCGTGAATGGAAATCTTATGTGCCGCAGTCGGACACGCTCTTGTGGATGGGCGGGGATGAGAAGACGTTGCGGGCGCGGGTGGAGAAGTTGAAGGAGGAGAACTTCGCGGGCATCACGCAGGTGCAGATCCACATTCGATTGAACACGGACAAGGCGAATCCGAATCCGTTCACGCTCTCGAATGATTTCATCCTGGAACTGGGCAAGGAGCTGCGCGCCCGGAAAATCCTCTTTCAAGCGTTGCCTTATACGGATGACAAGACGGTGTATGCGACTTTGCTGGATCTGGGGCTGATGGCGTTCGCGACGGATTATCCGGATGCGACGCAGAAGGAGATCCAGGCTTACTACGATAAGAAGGGCCGGTTGCACCGGCGGGCTCCTTAGTGGTTGCTTAAAGGGGTTGCGCGTAAGCGCGATGGATGAGGCAACGGTGGAAAGGGACATCACCGCATGAGGTGGGCTTTCAGCCCTTTTGTCTCCTGGGGAAATGCAGTCCTAGGCCGTTGGCCTAGGCTGGTATTAAGCGCGCCGTTGGCGCTGGAGATGGTGCCCTATACGATGGTTGATTCATCAAGGCCGTAGCCTTTCAAAGCTCCAATCTGATCATCAATAGTCTTTAAAAGCCCTGAGGGGTCGTATTGGCGTAACACAGCATCCCAAGTGGTCGGCGGATTGGGGTCTGCATATTCACGAAAAAGATCCAGTGCTGAGCTCAACAAATCGGCAAGCATCAGGAGCCGATGGCGATGCATCGCATCAATGGTGGTCTGCATCTGCGAAACGTCTGGTAACCGATTGTAGAAATATCCAGAAAGGCCGTTTTGCTCCCACTCCAGGATGAACTTCCAAATGAGATACAACTCCCGCTCATCGGTCGAGAGACGCTCTACGCCATCTTTAAGGCCACGGTCGAATATTTCGCTTAAACGGTCCTCTGGTGACATGAGTTTAACAACCACGTCGAATCCATGAATGCGTGCTTTCAGCCGTCATGGTTTAAGTTTTGGTTGGGCAAAGGTGGAGGGTTGTTTGGTAAAGCTGGCGGAGTTCCTAGAGGCGGGGCATTTATCTTTGGCCGGGTAGCTTTTGTTTTATTTGAGCGTTTGAGCAGATCGTGGAGTATTGCGCAACCGCCGACAATCAGCACTATGGTAACACCCACTCGAACGATGGTCCTTCTGTTGGAACGTGGAAAAAATCCCTGCTCCTCGGTTGTGGATGGTAACTCGGATGAGGAGCCATGATCTGCGTTGGCTTCGGCAGCGGTTGAAGGCCTGGCACCAGTAAAACTAAGCAATATCAGCAATCCATAGCAGAGGAGTTTTCCGAGATTGCGAGATGTGGTGGTCATGGTTCAGTTGGTTGGGAGGGATAATCACTTTTGAGGCGGTGCTTTAGGAAGAATACGAACGATCAAGTCTTTGGTTTCGATCACAGTTTGCTCGGTGCCGTCGAACAGTAAGGGAACGGCCTTGCGGGAAGCGCCGGGCAGCTTCGTGATAACGAGATAAACATCTCCGTATTCGGTTTTACGAAGGAACTCCCACTGTACTTCAGCACCGGTTTCGAATTTATGACCGGAACTGAATGACGGTTTAGTTTGTGGCGAGGTGGGGTGGACGAAATTTCGAGACACGGGTTCCGTTACTTTTGCGGAGTGTGACTCAGCGATCATGGTTGCCCGCGGGAAAGCAAAGTAAGAGTCAGTATCGACAACCTCCGCACCAATGCCGAGGCGCAATGTGAAGTTGAATACCCCGAGGATGATGATGAGCTTCACGAGCATTGTCTGACGTAAAAAGGTTTTCATCTTGGTAAGCAGTGGGTGAAGGACTAGGCGCTTCGGCTTTTGGTTTCGGGTTGTTCATAGCTCCAGCCGCATTTCGGGCAGCTTTCGCGGCGCTTGGGTATGGTGGTGCCACAGCTCAGGCATTGAATCGTCTGAGGTTCCGGTTTGGCGACGGGGGCTGGGCCATCGGTCCAGTAAACGCCGGTGAACATGCTGGTCTTGCACGTGGAGGTGACGGTCTTGCCTTTGGAGGTACGATAGGTGACCTCGTAAATCCGGTCGCTCTTTTCGCCGAACCAGCCGCGTCCGAGCGGGCTCCAGGAGATGCGAATGATGGTGCCGTCACTTTCTTTGACGTAGTCGGTGATGCGCGTACGATCGAGGCGATCCTTGATCAGCCGAAGGCCCAGCCAGAAAGCGAGGACAACCAGGAACACAGTGGGGTTCACCGAGTTTGTGAAAGTTATGTCTGCTATCAGCGGCATGTGAAGGAGTTATTAGACCGTGGATTGCGGTCGGGTCGGGCAAACGCCGGTTGTTGGGAGTGGTGCACCTTTATGAGGTGAATTTAATGCGGGCTGATAAGCTGTCGAGGGAAATTGAAAAGGCCGGGGATGAGGAGAAATCAGTTGAGAGGGAAAGGCAAGCCGGTGAGGGCCTATCAGGTTTCGGCTTTTGGTGCGTTGGCAATCCAGTGATCGGATGGTTGCATGGACATTGCTGTGGGCGAAGCACCCGCGCTCCGTGGAAAAATCTTCGTTTGCAATTTCTTGATGCTCAATTTGTTGCGTTTGGGAGTGGGATTCGGGTGATTTTTTGATGGATAAATTGACGATGATTTAGTAGTCTTTTCAGTGCTGGCAGCTCGCTGCTGGTAAAGGAGAGGAGTGGTGGTTGGCTCTTTCAGAGAATAGGCAGCCTCCGAAACCTCAAAGTCATCAAGCATGATGGTGCATTGGCATTGTTGTGTCCTGCGTTGGCGGGGAGGTGGCAATCCTTATGGAACCTTAGGAACGGGGACAAGAGAGCTTCTTAGTAATCGAGTCCGCTGTTTCAAATCCGGTAGCTCAGTTGCGAAAAGAGTTACGGCGGAGCGGCAGCTCCGCCCTACCGGGTTTAGGATCTGTGTAGTGTATCGGGCGTATGGATCAGGGTCCGTAAGCCGGAGGGTGAAAGGGACGTCGACCAAGAATGAGGTCGGGAATCTCTAGTAGCCACTGCGGAACCGGCCGGGCTTTGAACAGCGCGAAGTTCGCGCTTCCCTATTAGGAGGAAGCAAAGACAGATACAGCACAGGGGTCGGATGGTTCCATTGTTCTTTGACATAGTTCCTTGAGACGATCTGAAAAGATGTCTTAAGGCCGTCTGCTGGTGCAAACCGGTTAGGGTGTTGTTGCGGCTCGGTCGCGTATCTTTTATTTGATATGCTCCCTCGCCGCACCTAGCCCTGACCGATTTATCCTGCGCATTCGTCCTCAAGCCACCTTTTCAGAGCGTCTCTGCCTGGGTTTAACAAGAACTTGGGTTTTGGAGTGGCTGGCGAGGGTTTGGTCCGGTGAGGGTGGACTGGTTGCTAAAGTACCGCAGGACAGGAGGCAATCGCATAGGAAACATAAAACGGATCAGACGGGAAGGCGCGCTTCGGGGAACGTTAAACAAGTTGAGAGGAGACAGTGTTGAGAGTTGATGGATGGAAGTTCGAAAACATCGAACATCCAACATCGAACTCTGAACATCGAGAGTAGGAAGTTAGAGCCTCGTCACCTCGGCTGCTACGTTGCAGGAGACGGGACTGCACGGCGGACAAAGTGGGTTGATTCAGGAGCGCGAAGGTTTAAACTTCGCTTCATGCAAACCCCGTTTCGTTGGTGCCTGAGCTGGCTGGTGCTTGCTCTTTTGTTGCTGGGAATCAACCGTGGTTCGGCGGCGGCAACTAAGGCTCCGAACTTCATCGTCATCTTTTGTGATGATCTGGGTTACGGGGATCTGAGCTGCTACGGGCATCCGACGATTCGCACGCCGCATCTGGATCGCATGGCGGCGGAGGGGATGAGGTTCACGGACTTCTACGCGTCGGCGCCGGTCTGCACGCCGAGTCGGGCGGGGTTACTCACGGGACGGTTTGCGGTGCGCAGTGGTTTGGCGAGTGCGAAGCGGCGGGTGCTGTTCCCGGATTCCAAAGGTGGTTTGCCGGCGAGCGAGATCACGATCGCGAAGGCGCTGAAGACGAAAGGTTACGTGACGGCGGCGGTGGGGAAATGGCATCTCGGACATCTGCCGGAGTATCTGCCGACGGGTCACGGGTTCGATTCTTACTATGGCATTCCCTACAGCAACGACATGGACCGGGATAACGCGAAGAGTCCGAAAGGGCGCGAGGCGTTTCTGGAACCGAAGAGCGAGTATTGGAACGTGCCGTTGTTGAGGAATGAGAAGGAGGAAGAGCGTCCGGCGGATCAGACGACGATCACGAAGCGTTACACGCAGGAATCGGTGCGCTACATCAAGGCGAACAAGGACAAGCCGTTCTTCCTGTATCTGGCGCACAATCTGCCGCATGTGCCGCTCTTCGTGGGGAAGGAGCATCGCGGCACGAGCCGGCGCGGATTGTATGGCGATGTGATCGAGGAGATCGACTGGTCGGTGGGGCAAATCCTGGAGACTTTGCGGAAGGAGAAGCTGGCGGAGAATACGTTCGTCTTCTTCACAAGCGATAATGGACCGTGGTTGCTCTATGATGATCATGGTGGTTCGGCGGGCTTGCTGAAAGAAGGGAAGGGCAGCACGTGGGATGGCGGGCAACGGGTGCCAGGCATCGCGTGGTGGCCGGGGAAGATCGCGGCGGGTAAGGTGGAAGGAAGCATCGCGAGCACGCTGGATCTGTTCCCGACGATCACGAAGCTGGCGGGTGTGGAGGTAGCGAAGGACCGGGATTATGACGGAGTAGATATGGCACCGCTGCTCTTCGGGAAGGGAAAGGGGAATCGCGAGTTCTTCGTTTATTATCGGGATGTGGAGGTGTATGCGGCGAGGTTCGGCGCGTACAAGGCGCATTTCAGCACGAAGTCTGGTTACGGCAAGGATGCGCTGGTGAAACCGGAAGTGCCGGAGTTGTATGATCTGGGCGTGGATCCAGGCGAGCAGTATAATGTGGCCGCGAAGCATCCCGAGGTCATCGAGCAGATCCGCCAGCGGGTGAAGCAGCACGAGGCGACGATCAAGCCGGTGGAGAATCAGATTGAGAAGCCATAAGTTGATTGAAAGAATCGAGACGGTCGGACGTCCAATACCAGTAACGATATGATGAAGTCACGAGTCAGTTTCACCTGGGGATATGCTCTGTGCGCGGTGATGTGCCTGCTGGCCTTCACGGGCTTGGCGCAGGAGAAGAAAGCGGGGAAGGAGCCGGAGTGGCAGACGATCTTCGACGGGAAGACCTTGAAGGGATGGAAGCCGGCTGATTTCCCCGGTGGCGGCGCAGTGGAGGTGACGAAGGGGTTGATGACTCTGGGCATGGGCGAAAGCCTGAGCGGGGTCACCTACACGAACAAGGTGCCGACCACGAATTATGAGATCGAGGTGGAAGGTAAGAAGGTCCAGGGCTCGGATTTCTTTTGTGCGCTCACGTTTCCCGTGGGGACGAATCATTGCTCGTTCGTGATGGGCGGCTGGGGTGGGGCGGTGGTGGGCATCTCGAGCATCGATCTGATGGATGCCTCGGAGAATGAGACGACGAAGTACATGAAATTCGACAAGGAGAAATGGTACAAGATCCGCGTGAAGGTGACGCCCAAGAAGATCGAGACATGGATCGATGGCGAGAAAATGGCGGACGTGGAGCTGGAAGGCAAATCGATCAGCATGCGCGCGGGGGACATCGAACAGAACGTGCCTTTCGGCATCGCGTCTTATCAGACGGAGTCGGCGTTTAAGAGTGTGAAGATACGGGAGCTGGCGAAGTAAGGGTTCGTTAACGGATTTCCCGTTTCGCCCCCCACTCGTTCAATGCCCGCTCATCGCGTGAGGGGACGGCGGCGATGCCCAGTTTCTCCATCGCTTCACCCACCAGATAGAGGGAGCCGGTGATGAGGCGGAAAGGTTTCTCATCGGTGTTAGCGAGTGCTCGCGAAAGGGAGTCGTAAACGTGAATCATCACGCAGGGATTGACCATTTGGCAGACTGCGGCCAAATCGGATGGTGAGGCGGTGCGCTGGCTGGAGACGGGGACGAGGTGGATCTCGGAAACCATCGGAGCGATCAATTGGCACATCTGCCGCCAGTCCTTGTCTGTGAGGGCGCCCAGGATGAGTGTGGGTTTTTCGGTGGCGAACTGGGTTTGTAACGTTTCGCGCAGGAGTGTCATGCCATCTTCATTGTGCGCGCCATCGATGAGCACGCGGTGACCACTGGCCAGTGTTAATAATTGCAAACGTCCCGGCCAATGCACGGTGGCGAAGCCTTGGGCGATGGCGTGGTTGCTGGCGGGTAATTGGGTTTGCAACTCATCGACCACGGCCAGGGCCAACGCGGCATTCTCTCGCTGATGTGCGCCCAAAAGCGCCACGGGTAGTGAGAAGGCGGCGATGGTGGAACGGCCCACGAGAGTGAGCGATGCTTGCTTCTCTGCCGCGACTTGACGGATGACAGCGAGCGCTTCCGGCGCATCCGCCGCTGTCAGTGCGGGGACACCGGGTTTGATGATACCTGCTTTCTCGAAGGCGATCTTCGCGAGCGTGTCTCCCAACCATTGCGTGTGATCAAAGGCGATGTTCGTGATGACGCTCGCTAGCGGCGTGACGATATTCGTGGCATCCAGCCGGCCGCCCAGTCCCGTTTCCCAGATGACCACGTCGCACTTCTGCTGCGCGAAGTATTGCAGGGCGAGGACGGTAACGAACTCGAACAAGGTGGGGTGCTGATCCGTGGGCAACTGCTTCAGCTTCGCTTGCATTTCTGTGACCAAGCGTACCAAGTCCGCTTCGGGAATCATCTGGCGATTGATCTGGATGCGCTCACCGAAGGCGACGAGATGCGGTGAAGTGAACAGGCCCACGCGCAAGCCCGCATGGCGATAGATGCTCTCCAGCATCGCACAGACGGAGCCTTTGCCGTTCGTGCCGGCGACGTGGATGAAACGAAGCTGCTTATCCGGTGCCCCGCACAAATCCGCCAGTGCCCGCGTATTCTCCAAGCCCAGTTTGGTTCCGAACCATTGGAGGCCGTAGAGATACTGGATGGCTTCGGCGTAGGTCATGGGAGCGTATGGGGCTTATTGGTACCACTCTCAGAGAGCAATAGTTGAATGGCGGCATCCATCATGGCTTGCTTCTCTGGGTCTATTTTTTCACGCAAGTTCTGCAAATCTTGAGCGGCCTTTTTCTTATCGTCATTGCGACAGTTCAGTAGGATCTCTAGTAATGCAGGAAAGGAATTTGGAGTGCAGGTTTTAAATCTTTGGGAAAGTGCGGGGATGGAGTTGGAATTGTCATTATGATACTTAAATGCGCGCAAAATATCTTTGCGCACTTCTGCGTTGGGGTGGGTTAAGAGTGCGTCCAGCAAGATATTAGAGCATTCTTCGTGTTGTGGTTGTGTGTTGTTGAACCAAAAGAAATTGTTCAGAGAGCGACTGGCATTGCTGCGAATGTTTTCGTTCGCGTTTGTTAGCGCTTGGATAACCGCAGGCAATGCTTGGGGTCCAATCATAGCCACAGTCATTGATTCAGGGGCAGGTGCGCCTGCTCCTGCGTAGTGGTGTTGCATGGATTGAATCAATGCAGGAACCGCCGTGACAGCATTTGTTCCAATGATCGACAACACTTCAGCCACATCATTTCGGTCGCGTGGCCGCCATGTGACGTGTTTTGGTAATCTATATGAGATTTGCCAGCTCCAATAGTCCAGTTTTGACGGCCATCGCTCCAACACCTTGATCAAGTAAGGTACGGCGTTTGTGCCCATGCTTCGGATGGCCTGTTCACCGATGGCTTCCTCGGTCTTGTTGGTCGAGTTGCACAGTTCATGCCAATGCCACAAACCATGTCCTTGATAACGCGGTTCATCATCCGCAATCCGCCAGACAATCCAAGCTGCTAGACATAGCACGGCGCTGAAGATGGCGATGCGCCATTTGCGATTCTGCGGTCGTCTGAGCGATGATATTCCTCCGGCCATTATTCAGAGAGTTATGCGCATGGCAGTTTCTCCCGTCAATGGCTGGAATGAAGGCTAAGCGGCCTTACAGCGGCTTGTGGTGCATGTGTTCATGCACGGCGGCGATGAAGCCTTGGAACAGCGGGTGTGGCGCGTTCGGCTTGCTTTGGAATTCCGGGTGGAACTGGCTGGCCACGTAGAACGGATGATCCTTCAACTCGATGACTTCCACCAGCTTGCCGTCCGGCGAAGTGCCGCTGAAGGAGAATCCTTTGTCTTCGTATTGCTGGCGGTACGTGTTGTTGAACTCGTAGCGATGGCGATGACGTTCGTGAACGATGTTCGATTTGTAGAGCGCGGCCGCTTTTGATCCCGCAGCCAGATGGCAGGGTTGCGAGCCCAGGCGCATGGTGCCGCCTTTGGTCGTCACTTTCTTCTGCTCGTCCATGAGGCAGATGACCGGATTCGTGGTGTGTGGGTCGAACTCCGTGGAATGCGCCCCGGCGTGATTGAGCACATTGCGGGCGAACTCGATGCACGCGATCTGCATGCCCAGGCACAGGCCGAGGTAAGGCAGCTTGTTCTCGCGCGCATAACGCGCGGCCATGATCTTGCCTTCGATGCCGCGTTCGCCGAAGCCACCCGGAACGAGGATCCCGCTGAGGCCTTTCAAAATCTTTTCCGCACCGAACTTCTCGATGTCCTCGGCGTCCACCTTCTCGATCTCCACGCCGCAATCGTTCGCCACACCACCATGGATGATGGCTTCGTAAACGGATTTGTAAGCGTCGTTCAGCTCGATGTATTTGCCGACGACACCGATGCGCACACGATGTTGCGGGGCGATGAGCTTGCGGATGATGTCCTGCCAATGCGTCATGTTCGGCGCAGGCGTTTCCAGATGGAGCAGCTTGCACACGAGTTCATCCATGCGCTCGCGTTGCAGCATCAAAGGCACTTCGTAGATGCTGTGATCCACGTCCTTCTCTTCGATCACCGCCTCGTAAGGGACATTGCAGAACAGGGAAATCTTCTGGCGCAGCTCCTTGTCCAGCGGCTTCTCGCAGCGGCAGACAAGGATGTGCGGTGTGATACCGATCTCACGCAGCTTGGCGACGGATTGCTGCGTCGGCTTGGTCTTCAATTCACCGGCCGCCTTGATGAACGGCACGTAGGTGACGTGCAGGAAAACGACGTTGCCATGGCCGACTTCGAGCGCAAATTCCCGGATAGCTTCGAGGAAGGGCAGGCCTTCGATATCGCCCGTGGTGCCACCGATCTCAGTGATGACGACATCCACTTTGGTCTGCTCGGCGAGCTGGGTGATGCGGAGCTGGATCTCATCCGTCACGTGCGGGATCACCTGCACCGTTTTACCGAGATATTCACCCTTGCGCTCCTTGTCCAGCACGCGGGCATACACCTGACCGCTCGTCAGGTTGTTCATGCGCGTTAGCTTCACATTGGTGAAGCGCTCGTAATGGCCCAGATCCAAGTCCGTCTCCGCACCGTCATCCAGCACATACACCTCGCCGTGCTGGTAAGGGCTCATCGTGCCGGGGTCGAGGTTCAGGTAGGGATCGAACTTTTGGAGGGCGACCTTCAACCCGCGGTTCTCAAGCAGAGTGCCCAGAGCAGCGGCGGTGAGGCCTTTACCCAAGGAGCTAACCACGCCGCCGGTAACGAAAATGTATTTCATGGTCTAAAATGCTAAGGACGGCCATGACGCCGTCCTTTGTTCCGCTTATTAAACCCAACCTTGAGGCGACTGTAAAGCGGGGTGACGAAAGAACATTGGCACCAGACCCGGGAATGAGGCGGAAAAATATCCTACCCAGCGGGGATGCAGGGTCAACATTAGCGTGATGAGGTGGAGCATGAGCCTGTCTAATCAGGTTTTGGATGGGGCCGAGTGACGCTTGGGTGGAGACAAAGAATACTTTAGTGTTTTTCTGTGGCCTAAAACCGTTGACGCTGCTGGAAGGCTCCCCTAAATTGGCCGTGCATTTTACATAAAAACCACCCAAAAACAGAGAATTTTGACCCATGAGTAACCCCTCGGCAGTGGCAAAAGGTTTGGAAGGTATCGTAGCGGCCAAAACGCGCCTGAGCGATGTGCGGGGTGACGTCGGCCAGTTGATCTACTGCGGCTACGACATCAATGAACTCGCCGGCAAGGTCAGTTACGAAGAAGTAGTTCATCTTTTGCACCACGGTTCGTTGCCGACGGTGAAGGAATTGGCCGAAATGAAGGCCACTTTAGCCGGTTTTCGCCAATTGCCCCAAGGGGTCATCGATATCATCAAGAAATTGCCCAAGGACACCGGCCCGATGCACGTCATCCGCACGGGTGTCTCGGCTCTCGGATGTTTTGATACCGCTGCGGAAGATGACTCCATGCACGCTCAACGCCGCAAAGCGTTGCGCCTGATCGCTCAGATTCCGGTAATTACCGCTTATTTCCATCGCCATCGCCAAGGGTTGGAACTGGTGCATCCGGATGCGAGTCTCGGTGAAGCCGCCAATTTCCTCTACATGATGGATGGCGTGAAGCCCTCGGCGGAAAAGGAAAGCACGATGGATATGTGCTATGTCCTCCACGCGGATCACGGCATGAACGCCTCCACGTTCAGTGCTCGCGTGACCATCGCGACCTTGAGCGATATCTATTCGGCTATCACCACAGCGATTGGCACCTTGAAGGGGCCGCTCCATGGCGGTGCGAATGAAGGCGTCATCAAGATGCTTCATGAAATAGGTTCCTTGGCCAAGGTGGATGCTTACGTGGAAGACTGTCTGGCCCAGAAGAAAAAGATCATGGGCATCGGCCACCGCGTTTACAAGGTGCTCGATCCCCGAGCGCCGCACCTGAAGCGCATGGCGCAAATCCTCAGCTCGAAGCTGGGTGAGCCCAAGTGGATCCAGATGTCCGAGCGCATCGCCGAGTTGATGCTCCAACGCAAAGACCTGCACGCGAACGTGGATTTCTATTCCGCCACCGTCTATTACTCCTTGGATATCCCGACCGACCTGTTCACGCCGATCTTCGCCATCGCGCGCACTTCCGGCTGGACAGCCCATATCCTCGAACAACTCGCCGACAACCGCTTGATTCGCCCGCAGAGCGAGTATATCGGACCAGCCGTAGGACTTACGGTTGTTCCTGTGGAAAAACGCTAAGCAAATTTAAAATAATAAGGGCGGACTTAAGTCCGCCCTTTTCTCGCATTCAATCTCGAAATTTTTAAACGATGAATATTCACGAATATCAGGCCAAGCAACTGCTGGCGCAGTATGGTGTGGCCGTACCACAAGGTCAGCCGTGCAAGACTGTCGCGGAAGCCAAGGCGGCGACGGAACAGCTTTTCAACGCGGGCCATAAACTCGCGGTGATCAAGTCGCAAATCCATGCCGGTGGTCGTGGCAAGGGCACGTTCAAGCATGGTTTCAAAGGTGGTGTCAAACTGGTGAAGTCAGTGGAAGACGCCGTCAACGTTGCCGACAATATGCTCGGCAAGGTCTTGGTGACCAAGCAAACGGGCGAAGAAGGCCGCTTGGTCAGCACGATCCTCGTGGCGAGCGCCGAGACGATCAAAAAGGAATTTTACCTGGCTGTCTTGCTGGATCGTAACAATTCCCGTCCGCTCATCATGGCGAGCACGGAAGGTGGCGTGGACATCGAAGAAGTCGCTGAACACACCCCCGAGAAGATCCTCAAAGAATGGATCGATCCCGCCGTGGGCATCCAGCCGTATCAAGCGCGCAAGATCGCTTCCGGCCTCGGCTTGAAGGGTGATGTTTTCAACGGTGCCGTGAAGCTCATCATGGGCGTTTACAAGACCTGGTGGGAATGCGATGCCGCGATGGTGGAGATCAATCCGTTGTGCATCGTCGAGACGCCGGAAGGCAAGGAAGCCGTCGTGGCGGTCGATGCCAAGATCAGTCTCGATGACAACGCGCTCTATCGCCATAAGAACATCCAGGAGATGCGCGACCTCGCCGAGGAATCGCCGCTGGAGATCGAAGCGAGCAAGTTCGCGCTGAATTACATCAAGCTCGATGGCAGCATCGCCTGCTTGGTGAATGGTGCCGGTCTGGCCATGTCCACCATGGACATCATCCAGCACTACGGCGGTCTACCTGCTAACTTCCTGGACGTCGGGGGTGGGGCAACGAAGGACCAGGTCACGGCGGCGTTCAAGATCATCTTGAGCGATCCCGCAGTGAAAGCGATTTTCGTGAACATCTTCGGCGGCATCATGGATTGCAACGTCATCGCGACGGGCATCGTGGCCGCGGTGAAGGAAACGGGCCTGACGCTGCCACTCGTGGTTCGTCTGGAAGGCAACAACGTGGAGGCGGGCAAGAAGACCTTGGCCGAATCCGGGTTGACCATCATCAGTGGTGACACGATGGCGGATGCTGCACAGAAGGTGGTCAAGACCATCGCGAAGTAAGCCGTCCATGATCCGCGTCACAGAAATCGCCTTCACTGGTTATCCGGTAACGGACGTTACCCGGGCCCGGCACTTTTATGAAAAGGTGCTGGGTCTGAAGGACACCATGGCACACGAGATTCAACCGGGTGTCTGGTGGGTGGAGTACGAGATTGCTGGTGCTGCGCTGGCGATCACCAATGCCTGGGCTCCCACTGGCAACAGTGGTCCTACGATTGCCTTGGAAGTCGCTGACTTGGATGAGGCCTTGGCTCATTTGAAGGCGAACAATGTGACGGTCACCTATGGTCCGATGGATTCTCCTGTCTGCCGCTTCTTCGGGGTCAAAGACCCGGACGGCAACGATGTGGCCATCCATCAACGCCGCGCGGAATGCGCTCATTGAACTAAAATTTAAAACCGACTCTTTACTATGTCCATTATCGTCAAACCCGATACGAAAGTTTTGATCCAAGGCATCACCGGTTCGTTTGGTGCCCGGCACGCTCAATTGTCCCTCGCTTACGGCACGAATGTCGTGGCGGGTGTGACCCCCGGCAAGGGCGGCCAGTTGTTCGAGGGCAAAGTGCCCATCTTCGATACCGTCGCTGAAGCGGTGAAGGCCACGGGCGCCACGGCCTCTGCCGTGTTCGTGCCACCGCCGTTCGCCGCTGATGCGATTCTCGAAGGCGTGGACGCCGGGTTGGAACTCGTGGTCGCCATCACCGAAGGCATTCCGGTCCGTGACATGGTGGCCGTGAAACGCGCCATGGGCGGCAGCAAGACCCGCCTCATCGGCCCGAACTGCCCTGGTATCGTGACTCCCGGTGAAGGTCCAGATTCCAAAGGCGGCTGCCGTATCGGCATCGCGCCCGGTTACATCCATAAGAAGGGCAACATCGGCGTCGTGAGCCGCTCCGGCACGTTGACGTATGAAGCCGTGTGGCAATTGACCAGCCGCGGCGTGGGCCAATCCACCTGCGTCGGCATCGGTGGCGATCCCGTGAACGGTACCTCGCACCTGGACGTCATCAAGATGTTCATGGCGGATCCGGAAACGCACGGCATCATCATGATCGGTGAGATCGGCGGCAGCGCTGAAGAAGAAGCCGCCGCGTGGATCAAGCAATACGGCACCAAGCCGGTCGCGGGTTTCATCGCCGGTTCCACGGCGCCTCCGGGACGCCGCATGGGTCATGCCGGTGCGATCGTCAGCGGTGGCAAAGGCACGGCCGCAGCGAAGTTCGAAGCGTTCCGCGAAGCCGGTATCGGTGTCGCGGCTACGCCTAGCGAAATGGCTGACACGCTGCTCAAGATGATGTAAATCGCGTGGGTGGTGAGCCTCGCCACGCACCGTTTTACTGATGGACCTGATCCATTTCATTCTCAATGCGGCCGCCATGCTCCTCTGGTTGAGCTGGCGGTCGCATCGTTTTGTCCCGGCGAATGATTTTCGCGGGGGCACATTACTGTCCACGCTCAAGAAGACGGAACGCGGGCAGTTCAATCGGAAGACGCTCATCACGTCCCTGATCACCTTGCTTGGTCTGCGGGCCATCTTCTACTGGCATATCGGACCCTCGGTGCACTGGGCGCCGCGTATTGATTTCATCGTCCTCAGTGTTCCCTTCCGTTGCGACTTCTTCGACCGGATGGTGCTCTATTCTACGCTCAGTTTTTTTAGTTGGATCGCGCTATTTTATTTCTGGCTGATCCTACTGCAATTGTTCAATGAACGTGGTGCTGATGCGAATCCCTGGCACGCCATCGTGCGGCGGCATCTGGGCTGGGTGGCTGTGCTGCCGGGCTGGATACGAGTTCTGCTGCCGGGGGGTGTCGCTTATGTAATGTGGCTGATTCTTACCCTTTATTTCAGCTATTTGCGCATCCTGCCGGAGATGCGGAATGTAACGAGCTGGATGACTCAGGGGCTCGTCGTTTCAGCTTCGGTGTATATGTTGGCTGCGTTGCTGGTTTATGCGGTGATGGCGCTCTACATCCTGAACAGTTTTGTTTACTTGGGAAATAATGGGTTCCTGGCCTACGTGAATCTCACCGCCCAGCGGCTGCTCTCCGTGATCCGCTGGCTGCCATTGCGCACGGGAAAATTCGACTTTGCCCCGTTCTTAATGATCGGACTAGTTTACGGGCTGGAGATACTATTGTATCGAGGCTTGGATTGGAAAACGGGCTTTAAACTTGAGTTTCGCGGCTTGCTTCATTGGCTTTTCCAGCAAGCTTTATAGACAGGCGTGATGGGCGCTATTGAAGGCGGAAGAAAAACTTCTTCGCCGTCTCGCACGTGGCCGAACTCAATTCTGCCAGCGAACAATTCTTCACTTGGGCCGCGGCTTCACTGATCTCTTTTACGTAAGCGGGTTCACAGCGTTTGCCGCGATAAGGCACCGGTGCGAGAAAAGGTGAGTCTGTTTCCAGCATGAAGCTGCCCATCGGCGTGACGGCCAAGGTATCGCGCACGGTCTGCGCGTTCTTGAAAGTCATGATGCCGGTGAAACTCACGATGGAATTCATCGCCAGCACGCGTTGCATGCAGGCGGAGTCGTTCACGAAACAATGGAAAACCCCGCGCACTTTCGGCGTGAACGGCTTCATGATGGCGAGCGTTTGCTCAAAACAATCCCCGCGCGTGTGAATGACGACGTTGAGACCCGTTTCATCCGCCACTTCCAGTTGCTGTTGAAAGATGGCCGCCTGCTTTTCCTTCAATACTTCATCATCTGCCAGCGTGCCACCATTGGCACTGGGCAAGCGAAAATAGTCCAACCCGGTTTCTCCGATGGCGACCACCTTGGGATGTTTGGCCAGTTCACGTAAATCTGCGCGGATATCGGCAGGTGCTTGCAACGCATCATTCGGGTGCCAGCCCACAACGGCATAGACACCGGGAAATTGTTCCGCGAGGGCGATCGCTTTCCGGCTGCTCTCCAGATCGGTGCCGATACTGATGAGGCGTTCAATCCTGGCATCAGCAGCGCGCTGAACTACAGCGGGCAGTTCCGCTGCGAAATCAGGAAAATCCAGATGTGCGTGTGTGTCGTAAAAAACAGCCGACATGGAGAAAAGATAGAAGCGGTCGCGGTAAACGGCCAGTCGCAAAAAGAAAAAGCCGCGCCAGACCAACCAAAGCCTGGCGCGGCTGCCCTATACCAACAAATCAATTCCGGCGTGGTCCGCCTTGCGTGCCGCCACCACCAGGACGACCGCCACCCCCACCGCCGAAGAAACCTTCAATGGTCCGACGCCGGTTGTCGTTATTATCTCCAGCGGCTGCGGGATTGGCCTTGCGTTGCAGGCCTTGAACCGTGTTTTCCACCATCCGTTGCATGCGCTCATCCTCGAATTTGAGCGATTGCACCAATTGGATGCGGCTCTGGATGACCTCCGGAGTGAGCGTGCCGTCGTTAAGCCGTCCCAAGGCCATGAAACGCATCATGCCCGCTTCTTCATTGGCCATGATATCGCGAAACATCTGGTCGGAGGTGGCGCTCATGCCCACGTAATTCAAGGCGGTCGTGGCGATAGCGGCCTTGTCGAAATTGTTCGTCACCCGGGCGTCGTTATACATCGAGTAAAGGATCGGCACGGACTGTTCCTTGAGCGCCGTGGTGAGGTAGGCCAAGGCGCTGCGGTCCAAGCGGCCATCCGTCTGGATAGCCAGTTGCTGCGCTGTAGGTACGAAACTCGTATCGTTATATTTCCGCAAAATGGCGTAGAGGAAATTCTTCGATTGCTCATCCAGACGCGTCGGGTTTTCCACCGTCAAAGGATTGGCCAGCAAATCCTTGGCTGCCGAGATGGCCATCGGGATATACTTATTGGGCACCATCTCTTCGAGCAAAGTGGTCAGATGCGCCACTTCCACACCGCGACCGGTGGTCTGCAGCGCCTCGGCCAGGATCGTTTCCGCTTCCGAGCCGCCGATTTTCTTCACCACATCAAAAAGTCCGATGCGCAACGAATAGGGATAATAGTCTTCCGTGCGGGGCAATTCATTGCCGCCACCAGCCCATGGGGGAGGGCCGCCACCACCACGGTCACCGCGATCTCCGCCGCCGGGACCTCCCTGACCAGGGCCGCCTTGTCCGGGCTGCTGGCCGGTAACGCCCGCGGTTTGCACCTGACCGTTCTCAGTGGGTTGCTGCCGTTCCCGCTCATAGGAGACGTCCACATTTTGTTTCAGGAAAGCACGGATGCTCGGCAGTGCGGCCGGCCCGATCTCCGCCAGACTCTCCATGTGATGGATGATTTCGCGGATATTCGCATAACGCGCATTCCCCGCGCCGGGCTTGATGGTCAACAGCTTGTCGAGGATCTCTTTGGGCGATTTCTGAACGGTCTTCACCACCTCGACCGTTTCCGTGATCTGCTCCACGCGCCCAGCTTTATTCTTGGCGCCTTTCAAGTTGCGTTCGAGATGGTCGCGCTCGTCGGTCCATTTGCTTTCGAGCGAGGCTTTTTCTTTCTGGAACTCCGCCGTCTTAGCGTTGGAGACGTAAAGGTAGGCGGCACCGAATCCGACACCGGCCGCTGCAATGCTTGCTAAAATGATTTTCATAGTCGTAATGGGTGTACGCCTTAAACTAAAAAACCGGGCGCAACGATTAGTTGCGCGGTATTACTCAAGTTATCACGCCCTCGAACGGCAGGCGATACCGACAAAAACGATTCCTTAGGCTGCCAAGGCGCTGGCCGACTTTTTGGTCGTGGCCGTCGGGCTGGCTGCCCGGAGTTTCGCGATGATATCCGGCAGGATACTCAGCGCATAATCCACCTCTTCTTCGGTGTTGTAAATGCCCAAGCTGAACCGCACGCAACTTCTTGCCCGCTTGGCACTTAACCCCATCGCCGTCAACACGTGAGAAGGCGTCAACGAACCCGTGGTGCAAGCCGATCCACTGGAAGCGCAAACCCCCGCTTGATCCAACAGACTCAAAATGGCTTCCGCTTCTACACCCTCAAACGAAATATTGGACGTATTGGGTAAACGTGGTTCCCGGGCCCCATTCCGGGAGGTGCGCGGGATGTTCTTCAGGATGCCTTGCTCCAGCTTATCCCTAAGTTTACGTCCCTTCGTATTCTCGTATTCCACGTGCCCGGCCGCCATTTCCGCCGCTTTACCAAAACCGATGATGTAGGGAACGTTCTCCGTGCCGCCACGACGTCCCTTTTCCTGACCGCCACCGATAACGTAAGGCACATACTTCGTGCGCTTCCGCACATAGAGCATGCCAATCCCCTTGGGCGCGTTTAGCTTATGCGCGGACAATGAAAGCATATCGACATCCAGTTCTTTGACGTCGATGGCCAGTTTGCCGGGCGTTTGGACGGCATCCGTATGGAAAATCACATCCCGACTCCGGCAGAGGGCGCCAATTTCTTCCACAGGGAACAGCACACCTGTTTCGTTGTTCGCCCACATGACGGAAACGATGGCGGTATCGGGGCGAATGGCCAGTTCCAGCCGATGCAAATCTAGCGTGCCGTCTGGTTCCACCGGCAAAAGCGTCACTTCGTAGCCTTGCGCCGTCAGATGCTTGGCGAATTTGATATTCGCTGAATGCTCCACCGCCGTAGTCACCACATGCTTCTTGTCCGGTTGGGTCAGCAGGGCGCTTTGAATGGCAGAATTATTACTTTCCGTGCCGCAACTGGTGAAAATGATCTCTTTCGGATCGGCGTTGATCAGGGCGGCGAGCTGTTCCCTCGCTGTCTCGATGTCCTTCACCACCTTGTTACCGAAACGGTAGGCACTGGAAGGATTGCCCCAATGCTCCGTCAAAAAGGGCAGCATAGCCTCCACCACCTCCGGAGCGATCCGGGTGGTGGCGTTGTTGTCGAAATACACTAATTTCCGCTGGCTCATGCCGCCGACTTTGCTAAATTTAACGTCTTGCTTGAACGGTTAGGCCGTTCGGTGAAGACAAGCAAGCACAGATTGAATGGCCTACGTGATAGTACGGTAAAGCATATTTTAGGCGCTTTTAGCCGGTTTGAACCGCTTTAGCCCATTGACAGCAGATAGTGAATGTGAAATCATTACTAACATTAGTAGTTTACTTATGATTACAGACAAAGCGGTTGCCCCCGCACCTACCGAAGAGAAGAAATTGACCCATAACGAAGGGCTCAAGACGGCTATTCCTACCCTCGCGGGCAATATCGCCGCCACGCTGAACGATTCCGGTGCTATCTGCTTTAGCACGGACGATGAGCAATTCCTGAAATTCCACGGCATCTACCAGCAAGATGACCGTGATAAGCGCAAGACCGGCAAGCTCTACATCTGGATGATCCGTGGTCGTATCCCAGGTGGCGTGCTCTCCGGCCCGCAATACCTCGTCTATGATCGTCTCGCGACGAACTACGGCAACCAGACCTTGCGCATCACCTCGCGCCAGAGCTTCCAGTTCCACGGCGTGGTGAAGGCCGGCCTCGGCCCGCTGATGAAGGAACTGAACGAAGCCATGATGGACACGATCGCCGCCTGCGGTGACGTGAACCGTAACGTCATGTCTCCGCCGGTGCCCGCGCGCAATGAGATCCATAAGCAATTGCTCGTGGACGCCACGCGCGTCAGCGAAGCGCTCATGCCGAAGACGAAAGCGTATCACTCCATCTGGGTGGATGGCGTGCAGCTCAATCTCGACGAGCAACAGAACAAAGATTTCGTTGACCCGCTTTACGGCAAGACCTACCTGCCGCGCAAGTTCAAGACCGCGTTTGCCGTGCAGCCCGTCAATGACGTGGACGTGCTGACGAATTGCCTCGGCTACATCGCCATCGAAGAAAACGGCAAGCTGATCGGTTACAACCTCACGGTCGGTGGCGGCCTCGGTCGCAGCCACGGCAATGCCGAAACGTATCCGCGTATCGCGGACGTCATCGGCTTCGTGACGCCGGAACAATTGATCGATGTGTCGAAGGGTGTGCTCACCGTGCATCGTGATTTCGGTGATCGCACGAACCGCAAGCACGCGCGTCTCAAATACGTGTTGGAAGAGAAGGGCCCGATCTGGTTCCGTCAGGAACTCGAGAACCGCCTCGGCTATAAGCTCGCGGAAGCGAAACCGTTCAAGTTCACCAAGCAGGGTGATCATTTCGGCTGGGACACCGCCGCAGATGGCAGCAAGTTCCTCGGTCTTTACGTGGAAACGGGCCGTATCAAGGACAAGGAAGGCTATCGCTTGAAGGCCGCCTTGAAGTTGATCGCGGAGAAGTTCGCGCCGGAGTACCGTTTGACGCCGTCACAGAACATCATCCTCGCGAACATCAAGGCTGCTGACGAAGCCGCCATCACCCAGATACTCGCTGAGCACGGTGTGCCGGTGGAGAACCAGACCAGCGCCTTGCGCCGCGCCTCGATGGCCTGCCCGTCGATGCCGACGTGCGGTCTAGGCCTCGCGGAGAGCGAACGTTATCTGCCCGGTTTGATGGGCCAGATCGAAGGGCTCTTGAGCGAAGTGGGCCTGGCGGATCACGAGATCATCATCCGCATGACGGGCTGCCCGAATGGTTGCGCCCGTCCGTATATGTCGGAGATCGGTTTCGTGGGCAAAGGCCCGGGCCGTTACCAGATGTATCTCGGCGGCAACGAAGCCTGCACGCGCCTGAACAAGCTCCACAAAGACTTGATCAAGGATCCGGAGATCATCCCTGAGCTGCGTAATCTGTTCACTCGTTATGCGGCGGACCGTGTGGGTTCCGAGCGCTTCGGTGACTGGGTGGAACGCGTGCTGTGGAAAGAACAGGCGGCTGCCGCTTCGGCTGCGCCAGCGACGAATTAAACTCTCCTCAGAGAACAAAAATGGGGCTGACCGCAAGGTCAGCCCCTTTCGCGCAGAAACCAATGACACATAACGCAACCGTGCAAGGCAGCCATTCGTCGGCGTTTTCTGCGTAATTTTTGACCATGCCCTATTCCCACCCCCAACCGATCGACAAGCAGGATATCCTGCTGAAGATCCGGCATATGCTGCCGGGGGCGACGGCCTTGGCGGGAGCGGCGGGCTATATCAATTCGGTTTCGTTGGGCTTTTTCCATACCCCTGTCAGCCACATGACCGGTGCGGTTTCGCGCATGGGGCTGGATGCTGTGGAAGGACGTTGGCGGGATACGCTCGCTTCTCTGTCCATTTTGGCAGGCTTCATTCTCGGCGCCACGTTGTGTGGTGTCATCGTAGGTGCCTGGAAACTGGTTCCGGGACGTAGCTACGGCATCGCCATGATGATCGAAGGACTGCTGCTGGCGTTGGCCTGCGCATTGTTGATCTTTAAAACGCGGTGGGCTTTGCCGGTGCTCGCGATGTCCTGTGGTCTGCAGAACGCCATGACCAGCAGCTATTGCGGTCTTATTATCCGAACAACGCATGTGACTGGCTTGGTGACGGATATCGGGGTGATGCTCGGCCATTGGTTGCGGCATCGACAGGTCCAGGGATGGAAGATCCGGTTTCTGTTCATCGTGCTGTTCGCCTTTACCATCGGTGGAGTCATCGGTGCTTTGGCGGATTTGACTTATGGTCCGATCTGCCTGGTGGTTCCTGCGCTGGGTATGCTGATTGCCGGGGCCGTTTATTGGAATATGACGCACGATGGTTTGGTGCAGGCCACGCAGGAGGCTGCTCCCCAAACACCGCGAACCGGTTCGTTCCCAAATTTTAACAAAGACGCTTAATATCATGACTGCTGAACAAATCGCTCAGGCCAATGCCGAGCTGCGCACGAAGTCGCCGTTGGAGATCGTGAAATGGGCCATCGGCCAGAGCAAAGGCCGCGCCGTGGTCTCGACGAATTTCCGTCCGTTCGAGGCGGTCATCCTGCATCTCTGCGTGCAAGTACAGCCGGACATCGAGGTGCTCTGGGTGGATCACGGTTATAATCGTCCCGCTACCTACAAGCACGCGGAACAGTTGCGAAAGCAACTCGGCCTGAACATCAAGGCGTTCATCCCGAAGATGACCGTGGCTCATCGTGATGCCGTTTACGGCCCGATCCCCGATACGAATGACGAGGAAGGTCTGAAGCATTTCAGCGCCGTGATGAAATTGGAGCCGTTCCAGCGCGGCATGAAGGAACTCGCCCCGAGTGTATGGATCACCGCGCTGCGTAAGGTGCAGAATCCGAATCGTGCTGGCTTGGACATCGTTTCGCCTGACCCGAATTTCGGCTCCTTGAAGTTGAGTCCCGTGTTCTACTGGAGCGATGCTGAGATGGAAGCCTATCTCAAACAGCACAACCTGCCGAACGAGTGGGATTACTTCGATCCCGCGAAAGCCGACGAGAAGCGTGAATGCGGTCTGCATGCCACTTGGGGTGGCGACGCAGTCAAGAAAGCATAAGAAATTTCCCGATGAAAAGTTATCACTTAGACCATTTGCAGTATTTGGAAACGGAAGCGATTCACGTGATGCGTGAAGTCGCGGCGGAGTTCGAGCGTCCGGCCCTGTTGTTCTCCGGCGGCAAGGACTCCATCTGCATTCTGCGCCTCGCGGAAAAAGCGTTTCGCCCGGCGGAAATCCCGATGCCGTTCTTGAACGTCGAGACCGGTCATGAATTTCCTGAGTTGTTGGAATTTCGCGATCGTCGCGCGAAGGAACTGGGCGCGAAGCTCATCGTCCGTACGGTCGATCAGGCAGTCGCCAACGGCACGGCCTTTTTGACGAAGGCCGAGGTCAGCCGCAACAAATTGCAAATCCCCGTGCTGCTCGGGGCCATTGAAGAATATCGTTTCGATTGCTGCATCGGCGGTGCGCGCCGTGATGAAGAGAAGGCGCGCGCGAAGGAACGTTTCTTCAGCTTCCGCGACAGCTTCGGTCAATGGGATCCGAAGAACCAACGTCCGGAGTTGTGGAATCTCTACAACGCCCGCCTGAACCCAGGCGAGAACATGCGCGTGTTCCCGCTCTCCAACTGGACGGAGATGGATGTGTGGGAATACATCAAGCGCGAGAAGCTGGAAGTGCCGAACATCTACTTCAGCCACACCCGCGAATGCTTCCGCCGCGCTGGTCAATGGTTGCCCGTGCCGCCTCCACACACGGATCCGAACACGCCTGATCCCTTTGAAGGTGCGCGTCCCGGCAATGAGCCGCGCAAGACGATGGTCTGCCGCGTGCGCACGATTGCCGACATGATCAGCACCGGCATGCTGGAATCCCCGGCCACGACCATCGATGACATCATCGGTGAGATCTCCGCTGCCCGCGTGACGGAACGTGGTTCCCGTGCCGACGACAAGGCTTCCGAAGCCGCGATGGAAGACCGCAAGAAGCAGGGGTATTTCTAATATCAAAATTTCCGGCATGGCCAACGAATTCCAATCACTGGCAGATGAGCTTTATCGGGAGCGTGTTTTACGTGCCCGGAAGATGCCTGTGGAATTGCGATTGATGGCGGGAGCTGAACTCTTTGATTTTGGTTGTGAAGCGTCCTTGGCCGGTTTGAGAGCTCAGATGCCTCAGGCTACTGAGAATGAATTGCTCCTGCAGTTGCGCAGGCGGTTGAATCTGTCGCGAAGGCTGGAGGCCAAGCACGCATGACTTCAGCGCTGGAAATAACTACCAAAGTGGTTGTGGCCCTCAATAGGTCAGGGGTTGCACACATGCTTGTAGGCGCATTTTCACGCAATGCCTACGCCCATCCGCGTTCAACTCAGGATGCTGATCTAGTCGTCGCGCTCGGAAGTGGCGATTTGAAGAAGCTGGTGGACATGCTTGATCCAGAGTTCGTGTTGGATTCTCAGGCAACTTTTGAAAGCAATACCGGCACGCTTAGAGATACGTTCGTGACCCGGGATTCTGGATTCAAAATCGAACTCTTTCATCTGAGCAGTGATGAGCATGACCAAGAACGGTTTAAGCGCCGTCGGCAGACCATATTCAATGGTCAGCCAACCTGTATACCGACGCCCGAAGATGTGATCATCACAAAACTTAGATGGGCGAGAAATAAAGACCTGGAAGATATCAAAGACGTTTTAGTTTTTGTCGAGCCCGCCAATTTAGATTGGAATTACCTCTATCATTGGACCGGCATCCACAGCACTAAAGTAAAGCTGGATGAGATACGATCCAGCATACCTAAGATCGATTAAATTTTTATCCCATGAGTCAGCATCCTATCGAAATTCTCCGGTTCAACACGTGCGGCAGCGTGGACGACGGCAAGTCCACGCTCATCGGCCGTCTGCTTTACGATTCGAAGTCGTTGATGGAAGACCAGCTCGAGGCGTTGCAACGCTCGGCGGACATCACCGGTGGCGGCCAGGTCAACTTGGCGAACCTTACGGATGGTCTCCGTGCCGAACGCGAGCAGGGCATCACGATCGATGTGGCCTATCGTTACTTCGCCACGCCCAAGCGCAAGTTCATCGTGGCGGATACCCCCGGCCACGTGCAGTACACGCGCAACATGGTGACCGGCGCCTCCACAGCGAATCTCTCCGTGGTGCTCGTGGATGCCCGTCTCGGTGTCATCGAGCAAACGCGCCGTCATTCTTACATCGCCGCGTTGCTGGGCATTCCGCACGTCGTGTTCGCCATCAACAAGATGGACCTCGTGGACTGGAGCGAAGAGCGGTTTCTCGAGATCCGTGATGATATCGAAGCCTTCCTGCCGCGCCTCGATGTGTTGAAGGATGTGAAGTTCATCCCCATCAGCGCCTTGAACGGGGATAACGTGGTGGAAACCTCCAAGCACACGCCGTGGTATCAAGGCCCTGCGTTGCTCGGTCATCTGGAGACGGTACACATCGCGAGCGATTGGAACATGAGTTCCTTCCGCCTCCCGGTGCAATGGGTGAACCGCCCGAATAATCCGCGCGACCAGAGCTTGCACGACTTCCGCGGCCTCAGTGGTCAGATCGCCGGCGGCATCGTGAAGGTCGGCCAGCAAGTCCGTGTGCTGCCTGGCGGCCAGAAGAGCAAGGTGAAGCAGATCTGGACATATGATGGCGAACTGGACGAAGCCTTCTGCCCGCAGTCCGTCACCGTCGTGCTGGAAGATGACATCGATATCAGCCGCGGCGATATGCTCGTCGGCATGGATTTGCTGCCCGGCAAAAACTCCGAGCTGCACGCCCGCATCTGCTGGATGAATGATCGCCCCTTGTCAGTTGGTAAGAAATACTTCGTCAAGCACGGCACACAAACCGTGCAAGCAGTGATCACCGCCATCGAGCACAAGATCAACATCCAGACTTACGATGTGGAACCCGCTCCGCCGACGCTCGCGATGAACGACATCGGCGAGATCCGCCTGCGCGTTTCCAAGCCGCTCATTTATGACGGCTACACGACCAATCGTTTGATGGGCTCGTTCATCCTCATCGAGCAGGGGAGCAACCATACTGTTGCGGCCGGCATGCTCCATGCCCCGCTGGAACCGGTGAAGCCTGAATACGATGATTTCGCGATCTAAGCGAAACACTCGTTGATAAACTTAAAACCCGATGCAGCAGTAAGCTCCATCGGGTTTTTCATTTGCCGGATTACAAACGGTGCGCGGTGGAGTCTACTCTCCCCAGAAAGACTCCAGCCATCGCCCCGCGTGATGGCGAAAACGTCGGTGCCAAGGGGCTTGTGGTTCAGGCGCGGCCGGTGCTTCCCGAAGGCGGATCTGGAGCCGCAGCATGCCGTGATCATTGACGCCCAAGCGCACACGGCGGAGATGCGCATCGTTGATGAAGGTCGTGTTCATGAGTGCCTGAACTTGCTAATAGCACAGGCAGTGCCATCGTCATCTGCGTTACATGAAGTTGCATTTCGAACGCCTCGGTGATGGCCCGCCACTGGTGCTTTTGCACGGTCTGCTGGGCAGCGGTGACAATTGGATGGGGCTGGCAAAAATGTGGGCACCCGATTTCACCATCCTAGTGCCTGACCTCCGTAATCACGGCCGTTCACTACATGCGGAAGCAGCGGGCTTCGCCGCGATGGCCGCTGATGTGAGTGAGTTGATCGACGCTGAAGGGCTGTCGCAAGTGACTGTACTGGGGCACTCTCTGGGGGGCAAGGTGGCCATGCAACTGGCTTGGGATTCGCCGGATCTGGTGAGCCGTCTGATTGTCGTCGATATCGCGCCGAAAGCCTATCCTCCGGCGCATCAGGCCTTGCTCGAAGCACTGCTGGTCGTGGATCTGTCCCGATTCACGACACGCGGTGAAGTGGATGCCGTGCTGGCCGGCTCTATCCCGGAACCGGCCATCCGTCAGTGGCTCTTGAAAAATCTGGGCCGCGATGCCGCGGGTGTTCTTTCTTGGAAACCAAATCTGCCCGTCTTGCATCGCTGCCTCGCGGAATTGTCCGGTGGTTTTGCAGAATTGCGACAATATGATGGTCCCACTTTATTTGTCGCCGGTGGTCGTTCCCGCTACATTCTCCCGGAAGATAAATCGTCTATCCAAGAGCGATTTCCCCAAGCCCGTCTCGAAGTGATCCCGGAAGCAGGTCATTGGGTGCACGCGGAGGCCCCCGGAAAACTGGTTGAACTGGTGCGGCAGTTTGCGGGAAAGTGAGCCTTGCGACATGAGCTCCAGCATTGAACAAGCCATCACCTGTCCGAAGTGCGGACTGAAGCAGACCTTCACCTTGTGGGAGAGTGTGAACGTCACGTTGAACCCGGAGTTAAAGCAGCGGATTCTTCAGCGCGATCTGAACCAGTTCACCTGCACGGGTTGTGGTCATCGCGCGGCCGTTGCCTCGAATCTCCTTTATCACGACATGGAGCGGAAGCTCATGCTCTGGCTGGTGCCGCAGGCTGAGGGGCAAGCCGCGCACGCCGTGGACATGGACCCGCAACTGCACAAGCTGGCCGAGACCTACAAGCTGCGCCTGCTGGGCAGCTACAATGCGCTGCTGGAAAAGATCCGCATCTTCGAGGATGACCAGAACGATTGCTTCGTGGAACTGCTCAAGCTGGTGGTCGAGGTCCAAGGCGAGAACCCTGGCGTTAAACGCCTGCTCTACGGCGGCCTGCGCGAGGTGGGCGATGACGACTTTGAGTATCAGATCCTTTTTCTGAAACTGGTGAAGGAAGGTCCGCCGATGGAATACGCGTTGCCCTTGGAGGAGATGAAGAATCTGCTCTGGGACCGTTTTCCGGATGATGTCTTCCATCCCATCGGCAGCGGCCAATGGCCGGTCATCGACCGGAAATATGCCGCGAAATGTTTCGAGGAAGCCGGCAGCGTTTAAACATTCGCTGTTTTCCCACTGCGCTTACATCTATTCCCGTCCATGTGCGGCGGTGAAATCCAGTGCCGGGCCGATCGGCACAATCCCCGTCGGATTGATGTCGTTGTGGGTGATATAATAGTGCCGCTTGATGTGATCTATGTTCACCGTCTCGGCGATGCCCGGTTGCTGGTATAGGTCTAGCAAGTAGCCGTGCAGATTGGGATAATCCACAATGCGCCGGACATTGCATTTAAAATGACCGTGATACACGGCGTCAAATCTCACCAACGTGCAGAAGAGCCGCCAGTCCGCTTCCACGATCCGCTGGCCGAATAGATAACGCTTGGTGCTGAGCCGGTTTTCCAGTTCATCCAACGCTTTGAAAAGTTCGCGGCAGGGCTTCTCATACTCGCTCTGTTTGGAGGCGAACCCCGCTTTATAAACGCCATTGTTCACGCGGTCATAGATGAACTCAGCGAGCTTCGTGTGTTCCGTTTCAATATCTGAAGGAAACAGGTCCACTTCCTTTTCACCCAAGTTGTGGAAGGCATCATTGAACATCCGGCAGATGTCATCCTCCGAATTGTTCACGATCCGCCGGGTGGTCTTGTCCCATAGCACCGGGACGGTCACGCGCCCGTCAAAGTCCGGATCGGTGAGCGCATAGGCTTCACTGAGGAAGGAAAAATTATTGATTGGGTCACGTGTATGGCCGGGGCCATCGGAGAAAGACCAGCCGCGTTCGTCCCGCACTGGATCGGCGACCGTCACGCCCACGGCTTCCTGCAAGCCTTTCAAATTCCGCAAGATGAGCGCACGTGAAGCCCACGGACAGGCGAGGGAGATGTAGAGGTGATATCGGCCCGCCTCGGCTGCATAAGGCGTGGAACCATCAGAAGAGACGCGATCTCGAAAAGCATCCTCCTGCCGTTCAAAACTGCCGCCATCGCTCTGTTCAGAAGGAAACTGGGACGTCGCGCTCATGACAGAAGATACTGTGATACCGCAGTCTGTCGAATGAGCCGCTTTTCTTATGGTGCATCAATCGCCTTGATGCGCCGCTCATGGCGTCCGCCACCGAACGGCGTATCCAGAAATGCTTTCACGATCTCGATCGCCGTCTCTTCTGAGACCATGCGCTGCCCCAGCGAAATGATGTTCGCGTTGTTGTGCTCACGCGTGAGCTGGGCGGATTCCACGTTCCAGCACAGACCGCAGCGGATGCCTTTCACGCGATTGGCTACGATGGCTTCGCCATTGCCCGAGCCGCCGAGCACGATGCCGCGCTCGAATTCCCCAGAGGCAACGCGTTCCGCCACAGGGCGAATATACTGCGGGTAATCGACCGCCGGGGTTTCCGTGTAAGGCCCCAAGTCATGTACGTCATGACCCAGAGATTTCAGGTATCGGCCGATGATGAGTTTATAACGGACACCAGCGTGATCGCTACCCAAGGCAATTTTCATAAGTTTGTTGCTGAGGGGAGATTCAGCGAACAGGGCTGAAAATCAAGCTGAACTCAACGGAGGCTTTGCTTCGTCTCCATTGCCAAGTAGGCTGTTGGTGTGCCGCATATCCACGACACCGCCGCGATCGACCGGCTGGCCCGCCGCCTGAAAGTGGACCCCTACCGGGTCCGCCGGTTGCGCAATGCTTTCTATAAATCGCAACGTTCCGAGGGGGAGGCGCTGACAGAACTGCCGGAGAGCATCCGGCCAGAGTTCGCGGCCGAGGTGAAGTTTCACGCCCTGGAACTTGTCCGTCGTGTGGATTCCAAGCTGGATGGCGCCTCGAAACTGATCTTTCGCACGGCGGCGGGGGATTTAATCGAGACCGTTATCCTCCGCATCGCCACCGGTCGAACATCGCTCTGCGTGTCCTCGCAGGCGGGCTGTGCGGCGGCGTGTGCTTTCTGTGCCACGGGGGCTTTGGGCTTCAAGCGCAACCTGACGAGCGAAGAGATTCTCGATCAGGTCATCCAGGCAAACCAGATCCTTCATGCGGAGAAGCGCAAAGTGCGCAACCTCGTCTTCATGGGCATGGGCGAGCCGTTTCATAATGAACGCGCGGTGCACGGGTCGCTGGATATCTTGCGTTCGCCGCAAGGGTTCGCGTTTGATGAAAGCCGCCTGCTGGTCTCCACTGTAGGCGTGCCGGAAGCCATGGTCCGACTGGTGGAGAAGTTTCCGCGCATCGGCCTGGCTCTAAGCCTGCATAGCGCCGTGAAAGCCACCCGCGAACGGTTGATCCCCCAAGCGTTGAAGCATCCGCTGGCTGCCTTGCAAGCGGCCGCCCGGACCGCGACGGCGGCACAACCGGATCGTGAGCTCATGATCGAGTACACGATGCTGGACGGGGTGAATGACAGCGACGCCGAACTGGAGGCGCTCGTGGGATGGCTGGGCGACCTGCCGGTGCATGTGAACCTGATCCCTTACAACGCGATCCCGTCTTCACCGGAACTGCAACCCACGCCCCGGGCGCGCATCATGGCGTTTGCCAAAGAATTGCGGGCACGAGGTTTTCAGGTGACGGTCCGCTATTCTCTGGGAGCCGACATCGCGGCCGCGTGTGGCACGCTGGCGGCGAAGGAAACACCTCAGCCAGCCGGTTGAACGGCCCGTCATTCCCCTTATTGACTCACCAGCCCCCTCCCGGCAGTCTGCGTATCTCATGGCATTGGAAAAACTGCCCAATTCAATCTTGCGCGACCTGAAAGCCCGCGCCCAGAAGCTCGAACCGCTGGTCAAAGTCGGCAAGTCCGGCCTGACGGAAGGCTTTTACCGCAATCTCGACGAGATCTTCACCAATCACGAGTTGGTGAAGGTGAAGTTCGCCGACCTCAAGGATCAGAAGAAAGAGCTGACCCCGCAGATCGTGGAGAAAAGCCAGAGCCACCTTATCCTGCAAGTGGGCAATGTGATCGTGCTCTACCGGAAGAAGCCCGTGGCAGCAGTGACGGAAAAAGACGAGACGGCGGACTGAAGGAGCGTCACTTATCCACATGCTTCCGGATGATGCCGTCCACTACCTGCGGCCAAGGCTCCTCCGGCGTGATGGCGTAGGCAAAAGGTGCGTGGGTAGAGCCCGGCGTATCGTCGATGATGATATCCGGCTTGGCCGAAAAGCCCTCGAACAGGTGTTCCAGCTTGTAAGCCGTGGCAATGCGGAGCGCGTAATCTGCGCCACCAGTGCTCCAGAGAAACAGATGACAACCGGAGGCTTTTAGTTTTTCCAGCGCTTCCTTTGCTCCGGGCAGCAGCATCTGGTTCATGTCCACCAACGTCAGGTCCACATCCACAAAGACGTTGGCGTTTTTCATGCGAGGCTTAGTTTACTTCGCAGCGAGACCGGAGTCCTCGATGCGATACACATGCTTACGGTCACGCAGGAAGAAGGCTTTGCCTGATATGGCTGGAGAAGCCATGAAGCCGTCGCCCAGTTGGTTTTGAGCGATCACCTTATATGTGCGACTGGCTTCGATGAGCGTGCATTTGCCCTCTTCATTGGTGAAAAGAATCATGCCATCCACGTATACGGGCGAGGAGGAGACGTTTCCGCCAATGCGCTCGTTCCAGATCGGAGTGCCGGTTTTCGCCTCCAGACAGCTGGCGATGCCGCTGTCATCGATCGTGAAGAGCAGGTCGTCAACGAGCAACAAGGACGGCTTGTTCGGCACACTGCGCTTGGTGGTCCACACCATGTTCGTGGCGGTCAAGACACCGGTCGCATCCGTCTTCATGGCGAAGAGTTGGCCCTTAGCGAAGCCCGTAGGGTAAAAGATCATGTCCTTGCCCACGACGGGGCGGGTAGCCGCCGAGTGCTGGCCACGTTCTTCCACGCGCCAGAGTTCCTTGCCCGTGAGCGGGTCATAACCATAGAACGCCTTCGCCCCGATGCTCAGCAGCACGGGCTTGCCTTTGATCATGGTGATGTGCGGGGTGGCGTAAGCCTTGCGCCAGTCACCTTCGGCCTCCGGTTTGCCGTCCTTGAGATCCATGAAATCGATGGAGCGCTTCACGTTCCACACGGTCTTGCCCGTCTTCTTATCCAGCGCGAGGACGAACTGATGGTCGCTGCCATCATAGTGCATGATGAGCAGGTCCTGATAGATGATGGGCGAGGAACCGGCGCCGCGATAGTGGTTGCACTCGATGTCCGTCCGCTGCCAGAGCACCTTGAAAGTCTTCGTATCCAGACAGGCCGTGCCGGGTGAACCGAAGGTGATATAGACGCGACCATCCTCGATCACCGGGGTGGGGGAGGCGTAGCTGTTGAACTTATGGGCGAATTGCGGAGCGGCCACATCAAACAGCTTCTGGTTGAACACCTCCTTGCCTGAATCTTTATCCAAGCAGACGGCGAAGAGCTGCTTGCCGTCTGGAGTGGAGGTCGGCAGCCAGACCTGCTTGCCCCAAATGACGGGGGAGCCCCAGCCGAGCCCTTGCACGGGCGTCTTCCACTTGATGTTCTCGGTATCGCTCCATTTGCGCGGCAGGCCCTTGGCGTCCGAATGACCGTCACCCTCAGGTCCGCGGAACTGGGGCCAATTATCCGTGGCAGCCCAAGTGGTCATGGTCCCAAGCGACAAAGCGCAGGTCAAAAGTAGAGAACGGAGATTCATGATGTGGTCAGTTTAATGGTCTCTTTAATCAGAAGCAACGCCCGGCAGCGATATTCAAATCATGTTCCCGGTCACTCATGGACATAAGCCCAGTCGGCCATGGGCTCCAGCCAGCCACCGTGGCCGGTCTTGGGATAGTTCTGGTTTGGGAAATAGAGGAATTGATCGAAATTGATGCCGCCGCTGGGGGTAAAGACGCTGAGCACCCACGCGTTGCCGTGGAAATGAACCGCATTCGTCCCCGTGATGTAATCATACTTGGGATACGCCGCCATGCCGGTGGTCGGGACAGCGGGCAGAAAGGCCGGGACCAGCGCCTTCAGGTCAGGAGGTGGCTGGCCATGCTGGGTTTCGTAGGCGCGAATGGCCTTCACCAAGGGCTGGCTGCGCGTGGCCAAATCATGGAAAGCGGACCTGCGGACGAGTACCCCCAATTTGATCCCCACCAAGGTGGCCAGTATGAACATGGCTGTGCCTGCCAAAATACGAACGACCCATGGTCGCCAGCGTTCCACCAGTAACAGCAGGGCGGTGATGGGCAGTGTTAAGAACGCCACCACTAAAGGCAGCATGAGCAACATTTCGACCCAGAGAAAAGCCTGGCTCCCCACTGGCGATAGCGTCAGATACTGGAGAATGGGGGATACCAAGACCGGCAACGCGCAGAGGGCGAGCAGCCAAGTCCATGAACGGTTGAGGAATGTCTGATTTTGCTCCAATTGTTTGATGGGAGTGAAGCCGCTTTGGCAAAGCTTGGCAACGGGTGAGTTGACGCCGTCAACATTATCTATGCATCGCGTTTATTGACATCCCCGGTCCAAAACCGCATTTTCAGCGCACTAGATTTTACGATTTGATGATCACCGCCTTATGAGCACGCCGCATAATCTCTTCAATACACTGCAATCTTTCGACCTTGGGAACGGTAAAAAGGGTAAGTTCTACTCCTTGCCGGAGCTGGAAAAGGCCGGAGTCGGCCCCATCTCCAAGCTGCCGGTCTCCATCCGCATCGTCCTGGAATCCGTCCTGCGTAACTGCGACGGCCTCAAAGTCCAGGAAGCGAACGTGAAGGAACTCGCCAACTGGAAGCCTACCGAATCCCGCACGGCCGAGATTCCCTTCGTGGTCGCGCGTATCGTGCTGCAAGACTTCACGGGTGTCCCCCTGCTGGTGGATCTCGCTGCCATGCGCACCGCCGTGGCGAAGATTGGCAAGAACCCGAAGATCATCGAGCCGCTCGTCCCGGTGGACCTCGTAGTGGATCACTCGGTGCAAGTGGATTTCGCCGGCAACGCCGAGGCGATGGCGAAGAACCTTGATCTGGAGTTCTCCCGCAACCGCGAGCGCTATCAGTTCCTCAAGTGGGGCATGCAAGCGTTCGACACCTTCAAGGTCGTTCCGCCGGGCATCGGCATCGTGCATCAGGTGAACCTGGAGTATCTTGCCAAGGGCATCTTGGAAGCGGGTGGCGTTTATTATCCAGACACGCTGGTGGGCACAGACTCGCACACCACGATGATCAATGGTTTGGGCATCGTCGGGTGGGGTGTGGGTGGTATCGAAGCTGAAGCGGGTATGCTTGGTCAGCCGGTTTATTTCCTCACGCCGGATGTCGTCGGCGTGCACTTGACCGGTGCCATCCGTGAAGGTGTCACCGCTACGGACGTCGCGCTGACCGTCACGCAGATGTTGCGCAAGGCGAAGGTCGTCGGCAAGTTCGTCGAATTCTTCGGCCCCGGCGCGGCTGCGTTGCCGCTGGTAGATCGCGCAACGATCGCGAACATGGCTCCCGAATACGGCGCCACGATGGGCTTCTTCCCGATCGATGCCGAGTGCGTCAATTACCTGCGCGGCACGGGCCGCACGGAAGCTGCCTGCACGGCCTACGAGAACTACTACAAGGCCCAAGGTCTGTGGGGCATCCCACAGAAGGGTGACGTGGAATACTCGCAAGTGGTGGAACTCGACCTCAGCACCGTGGTGCCGAGCGTCGCTGGACCGAAGCGTCCGCAAGACCGTATCGAGCTGGGCAGCCTGCGTCGTGAATTTTTCAGCGCGTTCCAACGCCCGGTGAAAGACAACGGCTTCGGCAAGGCGCGCGCTGAATTCAATAAGATCGTGACGTTGGGAGCTGCTCACGTGGCTCATCCGAGCGGTGGCAGTCAGGAACCCGTCTCCACCACGAAAGCGCTCGCGGCCGGAACGAATCCGGTGACCGAGCGTGAGATGGTTCAGAACCGTCCGACACCGGATCCGGTGACGCCTGAAGTTCCGGTCTTGAAGGGCAAGATCGGTCACGGCTCTGTGCTCATCGCGGCCATCACGAGCTGCACGAACACGAGCAATCCTTCAGTGATGCTCGCGGCTGGTTTGCTCGCGAAGAAGGCCGTGGAAAAAGGTCTGAAGGTGAATCCGGTGGTGAAAGCCTCCCTCGCCCCCGGATCGCGCGTGGTGACGGATTACCTCAAGAAGACCGGATTGCAAACGTATCTGAACAAGCTGCGTTTCAACACGGTCGGCTACGGCTGCACGACGTGCATCGGCAACTCCGGTCCGTTGCATCCGGCGGTCGAAGAAGCCGTGGTTAAGAACGACCTCATTACGGCCAGCGTGCTCTCCGGTAACCGTAATTTCGAAGCGCGTGTGCATCAGAATGTGAAGTCGAACTTCCTCATGTCGCCGCCGCTGGTGGTCGCGTTCGCCCTCGCGGGCCGCGTGGATATCGACTTGAGCTGCGAGCCGATCGGCAAAGGTAAAGACGGGGAACCCGTCTATCTCGCTGACATCTGGCCGACCCTCACGGAAGTGAGCGATGCGATGAAGTCTGCACTGAAGCCGGAAGTCTTCCGCAAGCTCTACAAAGATTTCGCTGCGCAGAATCCGAAGTGGAATGAGATCCCGTCTAGTGTCGGTAACGTATATGAGTGGGACCGACAGTCCACCTACATCCAGGAGCCGCCGTTCTTCACGGACTTCTCGCTGCAACCCGGCACGATCAAAGCCATCTCCGGCGCCCGCGCGCTCGGCATCTTTGGCGATTCCGTGACTACGGACCACATCAGCCCCGCTGGTGCCATCAAGAAGTCGTCGCCTGCCGGCAAATTCTTGAGCGATAACAAAGTGGAATTCGCGGACTTCAACAGCTACGGCTCACGCCGTGGTAACGACCGCATCATGACACGCGGCACCTTCGCCAACGTCCGCATCAAGAACCTGATGCTCGGCGGCGAAGAAGGCGGTAACACGATCTATCAGCCCACGGGCGAGAAGACCTCCATCTATGACGCTGCGATGAAGCACATCGCCAGCGGCACACCGCTCATCATCCTCGCCGGTCAAGAATACGGCACGGGCTCCAGTCGTGACTGGGCCGCGAAAGGCACGAACCTCCTCGGCGTGAAGGTCGTTGTGGCGCAGAGCTTCGAGCGCATCCACCGCAGCAACCTTGTGGGCATGGGTGTGCTGCCTTTGCAATTCAAGGAAGGCACGACCGCGCAGACCTTGAGGCTGGACGGCAGCGAAACCTATGACGTCGTGGGCCTGAGCCCGGATGTGAAGCCGCAGCAGGACCTGACGCTCAAGATCACGCGCAAAGACGGCTCCGTGGAGAATGTCCCGGTGAGCTGCCGCATCGATACCCCGATCGAGATCGACTACTACCAGCACGGCGGGATTTTGCCGTATGTGCTGCGGCAGTTGATCGCGAAGGCGTAAAGACATCTTCAAAGCCATGGGAAGCGTCGAGAAAATATTGGACAAGCTCCTGCGTGGGGAATCCGATACAAACATCCGCTTCGATGAGCTTTGCCACTTGTTGCAAGTGAAAGGCTTCCGGATGCGAATCTCCGGAAGTCATCACATTTTCACCAAGGAAGGAGTCTTGGAACGGATCAATATTCAACGCGAAGGGGCGAAAGCCAAACCATATCAAGTTCGACAAATCCGCAAGATTCTGGCAACTTACAAATTGTTATGAGAGCGAACAGTTACGAGATGATCGTCTGGTGGAGCACGGAGGACAGCGCCTACGTAGTGGACGTGCCGGAATTACCAGGCTGCATGGCACACGGAAAGAACCGCCAAGAAGCTATCAAGAACGCTGAGGATGCCATCAAGTTTTGGATTAAAACGGCCAAAGATGATGGGGTTGAGATTCCCCAGCCTAGAGGCCGGTTGGTTTATGCGTAAGTAGCTAGCCAGAAAGATTCTAAAAATGAAAACGCCGCGTTGAGAAATCAACGCGGCGTTTTCATTTTTAGTTTCTCAGAGCTGACTGTTATTCCCGGCCGACTGCTGCCAGCAAGGGCTGCAACTCCTTCACCAGTTTCGCGAAGCCTTCGAAGGTCACCTGTTGTGCGCCATCACTGAGGGCTTCGGCAGGGTTTGGATGCACTTCGATGATCAAGGCGTCGGCACCCATTGCGACCGCACCTTTGCACATCGCGGAAACCAGATCGGCACGGCCAGCTCCCTGACTCGGGTCGATGACGATGGGGCAGTGTGATTCCTTCTTGATGATGGGCACGGCCGTGAGGTCCAGCGTGTTGCGCGTGTAGGTCTCGAAGGTGCGGATGCCGCGTTCGCAGAACATCAGGTTCGGGTTTTCATTCGCGAGGACGTATTCGCCCGCCAACAACCATTCCTCGATCTTCATCGAGAGGCCACGCTTGAGCATGACAGGTTTGCCAGTCTTGCCCGCGGCGATGAGCAATTGGAAATTCTGGGCATTGCGCGCACCGATTTGCAAGATGTCCGCGTATTCGGCCACCATGTCCACGTGTTGCTCAGAGAGCAGCTCGGTGATGACGGCGAGACCGGTTTCTTTGCGGGCTTTGGCGAGCAGCTTCAGACCTTTCTCGCCGAGACCTTGGAATTCGTAAGGGGATGTTCGGGGCTTGAACGCGCCGCCTCGCAGGATGGTTGCCCCGGCTGCCTTCACCGCGTGGGCGGTGGTGAGTAACTGTTTCTCGCTCTCCACAGAGCAAGGGCCGGCCATGATCTGGACCTTCTTGCCGCCGATGACGATGTCCTTGCCGACCTTGATGGTGGAGTTTGCCGGATGCGCTTCGCGACTGACCAGCTTGAAGCGCTTCTGGATGGGCATGACGCTCTCCACCTGCGCGAAGCTCGTGAGTGTTTCCAGGGTGTGATTCTTGCGCTCGTCCCCGATGGCGCCGATGACCGTGCGCGCGACTCCGCGCATGACGTGGGGCTGGTAGCCCAGCTTGCGGATCTCACGGAGCACGGCCTGTTCGTCCTTACGGGTGACGTTCGGTCTTAATACGATGATCATAATGTCTGCTGCTTTCTGGTCCGATGATTCACACTGCGGGGCGACAAATAAAAAACCGCAGGTGATTCACCTGCGGTTGAGTTTTCTAACTTAGGAAAGTCGCCATTCAATGCGACATCTCAACACGCAAGTGCGGCCGGCTATAATAATAGCCGTTAAAGCCGAACCAGTAAAATCGCGTATTAAGAGCGGTCACTGTTTGGAACGTAGCAGAGAAGTCTCCGTCGTCAACGGGCAAGTTTTCGGCTAAATTCCGCGTTTCTCCAGCTTATTTGCCGTAAGCACGCTCCACTTTTGCCACGCGCAAGGCATAGTCCGTGTACCAAATCTTCTTCCCCGTCTCCTGCGCCACCTGATGTTCCGAGTGCGCTTTCCAGTGCTTAATATCCTCTTCCGAGCGCCAGTAAGACACGGTGATGCCGAACCCATCTTCGCCGCGCACGGACTCCACGCCGTGGAAGCCGGGCATCGTCGCGGCCAGCTCCACCATGCGCGTGGCCATGTGATCATAGCCGCGTTCGCCTTCGCTGCGAAGCGAGGTGAAGATGACCGCGTAGTAAGGCGGCTCAGGGGTTTTGGCGAAGCGCGTGGCGGACATGATTTTATCTCCGGCCATCGTACCAGATGGCGGCGGTATCGGCGTTCTTCAAAGTTTTGCCGCGGCTGAAAACAGTGCGCAGCATGAAGCGGATGTGCTCACCCTTCGTGTAGAGATGCGCCTTACGGGCGGAAGTGATTAGCGGATATTTTTTCAGGATGATGACTTCACGGCCGCGGGCTTTCGCGAGTTTCTTGAGACGTTGGCTGAACTCGATCTCCTCACTGGCGAAGAGTTCCAGGCTGAAGCCGTTGAGCTCGCGAAAGGCGCTGGCTTCGCAATAAACGAACGAACCTGCCGCCCACTTCTGCCAGCGGCTGAGTTTGTTCCAGAATTCCACAATCGCTCCCGCCCGGCCGATGTCTTGATCCAGTTTCACGGAGGCACCACCGCCAAGGGAGCGACCAGCGGTGATGGTATCGGCAAGATCACCAAGCAGCTCTTTGCTGGGATGAGAATCCGCATCCACGAAGAGAAACCATTCACCCTGCGCGATGGAAGCGCCGGTGTTGCGGGCGCGGGAGATCTGATTCTTGGGCTCGAACACGACCCGCGCTCCGGCAGCTTGCGCGATTTCTGAGGTGCGATCCTTCGAGTTGTTGTCGCAGACCACCAGTTCCCATGCCCAGCCGCGATCAGTGAAAGCCGCAGCGGCGTCCTTCATCGCGGCCAACGACTGTGCGATCAACTTCTCTTCGTTGAAGGCGGGGACGATGATGGAAATTTTTATGGGCACAAGGGATTTACGATTTTGGAATTACGATTTACGAACGGCGGTTCTTTCTAAGTTTATCACGAGCAGCTTTCACGTTCCATCCATTGCGTTCCAGTTCAGCAAGGGCATCTTCGTACGGCGCACCGGTGAGATCCACGACGATGCGGGCGGCACGATCGCGCAGTTTCACGTTGCTGGGGTTCAGGTCCACCATCAGGTTGCCCACCACGCGACCGGTCTGGACCATGGCGAGCGTGGTGAAGATGTTCAGGATGAGTTTCGTGGCGGTGCCTGATTTCAGGCGCGTGGAACCGGTGAGAATTTCCGGGCCGATCTGCGGGGCGATAACGGCATCGGGACGGAAACAGGGTTCAATGATCAGATTGGGGTTCAGACACACGAGTGCGGTCTTGGCGCGGCGCTTCTTCGCTTCCGCCAGTGCGCCCCAGACGAAGGGAGTGCGACCGCTCGCGGCGATGCCGACCACCACATCCTTCGCGGTGATGCCGCGATACTGGATGGCGCGTGCCCCGGCTTCCACATCGTCTTCAGCGCCTTCCACGGCGGTGTAGATGGCACGCTGACCCCCGGCGATGATGCCCTGCACCCATTCGGGCGGGGTGCGGAAGGTGGGAGGACATTCGCTGGCATCGAGAACCCCAAGACGTCCACTTGTGCCGGCGCCTGCGTAGAAGAGACGGCCACCGTGTTTGAACGCCTTGGCTGCCCACGCCACCACTTGGGCGATCTTTTCTTTTTCGAGCAGAATGGCCGCAGGCAGCTTCGCATCTTCGGCCAGCATCAATTCCACTGCCTCGACGATGGGCAGCTCATCCAGCTTCGTAGAGAGTGGATTGCGTTGCTCGGTAGGAGAGAGTGCGGATGATTTCGGGATAGGCGAAACCGGCGCTTTGACCTTACGCGCAGACGTTTTCTTCGGAGAAGATGCGTTGGTCTTTTCGGGTGATACCAGACGCTTCGCCAGCTCCACAGCGCCAAAGACACCGCCGCGAGTCTGTTTCAAGATCACCGCTTTGGGCCACGTTGATTGGATGAGTTTGCCGACTTTGGCGGCGAACTTCGGCTGCTTCACCAACACACTGCCAGACAGGAGAAATTCTACAGGAGCTGTCTTGCGAGCGAGCTTGGCAGCGCAAGCGATGGCGTCTTTAGCGAGACTGTGAGCGGCACCTTCCAGGATGTCCTTCGCGATTTCGTCCTTCTCACTCGCAGCGGCGAAGACTTCGATGGCCAGGGCGGCGATCTCCTGCTTGGGCGCTTGTTGTACCCAGCCGATGAGGTCGTTGGGCTCGTTCAGCTGTAAAGCGCGTAGGATGCGTTGGCCGAGCGCGGACCACTCACCATCACGGTCCAGATAATAGACGCAGGCTTTCAGGCCGCGCAGACCGATCTCATAGCCGCTGCCTTTGTCACCCAAGATGTGGCCCCAACCGCCGACCTTGCTGGTGGAGCCTTCGGGTGACTGGCCGAAGCAACAGGAGCCGGTGCCGCTCAAGACGAGCACGCGGGGCAGGGGCTTCTTCGGATTGCTCAGCGGCTCGGCAAGCAAGGCGGTTTCCAAATCATTCGTCGGATGACAGGGAATACCCGGCCACACTTGCGTCGCTGCTTTCACGATGCGTTCGCGGTCTGCGGCGGTGCGAGCGCCAGCCATGCCGATGCCGATGACGGCGGGTGCCTCTGGAAGAGCGGGCAAAGAGCGGAAATGCTTCAGTAACTGCTCATCGGTGAGCAGGCGGAGATTCGCCGGGCCGGCCTCATGCTGCCAGACGGGTTCGTCCGTGGCATTCGCGAGACAGACAGTGGTGCGGGTACCGCCCGCTTCAATACCGAGATAAAATGGACCAGACAAACTAAACGGCATGCGCCCGAGTATTCGCAGCCGCGCCGCGCTGGCAAGAGGATAGGCTTTACTTTATCTTCTTCACGAGTGCTTCCAACTGGTCCGTGCAGATGCCCCAGCCCACATGGAAACCCATCTTTTCATGCGCTTCCTTGTCGGCCAGGTTCCAATGACGGGCGATGGCGGTGTACTTCGTCTTGCCGTTGCCTGCGTCTTCAAAGGTCAGGATAAGCGTCATGAACGGCTTGGCGGAGAGTTCCCACGCTTTCGTGTAGGCATCGGTGGAGACGATCTTTTCATTGGGGATCACCTCCAGATAGACGCCAGGGTTCGGCATCTCCACGCCTTCGGGACTGCGCATGACGAAGAGCGCCGAACCGCCCGTCCGCACGTCCATTTCCACATGGGGCGTGGTGTAGGGCAGCGGGGCGAACCATTGCTTGATCAATTCGGGCGTGGTCCAGGCCTTGTAAACGGCTTCGCGCGGGGCATCGATGATACGGGTCAGTACCAGATCGCGGTCGGTCGGGGTGGTATTTGCGGTGGTCATATCTAGTTCGGTTGATCGTTCGTTGTTGTTGCGTTGGTGGTTCATACCACCGTGTTTTCATTGATTCAACGAATGAGAAAGGCGGCTCAGGACATCTCCATGCAAAAACTTCAAATCTTTCGGAGCAGCAAAAAAACGCGCCCTGAAAGGTGCGCCTGCGGTTTACGTTAACCGCATGGCCCCGTCAGGGCGCGTGACCCCTTATGCCAAAAATCTATTTAGTCCCAGCGCCTTTTGCTTTTGCGCCCACCATGGGCAGTTTGCTGTTGTTGATGTCGGTGAGCGGTCCGAGTTCATACACGTTCGTGTAGCCGTAGCTGTAGAGGGTGTTGAACGTGTAGATGTTCAGCGAGGCCGGCGCAGCCTTGGAGGCAAAGGCGCGTGGTTCATTCAGGAAGTTGTTGTTGCAGTAGATGAGGACGCGCGTGTTCTTGGTGGGGATGATCTGGGCGAGCGTCTCGGCGGTCACATCCGTGAGGGCCAGATGCTTGGCGCCTTTGACGTGCAGCATCTCGAATTTATCCTTCGTGCGGGCGTCATAGATCACGGTGGCGGGATCGGCAGCCAGCCGCAGGAATTGTTCCTCGGTGACGCGGCGTTGGGCACGCAATTCACCGACCTTTTGGGCATCCTTCATGAAGGTCTGGTAATCGATCTTGGGATTCGGGATGTCCGCACCGTCAACCAGTGTGGTGACGCAGACAGCCATCGTAAGCAGCAAAGCAGGGATTGTTTTCATACGCTCAACCTAAAGCAGGACAGAGCGTGGGTTGTCAGAGGGGTGCGAGGAATTTGTAAAAATATGGTGAAAGGGAAACAGTGAAGTGCCGACTTCTGGTCAGTGGGCAAATTTGACCCCATGGCTCTTCACCAACGTCATGATGCGTTCGGAGTTCATGTTCCACAGGTCACCTAGGTTGAAGGTGTAAACCCGGCCATCCCGGTAATGCACTTCCCAGACCGGTCGCGCGCGTCCTTTAGTATCATGCAAAAGGGAAAGCCGCACGTACGCTGTCTCCCGGTAAATAAATCCTTCCTGCGAAGGCACGAACCAAAAACCTCTTTTGGTGACGATCTCGGTCGGGGTCACCGTGATATGATCAGTGAAAAGTCCGGGTGCGACGGCAATACCGATGAACAGACCGAAGATCACCAGAACAAAACCAACGTAGCGGCGGGCCTGAAACCGGAGGCATAGACCACCAATACCGATCAGGGCCAGGGAAATCAGGGTGGGTATGATAGCCAGATACCACGGGAACTTGAACACTTCGGTGGTTGTCAGAGCGATTTCGTTCATACTTTTATGCGATCAAGCGGAGGTTATGGTTCCGCCAGGATCGCCTTGAATTGTGCTGCTTCCGCGGCCGAAATCTTTATGGATTCTCCATGCCTTAGACAAGGGTGACATGGCGTTGCACAAACGGCATTTGCCACTTTTAAGGAAACCTCTATATTGTCCGGACCGTCATATCCTCTATGAAAGCTCCGACTCTGTTCGCTTTGTTGCTGGCGTTGCTCGTCTGGAACCAGCCGACCGCCCATGCGGCGGACAAACCCAACGTCCTTTTCATCGCCATCGATGATCTGAATGACTGGATTGGCGCGCTCGGCAAACGGGCCGATGTGAAGACGCCGAACATGGACAAGCTGGCCGCGCGAGGGGTGCTGTTCACGAAGGCGTATTGTGCTGCTCCCGCGTGTAATCCTTCCCGGGCGGCGTTGATGGCAGGCAAGCGGCCCAGCACCACGGGCGTTTATCATAACGATCAGCCGTGGCGGACGGTGATGAAGGATACGGTCACGCTTTCCCAGCACTTCATGCAGAGCGGTTATCGGGTGGAGGGTGGCGGTAAGATTTTTCACAATGCCTATAACGATCTGGAGTCCTGGCAGAAGTGGATGAAGAACCCGGGCTTTCCGGAACCGAAGAAACGCGCGATGGAAGGCACCGGCCACTTCGACTGGGGCATGGTGGAAGCCACTGATGAGGAGATGGGCGATACGAAGGTGGTGGATTGGGGCATCAGCTTTTTGAAGGAGAAGCAGGACAAGCCCTTTTTTCTCGCGGTGGGCATGATCAGGCCGCATCTGCCTTTTTACGCGCCCAAGAAGTATTTCGACATGTATCCGCTGGACAAAGTGAAGCTGCCGAAAGTTCAGGAGAACGATCTGGCCGATGTGCCGCCCGCCGGGGTCAAGATGGCCAAGCCGCAGAGCGACCATAAGAAAGTGGTGGAGGCCGGTGAATGGGCGCACGCGGTGCAGTCTTATCTTGCGTGCATCACTTACACGGATGCGCAGATCGGGCGGCTGATCGATGCGCTGGATGCGAGTCCGCATGCGAAGAACACGATCATCGTGCTCTGGAGCGACCACGGCTGGCATCTCGGTGAGAAGGAGCATTGGCGGAAATTTGCCCTTTGGGAGGAAGCGTCGCGCGTCGTCTTCATGGCGGTTGTACCAGGCATGACCAAGGCAAAACAGGAATGCGCGCGCACGGTGAACTTACTGGATATTTATCCAACGATGATCGAACTCTGCGGTTTGCCAAAGCGTGAGGGCATCGAGGGCAACAGCCTGGTACCGTTGCTGAAAGATCCGAAAGCGAAGTGGGAGCATGCCTCGGTCACCACGCATGGACGGAACAATCACGGCGTGCGCACGGAACGCTGGCGCTATATCCGATATGAGGATGGCGGCGAGGAACTGTATGATCACGACGCTGATCCGCTGGAGTGGAAGAACCTCGCGGGCGAGGCGAAGTTCGCGAGCGTGAAGGCGGAATTGATGAAGCATCTGCCGACCGTGAACGCACCGGATGCACCGAAGGAAAAAGCGGCCAAAGAAGATGTGGACGATCGACCGAAGAAAAAGAACAAGAAGAAGGACGCGTAAGGCGATCGGGCATCGTAGAAAATAGAAAAAGCCGGTGGTCCTTCGGACCACCGGCTTTCGTTTTTAATCGTTGGACGAAGACCTAATCACCGCCGCCGCCCTGCGATTGCACCGGGCGGAAGGGATACACCCAGCTCGCAAACGCCCCGAGCTGCCGTGTCTGGAGCCACAGCCTGCCTTTGCCGGAAAATTTGCACACGAAGCCTTCGCCCGAGAAGAAGAGCGATTTGTAGCCGCCCACCTTGCCCACGCTGTATTCCAGCCCATCGGTGAACGCCACGATATGGCCGGTATCCACCACGTAATTCCCATCGATCGCGATCTCCATCATGGCTCCATACGTGTTGAACCACAGATCGCCCACGCCGGAGCAACGCGCCAGGAAGAGCGATTCGCCGGAGAAGAATCCTTTCGTCAATCCTTGCCACTTGGACTCGATGTTCACGCCCATCGTCGCTGCCACAAACGCCGCACTCTGGATGTAGAGGATGTCGTTCTCCAGATAGACATGGTCCATGTCACCCGGTGAACCGGGTGCGATGCCGATCTCGCCGGGACCATTCTCTGCGGAGAATTCGTTGATGAAGAGTGATTCGCCGGTGAGCAGACGCGCGAGGCCGCCGCGCATCTTCGTCTTCATGCGGATGTTCGTATCCATGGTGGCCATGGAGCCCGCCTCCACCTTGAGCGTCTGGCCGGCGGGGATGTTGACCGTCAGGTAGCTGAAGTCCGGTTTGCCCGCGAGCTTGTATTGATATTCGGAATGATCGTTGCGCATACGTGATTCTCCTTATGCCCGCGGTTTCAAAAACGATCCCAGCTCGAAGCCGAAGCTGGAAGGATTATGCGACTGGCACCAGACCGTGCCTTGCCCTTGGAATTTGCACACCAAGCCTTCACCGCCGAAGAACGCGTTGATCCAGCTCTTGCCCGGCTTCGTGATCTTGAATTGCAACGACTCGTCAAAGCTCACGATGTGACCCGAATCCACGATGTATTCCCCGTTCACCTCCTGCGGATAGATCGCGCCGAAGGAACTCAGGACGACCTTGCCCGTGCCGGAGATCTTCAACCAGAAGACGCTCTCGCCGGACAGTAAGGACTTGAAGCCCTGCCAGCCAAGGTCGATATCCACGCCGTCCGAGCAGGCCACGAAGGAACCGCTCTGCACGATGATGGTCTCACCTTGGAGATCCAGTTGCATCATGTCGCCCGGCAGTGTTGTCGCCAGGAACAACTCGCCGCCGTTCGGTCCGGCGGTGTAGTGGTTCATGAAGAACGATTCACCCGAGAGCATGCGCTTGAGGCCGCCGAGCATGCCGCCGCTGCCACCGCGTTGTTTCGTGGTCGTCTCGATCGCCATGTCACCGCTCATCGCGATCATCACGCCGCCCTCGGCGGTGATGGATTCATTGGGGCCCAAGGCCACCCGCGCGGCGGAATTGCCCGGTTGGAAGATCAGATTGATGTCCATGTGTGTTCCTCCTTTTAGCCGATCCGGGGGTTAAGCCAGTTCGCGAGACCGGTCAGACTGCGCGTCTGGATGACGATCTTGCCGGTGCCCTGCACACGCGTCACCAGTCCTTCACCACCGAAGAAGCTGGAGAAGATGCCGCCTGCGAGCTGCACCTTGAGTTTCAATTGCGGCTCATAACTCACCAGATGCGCCGTATCCACGATGTATTCGCCCTCCACATCTTTTTCGAGCAATTCCCCATAAGCGCCGAACCATACTTTGCCCACGCCGGAGACAACCAGCTTGAAGAGACCTTCCCGCGCGATGAAAGAGGCGAAGCCAGCCCAGCGCAATCCCAGTTTGATGCCGGGTGTGGAGCAGATATAAGCGCCCGGCTGCAGGCAGAGCGATTCACCATTCATATCCACCTCGCGCATGTTGCCCGGAGTCGCCTGCACGAGCGTCACCTTGCAGACCTCGTTGGTATTGTTGACGAATTCATTCACGAAAAGCGATTCCCCGCCCAGGTATCGTTTGCACAATCCTGAAAAGAGCCCGCCGTTGAATTTCGTGTTCATGTCGAGGTTCGCCGACATGCTCGCCATCGCGTCCGCTTCCGCGATGATGCTTTCCCCCGGCTCCAGATGCACATGCAGATGGGCAAAGGAGGGTGCGCCTTTCATCTCTACATTCATTTCTTTGTCCCTGAGTTGGATTTGACCGCTGGTTTTTCTGGCACGACTTCCTTTTTCAATTTCGCGCGCAGGCTATTTTGAAACTCCTCAAAATTCAAATCGAATCCCTGATACTTCCGGTCCTTCGGCAGGGTCTTCGCCTTCTCCTCCAGCCGTGCGATACGTTCGCCAGTTGAAGGATGGCTGTCGGTGTAAGGATTCGTTTTCAAGCCTGCGGCCGTTTCAAGCAACAGCATCTTTTGGAAAAAGGATATCGTTCCGCGTGGGTCACGCTGGGTGGCCAGCATCAATTCCCAGCCGATGTCGTCCGCTTCCCGCTCCTGGTCCCGGGTATAATGTTGATTCAACATATTCTGGGCATTCTTGGTCAATATCCCCACGCGGTCCTGCACATCGCCGAGGAACATGCTGAAGACGAGCCAGGTGCCCATGGACTTCACCCACCGCTTCACTGAATGACGCAGCTTCACATGTGCCATCTCGTGCGCTATCGCACCGGCCAGTTCCTCCGGCGAGCCAGCACCCAAGATCAATCCGCTATGTATGACTATGTGTCCGCCGGGCAACGCGAAGGCGTTCAGTGTTTCATCTTTGACGATATAAAAACGGAAATCGTAAGGCGCATCTTTCATGCCTTTCACCAAAGGTTCCGTCAAAGCTTTCAGTGAAGCCTGCAATTCGGCTTCCTCGACGAACGTATACTTTATAGTAAAAGCCTTGAACGTGCTGTCGCCCAAGGTGATCTCCGCGCTGGGCGGGATGCTGTCAGCCACAATGGTCACCATCGGGTCCACTGCGGCGAATATTCCTACCAATAGCGCGGTCATGATGGCCAGGGCCACCACCAATATCGCCGAGTTGCTCCGCTTCTTGCCACGCACCTTTGCCACCTGCCGGGCCAATTCGGGACGTTCCGTGAAGACGCCCTCTTTTAAGATCTCATGATCCGAGGTGTACACCGTGGTTTCCGGCTGTGAAGGGTTTTTGAAGAAAACGATGCGATCGGAAGCTCCGCCCAAAGTGATGTCCAACCCCGCGAGCGGCAGCTCCAGTTCCCCCGCCTTGCCCGTGAAATGGACGGCGAGCGAACCGACCACCAGCGTGCCGGTGGCGCGACCGCTCGGGAACGCCGGATGAAACGCACCTCCATCGTAAGTGTGCGCCTGCTGGCCGCCGCTGGCTGAACTGTTTGCCTCCTGGATCATAGCGTCAAAATCGTTTCCGAGTGGACCGCAATCGCCACCCTGATGCAATCTTCAATGCGCCTTCAGCTACCGTCCTTTGTTATCACTCTATATTTCATGCCGCCACTCTAACGGGGTCACTAGGACATCCGCTGTCCTAGTGAAATCTTTTCTAAAAATATTTTCGACCGACTTAAACACTTGTTTCAGAGCAGGTTCCAAATCAATCCCAGCGCTAAGTTGTGATTTTCATGCAGGTGAGCTCGCAGGATAGCGCGCATAACTTTTTCGGAAATCTTCCTGCAACCAACCTTGATTCTGCACGTCCTAACCTGTTAACCTTCAAATAGTAGCAAAAAATGTTTAGCCTGATTTTTAACCCCTCAGACGGCGTTACTGTCTGCCTGACTCGGCCCGTTATGAAAATTTGCCGCCGCTTGTTTTGCTGGCTTGTGATCTGTTTCTTGCTGGTCAGTCACTCGACGGGCATCGCCCAGACTCCACGCTCGGAACCCAACCTCTTCTTGGAGACAGCGCCCGCGACGACTTCAGAGTTTCCGTCGGACCCGAATGCGAGACGTCAGCGCGGGGCCATGATTGACCGCGAGGTGCTCTCTGCCCTGATCGTCCAGCCGGCTCCGGCTCGGCTCACGCTCAATCTATTTACGAACATCTCCTTCACCGCCGTCCTGACACGGCGTGAAATGCCGGGACCCGGGCGCGTGACGCTTTCCGGTCAACTGGCTGGCATTCCCGGCAGCATGGTGGTACTCGCCACTCAGGGCGATATCCTGATCGGCAGTGTTTCCATTCCCGGACGCGACACGTGGCGCATCAGCTATGCCCGTGATGGCTGGCATCGAATTGTGGAGATCGATCCTGCCAAGCGTCTGCGGTGCGGCGTCAATGATGACGCGGTACTCAATCAGCCGCCTCAGCCCGCGCTGGGATTGCAAGCGGTAGTCGCGCCGCCGCCGCTGCTGGGCTCCTCCAGCCCCATCACCCGCGTAGATGTCATGGTGGTTTACACCGCCGCAGCACGTGTTTCCGCCGGAAGTACGGAGGCTATGCAAGCCGCGATCGATGCGGCCGTGATGGAGGCCAATACCATTTACGCCCGCAGTCTGGTGAACATTCAGCTTCGTCTCGTCCATCGGGCCGAGGTGACTTACACCGAAACAGGGGTCATGCAGACGGACTTGAACCGCGTCCGCGCGACGAGCGATGGTTTCATGGACAACGTCCACACATTGCGCGACACCTACGGCGCGGATCTCGTTTGTCTCGTCACGGATACGTCCGGTAGTGAAGCCGGTTTGGCGAGCCAGATGCTGTCGCCTCCTTCCACCAGTTTTGCGCCGCAAGGCTTCAGCGTGGTGCTGCGCTCCGAACTGGTCGGCACCTACACCTTCGCGCACGAACTGGGCCACAACATGGGTTGCGCCCATGACCGTGCTAACAGCACGCTCGGCGGTGCTTACTCCTACTCCTATGGTTACGCCCTTACGGTGGGCGGTTTCTCCTATGGCACGGTGATGTCCTACGTCGGGGCGGGCATCCCGCATTTCTCGAATCCTGATGTGCTTTATCGCGGGGTGGCCACCGGCATCGCTTCAGGTGGCAGTGCGGCGAACAACGCCCTGACGCTGAATAACACGGCTTCCATCGTCTCCGCTTTTCGAGGAGCCGCGGTCAGCACGTTCTCGCCCGTCGTGACCATCACCAGCCCCACCCAGCAGCAATTCTTTTCCGATGTCGGCAGCACAGTGACCATCAATGTCACCGCCACGGATTCCGATGGCACGGTGGCGCGGGTGGATTTCTTTGCGAACGGGTTTTTGATCGGTTCGGACACGACGGGTGCACCGTTCACCTTGGATTTGACCAGCGTCCTGTCGGGCTCCTACGAACTGGTGGCGCGGGCCACGGACAACCTGGGCGTGGCCGGTGATTCCGCGCCCGTGTACGTGATCGTGGGGAACCCCGCCCCGGCGAATGATAACTTCGCCAACCGCCAGGTTCTTACGGGTGCCACAGATGAAGTGGTGCTCACGACCCTGAACGCCACCCGGGAGGTGAACGAGCCGCGCCATCCGGATTACGGTGGCGGCATCTCCATCTGGTGCTCATGGACCGCGCCATCCAGCGGCCAGGCTACCTTTACGGGCTTCGGCAAAGCCATCGGTGTTTACACCGGCTCGTCCTTGACGGCCCTTACCGCGCTGCACTATGCGAGCACGGATTTTTCCAGCGTCACCTTCGCGGCGGTGCAAGGCGTCACCTACCAGATCTCGTTGGATGAACTGTATGCGGGCGACCAAGGCGGCAGCACCACGCTCCGTTGGAATCTGCGTCCTCCGGTCACGAACGATCTTTTCGCCAATCGCATCCTCATCGCTCCTGCGGGCGGAACCATCACCGCTTATAACTTGGGGGCGACGAAAGAGGCGGGTGAACCAAACCATGCCTTCTCCGGTGGCGCCTCGGTCTGGTGGAAGTGGACCGCACCCCTGACCACCAACACCACGATCCAGGCGTTCGGCAGCGGCCTGTTCCAACCCTTGCTCGGCGTTTACACCGGCAATGCTGTCAATGCCCTCACCCTGGTGGGCAGCGGTGGTGTTTTCACTGAAAGCAAAGTCATGTTCATGGCCACTGCGGGCGTCACCTATAATATCGCCATCGATGGCTTGGGTGGTGAGGTGGGTGATTTTTCCTTCCTGGTAGATCAGTCCCAGCCGCCGCCTAACGACAAGTTTGTCAACAGCATCACTTTGACCGGTACGACCGTGTCCACCACGGGCACCAGCCTTCATGCCACCCAGGAAGCCGGTGAAACCCCGCCTGATTTTGGCAGTGGCAAATCCGTGTGGTGGAAATGGACCGCACCCGCCAATGGTCAGGTCACCATCGACACCATTGGCAGCAGTTACGATACCGTGCTCGGCGTTTATACCGGCAGCGCCGTCAATGCCCTGACCCTCATCGGCAGCGATGATGAATCCGGCGGGAACAATACCAGCCTCCTCACTTTTAACGTCGTGAGCGGCACCACCTATCACATCGTGGTGGATGGCTGGAATAACGCCACTGGCAGTATCACCCTGAATGTGACCGGATCAGTCGCTGCTACTCCGCCTGTGCTAAGCAGTATCTCCCACCAGCGGGATGTCAGTTTTCAGTTTCAGTTTTCCGGTGGCATCGGCCAGCCCTACATCATCGAATGGTCTTCCAACCTGGTTCTGTGGAACGAGCTTTATACCGGCACGCTGTCGGGTGGGACGCTCAACTTCCAGGATAACACCATCGAGGGGGAAGCGCGTCGGTTCTATCGCGTTCTCTTTCCGTGAGGACGGTTTGCTTGCGCCATTTCTACTACGCTGCCTCGGCCAGTTTCGCCGGATCCGTTAAATGATTCGGTGGTTTCAAACTTGGAACTGATGCCGGAGCCCTATACTTTCCACCCTTGAATAATTCCGGGATTCGTGGAGATTACCTCACTAGGAACCATCTTAACCCCAGCACGCATAACCTATGGAAACGATCGAACGCAAGTTTGCCTCCAGCGAAGCACGTGTTTATCTCTTCAGCGCGATCGTTTATCTGCTCGTTTCCAGTCAAACAACAGGTGAAGCTGGCGGCCAGATCTTCATGGTCAGCCTCATTGCCTACATGGCCTGGCTTGGGGTGCGGTGCTGGAACGTGCCTTGTGCCCGGATGGATGCCGAGAATCTCGTGGTCTATGATCAAGGCCGTCCGAAACATTATATCCCGCTGGCGCAGGTCAAGGAGGTCCAGAAAGGCTTTAACCGGACCCTCCTGCTGATGCGCGATGGCCTGACGATCCCCATCAGCCATGTGAATTTCGTCAAAAAGGCCGATGTGACGGAATTCCGGGCGGCCTTGGCTGAGCGACTGTCCACAGCAGCCACAACATAATGCCCCATGCACCACCGCCATGACCATTCTCTGCGCTTTTGGCTTGGTGGATTCGCCCGGAGCATTGAGCGGCCGTCCTTGGTTTGCTTGCTGATCACATGGGGCCTGCTGTCAGGCTTCCCAGCCGCCGCGCAAGTGAGCTCGGCCAAGACTGAAACAGCAAAGCCCGCAGGTGCTTACGTGCTTCGCGCCGGTGGACCGCACAGTGTTGTGCAAATCACCAATGCCCCGGCGAGCAACCCCGTGAGCATTACCTACGTCCCGTCGCCGTCGCCTATCGCCACCTTCCGCCTGACCAATCGTGAACCGCAAAGCATCATGATCTGGAATGTCCGGGTGCAGGTGAAAGCAAAAGATGGCGGCACCGATGGGCAAGGCTGGAAGACCGTGCATGACGATTATCCCACCGGCAACCAACTCGCCCGGATTCCCCCAGGCGGTGTCGATCAAGTCACTGTTTCATGGCCCGCTGATGAGCCTTGGCGCGTGTGCGTGCTTTACAGCAAGGAAACTGTGGTGACCAATCCCCGGCGATATACGGGTAATTTTGAAGTGATCAGCCAGGAATTGAAGGAGTGAAGCGGGTGATCTGGTGACACTGTTCGGATTTGGCGATTAACAAGGGCAATGATGTTTAACTTGAGCACGAAAGCTGCCTCCGGATTGCTGCTGGTCGCGGTGCTGGCTGGTTGCAAGCCGACTGCTCCTTCCGTTACTAATCCGGCTACTACTATTGCCGCCCAGCCGCCTGCGGGTGATCTGGAGTATGATGCCGTCAATACGCCGGAGGGCGTAGTCTTGCGCGGTGTGGAGAAGCTGAGCACACCCGAACGTTTTGAACCGCCCGTGGAGATCAAGATCATCGCCAAGACGGATTCCACCAACCTGCGGCTGAGCTATGCAGCGAATGACGTCATCTTCAATTGGGAGGATAACCGGGAGCAGCTTCGGGTGGATGGCGGTCCGGCTGGGGGACAGCATCGCGCGGGCATGGGCAGCCTGCCCACCAATGAATACGTGAACATCCGCTGGCTCGTCACGCCTCAGCGCCAGGCCCTCTACGTGAATGAAAAATTGCGCTTCGAGCACTCCGGCGATTACTCGCATCTTGACCGGCCGGTATCGGTCTTCCCGGCGCAAGGCTCGGTGGTCACAGTGAAATCTCTGAAGGTGAAACGGCTTACCCACACGAAATGAGTGCAGTTTTTAACGGGAACGTTCCTGCTTGGGGGTAAAGCGATGGTTATCCCGTCAAACGGAGGGCAACGATTGCCCAACTTGAATTGAGGTTCCCCCGAAGAAGTGGACAAGGAGGGGGTAAGTGGTAAGAGAAAGAGCAGAGTCAAATGAGCACCACTGAGAAAGCCAAGCGCAAGCATTACGATGAGACGTTCAAACGGTCGGCCGTGGAGTCGCTGTTGAGCAGCGGCAAG
>CALRJY020000014.1:0-147878 GCA_943367715.1 Chitinophaga pinensis | reverse complement strand
CTCTTTGTCTGGATCGAAACCTATTACAACCGCGTGCGGCTCCACAGCGCCCTCGGCTACCATTCACCTGTGGACTTTGAAAACCAACTCAACTAAATACCACTGACACTTATTCCCCTCCTGTGTCCACTTCTTCGGGGGAACCTCACCCAGCAGGAACAAACCGGCCACAAGCCCGGCAGCCAGCAGCAGGTGGGAGTGAAGTTTTCCTCTCATGGCTTAGTTTGCTGGTGAACCAACTTTGCTTCCAAGTCGGACATGCCTTCGGGATTTAGTTTCTTCGCCATGCGTACCAGGGTTAATGCCTCCGCGTGGCGGTTAAGCGAGGTGAGCAGTGATGAGTATCGGTGAACCGTTTCCGATGATGACGGGTTTAAGGCAAATGCTTGTCGATAGGAGTAATCTGCCTCTTTGAGATAGCGTTGCTGTTCTGCAGACAAACGTTTGATATCTACCTGCTTCGTGTTGGTTTCCCCGGAAGAGAGAGCCTGGATATGTTTGATCTGCGCTGCGCAGTCATTCATGCGCCAGGCGTAAACTCCTGCGATTGCTAAGCGGCACTTTGACCATGCCATCGCCGCAGGTTGATACTCAGGGAGTGTTCGCTCAAACGTGGTCATGCGCGTGTAATTCGCGTCTCCAGTAAACCCGCTAAAATCCTGCCGGACATAGATCTTCTCTGCGAAGGCACATACCGCGGTAAGCGAGGTCTCTTCCGTGAGCCAGTTGCCGATTAATGGTACGATGGCCTTTTCCCAATATTCCCGGTCCCGCTGAACGATCTCAGGACGTAATTCACCGAGCTTCTCCCGGTTCACTTTCATTATCGGACCGTGCGGGGTGAGATGTGAATACATCCATGCGGTCGGGGAGTCTTCGCAAACGTAAAATTCTCGATCAGCATTGCGTCCGAACATTATCTCGGAGAGGCGGGAGTTGATTGCGGTAACGACCTTCGTTTCTTGACCGTTTTCATTAGTTTGTAGCTGGCCTGCTTGCATACGCTTTACGGCATCTTGGATATATTCATCAAACGCTTCCTTGGAATCTTGCTGGGTAAGGCTTCGAATTTTCGTTCCAAACATGTTTTGGAGATAGGATAGATACAGGCCATCCGCTAAAGCGTTCTGCGTGAGCACAAAAAAGGGATCGCCTCCGGCATGGTCTCGGCAAAATGCCGTAGGTATATACCGGCCAATTTCTGTGTCTCCATAGTAGATGCTGCCGCGCGGCACCACTCGCATGATTTCTTCACCTAAAGCCAGAGCGAGCTTGGAATCAGGTTGCGTGCATTGCAGGTAAAAGTGGTAAGTTTCAGCAATGGGTGTCCAAGACATCGACTGCAGTCCGACTTTGATTCTTTTATCGTATTTAGAATCATAAGTGCGATTCGCTATTTGAGCGTAAAGATTCGTCACCGTGGCCCAGTCACCTTTCTTGCCCGCTGCAAAGTAAGGCCAGATCTCTGGCGGCAGTTCTTTGTTCTCCTGCTTGACCAGCTGCCGGGCTTGCGCCTCCTTGGCGTCGAAGAAAGCCTTTATCTGCGGTTCGTTCTTAGGCCGCTGCAAAAGCGAGGGTTCGCGTGCGCAGCCTGATAGAAACGAACCGGCCACAAGCCCGGCAGCCAGCAGCAACGGCAACCAATGATGTTTCTTCCCCATGATACTGGTTGGTTTTCATGAGATAGACACCAGCGGGGAGAAATTTGTATGGCAGGCGAAAAAGAAAATGGAGCGCGAGAATGTGGCCTTTGGAGCGTGGGCGTCTCGCCCACAGCAAGCTGCGTAAACCAGTTGGCTTACAGAACTCTTGAAAACGTAATAAAAAGAGTGTTTCGGTCGGTAGATTTTAAACGAGTCTGGCCCGCCTTTGCTTATGGACATTGCTGTGGGCGAGGACGCCCACGCTCCACTAAAGCTCCAGCGTAGCTATCCACGCCGTGTCCCCGAACTTGCCACGGAACTCTTCGATCACCGCGTCCGCTGCCGCTTTGTTCTCGAACACCGCGAACGTGGTGGAGCCGCTGCCGGACATCATCGCGCGCAGGGCTCCGCGGGCTTCGAGGAATTCCTGATAGAGTTTCAGGATGGGATGCTTCTCCAGCACCGGCGCTTCAAGCGAGTTGTAGAACTGCTTCACGGCGGCTTGGGTATCGGCCGTATTCAAAGCATTGACTAATTCGTGCGAGCGGCCAGCGCGACCATTCAAGTCTTCCGGGAAGCGGGCGAGATTCTGGTAGGCCCAAGCGGTAGAAACACCAAAGCCCGGATGGATAAGCAACAGGCCGCAGCCCTTAAGGGCCCGGAAGGGCGGCAAGGTTTGCACTTTCTCGCCTCGTCCAACGGCCAGGGCCGGACCTTTTTGCAGGAAGAACGGCACGTCCGAGCCCAAAGCGGCGGCGATATCGTAGAGGCGGTTCTCGGGCAGGCGTTGGCCGAAGAGCTCGTTCATACCCAGCAGCGTGATGGCGGCGTTGCCACTACCGCCGCCCAGACCGGCGGCCATGGGGATACGTTTCTCCAGATGGATCTTCACGCCATCAAACATCTTCGCGTTCGTCAGAAAGGCGGAGGCGGCGCGGTGGACGAGATTGCTGGCATCCACGGGCAGGCGGTCATCGCTGCAGGTGAGGGTGACGCCGCGTCCGCTCCGCTCAAAGGTGAGGGTGTCATGGAGCGGGATGGGGAGCATCACCGTCTCCAGTTCATGAAAGCCATCCTGGCGCTTGCCCAAGATGTTCAGGATCAGGTTGACCTTGCAGTGCGATTGAATTGTCAGTGGCATCTCGCGTTAAAATACAAACGGCGCCAACAAGCAAATGTTGGCGCCGCCTGTTTGAAAAGCTTTTTCAGTAATCAAAGATGTGGAAACGGCTGCCCGGAACGAACGGGAAGGCGTCACCCGCGCTGAAACCGATCTGCGTATCCGTGGCGAAGATGCTGTCCGAGACCAAGCCGGGCTTGAAATTCGTCGGATAGGCGGGATCGGATGTCATGAAATCGATCGAGAACACCTGCTTGGGCTGGTAAGGTCCTCCGATGTAGATGTCTTCGCCGCCCTTGCTGTGCTTCATGTAGAAGGCATCGTAAGTGGGCGTGGGGAAGGGGAAGGTGACGATTTCGGCCACACCCAGCACCGTGCGGGTCATGCTGCGGTTGATACCCTTGATGAAGCCGGCGGTGTAGGCCTGATCGGGACCGTACCACATGGCGGTCTGCTCCATGGAGCGGCGGAAGTCACCGAGGCGGGCGAATTCCGTGGCATTATTGATGCCGCGACCGAGTTTGTGGGCGGGGCCAGCGCAGCCGGTGGTCAGAGTCACTGCCACAGCCGCCGAAAACATCAGGGCCAAAGATTTGCGCATAGGTTAGTCAGCGAGATTTCGGGTTGAACTTATTCAACTTATCACAAACTTGTAAAGCAGCAATTCACAAGTGTTTGGGAAACGCATTGACCGGTGCGGAAAGCTGGCGTTCTCTGGATGGAAAAAGGTCTTATGCTCATCGTTCACGTCCATGTCCATGTGAAGCCGGAATCGGTCGAGGCGTTCAAGCTGGCCACCCATGAAAATGCCCGGCTCAGCGTGCAGGAACCAGGAATAGCCCGCTTCGACGTCGTCCAGCAGCAGGATAACCCCTCCAAGTTCGTGTTGGTAGAGGTCTATCGCAATCCAGAGGCCCCCGCCAAACATAAGGAGACCAAGCACTACGCCAAATGGCGGGATACTGTGGCCGAGATGATGGCGGAGCCCCGCACAAGCGCGAAATACAGCAACGTGTTCCCCGAAGATGCTGGTTGGTAAGTAGTTATGACGCGCTTTGAATTTGCCACGGCCACGCGGATTGTCTTTGGTGCCGGAACTTTGACCGAAGCGGCCAAGGCAGCCCAGGGATTTGGACGGCGAGTGTTTTTGGTGACTGGAGGAAATGTTGGACGGGCGGAGAGATTGCTTGGCTTGCTGAAGAAGGACGGCTTGGAGGTGGTGATAGCCTCGGCTGTGGGCGAACCCACGACGGATTCCGTGCAAGGTCTCACAGCCCAAGCAAAGGCAGAGCGATGCGACGTGGTGATGGGGTTCGGCGGCGGCAGTGTCATTGATGCGGCGAAGGCGGTGAGTGGCCTGCTCACGAATGAGGGGGATCTGTTTGATTATTTAGAAGTCATCGGTGAGGCGCAACCTTTGAAGAATCCGGCGGCACCTTACATCGCGATACCGACGACAGCAGGAACGGGTGCGGAGGTGACGCGCAATGCGGTGCTCGGCTCCAAGGAGCATCGCGTGAAGGTGAGCCTGCGCAGTCCGCTGATGCTGCCGAGACTCGCCATCGTGGACCCCGAGCTGACCTATGACCTGCCACCGGACGTGACGGCTTACACGGGGCTGGATGCATTGACGCAGGTGATCGAGCCGTATGTATGCACACGCGCGAATCCCATGACGGATGGTTGGTGTGTGGAAGGAATTCGGCGCGCGGCCAAGTCTTTGCGTAAGGTGGTAGGGCAGGGGAAGGACGTTGAGGCGCGGGAAGACATGGCGGTGACGAGTTTGTTCGGCGGCCTAGCGCTGGCGAATGCCGGGCTGGGCGCAGTGCATGGATTTGCGGCACCCTTTGGCGGGATGTTTTCAGCACCGCATGGAGCGGTTTGCGCGGCGTTGCTGCCATACGTGATGGCGGCGAATATCAAGGCGTTGCGAGAGAGTGCGCCCGGTAGTGTCGCACTGGTGCGCTATGAGGAAATCGGGCGATTGCTCACGGGCAAAGCGCAGGGAACCGCTGAGGATGGTGTGCAATGGGTGGCGCAGTTGGTAAAGGATTTGCAGGTGCTGAAGCTCTCACACTATGGCTGCTCTGAAAGCGATGTGGAATCTGTTGTCGAAAAAGCCGCGAAGGCCAGCAGCATGAAGGCGAATCCGGTGGAGCTGAGTAAGGAAACTTTGTGTGAAGTCTTACGAAACGCCTTGTAAAACACGGTTCGTTTCTGCGTGTTGTGTGGTTTATCCCAAACTCGCCCGTATCCCCGCAAAGATCGATTTCCCCGTCTCCACCGTCACCGGCTTCTTCGATTTCTCGCTCATATGCTCCACGAGTGTTTCCGGAATCTCCTTCAAGAATGACGACGGATGACACGGCATCGGCGTGCCGTAGCGCATGCGGGCATCGCAATGACTCACCATCAGAGTCTCTTGCGCGCGCGTGATGGCCACGTAAAAGAGGCGGCGCTCTTCATCCAACGTGCCTTCGACTTTGCTGCGTGAGTGCGGCAGCAAGCCTTCCTCCAAGCCGATGATGAACACGTGCGGATACTCCAAGCCCTTGCAGCTATGCATGGTGATGAGCGTCACGGCATCGCCCTTCACTTCCTTATCCTCGGCGCGCTCGGTATCTAGTGTCATCTCTTCCATGAACTCTACTAACCGATCTTGCGGCATCGGCGTGCCACCGGGAGTCGTATCCAGTTGGACCACGAGTTCGCTGATGTTCTTCACGCGATTCTCCGCCGTCTCGGGGTCTTTCTCCGACTTGCGCAAGTCATCCAGATAACCCGTCTCCGTCAGGAAATTATTCGCCCACGCACTGAGTGAAAGCGTGTCCTCCAATTCCAATGGCGCGCGGATCTTTTCGATGAAAGCCAGAAATTCCTGGATGCTCTCCTTGATGCGCGTGAGAAAGGAATCCTGCACATCCGTATGGCGCATGGCGGCGAAGACCGAGCAGCCGCGCTCCTGGCTGGCTTCCAGCAAGCGCTGCATCGTCGTATCGCTCAAGCCGCGCGCCGGCGTGTTCGCGATGCGCAACAGGCTGATGTCATCGTGCGGATTCAGGAACGTCTTGATATACGCCATGAAATCCTTGATCTCGCGGCGATCGAAGAAGCTCTGTCCACCGATCAAGTGATAGCGCACACCGGCTTTGCGCAAGGCCGTCTCGATGGGACGCGCTTGAATATTCGTGCGGAACAAAATCGCGTGATGCACCCAGGGGATCTGGCGCGTCATGCGGTTGAACTCGATCGTCTGCACGATCTCGCGCGCCTCATCCTCGTCCTTCGGATACTTGGCAATAGTGATCTTCTCGCCCTGCCCTTTGGTGGACCAGAGGTGCTTGCCGCGCCGTTGTGCGTTGTTCTTGATGACGGCATTGGCCGCTTCGAGAATCGTGTTCGTGGAACGGTAGTTCTGCTCCAACTTCACCACTTTCACCTCGGGGAAATGCTTCTCGAGGTTCAGCAGGTTCGCGACTTCCGCGCCGCGCCAGCCGTAGATGCTCTGATCATCATCACCCACCACGCAGAAGTTCCGATGCTCTTTCGTGAGATAATGGATGAGCTGGAACTGCACCGCGTTCGTGTCCTGATACTCGTCCACCATCACGTATTTGTATTTCGCGCGACAGGCTTCGAGCGCATCGGGATGTTCCTCGAAGAGACGCAACGTGAGCAGGATCAAGTCGTCGAAATCGACGGCATTGCACGCCTTCAACGCGGTGTCATATTGCCGTCGCACATGCAGGGCAAGCGCGCGGACGCTTTCGTCGGCGAACAGCGTCGAATCCACACCGCCATTCTTGAACCGGCTGAGCATGGAGAGGATCGCGCTGGGGTCACTCTTCTCGCCCTTGGAGGAAAGGCGGCTCATGATCTTCTTGATCGTGCCGAGCTGTTCGCTCTCACTGTAAATGACAAAGGTCTTCTTGTAGCCGAGCTTCTCGATGTGCTGGCGCAGGATGCGGACGCAGAGCGAGTGGAATGTGCAGATGGTCGGGCGTGGCGGCTTCTCCTCGCCTTTCTTGGCGCGCTGGGTGGGGACGAGTTTGCTGATACGTTCCTGCATCTCGCGGGCGGCCTTGTTCGTGAAGGTCACCGCCAAAATGTTACCCGGATTCACCCCACGATCGATCATGTGGGCGATGCGCACGGTGATGACGCGGGTCTTGCCCGTGCCCGCTCCCGCAAGGATGAGCACCGGACCATTTATCGTCCGGACTGCTTCCCGTTGCTGCGGGTTGAGTGAACCAATATCGAACATCGCGCGCGGGAGTGTATGAGCGGGCGAAGCGAACGCAAGCGAAGCGTTATTCTGCTGTCTAAGCCCATTTGTCTTCGCGTGTGTAAGGCGTTCAAACTCTAGTGGATGCTTCAAATGTTCTCCCTCTCCTCTAATGAGGAGAGGGCGGGGTGAGGAGTGAGCGCGCCTGCGGCTCCCATATGTCATCAAAACGGCCCATCTTCCCCCGTTTTTATACCCTGCCAACCCGCTTTCCCCGCTGAATCCGCTTCCCTTCTGCCTTCTTTTTGAGCAAGTTACGGAATGAGTTTTACAGAGCTGGGCTTGTCCAGCGCGGTTATGGAAGGCGTGAAGGCCATGGGTTATGTCGAACCGACACCCATTCAGTTGTGCGCAATTCCTTTGATTTTGGCGGGTAAAGACGTGATCGGCAGTGCCCAAACTGGCACTGGCAAAACGGCTGCCTTCGCCTTGCCCATACTTTCCCTGCTGGATAAGCCGGCCAATCAGCCGCGGGTGCTCGTTTTGGAGCCTACCCGTGAGCTGGCCGCCCAAGTGGAGACCTCCTTTCGCGATCTGTGCCGCTTCACCCAGCTGCGCGCAGGCGTCGTCTTCGGTGGTGTCGGCTATGGCAAGCAGACGGATATGCTTAATCGCGGTGTGGATGTCCTCGTCGCCACGCCCGGCCGTCTGATCGATTACCTCCAGCGCGGCACCATCCGTCTCGACCAGATCAAGCACCTCGTCCTCGATGAAGCGGACCGTATGCTCGACATGGGCTTCCTGCCCGATGTCCGTCGCATCGTCGAGCGTTGCCCGAAACAGCGCCAGACCTGCCTCTTCTCCGCCACGATTCCGCCGGACATCGATGCCCTTATCAAGTGGGCTATGCAAAAGCCCGAGATCATCGAGATCGGTGCGCGCCGCACTCCGGCCACCACGGTGAAGCACGCCATCTTTCCCGTCGCGGACAATCAGAAGACCGATCTGCTGCAAGCCTTGCTCGACCAGATCAACTACGATTCCGTCATCATCTTCTGCCGCACGCGCCATCGCGCCGATCGCATCGCGAAGTTCCTTTCCAGCCATCGCCACGCCGTTGCCACGCTCCACTCGGACCGCACGCAACGTCAACGTGAAGACGCCCTCAAAGGCTTTCGCGACAAGCGTTATGATGTGCTCGTGGCCACGGATATCGCGGCGCGCGGCATCGACGTGCCGGAGGTCAGCCACGTCATCAATTTCGACGTGCCGCTCCACGCGGAAGATTACGTGCACCGCATCGGCCGCACGGGTCGCGCACAAGCCACCGGTGACGCCTTCACCATCATGGTCGCCGAAGAACGCGGCCAAGTCCGCGACATCGAGAAATTCATCAGCCAGAAGATCCCGCGCGAGAAGCTTGAGAATTTCCCTTACGCCGACAGTCCGGCCTTTAACGAGATTCGCCCCGGCGAAGTCGTGAAGCCGAAGCCGCGTCAGCAGCAACAGCAACGCCAGCAGCGTCCACAGAATCGTCAGCAAGGACCGCCGCGCGGCCAGCAATCGCAACCGCAGCGCAATCGTCCGCAGGGCCAAGGCCAACCACGTCCTCAAGGTCAAGCTCCGGGACCGCGTCCGCCGCAAGGTCAAGGCGGTCCCCGTCCCCCGCAGGGCCAAGGTGGTCCGCGCCCGCCCCAAGGCAACCGCCCACCGCAGGGTCCGCGTCCTCAGCAGCAACCGCGCGCGCCGCGCCCGGAACCGCGGGAAGTCGATGGTAACCGTGAAGGTGCCAACGAACGCCCACCCATCCACAAGTGGCTCGCCCAACGCGATCCAGCCGTCTCGATGGGTAAAATTTATGGCGGCCCCTTGCCCAGCCAGCAGAAGGCTGCCCGTCCCGGTAAACGCCGCTTCGGTGGTGGCCGTCCGGGTGGTGGCAATAGCAGTGGCGGCGGCAATCGCTGGTAAATTTTCCATCGGCAACTCGTTGACGTGAGTCACGCACCCGCGTGCCGTCAGCGCGTGAAGATTCCCGGGCGAGGCGACGTTTTTATCCGCCACCCGCCCGGGAGCTCCCACACTGACCTCCCTCGTTTCTCCGACCTCCATGGCCTTCATCACGCGCCCATCTTAGAGGGGGGTGTAGGACATCCGCTGTCCTAGGTCCATTTTTCCTTAAATTATTTTAAGATTCTTAACTGATTGATGATCAGTTATTTACAGCCAAATTGAGCCTTAAGTGTGAAAATGGATCAAAAATAATTCGCGCCCATTCGCGAAATTCGCATCAACGCTCCCTTGTCCGCATTTGCGGTCTGAAGTTTTCCAGTGCCAGCGGCACGCCCCGATGGTAGCCGTGGCGTGAAGCCGCCTGAGCGGCGCAACCCACGGACTAAGCGCCAAAGGAAACCTCTGCGCCGCGTAGCGTCGCTATGGTTCTCACGGCAATTTACCAAACTCTTTCAGCGAATCTTCCAAGGCGTTATGGGCTTCGATAAGCATCTTGAGTTCGTCAGCAGGCAGTTCACTGCGGCAAAGACCTTTCACATCCTTGAGTGCCTCCAGCAGCGCAAACTTCTGGTCCGTGTGTGCCAGGCCAGAAGTCTAAACTGGAAGCAGAAGCCGCAATGGTCGCAATGCGCGGCGTTCGCACCAACGATCAATCAAAAGGTCCAATGCCTGATAGATGTCCATAAAGTGTTAAGTGGAGTTCTTGGCACTTCCGTTGTCATCACTATCGCGTTTGAGTTCCCAAAGAATTGTAGTGCAACCATTCGGGCAATACTGCCCCGGATGAATCCACCTGTCCCTGATGATTTCCTCCCAACCGGTTATTTTACTGCCTTCCTCATAAGCCTGGATCTCTTCAAATGTGGTTTTACCGGGCATGGCAGTGAACAATGGCTGCCCGCAATGCTGGCAGTGGTCTGCCGCCAGCTTGAATGAAATGCCATTTTGCTCCAACACCGCTGCGGCACCTTTGAATGCTTGGTGTTTAAGCCGTAGAAATTTGCGACGGTCACACGTGCCTTCGATTTCAGCGGCATGCTCAGCCAGCCATGCCTGCCAATCGGCCTGCAAGAGACGGCCTTCGACGTAATCTTTCAGTATGTTGAGAATTACTTTATCCACAGAAACTTCGTGATGCTTCGCAGCAGTTACTTAGGGTGAATCACATTGTTGGAGGTTCTGGGTTTTGGAATTCCATTTGTCTGTTAAATTCTTCCTGAGATCGGAGGGCAAATTGCATCAAAACAATCCAGGGTTCGCGGTAGAAATCGGCCGTTCTTTCGATGTATTCATCATCTGCACATGCTTGGATTCGTTTAAGATAGGAAGGTTTTTCAACAGCTGCGTAATGGATATGCCGATGCTCGTTTTCCTCATCTATTAGGGAAGGGATATTGTGCAAATGCTCCGCTTCTATTGTGCAAATCTCGGTGCTTCTTTTGGCTGCATAGTCACGGATAGTCAGCAAGCCCAACGCAAGGATTTTCTGATAAGCTTCCCGCCGTTGTTTGATTTCCTCAGGTGTCATGGATTCTATCAAAGCCCTAGTCAGCATTATAGTCAGGACAGGGGACGTCAAACGCCAAATCCACCTTCAGAACCGCAGCCGCCGACATGGGTTGGCCTGCTCTTTCTCATCACCGCAGTGTTCTACTTAACCAGTCACATTTGACCGGTTACCTGGGACCGCCCCATTTCTTTTCCGGTAGCACGGTCTTTTATTATGACCGTGACAGCACCGGCTCCAGCCACAGTCCCCAATCGCTGCCGGCACCGTTGCCGCCATCTTCCACGCGCAATTGCAATTGCTGCACGCCTTTCACCGGGACCTCGAAGGTCTGCAGGTTTTCCGGCTTCACCACAGGGGAGCGCCACAATTCACGCCCGTCGGCTTCGATGACAAACACCACGGAGCCATCATTGCCTTGGGCCATGCCCGCTTTGCCTTTGAGTGTTTCCCATTTACCCCCCAATTGATACGTGTGCCGCGCCGGAGCATGGGCAAAGATACCTCGCGCGAACAATTCGCCCGTGCTGCCCAGCAAGACGTCCGTTCCGGGCAAGTGATCATAAGTCGGCTTCAACCAGCCCACGCTAGCTTGCTGCGGACGCACGCGACTCAACTCCACCGCATTGCCGGTCACCGTTGCGGCATCAACGGTTGGTGCGGGAGCCTGGAGTGCATCAGTAAGCGCTTTCTCCATCTCTGCAAAAACACTTTGTTGCTTATACTTTTGAGCGAATTTTTGGAACGTGGCCTTCAACGCCGCCACATCCTTGCGTTGGAAGGCTTGCACTGCGGGAGCCAGATCCAGCCGCAGTTGTGCGCCCAGCAGATCCGGCTGTCCTTCCGCCGTGACGCGATAGGGATAGTTGTTCGCGGAACTCGCGGAGGCAAAGCTGGTGGCTGTGCCATCCGCGCCCAAGGCGATCAACCGGAACGTGCACTTCTTGCCTCGGGTCAACGAATCCGCGACGAGTTTGAATTTCCCGTTCTGGTCCGGTATCGCGATGCACGGCAGCGAATCATAATCACCACCGCCCAACGGGTCCATATAACCGAACACGGCATACACCGGCACGCCCCCGGTCACTTTGCCCGCGCAGGTGAAGAACTTGTCGCCCGCGGTGAATTCAATCTGCTCGAATTGAAACGAGTTCCCTCCGGCTTTGATCGGCGCCAGCGGGTTGAAGATGGGGTGGGTGATGAGCCGCAATCCGCCGGCCAGGTTCAGGAAAGAGCCTTTGTCTTCGCCACGACGCTCGTTGCCATACGTGCGGTTGCCACTGCCCATCAGCGTGGTGCCCCACAGTTTTTGCTCGCTGGTCCGCTGGGTGTTATGTGGCAGGCCTAATGCATGGCCCACCTCATGGGCGATGCCGCCGATGAAGATGGAGTTATATTTTCCCAGGCTGATGCGTCCGTACTGCCCGTCCTGCACGAAGTCAGCTTTGTTGGAGAGCGCGGCCAGTTCAAGGATCGGACTGTCCACCTGCCAAGCCGTGCCTGAGACCGGACTGCCGCTGGCGTAATAGGGGCTGTTTTGGGTGATGCGCCGCTGGGTGGAATCCCAGTTCACCATGTTCGTGAAGATGACGATCGTTTCCCTGTCAGTATCTAGACCCGCCGCTTTCAAGGTTGGTAGACATTCCTCCCGGATCTCGCGTCCGCTTTCCGGTTTGTAATAGGCGTAAGGCTGTTTCCCTTTTACCAAAAATACCTTCACCTTGTCCTTGCCCTGCAGATCCAGGCGGAGGGTCATGGGCGCAAATCCGAGCCGGGCCATCTCCTTGGCGTAGAAGGCTTGGATATCCAGCAGGATGGCGCTCAACCGCTCCTCATAGAGCGGGGCCGGTTCGCGGTCGGCTGGCGTCCAATACACGATGTGCAGCGTGCGGTTCACCGCCTTGGTATTGCCCGCCTGCCATTGCTTCACGATGGCCAAAGCCTGCGGCGCCAGCGTACGGATCTCGGCTTCCGGATCATTGACCGCCTGAGCTTGCACGGTGACTGGCAGAAATTGGATTGCTGCGAGGCACAACGCCGTCAGCAGGGTTTTTGAGCTAAAGGACATGGCCGGATGGTATCGGAACACCTTGGGGTGGCAATCATTTGAGACGCAGTGACTACTTTGAAGTAGCAACACTCACGTTATTCCGACGAGCTTTAAGTCTCAATCATGCCGGTGCTTGCCCACCGCCTTGCCGTTCTCATCGAAAACGAATTCAAACGTCACCCCACGGAAAAAAGTAGGCACGGTATAGCCCACGGCATAAACGGCCGACGGCGCATTGGTCGGCACCGGTTGGTCACCCCAGCCGAGGTTGGAGGCGTTCGTGCGCCATCGCCCGGTGAAATTCATGATCGCCTGGACTTCGTTCGTGCTCATGCCGGGCTGCACCTGTTGTGAGCGCTTCTCCAGTTCGTCGATGACTCCAAACGGCGCCGCTATCCGCCACATGATCAGGATAACTAAGACCAGTGCCACGCCTGCAATGATGAGAAGTTTCTTTTTCATATTTCTTGGGTGACTTTTATTGCCGTATCGGCCGTTTTCCTATTCTGCGAATGGCGAACTCATCCAGTTTGCCGACCGGAACCACAAAGCTCTTTTTCCATGAGCCAAGGGCTAGCTGATCTTGATCAGGGGAGAATACGGCGAAACACGGATACTCCACGGGTAACTCGCGCATGATGTCGAGTTTGGGGACCGCATACATGCGGAAAGTATCATCTCCATTCGTGACCAATGTTTTTTCATCACTCGACCACGCGATTGAGCAACCAGGACTGCCGCTCCATTTACTACGGCCCACGGTTCGTTTTTTACTGATGTCATAAACCTCCAGGATGTTTGGAGGCGTTCCATAAACTAGGGCCAGAAAACGGCCGGAGGGGCTGATTTTCAGCCCCCAGATTGCGGGCCACTCTTGCGGAAGTTCGGCGGCTTTGTCGTAGGGATCAGACCACTGTTGCAGCATGACTGTGCACGGCGTCAGTCCCATGCGCGCACGTGGTTTTCGCCCGATCGAATAAGCCAGCAGGCTTCGGTCGGCTGTGGCCGACAACCGGGTAAGTTGGCCATCAACATGAAGCCGGGAAAAAACCTCCTCTTTGGTTGTCCACTTCCTGATGTTGAACAGTCCTTTCCACGAAACTGTTGCGACGTAACTCCCGCAGGCTGAGAATAGGGCCTCATCGCCTTCTCCTTCTTGCTGGTTTTTGAAATCACTCAATAAATCTCCCTTTTTCGCATCCAGAAGAACGATGCGTCCTGATGTGCCTTTTACAGCCAGCCATGATCCATCAGGCGAGATATCCAGATGAGAGGGATTGGCGATGGGGTGAACCGCGAACTGCGGTTTACCCGTGCGGGCATCCAAGAGGGTGACATCGCGGCCGCCAATATAAACGACTTGGTCACCGGCTGGAGAAAACGCCAATTCATACGCTTTCTTCAAACTGATCACAGGTTGGTGTGAGGTGGTGCTCATGCCTCACTGGGTTGTGGGAATAAATGACAGTGAATTGTTTTTCATGCCCCGGCTCTTTGGGTGTCTGACACCAGCATTCATGCACGAGCAAGGGACGTCAAACGCCAAAAACCTGTCCGCAGAACTCTGGCGCTTGAGACTTCGGCCTTGGTTTTCTTTTTTTGCTGCTGGACTTGGGCGATTGATATTTCACGTTACTCAGAATCCATTTGCCTAACCCCGGTGAAATCTCTCCAATCCCCGCATGGCCGGGGCTGTCAAATTGGGCCGGGGAGAGACCGGGGTGATGATCATCGTTTCATTGCTCATGGTGGCGGCTTCGTGGTTTCACTGGTGGAGCATGGCGATGATGGAAGTGCTCGGCTTCGTCACCGGCGGCATCTGCGTCTGGCTCGTCGTGCGCCAGCATCTGTGGAACTGGCCGATCGGCCTCGCTAACAATGTGGTCTTCTTCATCCTCTTCTGGCAAAGCCGCCTCTTTGCGGACATGGGCCTGCAAGTCGTTTACTTTGGCATGGGCGTTTACGGCTGGTATCAGTGGCTCTACGGCGGCGCAAACCGCACGGAACTTAAGGTAACCCGCACGACGAAAACCGAATGGCTTGCTCTCGCTGTCATCATTCCTCTGGGCACTTGGGGATTGCGCGAATTGCTCCTCGTGGTGAATGGGGCCGCGCCATTCTGGGATTCCCTGACCACCGTGCTCAGTTTGTCCGCGCAATATCTGCTGTGCCGGAAACGCTTCGAGAACTGGTTCTTCTGGATCGTGGCGGACATCATCTATGTGCCGCTTTATCTCAGCCGCGATCTGCCGCTCACGGGCATTCTTTACGGGGTGTTGTTGTGCATGTGCCTTGTCGGTTTGAAAGAATGGCAGGCGAGCCGGCGGCAAACGGAGGTGGTGAACGCATGAAGAAGTATGCGCGTGGCGTGGTCATCGGCAAATTCTATCCGCCTCATCGCGGCCACAAGTATCTTATTGATACAGCGGCCAGCCAATGCGCCCATCTGACCGTCATTCTCTGCGGCAAACCTACGGACAGCATCGATCCTGAACTGCGCGGTGCGTGGCTGCGTGAGATCCATCCGGATTGCGAGATCATGGTCATCGATGACCGCTATGACGCGAATGATTCCCAAGTCTGGGCGGAGAATACCATTCGCTGGTTGGGTCGCGCACCCGATGTCGTCTTCACCTCAGAAGATTACGGCGACCGTTACGCGGGCTTGATGGGTTGCCAACATGTGCTGGTGGATAAATCACGCGTCACCGTCCCTTGCAGTGGCACGGCGATCCGCACCGACCCTAGGAAGAACTGGGAATTCATCGAGCCGCCCGTGCGCGCCCACTTTGCCCGGCGCATCTGCGTCCTCGGCGCGGAATCCACTGGCACCACCACCATTGCACAGGCGCTCGCCGCCCATTATCAAACGGAGTGGGTGGCCGAATATGGGCGCGAACTGAGCGAGCTGAAAATCCAACGCGGCGAACTGGACTGGCGCAGCGAGGAATTCGTGGATGTCGCCCGCGAACAATGCCATCGCGAAGATGCCGCCGCGCGCCGGTGCAATCGCCTGCTCATCTGCGATACGAATGCCTTTGCCACGGTCCTCTGGCATCGTCGTTACATGGGTACGCACAATCAAGCCGTTGCCCAGATCGCCGCCGTTCGCCGATATGATCTCTATCTGCTGACCGGTGATGAGATTCCCTTCGTGCAAGACGGCACACGCGATGGCGAACACATCCGCCACCAGATGCACGAATGGTTTGTGGAGGCTTTGGAAAAACAAAACGTGCCGTGGCTGCTATTGCGCGGTTCGCCGGAAGTGCGATTGCAACAGGCGATTACCCGCATAGACCGTCTCAACATGTCCTGAGCGATTTTCCCTAAAGCGGAATTTCCTCCCGTTGCCAGCCGTGTGCCCCTAAGTTCCAGCCATTCAGCAACACTGCGCCGAATAAGTCGCCCGGCGTCTTGGCATGGAAAACAGCCTATTCATATTTTGGATGATCCTCATCGTCAGCCTGGTGGGGCTGAGGACAGGCGCGAAGATTTATCGGCAAGGCGGACGGAACTGGGCGATCGTCCATTCCTTCATCTTGGGGGTCGATGTGGTTGGCTGGTTCATGGATTCACCCACGCTGATCTATACGGCGGGGGGCTTATGGTTCGTCTTCGTTCTCATTCCCAGCCAGCTTTTCCGGTGGTATGAGCACCTCAATGCCCAGCAGCGTTATAAGGAAGTTCGCCGGGTGGCACGGGTGCTGAGCCTGCTTTATCCCTCACCTGCCTGGAAGCAGCAGTTCGAAATACTGCGCGCCATGGAATTGGCCCAACAGGGCGAGTTGCACCAGGCACTGGAAATTCTGCGGTCGCTGCAACAGGGCGATCCTGTGTTGAGCACCGCTGCGATGATCAACTATTTCCGCCTGACCCAGCAATGGGGGGAATTTCGGCGCTGGGAGGAGCAGCATCCGGACTTGCTGAGCCGGGAACCGTATATCGTCAGCATCATGCTACGGGCGCGTGGTGAAACTGAAGATACCGCTGCCATGATCGCCTTTTACGTGCAGCAGAAGGATTTGATCAACCGCCTGAATCCTCCCTCTCAACGCGACACATGTCGGCTGTTTCTGTTCGCTTTTAGCGGTCGGCGGACGCAAGTGGAGCAGCTCTTTCGTCAACGAATGGCGACGACGCCTGCCAAGTATCAAGAATTCTGGCTGGCCACGGCGGACCTGAACGCTGGTCAGCCCGAGGCGGCCCGACAGCGATTAGAGCAGTTGCTTGACCAGGCAGATCCGCCGTTGCGTTCGGCGATCTCACACCGCCTGAGTCAAGTGGAGCGACCGCCTGCCGTATTGGATGAAGCCCAAGAACGCATCCTAGATTCCGCAAGCACGGAGCTGGATCAAGACGAGCGATTCGAGAGCCGTCCGCCTTTCTTTTCGCGCCAGACCGCCGGGGCGCAGCTTTTCGTGCTGCTGAATTTGATCATGTTCGGTGCCCAGATGGTGCTGGGTGGCAGCACGGATATGGGCACTCTTTATCGTTTGGGTGCTCTGCACGCGCCCGCGGTTCATGAGGGCGAGTGGTGGCGCTTGGTCGCGTCGGTGTTTCTTCATTTTGGCGCGCTTCACCTGTGCATGAACATGTTCGGTGTATATGTTCTGGCCCCTTTCGTGGAACTGGCGCTCGGGTTTTGGCGGTTCCTTCTGTTCACGCTGCTGGCGGGTGTCGGCTCGATGTGGTTTGTGTTTTATTTCACCGCAGGCGGGGGAGAGCATCAGTTGGCGGTAGGGGCCTCGGGTGCCGTGATGGGATTCATGGGGGCCATGGCGGCACTGATGTTGAAAGGCTGGTTGCGTGAACGCGCCGTCCTCGCTCGCAAGAAGCTGCTCACGTTGCTGGGTGTCGCGGGAATGCAGTTTCTCATCGATAGCATGGTGCCGCAGATAAGTCTGACGGCCCACCTTTCCGGCCTGATAATCGGATTTCTCCTGGCATTGATACTCGAGAGAAAACCAAAGCCTGCAGCGCTCCCGAAGACCTGATTTTCCCGTCAGCGATTTTTCTCCCGCTATCCGTCCCTCGGCTTTATCCTGTCTACGTAATGGCTGACATCGGCAAACGTAATCTGCTCCCCATCATCCGGGAATCCGACCCCGGTCTGTACCTGGATGGCGGCGAACTCGGCGAAATCCTTTTGCCGCGCCGCTACATCCCGCGTGACGTCGCGCCGAAGGACAAGCTAGACGTGTTTCTTTATCGCGATTCCGAAGACCGCCTCGTGGCCACTACGGAAGAGCCGTATGCGGAGGTGGGCCAGTTCGCGACGCTGGAAGTCATCAGCATCAATCCCAAGGTGGGCGCGTTTCTGGATTGGGGCCTGGGCAAGGATTTGCTCCTGCCTTTCCGTGAGCATGAAGATCCGCTTCGTCTCGGCCAATGGGTGGTCGTCTACGTGGCGTTGGATCCCAAGTCAGATCGCATCATTGCCAGTGCACGGCTCGGTCGTCATCTGAGCAAGGAAGCGCCCGGTTATCGCGATGGCCAGCAGGTGGATCTGCTCATCACGAGTGAAACGGAGATGGGTTACAACGCCATCATCGAAAATTCCCATCGCGGCCTGCTTTACAAAGACAGCCTCGCGAATCCGTTGCGGATCGGTGAACGGTTGAAGGGTTACATCCGCACTATCCGTCCCGGTGGTAAGATTGATCTCAGCTTGGACGCCTCCGGTTATCAACGCGTCGCTTCGCTCACGGACAAGATTGTGCAAGCCCTCGAGCGGCACAAGGGGCACTTGGCTTTTGACGACGACAGTTCGCCGGAAGCCATCCGCCAGACCTTCGGCGTGAGCAAGAAAGCCTTCAAGCAGGCACTCGGCACGCTCTACAAGAGCCGTCGCATCCGTTTCAAGAAGCCGGGCATCGAGTTGCTGGATAATTCCGCGTGGCAGCCGGGCAAAAAGGAATGAGCTTTATGGCGATATAACCCGCCTTCTCATTCATAGTTGTCACTTTGCCCCTATCTGTAGCGTGGATTCGGGATATGGAATGGTGGGGAAGCGGCTAAATCAGACTGATTTTCAGGCTTCCCTTTTGGCGCATGGCTCCTAAAGTCGTGCGCTTAATTTTTAGTTTAAAAAGAAATCGAAATTATGGGTGCAGATACCTCAGTAGCTCAGGCCGTAGTGGCTCCGCCACTCAAACCGCAGACCATCAAGACCAAGCTGGCGCCTACGCCTGCGCAGCCGCCGAAGTATTTCGTGACGGTGAAAAGCGTTAATGGACAGGACGTTATCGCTGGTGATCCCCGCGCCACCCGCGCCCTCGTCGCCCTCATGGACGTGCACGCCGTGGTCGGTGGTGCCGCCTGTCACTGGGGTGGTCCGGCCGCGTTCGCCGAGATCAATTCCGCCATCCACGCCCTCATGTTCTCCGTGAAGGGCCGTCAATGGCACGAAGCCTACAATTTCATCAACGATGCTGGTCACGCCGAGAACGGTCTTTACGCCTTGCGCGCGAACTACGGTTTCGACGGCCTGACGCCGGATTGCCTGAAGGGCTTCCGCGGCATCCAGAGCAAGCTCACCGGTCACGGTGAATCCCATATCAATCCGGAAGGCGTGCTGATGAGCAACGGTCCGCTCAGCTCCGCTTTGCCGCAGGCGCAGGGTCTCGCGCTGGCCGACAAGGTCATCGGTAACGACCGTATCACGATCATCACTGTGTCCGACGGTGCCTCCATGGAAGGTGAAGCGAAGGAAGCGTTCGCCGCCATCCCGGGTCTCGCCGCCAAGGGCAAGGTGAACCCGTTCGTCATGGTCATCTCGGATAACGACACGAAGCTCTCGGGACGTATCTCGAAGGATTCTTTCTCCATGCAGCCGACCTTTGAGGCGATGGACGACCTCGGCTGGAAAGTCATCAAGGTGGCGGAAGGCAACGATTTGCAAGTCGTGTTCAACGCCTTGGAAAAAGCCGTCGCGGAAGCGAAGGCGAATCCGAACCAGCCCGTGTGCCTGTGGCTGAAGACAATCAAGGGTTTCGGCATCAAGTCCACGATGGAAAACGCCGCGGGCGGTCACGGCTTCCCGCTCGCGAACGGCGAGAAGATCGGTGACTGGCTCGTGGAACTTTACACCGGCGCACTCGCTCCGGATGATCTCGCGAGCTGGGGCAAGACGCTCCGCGCGGATTGGGAAAAGGCCGAGGCCGCCAAGAAGGCCAAGGCGGAAGCTGCTGCGGCGAATCCGCCTCCGGCCACCACGTCCGTCAAGAAAGACAAGATTCAAGCGGGTCTGGCCAAGGCTGCCGTCAAGGCTGCTGTGGACGGTTACCCGGTTTATTCTGTCTCCTGCGACGTTCAAGGTTCCACCGGCATTGCGCCGTTCCAGAAGACGTTCCCGGAACGTTTCGTGGAAGTGGGTATCGCCGAGGCGAACATGGTGAGCGTGGGCGCGGGCTTCTCCAAGATGGGCTTCATCCCCATCGTGGACACGTTCGGCCAGTTCGGTGTGACGAAGGGCAACTTGCCTTTGACCATGGCCGCGCTGTCGCAGTCTCCGGTCATCGCGATGTTCTCGCACGTCGGTTTCCAGGACGCCGCGGACGGTGCCTCGCACCAGGCCACGACGTACTTCGCGGCCGTCTCCGCCATCCCGCACACGGTGGTCATCGCGCCGTCCTGCTCGGACGAAGCGGAAGCCCTGATGTATGCGGCCATCAAGAATATCGCGGACGCCCGTTCCGCCGGCAAAGATGGCGAATCCGCCATCTTCTTCGTCGGTCGTGAGAACTATCCGCTCTATTGGGTGGAAGGCTCCAAGTATCAATGGGGCAAGGCGCAAGTCATCTCCCAAGGCAACGACGTGGTGCTCATCGGCTGCGGTCCATTGTTGAACAAGGCGATCGAAGCGGCGAAGAAATTGAAGGCCAAGGGCATCAACGCCACGGTCATTAATAATCCGTTCGTGAACCTCGTGGACCTCGAGACCATCGGCGCTGCGGTGAAGGCCGCGAATGGCCGCTTGGTCACCATCGAAGATCACCAGATCGTCTGCGGCATGGGTGCGCAAGTCTCGCACGCCTTGTCGAACTCAGGCATCGCGCATCGCGTGAAGACGCTGGGCATCCATGGCGAATTCGGTCAATCCGCCTACCTCGCGGAAGAGCTCTACGTGAAGCACGGCCTGACGGCGGACAAGATGGTGGAAGCTGCTGAAGCGCTGATGAAGTAATTCCCCGGCCTTAATTATTGCTAAAGCCCGTGAGCATTTTGCTCACGGGCTTTTTCTTGTCTGTGGTGAAGACGCTTATGGACTCATTCAAATCATTTCCTTCTGTCCATGTTCCGGCACGATGATGTCCGCATCTGGCTTCATCTGCTTGAGGGTTTCGGCGAAGGGCAGGGATTGCTCTTCCTCACCGTGGACGATGAAGATTTTCTTTATGTCACCGGTGATCTTCTGGACGTAGTTCTTCAATTCATTCCGGTCAGCATGGCCGGAGAAGGAATCCACGGCGGCGATCTTGGCGTTCACCCGATGCGGCTCGCCGAAGATGTTCACGGGATTGCGGCCGGAGCGGATGGCCGCGCCCAAGGTATGGTCGGCGCAATAGCCGATGAAAAGGACGGTGGTGCTGGGATCGCTGATATGATTCTTCAGATGATGACGCACGCGGCCTGCCTCGCACATGCCTGACGCGCTGATGATGATGGCCGGTTCCTTCAGGTCGTTGAGTTTCATGGACTGGGCCAGCTCCCGGATGTAGGTGAGATTCTCCATGCCAAAGGGATTGTTCTTCGTGCGCAGGAACTCGTACGTCTTCTGGTTGAAGCATTCGGGATGAAGACGATAGATCTCGGTGGCGTTCACGCTGAGCGGGCTGTCCACGAAGATGGGGATGTGCGGAAGCTGCCCCGCTTCATTGAGCTGGTTGAGCGCATAGACGATGTCTTGCGTGCGGCCGACGGAGAAGGCGGGGATGATGATCTTGCCGTTCCGAGCGATGGTGTCCTTCACCAGTTCGAGCACCTTCTCGTAACTGCCGGATTTGGCCACGTGATCGCGGTTGCCGTAGGTGCTCTCGATCTGGAGGAAGTCCACGTTCTCCACGGGGGCAGGATCGCGCAGGATATCGTCATCGCCACGGCCCACGTCGCCGGAGAAGAGGTAACGGTATTTGCGGCCGTTCTCGCGGACATCCAGCACGACTTGCGCGGAACCGAGGATGTGGCCGGCGTCTTTGAAAGTAAGCGTTACACCATCGGCGATGAGCATGGGGCGATCGTAGCCGAAGGCGACGAACTGGTGCGCGACCATCTCGGCATCCTCGATCGAGTAGAGCGGTTCCACGGGAGGCTTGCCTTGTTTGGCGCGTTTCTTGGAGACGTATTGGGCATCGGCCTGTTGGATCTTGGCTGAATCGGCGAGCATGATGCTGGCGAGATCGCGCGTGGCGAAGGTGCAGTAGATGTTCCCGCGAAAGCCCTGGCGGCAGAGATTCGGTAAATTACCGCAGTGATCGATGTGCGCGTGGCTGAGGATGGCGCAATCAATCTTCGAGGGATCGAACTGGAAACAGCAGTTGCGCGAGGTCATCTCCTCGCGATGGCCTTGGAAGAGGCCGCACTCCAGAAGGATGCGTTGTCCGTTCACTTCCAATAGAAACTGCGAGCCCGTGGTGGTACGGGCGGCCCCGAGGAACTGGATTTGCATGGGGAGAGGGTGGGAATTTGAAGGGGTGATGTCGAGTGTGGAGTCGGGGGAAAGCGGGATATGGCGAGAGAGGGGATAACCACAGAATACGCTGAATACGCGGACAAAAGAGACGGGGAGGGAATGGCCACGAGAAAGCACAAAAGGCGCAAAGTGGGGTGTAGTCTCAGAAATGATTTGAACCTCGATCTGAGTCCGAACCCGCTGCGGCTGGTTTTCTTGGGGAAAACACAGCCGCGGTCCAAAGAAGCATAGGGATTGTTCTCGGCATTTTGTTTAGGCAGACTGCGGCGCAACGAATCAATCATGTCGCTTTCATCGTCGCCTAAAGAATTGCCGGGTTTGCGTGTCACTGTGGATAAGGTGGTTTACACCCAGCATCCTTCCGCGCCGCCGGACCGGCCGCATTGCTTCGTCTATTTCGTCACCATCCACAATGACAGCCAGCGCGTGGTGACCATCCAGCGGCGGAAGTGGGTGATCAAGGATGATACGAACGATATGGTGATCGTGGAGGGTGATGGCGTGGTGGGCCAGACGCCAACGATCATTCCGGGGGATAACTTTTCCTACAACAGCTTCCATCTGATGGCGGGCAAATATGCGGCGGCTGAGGGCGCTTATCTCGGGCAGGATGAGGAGGGCAATGCCGTGGTGGTGCGGATACCGAAGTTCGAGATGCGGGTGCCGGAGGGACTGGTCGGTGGTGAGGGGAAGATGTGGGCGTGATGAGCGTTGAATCGCCAGAATGTGTGAATGGTTAAGCCCGGAAGCATTTAGCTGAACAGTCTAAGCCTATGTCTTACCTATGCCGGAACGTGATTCGGGCTTTGCTGAGGTCGTAGGGGGACATCTCGACGTTCACGCGGTCGCCGACGTTGATGCGGATGAAGTGTTTGCGCATCTTACCGGAGATGTGGGCGAGGACTTCATGGCCGGTCTGGAGGGCCACGCGAAACATCGTGCCGGGTAACACCTGGGTCACGGTGCCTTCGATTTCAATGGGCTCTTCTTTCGCCATGCAAAATGATCAGTTATGCAAAACGCTAGGGTTATTGGAATCCAAGATGGACGAAAATCAAGGCCTTTTGGGTGAAATAGGGGTGAAGAGCGAGTAGGCAAAAGGGGTGAGGGGAGCATGAGAGAAATTCAAAGCTCAAAGTTCAAAGCTCAAAAGAAGCTCCAAGGGCAAAGCTTGAAGGTGCGACTTTTTACGTGCGTTTCTGGGCGGGCGTCCTTATGTTCGCGGTCCATTTTATGGCTACTCTGAAACCTTTTGCTGCGTTGCGTCCGAATCCTGAACTGGCGGCCCAGATCTGTGAGCTGCCTTACGACGTGATGTCGTCTGAAGAGGCGAGAGCGATGGCGGCGGGCAATCCGCTCAGCTTCCTGCACGTGAGCAAGCCGGAGATCGATCTGCCGCCCGGCACGGACCTTTACTCGGCGCCGGTGTATGCGAAGGGGGCGGAGAACTTCGCGAAGATGATCGCGGAGGGGGCGTTGGTGCAGGATGAGGAGCCGTATTTTTATCTCTATCGTCAAGTGATGGGTGCCCATAGCCAGACGGGTCTGGTGGCGGCGGCGAGTTGCCAGGAGTATCTGGATGGAGTGATCAAGAAGCATGAGTTCACGCGGCCGGACAAGGAAGACGATCGCGTGCGGCATATCGAGACGTTGAATTCGCAAACGGGGCCGGTGTTCCTGACGTATCGGGCGGTGGAAGAATTGGATAAATTGGTGCGGGAGAAATCGCTCGAAGCGCCCAACATCGACATCGTGGCCAAGGACGGGGTGCGGCATACGGCGTGGGTGATCCGTGATGCGCAACGGATCCAGTTCATTCAGGATGAGTTCGCGAAGATTCCATATCTGTACATCGCGGACGGTCATCATCGCAGTGCGGCAGCGGGTCGGGTGTTCACGTCGCGTAAAGGGGCAGGGCACAGCGATGGATTCCTGACGGTGATCTTCCCGCATAACCAGATGCAGATATTGCCGTATAACCGGGTGTTGAAAGATTTCAACGGCAATACGGCGGAGGAGTTTCTGAAGAAGCTGGATGCGGTTTTCATCATCACGGTCAAAGGCACGGCGAAGCCCACACGCAAGCATGAGCTGGGTTTCTTCATGAATGGCCAATGGCACACGCTGCATTTCCGTCCGCATTTCGTGGCGACGAATGATCCGATTGAGAAGCTGGATGTGACGCTGCTCCAGAAGTATGTGCTGGCACCGATCTTCGGCATCGATGATCCGCGCACGAGCAAGAAGGTCAATTTCGTGGGTGGTATCCGCGGCACGGTGGAGTTGGAGAAGCTGGTGAACAGCGGCGAATACGCCTGCGCGTTCAGCATGTTCCCGACGAGCATCGAGGATCTCATGACCATCGCGGACGCCGGTGGCATCATGCCGCCGAAGAGCACGTGGTTTGAGCCGAAGCTGCGCGACGCAATGTTCTCCCACATGATCTAACCGGTTGCACCGGTGGGCCAATGGTGGGGGAAGGCGGGACGAGCCTCTGTCGGGCGCTTGCAGGGGCGTTTCGCCCATCGCGCTTCTCCTTTCGGACCTCGCTATAAGCCCGCTTGCTTTGGCCGTCCCAGACCTGTTTAATCTCACGCCGTGTTACAACAGCAGACAATCAAGCAGCCGGTGTCCTATGAAGGAACCGGCTTGCACAGCGGAAACAAGGTCAAGATGACCTTCCTCCCGGCGGAGGCAAACACTGGTTTGCGCTTCCGCCGCACGGACTTGGAAGGCAAGCCCGAGGTGGAGGCGCGCGTAGAGTATGTGACGGAGACGAACCGCTCCACCACGCTGGGCAAGGGCAACGTCCGCATCCACACGGTGGAGCATATCCTGGCGGCGTTCGCGGGCTATAACATCGATAACGCCATCGTGGAGATCGATGCGAATGAGCCGCCCATCGCTGACGGCAGCTCCCGGGCTTATTGCGAACTGTTGGACAAGGCTGGCACCATCACGCAGACGGAGAAGCGCGAGCCTTACAAGGTCACGGAGCCGCTCCAATACACGAGCGGTGAGACGGTCATCTCCATTTTCCCCAGCGATACGCTGAAGATCACGTGCACGAGCGCAGGCAAGGGCGGCCGCTTCACGCAGTTCTATTCCACGGAGATCACGACGGCGACGTGGAAGAAGGAACTCTCGCACGCTAGGACGTTTTGCTACTTCGAGGAGATCGAGTATCTCATCAAGAACGGCTTGATCAAAGGCGGCAGTCTCGAGAACGCCGTGGTCATCCGTGATGACGCGGTATTGACGACGGAGCCGTTGCGTTACCCGGAAGAATTCGTGCGGCATAAGATGCTGGATATCTTGGGGGACTTCACGTTGCTGGGACGTCCAGTCATCGGGCACATCATCGCCGTGAAGCCGAGCCACGGCGGAAACGTGGAGCTGACCAAGCTGATCTCCGCCCAGATGCGCAAGCCGCTGGTGCAGGCGCAGACTTTCACGCCGCCGCCGGAAGCGGTAGTAGCGAAGCCAGTGGCGCCGGTCAAAGAGAAGGCCAAGGAATCTAAAGAAGCAGCTCCTGCGGGCGAGAACCTCGTCCAGGATGGTGCTTGTTTGGACACGATGCAGGTGATGAAGGTGCTGCCGCATCGTTATCCGTTCCTGATGGTGGATCGCGTCACGAAGATCGAGGGTTTCAAGATCGTCGCCGAGAAATACGTGACGATGAACGAACAGTATTTCCAAGGGCATTTCCCGGGCCATCCGGTGATGCCCGGCGTGCTGCAGCTCGAAGCCATCGCTCAAGTCGCCGGCATCCTGATGCTCAAGCAGGCGGAGAACGCGGGCAAGATCGCTTACTTCATGGCTGCGGAAAGTGTGAAGTGGCGTAAACCGGTGCGGCCCGGCTCGGTGCTCGTCATCGATGTGGAACTCACAAAATGGCGCGGCAAGATCGGCAAGGCCAAGGGCGTTTGCAGCGTCGCTGGCGAAGTGGTGAGTGAAGCCGAAGTGACCTTCATGGTTCTGGATCCTTAATCCGATGACGACGACGATTCATCCCAGCGCAGTGATCCATCCGGGAGCGAAGATCGGCAACGGTTGCCAGATCGGGCCTTATTGCGTCATCGGCGAAAACGTGACACTCGGCGCGAACTGCAAGTTGCATTCGCACGTGGTCATCGACGGGCATACGACCTTGGGCAGCGGGAATGAGATTTTTCCTTTCGCGAGCATCGGACTGAAGACCCAGGACCTGAAGTGGAAGGGCGGTATGACCTGGACGCGCATCGGGGATAACAACACGTTCCGCGAATACGTGACGGTCCATAGCGCGACCTCCGATGGCGATGCGACGGTGATCGGCTCGGAGAATCATATCCTGGCGTATTGCCACATCGCGCATGATTGCCAGCTCGGCAATCACATCATCATGTCCAACGTGGCCACGCTCGCGGGGCATGTGAAGGTGGAGAATCATGCGATCGTAGGCGGGCTGGCCGCCGTGCATCAATTCTGCCGCATCGGCACGATGGCCATCATCGGTGGCTGCTCCAAGGTGGTGCAAGATGTGCCGCCGTACATGCTGGCGGATGGAAATCCGGCGGAGACGCGCACAGTGAACAAAGTGGGAATGGAACGCAACGGCGTCTCCGAGGAAGCCCAGACCGCGCTCAAGCAAGCCTACAAGATCATCTTCCGCGATGGATTGACGATCAGTAACGCGCTGGTGCGGATCGAGGCGGAATTGCCCAAACTTCCTGAAGTGCTGCATCTCCTGGACTTTGCCCGCAAGAGTGAACGGGGACTGAGCAAGTAGGCGGAAGTTGTTTGGGGCGGCGAGGTGGAACGAGAGGTCGGTCCCTCAGGCGCTTAATAATTTCAATCCTCGGTCGCGCGTTTGCGGAAACTTTTCTTCGTAGAGTTGTGCGCCTTGTCCGCGAGGATGCGTTGCTTCGCCGCCCGGCTGCGACCCCTTTTTTGACGGCGAAGTTTCTCGATACGGGAGCGTTCGGCATCGGCTTCCGCCTTCTTCTTGGCTTCGAGTTTATCGAGCAGGAGTTTCCGGGCGAGAAAGCGGTTCATGCCTTGCTGCCGGGTATCCTGACACTTTACTTGAATCCCGGTAGGAAGGTGATGAAGCATCACGCACGTGGCCACTTTATTGACATTTTGGCCGCCATGGCCGCCCGAACGGACGAAGGATTCCTCGATATCCGCCTCCTGCACGCCGAGGGCGCTCATGCGCTGGGCAAGCTGATCTTCCTTCTCCGGACTCACGGGGAACGTGCTCATGATGTGGAGGTTAGCTTAAAGAGGGTTACTAATCCACACTGTTCAGAGGTGAAAAATCGCAGGGCTTGGAGGCCGAATGGCGGTGATGATTCATGAAAGTTCACTAATTGGGCAGGGCTGGCTGGCAATATGCTATAATCCAAGAGTGAGAATAACCGTAAAACGGGGGTGCCAGGGCATGACCTTGCTGGAGGTCATGATCGTGGCTGGGATCGTGGGCATGCTGGCGGCACTGGCAGCAGTCAGTGTGGCCAAGCCCCGGGAGCGCGCTCAATTGGTGACGTGTCTGGCTAACTTGCGGCAGTTGGAGAATGTGAAACAGCAGTGGGCCGTGGAGCACCAGAAAGATAGTGGCGACACTCCGGCTATGGGCGAGTTACGCCCGTACTTCCGTTACGCGATAGGTTGTCCCGTGAACGGCACTTATACGATCAATGCGCTGACCAACAAGGCGACGTGCACCATCGCCGGGCACACGCTGGAGTAAGGGGCGGCCTCAGAGATACTTCGCGAGGAGGGGCTGCAGTTCCTTCACGGTCTTCTTGGGCCACATCTTCTTATCCGTGATGATCGCGCATTGTAGGGCGCTGTGGCAGGACCAAGTCGGTTCGGCAGGGATTTGAGCGATGACTTTCGCGACGATCTCTTTTGCCTTCGCAGCGTTGCGGTGGAGATATTCGATGACCATCTCAAGGGTCACGTGGGCTTCGTCCACTTTCCAGCAATCGTAATCCGTGACCATGGCCATGGTGGCGTAGGCGATCTCGGCTTCACGCGCGCACTTGGCCTCGCCGAGATTGGTCATGCCGATGACGTCGTAGCCGAGCTTGTGATTGGTGAGCGACTCCGCGCGAGTGCTGAAGGCGGGGCCTTCCATGTTCACGTAGGTGCCGCCATTGTGCGCGCGGGCTTTGCAAGACTTCGCGGTCTTATAAAGGATCTGGCGCAACTCTTCACAGATGGGATCAGCAAAAGCGATGTGAGCGACGATGCCGCGACCGAAGAAAGTGTGGTTGAGCGATTGCTTGGTGCGGTCGAGGAACTGATCGATGAGCACGATGTCGCACGGCTTATACTTCGCCTGCAAGGAGCCGACGGCGCTCACGCTGATGATCCAATGCACGCCGAGCTGTTTCATGGCCCAGATGTTGGCGCGATGGTTCAACTCGGTAGGCAAGATGCGATGACCGCGGGCATGGCGAGGGAGGAAAACGACTTCGCGTCCGGCCAAGGTGCCGGTGAGAAATTCATCGGAGGGATCGCCGAAGGGTGTCTTCACCTTCACCCATTTTTGATTGGTGAAGCCCTCGATGTGATAGAGGCCGCTGCCGCCGATGATGCCGATGCGATTGGTTGCCATGGTGCGAATCAAATTAAGCTGGGCATGAGATAAGCGGAATAGGGGAGCTTGTCACAGGAAATCTGCTGGTCACATCAACCGTGTGGTCAGTCAGGCAGGGTTGGGCGAGGAGGTGGGATTTTGTTCTCCTCGTGGGCCAAGTCCGCACGGTGCTTGGCTTCCTCCAGTTCGCGTTCCACCACAATGCGCTCTTCAGCGGTGAAAAGCAGTTCCTTGGGCAAGGGCTTGGCACAGACGCCACACAGGGAATTGCGACGACTGTAAATCACCGATCCGCATTCTGGGCATTTGTATTCCATGCAGATTATTCCACCGTCACGCTCTTCGCGAGATTACGCGGCTTGTCCACATCGCAACCACGCGCTACAGCGATATGATACGAGAGCAGTTGCAGTGGCACGACGGCGAGCAGCGGGAAGATGGCTTCCAACGCGGGCGGTAGATAGATGACGTCCTCCACACTGTTCTGGATGGCCGAGTTTCCTTCCGTGGCGAGCGCGATGAGCGGACCTTTTCGGGCCTTGATTTCCTGCAGGTTGCTGAAGGTCTTTTCGTAGAGGCCGTCGGTGGGCAGGATGAACACAGTCGGCGTACGTTCATCGATCATCGCGATGGGGCCGTGCTTCATCTCCGCAGCGGGATAGCCTTCCGCGTGGATGTAAGAGATTTCCTTGAGCTTCAGCGCACCTTCTAGGGCAACGGGGAAGGTGTATTGGCGACCGAGAAAGAAGAAGTCTTCCACATGCGAATACTTCAGCGCGATCTGCTTGATGCGCTCGTTCTGTGCGAGGAGAGATTCGATCTGCTTGGGCACCGCTTCCAGCGCTTTGATGATCTGTTGGCCGCGGCCATGCGAGAGCATGCGCAGGCGGCCCATGTAGAGCGCGAGCAGCGTGAGCACGGTGACTTGCGAAGTGAAAGCTTTCGTAGAGGCGACACCGATCTCCGGTCCAGCATGCAGGTAGATGCCGCCATCCGCCTCACGCGCGATGGTGCTGCCGACGACATTGCAGATGCTCAGCACCTTGTGACCGCGGCGACGGGCTTCACGCAAGCAGGCGAGAGTGTCTGCTGTCTCACCGGATTGCGTGATGACGAGCACGAGCGTGTGTTTCTCGATAGGGGCATTGCGATAGCGGAACTCGCTGGCGTATTCCACCTCAGTGGGCAGATGCGCGAGGTCTTCGAAAAGATATTCGCCTACGAGCGCAGCATGCCAGCTCGTACCGCAAGCGGCGATGACCACGCGGTCCACGGCGCGAAGTTCAGCGCTGCTCATGTTGAGGCCACCGAACTTGGCCATGGCCTCATCCAGATCGATGCGACCCCGCATGGCGTTCTCCACCGTGCGCGGTTGCTCGAAGATTTCCTTGAGCATGTAATGCGCGTAGTCACCGCGCTCGATGGCCCCGGCGCTGAACTCGATCTGGCTGATCTGCACCTTGGCCGTATCATTGCCGAGGTTGACGACCGTGAAATCATCCTTGTTCAGAGTGACGACATCGTAGTCGTTCAGATAAACGACCTTCTGCGTGTGGGCGACGATGGCGCTGGAATCGCTGGCCAGAAAGTTTTCGCCTTCGCCCACGCCGATGATGAGCGGGGAGCCGCGACGTGCGCCGACGATGATGCCTGGTTCATCCTGACAGACCACGGCAATACCGTACGTGCCGATGACTTCACGAAGGGCATTAGCCACGGCCTTGCCTAAACGAGAGCCGGAAGTGGTATCACCCTGCAGCTTCTCGTAATGTTCGCCGACCAGATGGGCGAGCACCTCGGTATCCGTCGAGGAATGGAAGGTGTGACCAGCTTTGATGAACCGCGCTTTGAGGCGCTCGTAGTTCTCGATGACGCCATTATGGACCAGAGCAATGCGACCAGATTCGTCCAGGTGCGGATGGGAGTTTTCATCGCAGGGTGCGCCATGCGTTGCCCAGCGGGTATGGCCCACGCCGGTGCTGCCTTCTACCGGTTGCAGGGCGATCAGACGGGACAGCCCCTCATCGATCTTCCCCTTTTTCTTGCGAGTTGCAAGCTGGCCATCCTGAAAGATGACCACTCCAGCGCTGTCATAGCCGCGATATTCCAGCCGCCGCAAACCCTCCAGCAAGATGGGTGTGGCCGACTGATTTCCAACGTATCCAATGATTCCGCACATTTTATGAAAAAGCTTCGGGCAATTTAAGAAAAGCGAATCTCGTTGCCCTTACTACAGGGGGCAAGGTATAGAGACAGACAAACGAACCGCAAGAAAAGGATTCTATGCCCAACGGACCGGCTGTGCCTACAAGCAAACCACCAAAAGTTCTGGCCATCATCATGGGTGGCGGACAAGGGACGCGCCTCTTCCCGCTGACCAAAGAGCGAGCCAAGCCCGCAGTACCCTTGGCCGGCAAATACCGTCTGGTGGACATTCCGATCTCGAACTGCCTGAACTCCGGGGTGAACAAGATCTATCTGCTCACCCAGTTCAACTCGGCTTCGCTGCATAGGCACGTCTCGCAGTCTTACAAGTTCGACCATTTTTCTGGTGGATTTGTCGAATTGCTGGCGGCGGAACAGACGTTCACCGATACGACCTGGTATCAGGGAACAGCCGATGCCGTGCGCAAGAACCTGATGCATTTCCGCAATCAGGACTTTGATTACGCACTGATCCTGAGCGGTGACCAGCTCTACCGCATGGATTTCGCCAAGATTGTCAGCCAGCACATCGCTACCGGGGCGGAACTGACCATCGCCACCATCCCGGTGCCCCGCTCAGATACATCAGCATTGGGCATCATGCAAATCGACGAGCAACGGCGCATCACCCGTTTCGTCGAGAAACCGAAAGACCCGGCCGTCCAGGATTCGTTAAAACTGGAGAAAGACTGGCTGCCCAAGCTGGGGATTGAAGGGGACGGCGAACTGTTCCTGGCCTCCATGGGTATCTATGTCTTCAATCGTGACGTGATGCTGAAGTTGCTGGAGAACGACCTGACGGACTTCGGCAAACACATCATCCCGGGCGCCATCAGTACGCACAAGGTTTACTCCTATGTATTCCAAGGCTATTGGGAGGACATCGGCACGATCCGTTCGTTCTTCAATGCGAACATTGACCTGACGGCCGAGTTGCCGCGGTTCAATTTCTTCGACATGACGGCACCCATCTTCACGCGCCCGCGCTTCCTACCGGCGACGAAGATCAATGGTGCCGAGGTGAGCCATTCCATCATTTCAGACGGGTGCATCCTGAACTACGCGACCCTCAGCCATACATTGGTGGGCATCCGCAGCACGGTGGACGCGGGTACGCGTATCCATCGTAGTATTCTGCTGGGATCGGACTATTACGAGTCCCTGGAATCCATCCAGCAAAACGCGGCCAAGGGCAATCCGCCCATCGGCATCGGCAAAAACTGCCGGATCGAGAATGCGATCATCGATAAGAATGCGCGCATCGGGGACAACGTGGTGATCACGGCGGAAGGCAAGACGGGGGATATCGATCATCCCTTGTATTACGTCCGTGATGGCATCGTCATCATCCCGAAGAATGGTGTGGTGCCGAGCGGGACGGTGATCTAGCTCCAAGCCTGGAAGATACTTCACGAACAGCCGCCGGATTCCGGCGGCTGTTTGCTTGTTATTTCACGACCTTGGTGTGAGGAGGCGCAGTGGGTTCCTGGCCAAAGCGACTGGCGAAGATAGGAATGAATTGCAGGATGCCGAGCAGTCCCGCGATGAACAGCAGGTTCTTATGCGCACCACCGAGGATGATGCCGATCACGCCGCAGCCTTCCGCCATGGCCATGCCCACGACGAACAAGCTGAGCGCTTTCGTGGCATTCTCGATCCGCGGTAAGACAGCCCAGCGGACGACGATGCTGATGACGAGTGGCGGCAGAGCCATCAGCAGGCCCATTGGTAATCCGGAGGACTGATTCTGCGACTGAGACGACGACTGGCCCATTACTACGTAGATGATAGGCAGCCCCGTCATGAGTGCGGCCCATAATACCCAGAAAATCTGAGGCTTTGGCGGTGTTTGATCGGTGTTCATGGTTATGCTTGGCAAAAAGTGATCACGAGCGGGCTTGTTCAGGAGGATAAAGCCACAGGCCGGGATTTTTCAATGCCTGATTGATACGCTATCCACTGGCAGACCTGTCCCATCGCACGGGGCGAAAAAAGCACGCTGATATGTCCATGAGGCACACGCCAGATTTCGGGTTTGTTCCAGCTTAGCCAAAGCTCCTCAATGGTTTCGGCCGGAGCGAACAGGTCATGCTGGGATTCAAGGATAAGAGTCCGGTCGGGCGGTAATATCGGTTTTTGAGAGACGAGATCGAAGCTGTCAACTTTGAGCCGATGATGTTCCAGCTTTTCCTTGAGCGGCAGGCAAAAGGGAAGCTCTCGTAAAGCACGATCCATCCGATTGATCGGCGTGCCCAAGATAGCATAGGCAAGCAGCGGTTCATGGCAGGAAAGCAGACCGGTGAGCCAGCCGCCGAAGGAAAGACCGAAGACCCCGACGTGGGGACAGCCTTGCGCGTGCAGCCAGCCGATGAGCGCCCGACAATCGGCGATGCTTTGCCGCGCGGCTGCCAGTACTGCACCCACGTCATCACAAATGAAATTGCGGATCGCCCCTGGTTCACTCGGCTTGCGGCTGCCATGATAGGGCAGCAAGAGGCTCATCGCCGTGATTCCTCGTGCGGCCAGTCTGCGGCCCATCCACGGGAAGAGCGTTTCGTAGTTCAGTTCCCCGTTCCAGCCGTGCAACAACAAGACGACCGGTTGCTTGGCCCAATCTTGGCCCGAGCGGTAGATGCGTCCCGGGACGGTGTTGTTCTGCGCCCAAGGGCAGGGCAAGGGGGAGGGAAAGGAGAAATGGTGCTCGCTTTGAAAATGAATCTCCCCAAGTGGAGCTGTCTGGTTGGAATAGAAATCCGGATGGGCTAACAGATTGGCGATACGGCCATGCTCTTCCGGCAAGGCGACACCACGTTGGGGGCTGCGGCACGCCATCTGGATGGCCAGCCAGTCGAGAGCGTGACAAAGAGGACGTCGCACACAGGCTCTTTAACTGCTGACCGGACTTTCCGCAAACTGACAATGCGAGTTTTTCTGTGGCGTCGAAGCGCGTTTAGGATAAATTTGGCTTGTGACCCAACGCCAAAAACGAGTGATTTTGATAGCTGCCTCCGTCTTCGTGGCGGTTTGGGTGGTTGCCATCACTGGATTTGTCATGGCCCGCAATGCCAAAGTGACGGTGGAAAAGGTGGCCTCCTCACTAAAGGACACGGATCTGGCCAGCCTGTCGGCGGAAGAGCGGGCCAAGCGTTTGAAAAAACTGGCATCGATGCTGAATGCCCTCGGCTATCAAGACCGGCGGAAAGCCCGGATCGACGAGGAATGGAGCCGCCTTTTCAAAGCGATGACCGATGGCGAAAAGGCACAATTTTTGGAAGACACCTTGCCTACCGGCTTCAAGCAAATGATGACGGCCTTTGAAGAGATGCCGGTGGAAAAACGCCAGAAAGCGATCACTGAGGCGGTGAAGCGGATGAAGAAAGCCCGCGAAGAAGGTGAAGTGGCTTCCTTGGATGGGAGCAAGGAGAAACGTAAGGGACGCGATCCGGAGTTGACTCCTGAATTGCAGGAGAAGGTGGTGAAGATGGGCCTTAACTCTTTTTATAAAGACAGTTCAGCGCAGACCAAGGCCGAACTGGCGCCCTTCATGGAGGAGCTGCAGAAAACCATGGAAAACGGTCGGCTGTTCCGCCGCTGAGTATGAAACACATCGTCTTCTCAAAGCGTGCCGATGCTTTCACTCTGGTGGAGCTGCTGGTGGTGATCGCTGTCATCGGCATCTTGGCGGCCATGCTCCTGCCAGTCATTGCCAAGGGAAAAGCCGGAGCCATGGGAACACAGTGCCTGAGCAATCTCCGCCAGTTGGGTGTGGGACTGCAACTCTGCGTGGACCAGAACAACCAGCGCATGCCCACAATGTATGATCGTCCCGTGAGCACCAATTCTTTCCTTACCAATTTCCCCAGCAGTCCGGATCGTGTGCTCGCGAATTTTGTCGGTGCCTCGCAAGTCTGGAAATGTCCCTCGGATGACAAGCAACTGTTTCAGCAAACTGGTTCCAGCTACGCCTGGAACGTGCTGGTGAACGGTCAGGCTGAAGACCGGTTCCGCATCCTGACCCTCAATTTCAAATCGCATCAGGTACCGCTCTTCTTTGACAAGGAATCATTTCATCGGGCCCGCGGCGAGGATAAGTCGGTGAATTATCTGTATGCCGATGGGCACATCAAAAACCTGCTGGCAGTGGAGGGGACCAAGTGATTCAACTTAAAGGGGTGCGCAAGGTGTTCGGGAACCGGCCTGCTGTTGAGCGGATCGATCTGTCCGTGCCCAAGGGTGAAATCTTCGGCATGCTCGGTCACAACGGGGCAGGGAAGAGCACCTGCATCGGCATGATGCTCGGCCAAGTCTGGCCGACGGAAGGGGAGGTTTTCGTCTGCGGTCACGATGTGACCCGGCATCGGCAGAAAGCTTTGGAGAAGGTGGGGGCGATCTTTGAGACACCGGTCTTCTACGATTATCTCAGCGGCTGGCGGAACTTGGAGATCCTCAGTCACTACACAGCGCCAACACCTCCCGAACGTTTGCGCGAAGTGATCGATTGGGTCGGCCTTACTGGCCGGGAAAAAGCCGCTGTAAGAACTTATTCGCACGGCATGCGCACCCGTCTGGCTCTGGCGCAGGCACTCTTGCCCAATCCCGAGCTGCTGATTCTAGATGAACCTAGCGATGGTCTCGATCCGGAAGGCATCCACGAGATGCGGCACACCATCGTGCGTCTGCAAAAGGAGCTGGGCCTGACCATTTTGCTTTCCTCCCATCTGCTCAATGAAGTGGAACAGCTCTGCACTCGCATCGCCGTGATGCAGAAAGGCGTGAAGGTGTTCGAAGGTTCCTTGAAGGACGTGCGCGGAGACAAAACGTGGGTGCGGTTGAGGACGACTGAGCCCGAACGCTTGCGAGCCCAGTTGCGGCACATGCGGATGATCTTGGATGAGCGCGAGTCAGATCTATTCGCCCTCGCGGACGGCATCACCCCGGAGCAACTGGTGGAGTGCGTGGTGGAGCGTGGTTTCCGGGTGCAGGAGATGGCTGTGCATCAGGCCACTCTGGAAGATTTTTATCTGTCACTGGTCAAGGCTGCGGGGAAGAAAAACTAAAGGGACGACATGCTCTGGCTGCAACTGCGCAACGAACTCTGGAAGCTCTTCGGCAAGAAGCGCACATACATCGGCTTCCTGATGTTTCTGCTCGCGCAGATTCTGGTGGTGGCGATCCTGAAGTTTCACGGGATGGATGGCATGAAGCGGACTCTGGAGGGGAATGGCTATGTTCCTGAGGATTTCATTTCCAGCCTTACCGTGGCGACCATCATGCTGCTTCCTTTGGCGTTGATGCTCTTGCCGTTATATGTGTGCCTGGTCGGTGGAGATATCGTGGCCAAGGAGGCGGAGGATGGCACCTTGCGCATGATTCTGTCGCGGCCGATCAGCCGCTTGCGCCTGTTGCTGGTGAAATGGCTGGCCGGTTTTGTGTTCTCGGTTTTTTGCGCCGTTACTTTGGGCGTGTTCAGCGTGTTGTTCGCCCAGTTGCTGTTTCCTTGGGGCGGCCTGTTTGCCTTCTTTCCTGGACAATTGTTCAGTGTTTTCAATCCGCAAGACGGCTTGATACATTATGCCGGAGCCATACTTTTGATGGCTTTCAAGGCGACCAGCATCATGACGCTGGCCTTCATGTTCTCGTGTTTCAATGTAAAGCCGGCGGCAGCTACCATTCTGGCCCTGTCCTTTGTTTTTCTGAACCGTATCCTCATGTCCATCCCGTTTTTTGAGGATATCCAGCACTGGTTTATCACGCATCACCTCGACGTCTGGTTTCTCATGCTGGCTCAACCGATTCCCACCGCACGCATTTTGGAGTCGGTAAGCATTCTGATGGGGTTCAACCTGACTTTTCTGGTGATCGGGTGCACCGTCTTTCAATTGCGGGACATCAAGTCGTAAGTGGATTGAATCGGAAATGAAAAACCGGGTTTCAGCATTTTGCCGAAACCCGGTTTTGACTTGAAGAGAAGGTAAATCTTACACGCGTTCCGGCACCACGTAAGGTGCACGATATTCACGGGTCAGGAGCTTATCCGCCTCGGTATTGCCGATGAATTTCTCTGTCTTCGGATCCATCGTGAGCACGGGACCGACGGTCACCTTGTCCTTCGTGATATCCACACCGTTGGCCGCCAGATGCTCGGCCATGCGCTCAAAGGTCGGCACCGCATCCGGGCTCGCCTTGATCTTCTCTTTGATGGCGTCCGGTGATTCCTTCTGCCCCAGGCGATAGGAAATGTTGCCGGTATGGCAGAGCGCGCTGGAGAGGTGGCCTTGCCAGATATCCGCATGCAGATCGGCGACTTTACGGCTCTTCACGCATTGGATGAAGTTGTCATAGTGGTCGCTGGCCCCTTTCCATTCCTTGATAGTCTTGCCGTCCTTGTCCACGGCCGTGGCGCTGGTGTAGTTGGGCACTAAAACATGGCCGCCTTCACATTCGATGATCACGGCAACGCTTCCGCCTTTGTATTTGTCCATCACTTGGGCGCCTTTGTCGTCCTTGGCTCCCGACTTGGCAGGGAGGCCGCGAACTTCAAAAATCAACGGCACTTTCTCGTAATCATGATACACGATCTGAGTGTTGGGCGTCTCCGCGTCATCCACATATCCCAACCGGGCGCCCACGCTGAAGACACGGGGCGAGAGGCGGTCTTCACCAGTGAACCAGCGGGCAATGTCCATCTGGTGGATGCCCTGATTGCCGAGGTCCCCGCTGCCATAGGCCCAGAACCAATGCCAATCGTAATGAATCGGACCATAGCCCTTGCTGTTACGCATGGGTGGGGTCAACGGAGCGGGTCCGCACCAGAGATCGTAATTGACCGTTTCCGGCACGGTTTGCGGTCCTTCGCTCTTGCCGATGCTGGCGCGCGGTTTATAGCACAGACCGCGGGCGATCTTCATCTTGCCCAGATTACCGGCCTGAACCCACTCCACTGCTTCTTTGATGGCATGGCTGGAGCGGCTTTGGGTTCCGGTCTGCACAATCCGGTTATACTTGCGCGCCGCTTCCACGATTTTGCGGCCTTCCCAGACGTTATTGGAAACGGGCTTTTCCACATACACATCCTTGCCCGCCTGAATGGCCCAGATGGCGGCCAGGGCATGCCAATGGTTGGGGGTGGCGATGGTCACCACATCGAGGTCTTTTTTCTCCAGCAGCTTACGGATGTCCGTGAACGTTTCCACATCCTGCGGTTCCTTCATCTTGGCAAAGGATTCTTTGCCGGCCGCGAGCACTTTGGAGTCCACATCGCAGAGGGCGACGTATTTGACGCCTTCGGGAGCGAGCTTGACCATGCCGCCGATATGATCGCGTCCCCGGCTGCGGAAACCGATGGTGGCGGTGCGGATGGAGCTGTTGGCCCCCGGGACTTGCGCCCAGGATTTCGCGGTCCACGCGATGGTGGCTCCCGCGAAAAGGGAGGTTTTGAGAAAGTTACGACGTGTTTGGTTCTTCATAGGGCTTGAGGTGAAGGATAAATCAACGACTGGTCAGGCGCAAAGAAGTTTCGCGCAGGTAATCGGTATAGTGCTCGGCTACGCGGGCTTGGGTTTCATTCCCTTGATGGAAGTAGAAGCGGTATTTGAAAGTGATGCTCTTGCCCGCCGCGAGTTCAAAATCACCGGCATGCTCATCCTTCAAGGCCTCGAAGTGACGTTTGCCGAAAGGATTGGCGGCAAACAGGCCGTAATCCCGCACATGCCACCAAGTGGGGTAACGCAGGTTATCCGGGTGGTCAAACATGGCGACTCCGATGGTTTCGCCATCCACCGGCCCGTAATAATCGCACCACGGAGCCTTCTTGCCCCAGGTCGCGTCATCGCGAACGCCTTCACTGTTCACGATATGGCCTTCACCGGCCGTGGTGCCGGATTTGGGTTTGCCCCATTCCTTGGGCACCTTCAAACGCATGGATTCCGCGATCCGAATGGCCATTAGCCCGTCCTTGTCATCGCCGAAATGCAGTTTGCCACCGGTGGCAAAGATCGTGATCTCGAAATCCATGAAGCGGCCTGCGGGCTTGTTCAGGATGGTGATGGTGCGGACATCGCGGCAGACCTCTTTGCCATCCTTGTCATCCCAACGAACTTTCTCTGTGAATTGTCCGGCCTCCTTGCCGCTGCTCACCCGGACAAATTTCTCATGCACCTGATAACCGCCGTTCGTGTTGTTGTCCCAGAAGGTCATGCCGTTGACTTCCCGATGGCCGAACCAGATGCCTTGATGATGCGGATGATCCCGCTCCTCATTGGGTACTTCCTTCATCGGCCAATTGCGTACGGTCAGTTTGCCGCTGGGACCATAGACCGGGTAGAAATAAGGACGCTTGGCGCCATCGGCATCGAAATTGTAAACAGCAAAGACGTCACCATTCACTTTGATGCTCAGCGCTTTGTCCGTCTTCGCGATTTTGACGCCCGTAATTTTCTTGCTCTGGTCGGTAGTGGCGCACGCAGCGCAAAGCAGCAACGAAAGCAGAAACGGCAACGTTTTAAACCGGGTCATATTGATAGGTGCAAATGTTAAGTTTGGGTCGCAGGCGGTCAATGCAAAAGGCCCGTTAAAATGGCTGAAATCTCGGGGGGTTGACGCAGTCCAAAGCGGTGAAATTCATCGGTGAGCCTAACTTTCACTGGCTTGCCATTACCGCTGTCGAGATGGAATGATAGGGTGACAAGTTTTATGGGTAGCAGAGGCAGGCATGGAAACTGACCGCTTAAAACGCAGTCTGCGGGCGACGTTCATCGGCTTGATCGTGAATACGATCTTGGCGGGCGGGAAGACCGTGGCTGGGGTGGTCGGTCACTCGCATGCCTTGGTGGCGGATGGCGTGGAATCCCTTGCTGATGTGTTCAGCTCCGTCATCGTCTGGCGCGGTCTTGTGGTGGCGAAGGAACCAGCCGATAAAGACCACCCTTATGGCCATGGCAAAGCCGAGCCGATCGCCGCCGCCGTGGTGGCGACGATGCTGATTTTTGCCGCGATCTGGATTGGTATTACTGCCGTTCGCGAGATTCTCACGCCGCATTCCATGCCCGCGCCTTTCACCTTGATCGTGTTGCTTGGTGTCGTGTTGGTGAAGGAGACGCTATTCCGCCATGTGATCAAAGAATCTGCCGCGGTCGAGAGCACGGCGGTGGAGACGGATGCCTGGCATCATCGCAGCGATGCCCTTACTTCGGCCGCAGCATTCATCGGCATCGCCGTGGCATTGATCGGTGGTCCGGGATACGAGGCGGCGGACGACTGGGCAGCTCTATTCGCCGCCGGTATCATCGCGTGGAATGGCTCACGGTTGTTTCGCAACGCCGCCAATGAATTGATGGATGTGAAAGCAGACCCGGAAGTGGAGAAACAGGTGCGCAGCCTGGGGAGTTCCGTGGAAGGCGTGAAAGACATCGAAAAATGCCTGATCCGCAAAGCTGGTCCTCGTCTCTTTGTGGACATGCATGTGCAAGTGGACCCGCAGATGACCGTGCTACGGGCCCATGACATCGCGCATAAAGTGAAAGATAAGATCAAGGACGGGATGCCCCAAGTGGAAGATGTGCTAGTGCACATCGAGCCGCATGGGCATCACGCTTCCAGCCGTGATTGATGGGAACAGAGTGAACGTGAACCAGCGCTAAGACTTCGCTTTAGGCGCAACAGGCTTCGTGGGTTTCTCTGTTGCAACCTCTGCTTTGACCGGTTTTTCCGGTTGAAAGCCAAACGCAGCGATGAACTCATCCAATGGGGCTTTGATGCGGGTGTTCTTGCGCAAGAACGGGTCAAAGTAAGCGAGGCTGGCGGCGCGAAGGCCCAAGGGGAAGGGGGCACGATGTGGAGGAAGATGTTTGTGCCCTTTACCCGCATCAGGGCCGTAGATGTCATCACCCACGACGGGATAACCTGAATCCAAGAGATGGACGCGGATCTGGTGGGTGCGACCCGTCACCGGAAAAGCTTCGACGAGACTGATCTGACCGTTGGTTTGCCTCAGTCGGAAAGAGGTTTCACAATCCTTGCCCTCCTGGTTGTTGACGCGCATACGGCCGATTTGCTGTGGATCTGACTCAAGTTTAGCGGTGCAGGTCCATGCCGTTTGCTTCGGCACACCATGCACCACGACCATGTAGGTCTTCTCCATCTGGCGCGTCTCGAAGAGGTCGCTGTAAGTATCCACGGCACCGAGGCTTTTCGCGAAGAGCAGGATGCCGCTAGTGTCGCCATCGAGGCGATGGACATGGCGCAGGAATTTCAGATTGCGTGAGCGCGCCCAGAAGTGGCCCGCCGAGATGGAGGAGGTGATGGCTGCCTGAAGATTACGCTGTGTGCGCTGCCAGGAGAAGGGCACCAGCAACCAGCCTGCGGGTTTATCAATGGCCATGACGGAGCGATCCTCATACAGGATGGGGATGCGGGTGATGCCCCGGCCTTCGCCGAGTTCCATGCATTGCGGTTTAGCCACGCCGGGAAGATAGCGGGGCGGGGCCCTGTGAGAACAGAAGAATTGGTTCAGATGGAGATGGACAGGGGGAATGACGAATGACTAAATCCGAATGGCATGCTCTCCAGCGTGAAAGAATGGTTACAAGACTTGTGGGCGGATATCCAAGAGTCCTCTGCTGAACGGCAGTGGCCAATTCGGCTGGTTTTCTGGCTGTTGCTGGTTTACATCGCGTTTCAGCATGTCAGAGATCGGGATCACTGGGGGTTGTTTGGGGGATTGAATCTGGGCATCCATGAGTTCGGGCATTTGATCTGTCATCCTCTCGGTGAACTCATGGGCATCCTTGGCGGATCGTTGATCCAGTGTCTCGTGCCAGTGCTTTCGTTGTTCATGTTCAAGCGTCAGCGGGATTACTTTGCGTGGAGTTTTTCATTGGTCTGGCTGGCATCGAATCTGCATGGCGTGGCGCGTTACATCGCCGATTCACGCAAGCTAGAATTGGAACTGGTGAGCCCTTTTGGCGGGGATGGAGAAACCATTCACGACTGGAACTGGCTGCTGAATCACTGGGATGTTTTGCAATACGAGCAAGAGATCGCTTTGGCTGTTCGCGTGATGGCCATTTTGATTTCCATCATAGGCGTGGGTTGGGGCGGGTTTACATTGTGGCTGATGGTCAAGGGCGGGGGAGCCAAGGACGACATGCGGTTGCAGCCATGAAAAAAGGCGCTGCTTGCGGCAACGCCTTTATCAGAAATGATCTATGAAGTTTTAGTTCAGGGCAGGGGCTTCACTTTCACGTTCTTGAAGTAGACGATGCTCTTAGGGTCATGCGCCTGAAAGGCGAAGGTGCCGCTGCCGAGTTTGCGGTTCTTGAATTGCGGATGCGCGTAGCCTTCCGGTTGCGTCCATTCCACGGTGGTCTTGTCGTTCACCTTGAGGGTGACTTTGTTGCCTTTCACGATGATGTGGTAGGTCCACCATTCGTCATCGCCGACGGGAGATTCCGTGATGTCCGACACACTGTAGAGGCCGCCACCCTTTTTGGTGTCGCCATGCGTGGCGTTCACCTGACATTCAAAACCGAAATCGGGCCAGCCTTTATCTTGATACTTGGAGTGGAAGTAAACGCCGCCGTTGCTGCCTTTGGTGGTTTTGACGTCCACTTTGAGTTCGAAATCTTTGAACTCGTGATTGTTCACCTCGCCGTCATAGAAGAGGTGGCCGACGGGCTGGCCATTGGCGACGATGGCGCCATCCTCCACTTTGAAGGAGCCAGCGTCACCGCTGAGTTTCCAGCCGTCCAGCGTCTTGCCGTCGAAGAGGCTGATGAAGCCGTCCTTGTCCGGTTTGTCAGCAGCGATGAGGGTGAGCGGCAGCAACAAGGCTGCGAGCAAAGCATGCAGTTTCATAGAGTGTTCAATTCGGTAACGGTCGGATGATGTGCAAAGTTCTGTTTCTGACAATGAGAAAGAAGCCTATTTCACCTTCTTCAGTTCGGCCTCCGTCCAGGATTCTTCACGGTTGCCAGTTTCCTTGCGGACGCCGGAAACAAACTTTGTATCGACCGGCGAATAGGTGTGTTCCCATTCACGGCGGATGTAAGTCATGATGGCCGCGATCTGCTCATCCTCAAAGGAGCCGAGCGAGGGCATATCCATATCATACTTGCGGCCTTTGACCGTGATGGAACCGCGGACACCATGCAGGATGATGCGAGCAATGCGGCTCGGCGGACCCGCCACCCATTCGGAATCCACCAACGGTGGGGCAAGGCCTTCCATGCCGTAACCGTGCGCTTGATGACAGGCAGCACAGGCTGCTTCGAAGAGTTGCTTGCCCAGTTCAAAACGTTCCTGTTCGGCCGCGGTGAGGGGCTTGACCGGAGGTTCGGGCGGTACGCCAGGTTTGCCGGGCCAGATCAGATAATTATCCAGCTTGGCGGTGCGGTCTTTGATGGTCTTGTTGCTGGAATTCGCCAAGGTTTTCAAAGCCACCGGTTCAGCGCTGAACTTCACGCGCTTCGTCGGCATCGCGTTTTCTTTGCCTTTCGGAGCTGGCGGAGCGGCGGCGAGCAAGCCATCCATCAATGCTTGCTGCTGCCAGCCTTCTTTGGTGCGCGTGGCCTGATCGAGCACTGCTCCCACGCGATCGCCCTTGCCGTGATTGAACACCGCACGGGCGAGCGCCTTGATGACATCGTTGCGGTTGGTGGATTTCTCCTTCCAGGCGGAATCCGTCAGCAATTGAGCCAGAAACTTTTCTTCGCGCAAAGCGAGCCCGGATACGATGCCATCGCGCACGTAGGGATTGCCCGAAGCCGTATTGGCCAGCGTGGCCAAGGCTTTGAGAGCTTCCTCATCCTTTAACTGGCCCAAGGTGAGGGCGAGCTGGATTTGCACATCACCATCTTTGCTGGTGGCGAGCTTGGTGAGCAAAGGAACCAAGGTGACAGCGTCCTCTGTCGGGAAGAACTGTTCAGACAAACGGATCGCGGCGGCGAGTACCTTGGGATGCTTCTCGGTCTTCAAACTTTTCTCGATGGTGCCTACGTCCAGATGCTGACGGCCATCCAGAGTCCAGAGAGCGTGCAGGCGACCCAGCGGATTCTTGCCTTCCAAGGCGAGCTTCTTGAGTTCCGCCGTAGCGGTGCCTTCGGGTTTCTCGACCAGCATCCGTTGCGCGATGTCGCGATAAGCACCGTTCGGATGTGAAAGCGCGGCGACGAGTTCCGTCGGTGCCGCTTTGGCCAATGGAGCAACTTTGGTCAGAGATTTGCCTTCATGAACGATGCGATAGATGCGGCCCAAGCCGATGGGTTCCTGCAGTTTCCGATCTTCCGTCTGTCCACGGAGATAGCTAGTGAGGAAGATGCGGTGCTGGATAAGTCCACGATAGAGATCGACGATATAGAGCGCACCATCCGGGCCATTGTAGGCGTTCACGGGACGGAAGCGCTCATCCACGGAAGCGAGGAATTCATGGTCATCGTAAGCGTGTTTACCGGTCACGAGGCCGTCTTTATCGGAGAGAATGTTACGTTTGATCAGGTTGCCGGAAGGTTCGCAGACAAAGGCATTGCCGTAAAATTCCTTGGGGAAATTCTCACCCCGATAGATCACGGGACTGCAGGCAGCAGTGAATTTGGCGAGCTTGCCATTGTTCAGCATGGCGGGTTGATAGCCGCGATTGATGCCCGGATTCACGCGAGCGGGATAGGTCTTCTGATTCTTCACCGGGTCCACGTTCAAGCCGACGGCTTCGCGATAGAACGGATTACGCGCGAGATACTGTGAAGGCACGAGATCCATGCGGAGTTGGTCGCTGTTCGAGTTGTAGACGATACGACCGTAATCATCCTGCGAGATGCCCCATTGACCGCGGAAGGTGGTCGCCTCGCGCTTGAATTCGCCCTCCACATAACGGAAGCGTACCGTGTGATCCGCACTATAGATCCAGTTATCCATCGCCCACATCAGCCCGTTGGAGGCGTGCTCAGGATTGGCTTTTTGACCCAGCGTCGCATAATCTGACTGTTTGGCGTAGTCATTGGCCACGAGGGTTTTCTCGTCTGCCTTGCCGTCGCCGTTGGTGTCTTTCCAGAAGTAGAGGTTGGGCGGTTCGGAAACGAGTGCTCCATCCGCTACGAGACAGATGGCGCGGGGCATGACCAGGCCGCTCAGGAATTCCGTGCGCTTATCCATCTTGCCGTCGCCATTCGTGTCTTCGAGCACGGCGATGCTGCCGACCTTCTCTTCCTCACCTTTTCCCGCGACGTTAGGCATGTAGCCGCGCATCTCCACCACCCAGATGCGGCCTTGGGCATCGAACGACATCGCTACGGGATCATGCACCAGCGGTTCCGCCGCCACGACTTCAATGCGGAACCCGGGTTCCAGCTTGAACGCTTTCAACGCCTGTTCCGGCGTAAGCACCGGGGCAGGAGGGATGAGTTCTTTGGGCACCAGCAGCTTCTGGACTTCGCCGGCTTTGTCGCCGTTTTGCGCGAGCGCATTGTGGCTCAGCAGGACGACGCTCAGGGCCAAGAGGCTGAGGCGAGAAATCAAATGCATCGGCTTTTTCACAATAAGGTTCAGGCAATTCGTAATATTGGACGTTCTTCAGGATCACAAAGTCACAGGAACGATGAAAATACGTAAGCGTACTGATTCAAGCCACGCAACTGGAAAGCGCGGGACGTTTCTGGCTGGCGGCTACACTGATTTGACCTTGGAAATCCAAAGTCAGCCTCAAGCCTAGAATTTTTAAGGTTATCACACTCAGAAGAACGCAAGTTCAGCCTTTCATCGGATTCTCTCAACAGGTGTTAAGGCATGGGCGTGAGGATATTACGCAAGCGTATTAGCTGATGGTGAGTAACCGGAAGAGCAGCCGATAGGAGTGACAGTATCGCGCAGATAGCCAACGAAGCGGGTTTTTCCCCACCCCGGCATAGGGGGTGGACTGCCTCGCTCGTAGGACTTCACCCAACAGCACAAACGAGCCAAGGCGACGTATGATGAGGCCATGTTTAGAGGAAGCTGTCGTATCGCTTGTACTCTCATCCTTTTGATGGGGATGTTTGGTCTTGCGCCCTTGATGAAAGGAGCCACCTATCCACCCGGCTTTGTGGGGGAAACCGTGGGCGGGACTTGGACCGAAGGCGTAGGCCTGACATTTGACGCCAACGGGCGCATGTACGTTTGGGAAAAAGCAGGCCGCATCTGGCTTGTGGAGAATGGTGTCCGCCTTTCCACTCCGCTGCTGGACATCAGCCAGGAAGTGGGCAACTGGCGTGATCACGGGCTCATGGGCATGGTGTTGCACCCGAATTTCCTGAGCAACGGTTACTTCTACCTGCTTTACGTGGCGGATTATCATCACGTGGCCCAGTTCGGCACGGCTAACTACGTGCCCTCGAACGATCAGTATTTTCGGGCGACCATCGGCCGCGTGACGCGTTACACCGCACGTTCTTCCGATGGATTTCGCACCGCCGATCCAAACAGCCGGGTAGTTCTTTTGGGCGAAAGTATCACGACGGGGTTGCCGATCCTGGATGTGACCCATGCGACTGGCTCTCTTGTTTTCGGGATCGACGGCACGTTGCTGGTTTCTCTCGGTGACGCCGCTGGCACCACCGGAGGTGCTCCCGGTGCGCTGAACAGCTCGTCGTATGCCTCCCAGGCCGTCGCCGATGGTGTGATAACGGCGCAGGAGAATGTCGATTCGTTCCGTTCCCAGATGGTGGATTCTTTTGCGGGCAAAGTGTTGCGGATCGACCCGGCCACGGGCGACGGTGTGGTGGGGAACCCGTTCTTCAATACAGCCTCGCCGCGGACACCCCGTTCGCGGATGTGGTCGTTAGGATTGCGAAATCCTTTTCGTATGTCACTGCGTCCTGGTACGGGCAGCCATGAACGGGCTGATGCCAATCCAGGCACCCTCTACATAGGTGATGTGGGCTGGGACAACTGGGAGGAGTTGAATGTGGCCAAAGGTCCCGGCAAGAATTTTGGCTGGCCATTGTATGAAGGATTGGAAGCGCTTTCCGATTACCAAGAAGCTACCACGCAAAATCACATGGCCCCCAATCCCTTGTACAACGGTTCGGGTTGCGCGCGTCCGTATTTTCTCTTCCGCGAGTTATTGCAGCAAGATAACGCCAGCCCGACGGCATCATTTCCCAATCCATGTGATGTTTCGCAACAGATTCCTGCTTCGATCCCCAAATTTCGGCATACCCGGCCGGTATTGGACTGGGGCCGCAATGGCAATGGGCCGGCGCGAACGGGAACTTACAATGGCAGCGGTAGCGCCACGGTGGTCACGGTGGGAGCTGCCGGTTCTCCGGTGGCCGGCAGTTCGTTCAAGGGCAGTTGTTCCATTGGCGGTGTCTGGTATACGGGTACGGAGTTTCCTGCTCCCTACGCCAATACTTATTTTCTCGCCGACTACACCGAAGGTTGGGTCAAAAGCCTGACGTTCGATGCCAATGACAAGCCGACCGCGGTGCGGGATTTTATTCAAGGTGTCACTGACATCACCGCGCTGGCGACGAATCCCCAGGATGGCAGTCTTTACTACCTGGCCAACGGCACAACGGTTACAAAAGTCACGTTCATTGGTGAAGGAAACCGGCCACCCGTTGCGGTCGCCAGTTCCAACAAGCAGTTTGGTCCCGGGCCATTGACCGTCCAGTTCACAGGGAGTGGTTCGACCGATCCAGAAGGCCAGTCGCTTACCTATAGCTGGAACTTTGGCGATGGTACGAGTGTTTCTACCCAGGCTAATCCGGCGCATGTCTTTACCGCGCCCAACAGTTCACCGGTGAGCTATACGGTCACCCTGACGGTGACGGATAGTGGGGGCACCTCCCGGCAGACGACGTTGATGATCTCGGTGAACAACACGCCTCCGACGGTCATGATCACCAGTCCTCATGATGGGGATTATTATCCGATGACCAACTCAACCGCGTACAACCTGACGGCCTCCGTCAGCGATGGCCAATCTTCTTCGGGTTCGCTCAGTTACGCGTGGCAGGTATTCCTGCGTCACAATGAGCATGAGCATGCGGAACCGGTCATCACCACAGCTTCCGCCAACACGGTGATTTCTCCGATTGGTTGCGACGGCAACTCCTATCATTACCGCATCAGGCTGACCGTGACTGATCCGCAGGGGCTCTCGACGTGGGATGAGGTGAACATTTATCCCGCATGTGATTTGCCCGCGCCTCCTGGCTATCTCGTCGCCAACGCACTTTCCAGCACACGTGTGCAATTGACGTGGGAGGATGATTCGGATGATGAAACGGGTTTCCGCATCGAAAGATCTCAAAATGGAGGGGCGTTCTTGAACGTAGGTTCGGTCGGTCCCAACGTCACCACGTTCATCAACAGCGATCTGTCGGTATCTACGACTTATTCTTATCGAGTCGCTTCCTTTAATGCCGTGGGCCAATCGCCCTATTCCAATGTCGCCAACGTGACGAGCGATCCTTTGCTGTCTCTGCCTTCACCTTGGGCCAGCCAAGACATCGGCAGTGTGGGCCAGGCGGGTGAAGCTGGCTATAGCGAGGGGACCTTCATCGTAAATGGCTCGGGGGCAGATATCGGCGATCCGAATGATGGTTTTCATTTTGTGTATCGCACCTGGACTGGCGATGGAACGTTGATCGCCCGGGTGACTGGGGTCGAGAACACGGATACTTGGGCCAAGGCAGGGTTGATGTTTCGCCGGACTTTGGCGGCTAATTCTGCCCATGCGTTGATGCTATTGCGGCCGACGGATGGGGTGGCGTTCCAAACCCGAGTGAACCCGGGAGGGGCGTCGAGCGCCAATTATGGGGTGGAAGTGTCTGCGCCCTGCTGGCTGAAACTGGTGCGGACGGGCAACCATTTTACCGGCTATCTCTCACTGGACGGGGTGGAATGGATACAGGTGGGCCAGAAAGACATCGTCATGGAGGGCACCGCATACGTGGGGTTGGCCCTGACCAGTCACAATAATGCCGTGCTGAATACCTCCACATTTGCGCACTTGGAACTGACTTCGCCCTCAGCTCCTGAGATGAGTCTTGATCGGAGGCAGGATGGGGTGTGGGAGTTGACGGTGACCGGGCCGGTAGGGGCCAAGTATAAGAGTGAGTACACCACTAACTTTTCGGTTTGGGTGCCTATCGCGACCAATGTGAATTCCAGCGGTTCGATCACCATCACGGACCCGGCTGCCGGGAGTTCTCCTCGGCGTTTTTACCGGGCAGTGTTGGTTCCGTGAACCAATAGCATCGGCATAGAAACTTTGGCGTCGTTCCCGGAGAGATGGGTTTTGTGAAACCAACGAGGCTTGGGCGACGTCATTATCTTCATGCTCACCTTCAGCCGACGTCTATTTCTGTTTCTCAGCTTGGGGCTGTTTACCCTCGCAAGTGCTTCTGCGGCAGAGGAGCCAGCCCGTCGCGAGTGGTCTGTGGACGGGGTGGCGCGGGAGGCGATGATATATGCTCCAGCCACGGCCAAGACCAACGCTTGTCCTGTGGTTTTTGTGTTTCATGGACATGGGGGAAATATGCGGGCAACCGTGCGGGGCTTCGGCATCCACACGCATTGGCCGGAAGCCATCGTGGTTTATCCCCAAGGATTGAATACGCCGGGGAAGCTGACTGATCCCGAGGGCAAGAAGCCCGGTTGGCAGCATGGGGTGGGGGCGCAAGGGGATCGCGACCTGAAATTCTTCGATGCCATGCTCGGGAGCCTCAAGAAGGATTACAAGGTGGACACCAAACGCATCTACTCCACGGGTCATTCCAATGGCGGCGGGTTTACTTATTTGCTATGGTCGGAGCGTGGTGATGACTTTGCAGCTTTTGCGCCGTCAGCCTCAGCCGCCAGTTTTCTGGCGCCTGATTTAGTTGCAAGAATCACCACCCAAAAAGAGAAGCAAAACAACGTTGCTACGGAGAAGGTGGTTGCCGCCAAGGACGAAAAGAAAGGTGATGAACTGGAGGCAAAGGCTTCCAAGGCAACGCTTAAGCCCAAGCCCTTCCTGCATCTAGGGGCGGAGAATGATCCGTTGGTGAAATTTGAATGGCAGAAGAGAACGATGGACCGTTTGCGGGAACTGAATCAATGTGGTGAGGGCAAAGCTTGGAAGGATGAAAAGGGAGCGACTGTCTATCCATCCAAAGTGGGGGCGCCGGTGGTCACGTATATTCATAACGGGGAGCACAAGTTCCCGGCCAATGGTCCGGCGATGATGGTCAAATTCTTCAAAGATCACGCTCAGCCCTGATCAGAGCGCGGTGGCGGGGTGAATTGTTCACCGAAAGATAATTGAAGATACTTGTTGCTATTAGCCAAAAGGCGACGATATTGCCTTCATCTGTTAGATAGCTTGTTTCTTTCATGGCCAAGTAAATCCTCAAGTGAACTAAGTTCAGTGATGATTTTAGACCCGAAGTTCGGGTTCCGTTGCAGAAAGTGCTGGTTTGTCAGGCAGTGTTAAATACATGAGCAATAAATTGTTTGTTGGGAATCTTTCCTTCAATACCACCCAAGACGAACTGCAAAATGCGTTCTCTGCTTACGGAACGGTCACCGAAACCAACCTGATGACGGATCGTGAAACCGGCCGCCCTCGTGGTTTTGGTTTCATCACCATGGGTTCTGCGGAAGAAGCGCAAGCTGCTATCGAAGGCCTGAACGGTCGCGATTTGGATGGCCGCGCCTTGACGGTCAACGTGGCCAAGCCCCGCGAAGAGCGCACGGGCGGCGGCGGTGGCGGTCGTAGCGGTGGTGGATACGGCGGCGGCGGCGGTGGACGCTCCGGCGGCGGCGGATACGGCGGCGGCGGCGGACGCTCCGGCGGCGGCGGTGGACGTGATCGCTATTAAGCGGTCCTAGTCTGAATTTTTCCTACATCGAGGCCCGGTAACCCGGGCCTCGATTTTTTGTGGCTCCATATCCGCGCAACGCGGGCATCCCACCTCGGCGGATGCATTAATTCTTTTCACAGTAATTCGGTTATTTGTGTCGTTCGGCAGAAATCCGTTTGCCTAGTTTGCACCGATGGTGCTGGAACGATTCAGTCATCATCTGTCCGGCAGCAGGGCGGTAAGTATCCCATTTTTAAAAACAACTTAGCATGAGCAATATTCATTTCATTGGCGGAGAAAAAGGCGGGGTAGGCAAATCCGTGGTGGCCCGGGTGGTCGCCCAATACATGATCGATAACAATTTGGCGTTCCTGGGTTTTGATACGGACCGCTCCCATGGATCGTTCATGCGTTTTTATTCGGACTACGCGTCACCCGTCGTGGCGGACAGTTATGAAAGCCTGGACACGATCGTGGAAGCGGCCGTGGAACAACCGGACAAACGCATCCTCGTAGATCTCGCGGCGCAGACACACACGCCGCTGGTGAAGTGGATGGATGAATCCGGCGTGCTGGAGATGGCTGGGGATATGGGGCTGACGCTGACTTACTGGCACGTGATGGATTCCGGCAAGGATTCCGTGGACCTGCTGAAGAAGCTGATGGACCGTTTTGGTTCCCGGCTCAACTACGTGATCGTTCTGAACGAGTCGCGCGGCGAAGATTTCGATATCCTCGAGAGATCAGGCGAGAAGGAACGGGCACTGGCGCTCAACGCCAAGGTTATCAGCTTGAAGCGCCTGCATGAAGGGGTCATCACCAAGATCGATGCTGGCAGCACCAGTTTCTGGGCTGCCAAGCACAAGAGCGAAACAGACGTTAAGGGATTGGGCCTGCTGGAGCGTCAGCGCGTGAAGTACTGGCTCAAGAACGCTTACGAGGAGATTGATCGCGTGGGGGTCTAGGCTTGCCCGCACCTGGAGTATTGCGAAAACGCCGTCCTGAAACCGGGATCGGCGTTTTTGCCTGTACGGGTATAGGCATCTGCTGGGAGGAATCGATCGCTGTTAAACCAGCATCGGTGATCAACTCGGCGTCCTTGATGAGACGGCAAAATTCTTTCTTACTCAGCGTGTGATGCGTGCCGATCTGTGATTTGGGCGCGGGCATGTCCTTGTAGTCCACGGACAGGCGCTCCAGCTTCACGATGCGCAGGTAGCTGTTACCGAGTTTCCAGATCTGACTTTGAGCGAGCTTCAGGGCCATAATATTTACAAGCTGTCTCCCTTGGAATTGCTGCCAAGGGAGACAGTAAAGACGAACTAGCGCTTCTTCAGGTTGGCCGTCTTGGCGGCGGCTGCGGCGGCCTTCTGCTGGTCAGCGCTGCTGACTTTGGCCTGTTTCTGCGTGTTTTTCTTCTGGTTGGACTTCGGGGATTTATCGCCCATGAGTTTTACTTTTCTTCTGCGGTTTTATTCACCTGTGGCATGGTAGTTTCTCCGCAGGGACCCGCATCATGCGCTTATCCTGAGGGATTGCAAACCTTCTGCGTCGGTCAGTTGGGACGAGAGCAGGGGGCTTCAGTATTTTTTGATCATCTTAAAGCTTCCGCCATTCAAGGCCGAACGGACAAATGTTCCCCAGAAGGGTGTGGGATTGTAATCCCAGTCCTGAAGGACACGCGGGGAGGCACTCGGATGGAATGACCAGGCGGTCCAGTGCAGTTTGTGCTCCTGGATGCAGCCAAGCATGTTGGGCGCCCAAGTGTAAGGGTCCTTGTGCTGGGCGGCGGGGATGAAGGACATGGGCTTGCTATCGCAACCCACTTCACCCAGCAGCACGGGATGTTTCTCCGCCACATTCAGGAACTTCTCCTGCCAGCCGGCTTTCCACGGATAAACATGAGTGTCATACACAATGCCATTGCCGGATTTGTCCGTGAGGGCGAAGCCTTTCAAGATGCCGGAGAGGTCGTAAGCCCAATCGAGTCCGCCAGCGAGGAGGACGTTGTTGGCGCCGGTTTCGCGGATGGCATCCACGAGTTTTTGCATGCCGGGTGAAGTGAAGGTGGTGTGTTTTTCCTGGTTCTCGGCGGGAGCATCGGATTTGGCTTTTTCCTCCACCACACCGCCATTGCGCCAGACTTCCCAGGAGATGCCGTGCGGTTCGTTCAACAGGCCGAAGAGAACGGAAGGACGATTCTTATAATGAGCAGCGGCTGCGCGCCAGAAGGCGAGGCATTCTTCCTTCGGTGCCCGATAGTGATGCAGATCAAGAATCAGGTAGGCGGAACGGGTCTCGACGGCTTCAACGGCCTGATCCACGAGGTCACGGTAGGCTTTGCCACCATCCTTCTGATCGCTTGCTTTACCAAACCAGCGGTCCGCTTTGACCGGCAGACGGATGACGTTCGCCTTCCACTCATCCACTGCCACGGTGATGGAGCGCAGGACATTTTCACCCTTGGTGGACCATTCGAGGCTGGGGACGTTCACGCCCTGAAGTTGCACGGCCTTGCCGCTCACCGTTTGTAACTGGTTGCCGTTGACCTTCAATTGCTCCGGTGCTTTTCCCGTGCCTTGGACTTTCACTGGTGGCGGAGGAGGTGCCGTTGCCGTTGTAGCGGCGGCGATAGCTACGATCTGGATATCATCGAGATCGAACACGCCATTTTGTGCCTGAAACAGCGAGGGCATGAACTCCAGCATCTTCGCGCCTTCGGGGACATCGAATTCCACCTTCACCTCGCGCCAGTCTTTTGAGGTGCCGCTGAAGTAGGGTGCCTTGGCGGTGGACTTCATCTTTTTGCCTTCGGCATCTTTGAAATCGAGCAGGATGCGGGCATCATGCCAGGAATCCTTGCCGCGTTTCACATCGGTATAGCGCGTGCGGAAGGTGAGTTGCAGACGTTTGTGCTCGGGCTTCAACGGGATGGGACGATACGCCATCACCATCTTGCCGGGCTCCAGGACTTTGAGGCGCAGAAAGTGATTGTCGCCTTCCGTTTCCCAAGAGGCTTCCTTGGACTTGGGCCAGTCATCGGGCCAGCCTTTGGTCTTGCGGTCCGATTCGAAGTTGCCGTTGGAGAGCAGGGATGGGGTGGAATCCGCTGCTAGGAGCTGGTTGCCCAAGAGGGTCAGGGCGAATAAGGCGGTAAAGATTGATTTCATCGCTTCGTGTGAGTGGGCAAATTGTCGGATTGAGCGCGTTGTTCTGCAAGCCTGTTGTAGGCTGGAAACGTGTGCTTCGGCGGGCGTCTTCTTACTGCCGGCTGGAAGCCGGCAGCACGGGGATTCGTGCTACGTCGTTCCCCTCGGAGGGCACGGCATCGCCCATTCCATGAAGATGTTGCCTGAATAAACGGGGCGTGGCATCGTCACTTCATCATTCACACAATGAAAAGCCTGAAAGCCCTCTATCTCGTGCCGCTGCTCGCGGCGATGTTCACCTTCCAAAATGATGCCTCGGCGGCAGACAAGAACATCGGCTTGGGAGCCAAACCCGTGAAGGACGCGGAAGTCATCATCGATGGTACGCGCGAGATGCTGGATGCGAAGTGGACGTATTGGCAGGGGCCGCGGTTCGCATCCTCGATGCCCATCAAATGGAAGATCGTAGATGACCCGGTGGACAAGGGCACGGTGGTGATGACGGATGATCCGGTGGCGGCTGGCGGCAAGTATGGCACAGCGGATATCGTGACGAAGAAGGCGTATCGCGATTTCCGTCTGCACATTGAATTTCTCGTGATGAATCCCAAGGGTAACAGCGGGGTGTATTTGCAGAACCGCTATGAGATTCAGATCCAAGAGGGCGACAAGACCAAGCACGGCATGGGGGCAGTGATCAATGAAACGGATTCTCCGTATGACAGCTTCGCCGGTCTGGGCAAATGGAACTCCTACGATATCGTTTTCCGTGCGGCGCGTTTTGAAGACGGCAAGTTGAAGGAGAAAGCCATAGTCACCATCTATTTCAACGGCAAGAAGGTGCATGACAACGTTAAGATCAATCAGGTCTGGGGCGGAGCGAATTCCGGCGTGGATGGCGGCAATGACGGCGGCAAAGGCATCACGGATTCACCGCAAGGCTTGAAGCTCCAGTGCGAAGGACATGATGTGCGCTATCGCAACGCGTGGATCAAGGAGTTGGATCTGAAGGATGCGGATACGAACTTTTAAGTCCTGAAGGTTTTGTTCGAGGCAAGGCCCGCTGAAGACAGCGGGCCTTGCCATTTCTATCGGATTCACTCATTTTTCTGACGCTGTGTTTCTTGGTTCCAATACTGAACTGCAAAAGGTCGTTATCCATTCGGATGGCGGCTGCCAGGGCAATCCGGGGCCAGGCGGCTGGGCGGCGGTGTTGACGTGGGGCAAGCATACGCGCGAAGTAAGTGGCGGTGTGCCAGCCACGACGAATAATCGCATGGAGTTGATGGGGGCTATTGAGGCGTTGAACGCGTTGAATCGTCCTTGCGAAGTGGAGTTTCATACCGATTCCCAGTACGTGAAGAATGGGGTGACGGCGTGGATGCATGGATGGAAACGCAATGGCTGGAAGACCAAGGCGAAGGAACCGGTGAAGAACGCGGACCTGTGGCGGATGCTGGATGAGGCGGTCACCCGGCACAAGGTTAGCTGGCATTGGGTCAAGGGGCATGCGGGGCACGCCGAAAATGAACGCTGTGATGAACTCGCCACCAAGGCGATGGAGGATATCCGGAAGCGCTATACCAAAGCGGAGCTGCAAGCTTGCCTCAAGGAGTTCAATGAGAGCGTGAACCCCTCGGCCTCGGACGGAGTTTTGATCTAGAGACTGTCAGGCACAGCCTAAAGGCGTTCCAATTCCTGAGCATTACCGTCTGACCAGCACGACTTAGTATGCCCATCACGCCGTGCTTCGTCTCACTCCTCACCCGGTTCCGCTGGTAGGCGGAACCGACCTCTCCTATTGAGAGGAGAGGTCACATTTAAAGCGCTTCTGCCTTTTTTGATCCGCAATAGTTCATGACAGGCTCTAGAGCCAGGTATGAACGTTGACATGAATTTGAGCAGCGCATGGTTCTTTCGTCCCTGCGGGACTGGGGTGTTTTTAGGTTTTAAACCCACCGTTGAAAAACGGTGGGCTATTTTCGGGTGTCCCTGTCGGGACAAAGAGAACAAAGGAGAACCACAAATCTAACGCAAAGCATTGTCATGGCCGAAACGGCTCATTAGGCTTTTTGAAATTAGCCATTTGAACCATACGCTTGAGCACGACTACTTCTGATTCCCCTGCGGTGATACTGCCTGAGAAAAAGCCTTGGTATCGAATCCTCTACGTGCAGGTGCTCATTGCCGTGGCGCTGGGTATTTTCCTTGGTCATTTTCAGCCTAAATTTGCCGAGAAAATGGAGCCGCTCGGGCTAGGGTTCATCAAGTTGATCAAGATGATGATCGCGCCCATCATCTTCTGCACGGTGGTGCATGGCATCGCCTCCATGACCGATATGAAGCGGCTCGGGCGAGTGGGGTTTAAGACATTGCTTTATTTCGAAGTGGTTTCGACGCTGGCGCTGGTGATCGGTCTGGTGGTGGTGAATGTGCTCAAACCGGGTGAGGGATTCAACGTGGACCCAAAAAAATTGGACGCTTCCGAGACCAGTCAATACGTAAGCCAGGCCAAGGATCAGTCCATGGTGAAATTCATTTTGAACATCATCCCGAACACGATGGTGGATGCGTTTGCCAAGGGGGACTTGCTGCAAGTATTGCTGGTATCCGGATTGGTTGCCTTCGCCATCAGTGCCATGGGGGACAAGCGAATGCCTGTGCTGAACGCCATCGAGACGGCGTCTCATATATTCTTTGGCATCATGAGGATCGTGGTAAAAGCGGCTCCCATAGGTGCTTTTGGAGCGATGGCGCACACTGTGGGGAAGCATGGTATCGGCGCTTTGGGCAACCTGCTGTATCTGATGGGTGGGTTTTATCTGACTGCGGCTGTTTTTGTCGTGGTAGTGTTAGGCGGAATAGCTGCAATGGCCGGTTTTTCAGTCTTCAAGTTTCTGGCTTATATCAAAGAGGAACTGCTGCTGGTGCTGGGCACCAGTTCATCAGAAACAGCTTTGCCGGGAATGCTGCAGAAAATGACCAAGCTGGGCTGTTCAAAACCTACCGTGGGTCTGGTGATACCGACGGGCTACAGCTTCAATCTGGACGGCACAAATATTTACATGTCCATGGCTGCAATATTCCTCGCGCAAGCCACCAACACGCCTTTGGAACTGAAAGATCAAATTTCCCTACTACTTGTGGCGATGGTGTCTTCCAAAGGTGCGAGTGGGGTGTCGGGTGCGGGTTTTATTACCCTGGCTGCCACACTGGCCGCCGTTCCAGAAATTCCTATCGCATCGTTAGGCTTGTTGCTGGGCATCGACCGTTTCATGAGCGAGTGCCGGTCAATCACCAACTTGATCGGCAATGGCGTGGCGACGGTGGTGATCAGCCGGTGGGAAGGGGAACTGTCGGCGGAGACTTTGCGGGCCAATCTGGAGAAAGATCCCAAGATTTGATGTCTTATGAAACTTTATGGATGCCTTTGTTTGCTGCTGATCAGCTGCTGGTGGTCTAAGGCGGCCGAATCAACGTTGCCGCAACGGCCGGCGGATGCGCTCAAAGGCAATGAGATCGTGCAACGCATTGCCGCAATGGATTTGGCGGCACGCGAGCAATTCATCAAGGAGCAAGTGCTGCGCGGAAATGTGCCGGATTTTTGGCGGCGCTTTGCTACGGTGGAGGTGGTGCGGACGCTGGCCGGTCAGGAGCATCGGGTGGCTTATCAGGTCGCGCCGGATTATCTTGCGGTGGGTTCGGATGCAGATCATTTCTTCACGCCGATCTCCCCGATGCTGGCGCAGAGTCTGGCCGACGAGTTCGGGTGGATGCTGCCCACACGACAGATGGTGAACGACATTTATCTGGCCGCGTCGGTCAAACTCGTGCCGACGCCCATCGCTCCCAGCGCGGCCATGACCACGGTGCCGGTCTTTCAGCAGCATAATGAGTTAGTGCAGCGGCAACGGGACGAGGTGATGAAACAGCATCCACTGGGCTCGTCTGTGGCCGGGCATAAAAAGGATGTGGTCATCACCACGCGTTTGCAGGCGGCTCCGGGCAAGGTGGCTATCTATGGCTGGCATCAGGCGGTGGGGAAACCGATCCAGCCGCTTTACTTGGGACATACGAATGCGTGGGTGGATTACAGTCACGGAGTCCGATTTATCGAGCGCGCCATGCTGGTAGATGGCCGAAAGACAACGGGTGAGAAAGTGCTGGCGGATGCACAACTGGCGGCTTTGCTCAGTGATGAGGGGCCGGTGGCGGTGCCGAGGTACGAGTTTTCCAAGGTAGCAGGAAAGCCAACGACGACGGTGACAAAGGAAGCTCCTTTCGGGGAAAAGGTGGAAACATTGACCTTTGATCCAGGTGTCCGCGTGGTGATCAATTCACCGGCCAATCTGGATGCCAACAAACCGGTGCGCCTGGTGCTCTACGCGCTGCCGAACGGCAATACCATCGAGCAGACCATCGGGCACAAATTGAAGCCGGGTGAGGATTGGCATTTCGACATTCAGCATATCGGGGCGCAGACGCGTTGGCTGCGGGCGCGTTTGCCCGAAGTGAATCTGGTGGTGGTTTATCTGGAGAACAGCGACAAATCCTGGCCGACATGGCGGCGGAAGAATGATGCGGAGAGCAAGCGGATTCCCGTCATCGTGGAGACGTTACGCCAGCGTTTTCCCGCGAACACAACGCGCCTGGTGCTCACGGGGCATAGTGGCGGGGGGAGTTTTACTTTTGGTTATTTGAATGGGATTGAGAAAATTCCGGATGACGTGGAACGCATCGCTTTCCTCGACAGTAATTATGCTTATGACCCGGCGTTGAAACATGCGGATAAGCTGGCAGCGTGGTTGACGGGCGATACCAAGCGCCATCTTTGCGTGCTGGCGTATCACGACAGTATCGCGCTGCTGAATGGCAAGACGTTCGTGAGCGAGAGCGGGGGCACTTGGGGGCGGAGTCTGGCGATGCTGAAGGATTTGGGGGCGAAATTTCCTTTCACCACAGAGGTGACTCAGGAATGGCAACGGCATCAGGCGCTGGATGGGCGGGTGAAATTTTTAATGAAAGAGAATCCGACCAAGGTGATTTTACATACGCGACAGGTGGAGTGGAACGGATTCATCCATGCCATGCTCAGCGGCACGGAACTCGAAAGCAAAGGCTACGAGTATATGAATGGCCGCGTGTACACAGACCTTATCACGGAGGAATGAGGGACCTATTCCTCCTGGGCAGCTCTGCGGGACCGTACGACCACGATGGCCAAGACAACCAAGCCGCTTATGAGCATCGCTGCGTGGATTCCCATATCGGGTTTCTTGGTGGCATCGATGAAGTAAACTTTTTCGGCAAGGCGGTTTCCAGCACTCACATTGAGCGCGCTTGGGCGGGAAGGACTGTTGAATTGTAACAGGCCACGCACATCATGCTTCGGATAAGCATGCTGGGGATTGCTGGCGATCCACTTGAGGGCCGCTTCTGAGGATTTCTGGGAGCGTTCGAGCATTTCCCGGTAGGTGGCCATCAACACGGGGTCTTCCGTGACGAGCATGACATAAACGACCTTGTTGGTATCCTTGCCCAGAACCGGCACCGTGAGGTTTTTGACCTTAGTCTTATCGGAGATGTTATACTTGTAGGTGGCCGAAGGCAGATCCAACGTGCAGTTGGTGAGGTGGAGCCAGGCGGCGGAAGGCTTGGTCTTCACGTAGTCATCGTAGCTGATGTAGAGCGGGGTGGGATTTCTATACGCCGTCCAGACGCCATAGCCGCCCATCAAGAGCAGGCCGATAACGATGACAATCCCCAAGCAACTAAGTTGCGCGGCCCCAGTATGACGGGAAAATTTAACTCTCATTGGCGGCGTGAGAGTTAATGAATGACTGCGGTGGTGTCAATCCCAGGATGGAAAATCCTATTCAAAAACCGCGGGCGACACCGGGTGCGCATCAATTTACTGCATGGGCAGATTCAGCTCCACGCGTTGACCACCGCGCAGGACGGTGGCTTTCACTTTTTCACCGACGGGATGTTTCTGCAGAAGGTAGCCGATGAGTTCGCCTTCCGTGATGCGCGTGCTCACGCCGGCGAGTTGGAGGATGACATCGTCCTTCAGGAAGCCCGCGTTTTTGGCGGCGGCGTGTTTGCCGTACTGGCCGAGGCCTTTCACGAAGAGGGCCATGTTATTCTTGGCCAGACCGCGTTTGGTGCGCTCTTCGTCGGCGAGATCTTCCAGCACCATGCCGCCGGTCACCATTCCGCGCATGGGCCAGGTGCCGACGCGTTTGGAGATGTCGGCCTTGCGGCGCCAGTTGGCGGGCAGAGTGATGGTGACGTTTTGTTCAGCGCTGCCGCGCTTCACGACGGCGGGCACGTTGCCCGCTTCGGGAGCGAGATGCAGTGCCCAACTGAAATCGGCGATGGAGAGGAGCGGTTGACCGGCGAGGGAGACGATATCGTCACCGGCTTGCAGGCCGGACCTGGCGGCGATGGAACCGGGCGCGACGGCTTCGACACGGGCTTTCTGATCCGGAGCGAGCGTCAGGCCGATGGTCTCGGCTTGGGGCATGGGATAGATCAGATTGGTGGGCAGGGCCTGTTTTTTGTCGCGGTAATAGAGCCGCTGGGAATCGCCGATCTGGTGGCAATGCACGCAACTGCCGACGACTTTGCCGTTCCAGTTGAGGTCCAGGGTGTACTTTTCCATGAGGGCGGGCATCTCCACGGGGGTCTTGAAGGGAGTGGGCTGGCCTTGCTTGCCGACTAGCGAGGCTTTGTTTGCCGGATAGCCTTTATGGGTTTCCAAGGCGGCTTCGAGGGCTTTGCGATAGCCGATGGTGGTCTTTTCCTGAGGATTCTTTTGATGTGTCCAGGAGCCGTAGCGGCCATAGACGGTGCCATCGCCATTGAAGAACAGGGTGGAGAAAGACAGATCGTAATCGAACTGGAAACGGGCGAGATCGAGGGAGTTGGCGTTGATGAGGCGCACACAGACGAATTTTTCGAGTAACGGTTTGAGGTCCTTATCCTGCAGCACCTGGGCGTCGATGCCCATGCACGACATGCACGGGACGCAGCGCAAGACTACCAGCAGCGGCTTGCCGGTCTTCTTCGCTTCGGCGAAGCCTTTCTCGAAATCATTGTAAATCCACAAGGCGTCGTTCTCCATGGTGGCCTTGTCGCTGCGGACGGCACCTTCGCGGTCCGGGACGGTGGCGGCGTGGGTGGTGGAAAGGCAGGCAGCAACGAGCAAGGGCAATGCGACGTGCAGGAGTTTCATGTGAGTAGGTATGACGGAGAATGACGTGGTTGTAAATCAGGCAGAAGGCCCCAGAAACAGGGCCGAAGGACCGGAAAGGATTTGTGCTGACGGCTGGGACTGGTTATCTGAAAGGGCATGTCCACCGTTCCGGCCTCATTTTCAAACTTCTTTAGCTTATGATTCAACGTTCACTGGTCGCGTTATGCTTGGGATGGATGCTGTTGGGGGTAGCTGCGTCAGGAGCGGCAGAGGCGTTGCCCACGCAGTTGACCACCGTTTTGAATCGACCGGAATACCGGCATGCGCACTGGGGCATTCTGTTCGCGGATGTGGCTACGGGCGAAACGGTTTATGAGATGAACGCGGACAAATTGTTCGGTCCGGCCTCGGTCACCAAGGTGTTTTCCACGGCTTCGGCTTGGGATTATCTGGGCGAGGGGCATCAGTTCAAGACGCATGTCCGGCGGCGGGGTGAGATCGAGGGGGATGGGGTTTTGAACGGGGATCTCATCTTGGTGGCGAGTGGTGATCCGACGATGGGTGGGCGCACGGATGATAAAGGGCACATCGCGTTCAAGGACGTGGATCATATCTATGCGAACTGGACGCCGGCGAATGAGCTGACCACGCAAGATCCTTTGGCGGGGTTGAAGGAACTGGCGCGGCAGATCGCGAAGGCGGGGATCAAGGCGGTGAGCGGGGATGTGGTGGTGGATGACCGGCTCTTCGACAAGGCGGAGGGATCGGGCAGCGGGCCCAGCTTGCTCACGCCCATCGTGGTGAATGATAACGTGGTGGATTTTGTCATCGCGCCGACGAAGGCGGGGGAAGCGGCCAAGGTCATCTGGCGGCCGCACGCGGCGGGCATCCAGGTGGATGCGCAGGTGGAGACGGTGGCGGCGGGCAAGGCACCGGTGATCACGGTGCGTAATGAAGGGGCGGGGCGTTATTCTTTACGCGGACAGATCTCGGCGACGAATGCGCCGGTGGTGCGCATCGCGGAGGTGAGCGATCCGGCGGCGTATGCGCGGATGTTATTGGTGGAGGCGTTGCAGGCGGCGGGTGTCACGGTGATGGCTTCGCCTTTAGCGACGAATAATCTGAGCGCGTTGCCGCCGAGCGAGGCGGTGGCGAAGCTGGCGCCGGTGGCGACGTTGGTGTCGCCGCCTTTTCGGGAGAATGCGCGGCTGGTCCTGAAGGTGAGCCATAATCAGCATGCAGGGATGTTGCCGCTGTTGGTGGCGGTGCAGCATGGGCAGCGGACGGTGACGGAGGGATTGCAATGGCAGAAGAAGTTTTTGCTCAAGGCGGGGGTGGAGGCGGATGCGATTTCTTTCGGTGGTGCGGCGGGTGGTTCAAGGGCGGATCTGGTGACGCCGAAGGCGACGGTGCAGTTGCTGCGCTATATGAGCACGCGCCAGGATTTCGCGGGGTTTGAGGCGGCGTTGCCGGTGTTGGGCAGGGATGGGACTTTGGCGGCGATCTCGAAGAATCATGCGGCGGCGGGGAAGGTGATGGCGAAGACGGGTACGTATGTGGTGGATAATTCCATGAACGGAACGGGGTTGCTGACGAGCAAGGCGTTGGCGGGGTATATGACGACGGCGAAGGGGCGGAAGCTGGCGTTTGCGGTGTTTGTGAATATGACGCATCTGCGGGAGGGGGAGAAGAGCAGTCGGGAGGGGGAGGCGTTGGGCCGCATATGCGAAGTGGTCTATGAATTGAATTGAGGCGGGAGTAATTGCATTATGGGCCTATAAGTTCAAAGTTCAAAAGAAGTTCCAGTTTTTAAGCTCCAAGATCCAAACACGTAGGGATTGATGCGTTAAATGTCGAGGCGAGGTTTATGAATCGGGCTTTCAGCCCTTGTGACTGGAGGGCTGGTTACCTAGGCCGTTGGCCTAGGCTGGTATGACGCCGCGCCGTTGGCGCTAAAGACGGAGCCGAAGTACGGCTTCCCATAAGGAGAGAGGGAATGAGGGCGCGTAAGGTGCTTTTTGGCTGATTTTGTTGTGAACGGGGAGGGGTTGGGTATGGTCTGAGGGTTGTTTGATGTATGAAGAATCCGATTTTATTTCTGCGGAAGATCGCGCTGGCTGAAGCGGTGTCGTATCTGGTGTTGCTGGGCATCGCGATGCCGTTGAAGTATGCGGCGGGTATGCCGATGGCGGTGCGGATCGTGGGGGCGGTCCATGGGTTGTTGTTTGTGATATTCTGCGTGGCGCTGGCGCAGACGATGTGGGTGGCGCGGTGGCCGATGGGGCGGGGGGCGATGGTGTTCGTGGCGTCGCTGATCCCGGTGGCGACGTTTCTGATTGATGGGAAGATGAAGGGGTATATTGAGGAGTTTCAGCGGAGACGGGGGTGATTGTGCGAGGTTTGACTGTGGGTGGGTGTCCTTCTGACATCATTTCTTAGGCGGCGCTTCAACGTCCGAAAAGACAAGCACTGCGTCGGGCAGACGCTGTCCTTTAATTTCAATCGCCTTAATCGCCGAATTTAGTTCGGCGAGTTCGGCGGGAGCGAATCGCACTCCGGGGGCGCCGATGTTCTCCAGCATGTGGGCCATCTGCGTCGTTCCCGGGATGGGCACGGGACCACGGGTTGAAAACCCGTGGCTAGGAATCTGGCCTCGCTGACGCGAGGGGGAGTTGCGGCGGCAGGTCTCACAAAGATTGGCAGGGGCTCGATGCTGACTTGGCCTTATGAAGACACGCCGATTCAGAGATCGGCGCTCCGGGGAAATTGGCAACGGCGTTGCGGCAACAACGCCCTACCGGGGCTGGGAGGTAGAAAACCTCGGCACTTGTGTACATGTGCCGAGGCCGGTTGCACCGGTGGGCTAATATTCGGGACAGGGAAGTGTCGGGGCCGGTTGAGGGGGAGGAGAGGTGGGGTAATTTTAAGTTTTGAATGTTTGTTTTAAGCGGAAGTAGCCCGCCTTTGCTTATGGACCTTGCTGTGGGCGAGGCGCCCACGCTCCTCCAAGGGCGTGCCGGGTCGGAGACCGGCGCTCCGGGGGAATTGGCAAGGGCGTCGCGGCAGCAACGCCCTACCATTGTAGAAGTGGGTTTTGTTGGTTGTTGGGTGGCAGTGAGTTACGTTTTTAACGTTAATCGCGCTATTTTCAGGTGGGAATTATTGCATTATTCTTGAATTTTGTGGTTGACGCTTTTGGTTTGGCTGGGTATTGCTAATACTAGCAGCGGGAGCTGTGCGGATTATTTATGAATCCGACAGGCACAGTCCGGCGGCTGCCAAACCCAATTAAGGAGGGTTTATCCAATGAAGAATTTGGAAGCCGGTTGCACCGGCAGGCGATTGTGGGAGGGATAATGATAATGCTCGACATTCAAAATGCTAAGCTCAAGTCGGTTGCACTCCGACTTCACGCGATACAGGGTGAATCAGCGGGCCGTTATGGGGGAATGGGACTTATGGAAGCCGGTTGCACCGGCAGGCCATTATTCAAGCGCCCAGTATCGAAGCCGGTTGGACTGGTTGGCCAAAATTGGGAAAATGTTCAACTCCTACGCTCAACGTCCTACGTTCAGAGACTGAAGGCTGGGGAGACTGGACAGGCGAAGGCGCCTGTCCCACTACGGGCAGAGCCTCGTCACCTCGGCTGCTACATTTTGGGCGGGGTGGTTTGTGGCTTCACAAGAGGGAGGGAGTGTTTATGATGAGCGCATCCATGAAACATACTGTGTTGTTGCTCGCACTTTTGGTGGCGTTGTTTGGCGGTGAAGTCTCGGCGGCTTCTGGTTCGGCCAAGCTGGAAAGGATTGTGGTGTCGCCGGATGGGAAGGGTTTCATCACGGCGAAATCGAAGCAGCCTTTCAAACCGTGGGGGATGAATTACGGGAATAATCATCGGTTGATGGAGGATTTCTGGGATAAGGAGTGGGAGACGTTCGCGGGGGATTTCCGGGAGTTGAAGGCGATGGGGGCGAATGTGGTGCGGGTGCATTTGCAGTATGGGAAGTTCATGGACGCGCCGGATAAACCGAATGCGAACGCGATCAAACAGTATCAACGGATGGTGAAGCTGGCGGAGGAGGTGGGCATCTATCTGGATGTGACGGGGCTGGCGTGTTATCGGCCGGCGGATGTGCCGAAGTGGTATGATGTGTTGGAGGAGAAGGAGCGTTGGGCGGCGCAGACGAAGTTCTGGGAGGTGATCGCGGAGGCGAGCAAGGGGAGTGACGCGATCTTTTGCTATAACTTGATCAATGAACCGCTGTCGCCGGGGAGCAAGCGGGAGGCGGGGAAGTGGTATTCGGGGATGCTCTTGGGTGAGTATGATTTCCTGCAATGCATCGCGCTGGATCCGGCGGGGCGGAAGCGGGAGGACATCGCGGCGGCGTGGATCAAGCAATTGTCAGCGGGCATCCGCAAGCAGGATAAGAAGACGTTGATCACGGTGGGGTTGTTGCCGTGGTCGCGGCAGTGGAAGTTTCTCTCGGGTTTTCTGCCGAAGACGGTGGCGCCGGAGATGGATTTCATCAGCGTGCATATTTATCCGGAAACCAAGAAGCCGGGTGAGGAGATGGAATGCTTGAAACAATTCGTGGTGGGGAAACCGATCGTGATCGAGGAGACGTTCCCGCTGACGTGCACGGTGGCGGAGCTGGAGAAGTTCATGCTGGCTTCGCGCGAGGATGCGTGCGGCTGGGTGGGGCATTATGACGGGGCGACGATCGAGGAGATCAACGGTTTCGAGAAGGCGGGCAAGATGACGATACCGCAGGGTGTTTATCGGGAGTGGTTGAAGTTGTTCCTGAAGTTGACGCCGGAGATGACGAAATGAAGTGGATATGCGGGGAAAGAGACGACTGGAGGGAGTGCGGACAGGGGTTTGCCGTTCGGGGCGATTTCAGGAGCGTGCAAGTATTCTGAAAAAGCTGTTGAAATCAGGGAAACACGACCTACTATTCCGCCACCTCACGGGCTTACCCCCGAGAGAAAATGGCCGGGACGTAGCGTAGCTTGGTAGCGCGTCTGAATGGGGTTCAGAAGGTCGTGAGTTCAAATCTCACCGTCCCGACCATCTCTTCTAAGTTATCCATCCACCAAACTTAAGTGGTGGTGGACATTCCTGTGGCAGGTTCGCGCAAGCGGGCGTTTCTGAGGGTGGATTCGACAGACCAGCAGTGCCAATAGGGACGGATCACCCATCTGCCCAAAACAAGGACGGTGAACGCGATGGCGGCATACAGCCAAGGCCCCTCAGCGTGATAGCGGAGCAGCCAACCGCAACCGCCGATGGTGTGGCCGATCAACAGAATCACGTAGACACGCAGTGCGATCCAGGAAGCGGTGTGGAGCAGGAGAAACCAGACGATCCCCAACCAAGCGATGGTGCCAGGAAGCATCCAGAGGGGGTGGATACGAAGGGCAAGCAAGACGAGCGGGTTGCCATCCGAGGCGTCGGCGTAGTTACCGGTCCAGTAATCGCCCGGTTGGTAATACAGAGTGAGGGCGATGTCAAAAATAGCGAGGAGACACGGCAGAAACATGAGGCGCAGAACCATTTTATGGGCTGCGGTCATACGCGGACGCTAAGGAGCCTCGGCCGGTTTGCCGGTTTTCGCCTCTTTCTCTTTGCGCTCCAAGGTGGTGGTGACGCGCTCTTTCAAGTCGCCGTATTGTGGGGCCGTGATCAGGGAGAGGTGAGTGCGGGCTTCATCGAACTTCCCCATGTTGATCTTGAAACGGGCGAGATGAACCTGCACGCCCTGGCGCTCGAAATCATCGCGAGCCTTGCTGAGGGCATACTCCCAAGCCTTGATGGCCTCCTCAAGACGTTGCGGTTTGATGCCGTAATGGGTCTGCGCGATATCCTGGGCGAGGATGAAATTGTCCGGGTCGAGCTTCAGTGACTTCTGGTAGAGTTCGAGGGCTTTGTCGAAAACCTGGCTTTCCTCAATGCCGTAGTATTCTTTGGCGTCTTTCCGGTAGAGAAATACGGTGGTGCCGAAGTTGTGATAATAAACCGGCTCATTGGGGTTCAGTTCGATCGCCTTGGCGTAATACTCGAAGGCTTTCTTCACCGGGCTTTTATGGCCGTAATAGTTCGCTAGGTTGTTCCACGCCGCGGCATTGGTGGGTTCGAGTTCGCGGGCTTTTTCCCATTTGGCAGCGGCTTCCGATTCTTCGCCGATCTCGTTGAGAAACGAACCATAAGCCAGCCAGCCTTTGACGTGCTTGGGATTCTGTTCCAGAAATTTGGCGTAGCCAGTTTTCACCGCATCGAGTCGCTGGCGGATGCGGGCGTTGAGCGTGAGGTTGGGGGCGGCACCGGCTTTGGCCTCCATCTCTTGCGCATCGCGGATCCACTTGTCGATCTCTTCGGTGGTGTTTTCGTCCAGCTCCAGCAATTGCCGGTAGGCTTTCTCAGCGGGATCATTGGCGACGGCGGCCACCGAGACACCGGTGGTCTGGGTCACGAAATTGCTGACGGCCACCGGTTGATTGGAGGACATCAGCGCACTGAGCAGGCCTACGAGTAATTGACTCACAATGTTATGATAACATGCCGGAGGTTGCTTTCACAATGGCCAATCATGGTCTTCAATTCGCCTTGCGGATAAGTACCCAGGCGGGCCCTTTGCCCGTCGGATAAGTCTTCAACGGTTGCAACATGCCGGTATCACGATTGATACGATAAACCGCCAGTTGATGCGAAGTCTGGCCGGCTGCGATGAGAAAATCGCCGCTGGGATCGATCTCAAATTCCCTGGGCGTTTTCTCAGTAGCCGTGTGGCCCAAGGGCTTCAATTTGCCATTCGCTTGATCGACGGCATACACGGCGAGACTGTCGTGACCGCGATTGGACGCATAAACGAATTGCCCATCGGGCGTCACATGGATATCTGCGGTAGTGTTCTTGCCGGTGAAGTCAGCGGGCAGGGTGGTTTGGCGGTCCATCGCCTTCATGCTGCCATGCTCCGGAGAATATTCGTAACTCGTCACCGTGCTGCCTTTTTCGTTCACGACGAAAATCCAAGGTTTGCTGGGATGCAGCGTCAAATGCCGGGGACCATCATTCGTCGGTGTGGTGACTGCGGCCAATCGCAGCGGGTTCAGTGCACCGGTCTTCACATCGAACGAATACTGCTGCACCTGATCGCTGCCGCAATTCGGGATATACACGAACTTGTTCGACGGATCGGTCTGGAGAGAGTGCGGATTTTTGCCCGTGGCGATGACGGTGGAGGCGTTGCTCGATACGGTAAGGTCCGAATTCAAACGATAAGTCGCGGCCTGGTTACCATTGTAGGAGGCCATGAGCAGATGTTGCCCGGTGCGATCGATCGCCAGATATACAGGGTTGTTCACGACGGGCGTGACGGTCTTTTGCTTGAGCGAACCGTCAGTAGAATTCAGTTCATACGTCGCCACAGACTTGACGGTGCGTAAGGCGGCGTAGAGATGTTTTCCATCCGGGTGAAAAGCGAGGGGGCCCGGTCCGCCTTCTGCGGCGTAGCTGCCTTTCTCGGTCAGATCGCCCGTGTCGGTGTTCAGGTGATAAAGCAGGATGCGGTTATCATTGCCCGCCGACACATAGACGTGCGAGCTGCCTGCGTATGCCTGAATCAGGCTGCCGATCAGGCAGATAATGGATAACGCTGATAGTAAGCTTGATCTCATGATTTCAATTAGATGCGAAATGGGTGGACTCGTTCAATAAACGGATGTCGTGAGGGCAAGTTGTCGCAATCGCCTGCTGGACGCTGTGGTGAACCGGGCCTATCATCCGCGCATGCAGTTGGAAGATCATGTCGGAGACCTGCTGGCCAAGTCGCGCAGCTTTACGGGTAACGAACCCGAAGTGCTGGCGCAGGCGGCGGGTGTGACGCTCGCAGAATACGCGCAGCTTGAGGATTCTGGTCAATGTGGCAAGACGCCGAACTACGCGGCTCTCGCGAAACTTCTGCAGATAGACGCCGGCAAACTCGAAGGCCTGGCTCGCGGTTGGCAACCGCAACCGGTTGACACGGGCACATGGCGCGAAATCCGCCAGATCACTTCCCCGGCCAAGAGCATGAAAGTGCATTGCTATCTCATCTGGGATGAGGTGACCCGTGACGCCGCTTTGTTTGATACCGGCACGGACGCCGAGGCCATTTTCAAGATTCTGGACGCGGAGCAGTTGACCTTGCGCTACATCTTTATCACCCATTCCCATTGGGATCATGTAGAGGTGTTGGGCACGATCCGCGAGAAGCATCCGAAAGCGCGGGTCCGTTCTGGTTCCAAGAATGTGCCCGTGGACCAACGCAACCGGCCAAGCGAATGTGTGCAACTCGGCAGCTTGCGCATCAATCATCGTGAGACGCCCGGTCATTGCGAGGATGGCGTGACGTATATCATCGGCAACTGGCCGGAGGATGCCTCTTATGTAGCTATCGTGGGTGATGCCATCTTCGCCGGTTCCGTGGGCGGTGCGCGTCAGCTTCTGGACTTGGCGCGGCAAAAGGTGCGCGAGCAGATTCTTACATTGCCGGAGGATACGCTGATCTGTCCCGGCCATGGTCCTTTGACCACGGTGGCACAGGAGAAGAAGCATAATCCTTTTTTCTGACATCATCGCCTCCGCATGTTTATCGCGAGGTCGCGGCGCAGGCGCTCGCGATTTACGGCATCGTGAAACTCCACGGGGTTATAATCATCTGTGAGCACCAAGCCGTTAGCCGGGTTCGGAGTATCAGTATCATTCCGATAGGCATACTCCGCCTCGCTCCTTTTATACTCATGCACCCGTTGCAGGTCCGGCTCGCGGACACGTTTTAGCTCACTCGCATCGGAGGCGACGAAGAACACGTTACCTGCGCCCGAGTGATGTATCTTCACGCTCTTGAAGACGGCTTTCAACGTCTTGTCCAGCGAGGCGAGGAAGAAATCTTTGCCCGGCTCAAAATTGCCAAAGCTGTTGATCACCAGCACACCGCCGGGCTTCAGGCGATTCTTCATGGAGATGAAAGCCTCGCGAGTCATCAAGTGGGAAGGGGAGGAGTCGCCCAGAAACGCATCCAGGATCATCGCATCGTAGCTTTTGGTGGACTCATTCAGGAACTGCCGGCCATCACCGATCGTGAGATTCATTTTATCCGTCTGCAGGTCGAAATATTTTTGCCCCACTGGAACCACGGCCGGATTGATCTCCACGACATCCACCTTGCAACCGTCATGCACGAATTCCATCGGCACAATTCCCACGCCCAGGCCGATGCACAACACCTCCTGAAGCGGTTCGCGATAGACCTGTGCCAGTCCGTGCAGCATGTAGGTGAAGAGCGAGACACTTTTCTTTTCGGACGGGTCGTAGGTGTTTTGCCAGAGATAATCATTCAGATAATACAGATGGTCCGAACGGGTGCTGCGCATCACCTGCAATTGGCCGAAATCTGAATTGCTGCGCTGCAGTTCCTCCATATCGGCAAAGGTGCGTTTGCTGTCCGCGAACACTCCCAGTGAACCGAGGCTTAAAACGATCACCGCAGCGATTGTGGGCGAGGCTGCCGAATTCTTCTTGCGGCCCCATCCCAGAAAATAGCCGAACGAGAGCGCGACGAGGACAGCGGCCGATACCAGCATCGTGACCGAATTAGGCATCAACGGGATCAGCACGTAACCGATGAGCACCGTGCCACCCACGCTGCCAAAGGTGCTGACTGCCGAAAGCCTGCCTGCCAATCCGCCCACACCCTGCACCGACTGGCTCAAGGCCCGGATGAGAAAAGGCCCGACCGCCGCCAGCAATGTCAGTGGTATGAAGAACAGAAACGCCGAGGCGAGGATGGAGCCAGTGGCCAGCTTGAACTTCAGACAGGCATACGCCACGCTCTCAGTGAAGAGCACGGTGCCACTCAGGTAAATCGCCGCTCCCAATATGCAGAAATAGAGGTGTGACAGATTTTGCGACCGATCGACGAGCCAGCCGCCGAACCAATAACCTGTGGCCAGCGAGAGCAGGGTCACGCCGATCTGTGCCGTCCACACGAAATGCGAAGTCCCCAGATAGGGCGCGAGCATCTTCGCCCCCAAGATCTCCACGATGAGGATGATCGCCCCGGTCATGGCCGCCGTGAAGAACAGGTAGCGACGCAGGCCGGTGCCAAGTCCGCCGGGTGTTGTCGTCGGGGTTGTCGTTTTCGAATTCACGCGGTTGTTCTAAAGGTTGCCTGTTCCCGGAACAAGCAGGGGTGATGGAAATTATTGTTCATTACTTCAACGCCTCCTTGCCCGGACGAGGCCGCACGCGATTCGGCAACGGCTGCCCGGTTTCACGATCGAACTCATCCGGTGAACGTTTTCCCGGCATCGTATCATTGGTTTCCTTCACCCATGCTGCCAACGCTGCGTGATGCTGCCGTAACTCCGTGGCATAGCGCGGATCGGCCGCGAGGTTCCGCAATTCAAAGGGATCATTTGCCAAGTCGTAGAACTCCTCGGCTGCTCTTGGCTGGAAGCACGCCAACTTCTCAGCGGTGAGGAAACCTTTGTCCCGTAGACGTTGCATCGCCTGATAGGTGAGGCTGCGGACGCCATCCGCCGGAGGCGTGTTCGGAAGTTCAGGATAATCATTGCGGATGTATTTGAATCGCTCCGATCTTACCGCCCGGGCCCGATCCGAGTAATCATGCCAGTTATCCTCCGCGTAGATGAACTCGCGATGCTTGCCTGCTGGCTTGTTGAGCAACGCACTGAAGTCTTTGCCTTGGATCGTTTCACCGATCCTCACGCCAGCCAGGGAGAGCAGGGTGGGGGCGATATCCACACTGCTGACCAATCGCTCGCAGGTGCTGCCCGCTTTCACACTCTTCGGCCAGCGCACCAGCCAGGGCGTCTTGATGCCGCCATCATACAGCGTCGTCTTGTCGCGCGGGAAGGCGCGGCCATTATCCGAGAGGAACAAGATCAACGTATTCTCGGCCACGCCTTGCTGGTCCAGTTCTTTCAACACTTTGTCCACGAAATCATCCAACCTCGTTATTTCATCGTAATACTGCGTGAAATCCTTACGAACCTCGGCCACATCCGGCAGGTAGGGCGGCACCGCGACCTCTTCGGAACGATAGGGTTTGTCCGAGATGTTCTCCTCGTAGTCCCGATGCGGATCGAGCGCCGCGAGCCACAAGAAGAACGGTTTGTCCTTCGGCCGCGCTTGCAGAGTAGGAACCCAATCGGCGCAACCGCTCTGGTCGCCTTTGGCTTTGATGACTGTGGCTGGCTTGCCATTCGCACCGGGGGGCAGTTGAAAACCGGACGGGTCAGCTTCTTTGACGAGGTCGAAGCGTTCCTTCATGGCGGGACCTAGATGCCATTTACCTGCCGCGGCCGTCCAATAACCGGCCGTTCGCAGTTGCTCCACGAAGGTCACTTGCTCCTTCGGCACCGGCCAGTGCAGTTCCTCGGCATCCGTGCTGTGCGGGTAGCGCCCCGTCAACATGCTCGCGCGGCTGGGACTGCACGAGGCCGCCGTTACGAATCCGCGCGTAAACTTCATTCCCTCACGTGCCAGCCGGTCGAGATTCGGCGTGCGTATCGTCGGATGCCCGTAGCATCCCACATCGTTCCACGCCAAGTCATCCGCGATGATGATGACCAGATTCGGCCTCGCCGTTTCCTTCACCGCTCCCGCTGTGGCTGCAACTGCGCTGGTGATCAGCCAGAGCGTCAGCAACGCCCGTATAAGTTCTCTGCCTCCCATAATGCTCTTCATTGCGCCAAGATCCACGTCACCAATGCCAGATCATCAAAGCGGTTCCGCTCCACGCGCAATGCTTCCGCATCTCCGGCGTATGCTTCAGTGGTCAGCTTGGTCACAAACCTGCCGCCGGTGTTATGCACCAGCACCGGCTTCGGCGCGGCCAAGGCAATGATGCCATCCAGCCCGCCCAGCCGTAGCAGGTTCGGTGCGAAGAGATCGTCCGCCAACAAGAGCTGTTCATTCTCCGAGCTGAAAGCCTGCGCATCCGCCACGAGCACATCGGCCGCCGGTGCGGCGAGCATGGCCCAGAGACCCGCTCGATCCAGACCGCACAGCGTCACTTTTTTTCCGAGTGTCCGTGCATACGTGATGGTCGTCACCAGGTCCTGCGCGCGCTCTTGCGAGTCGGTGCGATTGTAGGTCGTGAAGAAATTCGTGAAGTAATTCCGCTTCTCCGCGATGGCCTTTTGATAGAGGCCACCCGTTTGAAACAATTCCGGTATCACCACCGTGAAGCCTCTTTGCACTAGGGCGCCTGCCAATCCGGTCGGTCGTCCTTGAGCGTCAGCGAGATTGCGCGGACCGTTCGGCGTCGCCATCACCACCACCTTGCCCGTACCTTTCGTATGCGGAGCGAAGACAAGCAGGGGAATGCGGTCACCCTTGCCGCTGCGGCCGATCAATATCTTTTTACCCACGCCTGCCGCATGACCTTCCTCGCTCAGGATGTCTTTCGCACCGGGCAGATCCAGTTGCAGGCTGTGGCGCCACACCGGTTCGTATGTTTTATGGTAGGCGTTAGCTTTCCCGTTCATCTGTTCGTCCAGGCTCGTTTGGGCGATCTTCTTCAGCTCCGCGAGAAACGCTTCATAGCTCAAGGCCCCCTTGGGCATCTTGCCATCGGGCCACACCAGCATCTGGTTATCCGCTACCTTTTGATAAGACTTCTCCACGTAGGAGTTAGTGTCCGGCTTCTTCAGCAGATGCTGCCCCAGCCACGGATACACCGCCTGACGGCTCGTGAGATTGTAGTTATGCGGAAAATCAAAGATCACATAGCGCATGGCTTTCTCCGCGTTCATCAGCCTGTAAACGGATTCCACCGCCGGCCCTTCGACCTCCAAGGTCTTCTTCGTCCAGTCACCCGTGGCCGCCACCAGCAATTGCGGACGAGGTGCCGCGCTGGCCGCGATCTCCATGTTGGAATAATCCACCCGCAAGCCCGGTGAATTTTCACAGGTGCAGCCGCCTTGCATCGAATGCGACACCATCACGCACGGCACCGTTACCTTCACGCGGTCATCCACCGCGGCGAGCATGAACGTCTGCGTGCCGCCGCCGGATTCCCCCGTGCAACCGATGCGCTTCGCATCCACATCCGGCAGGGACGTGAGGAAGTCCAGCGCCCGGATGCTGTTCCAGAGTTGCAGCCCCATCATGCTGATGCCCCAGAGCTGGTCCTCCGGCTTCATGCCGTACACCCGGTGCTTGCCCATGTCGCCCTTGGCCGTGCTGAACTGCATCGTGTCGTTGTAACCCACCATGTCGTAGGCAAAGGCCACCATGCCCATCCGCGCTTGCGTGATGCACCGTGCCCTCGCACTGCCGAGTTCCCCGTCCACCAACCGTCCTTCGGCCCAATGCCCATGCGGATTCAGCACCGCCGGAAACGGTCCTTTGCCGTGGTCCAGTGGCCGATACAAATTCCCCGCGAGAAAAAATCCCGGATACGTCTCGATGACCACCTTCTCCAGCACATAGCCATCCATGTCGCGCCGGTCCGTGATCTGCGCGTTCAACGGCGTCTTCGGGGGCAGGGGATAGAGGCCGCAACTCACTAGCGCATGTGTGCGGATTTCCTCCGACTCGCGTTGCCATTCTGCGCGCGACTTCACCTCCATGAAGGTACGCAAGGTGTTCAAAGTCTTGGGTGCCTGATACCGCTGATCTTTTTCCGCCAGTTGGGCCGAAACGGTGAACGTGCCGAGTAGGGTGCTGGCCGTGAAAGCAACCAGCGCGCCGAGATGTGGTAAGCCTAAGCGATGGGTCATGCCGCGAAGGTAGTCGAAATTAAGCCCATGGCAACGCCGCATCCATCCCGTGGGCACGGGTCTGTCGGAGCGGCCAGAATTTCAATGAACGTGCCCAATTTTCCAATAACTGTGCCGATGAATATCGAGCCTCCCGCCATCTTCCACATACCCGTGCTCTCCGTACCAAGGTTGAACCGAGCAGCATAAAATGATCATGAGCACGAAACCGCCTCCGGTCGCGAGCGGCCAGAGTTTTGACCAGCAGGCTCCCGCGAAGCCCAGCACGAGGCAAAGCACCGTCAGCAAAAAGCACAGCACTGCCCATGCTCCCAGAAGATGGGTAGTGCCAGCCACCAAAAGCAGTAGCGCGCTAAGCGAGCCTCCCAGCCAGATCGCCATTCGGGATTTTCCCATATAGTGCTCAGCATTCAGATGTTCGTGGCTCCTGGTCAATCGGCAAAAATCCGGGACTGATGTGACTTTTTCTCATCGTCGGTCAGACCCTCAATAGGGAGCGTCTTTTCGTCCTCGGTAAATGCCCTTGGCATAAGACCGCGCTTTTGGTTAGCTCCCGGCCTGAATGAGAAAGCTCCTGTGGCTGGTTTTGGCGGTTTTGGCTTTGGGCATGATCCAATCGGGTCGTGCCGCTGACTCCACCGAGCTCAATTGGGAATTCGAATCCCTGACGGACAAAGGCGAATTCAACTACGATTTCGCGAACGGAATCGCGTCCACGGACAAAGGCGGTCGCGTGAAGCGCGGCCCTACGGTGCTGACGGCGAACCGCTTGAGCATCAACCAGAAAACCGGCTGGGCCACGGCGGAAGGCACGGTCACGCTAGAGCACGAAGGGGCTCTGTGGAAGGGTGAAAAAATCGAGTACAACTTCCTGACCAAACAGTTAAAGGCAGAAGAGTTCCGCGCCGGCTACAATCCCTTTTTCACCAGCGGCTTTGCCTTGGCGGGAGATGGCACGAATGACGTTTATACCACCTATTACAGTACGCTGACCACGGATGACGTCGCTGACCCCGGCTACCGGATCAAGGCCAGGGCTCTGACGATCGTCCCCGGCAAATACATCGAGGCCAAGGGAGCCACGGTTTATCTGGGCGATGTCCCGGTCTTCTATTGGCCTTACTACAAGCGGCATCTCGACCGGCATCCGAACAACCTCGTCCTGACCCCGGGCTATCGCAGTCTCGACGGTCCTTACCTCCTCAACACCTACAACTGGTACGCGAACACGAACTTGGATGGTTCCATCCACCTCGACTATCGCCAGAAGCGCGGTGTGGGTGGCGGTCCGGACTTCAAGTATAACGTGGGCAAGTTCGGCGTGGGTGAGTTCAAATACTACGCCACGCGTGATGAAGATCCCCGCCTGAACGCCATCAACCAGCCGTTGAGCGATTTCCGCGACCGCATCTCTTTCAATCACCAGTTGAACATCCGCTCGAACTTTTTTGCGCAAGCCTCCGTGCGCTACCAGAGTGACGAGTTCGTCATCCGCGATTTCTTCGAGACCGAGTATGAGCGGAACATCCAGCCGATCACGTTCTTGGAGACGGATTATTTCTGGCGGAACTTCAGCCTGAACGCCTACGTGCAACCGCAGGTGAATGATTTCTTTGATACCGTGGAGCGCCTGCCCGATATCAAGCTGACGGGTTTGCGCCAGCAACTCGGCGACTCGCCCATCTATTATGAGAGCGAAAGCTCTGCCGGCTACTATCGCCGCCAATTCGGTCACAACCTTTTCCCCGAATTCTCCGCCGGTCGTGCTGACACCTATCATCAATTGACCCTGCCGCAGACTTTCTTCGGCTGGTTGAATTTCACTCCTCGTGTGGGTGGCCGCTTTACGCACTACAGCGAGACGGATGGTTTCGGCACGACCTTGGAAGAAGAGAACCGCGCTGTCTTCAACACCGGTGCCGAACTCTCCTTCAAGATGTCGCGCCTGTGGAAGGACACCCAGAACAAGTTTTTCCAAGTGGACGGTCTGCGCCACATCCTCGAGCCCTCCATCAACTACGTGTATGTCCCGACGCCGAACGTGGAGCCGCGTGACCTGCCGCAGTTCGATTACCTGCAACCCAGCTTCCGGCTGACTCCGATCGAGTTCCCTGATTTCAATTCCATTGATGCCATCGATGCCCAAAATGTGTTCCGCTTTGGTCTCCGAAACAAATTGCAGACCAAGCGCGACGGGCAGCTCGAGAACGTAGTCAACTGGGCGGTGTACACCGACTGGCGCCTCAACCCGCGCACCGGTCAGGGGACGTTTGCCGATCTTTTCTCCGATCTGGACCTGAAGCCCCGCAACTGGCTGGTGCTGAATTCGGAGCTTCGTTACTCGCTGGATAATGGCTGGTTCCGCCAGTCCTACCATACCGCCACCTTCAAACCCGGTGGTCGTTGGAGCTTGAGCTTGGGCCATCGTTACTTGCGTGATGACCCCGCCTTGCTCGGGCCAAACAGCGGCCACAATCTATTGAGCACCGTGCTCTACTACCGTATGAACGAGAACTGGGCCGCCCGCGTCTCGCATCACTTCGAAGCGCGAGACGGTCAGTTAGAGGAACAGTATTACACGCTGTATCGCGACATGCGGAGCTGGACCACAGCCCTCACCTTCCGCGTCCGCCAAGGCCGCCTTGGTCAGGAGGACGACTACACCATCGCCGTCACCTTCTCGCTCAAGGCCTACCCTCGCTTCGGCCTCGGCAGCGATGACGTGACGCCTTCCTACCTCATCGGAGGTTAGGAGACCGTGGCTGCCTTTTGAGGTTCCGCTTGGCAACTCGTGCGTAGGGGGTAACCTCCGACACGTGATTCCTTTGTTTCAGTCTTACCGTAAGCAAATGCTTCGCTCTGCCTCGCTCTGCGTCTTTATCGCGTTGGCACTTTCTGCCACCGCCACCGTTTATGAAGTCGGCCCCGGCAAGCCGTTGACGGAGGTGGAAGAAGTGCCCTGGGAATCCCTCCTGCCGGGCGATACCGTGAAGATCCATTGGCGGGCTGAACCTTATCGCAGCAAATGGGTGATCTGCCGCGAGGGAGAGAAAGACAAACCCATCACCGTGCAAGGCGTGCCCGATGCCAAAGGCCAGTTGCCAGTGATCGATGGCCGGAATGCAGTCACCCGGAAGGAACTGAATTTCTGGGGTGATACGCGAGCGGTGATCAAGATTGGTGGGGCGAACATCCCGAAGGACACGATGCCCCGGCATATCATTGTGGAAAATCTGGAGGTGAGGAGTGCCCGTGCACCCTATGAGTTCACTGGGCGGAACGGCAAGGTAGCCTACGCCAAAAATGCCGCTTCGATTTCTATCGAGAAAGGGGAGCACATCACGGTTCGCAATTGTGTCATCCGGGACAGCGGGAACGGTTTCTTAACGAGCTTTCAATCGAAAGAGATTCTCCTGGAGAAATGTCATATCTATGACAACGGCATCGAAGGCAGCCTTCAGGAGCATAATACTTACACCGCTTCGCAGGGCATCACGTTTCAGTTCAATCGCTACGGACCGCTGCGCGCAGGCTGCTTGGGAAATAACCTGAAAGACCGTTCTGCGGGTACCGTCGTGCGTTACAATTGGCTGGAGGGTGGCAGTCGACAACTGGATCTCGTGGAGGCCATGGACAGCGAGATTTTGCGGAATGATCCGCGCTACCGAACGACCTGGGTTTATGGGAACGTGCTGCTGGAGCGGGAAGGGGATGGTAACAGCCAGATCGTCCAGTATGGCGGGGATATGGGTAAACCTGCGCAGTATCGACAGGGCACGCTGCACTTTTATAACAACACTGTCGTTTCCACCCGCACCGATCAAACCATGCTCTTTCGGCTCTCTTCCGGTGCCGAACAGGTGGATTGCCGCAACAACATCGTCTACGTGACGGGAGCTGGCAAAAGCCTCGCCATCCTCGACGGCAAAGGCCGCGTGGCCTTGCAAAATTGCTGGTTCAAGACCGGTTGGGCGAACGCCCGCGGCTTGCTCCAAGGCGAAATCACCGGCCGCGAATCCTGCCAGGCTGGGAATGAACCGGGCTTCGTGAACGCCACCCGCCAAGACTTTCGCTTGAAAGCAGTATCACCCGCGCTCAAAGGCGGCGTGATGTGGCCGAAGGGCCCGCATGAATTCACCCAGCAATATCTCCCTCATCAGCAAGCGAAGGAGCTTGTGTTCAAAGAAGGCTGGTTCATCGGAGCCCTGGCTGGCGCGGAGTAAAAGAAAAACCGGACGACGTTTCCGCCGTCCGGTTAAAAGGGAGAGTTTGTTCAGCGCACAAATTCCAACTCCGGCGCCTTCGGTATCAGCCCCATCTTGTGCGCGCGTGTCAGAAAGCGGCGGATAGATTCACGACCCTTGTCGCCGTAGTCCAGCGTCCAGTGGTTCACATACATCCCCACGAACTTGTCCGCCAGATCCTTGCCCATATCGCGAGCATATTGGAGGGCGTGCTGAACCGCTTCCGATCGATGATCGAGGCTGAACTGGATGCTTTGCGTAAGCGTGTCTGAAATGGCCGAGCGGACTTCCGGTGCAAAGCGCTTGTGGATGACGTTGCCGCCGAGGGGCAGGGGCAACCCGTCGTTTTCTTTGCCCCACCACACGCCCAGATCTTCGCACACCACGAGTCCTTCGTTCGCGTAGGTCAATTGCCCCTCGTGAATGATCAAGCCGACATCAGCCAGACCTGAGCGCACCGCTTGGAAGATTTGATCAAACGGCACAACGATGTAATTGAACTCCTTCGCCGGTTTGCCCAACCAAAGCTGCAAGGCCAGAAACGCGCTGGTCATGGTGCCTGGCACCGCGATCTTGAGCTTGGCAATCTCCTCCTTCGAATACTTCTGCTTGGCCACGAGCATCGGGCCGTAGCCGTCACCCATGCTGGCTCCGCTGGGGAGCAGGGCGTATTGATCGCACACGTAGGCGTAGGCGTGGATGCTGATGGCGGAGATGTCCAACTCACCCCGCGTGGCCCGTTCGTTCAGGGTCTGGATGTCCTGCAAGATATGCTCAAACTGAAAGCCATGGCTGTCGATCAGGTCCTTCGCGAGGGCGTAGAACATGAAAGCGTCATCCGGATCGGGCGAATGGCCAAGGGTCAAACGGCGTTTTTCCATAAAGTAGATAGATTCTTGAACAGCTTGGGCGGTTGTCGAATCAAAAGTCGGCAAATGGTAAGCATTAGAAGCGGTTTAATAAATAGGCAGGGGTCGCGTGGCGCAGGATTTTGCGGGGAGACGAGGCGAGAGGAGGGAGAATATCCTTTATGGATCTTCGACCGACGAACAACGAAGTCTCCCCGGAAAAGACGCGCCACCCGGAGGGCTGAGCGGCAAAGGGCCGTCTGGCGTTGTTGCTCCTCAGTCGAAGATCTAGCAGATATTCTCCTTCGTCGCGCCTAGCCAGACGGCCCTTTGCCGCTCAGCGCGACCCCTGCCTATTTATTAAACCGCTTCTTAGCCAAAATGACAGGGCCTTGGGAAAGTGAGGTGCGCGCCGGGCGAAAGTGTGTTATAAAGGGTTTGGAATCAGTGGTTTTCACTCGCCAATGAGCGGTGATATTTGTCACGCTGGCGAAAGCGAATAACACCATGTGGCAGTACATAGCGAAACGCCTCCTGCACCTCATCCCCATTCTGATCGGGGTTTCGCTGCTTAGTTTCATGCTCATGTGGGCGGCTCCGGGCAGCTTCTATGACCAACTCCGCCAGAATCCGCAGATTTCCCCGGAGCAGATCAAGGAGATGGAGGCCAAGCGCCATTTGGACAAGCCCTTCTACGTGGCTTATTCCTACTGGCTCATCAATGCCTTCAAAGGGGACTTGGGTTATTCGCTGGCGTACAAGATGCAGGCTGGGGAGCTGATCCAGACCCGCTTGTGGAACACGTTCATCCTCTCATTTTTCTCCATGGCCCTCGCTTGGATCGTAGCCATCCCCCTGGGCATCTGGGCGGCGGTTAAGAAAGATTCTTTCGTCGATCGTGCCTGTTCCACCATCGCCTTCGTGGGGCTGTCCATCCCGGAGGTTTTGTTGGCGTTACTGGCCCTCATGCTGGCGGCCAGCACGAATTGGTTTCCGGTCGGCGGAGCACAAAGCCCCATGTATGACCTGATGTCCACCAGTGAACGGTTTTGGAACCGCGCCCATCATCTGGTCCTGCCGACGATCGTGCTCGCGGCCAGTTCACTGGCCGGGATCATGCGCTACATGCGGTCCAATCTGCTGGATACCTTACGCGCGGAGTTCGTGACCACCGCCCGCGCCAAGGGGTTGAGCGAAGGCTGGGTGGTCTATAAGCATGCCCTTCGTAATGCCATCAATCCGCTCCTGACCATCTTCGGCTATTCGCTGGCGGGGCTGCTGAGCGGTGCCTTCATCGTGGAGAATGTGATGGCCTGGCCGGGACTCGGACGTCTAACCATCGAGGCCATCACGGCCAAGGATTTTGAACTCGTCGTGGCCACAGTGGTCATGGCCACGATTCTGCTGGTGATCGGCAATTTCATTGCCGACGTGTTGCTGGCGTGGAGCGATCCGCGTATCCGCCTCAAATAGCATGGCAACACCCTCCATCGATCCTAAAGCTGCCGTGACGAATGACATCGTGAATCTGTCTCCGTGGCAGATCATGTGGCGGCGCTTGAAGCAGCGGAAGCTGGCGATGTTCGGTGGTGGCATCTTGATCGTGCTTTATACCGTTGCCCTGCTGGCGGGCTTCATATCCCCCTATGGGTATGAACGGCAGGATCGGGAACGCTTCTTCCATCCACCCACCAAAATCACCTTTGATGGTTTGCGTCCGATGATGGCCAAGTATCATCTGGCCGAGCCGGGCAGTTTCAAATACGAGCCACTGCCCGACGACCGTAAACCGATCCGTCTTTTTGTGCAGGGTGAGAAATACAAGTTCATCGGGCTGATTCCCACGACCACGCATTTTTTTGGCACAGGTGATGATGCCTATCCAGTCTATCTCCTGGGCACAGATCAATATGGGCGCGATATCTTTTCCCGCATGCTGTACGGATCGCAAATCTCGCTCTCCATCGGTTTGATCGGCATCATTCTGTCCTACGGCATCGGCGTTTTCGTCGGAGCCATTTCCGGATACTTCGGCGGCACGATAGATACGCTGATCATGCGCACTTGCGAGATTATCATGTCCATCCCCGGCTTGTATCTCATCCTGGCTTTGAGGGCGACGTTTCCTTCCAGTCTGAGTTCGGTGCAGATGTATTTGCTGATCGTCGTGATTTTGAGTTTTGTCGGCTGGTCGAGCACCGCACGGGTCATTCGCGGGATGGCCCTGTCCCTGCGCGAACGTCAATATGTCCTCGCCGCCAGAGCCTTGGGCCAGACGGACATGAATATCGTCATCAAGCACATTATCCCCGGGACCTTCTCCTATCTCATCGTCGGTGCGACCCTGAGTATTCCTTACTATATTTTGGGCGAAGTGGTCTTGAGCTATCTGACCGTGGGCATTCAGGAGCCCGAGGCAAGCTGGGGGAATATGCTGAATGCAGCCCAAAATACCGAGTACCTGCGCAATTATCCCTGGCTGCTCGCCCCGGGCGCGGCAATTTTTATCACGGTTCTGGCTTTCAACTTCCTCGGCGATGGCTTAAGAGACGCCGTGGATACCAAGAGTTCCTAGACATGCCGCTGCTCGAAATTAAAAATCTGAAGCTGGACTTCAAGCAAGGCGACAAGCTGCTGCGCGCAGTGGATGGCGTCTCCTTCACCTTGGATGCGGGGGAGACGGTCTGTCTCGTGGGCGAGAGCGGTTGCGGCAAAAGTGTCACCGCACTTTCCATCGCCAAGCTCGTGCCCACTCCGCCAGCCATCTATCCCGAGGGCCAGATTCTGCTTAACGGCCAGGACGTGCTGAAGATGGGGAAGAACGAGTTGCGGTCTATTCGTGGTGGCGTGGTCAGTTATATTTTCCAAGACCCCAGTGCGTCCTTGAACCCTGTCTTCCGCGTGGGAAATCAGATCAAGGAATCGCTCAAGCTTCATCGCCCTAAGTTCGCCACAGACGCAGAGGTCATCCGCTTGCTCAAACTGGTGGGTATTCCCGCTCCCGAGTCTCGTATCCGCGATTACCCGCACCAGATGTCTGGCGGCATGCAGCAACGCGTGATGATCGCCATGGCCTTAGCCTCGGAACCGAAGCTGCTAGTTGCGGATGAGCCGACCACGGCTCTGGACGTCACCATTCAGGCGCAGATCATGGAGCTCCTGCTGGATTTGAAGAAGCGGCTCGGCATGAGCATCCTGCTCATCACGCATAATTTGGGTATCGTCGGAGATATCGCTGACCGGTTGGCGGTGATGTATGCCGGTCAGATCGTGGAAATGGCTCCGGCCAACCAGATGCTGAAGCGCCCGCTGCATCCCTATACGAAATCCCTGATGCACTCGGTGCCCAAGCTGGGCCATGAACTCGAACGGTTGAACGCCATACCGGGTAACGTGCCGAGCATCGGCTTTATGCCCACGGGCTGCCGGTTTCACCCACGCTGTCCCATCGCGCACAGTGATTGCTCGGAGAAAGTGCCTGAACTCGTGGAAGTGGAGCCGGGACATTGGGTGCGGTGCCCGTATTGGCAGGAATCTATTGGTGAAAAAGCACGAGTGCAGGCTGCAGTTTAGAGTCCGGATCAAGTTGCTGACTAAACGTTAAATCTGATGTCGCTGCTCGAAGTCAAAAATCTAAAAGTCCATTTCCCCGTCAAACACGGGCTGTTCAGCCGCGTCAAAGCGCATGTGAAGGCGGTGGACGATGTGAGTCTCACGGTGGGCCACGGTGAGACGGTGGGGCTCGTGGGTGAAAGCGGTTGTGGCAAGACGACGTTGGGCCGCGCCATCATCCGGTTGATCGATCCGACGGCAGGCCAGGTTTTCTTTAACGGAGAGGACATCACCAATCTCAAACAAGGCGAGCTGCGCGGCCGACGTCGTCAGTTCCAGATGATTTTTCAGGATCCCTATGGCTCGCTGAATCCGCGCATGACGGTCGGCCAGATCATCGGGGAGGCCATCGATATCCATAAGCTCGCGGCTACTCCGGAAGCACGGCGTGAACGCATCTCGAGCCTTTTAAAAGACGTTGGCTTGGATGCGCGTTATGCCGACCGTTATCCGCACGAGTTTAGCGGTGGTCAGCGGCAGCGTATCGGCATTGCGCGCGCCTTGGCGGTCCAGCCCAAGCTCATCGTCTGCGACGAACCGGTGAGTGCCCTGGATGTCTCCGTGCAGGCGCAGATCATCAACCTGCTGATGGACATCCAGCGCGAGCATAAGCTCTCGTATCTGTTCATCGCGCATGATCTCGCGGTGGTGGAGCACATCAGCCATCGTGTGATGGTCATGTATCTGGGGCATGTCGTGGAGAGTGCTCCCTCGAAAACGATCTGCCGTCGTCCGCTGCATCCCTATACCCAGGCGCTGATCTCTGCGGTGCCGGAAGTGGACCCGGAATCAAAGCGCAAACGCATCATTCTGCCCGGTGATGTTCCATCGCCGATCAACCCGCCTTCCGGATGTCCTTTCCATCCGCGTTGCCCGATTGCCGTGGATCGCTGCAAGGTAGAGGTGCCACCTTTGCGGGAGATAACTCCCGGCCATTGGGCCGCCTGTCACTTGGCGGGAACGCCGACAGGGGTAAGTGGCACCAACGTGGGCGGTCCGGCGGCCGCTTGAGCGACGGGAGCGCTTTTTCCTCCGGCAATAAAGTTGGTTTTGCCAGTCTTGCCATCGGCTTCGATGATCAGCAGATACTCTTCGCCTATCTGTAACGGGGTAGGTGGCACTCCGGCCACAGCGGGCTTCATTCCCGGCACATCGCCCGCATAGCTAAAAGCCTTCACGGGAGTAGATTTTGGAGCCCCTTCCATGGACCATACCGGTGGCGTTAACTCATTTGTAGCCAGGGCTTTGGATGGAAACACTTGGATGCTGGTGATCTCGTATTTGCTGTTGAGCCCAAAGGCGACGGGATAGGCCCCTTGGGCACTGCCTGGACGCAGCATGGGACGAATTTGAGTAATGATTTGAATATTCTTCGGGCGGAACCAGTCGGTGAAATAGACAGCATAAACCACTGCCAGGGCGATGGTCACTGTGCTGAGGATAATGGCCTTGAGGTTCATGTTCCTAAACTTGACGCACCATGACTGGAGAAAATTCGACATCAATGCAGTTTGAACCAAAGATTAAGGTTCAATTCACTCCCTCGGACCGGTTCGCGCCGGCCCTGAAGTTTCGTGCAGCCAAGCAGTTACCCGTGCCGATCGAGCTGCCCAAGCCATGGATGCTTCCCGTTGCTTTCAAAGAACATTCGCAGCGCCGCCGTGCCTTCACTTTGATCGAACTTTTGGTCGTCATCGCGATTATCGCGATTTTGGCGGGCATGCTTTTGCCGTCTTTATCTTCCGGCAAACAGGCCGCTTTGCGCATCAAGTGCGTCAGCAACTTGCGCCAGGTTAACATGGCCTTGCGGATGTATGCCGATGATAATAAGGGCCAGTTCACGCCGCGTCATGCGACGAATCGATGGACGACACTTTTGCTGAATGGATACGTGGACACCCGGTTGCTGAAGTGTCCGGCGGATGCTCCCAATCCGCTTTCTGCGGGCACTCCCGGTTACACGACCAACCAGCTTCCCGCGGATTTCGCTTCCCGCAGTTATCTGATCAACGGCTGGAATGACTTTTTCCAAAGCACGCTGAGCACGAATGATTGGCTGCTTTACATGACCGCCGCCTACAAGCATGGCATTCGCGAGGCCGCCATCCGGCAACCGCAGGAAACTATCGCGTTTGGTGAAAAAGAAACAGAATCACCCCATTTTTACATGGATTTCTATGAGGGGAACGGCAATGACATTGAGGAATCAGAGCAGAGCCGTCACATGACCGGTGGTGGCGTGAAATCCAAGCAAGGCGGATCCAATTACGCGATGGTGGACGGCAGTGTCCAATATTTGAAGTATGGCCAAGCGCTAACTCCGGTAAACCAGTGGGCGGTGATGGCCAACTGGCGGACGAACGCTGCGAATCTGGCTCCCTGATTCGCGCAGCCTCAAAGCGCTAAGATCACGGGATTGGTCCGGCCTTCGATTTCGAGGGTGACCTTGCTTCCTTCGATCTTCAGGCATTTCACCTGGTAGGACACCCCATCTGCCTTAATGGGCGAGGACTGGCCTTCACCGATCACGATGTTATTGATCAAGGCCGTCCTACGGGTGCTATCCCCGATGATGGACTTCAAAACTAGCAGAGGAAGCTCCGTTTCAGAACTGACGGGAGTTACCAGCTTCGTTTTTTGTTCCGCTACCGGTTGAGCGGCAGACTGGGCTTTTGGTTTGGATTTGGAAAAGATTTTCGCCGGAGTTTTGCTCGCTGCGATTGACGCGTTGGCTTCTTCTTCGGCTATTTTCTGGTCAGCATTGTCGATGCCCGCGATGCCTCCGCTTACGAGTCCACCGATCAAGGACGCGAGTGCGATAAAATAGATGACGTAAGCCGAGAACCCCCGGCGCAAGTCCTCCAGATACTCTTCCTTGCTGTGCTCTTCCAAGGCGCGGAAATGGGCTTTCAAGGCAATGCCACCAGCTATCAAAAGCGGAAAGGCCAAGGCATCCACCCAGCCAAGAGCCGTTGGGTGATAGAACACCGTGACAACAGCGTGGCCGATGATGACGCCTGAGATAACTGATACGATGAAAAGATAGATGGCCGGCAGAACTCGTGCCGTCAAACCCTCCGAGTCATCATCGTTTGAGCGCGCCATCGACTATGGCTTAACCCGCCATACGGCCCTAGGTCAAACCTAAGCAGCACTCATTTCTTGTTCAAAAAGACTCCGACGACCTTCGCATCCCAGACCGTTTGAGTGGCCGATGTCTGGATGGAAAACTCAGATGATGCATTCGGCTGCAGATTGCTGACCACGGCGGATACCTTGCCTGAGACAGCGCCGGCACCGTCCAAAGTCTCAAAATCCACCCGGGCGTCGGGGATGACTTTCGAGGTGGAATTGGAGACTGCCCCCGTCAGATAAAAGGTCCGATACTCACCCGGCTCAAGTTTCCACGTCGTGACTTGCACGCCTTCCAAGGGGCCGCTCGGTTTGGAACGGAACAGGAGAAACAGCCCAAAGACCGCGTTCACGCCCAGCAGCAGCGCAACCGCATAGATGATGCTTAACTTGGTTTTCTGGCCTTTCGCAACCTCCGCAGGCGTCAAGGTAGCAGGATCAGGATAGTCATAAGTGGCTTGGGCCGGATCCGCTGGCGGGATTTTCAGCGTCACCAGTGTCTGGCAATGCGGGCAGGAGATGGTTTGTCCGGCATATTCCGCCGGAAACTCGATCTTGCCCCGGCACTGGCTGCAGAAGATCTTATGAAAAACCTGGTCGCTCATTTCTTCACTTCATTTTTGAACGACCACAATTCCTGGATGGGAGCGTGCCGACTGAATTTGAAAACAGTCCAGCCCAACGCTACGATCAAGATCACCAGAAGATACTTCAAAAGGCTTATAGTCCGTTCCCGTTTTTTGACGATGAAGGACAGTTCCTGATTCGACTGTTCCAGCCATTGCTCGTCTGTGCCGCGCTGATATTCGTCTGCCATGGCGGCAGGGTATCACAGTCACAGCACGGGTTTCCATGCTTTAAGCAACCCGGCCAGTTCGGTGACTTCTTCCGGTTTTAGGTCAGGCAACGGCGGGCGGCAAGGCCCACCGGACAGGCCGATGATGTCCATGGCGGACTTCATCGCGGAGACTTCATAACCCTTGCGGCGGGCACGGAAGGCATACAGCGGGGTGACATACTTGGTCATCAACTCTGCCAACTCTTCGCGACGGCCTGCCGCTGCGGCTTCGTGCAACATAATGGAGAGCTTCGGCGAGATAGTAGCTATGCTGGAGGTGTAGGTGCGCACGCCGATAGAATAATAGGCCGGCACCGCATCATCACCCGCGCCGCCGATCCACAGCAGACGGTCACCGACCACTTGCTGGATCATCTGGTACTTGCGGATGTCTGCTGTGCCATCTTTCCACGCGATGAGGTTCGGCAGATCTTTGGCCAGTTGATTGACGAATTTCGGAGAGGGGTTCACCCAATCACGGCTATAAATGATGTATCCCAGCTTGGTCGCTTTGCCGATAGCTTTGTAGTAGTCCGCCAAAGAAGCTTCGTCCGCGTGCGGGAAATAAGGCGGCAACGCGAGAATGCCATCCACGCCAGCAGCGACCGACTGCTTGGTGAGTTGTAGGGCGATCGGGTAATTGAAACCCACGCCCGTAAGCACCGGCACCTTGCCGTTCACTTCTTCCACCGTGGCCTTGACCACTTCCAGATGTTCTTCCGGCGAGAGCGAATACATTTCCCCCGTGCCAGCGGGGGCCACCACCGCCGCCACCTTGTGCTTCATGATGAAGCGGACGTTCTTGCGATGTCCGGCGATATCCAATCCCAAGTTTTTCTTGAACGGGGTCACCGGGAAGGAGATCACACCGCTCGACAATTTCTCACGCAGTTCAGCAGGCTTAAGAGGCATACGATTAAAACGGGTTAAATTTTATTACCAACGGGGCAGTTGACGGGTCCAGGTGGGGTCCACGTGCTTGCGCATTTCGGCTTCGTCATCGCGTTTGCGATACGGGCACTTCTTGTAACGCTCCACGCCACGGGCGAGGGCATCGTAATCGATCTCCACACCGAGGCCGGGCTTGTTCGGAATCTTAACGCAACCGTTCACGATGGGGACGCGTCCTCCAACGACGATCTCGTCCTTCAACTGCGACCACGGATAATGCGTATCGCAAGCGTAGGTGAGGTGAGGCGTAGCCGCAGCCACATGCGTCATCGCCAGCATGGAGATGCCGAGGTGGCTGTTCGAATGCATCGAAAGGCCGATGTTGAAAGTCTTGGAGATCTTCGCCAAATGCTGCACCTGACGCATACCGCCCCAGTAATGGTGATCGCAGAGAATGATCTGCACGGCGTCATGCTTCACGGATTCAGGGATGTCCGCAAAGCTGGTCACGGCGACGTTGCTGGCGAGCGGGGTATCTACACCCGCAGCGAGCAAACGCTTGCGCACTTCACCCATGCCGGCGATGGAAGCGGTGGGATCTTCAAGGTAACCACCGCGGCCAAGTTCTTCGGCCAAGGCCAAACCGACCTTCACGGAGGTGTCCACTGACCACGCGCAATTCGGATCGATGCGTAGGGGAACCGTCGGGCCCAAGTCGCGATAAAGCGCCTTGATGGTTTCGATCTCCACTTCGGGCGGCAGCACACCTGCCTTGAATTTGATGGAGCCGAATCCGTATTGGGCGCGCATCTGACGCACCTGCTTCACGATGCCTTCCGGCGAGAGGGCTTCGCCGTATTCGTCTTCACGTGCATCATCGCCTTCACCGCCACCGCCCTTATGCTTGTAGAAGGGATAGGCTGAGAAGGGGACTTCATCGCGGACACGGCCACCGATGAGGTCACACACGGGCTGGCCTACGGTCTTGCCGATGAGGTCGAGGCAGGCGGTTTCAACGGCGGCAAAGGTACGGGCAGTGGCGTCTAACGGATTCTCGCCAGGCACCAAGTACGTTTGAGAACGTTCCAAGCTGCTGTCGCTCTTCGGTTGACCTTCAATCATGGGATTGAGGAAACCTAGCAAACGATACGGATTCGCCCCGATGAGTTGTGAGCGGATCTCTTCCAGAGCCTTCGCCGGGGCTTCACCGCCATACGTCTCGGCAACACCCGTGATGCCGTCATCGCTCTTCAATTCCAGAATATTGCGGAGAGCATAGGGAGCGTGGAGTCCATACGAACTGCGGATCGGTGGATCAGCGATCGCGATCGAATGGACCTTCATTTCAACAATACGCATAAGCAAAAGTTCGACGTATGATCAGCCGGGAGGTTCAAAATTACCCGGAGACAGCAACATTGAGAAAAGCAGGATAAGGACGAGGTTGCCTGAGTCAACAAGCAACCCCATCCGGTGAAGACCTTAATGCGCCGGTCCCTGATGTTCCTGGATGTATTCCTGTTTCAGGCCGAGCTTCTCAGGCGCATGGAGCACCAGCATCTTCATGCGGATGTCCGCCGGGATGTCCTCGGCCGTAGCCTTGGAGATGATGATCATCAAGCCGATGGAGAGCGGCACGGACCAGATGGCTGGCTGATCGCACAGGATGCGGAGCAGAGGGTGAGCGGCCCAGAAATCGTTCATTCCTTTAAAGCCGGCGAAGATTTTGCCCATCGTGCCCGGGTCCGAGGCGAGCGTGCTCGCGTTGGTCAAAGCCACGGCGAAGAGTGACAGCAACCCGCCGGTCAACATGCCGATAGCCGCGCCTTTCATGGTGAGACCACGCCACCAGACGCTCATGAAGAGCAGCGGGAAGTAGCTGGCGGCGGCAATGGCGAAGGCCTGGCCGACCATGAAGTTGATCTCCAGCGGTTCCACCATGGAGCCGAGGATGACGGCGACAGAACCGATCAGAATGGCGCACCACTTGAACATCTTCATGCGCTCTTCCGCGCTGGATTTCGGACGCAAGATGCGACCATAGACATCGTGAGCCAAGGCGCCGGTCATCGAGACCAGCAAACCGGAGAACGTGGACATGAACGCCGCGAACGCGCCAGCACACGTGATGCCGCTGAGAATTGAGCCCCAGACGTCATACTTCTGGCTGATAAGCGTGGGCAACTTCAGCACCACTTGATCGGTGCCCTTGATACCCGAGAGACCAGTGTAAAGCTCAGGCATCAAATTACGACCGATAGCGCCGAACACTGGCGGAAACACGTAGAAGATACCGATCAGGATCATCACCCACATGGTCGTGCGTTTGGCGGCTACGCCGTCAGGATTGGTGTAAAAACGGACGAGGATGTGAGGCAAACCGGCGGTGCCGCACACGATGGCGATGATCAGTGAATAGGTGTAGAGTAGCGAGTATGGTTTTTCGTGCTCGGCCAGATAGGCGGCGCGTTCCGCTTCGGGCAGTTTGTTCGCTGCTGCCTTGACAGCTTTTGAGGTCAGGGGACCGAAGGGCGCGATCCATTCACTGTCCATGGGCGCTTTGGCCGGTAAAGTCTTGCGCTCTACTTCGGTGATGAAAGGAACCACTGAATTCGTAAGCGCACCCTTGCTTTGATAGAGGGCGCCCAGTGGCATCTGCGCTACGTTATTGCTCGCAAGCTGACGACCATAATGACCGTAAACCGCCATCAGCACGAAAATGGGCACGGAGATGGCAAACATCTTGGCCCAATACTGGAAGGCTTGCACGAGCGTGATGCCTTTCATGCCGCCCAAGGCGACGTTCAGGGTGATGACTGCGCCCACAACCGCCACACCCACCCAATAGGGCAGGCCGGGGAAAATGTAAGCCAAGGTCACGCCCGCCCCCTTCATCTGCGGCATCGTGTAGAAGAAACCGATGAACAGCACGAATACGACGGCTATCTTACGAAATAAGGGGGAATCAAAACGACCTTCCGCAAAATCCGGAATCGTGTAAGCGCCGAAGCGGCGCAATGGCCCGGCGATGAACAGCAGCAGGAACAGATAACCGCACGCGTAACAGACCGGATACCAGAGGGCATCATATCCCGAAGACATCACCATGCCCGCGATACCCATGAAACTGGCCGCGCTGAGGTATTCACCGGAGATGGCGGAAGCATTCCAGCCGACGCTGACCGAGCGACCAGCCACGAAAAAGTCAGAGGCCGTCTTGGATGTCTTCGCTGAACGAAAACCCATCCAGATGGTGACCGCTACGGTAATGGCGCTGAAGACTAGAATCCAAGAGTCCACCTTGCCTTCTGCCGCTGCGAAGAAAAGCGAAGACATCATTGTTTGTCTCCTTTCACCGACTTCACCTCGTCATCTTCAAGGGCCATGGAGGTCTTGATGAAATAATAGGAGATGATCCAGACGTATGGGAAAAAGGCGATGCCCAGAATGAACCAGCTCAGCGTAAAGCCGAAGATGCGTTTGGCCATGAACTCGGGGAAAAAGTAGTTCAAGAGTGGCATGCCCAGCAGCGCGATCATGAACGTCGCCGCGCAGGCGATGGATAGTTTCAACTGCTTGCGCATCAACGAGTGCAGGAAAGACTCGCTGTGCATATCAAATTTCTCACCGGACTTTTCACCAGACGGGGATGACATGCACAGGGTTTTACCCAAATTGACCTAGGGAGGGCAACGGTGGAGTTGGTAAGATTCACGAAAAACCGTTAAAGACCTCAAATCGTTGAATGGTTACATAGTGTTCCGATTCAACGGTTTTAGTGATTTGCCCCATTTAACCTTTCCCCTCAAATAACCCCTTTTCAGCCGCCTCCGGCTCGCTTATCTTACCGCGCTCTAGTTTTACGGCCTATGCCGAGTGTATTTATCAAGACTTACGGTTGCCAGATGAACGAGCGGGATAGCGAAGCAGTCGCCGCCCAGCTCGTGGCGAAGGGCTATACCCTGGCCCCGTCGGAAGCCGTGGCTGATGTCATCCTCCTGAACACCTGCAGTGTTCGCGATCAGGCGGAGCAAAAGGCCATCGGCAAGATGTACAACATAGTTGCCGAGACGCGTCGTCGGAAGGCGGATGTGGTGCTGGGCTTCATGGGTTGCATGGCGCAGAGCCGGGGTAAGGAGCTTATCGACCGCCTGCCGGATGTGGACCTCGTGTTGGGCACCCAGAAATTCCATCGCGCGGCGGAATACATCGATGACTTGCTGGCGGGCCGCCGTGAGAAGGTCGTGGACACGGAAGCGGAGAAGGGCAGTGAAGCAACTATCCGTGAGCATATCCTGTCGGGCAACTCGACGGAGAAGCAGGTGATGGCTTTTGTGAGCATCATGCAGGGCTGCAATCAATACTGCACCTTCTGCATCGTGCCTTATACCCGCGGTATGGAACGCAGTCGCACGATTCCCGATATCGTTGCCGAATGCCGTGAACTGGTTGCCCGGGGTGTGAAAGAGATCACGTTGCTGGGGCAGATCGTGACGAGCTTTGGTAAACGGGATTATCCGGTGAAGGACGGGAAGAGCGGTTTCGTGCAGCTCATCGAGGCGGTACATGAGATCGAGGGCTTGGACCGCATCCGCTTCACTTCACCGCATCCGAAAGGTTATGGCGATGACTTGGTGGAAGCCTATGCCCGCCTGCCCAAGCTGGTGGAGAGTGCGCATATCCCGCTCCAGAGCGGTAGTGATCGCGTGTTGAAGCTCATGCACCGTGGCTATACTCGCGAGCGTTTCCTCACCATCTTGAAGAAATTGCGCGAGGTGAATCCCGAGATGGGCATCACCACGGACATCATCGTGGGTTTCCCGGGTGAGACGGAGGAAGATTTTCAAGAAACCCTGTCGGCTGTACGCGAAGCGCAGTTCGACAACGCCTACTGCTTCAAGTATTCCCAACGCAAGGATACGCCGGCGGCGGCGATGCCGGACCAGTTGTCTGAAGAGGTCATCGAAGAACGGCATACGCGTCTGTTGAACTTGGTCAATGAGATTGGGGCGGCGCGTTATCAGGAATATGTCGGTCGCACCGAGCAGATTCTGGTGCTGGGGCCGAGCCGTCGCAATGCCGCCACGCTGGAAGGCCGCACGCGGAACAATCGCATCGTGATTTTTGAAGGGGACCAGCGCCACATCGGGCAGCTCATGGATGTCAGGATCGAGCGCAGCGGCCTGTTCACACTCTATGGCAACCCCGCCATCATCAATCTGGACGAATAAGGGATGAAACTTTCCACACTCTCGATTTTGTTAGGTGCTGGGTTAGCCCTGCCGCAGTTCTATGCACTGGCCAATCCCAAGGGGTTTACCACCAGTGCCCGCGCCTTTCCGCGTTCCCTCATCTGGGGCTATCTCCTGATGGCTTTGGCCACGGGCTGGTTTCTCTACAATGTGAATGCTGAGGACATCGCGGATTTCGCTAACATCAAACGCATGCTCATGTTCGCGTTCGGAGCGATCGGTATCGGGACGTGCCTCTACGTCACGGACTTTCTCGCCATCCGAGGTCTGGCCGTGCTCATGTTGCTGCTATCCAAAACCATTGTGGACACTGCCCGCTGGCATGAATCTGACTGGCGCCTGGTGCTCATCACGTGGGCGTACTTCATGGTGTTCATGGGGATTTGGCTGACCATCTCGCCTTGGCGCGCGCGTGATTTCATACAATGGGGCACGGCCACGGAGTCGCGATTGAAGATTTTGAGCGGCGTCCGGCTGGCGTTTGCTGCTCTGCTCGTGGTGCTGGGTTTTGTGGTGTTCAAGTAAACCAAGCGGCGGCGTTTCAAACCATGCCACGCAATCAAATCCTCGTTATCCGTGGTGGCGCGATCGGCGATTTCATCGTCACGCTTCCAGTATTCGCCGCTTTGCGGGAGATGTTTCCCGAGGCGCGATTGGAGACAGTGGCGTATTCCGGTGTGGCGCAATTAGCTTTGGAAGGCGGCTTGGTGGATGGCTATCGCTCGATTGAGAGCCGACAGTTCGCCGGGTTCTTCGCAGGCAAGGGAGATCTGGACAAGGATTGGTCCACCTACTTCAACCAGTTCGCCGTCATCATCAGCTACCTCTACGATCCAGACGAGAATTTGCAGAACAACATCAAGCGGGTCTGTGAGGCGCAATACATCCAAGGGCCGCATCGCCCCGATGAAACGCAGTCCGCGCACGCTACAGATATTTTGCTGAAACCGCTGGAACGCCTGGCTGTCTTTGGTGCCGATGCTACGCCCAAGCTGAAGTTGAAGGACGCTGATGTGTTTCCGAAGACCCCCGGTGAAAAGTGGCTGGCCATCCATCCCGGCAGCGGAAGCGAGCGCAAAAACTGGCCGCTGACCTCATGGCTTGAGCTCATGCAAAAAGTGCTCGCGGAGACTTCATGGAAGCTGCTGGTGATCGGTGGGGAAGCAGATGGGCAAAAGTTGGAAGCGATTCAGAAAGTATTGCCAACAGAGCGGGGGATGGTTCTGCGAAATGTCCCTTTGGTTACCGTGGCTCAAGCGTTACAGCGTGCGGATCTTTTCTTGGGCCATGATTCGGGTGTTAGTCATTTGGCCGCCGCATTGAACGTTCCCGGCGTGTTACTGTGGGGACCGTCGAACGAGAAGATCTGGGGGCCGCGGAGGGAACACACCATCTTGATTCCAGCTCATGCGAATCTTGAAAAGCTGCCTGTTGACACGGTTTGGAGTGAAATCAGCAAGCGCTAGCGGGGCAAAAAGGCGATTGCTCTTCGGATGCTGTTCACCCCTATAAGGCATTAAACCGGGCAGCGTTGCCGCTGCCCGGTTCATGCACCCTTTTCAGGAGGTTCCTCTTATGAGCAACCTAAACTTTCACCGCAATTGATGCACTTGAAGCAGGCACCATTGCGCACCGCGAGATGACCGCAGCTCGGGCAGGTGGGCGCATCCTTCATCATGTGCGAGACTGTCTCGCTCAGGGATACGAACACTTTGGAGCCCTTAGACGTCGTGATCGAGGCGTCCACCGTGACGGTGTCCTCCTCGGCCAGTGGCAGGTCAGCCACGGGCTTGTTCACTTTTTTTTTGAGCGCTTCCATCAAATCCGGCATCGGTAATTCCGTCTGCTTGGGATTCGTCATCTCGCGATAACCGGGGATGAACTGCAGCGCCATCCAGCGGAACACGTAGTCGATGATCGACGAGGTGTTGCGGATTTCCGGATTCTTGGTGAAGCCAGACGGTTCAAAGCGTTGATGGCTGAATTTCTTGACGAGCGCTTCCAGCGGCACGCCGTATTGCAAGGACATGCTGGTCAGTGTAGCGACGGAATCCATCAGACCGCCGATGGTGGAACCTTCCTTCGCCATCGTGATGAACAACTCACCCGGGCGGCCGTCATCGAACAAGCCGACGGTGAGGTAACCCTCATGACCGGCGATGTCGAACTTGTGATTCATTGCCATGCGCGTTTCCGGCAGGCGGCGACGCAACGGCTGGTTCGAGGCGCGGCGCAGATCGGCCAGCAGACCTTCTAGTTCTTGGATGCGGCCTTCCAAGATCGGGACTTGCTCAGCGGCACTCACCGTTGCTTCGGCAGCACCGCCTTCATTGGTCTTCTTGGTGTTCAGCGGCTGAGAACGCTTCGAGCCGTCGCGGTAGATGGCCACGCACTTGAGGCCCATCTTCCACGCTTGCACATAGGCGTCGCGGATGTCGGCAACCGTCGCTTCCTGCGGCAGGTTGACCGTCTTGGAGATTGCGCCGGAGATAAACGGTTGCGCGGCACCCATCATCTTGAGATGCGCCATGTAACCGATGCTGCGTTTGCCACGGTAGGCCTTGAACGCGCAATCAAACACTTCGAGATGCTCGGGCTTCAGGCCGCTCTTCACGGTCTGGCCGTTGTCATCAACGTCTTCGATCGTATCGAATTTATCGATGTGCGCCACGATGGCTTCCGCTTGCTTGCCGGTGTAGCCAAGACGGGTGAGCGCCTGCGTGACTGTGCGGTTCACGATCTTCAGCATGCCGCCGCCCGCGAGGAGCTTATACTTCACCAGTGCAATGTCAGGTTCCACACCGGTGGTATCGCAATCCATCAGGAAGGCGATGGTGCCGGTCGGGGCGAGCACGGTGACTTGGGCATTGCGGTAACCTTGCTTCTCGCCGATGGCTAGCGCGCGGTCCCACGTATGACGGGCTTCCGTCTTCAAATAGGCAAAATCATTGCTGGCCTGGATGGTTTCGACAGCCTCGCGGTGTTGCTTGATGACGCCGAGCATGGACTCGACGTTATCTTTCTTCACCGGCTTGCTGACACCGGAGCAACGCGCATCTTTGTAACCCTTGAACGGGCTCATGATGCCGGCGATCTTCGCGGATTGCTCGTAAGCATGACCCGTCATGATGCTGGTGATGGCACCGGCGAGGGCGCGGCCTTCATCCGAGTCATAGGCGAGGCCGTAGCTCATGATGATGGAACCGAGGTTCGCATAGCCAAGGCCCAACGTGCGGTAAATATGGGAGTTCTCGGCGATCTCTTTCGTCGGATAGCTGGCGTTATCCACCAAGATTTCCTGGGCTGTGATATAGATGCGCACGGCGGCTTTGAAGCGATCCACATCGAACGTGCCGTCATCGCGCTTGAACTTCATCAGGTTCAGCGAAGCGAGGTTGCACGCTGTGTTATTCAGGAACACGTACTCAGAGCAGGGGTTCGTGGAATGGATGGGTTCCGTTCCTTTGCAGGTGTGCCACTTCTGGATGGCACCGTCGTATTGCAGGCCGGGATCACCACAGATGTGTGTGCCTTCCGCGATCTTGTTCAGCAGCGTGGAGGCATCCTTCTTCTGGAGCGGTTTACCGGTCACCGTGCGCGTGTGCCATTCCTTGCCGTCTTGCGCGGCTTGCATGAATTCGTCCGAGACACGGACGGAGAGGTTCTCGTTCTGATACATGACGGAGCCGTAGGCTTCGCCGTTGTAGGAACCGTCATAGCCCTGTTCGATGAGTGCCCAAGCCTTCTTCTCTTCCTTCTGCTTGGCGTCGATGAATTCTTCGATGTCACCATGCCAGTCGCGCAGGGTGTTCATCTTGGCGGCGCGACGGGTCTTGCCACCGGATTTCACCACATTTGCCACCTGGTCATAGACCTTCAGAAAGGACATCGGACCGCTTGGACGACCGCCGCCGCTCAGCTTTTCTTTGCTGGAACGGATCGGAGAAAGATCGGAACCCGTGCCGGAGCCATACTTGAAGAGCATCGCTTCGCTGTAGGCGAGGTGCATGATGCTTTCCATGTTGTCTTCCACGGCCTGGATGAAGCAGGCGCTGCCCTGCGGATATTCATACTGCGTGGCGGCGCGTTCGGCTTCGCCCTTGGTGCGGTTGTAATACCAGTTACCGCGCGCGGAGTTCTTACCGATGCCGTACTGGTGATATAGGCCGACGTTGAACCAAACCGGAGAGTTGAAGGCACCGTATTGGTTGATACCCAACCAAGTCAGTTCTTGGTAGAAGATTTCGCCATCAGCCTTCGAGAAATAACCATCCTTGATACCCCAATCCGCGATGGTACGGGCGACGCGGTGGATGAGCTGGCGAACAGAAGTCTCTCGCTCGGGAGTGTTCATCTCGCCGTAGAAATACTTGGAGACGACGACCTTGGTGGCGAGCTGTGACCAAGACTTGGGAACTTCCACGTTCTCCTGCTTGAAGATCACTTTGCCGCTATCATCCGTGATTTCGGCCGTGCGTTGGTCCCATTCGATCTGGTCGAAAGGATGCTTCCCGGGGACGCTAAAAACGCGCTCCATCGGCAACGTCCGGCCCTTTTTAGCAGGCTTGGACGAGGGTTTGACCGACCGGTTGGTGGACACACCGGAGTTACGCTGCCGACCTTTAGTCGGAGCCGCCGACACAACACCTTCACGAGCGTCGATCATGGGAATCCTTTCAGACTTAAAACTGGTTATAGACTAGGGACTTATAAAAACTAAATTCACCAACTTTTGAGGGTCGCATAATTCACTTTAGATGGTTATGGACCCCTTTTAGTGGGGGAACGGCAATCAAGCTAACACTACCTGTAGTGGTGTAAAGATTTTTTTCGCAAATTTTGCTTAACAAGTTATTGGCTCAATTTGCCGTGAAAAAAGGCCGAAAAAGCTGAGTTTTCAATGGGTTATTCACGCTTGTGAATAAGGTTTTTAGGAGAAGATTTAAGCTCTGTAGAAAGCGCCGCGCGGTGGGCTTATCTGCGGGCGACATTTAGCATGGATAGTGGTATGGAATCAGCGATTTTCAAATAAATGCGCCGAAACACAGCATTTCTTGCTATTGCCACTTGCGCCGCGCCTCACACTTCCACACTTTGAGGAAGCAATGGCTGATTTGAACGAATCCCCGATGGACCGTCTCTGGCGTGAATACGAGGGATATTTTCTGAATTTGGATGATTTGACGCTGGCCCGCTGGCTGGCGCAGACCTTTGGGCAATTGGAAGGCAGGGTGTGGCGCATGTCGCATCCCTTGGTGGGTTCGCTGCGTCTGGCCTGCCAGGCAGGGCAGGATCGTTCCATCTGGCACAAGCGGCTCGTATCCATCCCGCGAGCGTGGACCTTGGCCTCTTGCTGTGGTGCGCCGCTGCTGCCGATGGTCACGCGCGATGTATTAGAGACAGGGCTTATCTGCCATTCGTGTGGCGAACCTTCGGTGCCATTTGATGATATCCCGGCCGAATTAAAAGCGCCGCTCAAGCAATGGGCCGAGAAATACGCGCCAATCCATGCAGTGGCGCATTGGGACGAGCAGCAACGCAAGGCCGTGCCGAACTACGACGAGAAGATTGAGACTTCCGCTGTCGAGGTGGAGAAATTGATGGTCTTGGCCGTGAAGAATTTGCTGCCGCCATTTCTGGATCATTACCCGGCCGTGGTGTGGGAAGATCAGGACGAATGCCTGGAGGTGAGGCCGGACGATATCCGGTTGTGAACGAAACGTTGTGATCAAAGTGCTGAAATTCATCGGTCGCTGGGCGCTGCGCGCCTTGATATTGCTGGTGATTTTGGCAGTGGCGCTGGTGTTGTTGAAAGATCGCATCTTTCAATCATGGGTCGTGAGCCGGTTGGAAAAAGGCACGGGATTGCAAGTGACCTTACGCGCCGCAGAAGTGAATCTGCTTTCCGGCAAGGTGCGGTTTGAAGGTTTGAAATTATTCAATCCGAAGGAGTATGGGGATACGCCTTTCCTCAACTTCGAGGAGCTGCAACTGGAAGCGGATCGTGTGGAGATGAAACAGCGGAAACTGCATTTCCGGCTGTTGCTGATCAATCTGACCGAGCTGAATATTGTGGAGGACAAAGCCGGAAAACTGAATCTGCAAGCCATCAAAGAGCAGGTTGACCGCATAAAAAAGGAATCCAAGCCGGGCAAGTCTAAGGGTGATGATGATAAACCAGAATCACCGATGGAGTTCATCGGCATCGATACGCTTCATCTCACGCTGGGAAAAGTGCGCAAGATCAGCCTGAACTATCCTGATAAACCGGTGGAAACGGATTTGGCGGTGCGTGATCAGGTGATGAAGGACATCCGAACGCAGGAAGATTTTCAGAACAAGGTGCTGCCGGTGTTGTTAAGGGGCGGCGTAGCGGTCATCTATCAGATCTGGATGGATGCACAGCATCGACCAGTCGCTCCTGCGCCACCTGCACCTTGAATTTACTTCCGGTGCTGTAACAGCTTCACGGTTCCAACCAGCAGCGCACATAATACAATGGCCGCCATATTCTCACCTGCCTTGGGCGAGAAAATGAGGATGAAGCCTTCGTTCTTTACCAGTGCGGCGAAGCTTGAGACGCAGAAGGGCATCAAGAACAGACGGAAGATTTGCCAGCGATCTAGCGTCACCTTGGTTTTTCCAGAGGAAGTGGTGCTGATGTAGAGGGCGAACCCGATGATGCCGCTCAGGCCCAGTGAGGTGAGCCAAATATTTGGACGCCCATCGAAGTAGCGGATGAGGACCATCAGATACCAGATGAAGTAACACCAGAGAATGAGCCGTCCGGTGTTTAACTGGCGCAGATAGTTCAGGAGCATAACTACGATTCACGCCGCACCACGGTATCCTTTTGCGCCCAAGCCGGATCGGCCTGCGGATAGTCCAACGTGTAATGCAGGCCGCGGCTTTCGGGTCTTTGCAGAGCGCACCGCACGATGAGGTCAGCTACGGTTGCGATATTACGCAGTTCCAGCAGATCGCTCGTCACGATGTAATCCCAGTAGAACTCCTGGATCTCATCGAGGATGTTATTGATGCGTTTCTGCGCGCGTTGGAGGCGCTTGGTGGTGCGGACGATGCCCACGTAATCCCACATCAAGCGGCGGATCTCATCCCAGTTGTGACTGACCACGACAAGTTCATCCGGGTCCTGCGCATCGCCGCGTCGCCATTCGGGAATGGTCAGATTGATGGTCGGTTCCGGATTCTTGAGTAGATGGGCAGCGGCGCGATGGGCGCAGACTAGGCCTTCTAAGAGAGAGTTACTCGCAAGGCGATTGGCCCCATGCAAGCCAGTGCAGGCCACTTCACCTACGGCGTAAAGACCGGCGGTATCAGTGTGACCATCCAGATCGGTGACCACACCTCCGCATTGATAATGTGCAGCGGGGACCACCGGGATGGGTTCCTTGGTGATATCGATGCCGTAAGTCAGGCAGTTCTGATAGATGTTCGGAAAATGATCGATGATGAAGCGGGCGGGCTTGTGCGTGATGTCCAGCAGCACGTGGTCTGAGCCGGTGCGCTTCATCTCGTTATCAATAGCCCGAGCGACGATGTCGCGAGGAGCCAGTGATTTGCGTGCATCATACTTCTCCATGAACTCCTGACCGTCCATGCGACGCAAGACACCGCCTTCACCACGCACTGCCTCGGTGATGAGAAATGACTTCGCTTTCGGGTGATACAAGCAGGTCGGATGGAACTGGATGAACTCCATGTTCGCGATTGACGCTCCAGCGCGATACGCCATGGCCACGCCATCACCCGTCGCGATGTCGGGATTGGTCGTGTAAAGATAGACCTTGCCGCAACCGCCGGTGGCGAGAAGAACCACGGGAGCGATGAATGTTTCGACTGCGCCGGGAGCAGTCAGCACATAAACACCGACGCAACGATTCTGGCCTTCGTAACCGAGCTTGTTGGTCGTGATGAGGTCGATGGCAAAATGATTTTCAAGGACCGTGATGTTTGGCTGCGCGGCGACAGCTTCCAGCAAGGCGCGTTCCACTTCACGGCCCGTGGCGTCTTTCGCGTGCAGAATGCGTCGTTTCGAGTGGCCGCCTTCCTTAGTGAGGTCCAGTTCGCGTTCACCTTTGGTAAAGGGAATTTCGCGTTCGGAGAATTTCGTGCCCAGGGCGATGAGTTCCTGGATACAGGACGGACCTTCCTCGATGATGGTGCGGACGGCGGCTTCTTTGCACAGACCGGCGCCAGCATCGAGAGTATCGGCGACATGCATCTCTACGGAATCTTCCTTGGAGGTCACGGAGGCGATGCCGCCTTGGGCCCAGTTCGTATTGGAATCCGCACGGTTCTTTTTCGTGATGATCGCCACCCGACCATGCGGGGCGACTTTCAGGGCAAAGGTGAGTCCGGCGATGCCGCTGCCGAGCACGAGATAGTCAAATTGTCTCATCCGATGGGTCTGATGTAACCTGAAGCCAAGCCCTGTGGGGAGGGAAAACTTAGGCGAACCAATGGGGCACAAAACGGCTCAGATTGCCGGTGATGCGCTTGACGTCCTCGCGAATGCCCAGGCCAGCGGCTTCGTGGTCGATGATCCAGACACCACAAACTGGGACGTTCTCACCGAAACGGGGCAAGTTGGCCACGGCCTGATAGATGTAGCCTTCCTCGCCGTAGGTGCCTTCGGTCTTTTCAACCATGTTACCATTCTCGACCAAGGTCACGTTATTGCCTTCCCGACTGAGTTTGGGTTTGCGCACGTAGCTATTGCCTAACGGCTGTTCCGAGCTGGGCAGCAAATTGGGATGGCCGGGAAAGAGTTCCCAGAGAATCGGCAGGAGGCCTTTGTTACTCAGTAACATCTTCCAAGGGGGTTCCAGGAAAAGCGTTGTGTCCTTGGCCAGATGAACGGCAAAAGGCTCGGCCCAGAGCCATTCCCAAGGATAAAGCTTGAAACAGCAATCGATAGGCTGCTCTTCCAGATCGACAAAGCGTTCTTTCTTTTCATTCCAGCCAACATCGTCAATGGCCAGTGCTTTGACGGTGTTGCCGGCTTGCACGCAGGTGTCTTGCAGATAGATCAAGGTCTGCTCGTCCTCGGGCATCTCTGCCACGCTGGTGAAATGGATATTCTTCTGACCTAGGCGCTGCCAGGCAGCGATCAAGCGTTCGTGGATGGAATTGAACTGATCGGCCTGTGGGCGGACCTCTTCCAGCCAGAACCATTGGGCGACCGCGGCTTCGATTAATGCAGTGGGAGTGTCGGCATTGTACTCCAGCATCTTGGGTGGAGTCTTGCCGTCATAGGCCAAGTCGAATCGGCCGTAGAGACTGAAATCGTCACGCTCCCAAGATTGACGAATGACCGGAATGGCCGCTTCCGGAATCGCCAGGCGCTGCCACCAATCGTTCTCGATCACCTTCTCGGCGGCAGTGATGCAGAGTTTGTGGAGGGTGTTGCCCGCGGCTTCTAGTTCATCGATCTCCGCTGCGGAAAACTCATAGGCAGTGGATTCATCCCAATAGGGACTGTTCTCGTGGGAATGGAAGGTAAGCCCGATATTCTCCACCTTCTGAGGCCAGTCAGCGCGTGGTTTAAGAACGTGACGTTGCATCAGGAGAAACCGTGGCGTGAGGAACCGCCAAAGCCATGCCGGGTGGTACTATGGCTGGTGGAGTTACTGCGGGATTGATTGATTCGGCTGACCGACTCGGCGTTGGGACGTGATGCGAGTTCTGGGCTTTCGTTTCGTTGGCTGGTCCAGTTTCCGCCATGAAAGTAGCCGCGTCCGGGCTCGTAGTAGTTATACGGAAACGAATACCAGCCATGATAGGGGGCATGGTAGTAGCCGTGGCCGGGCACGTGGTAGTTGTTGGTATAGGTGTTTTCAGCCGATAACGGAGGCCATGATTCTTGCCCCTGATCGCAGCCTGTGAATGGAATACCGGCCAGGGTGCCGAGCAAAAGCAATTTGAGTTGAGTGGTGCGTTTCAAGGTTTCAGCCTTCTTACCTAACCGATGATCGCGGCGGCGACGATGATGCTGACGCCGAGAATCACGGCAGCACCGACAATGGCGGCAGCGACATTCTTGTTTTCCACGATCTCCTTATGCAGATCGCCGACAGTGAAATGATCGAAAAGTTTATAGCCGATGATGGACAGCGTGACGCCGATCAAGGTGAAGAGAAACGTCAGCCCGATAGCACCGGGCAAGCCGCCAGCTTGATGCCAGTCTGAGGCGGTGGTATCTTGGGCCATCGCACTTAATGGTCCAAACGTGGCCTGGGCTGCGATGAGTTTCATCGCCCAATTATTTTTCCGTGGGGAGCAATCCTTCTTGCACATGGGCGAAACGTTGCCCAAGGGTGGACGAGTTAACAACTGCAAAAACGGTCGGGAATTATAAACGGCTCACTGCTTGGCCGCGAGTTGCCGTTCCAGTTCTTTCACACGGCGGATCAGCTCGGGCAATTGCTGCAGAGCCAGAAATTGACGCTTGGCCTGCTTGTCGGATTGGGCGGGGCTGCCCATCCATTTTTCACCGGCGGGGATGTCATGCATCACGCCGGATTGCGCGGTGATGGTCACCCGGTCACCAATCTTTAAATGCCCGGCCAGGCCCACTTGGCCCGCAACGGTCACGTAGTTGCCCAGCTTGTTGCTGCCCGCGATGCCCGTTTGCGAGATGATGATGCAATGCTCGCCGATGATGACGTTGTGGCCGATCTGCACGAGGTTATCGATCTTTGTGCCTTTGCCGATGATCGTAGGTGCAAGGGCTCCGCGATCAATGGTCACATTCGCGCCGAGTTCCACATCATCACCGAGAATCACGATGCCTACTTGCGGCACCTTGCGATGCTGGCCTTGATCGAAGACGTAACCGAAACCATCCGAACCTACGACCGTGCCAGCATGGATGCGCACACGGGCACCGATCTGGCAGCCTTGATAAATGGTGACGTTCGGGAAGATGCGGACATCGGCGCCGAGTGTGGCGTTTTCACCGATGGACACCAAGCGCTCCAAAACACAACCGGCACCGATCTTCGCACCGGCGCCGACGAAGCAATTTGGCCCGACGAAAGCAGACGGATCTACGGATGCGGTAGCATCGACTACGGCGCTCGGATGGATGCCGGGAGCAAAGCTGGGTTCAGGGAAAAACAAGGGCAGCACGCGTGCAAAGGCGACGCGGGCATTCGGCACCTTGATGAGCGTCTTGGTAGCCGTTTGAAAATCGTCGCCGGATACCAGGATGGCGGAGGCGGCGCTTTGTTCGGCGGCGGCGAAGTATTCCGAGTTCTCGGCAAAGGTCAGGTCACCGGGCTTGGCGTGGGCTGCGGGGGCAAAGCCGGTGAGCGAGAGGGAACCGTCGCCTACGATCTGCCCTTGCAGTTTCTCGGCGATTTCAGCAGCGGTAAAGGGCATAGGGGGAGAGTGGACTAAATACCGCGCTCGCTCAAAATCTTATTCGCTTCGCCCAGCACGATGATCTTGGGCTTCCAAGTCTTGGCCTCACGGTCGTCCACGATGGCATAGCTCATGATGGTCAGACGGTCGCCAACCTTGCCCAAGTGCGCCACGCCGCCATTCAGGATGATGGCCCCCGAGCCGCGTTGGCCGGGGATGGCGTAGGTTTCGAAGCGGTTGCCGTTCGCCATGTTGCCGCACAGGATGCGTTCATACGGCAGAATGCCGGATTTCTCCATGAAATCCTCAGCGATGGTCAGGCTGCCCTCGTAATTGACGTTGGCACCCGTGACTTCCGCCCGATGTATCTTCGACTTGAGCAGGTGAATCTGCATATTGCTACTAACCAAGTTTCGAGAGACTGTCTGAAAAATCTCTGGGCGTTGTCTGCTGGTTCCGTTGGGCTGGGGCTTTGTTGCGGCTCGGTCACATATTTCAGCTTCAATATGTTCCCTCGCTGCGCCTAGCCCCAGCCCAACGGCCCGGCGCAGCCATCACCCAGCCATTTTTCAGACAGTCTCTAAGTCATCCGTTGACTTGAAAAACGCGCGTCACTATAAAGGCCGCCATCTCGTATTCAACAACGGACTGAAACCATTTTACATCATCAAGTTACACCATGAGCAGAAAAATTCGATACGGTATGGTGGGCGGCGGTCGCGGAGCCTTCATCGGAGCGGTGCATCGCATCGCGGCGAACATCGACGGCCAGATCGAGCTGGTTTGCGGCGCATTCTCCTCTGACCCAGAGCGTTCCAAGGCGAGCGGGGCTGATTTTTACCTCCCGGCGAACCGTTGCTACGGCACTTTTGAAGAGATGATCAAGGCCGAGGCCAAGCTGCCGGAAGGCGATCGGATGGACTTCGTCTCCATCGTCACGCCGAACCACATGCACTTCCCGCCGGCCAAGATGGCGCTGGAGAACGGCTTTCACGTCCTGAGCGACAAACCGGCGACCCTGAACCTCGCGGAAGCCAAGAAGCTGGGTGAGATCGTGAAGAAGAGCGGGCAGCTCTACGGCTTGACGCACAACTACACCGGCTACCCGCTGGTGAAGGAAGCCAAGGCGATGATCGCGGCGGGCAAGCTGGGCAAGATCCGCAAAGTGGTCGTGGAATATCCGCAAGGCTGGTTGGCTACCCGCATCGAGGCCAGCGGCCAGAAGCAGGCGGCCTGGCGCACGGATCCGAAGCGCTCGGGCGCGGCCGGTTGCATCGGCGACATCGGCACGCACGCCGAGAACCTGGCGGAATACATCACAGGGCTGGAGATTGAAGAACTGGCGGCGGATATCACGGCTTTCGTGAAAGGCCGCGCGCTGGATGATGACGGTAACGTGTTGCTGCGCTTTAAGGGTGGAGCGAAGGGTGTGTTGCATAGCTCCCAGATTTCTGTGGGTGAGGAGAACAACCTGAACATCCGCGTGTATGGCGAACTCGGTGGCATCGAATGGCACCAGAAGGAGCCGAACACGATGCTGGTGAAGTGGCTGAACGAGCCGATGCAGGTGTATCGCACGAGCATGGGTTACCTGAGCGACGCGGCCAAGGCGGCTGGCCGCACACCGCCGGCACATCCGGAGGGTTACCTCGAAGCTTTCGCGAACATCTACAAGAACTTCGCGAGCCACATTCGCGCCGTGCAAGCGGGTACGAAGCTGGCGAAGGACGCTGTGGCCTTGGATTATCCGAAGATCAGCGACGGTATCCGCGGCATGGCGTTCATCGAGGCTGTGGTGAAGTCCTCCAAGGGCAATGCCAAGTGGACGAAGCTGAAGGTGTAAGACCTTTCAATATTTCGACAAGAAGGCGCGGATGAACTCCGCGCCTTTTTGCTTATCAAGGTGTCCGCTTCTGTTGGTTTGATGATTTTTGATGAGAAAGTATTTCTATCTGCTACATTTAGACCATGAGCGTGGACCAACTAGAATCTGCTTTGCTCAAACTTAGCCCGCAAGAGCGGCTCAAGTTTGCGGTCTGGTTCGATGATCACCGCGAGGAACTGATCGGTGATGATGACCTTTCGGAAGAACAAAAGGCGGAACTTCTTTCTCGCCGGGAGCAGTTTTTGGCCAATCCCGCTTTAGCAGAGCCATGGGCTGGGACTGCGGACAGCATTCTTCAACATCTGCATGAGCGACGCACCAAGAAGGCTGCTTCCGGCGGTCAATGATATCATTCGCGCTGCGGAATAGTATGACGATTAGCAACCCGGATTAGGCGACGAGTTTGTGGCTGAAGTGGATTTGGTGATCTCCGCTTTGCCAAAACATGCAGAAGCGCATCGAATCCGTTTTGTGGATGTTCGCTGTGTTCGTCTGAAAAAGTTCAAGGCATACGCGGTCTATTACAGTATCTGGGAGGATGCGGTTATAGTTATGGCGGTGTTTCATGGTAAACGTAATCCGCGACGGTTGCGTGAACGACGTCAACAAATAGGATGAGAATGATGATCCAAAGCAGTTCTGCGTTTCTATCAAAGATTCAATTTGCACTGGTTTTTCTTTTACTCGGCACTTCGTTGAGATCAGCCGAGCCGCTGATGCGTGATCTTATCGGCCTGAACACCCATACCATTCAGTTCAAGACGAACCTGTATCAGCCGGTGACCAAGTATCTGCGGAACTATCATCCGATTGACTGGGACTTCGGCAAAGACACGAGTCGTCCGCAGACCTTTCCGCTCGCGGCTAACAAAGTGAGCTGGGATCGCGATGTGTATGGGCCGTGGCGCAAGGCTGGTTACCACGCGCATGCCTCCTTGATGTTCGATAACCTCAAGACGAATGACTGGAAGGAAATGGAGAGGGATGCGGAGGTTTACGGACGTGAACTGGCGAAGGCACTCGGGCCATCCTCAACCCAACTGATCGAGGCTGCAGAAGTGGGAAATGAGCCGGGACTTTACGATGATGCAACGTATCGCAAGCTCTTTCAGGCGATGGCGAAAGGTTTGCGTGAGGGCGATCCTAAGCTACGCATCGCCACGTGCAATGTAGAGGCTGGGAAGAGTGGGCGTTACCATAAGAGCATCGAGTGCGTGCGCGGACTGGAATCGTTGTATGACATCATCAATGTGCATTCCTACGCGGAGCTGAAGCCGTGGCCCACGTGGGAGCGGAGCTATCCGGAGGATGAGCGGTTGAAGTATCTGAAGACGATCCAAGGGGTCATCGACTGGCGGAACAAAAATGCGCCGGGCAAAGAGATCTGGCTGACGGAGTTCGGGTATGATTCCTCGACGAGACAGCCTGAGCCAAAAGGGGATTTCGCGAAATGGATGGGCGTGACGGATACGCAGCAGGCGCAATGGATTGTGCGTTCATTCCTCATCTTTGCCTCGATGGATGTGGATCGCGCCTATCTGTATTGGTTCAATGATGAGGACAAACCGTCGGTTCACGCTTCCGCGGGTCTTACGCGCCATTATCAGCCGAAGCCCTCATTTCATGCGGTGGCGTGGTTGATGAAATCATTGGGTGATTACCGATATGTGAAGACGCAGCAAAAGGACGCCTCAGCGTGGGCCATGGAGTTTGTGCATGAGACAGATGTGAAACGCAAAGTGCTGGCAGTGTGGAAGCCAGCGGGGGAAAAAGGAACTTACCAGTTGAAAATCACGCCGGACCGGATGGAGCGGATGCCGCTGACGGCAGATGCGCCGGAGGCGATGTCACTCTCCCGCAAAGAAATCGCAATCGATGAATCGCCCGTGTTCGTCTGGTTCAAGGAACCTTAGAAACGCTGACCTTTAAGGCTGGGCAGGAGGAGCAGATTGCGCAGTTGGAGCTGCGGTCGTGGCGGTTTTCTTGCCGCCGAGTATCTTGAACATGACCACGCCGCAGTCAGGGCAGGTGCCCTTGATGGCCTTGCGACCATTCTTCATGACTTCTTCCACGGCATTGGAGATTTCTCTCTTTGCCTTGCATTTTACGCAGTAGCCCTCAGCCATAAGTCTCTCAGCGTTGCGGTTCTGAAACCCGTTTTTCCTAGTGGGAACAGTTTAGGGAGGGGGTTGCGGGGGCGTCAACCTGTAAAACCAAGGTAGCAAACGAGCCAAGAGTTCCCAATTAGCGGCGTTGAAATGGTGAGTGTTACCTTCCTTAAGTTGTTGAAGATAAATTACTTAAGTGATTTTGAAGCCGTTTTTCCAAGGGTGTAATCCCGAAGCGTCATTTTGAACTTTGCGCCGTTTTGAGTGAATTCAGACTTAACAAGGCCGATTCCGGGTGCTTCCCAGAAGTCTTCCACGAACTTCCCGTCTTTTGTCTCCGCATGGATACGGAAACAATCTGCATAAGTTTTGTCACCAATGGTGACAGATTCTTTGGCCACCACGGTTTGTTTGAGGGGGGAAGAGGATTGGATTTCCCAAGTCATTCCCACCTTGAGAGGAAAAGGGATTTCAGTTTGCTCTTTGGCATCGGGCACAGACAGTTTGATGGAGTGAAAGCCAGTGGCATCTTTACGAACCAGCTTGGCATAGCTTTGAGGGGGAAAACCGCTCGGACGCAGGGTAGTGGTGGAGTGGAGATATTGTTTGCCGTTCCGCTCCACTGACACTGAGATAACTCGCTGCATAGTACCGCGAATTTCCCGCCCGTCTAGCGTGGTGATGTGCAGGTCCATCGTCCATTCAGCACCTTCGGCCAAGGGCAAGTAGCGGTCGTCACCGGCATCGGGCACGGCGGCAAATAATGAGGAAAGAAAGGTGACGACGAGCAGCACGGCAGTGAATGGGACTGCTTTCCTTGGGAGGATCATGGCCACAATTTAGCGGCGAGAGCGCAAGGTGGCAAACAGGTTTTCGTGCAAATGACATGCGCTGAATTGACTCCGGCCTCCGTTCCATTAGCTTGCGCGCATGATTATCGCACCTTCGCTGCTGGCAGCGAATTTTGGCAAGTTTGCCCATGAGGCGAGCCGTACCGGGAAGGCCGGGGCGGATTGGCTGCATCTGGACGTGATGGATGGGAATTTCGTGCCGAATATCTCCTTTGGACCTGAGGTGGTGCGCCGGATCAATGAGGCGAGCGAGACGTTTCTGGACGTGCATCTGATGTGCCAGAAGCCGGAGATTCTTTTCGATGCGTTCGTGAAAGGCGGAGCTGACCTGATCACCATCCATGTGGAATTGGGGGATCGCGTAGAGGGCTTGATCTGGAAGATCAAGTCCATGGGCAAGAAGGTTGGTTTGGCGGTGAATCCACCGACGAATATCGCGCTGGCGGAGCCTTATCTGAAGCATATCGATCTGCTGCTGGTGATGACGGTGAATCCAGGTTTTGGCGGGCAATCATTCATCAATGAATGCGTACCGAAGATCCAGCAGGCGGATGCTTGGCGGCGGGAGAAGGGGTTGCGCTATCGCATCGAAGTGGATGGGGGCATCACGTTCCAGACGGTCACGGAATGTGCGCGAGCGGGGGCAGACACGTTCGTAAGTGGCACGGGACTTTACGGTCAGCCGAGCTTGGCGAAGGCGATCAAGAAGATGCGGACGCTGGCGCAAAAGGCGGCGGAAGAAGGCCCTAGGGAAGCTACGCAGTTGAATTTAGTGTGAGGTGGGTTCTATTAAGCGCACCAATCTTGCATTAGCAGGCGGTTACTTTTTCATATCATGGCAGCAATCAAATTTGGGACGGATGGATGGCGCGCAGTCATCGCCGAGGATTTCACGTTCGACAACCTGAGCCGGGTGGCGCAGGCGACGGCGGATTACTGGAAGGCGAATCCGATCGCGGGCACGAAGAACGCGGTGGCCATTGGCTATGACCGGCGGTTTCTTTCAGATCAGTTCGCGCAGCGCGCGGCGGAGATCATCGCGGGGAATGGGTTTGATGTCATTCTGAGCGACAGTCCGGTGCCGACGCCGGCGGTGTCATACGCGGTGAAGCAGGGGAAGTGCATCGGGGGCATCATGCTCACGGCGAGTCATAATCCGGCGATCTTCAACGGGTTCAAACTTAAGGGGCATTTCGGCGGTTCCGCGGAGCCGACGATGTGCAAAGCGATCGAGGGGTTGCTGGATAAATCACCGGTGCAGGCCATGGCGCAGGCGGAGGGATTGAAGGCGAAGAAGGTCCGCAAGGTGAATATGCGGCAGCCGCATTATCTGGCGGTGAAGAAGCTGGTGAATTTTGACTTGGTGGCGAAGTCGAAGCTGAAGTTCGCGCATGAGGCGTTGTTCGGGGTGGGCGCGGGTTGCTTCGATGAATTGCTGGCGGGGACGACGTGCAAGGTGACGACGATCAATGCGAAGCATGATCCGTTCTTCGGTGGCATCAATCCGGAGCCGGTAGAGAAGAATTACACGTTCAGCCAGGCGTATCTGAAAAAGCATCCGCATGACATCTGTTTGGTGACGGATGGGGATGCGGATCGCGTGGGCGGCATGGATGGGAAGGGGAATTATCTCTCCACACATAATCTGATTTGCTTGCTGTTGCGGCATTATGTGGTGAATCGCAAGGCGACGGGCAAGGTGGTGAAGGCGCTCACGACGACGTCCATGGTGGATAAGATGTGCGTGAAGTATGGCCTGGAACTCGTGGAGACGGGCGTGGGTTTCAAATACATCGCGAGCGAGATGATCAAGGGCGGGGTGCTGCTGGGCTTTGAAGAGAGTGGTGGTATCGGGTTTCCGGGGCACATCCCCGAGCGCGATGGCATTCTCGCGGGCTTGATGCTGCTGGAGATGCTGGCGACGGAGAAGAAGTCCGTGAATGCATTGCTGGCGACGTTGGAGAAGGAATACGGTCCGCATCGCTATGCGCGGATCGACACGCATTTCCCCTTGGAGAAGCGGGCGGCGTTGATGGAGTTCTGCGCGAAGAATCCGCCGGCGAAATTGCTGGGCTCGAAGCTGAAGGATGTGAAGGCGTTCGATGGCGTGAAATTCATCGCGGAGGATGGCGCGTGGCTGATGCTGCGGGGTTCGGGGACGGAGCCGATCTTGCGCATCTATGCAGAGGCGAAGTCGGATGCGGATGCGCAGAAGTTGCTGAAGCTGGGAGTGGCGATGACGAAGAGGGTTTAGGCCGGTTGCACCGGCGGGCCAATAACATCGAACACCCAACCTCGAACTCTGAACATCGAGTAGAAGGGATAAAGTGGAACGGTTCGACAGGCGAGGGAGCCTGTCCGACTATGGCAGCCGAGGGCGGCTGCCCCACTAAGCGGGAAGTCAGCGGTCTTCATTTTCGATGTTGATGAATTTCAACTGTAATAGATTTATTAAACGGCACTGGCTTGGGCTGGTGCTTTATTTTTTGTGTTTGAGTGGAGTGGGGCGAGGGGCGGAGGTTGTGGAGGAAAAAAGGGAGCAGTCAGTAGGGTTGTTTGTGGGGATTGGGAAGTTTGAGTTTCAGGCGGGGTTGGAGAATTTGGAGTATGCGCCGGATGATGCGGTGGCTCTGGCGCATCGGTTCGTGGTGGAGTTGAAGATGATTCCAGCAGCGAAGGCGCAGGTGGTGTTGGCAGGGGAGCCGAAATCGGAGCGAGCGCGGAAGCAGTGGGTGGAGTTGAAGGCTTTAAAGGTGGAGATGGTGAAGGGGACGCGGAATGGGTTGCAGAAGGCGTTGCAGAAGTTTGCAGAGCAGTCATCAGCGGATGGTTTGGCGGTGATGACATTTTCCGGGCACGGATATGAGACGCAGCAGGATGTGTATCTGATGCCGAGTAATGGAAATTGGCAGACGGTGCGGACTTCAGGAGTGAGTTTTCAAACGGTGTTGGAGGCGTTTCAATCAACCAAGACGAGGTCGCGTGTGCTGCTGCTCGATGCGTGCCGTCAGGTGCCGGATATGGCTAAGCTGGATCCGTTACTGGCAGACAAGAAGCTGCGTGAGCGGGTGAAGGCGGTTCCGGGATTGACGCTGCTGGCGTCCTGTTCGGCGGGCGAGAAGAGTTGGCAGGCGAAGAAGCTGGAACAAGGTGTGTTCACCCATTTTGTTTTGGAGGAATTGAAGAAGCCGGAGGTGAATTGGGCGTTGCTGGGAGAGCAGGTAGTGAAGGCGAGCGACGGATGGTTTAAGAGATATGAGGTGGCTGGCCCAAAGGCATGGGTGGTAAAGTAACGAAATCAACGGACGAATGTCCGAAGACTCGAGTGGTGAGCTGGAGATGGTTCAGTGAGGAACCGCGCGAGCTATACCTTCTTCACAAAGCAGGCTTTCAGACCGACGGTGATGCCGTCCATTTTGCAAGAGATCTCGTGATCGCCTTCGACGAGACGGATGCCTTTGGATTTGGAGCCGCCTTTTAACACCTGATTGCCGCCGCCAAGTTTCAGGTCTTTGATGAGAATGACCTGATCGCCATCGGCAAGGATGTTGCCGTGCGCGTCTTTCACCACGCGATCGCCGATGGGGGCCTCGGCTTCGATTTTCGATTCGAGTTCCCACTCATGCCCGCAGGTGACGCATTCATATTTGTCGGCGTGTTCCAGGACATCTTCCATCGTGCACATCGGGCAAGCGGGTTTGCTCATAAAGGGACAGACTAGATGGATTCTTCCGGCAGATACAATCGCGTATTATGTCTGAATGATGCCGAGTCGCAACTCAGGTCCGGAACAATACCGACTCCCGCTTGAACGCCTGTACCGCGCCGTAAAGCGCTACACAGGCATACGCACAACTGGAAGCGAACGTGAGGGCGATGAGGCCCCAGTTGAAGTTGGCGGTGAGCACATCTTTACACACCAGACTCACATTCAGGATGGGAATGAGCGCGAGTTTGGCACTGAGGTCGAAGCCGGGCAGGGTGGAGGCCACGGCGGGAATGATGATGATAACCATCATGGGGGAGATGTAGGTTTGGGCTTCCTTAAAGGTGCGAGCAAAGGTGCCCATGGCGATAAGGAGGGCGGAGAAGAACACCGCCAACGGTAACAACATGATGAGCACCCAGAAGACGCTGAGTGCACTCACTTGAAAAGCCATGAGCGATCCGGCCTGCGGCCCCAAGCCTTTCAAGGCATTCATGGGCAACGAAAACGTGATGGCAAAGGAGATCACGGAGAGCAGCGTGGTGATGAGCGAGACGGTGACGACCAGCAGGAACTTGCCGGCTACCAGGTCATGGCGGCTGATGGGCGTGACGAGAATCGTTTCCATCGTGCCGCGTTCTTTTTCACCGGCGGTCACATCGATGGCGGGTGTCACCGCACCGACGAAGCAGAGGAAGATGATCATGTAGGGGATCAAGCCGCCGAGGATGGAGCCGGTGACCTTCTCAGGCGGGGCGACGTTTTGCACATCGGTTTTGAAGGGCTTCAAGGTCTCGTGGGAGAGGCCTTTCGCTTCCAGTCGCCCACCGACGACTTTATCTGAATAATCGCGCAATACCGCCTGTAATTGGCGGACGGCTACTTGGGAGCGCACTTCGCCTTCGTAGCTGTAGATCTTCACGTGCGGGGCGTTGGTGCCGCCTTGTTTCAGGGCTTCTTCAAAGCCGGGTGGGAATTCAATGGCGGCGCGGAGGCGCTTGTCGCCGATGCGTTGGCGATAATCTTCCTTGCTGGGTTCCACCTTCAGTCCCGGGGCACGCTCCAGATTCTTCGCGACCGTGGGTGCGTGTTCTTGGCCGAAGATCATGATGCTCACCGTCTCTTTGCTCAGGCTCTTCATTGCCTTCGCGGCCACGGTGCCGAAGCCGATGGTCATGAGCGGGAAGAGCAACAGGGGCACGACCACTGAGGAGATCAGCGTGCGCTTGTCGCGCAGTGTATCGAGCAACTCCTTGAAATAGACGGTTCGGATGTTGTGCCAGTTCATACCTTGCCCTCCACACATTGAACGAAAATCTCTTCGAGGTCCGTCAGCCCCGTGCGCGTTTTCAATTCCGCGATGGTCCCTTCCACCAGCAGCTTGCCGTGGTGGATGATGCCGATCTGGTCGCACAACTTCTCCACCTCGCTCATGATGTGGCTGGAGAAGATCACCGTCTTGCCACGTTCCCGGCATTGCTTGATGAAGCCCACGATGGTTCGTGCCGTCATGAGATCGAGGCCGTGCGTGGGTTCATCGAAGATCATCACCTGCGGATCGTGGATGAGCGTGCGCGCGATAGACACGCGCTGCTTCTGGCCGGTGGAGAGTTTGTCGCAACGGCGGTCGGCGAATTCTTCGATCTCTAGAAGCTTGATGAGTTCGGCGACGCGAGTGTTAAGCGTCTCTTTATTCAGGCCGTTGAGCTTGCCGAAGTATTCGATGGTTTCCTTCGCCGTGAGTCGGGCGTAGAGCGCGGTGGCGGTGGAGAGGAAACCGATGTTCGCCCGGACCTTTTCTGGGTCTTTTTCGATGTCGAAACCGGCCACTTGCCCGGTGCCTTCGGTCGGCTTGAGCAGGGTGGCGAGGATGCGGAGCGTGGTGGTCTTTCCGGCTCCGTTGGCCCCCAGCAGGCCGTAGATACGGCCGGGCTCGCAGCGGAAGCTTACGCCATCCACCGCCCGGAAGGTTCCGCGCTTGGGGTCCTTGAACGTCTTGGCAAGTCCTTGGGCTACAATCATGTTACGGGGGCATACGTTATCGGTAAAAAGGGACGAAAACGAGCTTTTTTGTCATTTTGAGCATCTTAGTGATACCACAACAGGTTGTGTAATTGTGAATAACTTCCCGCTATCCATGGTATATTTTCCCTTGAAAGCGCGCTGGAAAGGTTTTTCATAGCAGTCGCCATGTACCTCAAGAATCTGACAGTCCTAGGGTTCAAGTCCTTCGCCGACAAGACGTCGTTGAACTTCCTGCCCGGCATCACGGCCATCGTGGGGCCGAACGGCTGCGGCAAGTCGAATGTGGCCGATGCCATCCGCTGGGTGCTGGGCGAGCAATCCGCCAAGGCGCTGCGCGGTGGCGAGATGGCGGACGTCATTTTCAACGGCACGGACAGCCGCAAGCCTCTCGGCATGGCGGAAGTGTCCCTGACCATCGGCGATGTGGACGGCGAACAGCTTCGCGCCGCCGGGGTGGAGATCGATTACAACGAGGTCACGGTGACCCGCCGCGTGTTCCGGGATGGCGGCAGCGAATACTTCATCAACAAGACTTCCTGCCGGTTGAAGGACATCCAGCAGCTCTTCATGGGCACGGGTGTGGGGCGGACGAGTTACTCGATCATGGCGCAGGGCAACATCACGCAGATCTTGTCCAGCAAGCCGGAAGACCGCCGCATGGTGTTCGAGGAAGCTGCGGGTATCACGAAATTCAAGACGCAGAAAAAGGAAGCCCTCCGCAAGCTGGAGCACACGGACCAGAACCTTCTGCGCGTGGAAGATCTGATCAAGGAAGTGAAGCGCCAGATCGGCTCGCTGCAACGACAGGCCGGCAAGGCGCGTCGCTACAAGCAGATCATGGTGGAGCTGCAACACCTCGATACGCAGCTTGCCCGGCATAATTTCGATATCCTGCAGAATGAGATCAAAGACCGTGATGAACGGTTGAAGCTCGTCACCATCGAGATCGAGTCTTCCAGTTCTGGGGTGAATCGTGCGGAGGATGAGCTGACACAATTGCGTGCGCGTCTCGCGGAACTGGAGCAGGAGATCAGCCTCTCGCAGCAGCATGGACTGGAACTGAAGGGCCAGATTGATCGGCACGAGAGCCGCATTCATTTCAATGATGAACGGTTGCGCGAGTTGGAGAACCAGAACGCGAAAGCGCTGGGTGACATCGCACAAGCGGAAGAGCGCCGCCTCATCTCCGAACAGGAATTGAACAGCGTCACGCAACGGCTCGCGGAAACGGAAGTGAAGCTGGCGGAGCACAAGCAGACGCTGGAGACGCGTCGCGAAGGGTTGCACAATGTGGAGCAGGAGTTGATGGCCAAGCAGGAGGACATCCGCCGCAGCCAGTCCGAGCTCTTCTCGGCGGCTCAGGATCTCAGCCGCGTGCGCAACCAGATCAACCAGCTCGATCTGCAGAAGCAGGGCAACATCGTGCGTCTCGAGAAACTGCACTCGGAGAAAGTTCAGCTGGAAGAGGAGCGCAATCGTCTGGAAGCGCGTCTCGCTGAATTTTCGGCGAATGCAGAAGCGGACAAGCTGAACATCCAAGTGCAGCGCGGCACGGTGGAGGAGCGTCAGGCACGGTTGAAAGAGATCGTGCAAGAGCTTTCACAGGCCACGCAGCAACTCGATGGTTTGGTGCGGCAGCAGGCGGAGAAACGTTCCCGCCTGAACGTGCTGGAGCAGTTGGAAGAATCGCACGAAGGCTTCAGTGGCGGTGCGCAGGCGGCTTTGAAGCAATCGCAAGCCGTGCTGGGTTCCTTGGCCGACAAGATCCGGGTGCCGGATCAATACATCAAGGCGGTGGAAACGGTCCTCGGCCAGAACCTGCAACTCGTTTTGACGGAGCAGCCGGAGGCGGCGGTGCAAATCCTCGCGGACCTTAGCAATAACAAGAAGGGCAAGGCGAGCATCGCGGCGGTGAGCTTGTTGCAAGGCCGTGCGCAGGCAGCGTTCGAGCCGGTTACGTTTAGTGTCGGCACGACCTCAGTGCTCTCGATCATGGAAGTTGAGGAGGCGTTCAAGCCGTTGCTCGAATGCCTGGTTGGTCGCACACTGATCGTCGAGGACTTGAACCTGGCCACGACGGCTTATCGTGAATGCAACGGCAGCCATGATTTCGTGACGATGACGGGTGAGTTGCTGAATGCCTATGGAGTTTACAACGGTGGTCAATCGAACGGTAACAACAACGGCAAGGCGCCGTCGTCCATCCTTGGCCGTAAGAACCAGATCGTGGAATTGAAGGGCCAGCTCGCGCAGTTGCTGGATCAGGTGAATGAGTTCAGTCGCCAGCGTGGGGCTTTGCAGAGCGAGCAGACGACTTTGCAAGCCAGCTTGCAGGAAGCGCAGAGCGAGTTGCGCACGCAAGAGGTGGCCATCGCCAGCCGCGAGGGTGAGTTCCGGGCGTTGCAGAATTCCCTGCGCGTGTTGCTGCAGAAGGCGGACACGGTCGGCTACGAGATCGATACGCTTTCCAATACGGACCGCGAAGGTGCGGAGAAGCGCGAGGCGATGGCGGCGCGCATCGGGGAACTGGAACATCGCGAGGCGTCCTTGCAGGCGCAGCTCGCGGATATGAATTACGGTTTGGAGAGCCTGCGCCAGCAACGGGACGTGGCGAATGCCGCGCTCACCGAGGCAAAAGTGGCGATGGCGACGGACGAGCAGATGCTCGCTTCCTTCCGCAATCAATTGCGTCCGCTGCAGCAACGCATCGCCGAGATGCAGCACCTGGCGGACGTGCGCCGGAACGAGATGGGTTCTTTCCTGCAACGCAAGGAGCAGGCGGAAGTGGAGATCGCCGAATCACGACAACGCATCGAGGCTTTGCAGCATGAACGTTCACAGGTGAATGACCAGACCACGGAACTCGTGGGCGATCGCGACAAGCTGAACGTGGATATCGATGACCGTGAAACCACCTTGCGTGACCAGCGCCAGCGCGTGGGCACGCTGCATTCACAGAAGGGCACGCTCGAAGTGGAGCTCGCTCAGAAGGGCATGGCCGTGCAAAATCTGCGCGAGCGCGTGCAGCAGAAGTATCAGTTGAATCTGGACGACATCCGTAGCGAGTGCATCACCATCACGGACGCGAGCGAAGGTGCTCCGAAGATCGAGACGTTGACGCCGGAAGAGATGGCCTCACGCGGTATGGCGACGGATTGGAACCAAGTGGCTGACCAAGTCTCCGCGCTGCAGAAACGTATCGATGAGATGGGCCCCGTGAACCTGGTGGCCATCGAGGAATACGAAGAGACGGAGCAGCGCTACCAGTTCCTCACCACGCAGCATGATGACCTCGTGAATGCGAAGACGGAGTTGATGGATGTGATCAACCGTATCAACACGCAAACGCGCGAGATGTTCCTCACCACGTTCAACCAGATCCGCGACAACTTCCGTATCATGTTCACCGAGATCTTCGGTGGCGGTAAGGCAGATCTCGTGCTGGCGGATGAGGCGAATGTGCTGGAGAGCGGCATCGACATCGTGGCGCGGCCTCCAGGCAAGCAGCTCCAGAGCATCACGCTACTGTCCGGTGGTGAGCAGACGATGACGGCCGTGTCCTTGCTCTTTTCCATCTATCAGGTGAAGCCTAGCCCGTTCTGCGTGCTGGACGAGTTGGATGCACCGCTGGACGAATCCAACATCAACCGCTTTCTGCGCGTGCTGAAGCGTTTCCTGGATCAATCCCAGTTCGTGATCATCACGCATAACAAGCGTACCATCGGCATCGCCGATGTGCTCTACGGCGTGACGATGCAGGAGCAGGGTGTGAGCCGAATCGTGAGCGTGAAATTCCACAAGACGGAGGAGGCTGGCGCTGAGCAGCAGCAATCCAAGCTGCTGGTGCCGCCAGCCAAGGGTGGTTCGGTAGATGCGATGGAAGATGCGACGCATACGCGGGCAGAGACGTTGGAGTTGAGCGAGGCGAAGTAGGAGCACACAATCCTTTTGCCGGTTATCATCCCGCTGTCAGCGAATGACTGCGGGATTTTTTTTGGGCAATGAGGCAGATGCTCACGATGAAATGCTTGCAATTGTGTTCCAGTGTTACGTATGCTTATGCCGTTGTCTGGCTGACCTTCTAAGCCGAGGCTTTTTAAAACTTAAGGAGAGGAAATGAAATCAAACGTCAACATCGCTGCATTGATAATCCTGCTTGCCGGGACAGGTTGGGGTATGGCTGCAGAGCCGGTAACCGGGGCTTTCGGCATCAAACTGGGAGATGTTTTGAGCAACTCCAATGTGTTGAAGAAAACCGTGCTATCCTCGGGTGTCGTCAAGTATGAGATCAAGGGCATTTCGCAGCACAAATCTTTTCAAGTCTACGATGTAGAAGTCACTGCCGGTTCAAAGAAGATCCATACGATCAATGGTGCGGGCCGATATCCCGGGATGGACAGTGCGATGAAGGAGTTCAATGCGGTTAAAGCGGAATTGGAGTCCAAGTATGGCCCGGCCAAGACTAACCGGAGAGAAGGGGCCGCTTATTTTCCGTCGGAGAAAAAGACCATCTCACTGCTGGTGAATCAGGAGCGTGCATCGGTGGTTTATCTGAATCTTGCCTGCAAGGACGATGAGTTGGTGCCTTTGGCCGAGAAAGAGGTGCCTCCTCCTCCGCCCCCGGAAGAGATCGAGGGAGCTTTCGGCATCAAGTTCGGACAGGTGTTTGATCCGGCCACAACGCTTGGTAAAGTGACCAGCAGCTCGGGTGAAGTTCTTTATGCCTTAAAAGTGCCGACACCCAATCCATTCTTTGAGCTTTATTTCGTGGAGATCACGCCCAAGACGAAAAGGATATTCCAAATCTGGGCCCAGGGAAAAGTTCCCAGCCTCGCCGAAGGCAAGGTCAGGCAGGATTCGCTGGCCAAGACACTCGAGGCAAAATACCAGACCAAAAGAGGGCTCTTGGACAGCGATTTCGCAAGGCTCTTGATGCAGGGTGAGAAAACGATCACGGTGAAAACCTCACGGCAACTGGATGGAAGCTTCATGCTCGATCTCAAATACCTTGATCAAAAAATCAAAGATGAGGGGAGAAAAGAGGCGGTGGATGGTGATGTGAAAAACGTGAACACCAAAGGGCTGTGAGAACCGTCTTTGCTGACTTGAATGCGGGCGGTGCGGCCTGACGACAAGAGGGAAGGCTCTTGTTACTCAGGAACGCAAAATATTAGGCTCGAAAAAGAAAGATAGATCATGAAAAACCTAAAACACATCGTAATTTTTTTGCTTATCGTTTTAGCGGCGACTTGGGCAAAAGGTGCCGAGAAGATCACTGGTGCATTCGGTTTCAAGTTCGGTGAAGTTTTGGATGAGTCTGCCCTTGTCGATATTTACACCGATGACGATGATGACGTGGTTGGCGTGGTGATCCCCAAAGTCAAGGACCCGATCTTCAGCCAGTTCTACGTTATGGTCACCGCCAAATCACGGCAGATACGGAACATTCGAGGGGCGGCCTATTTCCAAACTCGAGATGAGGCAATGAAGCAGATGAAAGCATTGCAGCGCGAGTTGGAGAAAAAGCATGGTCCAAAGTCGGACGAGAAGGTTGAAGCGGATCAAACCCAGCCGATTTATACGGGGCAGGAATTCGTCACGATGGAGGTCACTTCTTTGCGGAAACAACCCGCGCTGGTCATTCAATACAGTAGCCCTGCACTTGATCGTTTGAGCAAATTAGAGGAAGAAAAATTGCCTTTTTTCAAGATTGACGGCGCTTTTGGCCTGAAATTCGGTGATACGCTTGATGCAGCCACGATCATACGCAAGGAATCTCGAGATGGTGAGGACATGTATCTGGTTCGTCCAGCGGAGTCGAATGGCTTGTTTCAGACGTATGAAGTCAGTCTTACGCCTGAAAATCGGATGATCCGCCAAATAAGAGCGACCGGGACAGTTGATTCCGAAGAGGAAGCCGATTTACTGGCAGAAGCGTTGACAAAGTATGCCGCTAAAAAGTATGGCCCGGAAAGGGAAAGGAAGAACGATAAAGACAGTTACGGGATAGTAAAACCCGAGGGTTTCATTTTGGTGCATGCTGGTGCGGCTGCTGGGGGAAAGGGATCTCTAAGGATGGTTTATCAGAGTGCGATCCTTAGCGAGCCGGTAAAAAAAGAAGTTCCTCCAGTTGCGAACGGTAAAATTGAAGGAGCCTTTGGTTTCACACTGGGAGAGGTTTTCGATCCAGCGCAGGCAGTTGAAGTCAAGAAACTGAATACAGGTGAGCCGATTTACAAGGTCACTCCAAAAAATCCCAACGCTTCTTTCAATGCTTACTTTCTTAGCATCACGCCAAAAACCAAACGGATTTACCAGATTTGGGCTCAAAGCGATTATGAAAGCGATGCTGATGGCTTGGCCCAGCAAGAGGCATTGGTGAAGGTGCTGGAATCAAAATATGAAGTCAAAAGGAGCATGTTTGATAGTGAAGAGGCCCGGATTTTAATGCAACAAACCCGCTCAATCATCATCAAGGCTGCTCGATATCCCAGCGGAGCCGGCAAGCTGGATCTGAAATATGTTGATTCCAAGATAGAGAATGAAGGGAAAAAGGAAGCTGCCGAGGTGGATCCAAAAAACGTCGACAGTAAAGGTTTGTAAGCTGTTCTTACGGTTTCATCTTTTCTCGGGCGCCTTCCACGATGCGGCTCCAGTCGAACGCGGGGCCGGGATCGGTCTTGTTCTTCTGGATGTGGTAGTGGCCGATGAGGCCTTGGTAAGCGTCCAGTTTTTCCTCTGATAAGACGCCGGGGATGAGTTGGCCTTTGTCGTCACGGGGGTAATCGCATCTGATCTTGGGGAAGACTTTGCAGAGCGTGGCGGTGAGGCGGATGAGAGCGTAGTATTGTTCGTTGGTCAGGTCGTATTGGTAGAGCTTGGTGCCTTGGATGGTGCCGAAGACGGGTTCATTGCGGGCGGGGCGACCGAGGAAGTCTTTCGTGAGGACCCCGCCAGTGCCTAAGCGTTCCGGGATGCTGATGTAGGTCTTGCCGTCCGCATCTTGTTTATACCAGGTGCGCAAGGCACTGTTCGTGGGTGAGGTGTAGGCACCCATGTTCGCGATCTCGATGCCGATGCTGCGCGTGTTCGAGGTAGTGGCGTGCCAGGCGCGTTCTTTGAGGTCGAGGGTCTGGTAGATGGTGCCATCGATATCTACCATGAAATGGACGCTGAGACAACGGGCGTCGTGGAGGACTCGGAAGCATTGGCGGCTGGTGCCGGCGACATCGAAGTGATAAACAAACTGGTCCACCTTGTCTTGCAGCAGTTTCAAATCCCATCCGCCGCCACGGACACGTTCGATCTCGGCATCGGTGAGGCCGTCTTTGCGCAGGCCGTAACGATTCGGTGTCTTCAAGGCAGCGACGGCGACTTTGGACGTTTCCCAGGAGGATTGATCGAAAGGGGCGAAGCGGCGCTCGACGCGATAGGCATCATAGCCATTAGGATCCATCCACGTGACCACTTTCGTGCCGGTGTGAAATAGCTGGCCGGCGACGATGATCTCATCGCCCGTGCGCTTCAAGGGCGTGCCTGAGCGTTTGGGGAGCGTGCAGGCATTGGTGAGCAAAACCAACAGGAGCAGCATTGGCAGGCTGCGGATGGAGATGGCGTATCGAGTCACGCGAGGGATAATTGAAGGAAGATAGGCCGGAGGCAAGCCATCCGTGGTGAACTTCTTTTCTCGCAAATCTTTTAACTCAGCCCTTACTTGAGTTTTTGACGTCGCGAGCCACACTGAAGGTATGCACCTGATCACTGATGAACGTTGCACCAGTTACGAATCTTATGGGCATCCAGAACGACCGGCACGCATCACAGATACGCTGACGAAGCTGCGCGGGCAGGATGAGCTTAAGCTGACGTGGGACAAGCCGGTGACCGTGGAGGACAAGACGATCTTGCTGGCGCATACCGAGGCGCACATCAAGCGGATCACGGAGGCGAAGTATGATTTCGACGGGGATACGCTGGCGCATAAGGACATCGACCAGCATGCGAAGCGGTCCATCGGAGGCGCATTGCGCGGGTTGGAACTGGCGCTCAAAGGGGAGAAATCCTTTAGCTTGTTGCGTCCACCGGGGCATCATGCCACGCAGGATAAGGCGATGGGTTTTTGTTATTTCAATCAGATTGCCATTGCGGCACTTCAAGCTCAGAAACAAGGGGTGAAGAAGGTGGCGGTTTATGACTTCGATGTGCATCACGGGAACGGCACGGAAGCCATCTTGCTGGGGAAACCGAATACGGCGTTCTACTCCATCCACCAGCATCCGTGTTATCCCGGCACGGGTACGAAGAATGTGGGTGAGAATTGTTTCAATTATCCGGTGGCACCTCACACGCCGCGTGAAGAATGGAAGAAGGTGCTGGCGAAAGCGCTGGAGGACATGGGCAAGTTCAAGCCGGACCTCATCTGTGTGTCCGCGGGGTTCGACGCTTACGCACATGATCCTTTGGCCCAAGGCACGTTGGAGGCCGAAGACTTTCAGTGGATGGGCGAAAGCCTTCGCAAGCTGGGCATCCCGCTGGTGAGCGTCTTGGAAGGCGGCTACAGCCGGGATCTGCCCAACCTGATCTTTGCGTATCTGAAGGGGCTTACTGGAAAATGATTTTTGGTTTGCTGCCGACGTAGTAATCCACGGAAACTACTATCCGATAAGTAAGTTCGCCGAAAAAGCCGGTGGAGTAGGACTCGGAAGCAGCGCCCGGTATCGGGGTGGCCATTTTGTAGCGTCCTCCAGTTGCACTGGGCGTATAAGAATCTGGAACTTCGGTCCGCTGCGGGGCAAAACCTTCACGAGCGGTTTTGGGAGTGAGTTTCTGGCCCAAGTTCTTTTCAAAAACAGCTTTTCGCTTTTCCACTTGTTTGAAAGCTTCCGTCAAGGCTTTGGCCGACTGCTCATCTTTGTCACTGTGTTCCGGTTGCACCGATTGCAGGCGCATATCCTGGGATTGATCCACCATGGCCGCGATGGCGGCGAACTGCTGGCCGTTCTCGACGGTTACTTTCACCTGATGTTCTACCTTGTAGTTCTTGATCTTGTCCGACCAGTTGCTCTGTTCAGGAGTGGATGAGAACTTGCTGGTGATGATGCGGTCGGCCGGGACGCCCTTGCTGATCAGTGTCTTAGTCAGATTGTTGCGCAGGCCGTCATTCTTTTGCAGGGCTTCACTGAGGGTTTTGCTCTCAGTGGTGACAAGAATGCGGACAATCGCTTGATCGGCCTGCACATAGATCTGGCCTTCACCGGTAAGAGTGACGATGGCGGGCTCTGGTTGCAGGTATTTATTGAGTTCGGTGGGAGTGCCTTTGATCTCCGGTTCGGCGTGAAGTGTAAGTGTGCTGACGGCGAGCGCGAGGGCAATGACGTAACGCATGGGATGGTATTCCTCTATTTTAGCAGCGTTGCCCAAGAGGGCATCGTTGCGGGTTTGTTGCCAACAAAGTGAACTTCAGCAGTGTGGATGTCAACTGGGAGCCAAATACCCCGCCAAAGAGATTGTCACCAGCCATTCAGCCTTTAGATTGATGGCGTGAAACTTTCGGTGAAGAGTGATTATGCGATGCGAGCCGTCTTCGGCCTCGCACGGCATTATGCTACTGGCAAGGCGCAGCGGGTGGAATCCCTGGCGGCAGAGCAGGGGATACCGGCGAATTATCTGACGCAAATCCTTATCGAGCTGAAATCACAGCAAATCGTGAAGAGTGTGCGTGGGAAAGTCGGCGGCTATTTGCTGGCCAAGCCACCCGCGCAGATCACCGTGGGCGATGTGCTGCGCTGCATCCATGGAGCCCTGCTGGATACGCCCGCGATGAATGATCCCCAGTGCCCGCCGGAATTGCGTGGCGTATGGCAGCATTTGAGCACGGTGCTGAATGACTCGGCCAACAGCATCAATTTTCAGAAGCTCACCGAGCAAGCCTCGGAGTACTCCATCTGATGCCTGACACTTGTGAATAGCTGGCCGCAGAATTTGTGGTTCGTGTTACTCGGGTTTCTTTGCGTGACCGGCGTTGGATGGTGGTGGGTGAAGCGCTGGTTTCAAAAGGCGCAACGGCCTCAGCCCAAAACATTTCTTCGCGTCCTGATCTCCCTGGGGATTGGTTCTTTCACCACTGCGGGGTTGGTCGTGGCGTGGTATTATCTGCGCCCCCAGCCGACGTCCGTGACGCAAACGCTCTTTCCGGGCGTCGTCTATGTTCGTGAGGTGCGACAGACACCACGACCGGTGGTCATCCATGTGGTGACGATTGACCTAAAGACGGCTGGGCTTGGGTTTCTGGTCACTCCGGGCAAGGTGGGAGAGAAGAATCCGCTCACGGCGCGGACTACAAGTGAGTTTGCGCGGGAGTTTCATACGCAGCTCGCGTTGAACGGGGATTACTTTTCACCGTGGTATTCCAATACGCCTTGGGATTACTACCCGAAGTCCGGTCAGCCAGTCACCGTCCATGGCATCGCAGCCTCACGCGGAACGCTCTACACCGAAGGAGAGCGCAAGTGGGACGCGCCGACATTGTATCTCAGCAAAGAGAACGGTGTGTCTCTAATTCGCCCCACGAACGAAGTTTACAACGCCATCTCAGGGAATATTTTTCTCGTGCGTGAAGGGAAGCGTGGGCCTGAGCCGGTTCCCGAGAGAAATACATTGGAGCCCCGTAGTGCTATCGGTTTCGACAAGGAGAGGAGCAAACTCATTCTCGTGGCGGTGGATGGCCGTCAGCCGAGCTATAGCGAGGGGATGAACTATGATGAGTTGATCCAAGTGATGGTGGATCAGGGAGCCTATTCGGCGATCAATCTGGATGGAGGCGGCTCGACTGCGCTGGTAGTGGAGGAGAAGCCGGGCATGTGGCGTGTGCTAAACTGCCCCATCCACACGCGGATACCGGGCCGGGAGCGGCCATCGGGGAATCATCTGGGCGTTTTTATCGACAGCGGGAAGCACTAGCGGAAGCTCAGCCTTTTTTCCGGTCGATCCATTTGTAGCCACTCTTCAAGGCGGCTAACGTTTCCTTGAGCCGTTTAGTTTGTGTCTCCGGTCGCTTTGCGGTGCCAAGCCAGATGATGTATTCACGCTGGCAGGAAGGGGAGAGCTTCTGAAAACCAGCGTTCGCCTTTTTGTCCTTCTGCAACCCCTTGGCGAAGTAATCCGGCATGGGCCAAGGAGCACGTTTCGTCTTGGGAACCGGTAGTGTTTCCGGATCGGAGTCCAAAGCTACAGCGGCATGGATAAGGTCGCGGAAGGCCTCGCGATTGAAACCATCGAGCGTGGTGATGCGGATGCTCAGGATGTTCGTATTGTTTTCTTGCGGAGTAAAAAGTTTGGCGGGATCGGGCAATTCCGTGCCGCGGAAGAAGGCAATGCTGAGGTGCTTCTTGCACGCGCTGACGCCGCAGACGAGTTTGCGTCCGGTGAAGCAGAGCATGTTCCATTTGATGGACTCGGTGAGGTCGGGTTCCCATGTGAGGATCCATTCGTGAATCTTTTCCGCCAAGGGCCAGGAGAACTCGGGGCACGTCTCCAGCCATTCGCCGGGGTCTTTGGTGCGAGCGGAACTGCAGTCCATAGGTTTGCTTCAAAAGCTAAACGTCAATCGTCGCAGGCAATTCCAAGGTGCCGATGGGTTCATCGTAGTAATGCAGCCAAGTCTTGGATGAGTTTGGCTTCACGGCGAAGGTGAGGAGCAGACGTTGGGAGCCGGGATACTTGCCATCTTCATCAGGGCCGAAGGTGGTGCCATTCCAGATCAGAACTTCATGCGTGGTGCCGAGTTCTTTGCTGCCGTCCTCCAGTTCCTCGAGGCTCTTGATGCGTTCGGAGGTAAGGATGAACTCGCCGGGTTCCCAGACGCCGTCTGCGACCTTCGGCGTGATGGTGACGTCCACCTGAAAGTAATGCTGTGGTTCATTGTCTTCACCATCTTCATGGTCGTGGTCATCACTGGCAACGGAGTGGTCGTGATCGTCTTCCTCCAATTCCAGCTTGGGCATGGGGATGGCTTTGATGGAGTGGACGGTCATGGTGGCGTCGCGGAGGGCGCGTGCTTTCACGGAGAACATGCTGAGAAAGAATTTCTTCGCCATATTTCCGAAGATGACCTTACCGCCCCAAAGCAGCGCGATGAGGAGGAAGGGGAAGGCGATAAGTCCTTTCCCGCCAAAGTAGTGATGGAGGGCGACGGCGATTCCGCCAAGGAGTGCGAGTGACAGCAGGACAATTACCAGGATGAAACGGATCATGGTTCCCTTAACAATTCCGGTTGATTTGCAAAACGACTGCACGGAGTCTGACAAGTGCGTGAGAAATGTCGAGTTTGGGAGGGATGGGAAGGGGGCTTGCTTCTGAGGTTTATCCGGGACATGTTAGGCCGTGCCGAAGATTGCCGGGGGCAAATCTAAAAATGATCGTGCCGCCCAGATCTATAGCCGCCTGAAAGGAATGCGTGGCGTGGACGAAGCCGAATAATGGCAGCACGCACTCTTCTTCGCGATGACTCCCCAAGAACGATGCCGCTTCAGTCTCAAGACAGCCCGCTCGATGCTGGGGTCTAGAAGTTCTTCGAGACTGTTGCCTACTGAAGCATTTAGGGATTTCGATGCGCAGGCAGAGATGCCTGCGCGGACGGCCCGCGGGACGCGGGCGCTACGCTCGTAGCGCAAGCTTCTGGCTTGCCGTACCGCAGACGTCCCCGCCTGCTCGGAGTCTTACGGTGCTCGATGCAGTTTGCTCCACGGCCAATCTTCCGGTCTTTGGCACAAGCGGGCATTTACAGGGTTCAGGTGGGTATAACTGATCCAATGCTCAGTTTCCTTGTCATCCCGACACCAACGGTCGAAGGATTCTTTCTGCCAAAAAGGAACCATCTCTTCATCGAGGAGTTTGTTCACTTCTTTCGCTGTGAATGATTTCCATGTATGTAAAATAGAACTCAACGAGAAATCTGGTGCCGGGCGCAACACCGCGTGAACATGATTTGGCATCACCACCCAGGCATGAAGATGATAGCGACTTCCTTCAAAGTGTTTCAGTGCGTTGGCTATTACCTCCGCCACCTCAGGATTCTTCAACCAGCATTTCCCGTGGCTGGTGTCCAGATAGGCTTCAACCTTATCGGTGATGAAATCTTCCAGCGTGAAGCCTGCTGTTTCACCATTGGCTAGTGCTACTTGATTGGCGGCTTGAGCTTTTTCCTCCGCTTCATGAACCAGTTTTTGCAGAACATCCTTCGGCAAAGAATCGGCCAGGCGGAAAGTCACGAAGTACGTTGCTCCAAGCACTTTTACATGCGGCAAATATCCGCGCGCATGGGTGCCAGAAACCAAACCATCCGGTTCGCCAAAGCCACGTTTCTCTGCCGGTTTGGAACGGGCAGCGAAGTCGAGACGGCGCATCTTGCGCTTCCAGGCATCAGAGTCTGCTTGGCTCATGGCGGTAACCTCTCTCTTCTGTTTTTTTGATTACGTCAACAAATCCAATTCCGTTGCGCAGGCAGGGATGCCCGCGCGAACGGCCCGCGAGACGCGGGCGCTACGCTCGTAGCGCAAGCCTCTGGCTTGCCGTGCCGCAGGCGTCCCCGCCTGCTCGGTGAAAGTAATGGGTTGTTTGAACTAAATCCGAACTCCGCTTAGCCCAACAAGCTCTTCACCTTTTCCAAGGCCTCGGTGACCTTGCTGCCGTCTTTGCCGCCGCCGCGGGCGTTGTCGGGTTTGCCGCCGCCTTTGCCGCCGACGATGGGGGCGATGGCCTGGATGATTTTACCCGCTTGCACCTTGGCGGTGAAGTCTGGGGTGACGGCGGCGATGAGGGCCACGGCGCCGTTGCTTACACCGGCGAGGACGATCACGCCTTGGAAGTCGGCCTTGATGGCGTCCACGATGGTCTGGACGGTGTCGCCATCGGCATTGCCGACGTTGGCGGCGATGAGCGGCGTGCCGTTGATGGTCTGCACTTTGCCGAGCAAGCTCTTGGCGGTCTGCGCGGCTTCGCGCTGGGCGGCGGCCTTGAGGGTTTTCTCCAGCTCTTTTTGATGAGCGAGGAGGGCATCGACCTTCTTCTCAATCTCGGCGAGCGGGGTGTTGAGCTTGCCGGCGAGGGTCTTCAGGAGTTCCGCCTGTTCGCGGGCGATCTGATAGGCGCTGAGGCCGGCGACGGCTTCGATACGGCGCACGCCGGCGGAGACGGCGGATTCGCTGTTGATGCGGAAGAGGCCGATCTCGCCGGTGCCGCGCACGTGGGTGCCGCCGCAGAGTTCCATGGAGTAACCATTGAGCGCCTGCGGTTGACCGCCGATCTGCACCACGCGGACGACATCGCCATACTTGTCACCGAAGAACTGCATGATGGCCGCGTTCTTCTTTACTTCGGCATACGGCACTTCCGTCCAGGAGACGGCGGCGTTTTCCACGATGCGCTCGTTCACGAGCTTCTCGATGTCCGCGACTTGTTGCGCGGTGAGCGGGGCGCTGTTGAAATCGAACGTCAGTTTGTCCGGTCCCACGGCGGAACCTTTTTGCGAGGCTTCCTTGCTGGCGATTTCGTGCAAGGCCCAGTGGAGCAAGTGCGTGACGCTGTGATGGCGCTCGATAGCGTGACGGCGGGCCGGATCAACGGCCAAGGTCACGCTCGCGCCCACGGCGGGAGCATCGCCTTGTTCGAGGAAATGCAGGAAGGTATTGCCCGTCTTCTTAGTGTCCGCGATGCGCCAGAGCTGGCCGGAGCCGGTCAATTCGCCGGTATCACCCAACTGACCGCCCATCTCGGCGTAGCAGGAAGTGGTGTCCAGAACGACCGCCGTCTTGTCCTTCAACTCGACGACTTCCACGACCTTCGCCTCGGTGTTCAAGGCATCGAAGCCGACGAACTTCGTGGGTGTCTGCGTTTCGATCTGGGAGAGTTCAATGACGGTTTTCTTTTGGGCGGAACGCGCGAGGGCTTTCTGCTCAGCCATTAACTTGTCGAAACCTTCCTTATCAACAGACAGGCCGCGCTCACGGGCCATCAACTCAGTGAGGTCAAACGGAAAACCGTAGGTGTCATACAGTTTGAAAGCGAATGCGCCAGAAACTTGGTCAGTTACTGAAGAAGTGCTCTCATTAAACATCGCAATCCCGTTATCCAATGTCCGGTTAAACGCTTCTTCTTCACGTTTGATAACTTCCTGCACAAGCGCTTTACGTGTGCGAATTTCTGGGAACACATCGCCGAAATGCACGGCGAGCACGTCCACGAGTTTATAGAAGAACGGTTGCTGGAACCCGAGGGTGCGACCATAGCGCACGGCGCGGCGCAGGATGCGGCGAAGGACGTAGCTGCGATCCGTGTTACCCGGCTGGATGCCGTCAGCAATCGAAAAGCTCAATGTGCGAATGTGGTCAGCGATAACGCGGAAAGCTATGTCTTTGGCTTCCACTTCGCTCGCCGCTGCCGGAACTTTCTTCGGCTTATCGCCTTCTTTAATCACCCGAACTCCCGTGGGCAGCGTCGAAGTATACTTCATTCCGCTTAGAGTCTCGATCTCGTCGAAGATGGGACGGAAGATGTCCGTCTCGTAGTTGGAGATTTTGGCGTTCTGGAAATCGCTCAGGCCCTTCGTGCCCTGGATGATACTGGTGACGCGCTCGAAGCCCATGCCCGTATCGACGTGCTTCGCAGGCAACGGAACAAATCTTTGGCGCCAAGTGACACCCGCTTTTGCGTTGGGCAAACCCATCTTGGCTGCTTCTTCCGGACCATCTGGCTCGGCGTTGTATTGGATGAAGACGTTGTTCCAGATCTCGATGCAGCGAGCATCAGAGCCGTTCACGAGCTTGGCACCGGATATTTGCGCTTCGAGATCTGTTGCCGCCGGTCCGGGGCGGAGATCCACGTGGACTTCCGTGCAAGGACCGCAAGGGCCAGTATCGCCCATCATCCAGAAGTTGTCTTTCTTGTTACCGTTCACGATGTGGACGGCGGGATCGAGTCCTACAGAAAGGAACTTCTCGGCCCAATAACCCCAGGCTTCTTCATCGCGATCCGCCGGATCATTCAGCGATTTGTCCGGTTGATAGATGGTGGCGTAGAGGCGTTGCGGCGGGAACTTCCACACTTGCACGACGAGTTCCCAGGCCCAATCGATGGCGTCTTTCTTGAAGTAATCGCCGAAGGACCAGTTGCCGAGCATCTCGAAGAACGTGTGGTGATAGGTGTCCAGGCCAACGTCATCGAGGTCGTTATGCTTGCCACCGGCGCGGATGCACTTCTGCGTATCCGCCGCGCGCGTATCACTGGCAGGCACCGCGCCCGACCAGCGGGAGACGTCCGCTTTGCGTTCGCCGAGGAAGATGGGCACGAACTGGTTCATGCCGGCGTTGGTGAACAGCAGGTTCGGGCTGTCCGGCATCAGGCTGGAGGACGGGACGATGGTGTGCTGCTTCGACTTGAAGAAATCGAGGAACGACTGGCGGATCTGCGTGCTGGTCATGGGGTTCAGTTCTAAGTTTAAAGTTTAAGGTTCGAAGTTCCCGGTGCGCCTTTATTTCGCGGCTTTGGTCGATTCACGTTCTTGGGAGACTTCGGTGATAAATTTTACGATGGCGAGGCGGGCCGGGTCTTCGGCGTTCGCGATGTTGCGGGCGATGCTGCCGTGGTCGCGGTCTTTCACGAGCACGCCTTGCACGCGCTTGTTCCCGGCGGCTTTCATGGTGGAGACGAAATAGACGTTCTCCTCTTCACGCGTGGCCATGTCTTTATCCGCATAGAGCACAAGCATGGGCGGCGTGTCCTTGCGGGTGTGGTAGATGGGCGCGGCCTCGTCGGCGATGACGTTGTATTTATCCAGCTTGCGCTCCTCGCGAATGGTGTAGTGCGTGAGCATCTGGCCGCTGACCGGAATCATGCCGGCGACGCTCTCAAGCGGGAGGCCGAATTCTTTGAGACGTTTCGCATCCAAGCCCACGATGGCCGCGAGGTAACCACCGGCGGAATGGCCACCGATGAAGACCTTCTTCGGGTCGCCGCCGCGCTTCTCGATGTTCTTGACGGTCCAGGCGAAGGACGCGGCGGCATCTTCCACATAGGCCGGATACGTCACCTTGGGGCTGTAGCGGTAATGCACGATCACGAAACCGATATCGGCATCCACGAGCGACTGGGCGATCTTCTGCGTGAATTCCATGTCCGCATCGCCGGTCTTCAAGCCGCCGCCGTGGAACCAAACGAGCGTGGGGAAGCCGGGTTTGGCAGGCAGATACAGGTCCAGCTTGCAGCGTTCTAGCTCGTAGGCGGTGAGGTCGCTGCCGGTTTTGTAGAGGATGTCTTTGGTGACTTTGGCTTCTGCTCCAGAGACCGGGAGCGTGAAGAGCAGAGCCAGACAGAACGCGACGAAAAGGCACGAAGGAACGACGGGCTGTCGAAGGCCGTTGAACATGCGCAATAGGCGTTCAGTTTTCATACATTCAGTCGGGGACGGGGTGGAACCCGTCCTTACCAGCCAAATGGCAGGACGATAGCGCCCAACCAATTTAGGGCGGGAAGGATAGGCAAAAGGGCAAGAAACGCTAGGGAGATTTTCGAGGGGAAAATGCGAGGTATGAGGCGCGAAATGCGAAAGGGAAATTTAGTTTTTGGGCTGTGTTGGAATTTTTATGCCAGTTGGCTTGCGGGAGTTGCTGTGGGCGAGGCGCCCACGCTCCATTAGGGCCGCCGTTTCGTATACGTTTTTTGGTCCAACACGCGGCCGTCGAGGGCTTTTAGGGCGACGATCATTTCGCCGGTGTCTTTCTTGAAGGTCAGGAGTAGGTAGCTGTGTTCGCTGGCGAGGAAGGATGATTTGGGGTCGGGGTATTTGTCGCCGTTGCCTTTGAGGGCGGTGTTGTAATAGCTGAAGCCATCGACTTCGGCGCGCTCGGCGAAGTAGCCGAAGCCGGTGATGGCGAGGGAACCTTTTTGGATGAGCTGGCCCCATTTGCCTTTGGCCTGGGAGCGCGTCGAGGAATTACGTTCGTTGTAGATGGTGATGACGTGACCGGCCTTGGTGGAGTTCATGGTCTCCTCATACCACTTCAATTGTTCGGAACCTTCAGCGAGGGCGTGGCAGGTTTGCCAGGTGTTGCCGATGTCAGAGATATGATTGATGTCGAGCGCGATGAAACGGGCGTCGAAGGCGGGGATGTCGAAGGTCCATTTCCATTCGTCGCCGGGCAGTTCGAAGAAAGTGCGGTAGGCGAGGGCGTTGGTGTCGTAAACATTTTCCAGAGGCGGTTTGGGGCCGCGGGGGCGGATCTCGCGGTCGTGATTGCCGAGGGCAGGCATGAACGGTGTGCAGCGAAAGAGATCGGGCTGGGAATCGATGAGAGCGCTGAAGGCTTTGGTGCAGTTGGTGACGCCTGCGCCGCAGAATTGGTGAAGGCTGGGGACGTTGTCTCCCGCGGTAAGGAGGAGGTGGATGTCCTCTTTCTTGAGCGCGGTGAGGTCAGGCTTGGCATAACCCCAATCTCCGACGAGAGCGACGCGCAGTTCCTTGGTGGGATAGCCTTTGAAGGTGGCGACTTCCGAAACTTGGGTGCCGGTTTTGACGCGGTAGTGGTAGGTGACGTCGGTTTGCTTCAGCGGGATTTCGACGTGATGGAGGGTGCGTGAGCCGGGGACTTTTACCGAGTCTTCAAATTTGGGTGACGTGCCGTATTCGACAAGGGAGTCGCCGGGTTGTTTGGTTTCCCAACTGACGACGAGGTGTGAGGGCGTAGCGGATTTGTGGGTGAGCCAGATGCGTTCGACTTGGGCAGAGGCGGTGGTGGTGAAGGCGAGAGCGCAGAAGAATAACAGGCGGAGCATGAGTGGGAGTTTTTCGTTGGAGAGAGGGAAGGTCAATTTTTTGTTTTTGGTGTGGAGCTCATGGGAAGGTTTTGATGCATGGGTTTTTGAGGGCCGTTTGGCCTGCTCAACCCTCACCCTCGGTCCCTCTCCCTATTGAAGGGAGAGGGATGAGCATTTGGGCGCATTAGTCGATATCGATCGGCTGTTTTAAAATTTGCGAGTGTGCAAAATGATTTGTCATAGCGTCACTATGTGACGCATGGATTTCATATGTCTTTGACCGTGGGTTTCGCGTTGCTTCACGCACGGTTACCAGCGTGTCGTGCCTCTGGCACTTTGTAGGAGAGGCTGGACAGGCGGGGGCGCCTGTCCGACTTGCCCGACATTGCACAGGCGAGGGCGCCTGCGCCACTATTTCATGCGGGACCATTCGAGGCCGGGGCGGTCGGTGCGGAATTGGATGATGCGGCAGTGCTTGGCTTCGGTGACGTAGGCGGTGCAGCCGTCTTTTCCGCCGAAGCAGATGTTCGTGGGATGCGGGCCGAGGACGTCGATCTCTTGGAGGATTTCACCTTTGGGAGAGAGTTTTACGACGGTGCCTTTGCCGTGACGGGTGATGTAGAGGTTGCCATCGACATCGCAGCGCATGCCGTCGAAGCCGAAGTCGGCGAACTTTTTCAGAAGGCGTTTGTTGGTGAGTTTGCGTTCGGGCGTGATATCGAAGGCCCAGACGTTGCGTTGCACGCTTTCGTTCACGTAGAGGGTTTTGCCGTCGGGACTGACTTCGATGCCGTTGGTGGTGCCCATGTCTTCCGCGAGGCGTTCGGTGGTGCCATCACGGTCGATGCGCCAGAGCTGGCCGGTACCCGCTTTCCAATTCGGATCGCTGGCGTAGAGGGTGCCATCGGCGGCGATGGCGAGATCGTTGGGCTGATTCATCGCAGGGTTGTGCGCGAAGACGGTGATGGCTTTGGTCTTTGGATCGATGCGGAGGACGTTGTGTTCCACGTAGTCGGCGACGTACATCACGCCCGCTTTGTCGAAGCGGATGCCGTTGCCGGTGCTTTTGCCGGGCAAGGTGACGTAGAGTTCGGCTTTGCCGTCCGGCGTGACTTTGCCGATGGTTTGCTGGCGGGCGAAGTTGACGGCGTAGAGATTGCCTTGGGCGTCACAAGCGGGGCCTTCGATGCCGGTGGTGAAGCTGTTGGTGGCGGTCAAGGGCTGGGCAGTGAAGAGCGGTTCTGCGGCGGAGACAAGGAAAGTGCCGACCAGGCTACAGCAGACGATGAAGAGGCGGCGCGTCATGGGAAGGTTTTAGTCGTTGTGGCGGGTGGCGGCAAATGTTCTTGTGGCAAAAATTTAACAGGAGGGAACGGAGGGAACAGAGGAGGGTATTGACCGCGAAATACGCTAAATACACGAAAGGGAGAAGCTATATTCGCGGATGTGAATTGCGAGTTACGCTAGGGATGTTTTAGACAATTTCTTGAGGCTGAAATACTTAGGAAGGGATGATAAATTTTAAGGAAAAATGATAGTCAAATTGACACGGATTTGCTATGTTTTTCAGTGCTGGCAACTCAAGCCGGTAAGGAGGTTAGGATAAGTGGTGGTGTCCAATATTCCCGACCTTGTGAGATGTGATGCTGTTTTGCGTCCATTTCTAGAATAGAGAATGAGTTAGACATTAACTGCTCCGTTCCGAATTGGAAATGAGCCGAAGGAGGACCGATGAGACTTAACAGTGCTTCAGAAGCGTCAGGCTGGCGTGCTTGCGTTTTGCGGGCTTCTTTGCCACCGTGTCCGCCTAGTTCAACTATCTGTCACGCTGTATGAAAAATTTTCTGCTTTGCGGTCTGATGTTCCTGCTGCTGGCCGGCCCGGTATCCGCCCAGCCGGTGATCGTGGGGGGGAATGATCCTTTGCGCGGTGGCGGTGGTAGTACGGTGCGGAATCTGCGGGTGACCGAGAAGTCTCCGGATGGGACGGAAGCAATCCTGACGATGGACTATACCTACGACGGGTCCATGGGCGCGGCGGCATTTGTGGTGCCGGTGATCCAGAAAAAAGGGGACAAGAATGTGGGAGCGTGGTTTGGAGCGGATCCGCAAACGGTGGGGCGCGGGCGCGGTATAGTGAGTGTGAAGGTGAGGTTTTTCAACGATGAGCCGGGGGTGCCATCGCAGCTTACCACGGATTCCGTTAAGATTTTGTTGATGAACAGCACGCGGCGCTCGGTGATCACGAGCATCCCATTCTTTAGCAATATCGAATGGGGCAGTGCCAACGCACAGAAACTGGCGGTGTCGGTGGAGCCTGCAGCGAAGCCAAAAACCAAGGCGCAGATCGAATCGGAAAAGGAGGCAGCGAAGGTGGAATCGTCCCGGATGAAGGCAGAATCTGAAGCGCGCGCGCGGCAGGAGCTGGAGAAGCGGGCGCAAGCGGAAGCGAAGGCGCGCGAGGCGGCACAATTGAAGGCGGAGGCGGAAGCCAAACGGCAGGCGGAGGCGCAGGCGAAGGCGGAAGCGGAGGCGAAGCGATTGGCAGAGGAACGGCGCATCGCGGAGGCCAAGGTGAAAGCGGAAATCGCCATGCGGGAGCAGGAACAGATGAAAGCGGAGGCGGAGGCCAAGCGTTTTGCCGAAGAACAGAAGCTGGCGGAGGCGAAGGCCAAGGCTGAGGCGTTGAAACGGGAACAGGAACGTCTGAAGGCGGAGGCGGAGGCCAAGGCGCGGGCGATGGCAGAAGCGAAATTGAAGGCGGAAGCGGAGGCGCGGGAGCTGGTCTTGAAGAAGCTGGCGGAAGAGAAGCGCAAGGCGGAGGAGATGGCGAAAGCGGAACAGGAAGCGGTGAAACGCAAACAACTGGAGGAAGAAGCCAAAGCACGTGCGGCAGCGGAAACAGCGGCGAAACAGCGCGCGGCAGAGGAAGCGAAGAAAGCAGCGGAAATACGGCTGGCAGCCGAGACGGCAGCCAAGGAAGCGGCGCGGCTCAAAGCGATCGAAGAAGCGCGGGCAAAGGAAGAAATGCGCGTGAATGCCGAGATCGAAGCCAAGCAGAAGGAACTGGAGGCGAAGATCGCGGCGGTGAAGGCGCGGATTGCGGAAGCCGCAGCGGAAGAGGCCAAGGCGAAGGCAATTGCGGATGCGGCCTTGAAGAAGGCGCAGGAATTGGCCGTGAGCAGCGAGAGCGAAGGCAAGAAGGCGATGGAACAGGCGCAACTGGCGGAAAAGCAGAAGATGGAAGCCGAGGCGCGGGCCAAGTCGGAAGCGGAGGCCGGGCAGGCGGCCTTGGCGAAGGCTGAGGAAGAGGCGGCGGCACTGGTGAAAATTAAGGAGCAGATCAAGAAGCAGGCGGAGGAGTCAGCCAAGCTGGCGTCCAGCGCCACGGCAGTCATCGAGATACCGCCGGATATCAAATCGCAGGTGTTGAACCTGGACGTGGTGAATCGGAGCCTGGATCGCAGCGAGATGACGATCGGCGTGGAGTTCGATTACAACGACAAGTTCGGTTCCAAGCCGTTGCTCGGGGTGGCGGTGGCGAAGACGGGCATGGCGGAGGCGAGCGAATATTTTTCGGCGGACCCGATGGAGATCAAGCGTTCACGCAAGGAGACGGTGCTGGTGCCGGTGAAATTCCAGCCACCAGCGGGTAAGGGTGCGAGCTTCAATAATTATGCGACGGACCGCATGCTGGTGTATATGGCGGATGGCACGACGGCGAAGCAGGTGAACCTGTTCGCTGCCACGATGTTTCTGGTGTGGCGTCCGCCGACGGCGGGATCGGCTACTCCCGGCAGCAGTCCCGGCAACGTAATCACCGTGGCAACGAAGCTGACGGGCACCGTAGAGATCGACCAGGTGCGGCAGGAGGATGTGTATACGGGTTATGTCACGGTGAAATACACGGCTTCCACGAATGCGAAGCTGCGGGTGAAGCTTTATCCGAAGGGCAAGCCGGAGAGCGCAGAGTGGTTCAAAGTGGATGTCTCCAGCATCAAGCAGGGCAGCGGACTGGAACTGTTCAAGGTGGCGGTGAATCCGCAGGCGAAGACGACCTACGATTTGATCAACATCGATGTGATCGAGGCTGAGCTGGTGGGGGCTGATGGGCAGGTCGTGGCGTCCAAGCAGATGGCGCAGACGATGAGCTGGGTGAAGCCACGGTGATTTGCCGGAGTTTTCTGGCGGAACCTTATGGCTGCATGCGAGACCAGCCGGTTGCGGGTGGATAATGTCAGTTGTTATCGCAATGATGCCATCGTGGCGGTGACGTTGATTTCCGGACGGTTTGACTATGACGCCGACCAGATGGTGATCGAGGGAAAAGATATCCCCGTGCGCAGTTACTGTCGCGTCCAGGTCGCGGGGATGCCGACGCCTTCTGGCCGGGTGATCAATCTGAACGTCGGTCCGGGCGCAGCTCGAATTGCGGTGGGCGATGTCATCGTGTTGAAATGGCTAGGTACATGAGGGACAACGTATTCGGCGGGTTCGCGGGCGGAAAATTTCTGCCGATGTCAGTTGAACAAAACCAAAACTGAGCTATTGGTTTCCGTTCAGGCTGCGCGGGAAGTTCAACAATTCATCAGGACGGAATGCCCAAGAGAGACACACTCCAGGGTATCCTTCAGAAATGCGAGTATGGGTAAATTTTATGGCTGTGCCCTGACCGGCTGCTGGCTGGCAGCGATGGTGCCTTGCGCCGAGGCTCAACAAGCGATCTTGATCAGTACGCCGCAGGAGATGAAGCGGTTGAGCCTGGATGAGTTGCTCGCGATACCGGTGACGACGGTGTCACGGAAGCCGGAGGCGGCGAGCCACGCGGCGGCAGCGGTGGAGGTCATCACCGAGGAACAGATCGAGCGCACTGGTGCAGCGAGCGTGCCGGACGCATTACGGCTGGCCACGGGATTGCAGGTGTCACGCGGAGGTGGCCATTCCTTCGCCATCAGCAGCCGCGGTTTCACGAGTGTGGCGGCGAACAAGATGCAGGTGATGCAGGATGGGCGCAGCCTTTACAGCCCGCTTTTCTCCGGTGTGTTTTGGGATGCCTATGGGATCATGTTGGAGGACATCGACCGCATCGAGGTCATCAGGGGACCGGGCGCGACGATGTGGGGTGCCAATGCGGTCAATGGCGTGATCAACATCATCACGAAGGATGCCCGCGATACGCAGGGAGCATTGGTCACGGCGGGAGCAGGCACCGAGGAGCGTGGGTTTGCCGCGGCGCGTTACGGAGGAAAACTGGGCGAGGAAACGTTCTTCCGGGTGTATGGCCGTTATCATCAGCGTGACGAGTTGGTGTTTCCGAACGGGAACGAGGCGGAGGACGGTTCCCTGGAAGGGCAGGGCGGGTTCCGGGTGGATTCCCAAGTGAGCGACCAGAATCATCTGACATTGCAGGGCGATTATTTCTACAACCAGTTCGATTTGCTGCCGATGAGCCTGGCGATCAATCGCAGCGGAAACATCCTGGGCCGCTGGACACATGAACTGGACGAGGATTCGGAGATCCAGTTGCAGACTTACTATGACCGGTTCGAGCGGAATGTGCCGGGGCAGTTCGGGGAGCACCGCAATACGTATGATGCGGATCTACAATACCAGACGGGGCTGGGTGAGCGGCAGGAGATCGTGATGGGGCTCAACTACCGGCTATCAACGGATGAGACGAAACAGGGCGGGACAGTAGTGTTCGCCCCGCGTGACCGGACCACTCACATCTTCAGCGCGTTCGTGCAGGATGAGATCCAACTGGTGCAGGACCGGTTGGCGATGGTGATCGGGTCGAAGTTCGAGTGGAACAGCCTGGATGGAGTGGAGCCGCAGCCGAGCATCCGGCTGGCGTGGACGCCCACGGAGAAGCAAACGGTTTGGGCGGCGTTTTCACGCGCGGTGCGGATGCCGTCGCGCATCGATGAAGACCTGCGGTTCATTCCGGTGCCAGCAGCGGGCTTCGTCGCGCTGCAAGGGAATCCCGATTTCAAGCCGGAGAAGGTCTATGCTTATGAACTGGGCTATCGCATCCAGCCGCACGAGTCCATTTTCGTGGATGTGGCGGCCTACTACAACAACTATGACGACCTGCGCAGTCTGGAGCCGACGCCGGTCGTGGTATTTCCGCTGGTGCAGGACAACCGACTGGAAGCAGAAACCTACGGCGTGGAACTTTCGGTGAAGTATCAGGCGACGTCCTGGTGGCGGCTGAATGCCAACTACACCTATCTGCACAAGAACCTGCAGATCCAGCCGAGCAGCAACGATCCCAATCAAGGCGCATTGGAGGGCAATGACGCGCCGCATCTGTTTTCCTTGTGGTCATCCATGGATCTGACACCCAGCGTGTCACTGGATGCGGTGGTCCGTTATGTGGCGGCCTTGCCGAATCCCAGTGTGCCGGATTATCTGGAACTGGACTTGCGGGTGGCTTGGCGGCCCGTGAAAAACCTGGAACTGGCATTGGTAGGGCAAAACTTGTTAGACAAGCAGCATCGCGAACTGGGTGCTGGAACCGCGACGTCGCCGGAAGTGCAGCGGGGTGTTTATGGGAAGGTAACCTGGCAGTTTTAGGGGCGGGAGCGAATTTTGAAATTGGCACAAGCATCCACGCGGTATCGAGGCGGTCTGACCCGCCTGATACTCGTATTGGCACTGATAGGACTGATGATGCTGGCGGAGGAAAGCGCGAAGGCACAATCGGCGGCGCGCGAGTATCACGTGAAGGCAACGCTTTTGTTCAACTTTACCCAATTCATTGAATGGCCGCCCGCGATGCTCGCTGATACGAATGCGCCGTTTGTCATCGGGATCCTGGGGGCAGATCCTTTCGGAAAGTTTCTGGATGAACTGGTCAAGGACGAGCGGGTGCATGGGAAACCGATCGAGATCCGCCGCTTTCGCAAGCCGGAAGAAACGGGGGGAGCCCATATCCTGTTCGTGAGCAAGGCGGAGCAATCAAAGATGGGAGCGATCCTCGCGACCATGAAGGACAAGCCGATATTGACGGTGGGGGAGGAACGGGAGGTGGTCCGGCGTGGCGGCGGCGTTGCTTTTGTGAAAGAAAGGGACAATATTCGGCTTTGCGTCAATCCGGAGGCGGTTCGTTCAGCGGGGCTTACGGCGAGTGCCAAATTATTACGAGTGGCGGAGATCGTGCAGACAGAGAAACAGTAGATGTTACCGGGGAACTCAATACATAGACGGTTACAAAGGGTGATCGTGCTGACGACCGGGCTGTCGCTCGGGCTGGCCTGCGCGGTGTTTCTCTTCCTAGAATGGCGCAATTCGCTGGCGGCAGAGAGACAGGCAGCCTTGAGCACCGCGCGGATCACGGCGGATGCGAGCACGGCGATGCTGGCTTTCGACAGCCGGGAGGATGCCAAGAAATTACTGGAAGCCTTCCATGCCGAGCCGGACGTGCTGGTGGCGGCACTTTACGATACGACTGGCAAACTTTTCGCGGAGTATCGAGCTGACGATGCCAAGCGACCGACGCCTACTTCGCCCGATGATGGAGGGATGCGCTTCGAAGATCAGCGCCTGGGTTTCTTTCATCCGGTGATGGAGGATGGAAAGCACTTTGGCACACTCTACTTGCGGGTGGATCTGCGGGACACGTACGCGCGGATAGCGCGCTACGGATGGATCGCGGCGCTGATCTTCACGGGAGCACTCGCGAGCGCTCATTTCATCGGACGGGTGCTGCAGAAGACGATTTCACAACCGATCCTGTCGCTGGCGGAAACGGCGGAATCTGTCTCCCAACTGAAAGATTATAACGTTCGCGCGGTGAAAGCGAATGGCGGCGAGCTGGAAGTGCTGACGGTGGCGTTCAACCAGATGCTGGACACGATCCAGAAGCAGCAGGGGCAATTGCGGGTGGAACTGGCGGAACGTGAACGGGCGCAGCAAGCCGAGGCCCGGGACAAACAGCTTTTGGCCACGACGCTGGCGAGTATCGGGGATGCCGTGATCGCCACCAATCCGCAAGGGGAAGTGACTTTTCTGAATGCGGAAGCGGAACGCTTGACGGGGTGGAGCAATAGCGACGCGAAGGGGCGCCAGTTGCCAGAGGTCTTTCATATCATCCATGAACAGACGCGGGAGCGGGCGGAGAATCCGGTGGAGCGGGTACTCAAGGTGGGCAGTGTGGTGGGTTTGGCGAACCAGACGGTGCTCATCGCCAAGGATGGGAAGGAGACACCCATCGATGACAGTGCCGCGCCGATCAGACAGGCGGACGGACCGCTTTACGGGGTGATCCTGGTGTTCCGCGATTTCACGGAGCGCAAGCAATCCGCAGATGAATTGCAAAAGGCGCATGATAAACTCATCGCGGCCGCAAGGGCGAAGGACGATTTTCTGGCGGCCTTGTCCCATGAGCTGCGGACGCCGCTCAACCCGGTGCTTTTGATCGCCAGCGAGGGAGCGGAAGACATGGAAATGACGGCGGAGGTGCGAACACAGTTTGCCACGATCCGGAACAATGTGGAACTGGAAGCGCGGTTGATCGACGATCTGCTGGACATCACGCGCATCGCGCACGGGAAGCTTTTGTTGAGCCTGGACCGGGTGGATATCCACTCGATACTGGGGGAAGCGCTGGCGATGGTGCAGGCGGAGCTGGACCAAAAGAAGATAGCGCTCACGGTGCGGCTGGGGGCGGAACAGCCGGTGCTGAAGGGGGATGCGGTGCGGCTCCAGCAGGTGTTCTGGAATGTCTTGAAGAACGCGGCGAAATTTACCCCGTCAGGCGGGCAGGTGACGGTGGAGACCGCGACGCTGGCAGAGAATGACAAAGTAAGCATCAAGATCACGGACACGGGAATCGGGCTGACGCAGGAGGAGATCGACCGGGTGTTTGATGCGTTCTCACAGGGGGACCATGCGGCGGTGGACGGCATGCATCGTTTCGGCGGGCTGGGGATGGGGCTGACGATCTCCCGGAAACTGGTGGAGTTGCATGGGGGCATCATCGAGGCGACGAGTGCCGGGCGGAATCGGGGGGCCAGATTTGAGATCGTGCTGCCGGTGGCGCAGACGAAGGCGAACAAGAACATCTCTGAGGCAGCGGTGCAGTCGGCGACGGAAGAGGTGAAGGAGACTCTGCAGAAAACATCAGGGCGGCGAATCCTGCTGGTGGAGGATCATGAGCCGACGCGCGAGGTGCTGAAGCATCTGCTGACGCGGCGACAATTCAATGTGACGGCGGCGGGGTCGGTCACTGAGGGGATTGCGGCGGCGGCCAAGGATAAGTTCGACCTGGTGGTCTCTGATATCGGGCTGCCGGATGGGAGTGGTTTTGAACTGATGGCGGATCTACGAAGCAAGTATGGCCTGAGAGGGATCGCGCTGACGGGATATGGGATGGAGCAGGATGTGCAACGGAGCAAGGATGCGGGGTTTGTGGCGCATCTGATCAAGCCGGTGCGGATGGAATCGCTGGAGAAGGTGTTGGCGGAGGTTTTTGAGGGGTGAGTCGTAAGACCACTTCTAACTAAAGCTTTGGATCCGCTATGCTTCGTCTCACTCCTCACCCGGTTCCGCTTGGGGCGGAACCGACCTCTCCTCGTTGAGAGGAGAGGTCACATTTTATACCCATCGCGATTATCGTTTCTCCTGCAGCCAGGTGTTGACGCGGGCTTCCAAAATCTCCAAGGGCATGGAGCCGCCGAGGAGGATGACGTCGTGGAATTCTTTCAGGTCGAATTTATCGCCCAGTTGTTTGGTGGCGCGGGCGCGTAGTTCTTTGATCTTTAACTCGCCAATCTTGTAGGCGAGCGCCTGACCGGGCCAGGAGATGTAGCGGTCCACTTCGTTCACGATGTCCTGCTCGGCTTTGGGCGCGTTGTCGCGGAAGAAGGCGATGGCGCGGTCGCGGTCCCATTGGAGCGCGTGGATGCCGGTGTCCACGACGAGGCGCACGGCGCGCCACATCTCATAGGTGAGCTGGCCCATCTTAGAGTAGGGATCGTCGTAGAGGCCGAGTTCATCGCCAAGGGATTCGGCGTAAAGGCCCCAGCCCTCGACGTAGGCGGTGTAGCCGGAGTGACGGCGGAAGTTCGGGAGGTTGCCTTGTTCCTGCGCCAGCGCGATCTGGAAGTGATGACCGGGGACGGACTCATGGAGGGAAAGGGCCATCATTTCCCAGCGCGGGCGGACTTCCGGGCGATAGAGGTTCACGAAATAGGTTCCAGCGCGGGAGCCATCGGCGGCGGGCTGGCGGTAATAGGCGGTGGTGGTATCGGGCGCGATCTTGGCGGGAATCTCTTCGAGGCCATACGGCGTGCGGGGCAGGGTGCGGAAGAGTTTGACGAGCAAGGGGTCGATACGCTTGGAAGTGGCGGCGTATTCCATGAAGAGGCGTTGCGGGGTCTCGCAGAAGAACTGTTTGTCCGTGCGCAGGAAGGTGAAGAACTCCGGCAGCGTGCCTTTGAAACCGGCCTGAGCCTTGACCTTTTCCATCTCGCCTCGGATGCGGGCGACTTCGCTGAGGCCGATGTTGTGAATCTCTTCGGGAGTGAGCTTGGTGGTGGTGAAGACGCGGGCGGCATAGGCGTAGCGAGCTTTGCCGTCTGGTAGTCGCCAAGCGCCGGTGCCAGCGAGGCAGGCGGGTAAATATTCGTCGTTAAAGAATTTGTCGAAACGGGCGAAGGCGGGGAGGACGGAGGTGTTCAAGGCTTGCTTGGCGGAGGTGATGAGGCGTTCGCGATCTGGGCTGCTGATGGTGGAGGGAAGGTTGCGGAAGGGTTTGTAAAACGGGCTTTGCTCGGGCTGGGCGACGCGTTGCTTCTGGATCTGGGCGGGCACGCGCTGCATGACGATCTGGGGCTGTAGGATGCCGCGACGCATGCCTTCGCGCATGAGGGCGATGGTCTGGTCCATCATCGCGCCGAAGGAGTTCAGGCGGGCGAGCCAGTCCTCGTAGTCTTTTACGGTCTGGAAGCGCAGGGCATCGCCGAGTTCGTCCTCAGTCTGGATGCCGCCGCGCTGGTTGACGGGGAGCAGGTGTTCGCCAAAGCGGAAGCCTTCCAGTTCGAGCTCCAGGCGCCAGCGAAAGAGGTCGTAGTTGAGTTGATCGGTGGCGGGCAACTTATTGCGGTCGATGGATTGGATCTGCTTCAGGGTGTTGCTGGAGCGCTGGTTTTCACGTTCGATGGCGGTCAGGCTGAGATCGGGCCAGCGGTCATTGTAACGGCGGTCGCCCAGATGGGAGGCCCAGGTGGGTTGGGTCTGCATGTTGTGTTCCCACTCGGCATCGAAGAGGGTGTGAAGTTTGGCGGATTCACCGGATTGCTTGGGCGGTTCGGCGGCGAGGAGCGCGAGGCTGAAGAGACAGCAGGCAAGCAGGGTGAGGGCTTTCATTCGGGGACAGGGCAACAAAAGAGAGGGGTTTCGTCGAGGAGGAATATTTTCTCCGCCGCGTCCAGGATAGGGCCCAAAGGCACGGGTGAATAGAGGGGTATTACCTGCCGGAAGAATAGTGATAATGCATTGAGCAGGCTTCGTAAATTTTACGCTTTGAAATTATTGCAGAAGGGTTGACTTAACGAGATGGGTTCCAGCAAGTTGAGTTGTATCCGACGCAGTTAACCCAGTACCAAAACCATCTGAAATTTTTCGGCAGTTTGGGTTCAGTGGCCGTGGTCAAAGCATTGAGGGAAGCGCTCAACACCTCAAGGGCGGGTGCTTCCCACGAAGGGACGATTTGCGCGCCGGACAACTTCAGGTACATGGTTACGAGTCGTGCTCAGGATGGTCGTACACCTTTTTTGACTGATGGTAATGGAGGCACAGGATTATGAACAACTCAAGTTCTGTGCCGGCGGGCGTTCCGCAGGCGGAGATCGAACGATTAATCCGCCAGCTTCATGACACAGAGGAGCAGTTGCGGATATTGACCGGGGGCAAGGTTGATGCGGTGGTGCATCCTTCAGGAGCTTCGTATCTTTTACACCGGGCGCAGGGCGAGTTGTTGAAAAGCGAGGCTGCGCAACGAGAGCTTTCGGCCTTGCAACTCGCCATCATGGATGCCTTGCCAGCGCATATCGCCTTGCTGAACGAGCAAGGGGTGGTGGTGGCGGTGAACGATGCCTGGAAAGGTTTTGGTTCAAACAATGTGTTTGAGACGGCTGATTACGGGATCGGCCGGAATTACATCCAGATCTGTGATCAGGCCCGCGGGGAACGTGCGGAGGAGGCGCATCAAGTTGGGAAGGGAATCAAATCGGTTTTACGAGGTGAGGCCAGAAGTTTTTCATTGGAGTATCCCTGTCATACACCCGCGGAGAAGCAATGGTTTCGGGTGATGGTCACGCCGTTGCACAAAGGCGGTGTCGGCGGGGCGGTGGTGATGCATGTGAATGTTTCCGAGCGGAAGCTGGCCGCCGAGGCTTTGCGAGAAAGCCACGAGAAGTTTCATCAACTGGCAAACAATATCACCGATGTATTTTGGATCCGTTCCGCGGATCTGCGCGAGGTGCATTACGTGAGTCCGGCCTTTGAGCGCATCTGGGGACGGACGGTGGCCAGCCTGTATGAGAATCCCCAGCAGTGGACGGAATTTGTAATGCCGGAGGACCGCCCGCGGGTGCTGGCGGCTTTCAGGGGTTTGATGGGAGACCAGCCGGACCTGGATGTGGAGTACCGGATCATGAGGCCGGATGGGGAAATACGTTGGGTGCGAGTACGGGGCTTCAAGGTACGGGATGCGGACGGTCAAGTCATCCGTTATGCGGGGATCGCGACGGACATCACCGAGCGCAAGCAGACGGAGTTGCGTTTGCGGCGGTTGAACCGGTTGCACACGGTGCTCAGCAAAACCAGTGAGGCCATCGTGCGAGCGGATGACCGGCAGCAACTTTACGATGCCGTCTGCCGGATCGTGGTGGAGGACGGGCAGTTGCGCTTTGGTCTGATCGTGGAACTGGATGCAGCCGCACAACAGGTCAAAAGGGTGGCCGCCTACGGAGATGGGGGTGAACATTCGCAGGCGCTGACCGTCACCACTGACGGAGGCCCGCTCAGCCAGGGAACGATCGGGACGGCATTGCGCACGGGAAAGCCCGACGTCTGCAATGATTTTAGCGGTGACCCGAGAATGGCTCCATGGCGGGAGAACGCTGCGGTGCAAGGATTCCTGGCCACGGCTTCCTTTCCGCTCAAAACCGGAAGGAAGACCATCGGTGCGCTGGTAATGCACGCCAGTGAGGTAGGCTATTTCGAGGAGGATGAGGTCCGGCTGATGACGGCCGTGGCGGACGAACTTTCCTTCGCCATCGAGGGGCTG
>CALRJY020000013.1:0-157958 GCA_943367715.1 Chitinophaga pinensis | reverse complement strand
CCTGGAAGCCGCCTTGGGCGAAGAACTCCTGCCCATCTATCAAAACCCCGAACGTGTCCGGAGCCTCGTTTCACACCCTTGGCTCATCGATCAGGTAAACGCTTCCGCAACGGAGAATAGTGCAGTTTCATACTAGAACTGGTATTAGGCAGGACGGCCCGCTGAGGACAGACGGGCCCTACCATCGTGTGTTAGTTCCGCCTCATCACTTCGGCGGCTACGGGGAATGGTGGTCAGCTCTTGGGCAGGGGCGGGACGAGGAGGTCGCGGTTGCCGAAGATGGAGCTGAGGACGACTTCCTTGGTTTTCCAGAGCAGGGTCATGGTCATGGCCAGGGGCAGCAGTGCCAGCAGGAGCAGCCAGGCGCGGCGGGTGGCGTAGAGGATGTCGAGGATCTGGATGATGAAGACGGGCAGTTCAGTGACGTAGGTCAAGATCTGGAACACGGCCATGGCGAGGGCGAGACCCGCGATGAGGCCGAGGTTCATCTGGGTGAAGACCTTGGTCTCGGCGCGCAGCATTTCATCGGGCAACATGGCGGTGAGGCGTTGCAGCAGGAAGTTCAAGGAGACGAGAAACATCAGGCTGGAGATGGCCAGGACGAGGACGGCCTGGGTGAAGAACGCGATGCTGGGAAACTGGTTCCACCAGTAGATGAAGGGGGAGAGCCCGACGTTCACGAGGGCGAAAAGACGGGTGCGGTCCAAGGCATCCACCCAGACACGTTCTTGCTTCTGGAAATGGCTCAGTTCATTGAGTCCATAGAGGAGCAGGCCGGTCAGGATGACGGGGGGCAACATGCCCAAGGGGCGCAGCCATTCGGTGACGGCGCTCTGCACACAGGTGATGAGCGTCAGTGGCAGGCCCCAGAAGAGGGCGGAGAGACCCCGGAGCAGCCTTCGCAGAGAAGGCATGAGTTCGGGATTGGTTTCTGCCGGAGCAGACATGCTGCGTCCTAGAATGAGAGATACGTGTATTCGCGCAAGCCGCGTTCGTATTCGTCCAAGAGGCGCATGCCTTCGGACGGTTTCAAACGGTCGCTCTTGATGGCGTCATCGACCTGGGCTTTCACCTGGCGGATGAGGTCGCGTTCGTCGTATTGCACGGCAGCGAGGCATTGCACGATGGTGTTGCCCTCGATGACTTCCTCGACGTAGTAGCCGCAGGGTTCGTCGGGATCGAGGAACACGTGGACTTCGTTCACGCGACCGAAGAGGTTGTGCAGATCGCCCATGATGTCTTGATAGGCGCCCATGAGGAAGAAGCCGATGCGGTAAGGCTCGTTGCCGTTGCCATTCTGCTTGAGCGAATGGAGGGGCAGGGTATCGCGGACGTCGCGGAGATCGATGAACTTGTTGATCTGGCCGTCGGAATCGCAGGTGATGTCCACCAGGGTGCCTTCACGGTCAGGACGTTCATTCAACCGGCTGATGGGCATGATGGGGAACAACTGGCCGAGCGCCCAGTGGTCCAGCAGGGACTGGAACACGGAGAAATTACAGAGGTATTGATCGCCGAGGCTGTCCTCGAGCTTGCGGATCTCCTCGGGGATGTAGGCCTGGCCGCGGAAGGAATCGACGACGCCCTGGCTGATGTCCCAGTAGAGGTTCTCGATCTTGGCCTTGTCGGGCAATTCCATGAGGCCGAGCGTGAACATCTGATGCGCGTCTTCCTTGCGTTCGAGCGCGTCGTGATAGGCTTCGAGCTTGTTCAGTTTGGGCAAGTTCTGGCGGATGTCCAAAAGCTCTTTGACGAGGGAATGCTCGTTGTCGCCGAAGGGTAGATGATCAGCCTGCTGGATCTTGGCGATGGAGCCGAAGACTTCGACGACGAGCACGCTGTGATGAGCGACGATGGCGCGGCCGCTTTCGCTGACGATATTGGGATGCGGCACCTTCTCGGCTTCGCAGATGTTGCCGATGTAATACACGATGTCGTTCGTGTATTCCTGGAGGGAGTAGTTCGTGGAACTATCGAAGGCGGAACGGCTGCCGTCATAGTCCACACCCAACCCGCCGCCGACATCGAGGAACTCGATGGGGAAACCCATCTTGTGGAGCTTGGCGTAGAAGCGGGTGGCTTCTTGCACGGCCTTTTTCACGGTCAAGATGTCGGGCACCTGCGAACCGATATGGAAGTGCAGAAGCTTGAAACATTGCGTGAGGTTCTCGGCCTTGAGCAAGGCAGCGGCTTCGAGCATCTCGGAAGTGCTGAGGCCGAACTTGGCATTCTCGCCACCGCTCTCAGCCCACTTGCCCGCACCCTTGCTGAGCAGACGGGCGCGGATGCCGACCATGGGTTCGACACCGACTTGCTTGGAGACGGTGATGATCTGCTTCAGCTCCTCGAGCTTCTCCACGACCATGATGACCTTGCGGCCGAGCTTGATGCCCATGAGGGCCATGCGGATGAAACCGGTATCTTTGTAACCGTTGCAGATGATGAGGCCGCCCATCTGGTTTTGCAAAGCGAGGCCGGCGTAGAGCTCGGGCTTGCTGCCGACTTCGAGACCGAAATTGTATTGCTTGCCGGCATCGAGGATTTCCTCCACGACTTCGCGAAGCTGGTTCACCTTGATGGGGAACACGCCGCGATACTGGCCTTTGTAGTTGAACTCGGCAATGGAGTTGCGGAAGGCCTGGTTGATGGACTGGACTCGGTGACGGAGGATGTCCTGAAAGCGGATGAGCAGGGGGAACTTGAGTCCGCGAGCCTTGGCCTCCTCGATCACGTCGGTGATATCGACACTGGCGCCGGCTTCTTGGAGCGGCGTGACCGCGACGTTGCCTTGCTCGTTGATGTCAAAATACTTCGCGCCCCAACGGTCAACGTTGTAGAGAGTGCGCGCCGCCTGGATGTTCCATGGAGCGGATCCGTCCTGCTGATTACTCATTTTTGCGTTGCAAAATTCGAGCGCACTATAAGGAGTGCGGGGAGGAATTCAATAGGGGTGAATGAAATATTTGGAGACGGGTTTTCAGCCCGGGGAGAGGATGATCCGAAAATGTCACCGGAACGCGCTGGACAGGGCACGTTTTCTGGAAATAATTCTCACTGCAAAAGGAGCTGTCCGAAGACGTTCCGCCCCTGTTCAAGTTGTAACGCTATGAAGATGAAATTGGCCCTGATTTCCCGGATTTCCGCGATCTGCATGGTTTTCCTGACCGTGCTGACGAGTTACGCGCTGACAGTAAATGATGAATGGGCGAATCGCGCACCGGCTTTGGGAATACCGGGCCGAGCGGTGCATACGGCGGTCTGGACCGGCGAGGAAATGCTGGTCTGGGGTGGCGAAGGCTTAGGGGTTTCTTTTGGCTCGGGAGCGCGTTTCCTGGCGAAGAGCAATTCCTGGACCGTGATGTCCACGGTGAATGCGCCGGTTTACCGTTCCAAACACGGTGCCGTGTGGACCGGCACGGAGATGATCATCTGGGGTGGTTTTCATGGTGACTTGTTGCGCTCAGGCGGCCGTTACAATCCCACCACGGACACATGGCAAGTAACCTCCACGGAAGATGCGCCTTCGGCGCGGATTCCTTCGGTGACCTTGTGGACGGGAACCGAGATGATCGTGTGGGGCGGCGCAGGAGTCAGCAATGACGTCTATGGTGACGGAGCTCTGTATAATCCGCTCAATGATACCTGGCGTCCCATGAGTTCGGCGGGTGCGCCTTCGGCGCGTGCGGGCGTCTGTGCGGTTTGGACTGGCACGGAAATGATCGTGTGGGGCGGGAATGATAGCACGAGTAACTTCGGTAATGGAGCCATCTACAATCCGGAAACGAATATATGGCGCCCGATATCCCTCGTGAACGCGCCCAGTCCGCGGTCGTGGATCATATCGCCGGTTTGGACTGGCACAGAAATGATCGTGTGGGGCGGAGCCACGCGCGATTTGGCCACCACCTATGGAAACGGGGCCAAGTATAATCCGGCGACAGATACGTGGACGACCATCAGCGGTGTGGGAGCGCCAGTTGCCCGCAACCGCGCGGCGATGGCCTGGACCGGTAAAGAAATGCTCGTCGTGGGCGGCGCGACCGGGAGTTTTCAAGGGACATATATCAATTCCGGCGCGCGATATAATCCGGCTGCGGATACGTGGGCGCCGATGACTAGCAGCGGAGCGCCGAGCGCACGCGTCCATCACACTGCTGTGTGGACGGGGGCGAGCGTTCTCGTTTATGGCGGTTATACCGGAGTGACCCATGGCAACGATTGCTTTAGCTATTCGCCCGAGTTCGGTTTTCAAACGGTCACGGGCACTTGGCTGAACGAATACTTCGGCAGTGGTCACCGCCACAATCCGGCGGCGCTGGAAGAGGCCGATGCTGATGGCGATGGTTTTGACAACCTGGCTGAATTCCTCGGCGACAGTCATCCGGGAGACGCGGATTCCATGCCGCAAGTGGGCGAGTGGTTGCAACGGGCTAACAATACGGTAGCACCAGGCCGTTCGATTTATGTCTCAGCCTGGACCGGCAAGGAATTGCTGACTTGGGGTGGCGAAGGAGTGGGCGTTTCTTTTGCTGATGGCGCGCGTTATTCGTCGCGTAACAATGAGTGGACGCGATTGAGTGATATTAACAGCCCGGTGAATCGCTCCCAACATGCGGGGGTATGGACCGGAACTGAGTTCATGGTCTGGGGTGGTTACAATGGAAGGCAGTTGAACTCCGGTGGCCGCTACAACCCCAACACTGATACGTGGGCGACAACTTCGTTGAGCGGTGCGCCTTCAGCGCGGAGTTATCCGGCGATAGCTTGGACGGGAACCGAAGTGATCATTTGGGGCGGAGTGGCCAATGGCACCTATTTGGGTGATGGGGCAATCTACAATCCTGCCAACGACACGTGGCGGGCCTTGGAGTTGACGGGTGCACCGACGGCCCGGGCAGTTCCCGCGCATGTGTGGACCGGCACGGAATTGGTCGTCTGGGGCGGCTCGGGTACTGAAGCAGTTCGAGGAGATGGGGCGGCCTTCAATCCCACTACGGACACCTGGCGCACCATCTCTTCAGCCAATGCGCCGACGGCCCGGACCTGGATGTTTCAAAGTGCCTGGACGGGCACGGAAATGATCGTGTGGGGTGGTGCCAATCAAAGTCTTACCGAGAGCTACAATGATGGCGCGCGCTATAATCCATCCACCGACACCTGGACTCCGATGACGACTGAGAATGCACCATCCGCCCGCAACCGTATCGGGATGACCTGGACGGGCAAAGAACTCTTCGTATTCGGAGGGGCGAACAATGACATCGCCTATCTGAACGATGGCGGACTTTATAATCCTCAGACAGATCGCTGGACGTCGTTGAATACGGCGGGCACGCCCTCCGCGCGGATTCATCATCACGCGGTGTGGACTGGTACGAGCATCTTGGTCTATGGAGGCTTCACGGGATTCGAGGCCAGTTCTCAGCTTTACAGCTATTCACCCCGGGAGATCGCTGGCCTTCCGAAGGCTTGGCTGGATCAGCATTTCGGCGAGCATCACCGTCATGATCCAAGCGCGCTCGCGGGTGCGGATCCGGACGATGATGGCAGCACCAATCTCAAGGAGTACGAGACCAGTTCGGACCCGCTCAATGCCCTGTCCGGTTTTGCTACCGCGCTCCAGATGACGCCGACGGTGGTTTGGCGCAGTGTGCCGGGAGTGAGCTATCGCATTTCACGGAAGGTCTCTATGAGCGCTCCGACGTGGGAAGTGATCGCTTCATCGGTATTGGCGACCAGTGCAGACAGCATCTACTTGGATTTCACCTCCACCTCGAACTCGGGTTTTTACCTGGTCGAGCCGGTGCCAAAGAAGAAGTAAGAAGGCACGAAATAGCTTTGCCCAAGCCGCTTCGGCATGGCATGCAGACATGATGCAAAGCGTGGAACTGCTCAAGCTGGCCGCATACTGTGACCAACTGCTGGACACCGCGAACGTGGAAGACTATCCCGGCGCGGTGAACGGCCTGCAGGTGGAGAACACAGGTCGCGTCACCAAGATAGCTGCCGCAGTGGACGGCAGCCTGGCGACCGTGCGCAAGGCCATCGCCGCCAAGGCGAACCTGCTCATCGTGCATCACGGGCTGTTCTGGTCGCCTTCACATCCGTGGACAGGCAAACGTTACGAACTCCTGCGTTTGTTGCTGGAGAACAATGTGGCGGTTTACAGTTCGCACCTGCCGCTGGACCTTCATCCCAAGCTGGGAAATAACGCCCAACTTTGCGCGGCCTTGGGCCTTAAGAAAACGGAACCATTTTTCTTCGAGAAGAAGCGTTATTTGGGATTGAAGTCAGTCGCCAAGATTGATCGCGAAGAACTGGATCAAAGAGTGCAAAAGGCTGTGGGTGGCAAGACGACAGTGCTGGCGTGTGGGCCGGAGATATGTCGGAACATCGGTGTAGTAACCGGTGGAGCAGGGGCGGAAATCAAGAAAGCCGCTCAAGAAGGCGTGGACACCTTCATCACCGGTGAAGGACCGCACTGGACGTTCCCTTTGGCCGAAGAGCTGGGTGTGAATGTGATCTACGGAGGGCACTACGCCACGGAGACATTTGGCGTGAAGGCACTCTCAGCGCACCTTTCCAAGAAATACGGCGTGCCGTGGGAATTCCTCGACCATCCGTCTGGCCTTTAAGAAACGGCATTACTTGACCTTGGTGGCGACGAGGAAGGCATTGAACATGCCCCAGCGCCACGGGCCGAGATTCAGTCCGAACTCCACCGGTGCGGCCACATAACGATCCGTGCAGGACACGCTCTCCACGCGGCAACCGGCGCGTTCGAGGAAGAAGCTCATCTCCAACGGATTCGTGGCGATGATCGCATCGTCATCCGGCTGGAACACGGCGCGTTTGATTGGCTCCATGCGATCGAACCGCACTTTTTCCGGAGCCTCTTTTATCTGGCGGCGCTTTTCCTGAAGTCGTTGCCAGTTGCTCCACTTCTGGCCGATGCCGCGCATCCGCGGATGATAATCTTTGAAGCCTAGCACGCGGAAAAAGTTAGGACTGGAGAGCACGATCTTGCCACCTTTTTTCACCACGCGCACCAGCTCGGGGATGAAAAGCTCAGGCTCATCCACATGTTCCAGCACGTTCAGCGCTCCAGCCGAATCAAAAAAGCCATCAGGGAAGGGCAGCTTGCGGCCGTCATAGAGCTGGCAGCGCGGGCTAAATTTTTTGGCCCGTTCGATGTTGGGTTCGGACACATCCACACCGTGAGCTTCGAAGCCCGCCGTCTGCAAACGGTTCACCACCTGGCCGACGCCACAGCCGATATCGAGGCAACGTCCACCAGCAGTGGCTGGCTGCAACGTGTCGGCATATTTGGCGTAAAACCCGGCGTCCCAGCCGGACAGGAACTCGGCGTAAGCCTCGTTCTGCCGGTAGGATTCTTGATGCGATGCGGAGGAGTCAGACATTTATTTGGCTGCTGGAGGAGCGGGCGGAGTGGTTGTCTGTTTCTTGGCGCGCAATGGCCACCAGATCAGCAGGGCCAGCGAAGCCGCCATCGAGGCGAAGGTGACCTTCAGATATTTGGCCGTTGGCTCAAACTTGAACACCACTTCTTTGTCGCCCGGCTTCAACTGGACGGCGCGCATGAGGTAGTTCGCCCGCAGAAGAGGCCGTTCCACGCCATCCACATACACGTGCCAGGTGGCGCTATGGCGGTCGTTCAGCAGGAGCACGGCGTCCTGGGCCACTTCCACTTTCATGCTCACGCTGCGGGGCTGGATATCCACCTTGCTCACGCTATTGGTAGCCCCTTCCTTGGGTGGTGTGCCCGAGGGCACTGGGATGGCTTCAGCGATCAATACTTTGGTATGCGGATCAAACTCCGGAGCGACGAGCATGGGCAGGGAGGCTTCACAGTGGATCACATTGTTGCCATTCGTGTGATTCACCATGTTGGTCAGTCCACTGCTCCATTGGGTGTAGATGCCGGCCCGTGGCAGGGCACCTTTGAATTCAAACACCGCCAAAGGGCCATTGGTCGAAGGCACCGTGGTGAGATCATATTGACCGATGTTGCCCGAGGCACCTTTTTTTCCGGTGAACTGGAACCGTTCGCGGATTGTGAACCGGTTACGACCGCGGTCAAACTGCTCGTTCAAGAGCATTAAGTAACCATCCTGCCCCAGCAAGTACCGGGTGCTGGTCAGCTCCCAGATCCGGCCCAGCTTGTAGATATCACGACCGGCATTATCTGTGGGTTGAAAAGCTCCGACGAAATTCATTTCCAGCACTGGTGGGCGCGGCATCTGGATGACGTCCAGCGTTTGGATCTGAAAATATTGAAACTGATTCTGCAGCCAGGAACTGAAAACGCCCCCCAGATGCCTGGCCTCAGGCTGAAGCAAAGTCCCCTGGCTCATCGGTGGGACTTGGGCCGCATTACGCCAGTAGGGAGATTCTCCTTTCAGGAAATCGATGATGTGGTTGGACTCGTAGCGATATTTGTAATCATAGAAATTGATCCACGGGACGTTTGCCCGGGCCATATCCACTGCCAAAATGCCCACCAACAGGCCCAAGGCCAGATTCGCTTTTAGCCAGCCGCTGATGCCGCCCCAGATCACCAAAAGCGAAGCCGCCAGAAACACCAGGGCCAGGAAGACTTCCTTCACGCTATAACCGGCCAGCACCTTGGCTGATTCTGGGCTAAAGCGGGCCGTTTTTTCCAGATAGCCTATCACTTCAGTGGTAGAGGAGGAATAGATCAAGGCACCCAGACCGCCAGCGGCGAGCAACGCGATGCCCGCATACACGAGTTTCTTGGCGTGCAGGTCAGAGAGCTTCTTGAAGGCGACCCACGCGTCACCCCAGGATTTGTTCTGGCCACTGCCGGTCCGGAAATAGGCGCGCACCAGATTGTTCAAACCGTAGCCGAACAGGATGAGCAGGGAGATATGCAGGGGATTCGTGAACTTGATCGGATTTCGGATGGTGGAAAAGAAAGGCAACTTGTAGATGATCTGATAAAATGGTGCGAACCGCCCAAAGGCCAGCAGAAGCGAGACGAAACCCGCGATGGCACAGAACCAGATGATATAGCGGTGTTCCCCCGCGAGGTCCTTGCCGTCGCGTCGCAAACTCTGTCCCACGGCCCAGGCAGCGAGCAGCACCACGAGGAGACCGGCATACTCACCAGAACCGGAGAAGCGCGCGTAAGGAGCTCCATCAGGAGCACCCACCGTGCCCCAGTAATCCGTTGGCTTGGCAGTTTGAGTTTCCGACATGCGATAGCCGAAAAGCCCCGGAATCACCATCCGGAAGGTTTCGACTTTAGGCAGACTCCAAAGCGTGGCGCTGGACCAGCGCGCTTGCTTCTCCTGCTCCGTCTGAGCCATGCCAGCCACACCTTTCACCTGCGTTCCGATCAGGTTCATGACCGTGTGGGCCGACAGGAGGAAAGCGCAAATCGCGACCACGCCGACCTGCAAGACTCCTTGGCCCGTCCGTTTGGCCACGGGTTCGCCGGGCTTGGTGAAAGCTAGGGCGAAGGCAAAAGCGGCGACGTAAAGGCTGTAGATGGCCCCGGTATCGAAGGCGCCCATGATGTTGAAGCCGACGGCGGCACCAGCCAGCACCAGCTTAGACCAATGCGGCCTCTCGCGATAGCTGAACAAAGCGGCGATCGCGAGCAGGACCATGCCTCGGGCGATCGGCCAGGTGCCCAAGCCCCAGCAGGCGTTGGAGAATGCATTGGTGTTGTAAGCCGCCGCCAGCGCCCCGGCAAAGCAGACCACCGGATGAAACTTCAACGTGCGGAAAAGCACCCAGCCGCAAAAGCCGAGGAAGAACAGGGAAAAGGCCGGGAACGTTTTGCAAAATATCTCGGTGCCCGTCAGGAAATAGTAGATGTTGCCCATCTCCGGCTGGCCGCTGGGCTGTTCGATGCCGATCCAATTGAGATTCTCCCAATAGCCCGTAAGCCCCGTGATGGCAGAGTTTTCCCGGGCCTTGATCATGCCGAAGGGGGCATCATTGTTATAATGCACCATGTTCTCGCCCAGTCCTTCGTGGAAGGAGATTACCAGCAGAATAAGGAGGCCGATCATGGCCAAGGCCAGATGCTTCCAGAGCGGAGTGCCTGTTACAGATTGCGGACTTTTAGTTACGGCCATATTTGCTGCCTTATTCGGGTGCCAGAGGATTAAGGAATCCGGGGCGCGGGCCAATCCTAAACTTTAAGGGAGACTTGGGGTCTTCCCGTCTCCTTAAAGAGGCTGCTCGCCGTGCTGGCGCATTGGTTCACCTCCTAGACACCTCGAAAGCGATTTTTGTATATCGCCAGGCTTGGTTCTCTTTTGGGCTTGGTTCCGGGCGTGTTCCGTTCTTCCCTATTCCTTGTGAAGACTTTGATTCTCGCCACGCGGAACAAACATAAGACAGAAGAGATACAGCAAATCCTTGGAGCAGGATTCAAGTGCCTGTCCTTGAATGAATTCCCCGATGCCCCGCCGATAGACGAAACGGCCACGACCTTCGGCGGCAACGCCACCTTGAAATCCGTGGGCTTGGCCCGGTGGCTCATGGAAACTCCCGGCAAGCTCGGCGCAATCACCGGCGAAGCTTATGTGCTCGCGGACGACAGCGGACTGGAAGTGGATGCCCTCAACGGAGCCCCAGGTGTGTACTCGGCACGGTTCGCCCACTTGGACAGCGGCAAGCCCGGCAATTCACCCGACGGCGAGAACAACGCCAAGCTCTTGCGCTTGATGCAGGGCGTGCCGGTGGAAAAACGCAATGCCCGGTTTCGTTGCGCTTTGGCGCTGACGCCATTATTGAAAGCGGACAAGTGCTCTTCACCACCATGCGAGGCAGATGAACTGGAAATGGCGACGCTGGTTTTCGAAGGGGCCTGTGAAGGGCGGATGGACACGAAACCTGCCGGTGGCGGCGGATTCGGCTATGATCCCATGTTCATTCCCGCCGGCTATGACAAGTCGTTTGCCGAACTGGGCGAGGATGTGAAGAACAAGCTAAGCCATCGCTCGAAGGCGCTGGAGAAATTGCAAGGGCATTTTGCCAAACAATCTTGAACATCCGTCTACTTTGCCGCCGTCTGCTTTTGCCAAAGTGTTTTCAGGTCGACATGTGTCTCCCGCAGAATCTCGGTGATGCTGATGCGCTCCTGCTTGCTCAGGTAATCGTAGCGTGAGTCAGGGTTGTCTGCATCGAGAGCTTTTTCGAGACGAGAGTAGATGCGTTGTTTCAAAGGCGCGGGCAGGGCGAGAAACTGCTGGGAGTAGATGAGGTGGCTGCAGCGGTATGTGAATAGATAACGGTCCAGACGCAGGTCACGCAGTGAGCGGCCGTCCTTGGTGCGGATACCATTGCGTTCATAAACTTCTTGAAAACCGATGGAGCCTTTCACGCCATCTTCAGGCAAAATCGCTTCATCCTTGTAGAGCAGATGATCGACAACGTCCTGGGTCGAACTGTCGAAGACGCGTTTCACACTGTCGTAGCTGGGCTCGGCGGTGACTTTCTCTTTCAGATCTGTTTGCAGATTCTGCTGATAGGCCAGCATACGACGGGCGTTGTAGGCCGCGCGCGTGATCGAGTTGTGCATCGCGGTCTGATGCTCCAGCACGAGCAGAGCCACGATGTCGCTGGAATTGGTGAGCATATTCTCCACCGGGAAAAAACGAGAAAGCTCGGTGATGTTCGCACCTTGGGCATAGTCAACGGTAAGTTCACGATCCTTGCCGCTGGCGAAGACGTTGCCCTGGTGCACGGACTCACCATGCGTGCCCGTGACATACCAGCCGCCCCAGCGATCCTTGAAGGGGGTGGTATGGTCTACCACCTTGGAGCCGAACTGGAGCAGGGGATCCCCATTCTCATCCGTATTCACCGAGCGGACTAAGACTCCAGGAATACCGCGCACAAAGGAGCCGCCGTGGCAGCTGAGGCAATCATTATCGCGTTTGAAGCGCGGCAGGTCCGGTTTCGGCAATGGCCGCGGGTCGAACGTGTAAAAGACGGGACCAAGCTGCGGATCAAAGCTGACCACTTCCATCAAGCCCCCCGGCACCCAGCCGATGTAGCAATCGTCATTGAAGTAAAGAGCGCGAGGATGCTTGGGCGCGATGAGGCCGCGTTGGAGACTGGTCTTGGAATAGACGAGCACCTGGCTTTCCACCGGCACGCCCATCTCTTTCAAGATGAGCCGCACCATGTCCTTGTCCGTGGTCGGGAGAGCCAGCTTGCCCGCCGCGAATTTGGCTTCGAGTTTTTGCGTGGCGTCTTTGGCCGCCGTGGCCGAATAGCGGATGGGAGCTTGCTCGTATTCTTCAGTGCCTTGGGCATGAAGTGAGATCAACGAGGCCAGCAGCAGACCTATGATGTGTGCCGCAAACTTCATGACGATAGGGACAGGGCTTGCTGAAGGCGTTCCGGTCGTTTCACGAAGTCGGCCAGAGTGTATTTGTCCAAGGTATCGAAGAACGCATTCCACGCTTCAAACAGTGCGCCTTTGAGGCTGCAACTCTTGATGAGCGGGCAGGTGTTCGTGCTGGCATCAAAGCATTCGATGAAAGGCGTCCCGGTTTCCGTCACCCGCAGCAATTGCCCGATGCGAATATCAGCCGGAGGCTTGGCCAGATAGATGCCGCCGCCCCGGCCGCGCTTGGCGGTGAGATATCCTTCTTGCGCCAGGAAGTTCACGGCCTTGGCGACGTGATGACGGGAAAGTTTATACGCATCCGCTACAGCATCCACGGAGAACTGTTTGTCTCCCTGCACGGCTGCATACATCAGGATGCGCAGGGAGTAATCGGAGAAGAGGGTGAGGTTCATGGCTTGGCAGTGAAGCGGAGCTCCATCGGGTTGGGTTTAGCGTAAGTCCGTTGGCCGAGGGTGATGGCAGTGCCCAGCTTGTCTGCAGGCACGGGAACGCCGCAAGCCATGCGCAAACGCAGGGCGATGTTTTGGGCGAACTGGATCATTTCGCGGGCGCAATCGGCGGGAAGCCAGATCTGGCAGTTGCGCTCCCACAAGCCCAGCCAGACGTGAAAATGTTCTTCCTTCAGATCAAGCGGTATATGCTTTGCCACCATGGGACCGCTATAAGCGCGCGGTCCACCAGCGATGGTGCCCCAGAAATCAGCAATTTTCTCCAAATGAGAAGGCCATTCAGTAATGTGAGCGGTAAAGATCGGGCCGATGACCTGATGCTGCCGCACATCGGCATAGAAGTGGCGCAACAGGTTCAGCAGAACCGGTCGTCCACCCAAGCGATCCAGCAAACATTCATTCATACGTTATAATAGATGCATTAAAAATACATCTATTCAATCTTTTTCGTCAGAGCTGGGCGAAGGATGGCTTCCAGTGGATGAATGAAATTCATTTACGGTCCCATTTCCCTCCACCGAGCGGGTGCCTACAAGCGAAGCAACGTTTGACGCAGCCGGGAGGCTTGTTCATTTTGGCGGTCGCTATGAGCCACATGCTGGAATCCTGCCGGGCACTGCCACAATGCGATTACAAGACTGGCGATGAGGTTTTACACGAAGGTCAAAGCACCGGGCATCTTTACATCTTGGTGGAAGGCAAAGTGGAGGTCTGCAAAGGCGATGTGCAAGTGAGTCGCGTATCCGAGCCGGGATCAGTGTTTGGCGAGATGTCCGTGCTGCTGCATCAGCCGCATATGGCCACGGTGAAATGCCTGACGGATACCAAATTCCTCGTGGCAGAGAATGCCCGTCAGTTTTTAGATGCGCACCCTGAAGTGACGGTGATCGTGGCGGAAACGCTTGCGCGGCGGTTAAATTCTTTGACGCGGTATCTGGTGGACCTGAAGCATCAGTTCGAAGATCAGAAGGATCACATGAGCATGGTGGATGAAGTGCTGGAAAGCCTGCTGCATCATCAGGGGAAGGTGAAGAAGAAGTAGGGAAGGGGAAAAGTGTCGGAGGAGGTTGCCGGGGAAATCCGCACCACTAGTGTTCAGGGACCTTGCTGCGGGTTGAGACAACCCGCGCTCCTACAGAGCCATCGTTTCCTGACCTGCTTGGGAAGTCCAGGTGGCTTGGTTGTTTTCCAGATCGAGGAGGATGAAAGCGGGTTCAGGGCCGATTTGACGGCCAGTGTTGAAGACCCAGGTGCCGTTGATTTTGTCGATCCACGAGCCCTCGTTGCGAAAAGGGGATTGATGGATGTGCCCGCTTAGCACCATGTCAGGTTTGTATTGCTGAATCCATTCGACGAGATAGGGGTCGCCGGCAAAAGCTTTGCCCGTCCAGCTGACCTTGGTCTGGTCCGGTGGCGAATGGTAAATCCAGACCCAGCGTTGCTTAGGTTTGGCGGCATCGCGGGCGAGTAGTTCACCGACTTCTTTGCGCGTGATATGGCCATCCCACCAAGGGCAGATAGTGAAGAGGCAGCCGTCCTTCTCCCAGCAATCGCCATCCACCAGAGTGCCCATTTCACGGGCTTCGAACAACCAGGTGGCAATCGCCTCGTTTTCCGAATTGTGATCAGTGCCATCATGATTGCCGGAGCAGACGAGCAGGGGCTTCTTGCGAACGATGCGGTCAAGATATTTGAGCACGACGATGGATTGTGCCTCGCGATCCACCATTGAACCCAAGTCCAGGAGATCGCCCGCGATGATGATAAGATCGAAGCGTTCCGTCACCTGATGGACCCAGTCCCACTGCTTCAGCGCGTAGTGCAGATCGGCTACGACGAGACATTTCATGGGTGAATTCTTGGGAACGGCTTACCTTGTCCCAATATTCACCGCTGAAAGAGAACGCCGCAAGGGAGATTGATCAGGAGGGCATTAACTTAGCGTGAAAATAATTCATGCAACCCGACGTGAGACTAGGGCCGTAGCTATGCCACCAAATAGCCGGAAATCTCTTCCAAAGTGGTCTCGCCATTGAAGGCGCGCAGGACGGCGTTGACGGCGAGGGAGCGCATGCCGTGCTGTTCGGCGAGGTCGTGGATTTGCGCGCTGGGCGTATTGGTGGCGACGAGGCGTTCGATCTCCGGGTTCATCACGAGCAGCTCGGTGATGGGGATGCGGCCTTGGAAACCGGTGAAAGCACAGGCAGCGCAGCCTGAGCCTTTGCGGAAGAAAGCGCGATCCATGTCCAGTCCTTCCAGGCGCGCCAAGTGCAGGGCGCCGGGTTCGTAAGGAATGGCGCACTGGCTGCAGTTCTGCCGGACCAGGCGAAGGTTCATGGCACCCAGCGTGGCACTGGCGAGGAGTTGCGGGTCCACATGGAGATTGGCCATGCGGGCGAAGGCCCCCGCCGCCGTGCCGCTGTGGACGGTGCTCAGGACCAGATGACCGGAGAGACTCGCACGCACGGCGATACCAGCGGTCTCTTCATCCCGGATCTCACCGATCATGATGACCTGCGGGTCATGACGCAAAATAGAACGAAGCGCGATCGGGTAGGTGAATCCCTGCGCGACATTCACCGTGGCCTGATTCACGCGCGGCAAGACGGACTCAACGGGATCTTCCACGGTGGTGATGTTCAGGCGTTGGCCTTGAGTGTTCACCAGATGCGTGAGCGTGGAGTAGAGTGTCGTTGTCTTACCAGAGCCCACTGGTCCCGTGAGCAGCAGCAGTCCATGCGGCCGGGCAATCAGGTTCACCCACTGGTGGAGGGTATCGTCATCAAAACCGAGCGACTGGACGCTAAAACGTTGTTCGCCGGGGCGGAAGAGGCGGATGGAGATCTTTTCACCGGCAACCATCGGTGACAACGAGACACGCATCTCGAATCCGCCCATGGAAGGATCGGCCTTCGCTTTGCCCTCCTGCGGCACGCGGTGTTCGTAGATCTTCAGGTCGGCCATGACTTTGACGCGATTGGCCAAGGGGCTCTTCAGGTGGTTATGCAGGCTCACCACATCGTGCAGCATGCCATCGATGCGGAAGCGCACGAGCATGTGGTCCTCGGCGGGGTCCAGATGGATGTCACTGGCTTTGGCATCCAGGGCATCGAGCAAAATCAAATCGAGCAGGTAACGGGCTTCCACGCCATACTCACCGGTCTTGGCGAGGTATTCCGTGGTCCGGGCACCCCGGCCGACGGGAGCTTTGACGACAGGAGCGGTGCGTTTGCCCTCGGTGGAGAGCATTCGGCGCAGGCTGTCGAACAATGGCATGGAGGTATCTAACGGAAGAGCAGGGGTGGTCGCAATGATGAATCATGTTCCGGGCCCTCGCAGATTTATCTCCCTATATGGGCGCTGGTAGCCTAGAGTGAGTGTGTTGTTTAGACATTTGAATACATGATACCGAAGTTATTTTCTGAGTTAGGGCTGTCGCCGGAGATGCTGAAAGCCATCGATAAGCTGGGCTATGAACAAGCTGCGCCCATCCAAGCCGCTGCCATCCCTGTGTTGCTGGAGGGCAAAGACATCGTAGGCCAGTCCCAGACGGGTTCCGGCAAAACGGCGGCATTCGCCATTCCAGCGGTGGAGAAGGTGGATACCAAGATACGCGGTGTCCAAATCTTGATCCTGTGCCCGACGCGTGAGCTGGCGGTGCAGGTGTCGGAAGAGGTGCACAAGCTGACGATTTTCAAGAAGGGCATTCAAGCCTTGCCGATTTACGGCGGGCAATCGTATGAGCGGCAGTATTACGGGCTGCAACAGGGGGCACAGATCGTCATCGGCACACCGGGACGTTTGATGGATCATATGCGGCGCGGGACACTTCGGTTGGACAAACTGAAGATGATCATCTTGGACGAGGCGGACGTGATGCTGGACATGGGTTTCCGCGAGGACATTGAGGTGATCCTCAAGGCTTTGCCACCGGAACGGCAGACCGTGTTTTTCTCGGCTACGATGCCGCGGCCGATCCAAGACCTCATCCAGCGTTTTGCGAAAGAGCCGCAGAGCGTCAAGATCGAGCAAAAGGCGATGACGGTGCCGACGGTGGAACAGCACTATTACGAAGTGGATCGCCGCTTCAAGATCGAGCTGCTCACGCGGTTGATCGATGTCCATGACCTGAAGCTCGGTATCGTTTTCTGTAATACGAAGCGGATGGTGGATGACCTGGTGGACCATCTGAATGCGCAGGGTTATTCGGCGGACCGCTTGCATGGTGACATGAACCAGAACCAGCGCGATCGCGTGATGCAGAAGTTCCGGAAATCGGGTCTCGAATTCCTGGTGGCGACGGACGTGGCGGCACGCGGCATCGACGTGGATGATGTGCAGGTGGTGTTCAACTACGATCTGCCGTATGACGTGGAAGATTACGTGCATCGTATCGGACGCACGGGCCGTGCGGGGCGCAGTGGCCGGGCGATCTCGTTCATCTCGGGTCGCGAACTGTTCCAGATCCAGCACATCGAGCGTTACACGAAGATGCGCATCCAACGCGGCAAGGTGCCGACGCAGGATGAAGTGGATCAGGCCAAGACGAGCGTCTTCCTGACGAAACTGCGCGCGACGTTGACGAGCGGCGAATACAAGAAGCAGGACCATTTGATCGAGCGCCTGCTCGAAGAAGGATTTACATCGACGGATATCGCTTCGGCGCTGATCCATCACGTGCAGGGTGTGGATGAAGAGCCAGTTTCGCAGCCGACGGAACGCGAAGAGCCACGTGGGGGATTTGATCGCGGTGGTGGTCGTGATGATCGCCGGGGCGGTTTCCGCGAAGAGCGTGGGGGTGGTGGTTTCCGCCAGGAACAGCGCGGTGGATACGGGGACAATCGCTATGATGAGCGGGCTCCCGCACGTCCGCCGATGGACCGGGCAGCCGTGCAACGTCCGATCGCAGCGCGGTCTGCACCGATTGCACGCACGACGGCAGCTCCGAAGCCGGCGTTGCCCAAGCCGACGACGATTGCAGCGACCGCTGATGCGGTGAAGGAAGCGGCAGGAGCGGTCAAGCCAGTGGAGGCAAAGCCAGCGCCAGCACCAGTCGTGAAGGCTGAAGCGCCGGTGGCACCGAAGGCGGAAATGAAGCCTTTCGTGCCGAAGGTGAAACCGTCGGAGTCTGCCGCTACGCCAACGCCCGTGTTGGTGCCTAGTTCCAGCAAGGTAAAGCCGATGATGCGCATCCCGGAGAAGCGGGAATTGATCGAAGACCCCGTGCCGGTGCGGTCACCGAAGGCGAGCCGCAAGACGCCTGATTTCCAGAAGCGCATCTACATGAATGTAGGCGAGGCGATGGGTGTCACCGCAGAAGACGTGGTGCAGGCCATCCAAGGCGAGACGGGTTTCCCCGCGAAGGTGATCGGCACTGTGGACATCCGCGAGAAGCATCTCTTTGTGGATGTGTCCGCGGAACATGCGAACAGCATTTTAGCCAAGCTCAAGCGCACCCAGATCAAGGGGCACAAGGTGAAGGCGAAGGAAGCGTAGGAGCGGGCGAAATATTTCGATGACGAAATGCAAATTGCCGGTGGGAGCGATGCTTCCACCGGCAGTTTAGTTTAAACGGTTGAGACTTACTTCGTCTGGCCGGTGCTGCGGAGGATTTTCAGGACTTCGGGAGTCTTGTAGTGACGCTTGAGGCCGACTTCCGTGAGCATGCCGCCGGGGACGCGACCGATGAATTCCGGGAAGCATTTTTCCACGCGATCTTTCTGCAGTTTCTGGCCGGCTTTGGTGGCCCAGAAGTCTTCTTCCAGCTTGGTGAGGGCGATGGCGGCTTCGTCGTTCGACATGCTTTCGCGCTTGGCCAGCAGCCAGACGAGCTCTTTGTCGCCGGGGAGGCTGACGGGAAAGGGGATGAACTTGAGTTTAACCTCTTGCTCGTCGCTGGCTTCGTTCGTGGCGTTCGGGTTCACCTTGATCTCGCTAGTGAACTGGGTGCCATCCGGCATGGCGACTTCCACGGTGAGGGTCTGTTCCTTCTTGTTGGGCTTGATGGTCACATCGCCATCGCCAAAGGAGGCGGCGAGCTGTTCTTTGACCTCGGCGATGCTCTTGGCATCCAGGTCGGGCAGGGCGACTTTATCGCAAAAAGTCTCGAAGGCCTTGGTGCGGGCCTTGGATTTCAATTCGTTCTCAATGGCGTGATAAATTTTGCCAGCGAGCTTCGCGTCATCGGTGGCCTTGGGGAGAATCTGTTTGAGGAGATTCAACAACAGAAGTTCGGTATTTTTCTTCGGTTCTTTTTTCATACTTTGTACTGCAAGAAAGGAGGCGTTGTTGTGCCAAATGCGGGAGGCGGGTGCAATGCTGGAGGGGAAATTTTTTAACCGCAGATGGACGCAGATAGGGAAGAGGGAAACAGGTGAGTGTGAAAGTGGAAGGGAAGATGACCGTGATGATTTGGGAGTAATAGAAGATGGAGCCGAGGCTGGACAGGCGAAGGCGCCTGTCCCACTACACTACGGATTGCATTTCTCGGCTCGCTTTTGGAAAGAGGGATGGCATATTGCGGCGCATGAAATCCATTTCACGGCTGGCGGCAGTGTTTTGTCTGGGGGCAGCGCTCACGACGTATGGAGCCGAACCGGTTTCGTTGAAGCTGGTCACGGACGGCTTGGTTTCGCCGATGGCGCTGGCATCCATCCCGGATGGCTCGGGCAACAAGGTGATCGTGGACCAGACGGGAGCGTCCTATATCCTCGGGAAAGACGGCAAGCTGGCGGAGGAGCTGTTCCTTGATCTGCGCCCCAAGCTGGTAAAGCTGCGCGATGGGTTCGATGAGCGCGGATTCCTGAGCCTGGCGTTTCATCCGAAGTTCAAGGAGAACCGCAAGTTCTACGTGGCTTATAGTGCGCCACGTCGGGCCGGTGCCCCAGAGGACTGGGACAACACTTTGCAGATCTCCGAGTTCACGGTGGACACAAAGAACGCGACGAAAGCGGATGCGGCTTCAGAACGGAGTGTGCTGCAGATCGACAAACCGTCCTTCAATCACAATGGCGGGCGGATCGCTTTCGGGCCGGATGGTTTTCTTTATATCGGTGTGGGTGATGGCGGCGATGGGAATGATCGCGGCAAGGGGCATGGGCCGAAGGGCAATGGGCAGGACAAGAACAACATCTTGGGCAAGATTTTGCGCATCGATGTAGATGGCAAGGCGCCCTACGCAATCCCTCAGGATAATCCGTTCGCGAAGGGCGGTGGCAAGGCGGAGGTGTATGCGTATGGTATCCGCAATCCGTGGGGTATCTCGTTTGATCGCGGTGGAAAGAAAGAACTGTTCGCGGCGGATGTGGGTCAGAGCATGTTCGAGGAGATCAACATCATCGTGAAAGGCGGCAACTACGGCTGGAACTTGCGCGAGGGCATGATCGGTTTCAATCCGGATAATCCGATCAAACCGCCGGAAACGACTCCGGCGAAGGCGGATGATGGCGGGAGTTTTGTGGACCCGATCGTGGCGTACAAAAACCTCAAGGGACATCCGGGCGGCACGGACTTGAAGGGTATTAGTGTGACGGGTGGGTATGTGTATCGCGGCAAGACGGTGCCAGCGTTGGAGGGCAAGTATGTGTTCGCGGATTGGTCGCGCAACTGGGGTGTGGCAGATGGCGTGCTCTTCGTGGCGACGCGTCCTGCGGATGGCAAGGGCCAGTGGACGATGGAGAACCTGCCGGTGGAAAACTTGCCGAATGGGAAATTGGCGGGCTTTGTGACGGCGTTTGGCGAGGATGCCGAGGGCGAAGTCTACGTGCTGATCAATGGGCGCAATGCGGTGACGGGCAAGACGGGTAAGGTCTATAAGATCGCGCCAGCGGGAACGAAGTAAGCGGATTTACCAAGCGACAGTGAAATACGAAAGCGGAGGCAATTTATGAAACTGAGTTTATTATTGGGGATGATGGCGATGGCGGGCTCATTGATCGCGGCGGATTATGATGTGTATGTGGGGACGTACACGAAGGGCGACAGCCGGGGCATCTATCGCGTGAAGCTGGACGGCACTACGGGGAAGCTGACGGCCAAGGCGCTTTCGGCCACGACGGAGAATCCCTCGTTTCTGGCGCTGCATCCGACGGGCAAGTATCTGTATGCGGTGAATGAATTGGGGCCGGTGGGGAAGGTTTCGGCGTTCAGCATCAGCCCTGATTCCGGAGCGCTGACGTTACTCAATTCAGCGAGCGCGCAGGGTGATGGCACGTGTCATCTTTCCGTGGACAGGACGGGGAAACATGTGCTGGCGGCGAATTACGGCGGCGGTAGTGTGGTGGTGCTGCCGATCTTGGCGGACGGAAGATTGAAGGAGGCGACGGAATTCATCCAGCATCAGGGGACGGGTGGCGATCCGAAACGGCAGAAGGGGCCGCACGCGCACGGCATCTATGTGGATGAGGCGAACCGGTATGTGTATGTTCCGGACCTGGGCCTGGACAAGGTGATGATCTACAAACTGAACGCGGGAAGTGGCAAGTTGACGCCTTCTGATCCGGCATTTGGATCCACGGCACCTGCTTCGGGGCCACGGCATTTCGTGCTGCATCCGAAATCGGACTTTGCGTATGTCATCACCGAGATGAAGTGCACGGTGACGGCTTTTGCGCGGGATGCGAAGAACGGCGGATTGACCGAGATCCAGGCGATCTCAACGCTACCCGAGGGCGCAAGTATTCTCCCGGCATTCAGCACGGCGGAGCTGGAGATACATCCGACGGGCAAGTTCCTGTATGGCTCGAATCGCGGTCATGACACGATCGTGGTCTATGCGGTGGATGCGAAGACGGGGCAGTTGACCTTGGCCCAGCACATCAGTACGGGCGGCAAGACCCCGCGTAGTTTCGGCATCAGCCCGGACGGGAAGTGGCTGATCGCAGCGAACCAGGGTTCAGCGAGCCTGGTGGTGTTCAAGATCGATCCGAAGACGGGGCAGCTGAGCGAGACGGGAAACACGGCGGAGGTGCCGAACCCGGTAAGCGTGGTGTTCCGCAAAAAGTAACTGACGGCAAACAATCTTGGGCCAGCCGTCTCCCACGGCTGGCCTTATCCTTTTTAACGACGTGAAGAAACAAGCACTGATAAAGAAGATCATCGCGCAACTGACGGCGGACTTGAACTTGTATTACAAGGCGGCGCTGTCGGCACGCGCCGAAGCGACGGATCCGCAAAGCAAGGCGGAGAACAAGTATGATACGCGCGGGCTGGAGGCGTCTTATCTGGCGCGGGGGCAGTCCCGGCAGGCGGCAGAGACGGAGGCATCCATCGAAGAATTCCGGAAGATGCCGGTGAAGGATTTTGGACCGGAGGAGCCGGTGAATATCGGGGCGTTGGTGGAGTTGGAGGGGAAGGGGGAGAAGATGCTGTATTTCATCGCCTCACGGGCAGGCGGGCTGGAGGTGGTGGTGGAGAAGCGGGAGATTTTGGTGATCACGCCGCAATCGCCGTTGGGACAGGAGTTGGTGGGGAAGATACAGGGGCAAAAACTGCGCCTGGAGATCGCGGGGGTGAAGAGTGACTATAAGGTTGTCAACGTGACTTAGGGCTGGCTTGATGGTGCCACTCTCGAAGAGGGAACACCAAGGTGCCAGTCAAATGCGACATCTGCGGGCAGGAGTCTGAATTTGAAGAGTCATACTTCAAGGAGCCAAAATCGTTTTCCCGAAAAACGAGATTGGTGTGTCCAGTCTGTCGCGAGAAGAGGCAGGTTAAAGGTCACTTAAACTCGCTCTATTTGAATCTTGGCATCGGGGTTCTGGCGTGGGTGATGACCCGGATCTGGCCGATGGACTCCTTGGGGTGGATATGGCTGAACCTGTTTCTTTGCGAGGTGTTTTTTCTGCTTGTCGTGATACCGCATGAGCTGGGGCATGCATTTGTGGGAAGGTTTAACGGGTTTGAGATTTTCCGGGTGGTCATCGGAGTGGGTAAAACGGTGTGGCGGGGATATTTGTGCGGCTTCGATACGGAGATCAAATCCGTGCCGGCGGGGGGAATCACGACGGCGGCCACGCCGGATGATCACCACTACCGGCGACGACACATGGCCTTGGTGGTGGCGGGGCCAATGGTGAACCTGTTGCTGGCGGCGCTGGTTTTCACGTGGAGTTCATGGGATGAAGTGGCGAATGTCAAAAGCTGGAGCCGGTCGGCCTCTCCCACGGCGATGTTTTTCTGGGCGAATGTTCTGTTGCTGGTCACGAACCTGGTGCCGCACACGGTCCAAACGGTGGTCGGTGCAGTGGGGAACGACGGCAAGCAGATCTGGGAGACACTTTTTCTGAAACCAGAGAAGCTGAAGGAACGGTTGATGGTGTATTACCTGTTGCAAGCGATCTCCGCCTATGAACGCAATGATCACATCGAGAGTCTTCACTGGGTGGAGCTCGGCCGGGCAAAGTTCCCGGAAAACATGCATCTGCTCAGCTACGAAGGATTGCTGCTGATGGAGCGGGGTGAATGCCAGCGCGGGCGTGAGATATTTGAGGAGATAATGAGGCGCGGAGATTGTGAACCGGTGACGCGCTATCTCATGCTCAACAATATCGCCTATGCAAATGCCGTGTTGGACGAACGGCAAGAGGAGGCGGATCGCTATTCCAAGGAGGCGTTAGCCGGATTGGGATGGGTGCCGTGTATCAAGGGAACACGCGGTTCAGTGCTGCTGAACCAAGGCCAGACGGAAGAGGGGCTGAGATTGGTCAAAGAGGCCATGGAAGGCAATTCCGTGAAGGGCAAGGCGCAGAATGCCTGCTGGATGGCGATGGGTGAGTTTCAGCGGAACAAGCACGACGAAGCCCAACGACTTCTGCGGATGGCAGTAGAGATGGATGCCGATTGCTGCATGCTGAAGCGGGCGCGAGCCTATTGCAATTCACCGGCGGCAGCACCAGGCCCGATCTCAAGTGCCCGTGTTTAGATTTGGCTGAAAAGCGCCGGTCATTTGCGTGTTTCAGGGAGCATCTGCTGACTCTGGCGGTGTATAAAAATCCTTGGCCGTGATTTCAGCGGCTTTTTTGTTCGGGGCTTTCAGTGTGCCGAGGAGCTTCCAGCCATCGTGGAAAAGTGACCTGATGACCCAGGTGTTGCCCAGCGTTCCGTAGATCAGCATCAGGGCGAGAAGGAGGATGGCGGAAAATACGTTCTGCTCTGGGGGCAGAAAAAACAAGGCCAGCAAAACCAAGACTCCGACCGCCCCAGCGACCGGAAGCTTGTGAAGAATCGCCCATGGACCTGGAATGAAAAAAGCCCAGAAGTTGAAGCCTTCTTTCACGGCTTTGATGTTTCCAGCCGGGCTGCGATAGATCTGCCAGGATTTCATGCTGTCTCAAATTCCCGATGGAGATGGGAGTTAGGGCAGAAGATTTTGAAGAACGACAGTAAATTCACGCACGGTCTGATCGCGTTTCACTTTCAGCACCAGTCGTGTGCCCGCTGGCTGCATGAGAAAAGGTTCCGGATTGGTGGTTCCGGAGCTGATGTCCGTGCCATTGATGGCAAGCAGCACATCGCCTTCATGGAGGCCAGCTTTGTCGGCGGGGGTGTCCTTCAGTATGCGGGCGATGCGTAGCGAGACATCCGTGGTTGTGGAGCTGAACACGGCTCCGAGGCGGTTGTGTTCCGGGACAGGCGAGAAGGATTGAGTCAGCACCTCCTTGGTGCTTCGATTCACGATCATGCGGAGATGCTTCAAGGCGCTCATGCCGATGGTGGCGTTAAATTCTTTACCATCAGTGCCAATGGCCTTGCCATCCTTGGCTTCAGGGATCGGTCCGATGTCCACATCGTGAAACAAGAGATCACCGAGGCGATACTCCTTGGCCCAGGCCAGTTCATGAACCATCGGTTCTCCTACGGCGTAACGATAGGTGGTCAGGGTGATGCCTGCTTGAGGATTCTGCTTACGCCATTCCTGCCAGAGTTGAGGAGATATTCTCAGGCCGATGGATGAGCCGGTATCCACAAAGACGCGACCCATGGATTTGCCATCACTGGTGGCTTCGAAAAACAACTGCGTGGAATCCATGTCCAAGGTCCAGCGTTGCCAGCCGTTGGCGGGCAGAGCGGTGAGGGGACGAATGCGGCGTCCGGGAGCATCGATATAGAATGGTGAGTCACCCAATGTCCGCCAACCGAAGACGCCATCGCACTCAGCGGGTGAGGGAAAGGGGAGAATGGGAAGTCGGGTGTTGGCGTCCTTTCCCAACAAGATGATCTCGACAGGCCGGGTCAACCCCACGGAGACATCGTGCCCGGCGATTTTTATGGTGCGATTGGTTTCGCTCGGTAAACCAAGACGGGTGGCGGGGGCTGTGAACAACGCGGTGAATGAGGCTCCGGTATCGAACAGGAAGCGAGCCGGCTTCTGGTTGATGCTGCCATCAAGGATGATGCGTTGTTCGGAAGCGTAGGGATTGGCTTGAGGAGCTTGTGCCAGCGCATCGGACGCCGCCAGTGCGAGCATGCCTAGCATCCCTCCGGTGAGCATAGCAACTGAGCTTTTGATGGGTCTGGAGCGGCTCATGGCTGAATTAGACTCACGGGCGAACTTTCTTCATCGATAATACGTCAGCGTTGATCTCGGAAACAAGCCAACCGTGGCGCTGGTAGAAGCTGAAGGGGCGGCGGATTCTTTCCGTGATGCCGAGGGATTGGAGTTCGGTGCGGGAGAGCGGGTTTTCGCGGGTCGCGCGGATGGGGAAGAGGGCAGGGATGTCGTGCTGGGCGATTTCGCGAAAGGTCATGGACGTGGGCGAAAATAGTTTATCATGCCGGCGCGTTCGCGTATCGATATTTGCAGGCTAAAGAGATTTGTCGTTGCGGAAATTTTCACGGAACCAAGCGTAACCCAGAAAGACAAACATGAGAAAAGCCAGCAACCCGGCCAAAAGGAGGAATTCCTTGCGGTGGGTGACACTGGTGAGGAGCCCGAGCAAGGCCATAAGGATGCCGCCAAATTGAAGAAGACGCATGGTGGTTTTGGTGCTCATAGCTTATTGCGAATAAGACAGCTTGTGGGGTTTTCGTCAAATGAGAATTGGTAAGGTGAAGAGCGGGAAGATGCAATTTTGTCTCCATGGAGCACACCGGCTACACCGGAGCCTAACGGGGTTTGCGAATCGGTGGCAGGATGACGGTCAGAAACAGTTCGTTTTGTGTGAACGTAGTGGAACGCAAGGTTAGCGGGAATTTGATGAAGCTGACTGGATGAGAGGTATGGAAATGAAATTTTGCCCGAGAATAGTGAGGAATAGCGAGGCTAAGGATAACGGCCTGATGGAAGACGAGGTAGGTTGAAGGCATGAGAAAGGATGAATTTTGTCTCCATATAGCTCATATAGCGCATGGAGAGCTAACGGAGATGAGAGTTTTCTAGCAGATTAAGCGCGTATGAAGAGCGAGAAAGTGGATGAGAATAGAGATTGGGAGATTGGACAGGCGATGGCGCCTGTCCCGCTACGGCTGGCCGCAGCAGGCTTGTCGGCGGGGCGGGTTGTGTGGAGGATGCGCGGGATTTGATTTATTGAGTCATGAGTGAAATGGCGGACATCATCGTGGTGGGTGGCGGGCTGGTGGGGCTCGGGACGGCTTTGCGTTTGTGCGAGGCGAATCCGGGCAAGCGCGTGCGTGTCTTGGAGAAGGAGGCGGGCGTAGGTCGACATCAGAGCACGCATAATAGCGGGGTGCTGCATTGCGGGCTGTATTACAAGCCAGGCTCCATCAAGGCGCGCATGGCGGTAAATGGCATCCGCGAGATGACGGCGTTTTGCCAGCAGCACGGCATCAAGCATGAGATCTGCGGGAAACTGGTGGTGGCGGTGGATGCGGCGGAGGTGGAGCGGTTGAAGGATTTGCAGGATCGCGGCACGAAGAACGGGCTGGAGGGCTTGCGCTGGTTGAGTGCGGAAGAGATGCGAGAGATCGAGCCGAATGTGGCTGGATTGGCGGCGTTGCGGGTGCCGCAGGAGGGGATCGTGGATTACGCCGGGGTTTGCGCGGCGATGGTGAGTGAGATTTCGCGGCATGGCGGGCAAGTCGTCACGGGAGCGAAGGTGGAGTCGCTGAGATTTCATGGTGGCGAGTGGGTGGCGCTGACGGCGGCAGGGACGTTCAAGAGCAAGTTCCTGGTGAATTGCGCGGGGTTGCACTCGGATCGCGTATGTGAGCTGGCGGGTGAGGAGCGGGAGGTGCGGATCGTGCCGTTCCGGGGCGAGTATTATCAACTGCGCAAGGACCGAGAGCATCTGGTGAAGCATCTGATCTATCCCGTGCCGGACCCGAAGTTCCCATTCCTCGGGGTGCATTTCACCCGGATGATCCATGGTGGGGTGGAGGCGGGGCCGAATGCGGTGCTGGCCTTCTCACGCGAGGGATATCGCAAGCAGGATGTGAATGTGGAAGATTTGGCGGATGCGCTGACGTTTGGCGGATTGTGGAAGTTCATGGCGCAGTATCCGAGCATGTGTTGGGACGAAATCCAGCGGTCGTTCAGTAAGAAGCTGTTCTGCGAATCGCTGCAACGATTAGTGCCGGCGGTGCAGGAAAGTGACCTGGAACCGGGCGGGGCAGGAGTGCGCGCGCAGGCCATGGGCAATGATGGAACGCTGGTGCAGGATTTCTCTTTGGTATGCAAAAATCAGGCGGTTCACGTGCTGAATGCGCCCAGTCCGGGGGCAACGGCGTCGCTGGCGATCGGCGGGGAGATTGCAAATCTGGTTGCCAAGGCCTATCCGCGCTAGTTAGCTAATAAAACTCAAATATGAAGATTCTTATCACTGGTGGTGCCGGTTACTTGGGTTCGATCATTGTGCCGACGCTTTTGGCGCAGGGGCATGAAGTCACGGTGCTGGACAATTTTTACTTCGGGCAGAACAGCCTGCTCGATTGCTGCCACTACGATACGTTCAACGTGGTGCGCGGCGATGCGCGCGAGGAATCCATCGTGAAGCCGCTCGTGGCGAAGGCCGATGTGATCATCCCGCTGGCGGCGCTCGTGGGTGTGCCGCTGTGCAATACGGACCAGATCGCGACCACGACGACGAACCAGAACGCGGTGGAGATGGTCTGCAAGCTGGCGAGCAAACAGCAATGGGTGGTGATGCCGGTGACGAACAGCGGTTACGGCATCGGCGAGAAGGGCAAGCATTGCACGGAAGATTCTCCGCTGCGCCCGCTCTCGACTTATGGCGTGACGAAGGTGAAGGCGGAGGAAGCCGTGCTTTCTCGCGAGAACAGCATCAGCTTCCGTCTGGCGACAGTGTTCGGTGCCGCACCGCGCATGCGTCTCGACTTGCTCGTGAATGATTTCGTGTATCGCGCGGTGCATGATCGCGCAGTGGTGATCTTCGAAGGTCACTTCAAGCGCAACTACATCCACATCCGTGATGTGGCGAAGGCGTTCACGCATGGCCTGGCGAATTTTGAGTCGATGAAGGGCAAGGCGTACAACGTCGGCTTGGATGATGCGAATCTCTCGAAGCTCGAACTGTGCGCGGTGATCCAGAAGCATTTGCCGAAGTTCGTCTACATTGAAGCCCCGATCGGCGAGGACCCGGACAAGCGCGATTACATAGTGTCGAACGCACGTATCGCGGCGACGGGTTACAAGCCAGATTGGAATTTGGACCGGGGCATCGTGGAATTGATGAAGACATACACCATCATCCGAAACACGATCTACTCGAACGTGTAAGGGTGCGAGCGGAAGGAAGCGCGTGGGGTTGCAAGCATCAGAGATCGCGGCGGTGGTTCTGGCGGGGGGATTTGGCACGCGCATCCGGCATCTGCTGGCGGACCTGCCGAAGCCGATGGCGCCGGTGGCTGACAAACCCTTCGTGGAATGGGTGGTCCGCTATCTGAAGCGGCAAGGCATCACACGCATCGGTCTCTCGACCGGGTATCTGGGCGATACCATCGAGGCGCATTTTGCGACGAAGCCGGATAGCGGTGTGGAAACGAAATGCGTGCGGGAGACCGAGCCACTGGGTACAGCGGGCGGCTTCTGGCAAACGGCGCAAGGCACCGGCTGGACGCCCAAGGCGTGGCTGGTATTGAACGGAGATTCGCTCGCGCTGGCGGAGTTGGCTCCGCTGTGGAATGCGGTGGGCGAGGGTGATGCGGGAGGTTTGCTCGGTCTGCAAATGGAGGATGCGGCGCGCTATGGCACGCTCAAGACTAACGGGCAAAAACAGCTCGTGAGCTTTGAGGAGAAACGGCCGGGAGCGGGCTTGATCAATGCAGGCGTGTATCTGCTGCGGCATGAACTGCTCGCGGGTTTTCCAGCGCAACGACCACTGAGTTTCGAGCGTGATGTGTTTGGGGGCTTGTTGAAAGAGGGGAAGAGCTTGAGGGTGGTAGAGGCGGAGTGTGAATTCCTCGACATCGGGACGCCGGAGACATTGCCGCAGGCGACGGAGTTTGTGCGGCAAAACGAGAGGTGGTTCGCATGAGCACCCCGAGCTTGCCACCATGGCCGTTATCCGCGCACTCTGGAGCCATGATCACCCTGGCCGATGGCATGTTCGCGCCACGTCCGCTGAGCGCCATCACGCGGCAGCGGTTCGGCGTGGGGATCATCATCGAGGATGACCGGGGGCATATCCTGCTGGAGCAGCGGAGGGATTGTGGGTTGTGGGGCTTGTGCGGTGGCGCGTTGGATCTGGGGGAATCTTTTGAAGCGGCAGCGGTGCGTGAGGTGAAGGAAGAAACGGGCTTGGATGTGGAAATCATCCGGCTGCAAGGCGTCTATTCCGGGCCGCAATATCGTGTGGTATATTTCGCGGATAACGGTGATGTGACACAGAAGCTCGATGTAGTGCTGGTGGCGCGCATCAAGGGCGGCAATCTGCTCAGGAGCCATGAAAGCGAGACGTTGGAATTTTTTACACGCGAGACTTTGCCGCCTTGGGAACAGATGGTGCCACCGGTGTGGGAACCCTTGAAAGACTATCTGGCCAATAAAACCGGAGTGATTGCCTAGCTTATGATCATCAGTCGCACACCCTTTCGCATCTCGTTCTTCGGCGGTGGCACGGATTATCCGCTGTGGTATCGCCAGCATGGCGGCGCGGTGATGGGTGCGACGATCAACAAGTATTGCTACCTGACAGTGCGTTATCTGCCGCCGTTCTTCGAGCATCGCATCCGCGTGGTGTATTCGAAGATCGAGGACTGCAAGACTCTCGACGAGATCGTGCATCCCTCGGCGCGCGAAGTGTTGCGTTTCCTGGAACTTCATCGCGGGGTGGAAATTCATCATGACGGTGATTTGCCGGGGCGCAGCGGCATGGGTTCCAGCTCGGCCTTCACGGTGGGCTTGCTGCATGCGCTCTATGCCTTGAAGGGCAAGATGGTCGGCAAGAAGCAACTGGCCGAGGAGAGCATCAAGATCGAGCAGGAGATTTTGAAGGAGACGGTGGGCTCGCAGGACCAGGTGGCGGCGGCTTACGGTGGGTTCAACCAGATCACCTTCAATCGCAATGATGAGTTCTCTGTGCGCCCGGTGACCTTGGCCACGGAACGGTTGCAGGAGTTGAACAAGCATCTGCTGCTTTTTTACACGGGCATCAAGCGTACGGCGTCCAGCGTGGCATCGTCCTATGTCACGGACATGGGGAAGAAAACGGCGGTGCTGCATCGCATGCGCGAGATGGTGGATGAGAGCGCGGGTATCCTGAGCGGGAAGGGGGACTTGGACCCGTTCGGCAATCTGCTCCATGAGGCGTGGCAGGCGAAGCGGAGCTTGGGGGATAAGATTTCCAACGATCGCGTGGACCAAGTGTATATCGAGGCGAGGGAAGCCGGTGCCTTGGGCGGCAAACTCTTAGGAGCGGGCGGGGGCGGCTTTCTGCTGCTCTTTGCACCGCCGGAGACACACTCCAAGATCCGGGAGAAGCTCTGCCGGCTCATCCATGTGCCGTTCGAGTTCGAGTTCTCAGGCAGCCAGATCATTTTCTTCGATCCGCAGGAGGATTATTCCGAGATGGAGAAGCACCGGGCGAGCCAGCAGATTGATGCGTTCGAGGAATTGACCTAAGGGAGGGGGACAGTTACGTTCACCGGACCGTTTTTACGCGGCCAATCGTGAGATTGGCAGGCAAATTGCACACTTATGGGTGCGACATAAGACAGGTTGTTGATGATTACGAAGCTGACGGCTGAAGAATTGGTCCGGTTTGAGACTGAGATCGCGGATACCTTCAATCAAGGTAAGATACGCGCTCCCATCCACTTATACTCGGGGAACGAGGAGAAAATGATCGAGATTTTCCGCGATGTGAAGGCGGACGACTGGGTCATGTGCTCCTGGCGCAGCCACTACCAATGTCTGCTCAAAGGCGTCCCTCCAGAAAAGGTGCGGGCGGAGATTCTCGCAGGTCATTCGATCACCTTGTGTTTTCCAGAGCATCGCATCGTGTCCTCGGCCATCGTCGGCGGCATTATCCCCATCGCGGTCGGTGCGGCCATGGGCATCAAGCGGCAGGGCGGCACGAACATGGTCCATTGCTTCATGGGCGAGATGACGGCGGAGACGGGCATCGCCCACGAATCCATCAAGTATTCGATCAACCACCAGTTGCCCATCCGTTTCATCGTGGAGGATAACGGCAAATCAGTCTGCACGGACACGCGCGAGACGTGGAACCAGCCGGTGTTGAGCCACGAGACGCCGTCGCATCCGTCCATCATCTCTTACAAATATCAAACGAAGTATCCGCATGCCGGGGCCGGAATGCGCGTGCAATTCTAAGCGAGCAGAGCATGAAATATTTTGACGAACTGAGCCGGTCGATGGAGATGCTGGGACGCGATCCCCGCACGATCTTCATGGGCCAAGCGGTGGCTTGCGCGGGAACGGGCATGACGAACACGCTCAAGAATGTGCCGCGTGAGAAACTGCTGGAACTCCCGGTGGCCGAGGAAATGCAAATGGGCATGTCCACGGGCATGGCGCTGACGGGCCTGGTGCCCATCAGCATCTATCCGCGCTGGAACTTTCTGTTGCTCGCGGTGAACCAGATCGTAGGTCACCTCGACAAGATGTCCGCGATGTCTGACGGCGGTTACCAGCCGAAGGTCATCATCCGCACGGGCATCGGTTCCGAGCGCCCGTTGCATCCGCAATTTCAGCACGTCGGTGATTTCACCGAAGCGTTCAAGCTGATGTGCACGACCATCGAGGTCATCCGCTTGGATGAACCGCAGGACATCTATCCCGCCTACGAGAAGGCTTTGAACCGTACGGACGGCCGCAGCACGTTGATCGTGGAATACGGCGATTACTACAATGAGAAGTGAGACTTTAACCGCTCCACCCGCTGTGACTGCACCGAATCTGAAGTGGCCATTGATGGCCAACAACATTCCCCGTAGCGATCTCGATGCGCTGATCAAGTTCCTGCAGCAGGATGACCCGATCCTGACGCAGTCCACCAATGTCCGCGCTTTCGAGAAAGAATGGTCTGAGTGGCTCGGCTGCAAATACAGCGTGTTCGTGAACTCCGGCGCTTCGGCGAACGGCATCACGATGGCTGCCTTGCGCGAACTCTACGGCCCGGGCGAAGTCATCGTGCCGACGCTCACGTGGGTTTCCGATATCGCGTCTGTGCTGCAAGCCGGTTTGACGCCGGTGTTTGTGGACATCGACAACAGCCACTTGGGCATGGATACGGATGAGATCCTGCGCAAGATCACACCGAACACCCGCGCGGTCTTCCTGACCTACGTACTCGGCTACAACGCGCTGAACCAGCGTCTGCTCGATGAGTTGAAGAAACGGAACATCCCGTTGATCGAGGATGTCTGCGAATCTCATGGTGCGACGTTTAACGGCAAGCGCCTTGGCAGTTATGGGTTTGCCTCGAATTTCTCGTTTTACTACGCGCATCACATGAGCACCATCGAGGGTGGCATGATCTGCACGAATGATGAGAAGTTCTACGAGGCCGTGCGCATGTTCCGCTCTCACGGCATGGTGCGCGAAGTGACTTCTCCTGAAGTGAAGGAAGAGTATAAGACGAAGTTCCCGGACCTGAACCCCGACTTCATTTTCGCCTATCCCGCCTACAACATGCGCAGCACGGAGCTGAATGCCGTGCTGGGCCGCGAGCAGCTCAAGCGTTTGGACGCTAACAACGTGATTCGCAGCGAGAATCTGCAGTTGTTCCTGAAGGGCTTGGACTCCACGAAGTATTGGACGGAGTTCGATTGCGAAGGCAGCAGCAACTACGCGTTCACGCTGGTCATCCGCAAGGCGGACCCGGAGTTCCGTGATCGCTTGGAAAAAGCACTCCGAGCTGCTGGCGTAGAGTTCCGACGCGGCACCTCGGGTGGGGGCAATCAATTGCGCCAGCCGTATCTGCGCCGCCTCTTTGGTAATGAATTTGAGCAGTATCCAAAGGTGAACCACGTTCACTTCTACGGTTACTACATCGGCAACTATCCGGACTTGGACCGCAGCAAGATCGCGCAGTTGTGTGACTTGTTGAACAATCTGAAGTAAGTATAAGCATGAATCGCCCGCTAGATGTTCTGTTCGTCAATGCTGACTCGGCCGCCACGGCGTATCAGGAGTTGAGCAAAGACTTTTCGGCCATCGAACCGCCGACATGGTCGCTGCTGCTCGCGCAAAGTTGCCGGGCGAAGGGCTACGGCGTGGCCATTCTCGATTGCGGTGCGGAACGCCTGAGCGATGACGCGGCCTCGCAACGCATTCATGAGGCGAAGGCGCGCTTGGTCTGCTTCGTGGTTTACGGACAGAATCCGAATTCCGGCACGACGAACATGATCGGCGCGACGGCCTTGGCCCGCAAGGTCAAGGCGTTGAATCCCGAGGCGATCATCTGCTTCGTCGGTTCGCACACGAGCGCGTTGCCGATGGAAGTGCTGGGCTTCGATTGCATCGACATCATTTTGCTGAACGAAGGTGTGTATGCACTGCACAACCTGTTGAAGACGGACCTGAAGACCGGCTTGGACAAGGTCAAGGGCATCGGTCACAAGACGGGCGGAGTGCCGCAGTTGAACCCGCCGGAGATCGTGGTGCCGCATGAGCGGATGGATGAGGACCTGCCGGGTTACGCGTGGGATTTGCTGCCGTATAAGAACAGCCCGCTGGACCTGTATCGTGCGCACTTCTGGCACGCTGAGTTCAATCACAACCTGCGCACGCCATTCGCGGCGATGTACACGTCGCTGGGCTGCAAGTTCAAATGCGACTTCTGCATGATCAACATCGTGAACCGCGTGGATAACGCGGAGGGTGTTGCTTCGGCGAACTCGCCGAACATGCGCTTCTGGTCGCCGCAGTTCATCCTCAAGGAATTTGACAAACTCGCGGGCTACGGCGTGGAGACTATCCGCCTTTCCGACGAGATGTTCTTCCTGAACAAGAATTACTACGAGCCGTTGCTGAAGGGGATTCTTGATCGTGGACACAAGTTCCGCATGTGGTCGTATTCGCGCATCGACACGGTGCGTCCGCAATACCTCGATCTGTTCCAGAAGGCGGGCATCGGTTGGCTGGCGTTGGGCGTGGAAGCGGCGAGCCAGGTGATCCGTAGTGAAGTGTCCAAGGGGTCGTTCCAGGAAGTGAACATCCGAGAGGTGTGTAAGACCATCCGCGGCTCGGGCATCAATATCATCTCGAATTACATCTACGGTTTTCCCGATGACACACACGAGACGATGAACCAGACACTGGACCTCGCGCTGGAGTTGAACACGGAGATGGTGAACATGTATCCGTGCCAGGCGTTGCCGGGCAGCCCGTTGTATTACACGGCCAAGGCGAACAAATGGCCGCTGCCGGATTCGTATGCGGGCTACGCGTTCCTCTCGTATGAGAGCCAGCCTTTGCCCACGAAGCATTGCACGGCTGCCGAGGTGTTGAAGTTCCGCGATGAAGCGTGGCACAAGTATTTCGCGCACCAGCCGTTCCTGGATCTGGTGCAGCGGAAGTTCGGCGAACAGCAACGCAAGAACGTGGAAGCGATGGCCAGCATCAAACTCCGCCGCAAGTTACTGGGCGATCCCGCGCCGGTGAAGAAGTAAGCGCGGTATGGCCAAGATCAGTCTCATCCTCGTCTCGCACAACAAGCCCAAGTATGTGCGCGAGGCGATTGACAGCGTCTTAAAACAGACGTTTCAAGACTGGGAAATGATCTTGGTGGATAGCGGCGTCTTGCTGAAGCAGGACTTCTTCAAGGATCTCACTGATCCGCGCGTGACCATCATCACTTCGGGCGAGACGAAGGAGATAGTCAAAACGCGTAACATGGCATCATGGTGCTTCAACCAGGTCCTGAATGCCGGTCGCTGCAAAGGCGAGCTGCTCTTTTACCTCTGCGATGACGATGTGCTGTATCCGGACGCCTTCGAGGTCGTCTGGAATTACTACATCCAAAACAATCGGGAACCGCAGGCAATGTATGCCGCACAGGACATGGGGGTGACGGATGCGGATGGCGTGACTAAGATCGTGGGGCAGCGTCGCGCGGATAAACCGGCGGGCAAGTTCTGCAAGGGCCGTAAGCTGGATGGTGAAGTGGATTATCTGCAGTTCTATCACACGGCTGCCTTGCTCCAAAAGGTCGCGGAAGCGCAGGGGAACACGCTGTATCACCCGGAGGACAAGCGTCTTGGGCACCACGCGGATGGCGTCTTCATGGAGAAGCTGGGCAAGCTGACCACAGTGCACAACATCGATGTGGTCATCAGCATGAACCGCCGCACGGTGGACAGCGTGAACATACCACACAGCGATTCGTTCTTCGTGAAGCTCAAGCACAAGGTACGTTGCAACTACAACGACCTCATGGTGAAGCTGGGGCTCTAAACTTACTTCTTCGGAATCTTCTTCAGCACGAAGAGATCTTGCAGGTAAGGATGCTTGCCGCCCGTCACGGAACCTTCGATGTGGGCCAAAATCTCAAACCGTCCCGCCAGCAGATTGCGATGCGCTTCGGTCGTTACGCCGATGGCTTTTTCCGGGCAACTCGGATTGCTGGTGAACCAGCCGGGCGTTAGCGCGTGCGTGAAATTGTAGGTCTCGTTCTCGTTCACGTAATCGCGCACGATGTGGAACGTGATGATCGCGTGGCCATCATCCGCCAGCACCTCGTAGACCTTGTCCATGTAGCGTTCGGCGTCCTTCTGCTGCAAATGCGTGAATACGGAAACGGAGATGAGCATGTCCTGCGTGCCCGGCTTGACTGGCCAGTCGATGCCGTCATTCAGCTTCTGCGTTTGATCGCCCTGGGGGTAGTAAGGGTTTTGATCCTTAGTCAGGTAAAAGCTGCAGTTCGGCAGGTCAGAGTGTGTTGCCTTGGCGGCTTCGATCGAACGGCGATCCGTATCCACGCCGAGGAAGCTGCCGCCGTTCTTGATGAAGTGATGGCAGATCGGGGCCTGGTTGCCCATGCCGCAGCCGAAGTCGAAAATCTTCGGATTTGGTTTCTTCAAATAGAGACTGAACAGCGCGCAGAAGAAACCTTGGTTCACGATCCAGCCCGCATAGCTGGAATAGGTGGCAGGCGTGAAGCTGGCGTTCGGGATATGATCGATCCAGAAACGCGTCTCCCGCCACGAGGTCATTTTATCGAACCAGCGCCAGATGAACGAGAGCGGGAAATAAAGCGCGTAGAAACCGTAGATTTGAATTTTACGAAACATAACTCAGAGAGTCCCCGGCGATTCCAGATAGTTGGCTGATAAGTTCATGTTTGCGCGCTAGAGTCAGTAGATTTGGGCCGGTCTGCAATAGCAAAACTACCGGGCTGTGACCTTGGGGGCACCATACTGGAGCATCCGCTGGAATTCATCCCAGCGATTCAGGCGCAGGCGGAAGAGGCTGAGCATGTCCCAATCACTGCGCTGGCGAAAGCCTTTGATCTGACTACGCGCTTCCGATACGTGGGGCCGCATGCGCCAGGCATCGCGGATGGCTTCCCAGTAGGAACGCTTCACGAAAGACCAGCGCTTCACGATAAGCAGGGCGGCGAAGGCTTCGATGAACAGCAGGCCAAGTTGCAAAAGGAGCGCGATATAGAGGACTCCCTCGGCATTTTTCCAGATGGTCAGGAAGGCGTTCCGATTTGCGTAATAACGTTTGGAATCGCTGGTGCGGAACTCCACCACATTGCCGCCTCCGGCCGGATTCACATTCGCGGCACCGCGATGATGCACGATGGCCTGCGGCACGGTGATGACGCGATGCCCCGCGATCCAAGTGCGCCAGGAAAGGTCCAGCTCTTCCGCATACATGAAGAACTCCTTGTCGAAGCCGCCGACTTGCTCGAACACATCCTTGCGGATGAGATAAGAGCAACCTTCCGGCATGAGAATTTCGCTCACGCGATCTACCTGCTTGCGATCTGTTGCCAGGCCGAAGATGTCGAAGCCTAGCGCGCCAGATGACTGGAACGTGTTGTCATCGTAGTTCAGGACCAGCGGCGTGGCGGCGGCAGCTTGCTCGCGCTCTACGCAATCTAGCAGCTTCTCCATGCAGTCCGGCTCCAGCCACGCGTCATTGTTCAGGAAGAAGAGGAACTTGCCCAAGGCACGCTTGGCGGGACGATTATTGCCTTCAGCGAAACCGAGGTTCGCTCCATTTTGCAGGAAGTAACCATTCGTCCAGCCCTTCATCAATTCTTCAGCGAGCTTGTCTGAGCCATCGGTGGACGTGTTGTCCGCCATGATGACTTCGATGTCATTGAAGATGGTCTGTGCTTTCAGCGAATCGACACATCGTTGCAGCCACTGCTTGCCGTTGTAATTCAGCACGATGATCGTGGCGCGTGGATTGAAAGCGGTAGCGCTCATGGCTTGTCTCCTTGCGCCGTGGCCATTTTCTCCAGCCAATCGCAGGCCTGGGGTAGCACGCTGTCCCAATGAAATGTCTTGGCGCGATTCCAGCCATTCAACCGCCATTGCTGGTATTGCGCATCACTTTGGAATGCTTCCGTCAAGCGCTCAGCGAGTGATTCAGGGGTCTCCGCTTTGGCGAGCACGCCGGTTTCATTGTCCAAGGTGGATTCCACCAAGCCAGGCACCGCATAGACAGCACCGGGCGTGCCCATGGCATTGGCCTCGATGACATTTAGGCCCCAGCCTTCACGTTGCGAGGTGTGCAGCAGGAAATGACTTTCTCTCAGGAATGCGTCTTTTTCGGCCTCAGAGATCGGGCCGGTGAAGCGCACTGAGCTTTGAAGATTTCCTTCAGCGACCAAGCCCTTGAGCAGGCCTTCTGTTTCACCGCCACCGACGATGGTGAGATGCGTGTTCACTCCGCGAGCGCGCAATACTTTGTGCGTCAGCACGGCGTGGTCGATGCGCTTGTTCGGAGCCAAACGTGAAACGACGATGAGTTTGTAGGGGGCAGCCAGTGGCTTGGGCTCCAGCATCGGCAAGGCGTGTGTGTGCACACCATAAGGGATGATGGTCACATCCTTGACGCCGTGCTCGTGCAACTGACGTTTGGTATCGGAAGAGGCCGTGAAGAAAGGGACATCCTGATAGGCGTAATGCGTCCAACGCTCCTGCGCGCGGCCGATGGCGCTGATGGGCCAAGAATAGAACGCATCCCAGATCGGGCCAAGCACTTCGTGGATGTAGGCGATGTTATTCGTGCCGCACCACCACGGGGCGAACCAAGGGATGCCGTGATGCTGGTCGATGACGAGGTCGAAGCGTGGTTGCTTCTTGTACCAAGCCTTGGCCTTGAAGATGGCCGAGCCTTTGTCGCCACCGCGGACGATATGCACGCCATCGATGACCGTTTCCGGTTTGGCTCCCGGAAAATCGAAGCTGAACCACCACGCCTCATGCCCACGATCCACCAGGGCCTTGAGATAGGCCATGGTCACGCGCTCGGCACCCCCGGCTAGAGGGTTCTCCGGGTCGCGCCAGTTGAGCATCAGGAAACGCATCGGTAGCGCGGAAGTTCTAGCGGGCGGGGGCAGGGGGAACAATGCCAAAACGAGAAGAGGTCTAGCTGATGATGCTGATATCAAAGGCCCGCTCAATAAACCAGACCAGCGCCAGCAGAGCGATTATCGCTGAACCGACCACCAGAGCACCCTTTTGATACGCCTTGGATTGGCGCAGTGAAAAAGCTACCGGCAGGAAGATGGCGACGATGGTCAATTGCCCCGCTTCCACGCCCAGATTGAAGCCCACGAGCGTGGTCAGCAGCGAAGTGGTTTGCAGATCGAGTTCGCCCAGCACCGAGGCAAAACCGAAGCCGTGCAGGATGCCGAAACAGAACGCCACCAGCCAGCCCTTGCCGTGGAAGAAGGGTTTGATGTTGTTCAACGCAGCCAAGATGACGGAGAAGGCGATGGCGGATTCCACGAATCGCGAGGGCAGGCGGATGAGTTCCGATGCGGCCAATCCCAGCGTGATGGAGTGGGCGATGGTGAAGGCGGTCACGATTTTGAAGATGTTCAGGAAAGCGGGCTTTAGTTCCGGCACGGCCTGCCAGGTGTTGTCTTTGCGCACGAGCACAGAGGGGAGCAACAGCGCGAGAAGGAAGAGGATGTGATCATAGCCGATCCAGATGTGCCAGACGCCTTCCTTGAAGAAGATGGTGAAGGAAGCACGAGCACGCGGTTCGCTGAGTTTGAAGGTCTGTTCCGACTGATCTTTGACGAAGATCGCAGGTGTGACATTGGTCTCAAGGCTGATCTGCATCAATGATCGATGGCCTGCATCGACCTCGGTGAAGAGGTTGTTGCGTACGGTGACGATGGCGGGTGTGGCGGGGAAATCGACATCGATTTCCGCCACGGCGAAAGCGCCGTCATTGTCGGTGGCGACTAGGTGTTCACGCACGTGGACTAGGCCAGGATTACCATCAGCAGAGAAGCTCAGGTGTTTCAGTAAATAGCCACCAATGGCGGGTTGCTTCGCTTGCAGCTCGGCGAAGGTCACAGCGCCGTTGCCATCGGCATCGAGATTCACCACCAGATCGAGGTCGCGCAGGGACATGTCCACACGACCCGAGAGGCGGTTGCTCTCGACGGTGAGGTTGATGTAGCTGAGGCCGGGTTGGTGGGCGGAGAGAGAATCTGTGTGGAGACTGATGAATGCCAACAGAAGCCAAAATCGGAGAATCCGAAATGGAAGACGATATGTCACGGTCAAGTGATTGGAATACTTTTTGAGCGCCATCTGCTGTTCACGTTGCTGCGGGTCACAGACCCGCGCTCCAAGGGCTTAGGCGCTGGCGGCCAGTTCGGGCCAGAGGAGGGCACTCATCTTCATGCCTTTAGTGTAGGCGGTGAGGCTGAACTTCTCGTTTGGCGAATGCGGATTATCATCGGGCAAGCCGAGGCCGAGTAAGAGAGAATCCGCTCCAAGCGTTTTACGGAACTGGTTCACAATGGGGATGGAGCCGCCTTCACGCAACAAGACGGGTTCGCAGCCGAAAGCATTCTTCAGAGCGCGCAAGGCAGCTTGGGCCGGAGCGCTGGTCGGCGAGACGAGATAGGCCTCGCCTCCGTGTCCGGATTCAAACTCCATTCGCACGGTAGGCGGGCAGAGTTTCTTGAGATGTTTCTCTACGAGCTTGATGACCTTCTGCGGCTTTTGAGCGGGCACGAGACGGAAGGTGAGCTTGGCCTTGGCCCAAGAGGGCACGATGGTCTTGCTGCCTTCGCCTTGATAACCGCTGGTGAGGCCGTTGATTTCGCAGGTCGGACGAGCGCTGCGGCGTTCAATGGCGGTGAAGCCGTTCTCGCCCATGAGTTCCTTCACCCCGAGGAATTTTTTATACGCATTCTCGTTGTGCGGCAGGCGGGCGAGTTGCTTGCGCTCGTAGGCGCTGAGGTTCACGACGTCATCGTAGAATCCAGGAACGGTGATGCGGCCTTTCTTGTCGCGGAGCTGGCCGAGCAACTGGCACAGGGCCATGGCGGGGTTTTCCACCGAACCGCCGTAAATGCCGGAGTGCAGGTCACGTGAAGGTCCGTGCAACGTCACTTCCGCGGCCACGATGCCGCGCAGGGCGTAGGTGAGAGCAGGGTGTTTGAGACTCGGCATGCCGGTGTCGGAGATGACGATAGTGTCGCACTTCAATTCTTTGGCGCGCTCTTCGAGGAAACCTTTCAGGCTCGTGCAGCCGACTTCCTCTTCGCCTTCAATGAGGAACGTGAGATCGCAGGGCAGTTCGGTGCCGGTCTTCAGGTATGCCTCCACTGCGTTCAAGTGCGCGAGGTGCTGGCCTTTGTTATCGCTGGCACCACGAGCGAAGAGGGAGTCACCTGCGATACGCGGTTCGAAAGCCGGGGTTGTCCAAAGGTGAAACGGCTCAGCAGGCTGAACATCGTAGTGGCCGTAAATCATGTAGTGCGGCTTCTTGGAGCCAGGTTTGCGCGGTGTCTTGGCGAGGACGATGGGGTTGCCCGGCGTTTTGCAGAGCTCGGTGTCCAGGCCGATGGAGCGGCAGTGATCGGCGAGCCAGTGGGCGCAGTTTTCAATGTCCGGCTTGTGATGCGGTTGCGCGGAGACGCTGGGAAAGCGGACGTAATGGCACAGGCGGTCGATGAATTCCTGCCGGTGCTCTTCGAGATATCGCAAAACGGATTCCATAAGGGGATTAAAACAAAAGCCGGAGCGGTAACAAGCTCCGGCTCAGTTTAACTGGAAAACGATTTACTGTTTCTTCTTCTTGAAGAGGTCCAGCACATCCAGAACTCCGGGCTTATTGGTCGTGGTGGTATTGGTGGAGGTGGTGCTATTGGTTGCTCCGGGCGCGTTGGTCGTGGTCTGGCCCTTGCCACCCAGGATGCTGTTCACACCCTGAATGATGCTGTTACCTTTGGTCCCTAGGTCAATGTTGCCAGCGGTTTTCAACAAGCTGGTAGCGGAGATTTTGATATCTGCTTTTGGCGAGCCGATGGTGCCTTTGGCCACCAGGAAATCGGGCAGGGCGACATACGCATTCGTATTGTTCTGATCGGCCAGGCGGATACGACGGGCCAAGCTGGTGGCGAGTTGAAAATTCACCGGCAGGTTGAGCGGCGAGTTCGTCAGCACTTCGCTCATCGGGATGTTGCCGCTGATCCCGGCGTATAGTGCGGGGCTGAGTATGCTGGCGCGGGAGATATCGATCTGGCCGGCACCAATCTTTATCTCAGCACCCACGGCATTGAGCGGAGAGTTCAGCACCTCGGGCATTTGGAGCGCTGTCGCGACGGCAGACAAAATGGGATACAGTCGACCTTTTTCAACGACTTGAATATTCGCGTTGGTGAAGTTCAGTGAGCCATTCGCAGTCAGGTTCTTTTGCAGGCTCTTGTCCGTGGTCCCCGCACCTTTCATGCTGAAATCAGCAAAGAGATCTCCAGCGGCGCGGTCTTTGTAATCCGGTTGGAAGCTGTTCGCCAAGGGAGCGATAGGCAGCTTGTCGGCCTTGACCACCATCTCGTAGCGGAAACCAGGCACGCTCATATCCGCTGCGATGCGAGCAGACAGCGGGGCACCATTGAGCGTGAGTTGAGCGGGATCGAGTTTGAAATTGCCGCCATCGAGGAGGATGGTCGCCTTCCAGTTTTCGGCGGCCACTTCGCGCAGATAGAGTTTCTTCACGTCCAGTTCGGCGGTGAAATTCTTGAACGGCAGCACCACGGCATCCGGTTCCTTGTTCGGCTCTTTGGTTTCCGGCGGCGGGGTTTGCGCGTTCTTATCCGTAGGACTCGTAGTGCCGGTGAAGAGGTCGTAGTAACGCGTCACGTCCAAGCCGTCTGAAGCAATCTTAAGGTTGCCGGTGATGGCATTGGTGACGGTGGAGTCAATCTTGCCGGTGATGCTCAGCACGTTCTTGGCGCGGTCAGTGGGCGTAAGATTCAGTTGAGCCGTGCGCAGAGTGAGCACCTTTTTGTTCAGGCCCGCATCCAATACAGCCACGGCGTTCAGCGGTTCCTTGGGCAGTTTGCCTTCCTTATCGGTGACCAGCAGTCGTGTCACTTGAAGATCCGCCTTTACGGCAGATTCACCTGCAGGATTCAAGGTGAGGCTGCCACGAGAGTTGACGGTGAGCGAGGTGAGCGTGGCATTCGTGAGGAACGGGGCCATGACGGCGGAAAGCAGGTTCTCATTCAGATTACCGAGGGTGTATTCAAACTTGCTGATGTTCGTGGAGTTGGTGGGATGATAAGTGCCTGAGAAGTCAAAACTCCCGGCAGGTTTGCCGGCGTGCTTGAGAGAGACGGCCATGTTGGGCGAGATCACTTTTTGGGTGGAGATGTTGACGCTGAGATCGGCGGCCATCTGCAAATCATTCAGCTGGATGTCCCCGACTTGACCAGTGGCATTGGCCACTACGTTGCCTTTGTAGGACCGCGAGTTCTGGATCGTGAGTTTGCCTTTGAGCGCGGCGTTCAGCGGGGAGGTGGTGTTGGTGCCAGAAACCAGGGCGAGATTGTTGGCGGTAGTTTGAAAGGTGGTCTGTATCTCCTTGCCACCATTGGCGAAGGAAACATCCACGGTGCCATCGATGATGCCCGATCTGGCCGCCGCTCCGGCGAGCGGTTTCCAATCCGCTACATCTAACTGATTCAGTTTTAGGCTAAGCGCGGAATTGCCGGTGATATTTTTGTCGGCGGATATTTTGATCGGCTGGGTGACATTCAGAGTCAGCAACTGCTTGTTCTTCTGTTGGGCGGTGACGTTGAGTTTGTCGATCTTGGTGAAGGAGTTGGTGCCATCCTCGCTGTATTGCACGGAATACTGCGCGGCGATGTCCAAGGGGGAAACCTGTTGCCCGTCCTTGATCAGTGTGAACTGTTTGCCGGTGAGTTCGCCGTCCACGGTGATGAGCTTAAAATTCTTCGAGGCTTCCAGCACCGTGTTACCCGATAGCTGGGTGCTGCCGAAATCATAGCCCAGGGCGGCACCGGCTAGATTGAGCACGCGTTTGCCCAGTGGTTCCACGATGATGTTGAGCTTGGCTTCTCCCTTGGCGGAATCAAACGGGCCGCTCACCGTGATTGCGCCCAGCGTTTCGGTGTTTTGGCTGAAATCCACGCGCATGCTTTTCACTTCCGTGGGCGTGACTTCCGCGTTGAGCACAGCGATGAAGCCGTTGAGATCGGCGAAGCTGCCCTGCGACTGGCCGACTTTCAATTCACCTTTGCCTTTAATGGACTGCGGAGCGAGTTCGGGGGTGAGGAGGAACTCAAAATTAGCTGTGGCTTTGGCCGTGAGATGGTTTTTCTCCGGCTGACCTTTCGCTTGCTGATCGAGAGCGAGATCGGCGGCCAGTTGCAGTTTGCCGGGAGTGCCGATGACGACTTGATCCAACGTCACATTCACATTGCTCAACTCCATGTTTTGTAGGTCGCCGGTCTTGGAGGTTTGCTTGACTGAGATGTGAGCGTTCTCGAGGGAAATATTCTTCAGATTGAGCTTAGGCTTTTCGGCACCTTTGGTTTCATCGGCTGCCTTGGGATCTGCTTTTTCGGCCAGCGCCTTCGTGATGGGATCAAAATTGGTTGTGCCATCGGCATTTTGCACGAAGACTACCTTGGGAGATTGCACCTTGAGTTCAGAGACGTTCATGGTGCCGCGCATGATGTCGAGGAGGTTGTAACGGACTTGGGCGGTGTCGGCGGTGATCAGCGGCTCGCCTGTGGTGGTGATTTTTAATCCTTTCAGGGAAGCGGAGGAGAAGGGGCTCACTGAGATGTCATCCACCGTGATCTGGGCATTGATCGTCTTGCTGGCCTTGGGCAGGACGAAAGACTTGATAAAATAGCTGCTGGTCAGGAAGAAATAGGTAAACAACAGCAGACCGATGAGAGCGGCCACCACGACCACCCATTTCTTTGGACGACGAGATTCGGTGGTAGGCGACGGAGCCCCTAAGCCAGCAGGGCCTTTTAATTTGAACTTAGCCATAAAGCGTAAAGGATTGAGTTAGTCATCGCCAGGCGGGCGGAACAAGCTTTATCCAGCTTAAACTTTGCCAGATTGTGATTCTATGGCAAGATGGACAGGAACGGGCTGGAGATGTTCAAAGTGTTGGTACCAGCTAGGTTAGGATTCGATGGGGCAGGGCGAGCCGGTGGGAGCTACAAGGCTGTGGCTACAAGCCGTTCTAAAATGTCTTTACACCAGCGGGTGAACTACTTAGTGTCCCACCTTCATTTATTAACTGATAAGTATGGAAGCAAAGTTGAAAGGTCAGATCGTTCAGGATTTTCGTCTGCATGACAAAGACACCGGTTCTGCCGATGTCCAGGTAGCGCTGTTGACCCAGCGGATCAATATGCTCACGGAGCACCTGCAAAAGAACACGAAGGACAACAGCTCACGCCGTGGTCTTTTGAAGCTCGTCAGCACGCGCCGCCGCCTGCTCGACTATCTCCACACCACGGATGCTCCCCGCTACAAGGCGGTGACGAAGAAGCTCAACCTCCGCAAGTAAGGTAAGGGAATTCTTCAATTCGTTGAAGGCCCGGTGACAATTTCACCAAAGGTTTCCACGGTCAGACTAGCGAACGCGATCTAGTCTGGCCGTTTTTTGTTTGTTATCGCGAAGCAATCGTCTGTTGGCCGGGGAAATTTCATTAAACACCTTGATCTCAAGGTGTTCACTGAAGTTCCTCTGGGCTGGCGGACAAATAGAGAGAGAAAGCATAGTATGTCCGAAAAAGTAACAGCCAAGGTAGGCTCCAATGAAATTCATATCGAAACCGGCAAATTGGCCAAGCAGGCTGATGGTGCCGTGACGGTGCAGCTCGGCGAAACGATCATCATCGTCGCCGCAGTCGCCGCCCCGAACGCGAAGCCCGGCCAGGACTTCTTCCCGCTCACGGTGGATTACCGCGAGAAGGCCGCTGCCGCGGGCAAGTTCCCCGGTGGTTATTTCAAGCGTGAAGGCCGTCCGACGGAGAAGGAAATCCTGACCTGCCGTTTGACCGACCGTCCGATCCGCCCGCTCTTCCCGAAGGGCTGGTATAACGAAGTGCAGGTCCAGACCGTGCTCCTGAGCGCGGATGGCGTGAATGATCCCGATATTTTGAGCATCATCGGTGCCTCGGCGGCGCTGATGGTCAGCGACATCCCTTGGGCCGGTCCCCTGGGCGCAGTGCGCGTGGCGCGTGTGGACGGCAAGTTCATCGCGAACCCGACGCACGAAGAACAGAATCTGAGCGACATGGACCTCGTTTACGTAGGTAACGAGAAGGACGTCGTGATGTTCGAAGGCGGCGCTGATGAGATCACGGAAGAAGATTTCATGGCCTCCCTCCGGTTCGCCCATGAAGCCTGCCAGCCGATCATCGAAGCGCAGAAGCAGCTCGCCGCGAAAGCCGGCAAGACCAAGCGCCAGATCACGGTGAACATCGTGCCCGAAGAGATCCTCGTGGAAGCGAAGAAGCTCGCCGGTGACCGCATTGTGCCCGCTCTGTTGACGACCGCGAAGCTCGCCCGTGAAGCTGCTGTCAAAGCAGTGTTCGCCGACGTCAGCAAGCAACTCGTCGAGAAGTTCGGTGCCGAGAAGGTGACCGAATTCGTGATGAAGGATGCGCAGTATTACATCCAGAAGGAAGCGGTCCGCGGCCTGATCCTCGATCACGGCAAGCGCCTGGACGGTCGTGCGGCGGATGGCATCCGGGCCATCTCCGGCGAAGTCGGCCTGCTGCCCCGCGTGCACGGTTCCGCACTGTTCGCCCGTGGTGAAACCCAGGCTTTGTCCTTGGTCACCCTCGGCACAACGCAAGACGGTCAGGAATATGATTCCTACACTGGCGGCCAGACGGAAAAGAAATTCATCCTGCACTACAACTTCCCGAACTTCTCCGTGGGTGAGACGGGTCGTATCTCGGGTCCGGGCCGTCGTGAGATCGGTCACGGAGCCCTGGCTGAGCGCTCCGTCGCTCCGCTCGTGGACTTGAAGGAATTCCCGTACGCCATCCGTATCACCAGCGAGATCATGGAATCCAACGGTTCCACCTCGATGGCCTCCGTCTGCTCCGCGAGCCTCGCGCTCATGGACGCCGGTGTGCCGCTGAAGCGCATCGTCGCCGGTATCAGCGTGGGTATCTGCACGGAGTATAACGACAAGAAAGAGATCTCCCGCTACAAGCTCCTGACCGACATCATCGGTTGGGAAGATGCGTTCTGCGACATGGATTGCAAGATCGCCGGCACGACCAAGGGCATCACGGGCTTCCAGCTCGACTTGAAGCTCAAGGGTCTGCCGTTCGCCATCATGACCGAAACGGTGGAACAAGCCCGCCTCGCGCGCCTTAACATCATCGAGAGCATGAAGCAGACGCTCGCCGAGCCGCGCGCGAACTTGAGCAAGTATGCTCCGCGTATCACGACGATCAAGATCGACCCGGATAAGATTGGTCTGCTCATTGGGCCTGGCGGCAAAAACATCAAGCGCATCGTCGAAGAGTCTGGTTGCGAGATCAACATCGACGACGACGGCACGGTTCACGTTTATTCCGTGTCCGAGGACGGCATGCAGATCGCCAAGGACGCGATCACGGGCATGACGGCCGAGATCGAGATCGGCAAGACCTACCGTGGCAAAGTCGTCACGCTGAAGGAATTCGGCTGCTTCGTGGAAGTGTTGCCCGGCAAGGACGGCTTGGTGCACATCAGCGAGCTGGCGAACTTCCGCGTGAAGCAGACGGAAGACATCGTGAAGGTGGGCGACGAGATCTGGGTCAAGTGCCTGGGCATCGACGAGAAGGGCCGCGTGAAGCTGTCCCGCCGCGCCGCGATGGAAGACCGCGACAAGGAAATGGCCGCGAAGGGCGAGAAGCCCGCTGCCGCTCCGGCTCCGGCCAAGGCGTAAGCTGATCCTTAATCAATTCGAGAAGGCGGACTGGAAACAGTCCGCCTTTTTCATTTTAAGAGGCTGGTTGAAAAATGCATTGGTGCCGTCTGCTGGTCCAAACGGGCCGGGGCGTTGTTGCGGCTCGGTCACAGATTGGTTCATCAATATGCTCCCTCGCCGCGCCTAGCCCATCCCCGTTTGTCCTGCGCAGCCAACACCAAGCCATTTTCCAACCAGCCTCTTGGGCGATTTGTCTGTATTCTAACAACAGTTCGGGCAATTGTAGTGCAAATCACCCAATTAAGGAGACGCGCCTGTGTTGGAACGTGCCTTGTCAGAAAATGAAGTGGTCCAGATGGTGGATGGTTTGCTGCAGGAAGCAGAAAAGGCCGGAGCCAGTGATATCCATCTGCATATCCTCGCCGACAATGCTGCCATTGATTTCCGTCTGGATGGAGTATTGAAACGCGTTCGGACTTTGCCGGTGGAAGAGGCGAAACGATGGTGCGGACGGCTCAAATACCTGGCGAAACTTAAGACCTATCAAGAGTCGCTGCCTCAGGACGGACGGATACCCAAGGAAGCGTGCCGCACGAAAACGGATATCCGGGTTTCCTGTTATCCGACGGTGACGGGAGAAAAAATCGTCTTACGCCTGTTTGCCCCGGAAGTACTGCGTCTGGAGGATTTGGGATACAATGAGGATCTTCGCACCCGTCTTGAACGCTTTCTGAAGCAACCTTCGGGTATGCTTCTGCTCACGGGACCAGCGGGGAGCGGCAAGACCACGACGATTTACGCATGCTTGCAATATCTGGCAACGGCGGGCGGAAGGCACATCATCACGGTGGAAGACCCGGTGGAGCAGATCGTGCCGGGTATCACGCAGACGGAGACGAATGAGGCGCGCGGATTGACCTTTGCCGAGGCAGGCAAGCGTTTGCTGCGGCAAGATCCGCAAGTGCTGGTGATCGGTGAAATCCGTGATCCGGATACGGCAAACCTCGTCGCCCGAGCTTCATTGACGGGGCATCTGGTGATCTCGACGTTGCACGCCGGTTCTTGTGTGGGCGTTTTGGATCGCATGCTGGAAATGAGCAATGACCAATACGCGCTGACCAGCGGATTGAGTCTGATAGTGAATCAGCGGCTGTTGCGTCGCCTCTGCGGAAAGTGTCAGGGGGCCGGTTGTGGTGAGTGTTTTAATACCGGCTATCATGGACGCGTGCCGGTGGCGGAATGGATGGCGCTGGAGGAGGTTCAGCGAGAAGCAGTGCGACGGGGAAACCTCACGGCGTTAAAGCCCGGATGCACGCTAGCGACCGCGGCGCGTGAGGCGGTGACCTCAGGACTGTCTAATCAAGCAGAAGCCGAACGGGTTATTGGACTATGAATTCCGAGGAACTGGGGTTTTTCAACCGGCAACTGGCGGGGATGCTGAAAACCGGCATTCCGCTGGAAGGAGGCCTGCGCAAGCTGTGCGAGACGATGCCGAGCACAAAGCTGCGAGGAGAGTTGCTGGCCTTGGAAAATGATTTGGCGAAGGGCACCCCTTTGGCTGAGGCAGTGAAACATCGCGATCTGCCGGAGATGTATGTGCGGATGCTGGCCGCAGGTGCGGCCAGTGGCGATTTGCCCGGGGTGCTGATCCATTTCGCCGATTACAGCGAGCAGCGACATTCGTTGGCGCGACGGTTGCGCGGTATGATGACTTATCCGCTGATCGTGCTGACGGTTTCATTGCTGGTGGCCATCACGATGGCGTTTTTCTTTCAGATCATGGCCACGGCGAATGCAGACTTTTTGGACGGCGTGGGGTCCAGTGGGATTTTGTCACCGGGTGCGCGTCCGTTTGTGCTGTGGATGGTGCCCGTGTTGATCGCGTTGCTGTGGATTTTCTTTCTGCTGCTCACCTTCGTTCCCTTGCTGCGCCGGAGATGGCAATGGTATCTGCCGGGTTTGCGGGAGACCTGTTTGTCACAACTGGCGGCGATGCTGCATCTGCAGATCCGCAGCGGCATTCCCTTGGCGGAATCGCTCCAGACGGTTGAATTGCTGGAGCAGGGAACTCCGGTGGCCAGCGAATTGGCAGCTTGGCGCCAGGAGCTGGCAACCGGTCAAGGCAGCATACCGGAACGGCCTTTACGGAATGGGAGCATTCCGCCGATGTTTCGTTGGATGGTCCGGCAATCCGGTGAGGATCTGGCGGATGGCTTTGCCCAAACCGCCAAGTTTTATGCCGAGAGAAGCGCCTATCGTAATGACACGCTGCTGTTTGCTGCGTTACCGATATCGGTTTTATTTTTGGCGGGCGTCATTGTGCTGCAATTTCTGCCACTATTTATGGCGTTGACCCGGTTGATGGATAAAATCGGAGACGCAGGAGGATGATAATGGCTTACGGACTCTATACAGCCGGAGTGAGCGTCAGATCAGGGATGACGGAGTTCGCCTCCTTCCTGGCAGTGGTTGACTTCGAGACGGTCGTGGAGGGTTTGTTCGGTGCTATTTTCGGAACACTATTGATCCTCCTAATCGGGGTAATGCTTTTTGCCGCTGGCTACGGTCTCTATTTCTTGTTCAGCCTGCCGAGGAGGCGGTTGGATCGCGCCATGATTTTCCTGAACATCGTGGATTCAGGCATCCGCCGGAACGTGACGCCGGAAGAGACGATCAAGTCGGCGGCGGCGTGTTGCGATAATTCGGTCAGTGTGCGGTTTCATTTGCTGGCTGCCTGGATCGAGCGCGGTGCTACCTGGCGGGAAGCGGTCGGACTGGTCCCGCGCCTGCTGCCGCCCAGCGTCACGGAGATGCTTTTGATGGCCGATCGTGTGGGCGGTTGGTCAAAGATATTTCCCGTCTGCCAGCGCCAGTTGGCTGATGTCTCCAGTCAATTGCGGGCAAGACAAAGTGCGCTTTCGCCGTCATTGTTGATACTGCCGCTGCCGATCATGTTCATTTCAGCCATGCTGATGAGGCGCATCGTCCCGAAGTTCAATGCCATTGCTGCTGACTATGGCCAGGAGGTGCTTCCCTTCTGGCGAGCGCTAGCCGAGGGTTCGGTTTCGTTATCCTTTCTTTTCTGGGCTGCATTTTTGCTGCCGGTGCTAGTTTTTGTCGGACATGTGGGCGGACCCAGATTATGGGCACCGTTTAATTTATCGCCGTGGCCGATTGGGGATATGTTGGACTGGTATATTCCCTGGCAGAAGCAGAGGTTGCAGCGGGATTTCGCCGCCTTGCTGGGGTTGCTGCTGGATGCGGGTGTCCCTGAAGGTGAAGCAGTGGAACTGGCCGCCAAGGGAACGGCTAATAAAGTGTTAAAGCGGAAAGCCAGTCAGGTGAGGGCCGCGTTGACGCAAGGTCAACCACTCGTGGAAGCAATGCGGCTAATCGACGCACGCGGTGAATTGCACTGGCGGTTCGAGCAGGCTGCGGCAGGCGGGACCCGTTTCGAGACCGCTCTGGCCGGCTGGTGCGATGCCCTGCAAGCCAAGGCCGACCAGATGGAGCAGACGGCGACGCACGTGATCTCTGTGCTGTTGCTGCTGTTCAACGCATTCCTGGTGGGAGCGATTGTGATCTATATTTTTCGCGTGCTGATACTCATCACCGAGAAGGGATTGGAATGAGATTGCGCGACCCCAAGATAAACCAGCGTGCAGGGAGGCAGCGTGAGCGAAATCAGCGAGGCATGCTGATGGCGGAACTCAATGCGGCGCTGGCCATCTTTTCCTTGCTGGTGCTCGCGATGGTCGCCCCGCTGGCCTTGGATCAAAGCATGGTCCGGCAAGTGACCGTCCGGGCGGTGGCCATGGAGATCGTGGATGGAGAGATGGAGTTGCTGGCGGCCGGTGGCTGGCGGTCTTATCAGCAAGGAGAGCAAGACTACGTGGTGACGGCTGAAGCGGCAAAAAGCCTGCCCAAAGGCCGGTTTGTGCTGCTGGTGAACAGCAACAGCGTGCGACTTGACTGGCGCGTGAAAAAGCAGGACGGCAGGGAAAGCATCCGCGTCGAGCGGGAATTCAGGAGGCAACCATGAGATTGCTTCCTCTTCAGCGACATATCAGGGGGACTTCACTGGTCGAGATGCTGGTTTACATGGCGTGTTTGCTGGTCCTGCTGTCGGTGATCTCCGTATCCATCTGGCGTTTGTGGTCCGCGCAGCTTGTGCTCAACGAGCGGGCCAACGACTTGGTCAAGATCCTGAATGTGGGCGAGCAATGGCGCGATGATGTCAGGCAGGCGCCGCCATTCGCTTTGCGAGCGGATGGCCAAGGGATTTCACTGACCCACAATGGCCGTCAGTGCGAATACCTGATGGAGAACGGAGAATTGCGGCGCACTATCGATGGGCAAACGGAGGTTCTGGCACGGAACATCCTGTCCTCTCAGATGCAGCTCAATCAAAAGGATGGGCTGGCTTACGGCCGGTGGGAAGTGACGGTACGGATGGGACACACGGGAAATAAATCGCAGGCATTCACTTTCATGGCCGTACCGACTCAACAAAAGGGCAAGCAATGAGGCTTTCCCAGCAGCAGAAGACACGGCAGCGAGCCTCGGCGATTGTGGCGGTCATGGTCTTGGCGGCGCTGTTCACAGTGGTGATGCTGGTGGGAAACCGGCGCACGTTGTCTTTGGAACGGGAGATGAAACTTTTGGAGACGAAGCAGAAAGCGCGGCTTGACGCAGCGAGCGGTTTTGGAAAAAACACCAACCAGACCGGGCATGGACAAAATACGCGTCATTGAAGGTTCGCTCCGATGCCATGTGTGGGGCTGGCTCTCGCTAATCCCTTTGCTCGGGCTTCCGGCCGGGGTGATCGCAGTCGTCGAGTACCAGATGATCGCACGCCAGAGCAGGGGGCAGTGGAATGCGGCGCGCAATTATCTCAAGGCCGGCTTGCTACTGGGAATTTTTGGGATTCTGTTGAGCGGAGGTCTGGGCCTGTTACTGGCCGCCTATATTCTTTCCAAGATCGCGAATGGAAGCCTCTCGCTGGTGGACCTCATGGGATAAAATCCCTCCGCATTCTCGGCTCTCTGGTCAGAGCCAGCTTTTGGGCAAGCCTTGGGTCAGTGGGGAAGTGAACTTTTTGTAATGCTTGAAGGCCACGCGCAGGTTTTCTTTGGTGGTCGTATTGATGTCCTGCAGGAGGGCCATGATCTCTTCGTATTCCTGCGGCGGGATATCCATGGCCATCATGGCGTCGCGGGACCATTCACGAAGTTCTTCGTGAGTGAGGCGGCCTTCCATGCAATCTTCTATCTTGAAAGCGCAATCGGCCAAAGTGACCCGCAGAATCATATAACTACTACTAACTTAAAGTGAGGCAAACCGCAAAGAGATATGAGCTTGTTTTGATAATCGGACGGGCCGCAGAGTATGCCCAGAGTATGAAACTGATGATGTATGTCGTGTTGCTGTTTGCTGGCATGGCAGGAGCACACGCGGCGCAGTTCACGCGCGAAGGTGTGCTGGAGGAAACCTTGAAACCCTATACGGGGCCAAGTGCCACAGGTGTGGATACGAGCACGCTTACCGGCAAGGTGATGTGCGGGTATCAGGGATGGTTCAATGCCGAAGGAGATGGCGCTGATCGCGGCTGGAATCACTGGACGAAACGCAGGGGCCCGCTGGCTCCGGGCAACGCGAAGATCGATTTGTGGCCGGATTTGACTGAGTATGGACCGGAGGAACGTTTCGCCACCGGTTTCAAAAAAGCAGACGGCAGCAGCGCGGAGGTGTTCAGCCCTTTCAAGCAGGCGACAGTACTGCGGCATTTTCAATGGATGAAGGAGTATGGCATCGACGGCGCGTTTGTGCAGCGGTTCATCACGGATCTGCGCGATCCACGTGCCTTGCGACATAACAATACGGTGCTGTCACATTGTCGCGAAGGGGCGAATCGCCATGGCCGCGCTTATGCGGTGATGTATGACTTAAGCGGATTGGGTGCGAATCGCATCCAGGAGGTGATGGATGACTGGCGCAATCTGCGCACCCGCATGAAGGTGACGGAGGACGCGGCGTATCTGAAACATAGTGGACGTCCGCTCGTGGCGGTATGGGGTGTCGGTTTCAATGACAATCGCGCCTACACACTGGCGGAGTGTAAACGACTGGTGGAGTTTTTGAAAACGGATGGTTGTTCAGTGATGCTGGGCGTGCCGACTGGTTGGCGGGAGATGAATCGCGATGCAGTGAACGATGCGTTGTTGCATGAAGTCATCAAGCTGGCGGATGTCATCAGCCCGTGGACTGTCGGGCGCTACGGCAAGCCGGTCGAAGCGAAGCGGCACGGAGAAAAGACTTGGGCGCCCGATGTGGCCTGGTGTGCCGAGCAAAAGGTGGATTATCTGCCTGTGGTGTTTCCGGGTTTTAGCTGGTTCAACATGTATGGAAAACAGTTCGATACGATTCCACGATTGAAAGGTGAGTTTCTGTGGTCGCAGTTCGTCGCAGCCAAGCGCGCTGGCAGCCAGATGATCTATGTGGCGATGTTCGATGAAGTGGATGAAGGGACGGCGATCTTCAAATGCGCGAATGATGTGCCGGTGGGCGAGGGCGTGCAGTTTTTGGCCTTTGAAGGGTTGCCGGGAGATTTCTATCTGCGGCTGACAGGACAAGGTGCAAAGATGTTGCGTGGAGAAATTTCGATCACGGACGGATTGCCGCCGCTGGAAATGAAGAAGTAAGAAGCTAGAGAAGTTGATGATTCAAGCCGGATTGTGTTATGCAACGCGGCCAAGCTTTTCTTGTCTTGCATAAGCTTTATTTTGCACGCAGTTCTCACGTTTCCCCATTTTCAACAATCAAGGCGAACTAATATCGGCAGTATTATTTCTGCCGAATAAACCTTTTTACCTTGCGTCATAAAAAGGTAAGAGCAACATATTCACATCACTTGGGAGGGGATCTGACAGATTGTTTTTGTACACGGGCGAAGATGTCATGAAGTATCGCCGGCAAAATTTATCGGGAGAATGTCACGCAAGGAAATTGGTCATATTTCCCAACGCAACCACGCACTCATAAGACTGACTGTATGAGCCCTATCCGAATCCTGCATCTGGAAGACAGTCCGATCGATGCAAAATTGATTGAGCGCAAGCTCAAGACGGGCGGGCTGGATTGCGACATCACCCACGTGGACAGCCGGCCAAGATTTGAAGCCGCGTTGGATACGAACAATTTTCAAGTCGTCCTGTGCGATTATAATATCCCCGACTACGACGGCATCTCGGCTCTGAAACTGGTGCGAGAGAAGCAGCCCAGTCTGCCGGTGATGCTTATCTCAGGCTCCATCGATGAAGAGGATGCAGTGAAGTGCCTGCAGCATGGCGCCACAGACTATCTCCTCAAACAACGGCTGGATCGTTTGCCGGCGGCGGTGAACCGCGCTTTGGTAGAGGCCGACGAATCTCGGAAACACCGCCAGGCGGAAGAACAGATACGGGAGCAAGCAGCGTTGCTGGACCAGGCCAGGGACGCCATCTACGTCCGTGATCTGCAACAGCGCATCGTCTATTGGAACAAAGGGGCGGAGAGGCTTTATGGCTGGATGCCGGAGGAGGCGATCGGAAAACGGGCTGACGAACTGTTCTCCACCGACAGCACCGCGCGGCACGAAGAAGCAAGGCGTCTAATTCTGGAAAAAGGCGAGTGGATGGGCGAGTTGCAGCAATCTACCAGAAACGGCCAGCAGATATTCGTAGAGAGCAGACGCACCCTTTTGCGCGACAGGAAAGGTGACCCGAAGTCGGTGCTGATCATCAACACGGACATCACGGAGAAAAAACAGGCGGCCCTGGCCTTGGCCGAGAGCGATGAGCGCTTCCGCCAATTGGCCGAGCAGAGCAGTGAAGTTTTCTGGTTTGTCAGCTTGAATCCGCAACGGGTCACTTATCTCAGCCCGGCGGTGGAGAAGGTTCTAGGGCTGTCCGCAGACCAAATATATAAGAATGGAGATGTCTGGATGGAAGCCATCCATCCTGATGATCAGGAGAGTGTGCGGGCGGCGTGGAAAGCCTGTCTGCTGGGCCTTGCGCCCCGGTTTGAGTCTGAGTACCGCATTATCCGAAAGGATCGCTCGGTAGGATTAGTATTGGCCACCGGCACACCCATCCGCGATTCGTCCGGGGCGATCACCCGCGTGGGCGGCACGGCCAAGGACATCACCGAGCGGAAACGGGCGGAGAGCCAGATGTTGCGCACCCAACGGCTGGAGAGCATCGGCACGCTGGCAGGCGGGGTGGCGCATGATCTGAACAATGCTCTGGCTCCGATTCTGATGAGTGTCGAGCTCCTGAAGATGGAGTATCCGGACGCGTCCAAGATGATCGACATGGTGGAAACCAGTGCCAAGCGCGGAGCCGACATGGTGCGGCAGCTCTTGACCTTCGCCAAAGGAGTGGAGGGGGCGCGGTTGCTCATCCAGCCAGCGCATCTGCTCAAGGAGATGGAAAAAATCATGCGCGGCACTTTTCCCAAGAGCATCCAGTTGCGGGCATCCTATGCCGGCAACTTGCAAACGATCATGGGGGATACGACGCAACTTCATCAGGTGTTGCTCAACCTGTGTGTGAATGCGCGTGACGCGATGCCAAACGGCGGTACGTTGACGCTGGCGGCAGAGAATACGGAGATCGATGAGGCTTATGCCAGCTCGGTCGCCGAGGCGCGTCCCGGAAACTATGTTTTGTGGCGGATCACGGATACAGGAACGGGCATTCCTCCGGAAATCATTGAGCGCATTTTTGAACCTTTCTTCAGTACGAAAGGACCGGACAAGGGGACCGGCTTGGGACTCTCGACGGTGATCGGCATTGTCAAAAGCCATGGCGGTTTCGTGCGTGTCTATTCGGTGCCCAATCAAGGAACAACTTTTTCGGTCTTTCTGCCGGCTGCCGGGGCGGACACGCAAGCGGAGGAAACAGAGAAAGCGCCGGATGCGTTTCGCGGCAATGGAGAAACCATTCTGGTGGCGGATGATGAACAGGCGGTGCGGATGGCAGCCCGGGCGGTGTTGACGTCCTTGAATTTCAAAGTGGTCACGGCTGGCGACGGCACGGAAGCGCTCATCCAGGTGGCGGAAAAACGAAGCGAACTGCGGGCGGTGATCACCGACCTGCACATGCCGCACATGGATGGACTGGCTTTTGTGCGGGCACTCAAGCGGATGTTGCCTGATGTGGGTATCATCATCGCGAGCGGACGTCTGGATGAACGGGAGGCAAAGGAGTTCAAGTCGCTCGGGATCAATGCCGTGCTGGAGAAGCCATTCACGCAGGACAAGCTGGTGGAGGCCTTGAAGGCGGTATTCCAGAAATGAGACCGGTCGTTTTGCTGGTTGGTGGTTGCCGGGAGGAATGAGGCTCGTTAGCTTCGCATGCATGATGTTCAACACTTCTCCGGTCTGGCGAAAGGCTTTGGCTGCGCTGGGCCTGCTGATGTTTACGCTGGTCGCTCATGCTGAGAATCGCGTGGTGGCGTACGTGCCGAACTGGGTGGATTTGAATACCTTCTCGGAGAGGATCGAATACGGGAAGATAACACATATCAACATCGCGTTCGAGAATCCGAAGGATGAGGAGGGCAATCTCTCGTTCAGTAAAAGAAACGATGTGCTCATCAAGAAAGCGAAGGAGAACAAGGTCAAGGTGCTCATCTCCATCGGCGGCGGGGCGGCTTCGGGTAACAAGGCGTTGCTGGCGCGTTATTTCGATCTCATCAGCGATGCCAAGCGCGGGGCTTTCACGACCAAGCTGGCGGAGTATGTGGAGGCACATGGTTTCGATGGGCTGGATGTGGATATCGAGGGGCCTTCCATCAACCAAGATTATGGCGCGTTCATCGAGGATTTGGCGAAAGCCTTGAAGCCGAAAGGCAAGCTGCTCACCTGTGCGCTTTCCAAAGGATATGGCGGCAACAAGGTGAAGGACGAGACGCTGACGCATTTCGACTTCGTGAACATCATGGCGTATGACGGGGCAGGAGCGTGGAATCCCAACGCGCCGGGACAGCATTCATCGATGGAGTTCGCGAAGATTAATGTGAAGTTCTGGCTGGATAAGGGATTGCCGAAATCCAAGGCGGTGCTCGGAGTGCCTTTTTATGGTTATGGTTTTGGCGAGGCGTTCAGCAAATCTTCTTACGCTTACGATGACATCCTGAAGAAGTATCCGGGTGCCGAGAAAGTGGACCAGATCGGCAGCACCATCTGGTACAACGGCATTCCGACCATCAAGGCGAAGACACAGTATGTAGTGGATGAAGGATTGGGCGGTATCATGATCTGGTCGCTGGACAACGATGTGAAAGGTGAGAACTCACTGCTCTCAGCAATTCACGAGACGTTGAAGGCCAAGAAGACGGCCAAGACGGAAGAGCCAAAGCTCTAAGACTGGCATGAGACTAAAATACCATGCCGTGATGATGCTTGGCCTGCTGGCGGGCCAATTGAGTTTACTGGCAGAGGTAAAAGTGGTGTTTGAGCACGATGCGGCCGGGGTTGGCTTTCATTTCAAAACCGTTCCGCTACCCGCCAACAACGATGCAGCTACGGGGGCCAAGTTCACGTTGGTCGAGGGTGAACGGGATCGCAATGGGGGTGAATTGGTCGTGTTGCAAGACGGGAATGTCCCGACGGGAGAAGATCAACCGAGAGATAATTTCTTTTTCCAAGCGGGTAAGGATGGCGGCCGGTTGACCGTGGATTTAGGAGGGCGGATCTCGATCCAGCAGATCAATTCTTATTCGTGGCATGCGGGTTCACGCGGGCCGCAGGTTTACAAGGTTTATGCGGCTGATGGTGAGTTGGACGGATTTAATGCAGCGCCAAAACGAGGGGTTGCGCCGGAGTCCTGCGGATGGAAGTTGATCGCGAGCGTGGATACTCGTCTGCAAGCGGGTGATGGTGGGGGGCAGTATGCGGTGGCCATCAGTGACGCCACGGGGGAGATGTTGGGCAGTTATCGTTACCTGTTGTTTGATATTTCGCGCACGGAGAGTCGGGATGGATTTGGCAATACCTTCTTCAGTGAGATCGATGTGGTCGATGCCAAGGGGCCGGCGCTGACCAGTTCTGTAGCGGCACCGGCAAAGCGAATCCTCAAGCAATTCACGGCGGAGGAGGGGAGGTATCATTTCACGCTGGATGTGACGGCGGCACCAGATCTGGAAGCATGGGCAGAGAAAGAGCTGCAGCCAGTGGTGCAAGAGTGGTATCCGAAGCTCGTGGCGATGCTGCCGAGCGAGGGGTATTCGGCTCCGGCCAAGGTCACCCTGAAGTTCCGCAATGATATGGGCGGACTTCCAGCATCTGCAGGTGGTGGCCAGATCAATTTGAACAGCACCTGGTTTCGCAAGGAGCTGAAGCGGGAAGCCTTGGGATCGGTGGTGCATGAGATGGTGCATATCGTGCAGGCTTATGGACGAGGAAAGAATCGTGCACCGGCTTGGATCGTAGAAGGGATTCCGGATTACATTCGTTGGTTTCTTTATGAGCCGCAGAGCAAGGGGGCGGAGATCACGGTGCGAAACCTGGAGACGGCCAAGTTTGATGCGAGCTATCGTATCACGGGCAATTTCCTTAATTGGATAGTCCAGACATACGGCAAGGATGTGGTCGTGAAACTGAATGCAGCGGCGAGAAATGGTGAGTACACGATGCAAACTTGGCAGGACCTGACGGGCAAATCGGTGGAGGAACTGGCAGCGGAATGGAAAAAAGCCAATGCTTCGCGGATTGAAGGGGAAAAGGCCGGGAAAACCGGGGTAAACTGAAGTGTGACGGGCGTTTCTGCGGATATAGGCGGTAATTGGTGAATTTCTGGGCTCGCTATCCCAAGCGGGCGGTGTGAGGGTGCGGGAAGCATAACATGCCTACACCAAATTATCAGTTCGAGAAACGGCGCCGGGAATTGGAGAAAAAGGCCAAGAAAGAGGAGAAGCGCAAGCTCAAGGCCGCCGAAGCCGCGGCTGGCCTCGCCACCCCTGAGCCCGAAGCAGGGGCGAACCCCGCAGAGCCCTCGCAGCCGGCGTGATATAATCGCAGCGCAGGCGTTCAGCGTTTGGAGCTGCGCGTGATCCTGACCTCGGGCTGGTATTGGATGCGGACGATCAAATCTCCACGTCCACCACGAGGTTTGGGCAGGCCTTCGCCGGGGACAGTTACCACGTCGCCGCGCGCAATGCCTGCGGGAATCTGTATGCGTATCAGGGAACCGGTGGCACCGGGGATTGATTGAGAGCCGCCTTGGGTGGCCAGTTTGGTGGGGATCTTTAAATCACATCGAAGATCGGAACCGCGCACCTTGAAGCGGAAGCCGGGCAGGGCTTTGGTGCGAACGATGACGAATCCGCCTTTATAACTGCCGGAGCGAGGGACGCGGAAGCGGGTTCCCGGGGCGGTTTCAGGCGGAATCACCAGGTTATAGAGTTCCTGACCGTCTGGATTGCCGGAGTCATTCACCTTGATGTCCAGCGAGGTTCCCCGCAAAAAGTCTTCAATCCGCAAATGCACTTCTTTGGCGATATTGCGCTCAATGGTTCCCGAACTGCGGCCTTGCGTCTTGGGTGTATTCCGGCGCATTTCACGGGCTTGATCGTAAGCCTCGCGCTCTGATGGATCGCTGAGGATTTCATAAGCGGCGTTGAGTTCTTGAGTGCGGGCGATGGATTCGGCGGAACTGTTGTTCACATCCGGGTGAAAGCGTTTGGCGAGGATGCGATAGGCGGCGCGGATCTGGTCATCCGTGCATTTGCGGTCGAGGCCCAGGATGGCGTAGTGATCAGGTTCAACGTTTTGCAAGGGCAGGAGAGTAGTTGGTCAAACGGCGTCCGACAATGCGTGATTATGAGGTTTCATTCCGGGCGTGACGAAGGGAGCGGGAGGCGGTATTGATTGAGGCATACACATGAACATTCATTTCACGATGATTTCCCGTCGGACGGCTTGTTTTCTCATGATAGCAGGCATGGCGATGCCATTGCTCGCAGCCGACAAGCCGGCAGGCTTCACGATGGAGAAGGCAAGCGAAGGTCTAACCATCAATCATGACGGCAAACTGTTCACGAAATACGTGCTCAAGGGCGATTCCAACAAACCCTACCTTTGGCCAGTCATGGGGCCGACGGGCCAGCCGATGACGCGCGCGTATCCCATGGCGGATATCAAGACGGAGCAGCAGGATCATCCGCATCATCGCGGCATCTGGTTCGGTCACGAGGGCGTAAACGGAGCGGATACCTGGCATGAACCGAAGAGCGTCGAGGGGACGAAGAACGAGGGCATGAAGGCGCGCGGGTTGCGCATGGGCAGCACGCAGCATCGCGAGTTCAAGGAGACGAGCGTTGATCCGAAGAAGGTGGTGATCGTGAGTGTGAATGATTATTTCGATGTGAAGGGCAAGAAGCTCATGGAAGATGAGCGGCGTTATACGTTCCGGGTAGAGAACGGCAATCACATCATCGATTGCGATATCGAGCTCAAGGCGACGGCGGGAGATGTGACCTTGGAAGATGCCAAGGATGCAGGCTTCAGTGTGCGGGTGCCGACGGTGATGTCGGTGGACAAGAAGATGGGCGGCAAGATTCTCACAAGCGAGGGCAAGGTGGACAAGGATGCCTGGGGCACACGGGCCACCTGGTGCTCTTACTATGGACCGCTGGAGGGCGAGATGGTCGGGGTCACGATGTTGAATCATCCCTCGAGCTTCCGTCATCCCACACCGTGGCATGTGCGCACGTATGGCTTGCTGACGGCGAATCCGTTCGGCACAAAGAATCTCGATAAGGATGCCCCGGATGGAACAGTGACACTGAAATCAGGCGAGAAACTGGCGTTGCGTCACCGCGTGATCTTGCACAAGGGCGAGCCGAAGGCGGCGGGGATTGAGGCGGCTTACTCGGCGTATGCCAAGGAGAAGAAATAACAGGAATTTAACCAGTAACAATATGAAGAATGCGTTGATCCGGATCGGTGGGGCGATGCTAGCCATCATTCTGAGTGTTTCCCTGTTGGCTGAGGAAAAGGCCAAGGAGCAGAAAGCCAAGACTGAGGCTACGAAGAAAGAGGTGAAGAAGGCGACGCCGGATCCGGCTATGCTGCCGATCGAGGACAATCCCGGTTTACCGCGCGTGTTGCTGATCGGGGATTCCATTTCCATCGGTTACACCGTGCCGGTGCGCAAGCTATTGGAAGGGAAGGCCAATGTGCATCGTATCCCGACCAATGGCGGGCCGACGAAGAACGGCACGGCCAAGATTGATGCGTGGTTGGGCAAAGGAAAATGGGATGTGATCCATTTCAACTTTGGCCTGCATGATGCGAAGTATATGACGGAGACCACGCGCCAGGTGGAACCGGCGGATTACGAGAAGAACCTGCGCGAACTGGTGAAGAAGCTGAAAGCCACGGGAGCGAAGGTCATCTGGGCCACGACGACGCCGGTACCGAAAGGGGATCTGAACCCTCCGCGCAAGTTTGAAGATATTCCGGTGTATAATCAGGTGGCAGAGAAGGTGATGAAGGAAGAGGGGGTTTTGATCAATGATCTGAACGCCCATATAACACCGACGTTGGCGACGCATCAAAGGCCGAAGGATGTCCATTTCACGACTGAGGGTTCGCAGACATTGGGCAAGCAAGTGGCGAGTGTGATCGAGGCGCAGTTGCCGAAGAAGTAGGCCAGGCGTTTGAAGGGTTAGGGAAGCTGTGGCATATTTTTAAAATGAGTGCTCCAGTCAAACCCATCCCGGATGGCTTTCACTCGATCACGCCCTATCTCGTAGTGCGTGGCGGTGCGGAGGCGATTGAGTTTTACAAGAAAGCCTTTGGCGCGAAGGAACGTTATCGCCTGCCCGCGCCGGATGGCAAAGGTGTCGGCCATGCCGAGATCGTGATCGGCAATTCCATCGTGATGCTGGCGGATGAATTTCCCCAGTATGGCAAACGTTCACCACTTAGCGTGGGAGGAACCTCCGTCACGGTGTGCCTGTATGTGGAAGATTCAGATGCAGTCTATAACCAAGCCGTGGCCGCCGGAGCGAAGGTGGTGCAGCCGGTGACAGACAAGTTTTATGGGGACCGGTCTGGCTGTCTGACCGACCCGTTTGGACATGATTGGATGGTGATGACGCACAAGGAAGATGTCCCGGAAGCTGAGATGAAAAAGCGACTGGAGAAGGCGTATGCCGACATGGCAGCGGGTAAAAAGTGCTAAAAGGGCAGTGTAATGGCGGTAGAACCACAGTGATAAGCTTGATGAATATTTAGGTATTAGTGAAAAGAATTCATTAAATTGTCACCAAGAGGCACTTGTTCCTATTTGCGTTTTCCTGTTTTACTGACCCTTCAATGAAACAGGAATTGTTCGAGAATCTTTCTGCCCGCATGACGGGTTATTCACTGGCCGTCCTCGGAGCCAGTCACGGGTATCGCTTGGATGGGGATACGGTCACCATACGCGCCATGTTCACAGTGCTGGACGGTGCGGCGCACAATCTTCAATGGGCTTTGCAGCTCTGGGCCTGCCCGCAATCGCCGGATTCGGCGGCTGAACTGACGGGGCATCTGGTGGCACAGGCCACCTTGCCGCCGATCGGGGAGATCGCGGATGATGTGGAGAGTTTTGAAGTCCGCGCTACCGCCAATTATCTGGCCGGACAGAGTGACTACAGCATGGTGCTAGTACTGGTGGCGGGAAACAATGGCTGCTATGACGAGGTGCACAGCCTGTCCGTCTATCCGCGCCGCCAGCAGTTCCAACTGCCGCAGATCGTGGGCAATGCCGGTTACCGTATCGAGGGTGACCGCGCGCAATTGACGGTGGATGGCATTCTTAATACGCGTTCCGCCGATGACGTGAGCGGTACGCTTTCCTTGGAACTTTGGGCTTTGTCCCAGCCGTATGCGGGTGGAGCGTTTGAAGGCGTGGCGCTGACGGGCGCGACCTTTGGCCAGCTCGCCGGGCAGACTGAATCCGCGTTGCGTGAATTCAACCTCACGTTCACGCCGCCACCTGCGGGCGTCTGGCACTATGTGCTGATGTTGCGCGAGTGGATGGCGACGGGTTTTGTGACCCGTGATTTCGTCAACTTCGCTCAACCGGTGACGATCGCTCCGGCAGTACAGACGGTAGTTGAAACTCCCGTTATCGCTCCAGTTGCGCCGAAGGTTATGGCACCGGCCAAGAAGACCAAGTCTGCCGCAAAGGTGAAGGCAACAGCGGCTGTCAAAAAAGAAGCCAAGACGACGGCGCCGAAAGAGATCAAAGTCTCGGTGAACTCAGCCAGTGTGGAATTGCTGGCGGCCGTGAAGGGGATGCCGGAGAAGGTGGCCAAGGGCATCGTGAAGGCGCGTCCATTCGCCAATCTTGACGAGCTCGTGAAAGTGAACGGCATGGGCGAGAAGCTGCTCGCCAAGCTGCGCAATTCGTTGCGTCTGTAACTCAAATTCAACCAAAATAAAAAGGCCGGCTGCGAGTGGCAGCCGGCCTTTTTGTTCCGATAAATCTGCCTATTGCTTGTCGTAGCGGTGGACGCGGCCAACCAGGCTGTATTCCGCCACGTAGATGTTGCCCTTGGCATCGAAGGCCACGCCGTGCGGAGCGGTGACCGTGCCGGTCACCCATTTGGCAGGTTCCACGGTGTTCTTGCCGGCTTGATCGGCAGCGGTGTTGGTGCCGAGCTTGGCGACGACTTTGCCAGCCCGGTCGAGCACAGTGACCTGGCCCTTGAGTTCGCCGATGAGGGCGTAATTTCCCTGGATGGTCACAGCGGCGGGCAGGAGAAGATCGGTGGCGATCACACCCAGAAACTCACCATCCAAGGACATGTGTACCACGCGCATATTGGCGCGATCACAGCCGATGATGCGGGCAGGAGAGAAGCGGGTGTCGATGGCGATCTTGTGCAGAGTCTTGAAGCCATAGGGCTCTTTTTTACCGCCGAAGGACGTGAGGTATTTGCCGGTCTTGTCGAAGCGATGGACGTAATCACTGGAGTAGCCATCGGTCACGTAGAGGTCGCCGTTGGGGGCGACATCCATGCCGGTGAGGCGGAGGACCGGTGCGCCTTCCTTGCCGTCTTTGCCCTTGGGTTTCACTTTGAACTCATCAGGGATGGCGGAGGCGGGGATGTTCAAGACCTCCTTGCCATCGAGCGTGAGTTTCACGATGGACTGGGCTCCGAGGCGGGAACCATAAAGGAATTCACCATCCTTGTTCTTATGGATCACGAAGCCGTGGAAATCAGCGGGAGCATCGGGCAGGTTGCGGATGAACTTGCCATCCGCACCGTAAACTTGGACACCGGCTTTGGGGTCCATGGTGCTGATGTAGATATCGCCCTTCGAGCTGACGGCGATGTCGCCATGCATGTTGCCGAGGGCAGGGCGGCCCTCGGGGAGTTTCAGCCAGTCGGGTACGGCCTTGTATTCGGCAGCATAGGAATGGGAAAGCAGAGCAGCGAAGGTACAGAGTACGGCAATGGATTTACGCATAACGCTAAGTCGTTTGGTTCAACGGGTTCGGCACTACGGGACAACAGATACGCCAGTCTGTCAACGTAGAGTTTGGCCAGGGAGGTGTTTAACCACAGATGGACAAGATAGACACGGATGGGAGAGAGGAATCGAAGACGGGGTAACCGCAGATAGACGCAGATGAGCGCAGATGGGAAGGGGATGATGGGGGGCGCCTCATGCCAGCGGCCGACCATGAGCTAGGGAACCATGGTCGGCCGTTGCGTGAATCGACTTAAACTTCCTTTAATTTGTGACTGAGGAGAGCCAGCGAGCCGTTGGCAGTGTTAGCTGATCAGCTTGGCATCCATCGTGATCTTGGCATTAAGCAGGCGGGAGATGGGGCAACCGGCCTTGGCACCATTGGAGATGGCGGTGAATTTTTCCTGATCGATATTGGGAATCTTCGCCTTCATATCCAGGTGCGATTCGGTGACGGTGAAGCCGGCATCCGTTTTTTCCATGATGATGGTGGCGGTGGTCTCGATGGAATCAGGTGTGAAACCGGCTTTGCCCAGTTCAGCAGAGAAGGCCATGGAGAAGCAGCCCGCATGGGCGGCGGCGATGAGCTCTTCTGGATTGGTGCCGAGGCCGCTTTCAAAGCGGGTGCCGAACGAATACTGGGTTTCTTTCAGGACGCCGCTCTCAGTGGAGATGGAGCCTTTGCCTTCTTTCAAACTGCCTTTCCAGACGACGGATGCTTTGCGTTTCATGTTGAGCCTCTTTCAATGTTGAGATGGTGCGGGATTGGCCCCGCGGTGTCCGGACAGGATAGTCCTATTGCGCAATTTCACAAGTTGAAGGCTGATGCTAAGGGGCGGGCTTGGGCGGATTCACGAGGCGCTCGCGCATCTTGAGCAGGTCTTTGTAAGCTTCCTTGAAGGCGGCAAGGTTGATGGGGTCGGTGGTTTTGGCGACGTTTTGCTCGATGAGGGCGATGCGGTTTTCAATCAGCGGCAAGTCACCCGCTTCGGGCCGGCCATTGCGAGGGAAGCCATCCTGGTTCAGGTCTTCGATCAAATTACGGCGCTGATCTTTCGACAAATTCAGGTCGTTGATGGCGCGCAGATAGAAATCGTTGGCTTGTGCGTCCGCACCGGCGTAGTTCAAGGCGAGCCGGGCGAGCGGCTCTTTTTTATTCGCATCGGTCAGGCGGGGATCGTTCCAGACATTGGCGGCGATGGGGACAGCATCCTTGCCCAAGGTCCGCTGGAGGTAACGGAGACTGCTGCGGTCCACGGAGCCATCAGCTTGAACTAATTGAGCTTGAGCCGTACTGACGAAACTGTTGTCGCCATACATGGACAACACATTGAGGAGGTTGTCGCGATCATTGCGGTCGAGAGGGCTGGTGGCGTTGGTGATCGGAGAACGGGCCAGCAATTCATGGGCAGAGGAGAGGGCCAATCCGCGATACTTATCGGGTGCCATCGTCTGCAAGGAGTGAGCGAGCCAGGCCAGTTCAACGCCTCGACCGGTCGTTCCCATGGTGTCTGCCAGAAGCTTCTCAGCATCTGGTCCGCCGATCTGTTTCAGGGTTTCAAAGAGGCCAAAGCGGAGGGAAGGCGGGATGAGAAATTCATCGGGTACGCCATCGCGCCAGCCGCGGTTTTGACCGGTGAGATAATCCATGTCTTCATTGCGGGCCAGAAATTCACGGATGACGGGGATGGCCGAGGGGCCGGTGGCAGCCAATTCTTCGAGGGTGTGGATGAGCCGGCGGGAAGTGCGAACTTGGGCGGCGGTAGCGGGGTCGATGGCCAGCAAACGCTTGAGCAATTCGGCGGGCGAAGTGGAAGCGGGAATAGCGGGTTCCGGATTCTCCTGGGGGACGAAGGCGGGAGAGGAATGCGAACTGGCGCGGGCTTTCTTGAGGGCGGCTTCGAGCTGGCTTTTTTCCTGCAAGAACAGGGCTTGCTGGGCGGCCATTTGGGAGGCGTGCGCGGCGGTGTTCCGTGATTCCACCACCTTGGCCGTGATGATGACGGTCAAAACCAGCAGAACCGAAAACAGAAGGATCGGCTTCATAAGCTTAGCCTAAGTTGAACCGTTTCACCTGTTACGCAAGCCTATTGCCACCTAGACGGAGCGAAGTTCCAATTCAACCACGCTGACGGAGCGGGCGGGAAAACGCCATTTTGCTGCCTCACCGTTGGGCAAGGCGTGTTCACGGGGCTTGAACACATCCGGATTCTGCGGGCTGATCTCCTGACGCGGGTTCTCAGGGGCGATCTCCAATACACGGCCACCCATGGCGACGAAGCCATCGATGGCGAAGGTGGCTTCAATGGTGCCGGAGTAGTTCATGTTGGCGACGTGCAGGAAGACTTTGTTGCCCGTGCGGCTGGCGGCGATATCGAGATTGGCAGGTGCTGATTTCACGCCGATGCCATGGGTGCCATTGTGTCGCTTGAAGAGACGCATGACTGCACCAACGGGTAGCAGGTAGCTGACGCCACCGGGCACTTGATGGATGACGGCATTGGTGGTCCAGCGGTTGCCGTTGTAGTCCGCTGCGGTGGCAATCTTCACTGTGTTGCCGTGGCGCTGGTAGAGGTTCATCACGCGAGCGTGATAGACGCCCGTGAGCCATTCGGTGAGGATGGGATTGGCGTTGTGCGGTTGCAGGCTGAGATGACCTTCGGTGATGGCGATGCCGTGTTTGGAATTACGTTTGGCCAAGGCTTCTTCCAATCCGGTGAGCTTGGTCTCAATGCGCGTGGTGATGAGGTTCATCAATTCGTTCCAAGCACGTTCGGGTTCGGATTGGTAACGGTTCCCTTGCAGCACGGTATCTCGACCCATGGGAGACTGGCCCATCATGTGGACGGCGACGTAATCGATGTGTTCACCAGCGCGATCCACGAGGTCGCCCGCCCACCCATTGTCACCCCAGCCGATGAGTTTGAGGGATTTGTCCCGTTCGCGCATGGCCTTGGCGAAGTCGATGGTGGTGGCGATGGCTTCCTCTTTTTTGAAGCAAGCGTTGCCGTAGGAGGTTTCGTTGCCGAGTTGCCAATACTTGAGGTTGAACGGTTGTGCGGAGCCGTTGGCTTTGCGTTCGGCATGATCAGAATCGTTGGTGTAGCTGACCCAGTCGGCGGCTTCCTTGGCATCGCCGGTGCGGTTGCCTTCCGGAGTGGTGAGATAACGCTTCTCTCCATCGCCGAGGAAGTTCACGCAATACATCGGCTCGGTGTTCACGCGACGGCAGAAATCCACGAACTCATGCGTGCCGACACGATGGGTTTCTTTGCCGCCCCAGACATAATTGCGATAGAGGGGGCGTTTGCTGGCGGGGCCGATGCCTTCACGCCATTTGTAATAGCGGCTGAGCAGGCCGCCGAAGCGCATCATGCCGGGGGCGAGATCCTTGGTGGTGTCCACGAAATCTTTGCGCCAGTCGTCTTTGTTGTAATCCCACGAGGCCTCCACGGAGGAATCGGTGACGCCGAGCGGTTCCATGAACTGCATGTAGAGATGCGGCGAGATTTCGAACTGCGGTTTGGGATCGATGATGATGGCGTTGCCCGAACTGGCCGCTGGTGAGGACTGGGCTTGAGCGAGGGCGGTCAGTTGCGAGGCGGCGAAAGCACCGGCGGTGGCACCGGTCAGGTTCGTGAGAAATTGGCGGCGTTTCATGGGATTTGGAATGTGAAGATGAAAGGGAAACGGGGGTAAATTGTCCATGCGTGTGGTCCACGGGCAGCACGGCAATATCCACCTGTGAGCGCTGTCTTGATATTCGTGGTTCGCTTCGCAAGAGTGTCGGTATGTTCCCTCGAATCTGGTTGCGACCATTGGCTACGGTGGTGTTACTGTTGCTTAATTTTTCAACGCCCGCGGCGGAGCAACGCTTTGTGCAGGACCGGTTTGCCATCGGCTTCTGGTGGCCGCCGCATACCTCGGAGAATTTAGAGGACCGGTATCGGGAAATTGCCGAAGCGAATTTTACAGTGGTCATCGACACGGCAGGCACTACCGCTGAACAACAGTTAAAGCTGTGCGAGAAGTTTGGTTTGCGGGTGATCGTGCGGAGTGATGTGGCGGCGGACAAGTTGCCGCAAAGCGAGGCGTGCTGGGGGTATATGCTGGCGGATGAACCAAATGCGGCGGCGTTTCCGCAACTGGCCAAGCGGGCGGAGGAGATACGGCAGCAGCGGCCGGGGAGATTCGGTTATGTGAATCTGTTCCCGAATTATGCATCAGCGGGGCAGCTTGGTACCCCGACATACGATGAGCATGTGGCGAAGTTTGTGGAGATCGTGAAGCCGGAGGTGCTTTCAATGGACCATTATCCGGTGATGCGGCCGGACCGGGATTCGCGCGAGTCGTATTGCGCGAACTTGGAGACGATGCGGAAGTATTCCCTGAAAGCGGGCATCCCTTTCTGGAATTACTTTTATTCCATGCCGTTCAACGACCGGCTGGACCCGACGGAGGCGCAGATCCGCTGGCAGATCAATGCCTCGCTCGCCTATGGGGCGAAAGGGGTGTTGTATTTTTGCTATTGGACGCCGGGCAAAGGCGCCAAGGGAGCAGGGGAATTTCCTAAGGGCGGCGCGATCATCACGGCGGAGGGATTGAAGACGCGGCATTATGAGGAAGCGCGGCGGATCAATGCGGAATTGAAGAATCTCGGGCCGACGCTCATGCAGCTTACGAACACCGGTGTTTATCGCGTCAATACGGGGAAGGAGCCGGCGGTGACATTGACCAATTCACCGGTTCGTAATCTAAGCCGGGTGGGTGCTGATCCGCATAGCGAATTCATCGTGGGAGCATTTCAGCATGCAGATGGGCGGCGGGCGGTGCTGTTGGTGAATCACAACCACAGCTATACGGCATGGCCGACGGTGGAGTTTGAGGCGGCGCTGGAAGCGATGATGGAAGTGGACAAGACCACGGGACGTGAGAGACCAGTGATGGATGACAGTCCGGAATTGAAGGGGCTGCAATTGTCATTTGGAGCGAGTGAGGCGCGATTGTTCCTGCTGCCTGCCCAGAAATGAGGATGATCGGGAGGGTGGGTGGATTTTACACCAGCTTTACAGTGGGGAGTTAAATCGAAACATTATCCTTACACTGGGGGCAGAGCTTGAGGCCAATCTATGAAACCTTCAAAGCTCACCGTAGGTGCTGCCGTATTTGCCCTGGTATTGGTGATGGCGAGTCGGGCAGCAGAAATTCCGACCAGTTTCAGCCTTGAGGCCACGCCGAAAACCGGCGGGGGCGTCAGTGTGAAGATAACGGACCCCAAAGATTCCGTATGGATACTGCAGGGTTCAAGCGATCTAAGCGGATGGACCGAAGTGGGGCCGGTGAAGATTCACAATGGCAGTTTTCAGCAGACTTTTACTTCTGAGGCGGCGAATCCAAACCGGTTCTTCCGGATGTTTTATGATGCGAATCGCCAGACAGTCCGCAGCACCACAGACACAGCCCTGAAGCTGCCCACGACTGCTTACAACTACTCGGCTCCGACGTTGCCGGGGAACTTTGCTACGCCGCCCATCGCCAATCAGGACAACATGCCGGGAACGAATGTCACGACGGACTTGGGGGCGACATTGGGAAGGGTGCTTTTCTATGACAAGCGGCTCTCGACGAACCAGACGGTATCCTGCGCTTCGTGTCATCAACGGGAGCACGGTTTCTCCGATCCGCGCCAGTTCAGTGTGGGGTTTGATGGTGGTTTAACGGGGCGCAATTCGATGGGGCTGAGCAATGCGCGCTGGTATCAGCGGAGGCATTTCTTTTGGGATGAACGGGCGGATACGCTGGAGGACCAAGTGCTGATGCCGATCCAGAACTCGGTGGAGATGGGGATGACCTTGCAGGCGTTGACAAACCGGCTGGGAGCAGAACCGTATTATACCAATCTTTTTGCGCGCACGTTCGGGACCACGAATGTGAGCACGGAGCGTATCTCGAAGGCTTTGGCGCAATTTGTACGTTCGATTGTGTCCACGCGATCGAAGTATGATGTCGGAGTGACGAATAACTTCGCGAACTTCACGGCGGAAGAAACCTTGGGGCGGCAGATATTTCTCGGACAAGTGGGGAATGCGACGTGTGCGGCGTGTCATGGCACGGATAACTTTGTGCCGGGACCAGCCATCAATAACAACGGGCTGGAGTTTCCGATCGTCGACAAGGGGCTGGGAGGGGTGACCGGCCTGACGACGGATGATGGGAAGTTCAAAGTGCCTTCGTTACGAAACATCGAACTGACGGGACCGTACATGCATGATGGACGGTTCGCGACGCTGGAACAGGTGGTGGAATTCTACAACTCAGGCGTGGTGAACAATCCCAATCTGCCCGGGCCGTTGCGCAATCCACCTAATCAAGGCGGAGGTGTGTTGCGGCTCAACCTGACCACGGCGCAGAAAGCAGCGCTGGTGGCTTTCCTCAAAACGTTGACAGACCCGGGACTCGCTACGGAAGCGAAGTTTGCGGACCCGTTCAATTACGGGGATTGAACTTTGGCCTTGGGGTCGATCAAGACAGCGTTGTTCTCGATGAGGAACTTCTCCAGGGAGGCACGGCCGGTCAGGGATACTGGCGAGCGGACGGTGGTGCCGCGAAAGTGTTTGTAATGCACGAGGGTCTTGCCGATGGTGCCGATCTGGAGGCGGGAGTTCTGCATTTGCCAGATCTGACCGGTGGCAAATGGCGGCAAAGGCGGACGGGCTGCTGATTTAATATTCTTCAAGTCCCTCACGTTAACAGAAAAGTGGAAGACTGCCACATAAGATTCACAACATTTTATGCACGCAATTGCGAGGACGGTTTCTGATCAAAACAGGACAGTGTTCGGGGCAAATCCTGGATGCTGGTCATCAACGGGCGTCATCCAGGCTGTGCCGGACCGTTTCGAGCAATTTATGGGGAGGGGCGGGTTTTTGGATGAAGTTCTGGCCTTCCTCTAGGGCGAGTTCCCGTCCGGCTATGTCAGCACTGTAGCCGCTGGTGAAAACGACCCTGAGTTTGGGATTCTGCGCCTGCAAACGGGTGGCGAGCTCACGCCCGCTGACGCCTTCAGGCATCACGATATCGGTCAACAGGAGGCGTATGGAATCCTGATGCTCCGCCCATAGTTCGAGTGCTTCGACGCCGTTGATGGCCTCCACGATGCGATAGCCGGCGCGTTCCAGCACGATACGGGTCAGCATACGCACGCTGGGATCATCCTCCACCAAGAGGATGGTTTCGGTGCCGCCTCGGGGTTTGGCCCTGGCAGTCACTTTCTCAGCCGGTTTTTCGACGGACTGGGCAATGGGGAACAGGATCTGGAAGGAAGTGCCCCGGCCGACTTCACTTTCGACAATGACGGTTCCACCATGCTGTTTCACGATGCCGAAGACGGTGGCCAGCCCGAGACCGGTGCCTTTGCCAGGGTCCTTGGTAGTGAAGAAGGGTTCAAAGATGCGGGTGAGGTTTTCGGGAGGGATCCCGCAGCCCGTGTCGGTGACTTGCATGCAGGCGTAGCGACCGGGGGAAGTCTCCGGAAGGGCGGCCGCTTCTTCCTTGGTGAGGTTCTTATTGGTGGTTATAATGGTGATGCGACCGCCGTTAGGCATGGCGTCGCGAGCGTTGACGACCAGATTCATCAAGACTTGGTCCAGCATGCCGGGGTCGGCATGAACATTCAGTGAACGAGGGCAGAGATTGAATTGGAGGTCCAGATGTTCGCCGATGATGCGCTGGAGCATTTTGAAGAGGCTGGTGACCGCTTCATTCAAGTCCAGTTCGCGGGTATACATCACCTGTTTACGACTGAACAGGAGGAGCTGGCGGGTGAGGTTGGCCGCACGTTCCGCAGAAGCCTGGATATCCTGCAAGCCATCCTGAACCTCCAAGGGCAAGTCATCCGTCAGGGAGAGCAGCTCAGTCTGCATCATCATGGCGGCCAGAATGTTGTTGAAGTCATGCGCGACGCCGCCGGCGAGTTGGCCGATGGCATCCATCTTTTGGGCCTGGCGGAATTGTTCCTCAAGCTGGCGGCGTTCGGTTATGTCCTGGACGACACCGACCATCCGCACCGGCTGGCCAGCGGAGTTGCGTTCGACATCCGCCTGTTCATGCACCCACCGTAGGCTGCCATCCGGGCGGACGATGCGGTGTTCAAGGTTGTAGAGCCGTTCTCCGGCCAGCGCGGCGAGCGACGCTTCTTCGATAGCTTTCCGATCCTCGGGATGCACGAGCGAGAGGAACGCTTCCACGTTCCCGCCAAACTCCTCAGGGGCGAGACCAAAGATGCGGCAGGTTTCCGCAGACCAGGTGAGTTTGCGCGTCAAGCCCGAGTCGGAAATCCAACTGCCGACATGGCCAACTTCCTGGGCCTTTTCCAGAAGGCGTCGGCTTTCACGCAAGTCCTGCTCGGCCCGCTTGCGCTCGGTAACGTCGCGGAACAGGCCAAACAGCAAGGCCGGGTGCCCCGGCAACTCAACGAACGTGCTGGTGATTTCCAATTCCACCGTATTACCGGCACGGAATGTCATGCGGCGCTCCTCATGCGCTGGAATACGCCGCTCTCGAAACCGCTCCTGGAACCGCTGCTGCAACTCCAGCGGGTTTCGATCACCGAGGTAGGTCTCAGTGAAAGGGCGGCCTTCCAGTTCCTTGCGGCTGACGCCGACCAGTCGGCAAAACGCCTCATTGACCGCGACAATAACTCCGTTTTCGTCCACCAAGCGCAAAGCATCGTTGGCCGTTTCCCAGACAGTGTGAAAGCGGATCTCCGAATTGCGCAGGGCCTCCTCCGTCCGTTTTCGCTGGGTGATGTCGTGCGAAATGCCAATGGTGCCGATAATGTTTCCCTGAGCATCGCGGTACGGCGATTTCGTGGCAAGGTAGGTGCGCGTCACGGCGGCGGCGGTCAGGCATTCTTCGTTGGTCTGGGACTGGCCAGATTCCCGCACGGCACGATCGTGCGCCATCACCTGTTTCGCGCCCTCAGCATCGAACAGCGCGGTGTCATCCTTTCCAAGGACCTCGGCGGGGAGGCGACCCGCGAACCGGGAGGCCGCCTCATTGAACAGCAGGTAGCGGCCTTCCAGATCCTTCACAAACACGGCATCGGCAGTTCCGTCAGCCACTGCGTGCAACAGAGCGTTCGTGCGCCGGAGTTCATCTTCAGCCTGCTTGCGTTCGGTGATGTCGCGGATCATGGCGAGCAGGTTGCCATCGGGCATCAGGGTGGCGATGACCTCGGCGGCGAAGGTGGACCCGTCTTTGCGCCGGAACTGCCATTCGCGGTGATAATCGGTCCCTGAATTTATTTTGCTCAAGGCCGGTTCGATATGGGCGACCTCAGCCGGTACGACGATGTGGGCAGCATTCAGGCCGATGAATTCCTCATGGGCGTAGCCGAGCATCCGTAACACGCTGGTATTCGCGTCCAGATAGGTTCCTTGCGGGTCGGCCACTATGATGCCATCCGGGGCGCAATCAAAAAGGGCGCGATAACGTCCTTCACTGGCGCGCAGACGATCTTCGGCGTACTTGCGCTCGGTGATATCCACGATGACGATAACCACGACCGGGTCGGGGTGGTCTTTCTTGGGCTCGTAGGTGACGACATAGTAGCGGCCCGACTCGCCGGTGACCGGCGACGTTATGGAAAGTTCGTAACTGACGCGTTCACCGGCAAACGCCCGGTCCAGACGCGGACGGATCTGCTCCGGATACACCTCTGGCAACACGTCGGCGACGCGCTGGCCTACAATCTCATGCGTGGGCAGGCGCAGAATCCGCGCGTAAGAGGGGTTGGCATAGCGGTAACGGTGCTGCTCATCGACGATGACAAGACCCACTTGGGCGGTATCCGTGACGGTGCGCAGCCGCTCCTCACTGGCGCGCAGGGCCAGTTCTGCCTGATTGCGGGCCTGGGCCGCCGTCACACGATCGATCACCGCTGCGGCATGACTGGCGAGGGCGGAAAGAAATTCACATTCCAAAGAGGAAAGATGGCGCACCCCTTCATCGCCGAAGGTGCCAGTCCCAATAGTACCGAGTTTTTTGCCGGCCAAAGCGACCGGCACATTGACGATGGTGCGGCTGCCGAGGCGGGCAACGATCTCTTGGTCGGTGCGCGGGTCAGTGCGGGCGTCCGTCACGACAACGATGTCCCGTGAGGAAGCGATCTCTTCGAGCATCCGGTCACCTTTTATGGGAAACAGTTGCTCTGGCTGGTGAGCGGGAGGGAGGCCGGTCGCGTGGTCGGCGAGGATGAGCTTGAGATGCTGCTGATCGGCGGAGAGCTGGTAGAACCAGATGCGGGAGAGACCGAGCGCACTTTGCAGGGCCGTCCGGGCAGCTTGAAGCACCTGCACCAACGTTTCGGCGCGCTCGAGCTGCTGGGAGAATTGTAAAAGACCATGGGCATACTTTTGCCGGAGGCGCAGGGCTTCTTCCACCTCTTTGCGCTCCGTGATGTCCTGCACGGAGCCGCGCAAACCAGTCATCTTTCCGGCAGCATCACGCGAAATCTCACCCCGGGCCGTGACCCACCGGTGAGTGCCGTCCGAACGGACCACCTCGACATCGATTTCGTAAGGTGCTTGATTTGCTATACCGGTTTCAATCGTAGCGTTCAGACGCTGCCAGCTCTCGGGAGTAAAGTATGACGAGACTTCGGGAACCCCGACCGGGCCCAAAGCCGGATCGCGACCATAGATGGCAAAAACTTCGGGTGACCAGCGGTGCCTTCCGGTGCCGATGTCCCATTCCCAGTTGCCGAGCTTGGCCAGACGATGGGCTTCCAGCAGATCGAATTCTGCCTTGCGGCGCTCGGTGATGTCACTGCTATAGACCCGGACACGTCCGACATCGGGGAGGTAGGTGATCATCTGGGAAAAGCAGAAGTCACCGACGGTGATTTCACGGTGTACGGTTTTCTTTTCTGCGAGCCGAGCGATGAGCTCGGATATTCCCTTGACCAAAGGATGATGGATACCCCGGGCGGGGAGATCGGGAAATTGACGCAAGGCGGCGGGGTTCAGATAATTGAAGATTCCGCTATCGAGGTCCAATTCGAGTACGGGGTTGGGGTTACGTTCTGGAAAGGTGGCCAACCAATGAGCCCGTTCTTCGGCCCGTTTGCGCTCCGTGATGTCCTGCATGGCACCAATCATGCGGACTGGCTTGCCGTGTTCGTCACGGATGATATAGCCGCGGTCAAACACATGGGCGTAAGCGCCATCCTTGCGGCGAAACCGATACTCGTGGAGCCAAGCCTGATCACGGCCATGAATCGCGTGGTGTACGCTCGCGTAAATCTTTTCGCAATCATCAGGGTGGAGCAGGGAAATCCAAGCTTTACCCGTAGAAGCGGTCTCTTCCAGAGGATAGCCGAACAGGGTTTGAAAGCCTTCGTTCCACCAGACAGCATCGGTGAGGAGATTCCAATCCCAGACCGCGTCGTTCGTCGCGCGGGCTACGATCTGGAAACGTTCCAAAGCTTCGCGCAGAGCGGCTTCGGCCTGCTTGTGGTGGGTGATATCAAAGGTGACGCCGGTCAGGCGGGTTGGCTCATGGGCGGCATTGCAGTAGACCTGACCACGTGAGGCCGTCCAGCGAACAGAACCATCCGGCCAGATGACACGTTTCTCGGCATCGTAGGCGGCCCGTTTTTCGACAGCCTGAGCCAGGGCGGCTTCAACGTGGGGGCGATCGTCGGGATGGAGGATGGAGAGAAACCAGGCGTAATCCATGGACGCATCCGGGGGCAGGCCATAGATGGCCAGGCACTCGGGCGACCAGGTCACTTCGCCAGTGAGGATGTCCCAATTCCACCGGCCCAAGCGGGCGGCCTGAAGGGCGAGTTGCAGATCAGCTTGGCTGCGTTGCAGGGCTTCTTCGGCATGTTTGCGTTCGGTGATATCCACCGCAAAGCCGGTGATGCCGGTGATGTGGCCATTCTCATCACGGTGTGGAATCTTGTCGGTCAGCAGCCAGCGGATGCCTTTGGCGGTGTGAATCCGTTCTTCAATCTGGCGCAGAGGCTCACCGGAGGTCATCACGCGGAGATCGTCTTTCCGGTACCTTTCCGCATCGGGCGCGCCCATGTCGGTGTCCGTCTTGCCGATGAAATCCTCGGGCGGCAAACCCACGACATCGGCCAGTTCCCGATTGACCCGCAGGAAGCGGCTTTCGCGATCTTTGTAGAAAACGAGAGCGGGCACGGCATCCAGGATGATCTGTAATTCTTTACGCCGTTGTTCACTGGCGGCTTCGGCGTTTTTCCGTTCCGTGATGTCAGTGATGACGCCGACGACAAGAGTGACCGAACCATTGGTTATGCGAGGTTCGTAAATGGCCGAGAAATGGTGGGGGCCATCAGGGAAGTGTCTGACGACCTCAAAGGTGATGCGCTCGCCGGCAAAGGCACGGTCCATTTGATGACGGACACGGCTCTCGTAGATATCAGCGAGAAGCTCGGGCAAGAGAGCGCCGAAAATCGAGGAAAGGGGGCGGTTGACGAGTTCCGCGTAAGCTTGATTGGCATAGAGGTAACGGCGTTCCTGATTCACCATGAACAGGCCGACGCGGGCGTTCTCGGTGACGATCTGGAGGCGGGCCTCACTTTCCCGGAGTTCGCGCGTCTGGCGGCGGAGTTCCAGTTGGGACATGACTTGCCGGGCCAATCTGAGCAAGGCCTGCTGTTGCGGTTCGCTCAACTGCCGGGGCACCTGATCCATGACGCAAAGCGCCCCGAGAGTTTCTCCCGATGGAGTAGTGAGCGGAGCGCCGGCGTAGAAGCGAATGCGGGACTCGCCAGTGACGAGCGGGTTGTCCGCGAAGCGTTCGTCAAGAGTGGCGTCTGGTATGAGAAACAACCGTGGTTCAAGAATCGCGTGGCCACAGAAGGAGATATCGCGGGGAGTTTCGCAGACGGTCAGGCCGAGCTTGGACTTGAACCACTGGCGGTGTTCATCAACTAGAGAAACGAGGGCGATGGGAACTCCGCAGATTTGGGCGGCAAGGGCAGTAAGGTCATCCAAGGCTTGCTCAGGCGGGGTGTCGAGCAAGTCATAATCGCGCAAGGTCTTCAGGCGCTGCACCTCATCCGACGGCAAGGCTGGAATCTTCATCGGGGTTAAGAAGACTCTGCGCCTGAGCAAGCGGAGTGGCGAGCAGTAAAGTGGTTGTGAAGCAGGAAATTAATTCGACAAATTTTGCTGTGTCAGTCCGGGAGGATTTTATAGATGTAAAGAAGGGCTGTTTAGTATAAATCATTAGGCACCAAAAGACAGGGCCGAAAGGACGGAGTGCGCAAGGTGATTACAAAATTAGAGTTACTTTCTTGCTGCGGGCTTCCAAGAGCTATGCTCTAATAATGTGGAAATCCAAACGACTTTTGCCGTGAGGCAGGGTTAAGGGGGAAAAGAACAGTTAGCATCCAGAAGTTCAAAACAGCAAATCAAAGGAGAGAAGATATGAGATCCAATATACGATGGCTGATGGGGCTGGCGATGATCGCAGGCAGTTACTGGGGCATCACCATGAACACCCTGGCTGCCAGCAGCAAAGAGGCGATCGAAGCTGCGGCGATGATGAGCAGTTACGAGAATCAACAAAAAGCGGCCGCGGCGGCGCGAGCCAAAGACCCGACTTGGAAGCCAACCACGGTGGAGACAGGCAAAATTCAGATCGGGGACAGCAAGACGCCGGGTGTACTGAAGAATTTTTGTCTCAATGCGGATGGAAACATCCTGGCGTGTTTCGCGCCGCAAGGCGCGGCAGCCAAGACGGGAAGGGGAATCCGGGTCTATTCTCCCAAAGGTGAGTTGCTCAAGACGATGCCATTGGACATTGAACCTGCGGCAGTCGGAGTGGCGAAGGACGGATCCATCTTCGTGGCGGGCAGCGGCCAGCTCGTGAAGCTGGATGCCAGTGGCAAAGTCCTGGCCACCGCTGCATCACCCGTGTCCAAGGTGCCGGTGGTGATCACCAAGGAGATCGAGGAGATGCTCAAGCAATCGGGCCGGCCAGTCAAAGAACAGCTGGAGAGCATGAAGGCGACGCTGGAACGGCGGCGCGGAGAGGTGACGGGCCTGGCGATAACTGGGCAGGATGTGTTCATCACCGTGCCGACGCCGAACGAGTTCACTTTCCAAGTCTATCGCTTCGACCAGACGCTGGCGAACCCGAAGCTGGTGGTGGAGAAGCTGCGCGGTTGCTGCGGCCAAATGGATGTGCAGGCGCATGATGGGAAGATATGGATACCGCACAATGCGCGGCATGCCATCGAGGCACGTGATCGCGACGGCAAGGAGGTCACAAAATTCGGCACAGCTGGCAAAGTGAAGGCGAATGACTTCGGCGGATGCTGCGAACCTAAGAATATGCGGGTGCTGGCGAATGGAGACATCTTGGCCGCGGAATCGGGACCGCCGACATGCATCAAGCGTTTTTCCTCCACGGGCAAATTCATTGAAGTGGTCGCGGTGGTGGATGGGCCGAGTGAATGTGTGCGGGTGACTGTGGAGGCGAGTGCCGATGGCAGCCGTTTCTACATGCTGGATACGCATCATGATGCCATCCGCATCTTTGGGCCGAAGAGCTGAAGCATTCATCCAGGAGCAGTATGAGGGGATGGAATCAAGGGATTGTTCATCGCTTGAGCGTTGTGGCCTTGACGTGGCTGCTCGGGGCGATGATCTGCTTCGGGAAATCCGCCAAGAGTGAGCCGATCTTGCTCGTGGTGCTGGATCCGCTGGCCAAGGAGCTGGCTTGCGCCTGCGTAAGCGGCTATGGCCAGCGAGATTACCGACGGCTGGCCGCCAAGCTGGAAACGGAACTCAAGGAAGATGTCAGCATCGAGTTTTCCGATGATCTGGCGGAGACGATGAAGGTCATGGGCGAGGGACGCGAAGTGATCGTCATCGGCGAACATTCCAAGGTGGTGCACGGGGCAAAGGCTGCCGGGATGAAATGCCGGGCCATCAGTGAGCTCTCGGATCCGGAGGGCAATACGACGTTCGCCGGATCGTTCGTGGTGCAAGCGCGAGATCCGGCGAAGGAGTTGAAGGACATCAGCGGGAGGAAATTGTACTTCGGGCTGGCGGATACGGAGGAGAACCACGCGACGGTGCTGGCCACCTTGCGTACGGCGGGAGCACAGGCACCGGCGACGCAGGAAAAGCGAGCGCAATACACGGATGCAGCCCTGGATGTCCTGGACAGCTCCGCATCTCCTTTACCTGTCGCGGTGATCCCGAGTTACGCATTGCGACTGCTGGAAGGGTGCGGGAGCGTGAAGCCCGGTGAATTGAAGGTCATCGGCAAAACTCAACCAATGCCGTTCGTGACGGTTTTCATCTCCGACCGCATAACATCGGAGAAGGAACAAAAAATCCTGAAGTCACTGTTGGGAGTAAAACGCGACGCCAAGTTGCTCAAGGCCATGGAAAGCAAGGATGGCTTCAAGGCGTTGCCAGCTTCCAAGCCCGTCAAACCTAAAGCGGAGGCGGGACAGGATTGGCCGGATTGGCGGGGGGTGAATCGTGACGGTCATGTGGCGCGACTGCCTGTCCGTCTGCCGGACAAAGCCAAGATCGTGTGGAAGAAGGGGGCGATGCCCAATTGTCTGGCGGGCTTAAGCGTCAGCGGCAAGCGGCTGATCCTCGCGGAGCGCGATTTTGGCGAAGAACATGATGTGTATCGCTGTCTGGATACGCGCTCGGGAGAGTTGCTGTGGCGGGTGGAATATCGTGCGCCGGGGCATCTGGACTATGGCCAATCACCGCGAGCCACTCCGGTCATACATCAAGACAAGGTTTATTTGCTGGGGGCCTTCGGAGAATTGCGGTGTGTAAACCTGAAGGATGGCAAGTTGGTTTGGAAACGGAATTTGCCAGCCGAATTTGGAGCCGAGCTGCCCACGTGGGGGATGAGCGCGACACCATTGATCATCGACGACATGCTGATCGTGAATCCGGGCGGAGCCAGTGCGTCATTGGTGGCGCTGGATCGTGCTACCGGGAAGACGCGCTGGATGACGCCAGGGGCACCGGCAGCTTATGCGGCATTCATTTACGGAGAGTTCGGAGGACGACGGCAGATCATCGGCTATGACCAGCATTCTTTGGGAGGGTGGGATGTGAAAACAGGGGAACGTCTCTGGCAAGTGGTGCCGCCTCAGTCCGGAGATTTTAACGTGCCTACGCCCATCGCCGTGGAGGGCGGGCTGGTGGTGGCCTCAGAGAACAATGGCACGCGCTATTATCGTTTCGATGAAACGGGCCGCATCATTCCGAAGCCGGTGGCAGCATCCAAGGATCTGGCACCGGACAGCTCGACACCGGTAGTCACGCAAGGGAGGGTTTTTGGTGCGCATGGCGGATTGATGGGTCTCGATGTGCGCAAGGAACTCAAGCAGGTGTGGCATCGGCGTGACGATCCGGCAGGTGACTATACGACGTTGATCGCGGATGAAGAAAGGGTGCTGGTGATCACGTTGGGCGGGGAACTGATCCTGCTGGACGCCAAGGCAAATGAGGGTGTGGTGATCTCGCGGCTGAAGATTTTTGAAGATGATGTGGAGGTGTATTCACATCCGGCGCTGGCGGGGACGCGGCTGTATATGCGCGGTGGTTCCAGTGTTGTTTGCGTGGAACTGGCAATCAATTGAACAGACCGTAACTGTATGAAAACATTCATCATAATCTGCCTGATGGCCCTCTGCGGGGTGGGTTGTGCGAGCCGTCCGGAGGCGCATGCCAGCAAAGGGCTGTTGCCCGTATTGAAGCCTTACGTGAGCGAAGTAACCCAGGAGCTGGACAAGGTGAGCGAAGCCAGAAAGGTGGAGCTGGGCAAGATCGCAAACACTATCGTGACCAGCCTTAAGGACCGCGGTGAAGCCAAGCTCACGTTCATCTGCACGCATAATTCGCGGCGCAGTCACATGTCGCAGATCTGGGCGCAAACGGCTGCGTATCATTATGGTCTGGACCGCGTCCAGGCCTATTCGGGCGGTACGGAGGCGACGGCTTGCAACTGCCGCACAATCACGGCGATGCGCACGGCGGGCTTCAATATCCAAGATGCCACTGCCGGTGATAATCCGATCTATCTGGTGAAGTATGCGGGGGAGTGTCCGCCGGTCCGAGCCTATTCCAAGATCTATAATGCGGATGAGAATCCGAAACAGAATTTCATCGCCTTGATGACGTGCAGTTCGGCGGACAAGAGCTGCCCGGTCGTGCACGGTTCCATCGCGCGCTATGCGATACATTATGTGGACCCGCGACTCTGCGATGATACGCCCACCGAGACCACCGCATATAATGAACGGTGCCGCGAGATAGCGCGGGAAATGTTCTACATCATGTCCGAGGTGCGCAAGGCGACCGGAGGGATGGCAAAGGATGCGACAATAGCGGCGGCCAAGTGAAGAGCGCCGCCTCGTGCGGAGCGTCTGGAGCAGCGGGAGAACAGAGTGAGCAGGCATCTCCGTGTTCATCATGAAATCCGTGCGGATAGAATCGTGGTATTGCCCAGCTTGCCGGGAGCCTTTGGAGCGGAGGCCGGTGATGGATCCGTATCTGATCGGACTGCAATGTGCACGCGGACATCGTTATTGCCAGACCCTGCGCATGGCGGCGATTGAGCGCATTGACCTCGCGGGGAAATTGAAGCCGCAATATCCGGTGGGTGCGAAGATGGAGGACAAGGTGAAGTTCTGGTTCGAGGATGAAACCTGTCGTGAGCATCTGTTTCACGCGATCGCAAATGTCGTGCGGCGCATCTATGAGATCACGGTGGAGGGGAATGATCACTCGAAGCCTTCACCGTATGCCTATTGTCCCATCTGTGCGGGGGATTTTGAGGGCTCATTTCAAACGGTAGATGGGCATCGGATCGGCAGCGTCTGTGTGAAGGGACATCGGTTTGCGATAGGCGGGGAGATGAGTTCGGATGATGAGCAGGGCGTGTTTCTCAAAGCGGAACCGGATCGCAAGGAGATCAAGACCTATGCGGAGATCTACGCGACGAAACAATACGCCCGTTGTGTGCATGCGGATCTGCGGGAGTTTATGAAGGGGTACCTGGTGGGGTTGCCGAAGATGCGGCGTTGAGCAATATCATTTCGGTGCTGGTGCAGGGATTGTGTGACCGATGAGTTTGCTGGCCCAGGCGATGAAGTGTTTCATGTTGGTGCGGTCTTCGTGTCCGCCATCGTGCTGACGCCAGGCGAGTTCGCCCTCGAGCAGACCGGTGTTGACGGGTGGCATTTGAGCGGTGCGATAGTCTTCTTTTTCACCGAGGTCTCTTGCGCCCAAGAGACGGAACACCGGGCCAGCAGCCACGGTGGCCATGTAGCTACCTTGCTGATCGAGCCACTTGGCATCGCCGCGCTCGGGGATGCCGTAGCTGATGAAGGTGGGGCGAGGAGCGCATAACGCGATGAGTTGATGGGCATCGACTGGGAGATCTCCGGCGTTCTTGCTGCCGAAGGAGGATTCGGCGGTGCCATACTTCAGGAAGTTACCGGCCATCCAATGGTATTCGCCGGAGGCGGTGAGGCTTTCCACGGCTTCACCGAAGTTGCGACGATGCAACTTTGCGCCGCCTTCACCGGAAGAGCCGACGAGGGCAAGGGCGAAGCGGCGTTCAAAGGCGAGCGTGACCAAGGCGGCTTTGCCGTAGCGAGAGACGCCTTCGATGCCTACTTTCTTCGCATCGACGGTGGCGTCCGTTTCCAGATAGTCCAAACCACGCGCGGCGCCCCACGCCCAGGCGCGCAAGGAACCCCAGTCATCTGGTTTGCGAGGCTGGCCCAGATTGCTCAGACCGATGATGCCTTTGGTCAGGCCGGCACCATTATCGGCTTGAATGCTGCTGGGGATGATGGTGGCGTAACCCCAACCGGCGGCGATCAATTGCTCGGTAGAGGGAGGATCGGCGAAGGTGGTGCGATTGCCACCGAAGCGATTAGTGGGTTCGGGTTCACCGGGACGACGCGGGAAACCGCCGCCACCGAAGCCGCCGAACATCATCAGCACGGGCACGGGACCTTTGGCACCCGCAGGAGTGACGAGAGTCATCTGGATATTCACGACGATGGAGGTGCAGGCAGAATTGTCCACGCGACCGTTCAGTTGTTTGGCGATAACGGGGACGGTGCCGACCACACGGTCGGTGGCGTTGGAGGTGATCGACCAAGTGACTTTGGGAACGTTCTTAGGCACGCGACCGATGATCTCTCGCTCGAAGTCCTCCACAATCTCAGGGCGACGTTGTTTCCACCACATCTCGGCGGTGGTGACTTTCTTGCCGCTCTTCAGGGTGAGCACTTCCGGGAGGTCGGGATAGGGGTTGGCTTTGGCGGGATCGTAGTTGGCGGGATTGTTGGTCGCGTTCGGATTGCCATTGGGGCCGGGGCGCAGCCTGGTGATGCCCAACTGCTTCATCATGTTCTGATGATCCTGTGCGGTGGTCCAACCAGTAGAGGCGGATGCGTTTGTGCCGGTCGCACTGGGGGCTTGGGCGGAAAGGTGGCTGACGGAAATGGTCAGCATCAAACCGGTAACGAGCGAGCAAAGGTGAACGGCCCGGAAACGGGTGAGGTGGAGCATGAGTTGAAGAATTACGGGTGATCTGGGGATTCGCAATGGAAAACGGAAGCGGTGATAAAGCCTCAAGGGCAGCGGATTGGCTGAATCGGCCCCCGACATTATTTGGTCTTTCCGCTCGCTACACCTTAGATGGTGTGTTCTATTGAGCATGTCTTCACCTTTTCGGGTTCGTAGGCCGTGGACCTTTAAATCTGTTGCACCGGTTATTCGCTTCGGTGACCCCACGGCCCATGAACTATGAAACTCTCCTTATGTTCGCTGCCGGTCGTGGTCATTGCCCTGCTATTCCTCAATCAAGATGCGAAAGCAGCCCAGGCGCCAGTAGCTTTGGGCACGGCGGCCACGTATGGGGTTTTGGGTGCATCCACGGTCACGAGCACGGGCGCTACCATGGTCTCAGGGGATTTGGGTGTGAGTCCGGGCACGGCGGTGACGGGGGCTCCGGGAGTAAATGGGATACTGCGCCTGGGCGATCCGGCGGCGGCTCAGGCCCAGACTGATCTGGCAAGCGCGTATAGCGATGCGGCCGGGCGGACGGTGGGTGTTTCGGTGCCGGGAAATCAGCTGGGCGGGCAAGTGCTCGCGCCCGGTCTCTATACGTCCGCTACTTCGCTGGCGATATCAACGGGTGACCTGACGCTCGTGGGGGATGCGAATGCGGTTTGGATTTTTCAAATGGGTACCACGCTTACGACGACGGCCAATCGGCAGGTCATCCTGAGCGGCGGGGCGAAGGCGGCGAATGTTTTCTGGCAGGTCGGCAGTTCGGCGACGATTGGGGCGAATTCAACGGTCAAGGGGACGATCATGGCGGCGCAGTCTATCTCGATGGGAACGGGCGCGGCACTTGAAGGCAGGGCGCTCGCACGGGCGGGCGCGGTCACGTTAAGTGCCAATGTCATCACCAATCCCTTCAACTCGGCGGGCACGGTGGTGGCGTGGGGTAAGAATACGACTTTGCAGACATTGGTTCCGGCAGGGCTAGGCCAGCTGACGGCCATCACGGCCGGCGAGTCTCACACGGTGGCTTTGCGAAGCGACGGTACGGTGGTGGCGTGGGGGGCGAACACTTTCGGACAGACGAACATTCCCGCCGGGTTGAGCGGGGTGACGGCGATCGCGGCGGGAGAGTATCACAATGTCGCCTTGAAGAGCGACGGCACGGTGGCGGCGTGGGGAAATAACAATCATGGCCAGGTAACGGTGCCGCTGGGCTTGAATGAAGTGGCAGCGATCGCGGCGGGGCAGTGGCACACGCTGGTCTTGAAGAGCAATGGCACGGTGATGGCGTGGGGAAACAATGCCAGCGGACAGACGAATGTGCCGGGTGGTTTGGGCGTGCTCAAGGCGATCGCGGGTGGCGGCGCACATACGCTGGCGGTGAAGAGTGACGGGACAGTGGTGGCGTGGGGTGCGAACGGATTTTTTCTGCAAGGGACCATTCCGGGCGGCTTGAGCGACGTGGTCGCGGTGGCGGCGGGTTCATCCCATAGCGTGGCCTTGAAAAGCAATGGCACGGTGGTGGCGTGGGGAAATGATCTCTTTGGGCAGGCGGCAGTTCCTCCGGGTTTGAGCGGGGTGACGGCAATCGCGGCGGGCCAGTTTCATACGGTGGCTTTGAAGGATGACGGCACGGTGGTGGCCTGGGGATGGAATGATGACGGGCAATCTACGGTTCCTACGGGGCTGGATGGAGTGACGGCGATCACGACGGGATGGAATCACACGGTGGCGCTGCTCGGGCCGATCATCACGACGCAACCGCTGGCGCAGACGTTCACGTTGGGTGGCGGTTTCACGCTGGGAGTGAGCACGACGGGTACAGGCCTGACGTATCAGTGGCAATTTAATGGTGAGAACATCCCGGGCAAGACGAGTGCAACGCTGACGCTGGCGAGTCTTACGGCGTTAAACGAGGGGACGTATCGCGTGGTGGTGACGAGTGCGGCGGGTGGCACGGCTACGAGCGCGGAAGTTTTCTTGCAGGCGCTGTTCTTCGGTGATTTGAAGTTCTATGCGGGCACGACGCTGGAGGGGACGGTGGGACAGGAGTTCCGGGTGGATTACGCAGATGTCGTGAATATCGGAATCACGAACTGGCTGGTGCTGACGAATCTGACGCTGCAAGTCAGCCCGTTTGTGGTGATCGATCCAACGTCGCCGGGGAAGACGAAGCGGTTTTATCGGGCAGTGCCGGGTCTGTGAATGGATTCAATAAGCGTGGCGGCGGTTTCAAGAGGGGCAGTGCTGGTGAAGTGTGAGGTGAGGGCGCGGCTGCGGGCTTGGGCTTCCGAGGTGAGGAGTGAACGCAAGGCTTTGGCGATCTGCTGAGCGTTCGCGGGAGTGGAGCGGAGATAATCGCCAGCGCGGAGACGTTTGATGCGAGCCCCGTTGTCGATCTGGTCGAAGCAGATGGGATGGATCAATTGAGGGACCCCGGCGGCGAGGCACTGAGCGGTGGTGCCGATGCCGCCGTGATGGATGACCGCGGCGCATTGCGGAAAGAGTTTTGCGAACGGGGCGAAGGAGCAGTGCAACACGTTCGAGGGAAGTTGCGCGGGGAGTTGATCGCGATGCTTCGTGAGGAGAATGGCGCGGGTCTTCAATATTTCACAGGCTTCCAACGCGGCACGGAATAATTTTTCGGAGTGGGCCATGCCGGTGCCGAAGGTGATGGCGATGGGAGGGGGGCCGCTTTCGAGGAAAGTTTGGAGTTCGAGGGAAAGGTCGGCGTTCTGTACGCTATTGGGATTCGACTCACCCCTCACCCCGGCCCTCTCCCCGTTGAGGGGAGAGGGAGAAGCTGTGGGCGGCTCTGTTTGGTCGGGCTGATTGCTTTTGGTTAGTGTGTGGTTGCTTATGCCGTCAAATATTGGGAACCCGGTGAGGCGGACTTGTTGGGGCCAGTCGGGGGCGATGGGGGCGAACCATGCGGGGAACAGGGCGAGGATGAGTTGCGGGGAGAGCCAATCTTTGAAGACGCGTCGCCAGGGTTTGAGGCCGAGTTCGGTGCGGAGCTGGTTGAGTTCGCGGCCAAAGAGGTGGCCGCCATAGAGATTCATGGCGTGTTCAAACAGGCTCCAGACAATGGGTGGTGCGTGGGAAAGAAACGGGAGGCCGGGGATGACGGGGCGGCTTTGGGGACTCGGGAGCAGCCATGGTTGGAGGACGATGCTGACCCAAGGCGTGCCGAGTTTATCATGAACGAGCGGAGCGGCGAAGACGCCGGGGCTGGCGATGAGAACGGAATCCGATGTGGTGATGCTTTTCAGCAATTCATATTGGCGGCGGATGAAGCGGACGCCCCAGCGGGCGGAGAGGGCACCGGTCTTAAATGGGTGCCAGAAATCTGGATGGTGAAATAGTTCATCGTTTTCGGTTTTGGAAATGAGGGTGCGGAAATCGAAACCGTGGCGGCGGGCTAGGGGTTCGTAGTGGTCGCTGGCGACGAGGGTGACGGTGTGGCCGCGAGCGCGGAGCACGGTGCCCAGACCTACGTAGGGGAAGATATCGCCATCAGTGCCGACGGTGGTGAGGATGGCGTGCATGGAGTGCAGGAGATGTAGCGAGGCGGGTTGGCGGGAGCGAGGAAAAAGAGAAGATTGCGACTGGCCGTTTCCGTTTTGAGGACGAGTGTGCTAGGTTGGAGGTAACTGAGATAAGACGTACGGGGTGATACCGCCGTCTGGAAAGTCGTATGATCCAGCATCCCAATCCAGTGGAAGATATTATTTATCGGAGTGTCCGCATTGACGCCGGTCAAGTGAGACTGTGCGGTCAATGGGATATGCCGAGCCGAGCACGGAGTGTCGTCCTTTTCGCCCATGGCAGTGGCAGCAGCCGGCATAGCCCGCGAAATCAGTCGATGGCGTGCGCGTTGCAGGCGCAGGGAGTGGGTACTTTACTTTTTGATCTGCTGACGCAAGAGGAGGAACGGGAAGATGCGCTGTCGGGGCATATCCGTTTCAACATCCCATTTCTCACGGAGCGATTGATCATGGCGACAAAATGGTTGCGAGAGCAGCCGGAAGCGGGCGGATTGCGCATCGGTTATTTTGGATCGAGCACGGGTGGCGCGGCGGCGTTAGCAGCGGCGGCGGAAGAGGGGGAGATCGTTGGCGCAGTGGTTTCGCGGGGAGGCAGGCCGGATCTGGCGGGCAAGGCGTTGCCACGAGTGACGGCGCCGACATTGCTCATCGTGGGGGAACTGGATGAGGCGGTGTGGCAGCTCAACAAACAGGCGGCGGTGCAATTGAAGTGCGAACACAAACTGGCGATCGTGCCGGGGGCGACGCATCTGTTCGAGGAAGCAGGAGCCTTGGAGGAGGTCACACAACTGGCAGCGACGTGGTTTCAACATCATCTGGAGGACGGATCATGAAATTTCGAGATCGATACCAAGCAGGAAGAGAACTGGCGGCGTACTTAACGGAATATGCCCATGACAATGTGATCGTGCTGGCGCTGCCACGCGGCGGGGTGCCGGTGGGGTATGAAGTGGCGCGGGAACTGCAATGTCCGCTGGATGTTTTCATGGTGCGCAAGCTGGGGTTGCCGGGGCATGAGGAACTGGCGATGGGCGCCATCGCGACGGGCGGTGTGCAGGTGCTGAATCAACGAGTGGTGCGGCAATCGGGTATTTCCATGGAGGCAATCGAGATGGTGGCGGAACGGGAATTGCGGGACTTGGAACGCCGGGAAGAGGTGTATCGCGACGGCCGGCCGATGCCGGATCTGCGCGGGCGGACGGTGATTTTGGTGGATGATGGCATGGCGACGGGCTCGACCATGAGAGCGGCGGTCCTGGCGTTGCGCCATCTGGAGGCGGCGCATGTGATCGTGGCGGTGCCGGCGGCAGCGCCGGAGGCAGTGTCCCGAATGCAGCCGCATGTGGATGATGTGGTGACGGCCATAACGTCCGCAAAATTTATGACGGTGGGGCGGTGGTACACGGATTTTGAGCCGACCTCGGATGAAGAGGTGCGCGGGTTATTGGAGGCGGCGGCGGAGTTTTGTCATGCGTGAGGGCGCTACGACGAATCAGATGAGGGGGAGCTGGATTTCGGTGAGGTAGTTCTTGGGGTTGCCTTTGAAGATGAGCCCCGGGCCTTTGACGTAGAGCTCGCGGGTGGGGGGAGCGATCTTTTGTTTGCGCTTACTGGCCTCTTGCAGAATGCGGGCGTAGCTGCGGCCTAGCTGGTCGTAGGGGCCGCGGTGGATGAGGGTGAGGCAGCGGCTGGCGGGCAGGTGGTGCAGGGAAATGCCAGCGGCGTTGACTTCTTTGCTGATGGGGAAGGCGGGTTCGAAATTCGCGTCGTCTTCGCGGTATTCGCCATCGTAGTAGAGGCACATGGGTTTGCCGCAGATGTAACGGCCGATGGCTTTGCCGAGTCGCGAGAAGCCGGTGCCGATGTCGCGGTAGCGGCCTTTCATGCGGACGCCGGCGAGCAGGAGGGGTTCGACATTCTTTTCTTCGACGGAGAATTTGGCATCGGCGAGGAGGGATTGGGCGGCTTTTTCCTGGGTGATGATGTTGGTGAGGGAGTGGACGATGTCGCGGTCTTCGCGGATGCGTTGCTGGAGTTTGTTCTTCTGGCGTTCGAGGTAATTGAGGATGTCGGCTTCGTCGGTGCATTCGCCGAGGACGGTGGCGATGTCTTCGAGGGAAAACTCCATGGCGCGGAGGCGCATGATGACGCGGGCTTTCTCGATCTTGCTTTCGTCGTAGAAGCGGTAGCCGGTGGTTTCATCAATGGAGGTGGGGACGAGCAGGCCTTTTTCGTGATAGAAGCGGAGGGTTTTGACGGACAGGCCGGTGATCTGGGAGAACTCGCCAATGCTGTAGGATGTATTCATATCGCCACTGGTTTGCTACCTCCAGTTAGGGGAGGGTCAAGGGATTATTTTTGGCGCCGGGGAAGCAGTGAGGCGGCTACTCGTGCCACCATCGCAGGTAGGTTCTATCCTCCGCATCTTCAAAGCACACGCCAAAGGACAGTTCTTCATCCGCGAATAGAAGGTCTGGACCGTATTTGACGCGAAGTGCCGCGTGTTCCTTGAGTAGTAATCCCAGTCGAACCTTGAGGGCACCAGCTTCATCCGAGTGGCGGTGAATCCATAGCACGAATCGGTCTGTGTCATTCAAGCGGGCGAGTACCTTTTCAAGATCCTGTGCCTCGTCGTAGGAACATCGGTTTGCTTCTCTCCAATACGACTGACCGAACGCTTGGGACACGGGTTGATTTAGGAATTCATAATCATCGAATATGGGAGCGAGGTCTATTTTCATGGCATCCCGCTTTGCCTTCGCACTGCGGTGCCAGAAAATATCAGCTATCTTCTTCTGACGTTCATCATTCATTAGCGGCTTCCAGAGGGAATAAGTTCACCCGAAATCTACTCTGAACTTGCGAGCAGGTCAGCAAAGATCGGCCTGAAGGGCTGCCAGAAGTTCTGGTGTCCCTACAGGACACACATGTTTTAATGCTACAAACCTAGGGCAACGACCGCATAGGTGCGGCCGTTGCCCTGGGCTTGAATCTTCTGTCCCTTTGGGCCAAAGCAGTTGCGGCAGGCTGTTTTATCCCATCCAATACCGCTACTGCCTGTTGGCATTCACAACTGAAGTTCAAGACCGGCTCTAAGGGGATGTGGGTGGCTTTTGGGTGGGAGTGCGGTAGGTATCGATGAGTTTGACGCCCTTCATGTTTGATAGGTCGAGGCGCGGGGTGGGGGTGGGAAATTTTTTAGGAGCGGCGAGGTATGCTTTGGCTTTATGGATGATTCCCCGGTGGGAATAGGAATCCCACTCGCTGAGCTGGGTGATGATTTGATGGCCTGCTTCACCATGCAGCGATAGGGCGTAGATGTAATTGTGACTGTTGCCGCCTTGCTCTTTCCGGGCACCTTGTTCCAGCACGGAGAGGGCATTGGTGGAGGTGCTTTTGCCGAGGGCGTAAATCAGCCAGCTCACGTCGGCTTTGGGTTCGAGGATCGCGGTCTTCAGGGCGGGGAGGGAATGGTCGCCAAATTCGGCCAGGGCATCGGCAGCGAAGCGGCAACGCCACGTCTGATCGTGTTCGCCCGAGTAGATGCTGTCGGTGGAGGTCCAGGAGGAGGATTGGGCGATGGCGATGAGTTCGGAGGTTTTCTGGTTCGCACGAAGGTGCATGAGATCCAGGGCTTCATGGATCGGGCGGGTGGGGAGATTTTTTCGGAGAGCTTCGGCAGTGTTGGGGTTCTTAAGGTAACCTTTTTGCTCGTAGTCAGCCAAGAGCTCGCGTTCAAAGGATTCCATTATCTGGCGCAGGTCACCGACCTGGCCGGTGGCCTGATAAAACTCCAGGAGCAGCAGGGCGGTATGGGGAGCGGCGAAGCCATTGTGAAACGTGTCCTGCATACAGAGGAAGGCAGCCCGCCGGGTCTGCCCGAGGTGATGGAGGCAGATGGCCATGTGATAGATCCTGAGCGATGGGCGATGATCGACGGGGCAATCAATGACTGGGTGCCATTTTTCCCACAGGGCGAGGGCTTCCGACCATTTGCCAGCGCGTTCATGCTCCAAGGCTTGAAGTTGCAACTCATGCTGAGCTAGAGCCTGTGCTTGATACGGATCGGCTGAAAACGCTTCAGTGCAAAAAATGAGCAACAGGACTGCAAGGATGGTTTTCACCTTTAGCATGAGAGTTAGAGGGGGAAGCGGGGGGGATGCTCCGCACTGCCTGAGATGCGGCGGCATGGCTTTGGCGAGCAAAGTCTAGAGCGGTGAGCTAATCGAAAAAAGCATCGCGGATGAGGAGGGAATGCAAAGGAGAAAGGTTCTGGTATAGCGACGGGGAGTTCCATGGGGTTGATAGATAATGCGGCGGGGGAAAGGGGGCGAGGAGAAAGCGAGTGGCGGGTTGATTATAATGGGGGTAGAGGCGTTGATATTTTGATGGCTTGTTTTGCTTAGGGACGTAGCTGCGGGTTGAGACAACCCGCGCTCCGTGAAAAAATCTTCATTTGTAATTTCCTCTATCGCAATTTGTTCCGTTTAGGGGCGAGTTTTCGGTGATTTTTTCATTGGAAATTGACGGGTATTTGGTAGTCTTTTTTGTGCTGACAACTCGTTGTCGGTAAAGGAGAGGCGGAAAGGCCAATTCAAAGTTCTTAGTTTTAAGTTTTGAATTAAGGGCGGAGAAAAGAAACCCCGGAAACCTCAGCCAGTGATGCATTGGCGTTACGTGGCAATCCTTATGGAGTCATTGCGGATATGTGGGTGTGTCGGGCGTATGGATCAGGGTCCGTAAGCCGGAGGGGGAACGGGACGTCGGTTGGCGTAGGATTTTATGACCAACCGGGGAATCCCTAGGTCGGTCGAAGTTCGACTTCCAATCGAATTCGACTGCCGTACCCACTGCGGAACCGGCCTGGCTTTGAACAGGCGCTCAATCTGAAGTCCCAATCGTAGGGACGGGGGAAACGATACTTCACAGGGGTCGGATGGTTTCATTGTTCTTTGACATAGTTCCCTCTGTTTAACCGCAGATGGACGCAGATAGGCGCAGATGGGAGGAAGAAGTAAAATCTCCTTTCAGCGCTGTAAGTGTCCATTGACGGTTAATTGAAGTGACCGGCGGGAGTCGGGTCCGGGAGGTTTGGCCTGGTGATAGAGTGCCGCAGCACAGGAGTTCACCGCAGGAGCAACTCTGAACGGACAAGACGGGAAGGTTTGCTTCGGGGGACGGTAGTTGCACTACGGGTTTATTAATTAACCGCGAACTACGCGGAATACGCGAACGGGAAATAGGTCTTATAGGTCTTATAGGTCAGATAGGACTAATAGGACTTATGTGGAAACATAGAATGCGGTTGCATCGGCTGGTCATCATTCAAACGCCCGGCATCGAGCATCGAAAGAATGGTAGGCGAGGCGTCAAGCCGCCTTGGGCGGAAAGCGGAAGCAAGCCTCCGCACTCCAAAGAAAGTTAGTTCCACCTCATCACTTCGGCGGCTACGAAGGGTGGGAAAGTTGTTGGGGGTAGAGTCGGTTAGGAGTAGGATTATGGGAATGAGCGGGAAGGGACAGAGTGGGGCGGATGTCGCGATGGATTTAGTTCCATCGGCGGTGCCGGAATGGCTTTTCCTGGATCTGAACAGTTACTTCGCGAGTGTGGAGCAGCAGGAGAATCCGCACTTGCGCGGGAGGCCTGTGGCGGTGGTGCCGGTGGAGACGGATAGCACGTGTGCGATCGCGGCGAGTTATCAGGCGAAGGCGTTCGGGGTGAAGACGGGGACGATGATCGGAGATGCGAAGCGGTTATGCCCGAAGCTGGTGTGTGTGCTGGCGAGTCATGATCTGTATGTGGAGTATCATCATAAGATCGTGGAGGAGATCGAGCGACATATCCCGGTGACGATCGTGGCGTCCATCGATGAGGTGGGGTGCAAGTTGAGCGGGGAATTGCGGGATGTGACGAAGGCGATGGAGCTGGCGCGGCGGATCAAGGCGGGGATCGCGCGGAATGTGGGGCCGGTGATCACGTGCAATATCGGCATCGCACCGAACCGGTTTCTGGCGAAGGTGGCGAGTGATATGCAGAAGCCGGACGGGCTGGTGGTGATCGAGGCGAAGGAGTTGCCGGAGCGTTTGTTTGAACTGGAGTTGCAGGATCTGCCGGGGATCGGGGAGAACATGGAGCGGCGATTGCGGGGCGCGGGTATCTTGACGATGGAGGCGTTGTTGAGGTCTTCGCGCACAAGGTTGCGGCAGGCTTGGGGTGGCGTGGAGGGGGAGCGGTTTTATTACAAGATCCATGGGGTGGACCTGCCGGATGTGCCGACGCAGCGGAGCAGTGTGGGGCATAGTCATGTGCTGGCGCCGGAGTTGCGACCGCCGCAGATGGCGGAGCTGGTGTTGCGGCGGTTGACGTTGAAGGCGAGCAGCCGGTTGCGGCGATTGGAGCATCTGGCGAAGCACATGGAGGTGAGTGTGCGGGGTGAAAGGGGGCTGCGGGTGGCGGAGGGAATGACGTTCGCGCCGGTGAGTGACAGTCCGATGTTGCTGAGGCACTTGGGCAAGCTCTGGGAGAGGGTGCGGGAGCAGACGGGGAATCAGCCGTTGAAGAAGGTTTCGGTGACGTTGAGTCATCTGGTGTCGCAGGAAGAGTTGAAGCAGATGGAGTTGTTCGCCGAGAAGCTGGCACCGGGTGAGGCACCGACGGAGCGGCGGCAGCGGTTGTCGGAGGCGATTGATGTATTAAACCGGCGATTCGGGCGGGATACAGTGGCGGTGGGGATGTTGCCGAAGGCGGCGCGGGGGTTTTCGGGGACGAAGGTGGCGTTCACGCGGATTCCGGACAAGGCGGAGTTCCATGAATAGGGAAAGAGGGAGTAACCGCAGATAGACGCAGATGGACATAGATTCACATAGATAGGGAAAGAGAAGAGGAAGCATTGGCTTAAGCGAAAATAGCGAGCATTTGGGATTTAACCGCAGAGAGTGCAAAAAACATAAAGATGGTTAACCGCGAAATACTCGAAATACACGAACCGGGGAGTAGCCGCAGATGGAGGCAGATGGGGACGGGGGAGAGACACGAATTTCACGGATCGGCACGAATTGATGAGGTAACCGGGAAAATCGAGGACGACGACGAGAACGAGGACGAAGGGAGGGGTGGAGGTAGGCGAGTTTAACTCCTTGTTGTAAGCAGACTTGAGTGCGGGGGCGGGCCGTGTCAGTTTGGGGGTGAGCCAACAAACTGTGGAACGAGCGGATACAACGCGGCAATGGACCCATCACCTCTGGAAGGTGATCAGGTTGAAGTCGCTGCTATCGCTGGGTATCTGGCTGCTGCTGGCCGTGGCGGCTGAGGCGCAAACGAATACGACGGAGGAGAAACGATACCGGTTCGATGTCTGGACGACGGAGCATGGCCTGCCGAGCGGCGTGGTGAATGCGATGGTGCAGACGGCGGAGGGTTATATCTGGCTGGGCACGGCGAATGGGTTGGTGCGGTTCGACGGGATACGTTTTGTGCCGATCACGGCGCCCGAGTTGGTGAGCGGACGGATCTCCTGCCTGTTTGAGGATGCGACCAAGACGTTATGGATCGGCACGGAAGGCGGGGGATTGGTGAGTCACAAGGATGGGGAGTTCAAAAATTATTCGGTGGCGAGCGGTTTGGCGGCGAACTCCATCTCGGCGATCACGGGGGATAATCAAGGGAATGTCTGGGTGGCCACGGTGGGCGGGGCGCTGAACCGGTTCCGTTCCGGAGAGTTCACACCGTTCACGCGCCGGGGCGAGCTGGGGGTGGAGACGATCGAGACCCTGGTGGACGGTGGCGGGGGAAACTTGTGGTGGTGCTCGGGAAATATGCTGGGCACTTTCCGCGAGGGTGAATTTCTGCCGGTGCCGACCGAAGAGGAAAAGCTACGGATGGGAGCGGCCACGGCGAGCGGGTTCTGGTTGATCGAGCGGAACATTCTGCGGCGCTGGTCCGGGTTCAAGAAGGAGGAGGAATCATGGACGTTGCCGGGCGGGCTGGAGCCTTCGTTGATCACGGCTTTTTTTCGCGATCGTGAGGGGAATCTGTGGATCGGGACGTCCGGCATGGGACTCTATCAGTTCATCGAGCAGGAAAAGGTGTTCCGGCACTTCACGAGAGAGCAGGGTTTGTCGCAAGATTCGATCTTGTCCATCGGGCAGGATAAGGAGGGGAATCTGTGGATCGGCACGAATGGTGGCGGGTTGAACCGGATGCGGGAAAGTGCGTTTGAGGTTTACGATGTCAAACGGGGGCTGTCGCAGAACAACGTGTTGTCCATCAGCGGCGGGCCCGATGGCTCGGTGTGGATCGGCACGGAAGGTGGTGGTTTGAATCGTTTGCGGGATGGCAATGTCCTGGCGTACCGACAACAAGACGGCTTGCGCAGCCAGATCGTGTGGTCGGTGCTGGCGGATCAGGCGGGCGATGTGTGGGCGGGAACGAAGGATGGATTATACCGGTTCAATGGCATCCGCTTTGAACCGATCGGGAGGGGAAATCCGAACGTGGCGGGTAATCTGCCGAACCAAGATGTGCGGGTGATCTATGAGGACAGCAAGCGGCGGTTATGGGTGGGGACTTTCGGAGGAGGGTTGACGCGGGTGGTGGATGGGCGGGCCAGCAAGACGTTCAATTCCCAGACCGATCCAGCCATCTTCCACAGCAACGACGTGCGGGCTTTGCTGGAGGATGCGGATGGCGGGCTGTGGATCGGTACTGGCGGTGGCGGCTTGATCCGGTTCAAGAACAGTGTGTTCACGGTTTTTCGCCGGAGCGATGGGGCGGGCTTGGGCAGCGATTTCATCCGGGCGCTGTATCAGGACAGTGAAGGGGTCTTATGGATCGGCACGAATGAAGGATTGGTCTGCCGGAGAGGTGAACGGTTCTCCCGGTTCTCCACGGCGGATCATCTGCCGGATGATGTGATCTCGCAGATCTTCGAGGATGATCGTGGGAATCTCTGGCTGGGGACGAATCGCGGCGTGGTGAAGGTCGCGCGGCAGGCGTTGCTGAGATTTGCGGCGGGGCGGGTGAAGAGTTACGTCAGTGTACTTTACGACCGGTCCGATGGGTTGGCGGGCCGCGAGTGCAGCGGCGGTTTTCAGCCTTGGGGATACAAGGGCGTGGATGGGAAACTTTGGTTTCCCACCAGCGATGGCGTTTCGGTGATCGACCCCGTGAACATCCGGCCGGCGTTGCGGCCTCCGTTGGTGGTCGTAGAGAGTGTGCTGGCAAACGGCGTGGAGATCGTGCCCCGGCGCTATACGAATTCTGCGGAACTGGAGTTACAGACCGTTTATCGGGTGCCGCCGGGCACGGACAAACTGGAGTTTCGCTACACGGGGCTTAGTTTCGTAGCGCCACGCCGGGTGCGGTTCTCCTATCAATTGAAGGATTATGACCCGGCGGTGATCGAGGCGGAGAACCGGCGGTCGGCGACTTATCTGGATGTGCCGCCGGGGCGTTACAGTTTTCAAGTGATGGCGGCGAACAGTGAAGGCATCCCGAACGTCATGGGAAAAACCGTTGGGGTGCTGGTGCTGCCGCGCTTCTATCAAACATGGTGGTTCCAGATCGGGATATCGATGTTCGCGATTTTTCTGGTGTTCATCTCCTTCCGTTATCTGACGGTCCGGAAGCTCCGGCAACGGCTGGTGGTGCTGGAACAGCAGCGGGTGCTGGACCGGGAGCGGACGCGCATCGCGCAGGACATGCATGATGATCTGGGAGCGCGTATCACGCGCATCGGTTTGCTGACCGAACTGGTCCGGCGCAAGGCTCCCAAGAACGAGGAAATGGACAAGGTCTCCTCGCGGATCGAAGAAGCCACGCGCGAAGTGGTGCATACGCTGGACGAGATCGTGTGGGCGGTGAATCCCAAGAACGATACGCTGGACCGGCTGGCTGCTTTCATCGCGCAATATGCGGAAGACTATTTCGAGATCACGCCCATCCATTGCCGGTTGGACTTGCCCACGAACCTGCCGGCAGTGCCGTTATCGGCAGAAATGCGGCACAGCCTTTTCCTGGTGGTCAAGGAATCGCTGAACAACATCGTGAAGCATTCCGAGGCCAGCGAAGTGAAGATCACCCTGGTCTACAAAAAGCCGAAGCTGGAGATCTTGATCGAAGACAATGGCAAGGGTTTCTCCCTGGAAGAGGCCGATCCCACCCGAAATGGCTTGATGAACATGAAAAAACGCATCGAGGACGGTGGCGGTAAACTCGATTTATCGAGCGAAAAGGGTAAAGGAACGCGCATCCGGCTCCAAATCAAGCTGGGTACGTAGTTTTGCATCTTGGAGGCTGGCGGGAAGTGCCGTATAGTCTCCTTATTCCAAAACCAATTACGCATGGCCATCAAAGTTTCAATCGTCGAGGATGATGAGGGTGTCCGGGACAGCCTGGCCGCCCTGATCAATGACGCTGAGGGTTTTCAGTGTGTCAGTTCCCACGCCACGGCCGAGGATGCCATCCAGCATCTGCCGGAGAAAAAGCCGGATGTGGTCCTCATGGACATCAACTTGCCGAACATGTCGGGCATCGATTGTGTGCGGAAGCTGAAGGAGCTGGCGCCGCAGACGCAGATCATGATGCTGACCATGTATGAGGATCCCGAGCAGATCTTCAATTCACTGGCTGCCGGTGCCAGTGGTTATCTGCTGAAGCGCACGCCTCACGCGAAGCTGCTGGACGCGATCCAGGAAGTGCAACGGGGTGCCTCGCCCATGTCGGGCAAGATCGCCCGCGTGGTGGTGCAGTATTTCCAGAAGAAGAGCCAGCCCTCCTCGGACTCACAATCGTTGTCCAAACGCGAACAGGAGATCCTGGAGCTTTTGTCCAAGGGTTATCGTTACAAGGAGATCGCGGATACCTTGAGCATCAGTTTCGACACCGTGCGCAGCCATCTGCGGAACATCTACGACAAGCTGCATGTCAGTTCCCGCACGGAAGCGGTGGTGAAGTATCTCAACAAATGACGGCTTCAGCGTGGCTGTAGAGGTTCATCGTCTCACCGCGCAGAAAACCGACGAGTAACTGGCCGCTTTCATTGGCGAAATCCACCGCCAGACTGGAAGGCGCCGAAACAGCGGCAACGATGGGAATCCTCGCCGCGAGCGCCTTTTGCAAAATCTCAAAAGAAGCGCGGCCGCTGACTTGCAGGATGCAGTTCTCCAGGGGCCAGAGCTCACCGTCGAGCGCGTGCCCGATCACCTTGTCCACCGCATTATGGCGGCCGACATCTTCGCGGCAGACAATCAAATTCCCTTGCAGATCAAACAGAGCGGCTGCGTGCAGTCCACCGGTTTGCTCGAAGGCAGATTGATGCTCGCGGAGGCTTTTGGGGAGTTGTAACAGAATCTGGCGGTGCACTGGCGGCACCTTGGTGATGGGCGGGAAATGCTGGTGAACTTCCTCAATGGAAGCTTTGCCACACAGGCCACAACTGGAAGAGGCGAAGACATGGCGGGTCAGCTTCTCGAAATCAGGGGCCACGTCGTCAGCCGTGAAAACGTTCAGGACATTGCCTGTCATGGCCGCTTCGCCACTCTGGCAATGGGCGATGTGAGTCACTTGTTGTCGAGAGGTGATGAGGCCTTCAGAGACCAGGAAGCCCAGCGCGAGTTCTTCATCGTGACCCGGCGTGCGCATGGTGATGGCGATGCTCTGGCCTTGGATGCGGATCTCCAGAGGCTCCTCTGCCGCCAGGATGTCCGGGGCGGATTCCAGCTGGCCGTCGGCCCGCACCTTGGTCACGGTTCGTTGCACGGTGGCGGGGTGCGGAGGGTCGGCGTTGGCAGGTGTGGTCACTGGGGAGAGTGTAGTGGACTGCGGATGGTTGCGCAATGCGCTGTGATTGTGCATTGAGCCGGAGGTCGGTTTCCTTTACATCAGGCGTTAACAACGGTTTTTGATGAACAAGTATCTCGCGGAATTTTTCGGCGTGTTCTTTTGGATGCTCACCCTTGGGTGTGTCTCCATCAATGCGGGCGTGGGCACGATTCCGGCAGTGGGCATCGGCGTGATGGTGGCTGTGATGACGTTGCTGGTATGGAACATCTCCGGGGCTCATCTCAATCCGGCAGTCTCGGTGACGATGTGGCGCAGCGGCTTGTTACCAGTCAAGGAACTGGCTCCTTACCTGGTTTTTCAATTTCTGGGAGCGGCTGCGGCAGTGGCAGTGATCAAGGTGCTGAAACGCACTGTCATCTCAGGCAACCTTCAATCGCTTCCGTTGCCGGTGTTTGTGGCCGAGTTCCTTTTCACACTGCTGTTATGTTACGCCATGCTGCATCTCTGCGGGCAGCGGGAGAAGCTGTCGCCCATAGCGTCCGGAGCGGTGATGGGCGGGCTCATTATGGGCGGTGTTTTCGCGATGGGGACGGTGTCGGGTGCGTTGTTTAACCCGGCGACTACATTGGGTTCGGGTATGGTGGGATTATTGCCGCTCAAAAGCCTGATCATTTATTGGCTGGCCCAAGTGATGGCGGGATTCATAGCACCATACGCGTATCGAGGATTGAACCCGGACAAGAGGTAAAGTGCTTCAGCGCCCAATGAATCTCGTGCGGCTTCAGATCTTCTCAATGCGGACCTGGCAGTTGTAATCCGGCACGCCACCGAGCGTATCCACCGACCCGCGATGGATGATGATGTTTCCCTCAGGCCACATGACTTGCAGGTTGCCTTGGGCGATGGCAGCAATGAAAACGCGGCCTTCGTAACGCGCCAGTTCATTCACCAAAGCGATGCGATCATCCTGTTTCAGATGCAGTGAAGCGGCATCTTCCGGGCTGATGAAAATGGCATCACGCGCGGCGCCAGTGAGCGGATCGATCTCCGCGTAGATGAGCGTATTGAACTGTTTCCCGCGACGCGTGCTGACTTCGAAGAGGCCCGCAGGGCGGTCTTTGCGGAGTTGGGGAATCTCCACCACGCGGAAATGACCTTTGCCATCGACGGTGGGAAAACGGCCGTTGGCGCAGAGATGCGGGCCGCCGTATTGGACGGCATCGCCGGTGTCTTTCAGATTCTCGATGCCGCGATAGAAGGGCACGACCTTGGCGATCTCCTCGCGGATGTCCGGGCCGCTCGCGCATCCCAGATCATCGGCACGGTTGGGATAGGTAGCCGCAGCGATGTCCAAGAGAATCTTCCATTCCGCACGGGCTTCACCTACCTGACGAGGTATCTCAGGGCTGAAAGCGATGCGGCGTTCCGTGGTGGTCTCGATGCCGCCGCCATCCTGTTCGTAGCGCGTCTTGGCGGGCAGGAGAATGACTTCCTCCTGCGGTTCGATGAACATCTGATCAGTCAGGATGATGTCCTGATGCACGCGCAAGGGAACATTGGCCATGGCCTTGGCGACGTAATCCGGCTCGGGCAGCGTGCGGAGGAAGTTGCCGCCGAGACAGTAGAGCATGTCGAGTTCACCGCGGGCGCAGGCTTCCACCATCTCGGTGGCGGGGAGGCCCGGCCATGAGGGGACTTCAAAACCGTAGTGATCGGCGAGCTCGCGGGCGTTCTCGACGGTGATGGCTTTGCCACCCGGGAAGGCCGTGGCATAAGCGCCCATCTCCGCGCCGCCTTGCACGCTGGAATGACCACGGATGGGCATGAGCCCGTTTTTATCGCGGCCCACGTAACCGCGCGCGAGGCCGAGGTTCAAAATCATCGAGACACCATCGCCGCCGAACGTGTGCTGCGTGATGCCCATGCTCCAGACGAGCACGGCGTTTTTCGCATCGCGGATGATCTGGGCGAATTCGCGCATGTCCGCCTGGCTGAGGCCGGATTCACGCTCAAGTTCAGGCCAGTCGTATCTCGCAACGGCAGTTTTCAGGGCTTCAAAATCGGTGGTGTGGTTGGCGATGAATTCGTGATTCAGCCAGCCTTCCGCGATCAGGATTTTCAGGACGCCGTAGAGGAACGGGATGTCGCCGCCTTGCGTGACCGGGAACCAGTAATCCGCGATATCCGTTCCGAAGAGCGCGCTGCTGGCGGTGGAGGGCACCCAGTAGCGTTTCATTCCGGGCTCCATGTAGGGATTCACCATCACGACCTTGGTGCCAAGCACCTTGGCCTCGTGCAGATACTTGGTGGTGACGGGCTGGTCGTTGGCCGGGTTCGCGCCGAAGAAAATGATGAGGTCGGTGCCGTACCAATCCTTGTAACTGCACGTGGTCGCGGAGACGCCGATGCCATACTTCATCGCGCCGGTGGAAGGCGAATGGCAAAGACGCGCGGCGTTATCGATGTTATTCGTGCGGAGAAAGCGGGCGACTTTTTGCGCGACGTAATAGACTTCATTCGTCACGCCTCGTGAGGTGACGAAGAAAGCGAGCCGCTTGGGATCGGCAACCCGGATGCGTTTGCCGATGCGAGCGAGCGCTTCATCCCAAGTGATGCGGCGGAAGCCTTTATCGCCTTTGCAACGGAGCATGGGATAGGAGAGGCGACCGAGTTCGCGAAGTTGCGCGTTATCGAAGCCGTTGTAGAGCCTGCCTTTGCCTTGCGCCGAAGTGGGCAGGGGGCTGTGCTGCTGTTGCTGGGAGAGCTTGCTGCGCAGGGCCTCGATGTCGGAGAGTAAATTGTGATCACACTCCGGCATGGTGTTCAGCCGGAGCAGATTCAGACGGGTCATGCACAGGTGAACACCGGGAATGGTCCAATCGTGCAGGCCCGCGACACCGAGGGCGCAGCCATCGCAGACGCCTTTGGTGATGACCTTGTAGGCGTAGGGAAGGTTGTCGCGATTCTTCCAGATGATGCCGATCATGTCGCGAAAGTGCTTGGGCTTAGTCTCGCCGAGGCCAAAGGGAATGGCGGCGCGGAGCTTGGCTTTCCAATCACTTTCTATTTTGCGGCTGGGCATGATCAGTTGGTGCTCTCGTTACAATAATAGGCAAGGGCGCGGTCTTTGCCGCGCCCTTGCGTGAGGCAAATCTTAGCCAATTATTTGGACTTCTTCAGGCCTTTACCGGCGCGACCTTTGAAGGTGAGTTCGGCGATGCCGGATTTGTCCAGGCCACCGAGACCCATCTTGGTCATCTTGGTGAACTGTTTGTAGGTAGCCGTGGCGAGCGGAGCATCGATCTTCTTGTCCTTCACGAGCGAGAGGGCGATGCCGGAGTCCTTCGCGGCGTGGGCGCCGGAGAAGAAGCAGGAATGATCGCGGTTCATCATATCCTCGCCATCCGTGACGAGCACACGGGAGTTCGCGCCGGTTTGGGAGAAGACTTCCATGACCTGCTTGAGATCGTGACCGAGCGCAGCGGCGAGGCCGAGGCCTTCCGCGAGACCGGCGGTGTTGATGTTCATCACCATGTTCACGAGCGCTTTCACTTCAGCAGCCTTGCCGGGTCCGCCGATGTAGCGCAGGAGTTTGCCTTCATCGCTCAATTTCTCGAGCATGGGTTTCACCTGGTTGAAGGTGGCCTGCTCGCCGCCGATCATGAGATAAAGCGTGCCGCTGCGGGCCTGATTGATGCTGGAGGCCATGCAAGCTTCGAGCGAGGCGGCCTTGGCCTTCTTGGCGAGCTTGCCAACTTGCACGTGGACCTTGGGCGTGAGTGTGGCGCAGTTGATGAACACGCGACCAGCGGCCTTCTTCAGCAGGTTGTCCTTCTTGTTCGTGAAGATGTCGAGCTGGGCCTTGTCATCGGTGACGACGGTGATGATGATATCGGAGATTTCCGTGACGCCCGCGAGAGTGGTGCAGGCGGTAGCGCCGACTTCGGTGGCGAGTTCCGCGGCGGCTTCCTTGCGCACATCATAGACGGCGCTGACCGTGTAGCCGCATTCCTTGAGGCGACGGGCCATGTTGGCACCCATGCGACCGACCCCGACGAATCCAATTTTCTCTGACATAACTTGTGTGTTTTAGGCTTTAAGCATCATTGCCCGGAGGCAAAGTTTTGGAAATGTGACGATTAATTTTTAACGGAAGATGACGGGCGTGCCAGATTTTTCTATGATAGTATAATACATGTCCCGGGTATCATTTGCTGCCCGTCCACTCGGGCAGTTTGGCCAGGTATTCCGGACAGACACCTTTGATATAAATATGCTCGGGCGTGATCTTCGTGGCGGAGACCACGGCTGAGAGCGAGATGCCCGCGATGATGCCGGTCAGCAGAATTATCAAGCCCAAGAAAAATATTCCCCAGCTTTCGATGGATGCTGCCACCACGAAGAGCAGGATGCCCAACGCGAACGAGCCCCACCCGCAGCACATGGCGATCCAGCGATTCTTGTGATGTCGTTCGCAGAGTCCGACATAAATGGTCGCTTTTTTTCCATTCAGTGAGGCGACAATGGCATAAATGATCAGGTTTATCAGGATCAGCAGGTAAAGCAGCGGGTTGTGCCAGAAGAGATTGCGCTTCAGCCTTTGTCTGGTGGCCGGGGCGTTGCACTTCACGCAGAAATCCGGGAGATCCGCATCGGGCGTCATGACCAGTATTTTTCCAGAACGCCAAAGACTGCCGAGGATGACCTGGCCGGTTTCCCTGAACTGTTGAAAAACGAACGGTTTGCACTGTGAGCAGATCAGATGGCCTTCAAATTTTATGAGATCGCCATCCGAATGAATCTTGCCGCAACGGCTGCAGGCGTGCCCTGAGTGGCCATCCGGCAGCTTTGGGGGGAGCATGGTGGGCATGGCTTTCCCGAAGGGTTGCCAGTCACTCATGCCGTCCCGCCAGATGAGCGTGCTGGCATCGATCTCACCGGCGGCGAGCAGTGCCCGTAACTGTTTCTCATCAACCGGCCCGGTTTGGACCTTGTCCTTGGCGTAATACCATTCCATGACCACCAATTAGCCGGTAATCGCTCAAAGGTTCAAGTCGAACCGGCGCATAAGGAATCAGCATGGCGCGACCTAATGACCGCATTTTCAGCCGCTGAAATGCGGTTCCGGGATGAACATAAACACTTTTATTATGTAACTTTCTCCAACGCTCAGAAGAGTCAGTTTCGGGAATTCCTTTGAAAAATTCAAATTATCAAGGGAAAGCACGCTGTTTCGGCGGGTTACAAAGAGGTGAAACGGGAAAATCCCGTTGACCCTGTGTGGTCGAGTTCACTATCTTAACTGCCCGTTAACCACTCTATTAACTCTATGAGCAAAATCGTTCCTTTGATCAGCTCCGGCACGGCCGGTCCGCTGGGTGTTCTGCACTTGCCGCGTTTGTGGCAGAAAGTCTCTCTCGAAGCCGCTGGCAAACTGGCGGATGGCTATCCTGGCATCGGCGCCGGCTATGACTCCATGGTCGTGGGCGCGCTGGGCTTGAATGCCGACGCGGTGAAGAAATTCATTAAGGAGAGCAAGCCGACCTACGTGCAGTTCGAATCCTGGATCAAACAGCAGCCGGGCGTGAACCTGACGAAGGGCAACATCCACAAGCTGAATGTGTCCATCGCCGGTTACATCCATGCCGATGACACCCGCAAGGGCATCCTCAAGTCCAACGGCTTGAACGACGACAACTCCGTGTTGCCGGACGCGATCAACCTGAACAACTTGGACGACTGGTATGAATTCTGGTCGGCCGAGCTGAAGTAGGCCGCGATTCTTTTTCTCAAGCGCCCGGCAACCTCTGGTTGCCGGGCGTTTTTGTTTGGATGGAAATCTTGTTACAGACGTAATACGGTGGTCGCCAGCCTATCCGCAAACTATGAACACAATCGCGAAACAGTGGTTATGGTTTTGCCTAAGCCTCCTTTTATTACTGCCACCCAAGGCGGCTGCCCAAAGCACGAACAAGGCGGTTTATTTCACGGCGGATTTTGAGTCGGCGGACTGGTTCAAGGCGTGGGGAGAGAAGCAGGTGCCGGAGAATTGTGAACTGGTGACAAGCGATCCGGAGCGCAAGTTCGAGCCGCTCTCCGGCAAAGCACTGCGGGTGAAGGTGAACAAGGACGGACACTACGGCACGAGCGTGGAGTATTATTTCAAGAAACAGACTGGCAGTGAACCGGAAGAGGCTTACTTCCGTTATTACCTGCGGTTAGGAGATGACTGGACGGCGACACAAGGCGGGAAGTTCCCCGGCATCGGTGGCACTTATGGGAAAGCGGGTTGGGGCGGCAAGCCCGTGGATGGTACGGACGGTTGGTCGGCTCGCGGCCTTTTTGCCGGACGCAAGGAAGGCAAGACGCCCATCGGGTTCTACTGCTATCACATGGACATGAAGGGGCAATACGGCTCCGAGTGGATCTGGGAGAAGGACAAGCTGGGCTACTTGGAGAACAACCGCTGGTATTGCATCGAACAGTACGTGAAGCTTAACACATTGGGCAAAGCGGATGGAATTTTGCGCGGTTGGGTGGATGGTAAACTGGCTTTTGAGAAGACGGATATACGGATGCGCGCCGTGGATACGCTGAAAGTCGAGATGGTGTGGATTAATGTCTATCTAGGTGGAACGTGGAACGCCAAGGCGGATCATCATGTGTACATTGATGACGTGGTGATTTCGCGGGAGCCGATTGGACCATTGAAGAAAGAGAAATGACATGGAGGGGATGCCCGTCAGATTCTATTGCTATCGGCATTTGAACTATTGGGAGGCGGAGTTGCCCATCGGATGGAATGCGCTCGCAATTGGAACCTTGCTTAGTTTTAGCTCTGATTCAGGAACAGGGCCAATGTTTACGGTTACGACCTTTGACCGTGAGCATTGGGAAAGCAGGCGTTTGAAGGAGTTGGAGACACCAATTCGCAAAAGCTGGAGCGAGGTGGTGGAACAATATGCGTTTTTGCCTGAAGATGCATTCGAGAGAAAACCCCGGTTTGATCAAGAAGTTTGGAACGAGGATATGCAGGAGCTATGGCACTCTCGAAATTGGTTATTCAGAGGGCAAGACTTTGTGATTTTGATCCTGCAAACATGCAGGGCCAAGGATAAAAACGAGATCTATGATTCAATTGTAGACAGGTTTGTAGCTACGGTAGATTTGGTTCGTGGATAAACATGCTTATGTCTGATGAGTTGCAGCAAATAGATCGCACCTATGTGCGCTATCGGGGTAAGAAACTGAGCTATTTCGCAGGGTGCGATTATTTCCGGCTGGCGAGCCATCCGAAGGTGTTGCGGGCGGTGAAGGAGGGCTTGGACAAGTATGGGCTGAATGTGGCGGCCTCGCGACGCACCACGGGGAATCATGTGCTGTATGGGAAGCTGGAAGGAGTGCTCGCCAAGTTCTTCGGTGTTAAGGATGCCATGCTAACATCCAATGGTTACCTAACGAATCTGGCGGTGGCGCAGGGGCTCACGGGGAAGATTCAGCATGTTTTTATCGACGAGCGGGCGCATGCGTGTCTGCAAGATGCGGCGCAATTGCTGGGATGTCCGGTCACGGTGTTTTGGCATCGTTCGCCAGGTTCGCTGCTGACGAAATGGCGGGATGCCGGTCGGCCGAAACGGTGTCTGGTGATGACAGATGGGGTGTTTGCGCATGACGGTTCGCTGGCCCCGTTGAAAGATTATCTCGCGGTGCTGCCTAAGGATGCCTTGCTCCTGGTGGATGATGCTCATGCGGCGGGTATCTCTGGCGCGAAGGGGCGGGGCAGTGTGGAACACTGGAAGCTCTCGCGCAGCCGCGTGATCCAAACGGCGACGTTGAGCAAGGCGTTTGGTGTGTATGGTGGCGTCATCTTCGCACCAACGAAATGGCATGAGTTGATTTTGGCGAAGAGCCGTTTGCTGGTGGGGAATACGCCTTTGCCATTGCCATTGGTGAATGGATGCCTCGTGGCGATAGCTGAACGCGCGAAGGATACGGGGTTAAGGAAACGCTTGTTCGCCAAGATCCAATGGGTGCGGAAGCAGTTGCACCTTGCTGGTGTGGTTTTGCCGGAGGATGCCAGTCCGATATTACCGATCATACCCAAGTCGAAGACTGAGGCGGAGAAATTAAAGAAGGCGTTGTTGAAGGCCGGGATTTATCCGCCCTTCATCCAATATCCGGGCGGGCCGGAGAGCGGGTATTTCCGGTTTGCGATCTCCAGCGAACATACGCAGGAACAACTGCAAAAGCTGGTGAAGGCTTTGATCTCGGTGTAGATTTAGAGGTTCATGGCTGAGACTGAAGCAATCGAATTTTTTAACCGTTACACCGGCAAGGTGGAGCGGGAGCAGGTCTATGGCGGGGCATGGCTGAACTGGGCCTATGGGAATCCGCTCGGGAAGCTCTCGCTGGAGTTGGTGGCAAAGCGGGCGTTGTTCTCACGCTGGTATGGCTGGCGGATGGATCAGTCCGCGAGTCGGGAAAAGGTGCTGAGGTTCATCAAAGACTTCGGAGTGAACCCGGCGGACTTTGCGGATGCGCCGGAGGTCTATCAGACGTTCAATGAATTCTTCTATCGCAAGCTGAAACCTTCGGCGCGGCCATTGGATACGAATCCCGACTCCGTGGTGTTTCCAGCGGATGCACGGCACTTGGGATTCCAGGATGTGTCGCAGGTGGATGGAGTGTTCGTGAAGGGGCAGCGGTTTGATTTACCCGCACTGATCGGAGACGCGCAATTGGCGAAGCAATATGCGCAGGGGACTTTGGTGCTCTCGCGCTTGTGTCCGGTGGATTATCACCGGTTTCACTTCACGGCGGCGGGTGTGCCTGCGGAAACTCGGCTGCTGAACGGGCCGTTGTATTCGGTGAACCCGGTCGCGCTGAAGCAACGCCTCTCGTACCTGTGGGAGAACCGGCGTTGGCTCACGGTGCTGGAATCGGAAAAGTTCGGGCGCGTGTTGCTGCTGGAGATCGGGGCGACGAATGTGGGCTCTGCGGTACAGACATTTCAGGCGGGCAAAGCGGTGGCGAAGGGGGATGAGAAGGGCTATTTCAAATTCGGCGGCAGCTCGACGATCACGATCTTTGAGCCGGGCCGCATCAAACTGGCGGCGGATCTGGTGGAAAACTCGAAGCAGTGCCGGGAGCTGTATGCGCGGGTGGGGGATGGGATGGGAGCTGCGCAATGACGAATGACCAAGCTCGAATGACGAGGGAATGGCTACGTGGTCATGGCTGTGAGTCTCCCAGACTCAATGTCTGAACAATCTCCTGCGCCTCCAGCAGATCCTGCTCACTCGGAAGCTCCCGGCAAATGTGGATAGCCCAAACGAGGCATCGGCTTCCTGTGAGTAACCAGACTTGGATACGTGGGCACTCAGGCGAGCAAAAACGGCTGTTCCCATTCTTCCGAGACTGCACGGTCCTGACGATGACTCCACGACCTCTCCGTAGAGATGCTCCATGCCAAAGCCAGGAGCGATATCCTCCAACGCTCCCGCAAAACTTAAAACGTTTTCACACAGGCTCGCGCATGGTTAGACGTTGGGGTCATTTGGGTTTAGGGATTGTAAGTCTCATAGACGTGCAGCGAGCCGGCGTTGTCGCTGAAGTCGTCATCGTTGCAACGATACATGAGCGAGACGCGCGGCTTATAGTTGAAACAGTCGAAGTTATGGAGCGGACTATTATTGAAACAATCGAAACCGACCGGACCCGGAGTGGGGGTAATGGCACCCGGAATCGGAACTTCGAACGTTCCGCCTATGCCCACATAAAACCAATCAGAAATGTAGTGGATGTCGCAACCCGCTGTCCAGCACCAACGCGCAATCAGTGCCCCTTTCTTGAGCGCGGGGGCTACAAGTCCGCCGGCCTCGGTCGGAAGTCCATTCGTTCCTGGGCCGGTTCCGTCGCCGTAAACCTTTTCCCCGCCATCTCCGCCAGCTACCATCCAATAGTTCTCGGTATGAACGGTGACGCTCTTAGCCCATGAGTCAGGGGTTACCATAGGACACGGTCCGCCTTGATTGCCGCATAATTCCTCCGCGCGTGCTTCATAAAATGGACCTCGCTCCGAATATCGCTGTATCATGTTGCCTAAGCTGGATAACATAATGGCCCTTTCTGTTTTTGATTCTTTGTTTTTTCTACGTTCCCCGTGCGAATGGACGTCGAGCACGAAAGTTTTTGCGTGTTCTAAGCGGAATGGAAGGGCGTGAAAGCGCCTAACAGGCATTAGACCGCAGATTGGGGTTAAACGTGGTGGTTTTTAGTTTGGGAGATTTCACCTTTGTGCGGGCAATTTAGTGAAGTTTTGTTGGCTGTCCAGTGGGATTTTTCCACAGTGGGGCATGGCGATGAGTGAGAATATTAGGACGGCAATTACCGCAGGTGAGCGGAAGCCGGACGGGCGCTTAAGCCTCTGTGCGGGCAGGTGGCACCGTTAGGCCTATTTAGAGAAGGGCATGGGCACAGAGTGGGATTTATTTTAACCTGGTAAATTTTAGCTGATTGCTGAGGTGGCGATTTTGGGTGAAAATGAGGAAATCTTTGATTGGAATTTCTTCTCTTAGAATGGGTTGGGAGGGATGTCGCTGTGGGATAAGTAATTTTGGTTGTTTGAGTGATGGTGGAGTGAGAAAGTGCGAGTGCTGGCAGCTCGCTGCTGGTAAAGGACGGGTGGAACGGAGGTTGGCGCTCAATCTGAGCGGCAGGCAGCTCCCGGAAAATCCCAAGGTCATCAAGCATGATGGTGCATTGGCATTGTTGTGTCCTGCGTTGGCGGGGAGATGGCGATCCTTATGGAGCCATTATGGAGATTTGAGTGGGTGAGAGCCTATCAAGGTGCCTTGACGGAAAAGGTCAGGGCATCGCGGCAGCGATGCCCCACCAGATCTCGTAGGATATGTGAGTGTGTCGGGCGTATGGATCAGGGCTCGTAAGCCGGAGGGTGAAGTGGACGTCGGTCGTCATAGGTTATGACCAGACCGGGGAATCCAGAGTAGTCATTGCGGAACCGGCCGGGTCTTGGACAGCGCGAAGTTCGCGCTTCCCTATTAGGCGGAAGCAAAGACAGATACAGCACAGGGGTCGAATGGTTTCATTGCTCTTTGACATAGTTCCTGAGACTGGCTGTAAAGCTGTCTTGAGGCCGTCTGCTAGTGGAAACTGGCGGAGACGTTGGCCGAAGTTCGGCCTCCCGTGGCTCGGTCGCGTATCTTTCATTGGATATGCTCCCTCGCCGCGCCTAGTCTCCACCAGTTTGCCGAAGTTCGGCATCCCACCTGCGCAGCCGACCTCAACCCATCTTTCCAGACAGTCTCCCTTCGTTGTGATGACGGAGGTTTTGGAGTGGCTGGCGAGGGTTTGATCCGGTGAGGGTGGACTGGTTGCTAAAGTACCGCAGGACAGGAGGCAATCGCGCAGGAAACATAACACGGATCAGACGGGAAGGCGCGCTTCGGGGAAGTAATTGCATTACGGGCTTATTAATTAAGCTCAAACTTTGGGAATGGGATGTATCGGGCTAACAGGGCATAGGGGAAACATCGAACATCACCTGATGGTGGGTGTCGTGGCTGCCGACCTGAGGCGGCGGAACTGACTGAGATCAGTTCTGCCTCCTTACGTCGTCAGCTGCGATTCTAAGGGGGAGGTTAGTTCCGCCTCGTTACCTCGGCGGCTACGGAGGTGGGGAATAACATCTCATTGAAATTAGCGGAACGGTCTTCATAGTGGGTGCATTCAATCTATGCGCCTGACATCTGTTTTTGCTTTTGCTTCGTCTTTGCTCCTTGCCGCCAGCACGTTTGCGGCGGATGAGTATCCCGTCCATCCTGATTCCAAGAAGCAGGAGGGAGTGCCGCAGGGGGAGTTGATCAAATTCAGTTTCGAGAAGAGCAAGGTGTTTCCTGCCACGGTACGCGAGGTGACTATCTATGTGCCGAAGCAGTATGATGGCAAGACGCCCGCGTGCGTGTATGTGAACCAGGATGGCGTGCAATGGGGTGCGCCCACGGTCTTCGATAATCTCATCCACAAGAAGGATATGCCGGTGACCATCGGGGTTTTTGCGACGCCGGGGGTGGTGAAGGCGCCGAGCACGAATGCGTTGAACCGGTTCAATCGCAGTTATGAATATGACGGGTTGGGCGGTGATTATGCGAAGTTCATTTTGGAAGAACTGCTGCCGGAAGTGGAAACGAAAAAGACGGCGGATGGGCGGGCAATCGTGCTCTCCAAGAATGGCAATGACCGGGCAATCGGTGGTTCCAGCAGCGGTGCGGTGTGTGCGTTCACGGCGGCGTGGGAACGGCCGGATGCGTTCAGTCGCGTGTTCAGTGTGGTGGGCACGTTCGTCGGTCTGCGTGGGGCGGATGCGTATCCGATCTTGGTGCGCAAGTCGGAGCCAAAAGCGTTGAGGATATTTCTGCAGGACGGTTCCAATGATAACAACATCTACGGTGGCGATTGGTGGATCATGAACCAGGCGATGCAGCGGTCGTTTGCCTTCATGGGTTATGAGCATTCGTTCGTCTGGGGTGAGGGCGGGCATAATGGCAAGCAGGGCACGGCGGTATTTCCGGATGCGATGCGGTTCTTGTGGAAGAGTTGGCCGGAGCCGGTGAAGAAGGGATTGGGCTCGCCGCAAATGAAGGAGATTTTGATTCCCGGTGAAGAATGGCAGATCGCTTCCGAAGGTTACAAGGGCACGGAAGGTGTGGCGGTGAATGCGAAGGGCGAGGTGTTCTTCAACACGGGCGGGATGAAGAAAACGATGAAGCTGGTGGATGGCAAGGCAGTGACGTTCATCGAGGATAACCAAGTGGGTGATGGACAACGTTTCGGTCCGGATGGCCGTTTGTATTCGGTGGCGATGGGAGCGAGCAACATTGTGGCGTATGCGGCGGATGGGAAAGCGACGGTGATCGCGACGGGCTTCAAGGGCAATGACCTGACGGTGGCGAATAACGGAAATATCTACGTGACGGAATCGAGCTGGGACAAGGTGAGCCCGAGCAAGGTTTGGTTGATCAAGCCAGACGGCACGAAGAGCGTGGTGGATTCGGGATTGATCTTCGCGAATGGCATCACGCTGTCGCCGGACCAGACGCTGCTCTATGTGTCGGACATGAAGACGCGCTGGGTTTACAGCTATCAGGTGAAGGAGGATGGCACGCTGCAGCACAAGCAGAAGTACTACTGGTTGCACGAGCCGGACAACCGCCAGGACGCGGGCTCCGATGGTATGCGCGTGGATCGGGATGGGCGGCTTTGGGTGGCAACGGCGATGGGCATCCAAGTGTGTGACCAGGCTGGGCGCGTGAACTGCATCATCCCGACGCCGAATGGCCGGGTGTCGAATCTGGATTTCGGTGGCGAGAACTTTGACACGCTGTATGCGGCGTGCGGTCCGACGATATACAAACGTAAAATCAAGGTGAAGGGTGCGCCGAATTTCATGGCACCATTGAAACCGGCGACACCGAGGCTTTAAAGCTCTAGAAACTATGAACACCATTTCACGCCGGGCGGTTCTCAAAGGTAGCGTCGCGTTTGCAGCGGTGGCATTTGCGCAGCGGCCGTTGTCCGTTTTTGGTTTTGGTGAACCAGAGGATGGCGCGGTGCTGGTGCCTTTCACCACGCCGCAGCCGAAAAATCCGAACCGGCCGATGGTGCAATGGGAGGAGTTGAAAACGTGGACCACGCCGAACGAGAACGTTTACGTGGTGAGTCATTACAATACTCCGGTCATCGAGGCGGACAAGTGGAAGCTGGAGATCGGCGGGTTCGTGGAGAAGCCTATCACGTTGACGCTGGCGGACCTGAAGAAGCGGCCGCAGAAGGAGATCATGGCCACGCTGGAATGCGGTGGCAATGGGGCGAGCGCGAATTTCATGGGAGCGGTGGCGAATGTGAAGTGGAAGGGGACGCCGCTCGCGCCGATCTTGAAGGAATGCGGCATCAAGAAGCGCGGCATCGAGGTGGTGTTCATCGGCACGGATGAGAAGCGGGAGAAAATACGAGAGGCGGAGTTCGACATGCGTTTCTCACGCAGCCTGTCGCTGACGGATGCGATGCAGAGCAAGATCATGCTGTGCTGGGAGATGAACGGGCAGCCACTGGCGAAGGAGCATGGGTATCCGTTACGGCTCATCGTGCCGGGCTGGTATGGCATCGCGTGGGTGAAGTGGCTGTCGCGCATCGAGGTGCAGGACCGGCGGTTTATGAGCAAGTACATGGGGCGCGAGTACGTGACAATCCGCGGTGAGGAACAGGCGGATGGTGATGTGCTGTATCGCGAGACTTCAGTGAGCTTCATGAATGTGAAGAGCATCGTAGCGCGGGTGTTGAAGCTGAAGGATGGAACCTTGCGCGTGCAGGGCGCGGCCTGGAGTGATGGCACGCCGATCAAGTCCGTGGAGCTCAAGCTGGATGATGGGACGTGGCAGAAGGCGACCGTGGACAAGACGAACCGTTCGGAATATTCGTGGACGTTTTGGAGCTATGATTGGAAAGGGGCAGCAGAGGGTGAGCATACGCTGGTATCGCGGGCGACGGATACGGATGGACGGGAGCAGCCGGCGGCGGATGATCCGACAATCAAATTGAAGAAGACGTTCTGGGAGGCGAACCAGCAGGTGGTGAGGAAAATCAAGGTGTGATGATGACGTTAGGCTCTCTCACTCCTCACCCCGGCCCTCTCCTCATTGAGAGGAGAGGGAGAAGGTAGCTGCGGACGTTACTGGATCTGCTTTGGCTGAGGATTGACAGGACGGTTGGGTGACGCAGTATTCCCGGCATGCAATTTCTCCGTATGCGTTCGGTTTTGGCGGCGTTTCTGTGTCTCACGGCCACGGCTTCCGTGTTGGCGGTGGATGATTACAAGCTCGGGCCGGATTCGCAGGTGAAGGCTGGGGTGCCGCAAGGGAAGGTGGAGAAATTCTCACTCAAGGACAGCAAGGTTTTCCCCGGTACGACGCGTGATTACTGGATCTATGTGCCGGCGCAGTATGATGCCGCCAAGCCCGCGAGCCTGATGGTATTCCAAGATGGCGGCGGGATGGTGGCGACGAATGGGTCTTATCGCGTGCCGGTGGTGTTCGATAATCTCATCGCGGCGAAGGAGATGCCGGTGACGGTCGCGCTGTTCATCAATCCGGGCACTTATCCGGCGGCGGAAAAGGGGCAGCAGGCGAGGAGCAATCGCAGTTTCGAGTATGATTCGGTGACGAATCTGTATGCGCGGTTCCTCATCGAGGAGATGCTGCCGGATCTGGAGAAGAAGTATAACCTCAGCAAGAATCCAGCGGACCGGGCGATCTGCGGGAACAGCTCGGGGGCCATCGCTGCCTTCACGGTGGCGTGGGAGCGGCCGGATGCATTCCGGAAAGTGGTGAGCCACATCGGCAGCTTCACAAATATCCGCGGAGGTTATGTTTATCCCGCGCTGATCCGCAAGACGAAGCCGGAGAATGCGAAGAACAATTATCTGCCTTCTACCATGAACCTGCTGGAAGGGCGGCGCGCCATCCGGGTGTTCCTGCAAGACGGCTCCACCGACCTGGATAACATGCATGGCAACTGGCCGCTGGCGAACCAAGACATGGCGGCGGCATTCAAATATGCAGGGTGGGACTACAAGTTTGAGTTCGGCGATGGCGGACACAACGGTAAGCATGGCGGCGCGATCTTCCCGGAGACGATGCGGTGGTTGTGGCGGGATGCGGCGAAGTGATGCTGTTGAAAGATGATTCGCCCCAAAAGGGTTGCACCGTTAGGAGGGAACGGGGCATTTACATTTGCCTAAGGATATTTCTTTCCCCTTCATCTCGGCCTGCAATCAAGAAGAGGGAAACATTTGCACGGCCAGGTTTGCTCCATCTTTTTGGGCCTGCGTGGAGGGAAGGAATAGCCAATATTTCTGAATTGGGCAGGATTGCAAAATGCCGGGCGCAGTTCTTTTCAAAACGACCAGGAGCACGGAGTGAAACTGGCCTGGCAACAGGCTGTCACTTCATCTGCTTTCCACGATGCGGTAATAGCGGAAGGGCTGACCGATGGAGCCCGCATCGTTCAGACTGGTATGGTTGTTGAGCGAGCCCACATTGAACCAGCTTCCAAAGTCCGTGGTGTATTGGAGGGTGTAGCTGAAGTCAGTGATGAGGTCCATGTAGAGGGTGATGGAGCCATCGCCTTGGGGCTGGGGTTTGTGCAAGAAGGGGGCCAGGCGATGGACCGAAAGGGTCGGGCGAACCTCACCGCGGCTGCCATCCTGATTGCCACCGATGTAGTAATGATGCTGACCGCGATGGATGGCGAAAATGGAAGAGGGATGGATGTCCAAGTCCAAGCTGCGAGGGGAGCCAGCGATGGTATCCAAGACGGCGAAGTTGGCGATCTGGTGGCCGAAGAAATTGAATACCGGACCGCCGCCAATGAGCAGGTGGGAATCGGAGAGCTCTACGAGGCGCGTGCCGGAGCTGCTGGGATTGGGGTTCCAAGCGGTGGCGAGGCCGGTGGTTTTATCGATGGCGGCGAGGCCGTAGCGTTCGGCTCCGCCGATGGTGCTGAAATTGCCACTGGCGTAGACAACACTGGGGCCGACGGCCAGCGAATAGATGCCATTGGAAGAATCGGGATTCCAACTGGTGGCGTTGCCAGTGCTGATATCAAGAGCCGCAATACTGTTGCGGGACTGTCCGCCGATGGAGGTGAATTCACCGCCTACATAGAGGGTACTGCCGTCCTTGACGAGGGCTCTGACTGGTCCAGCGGGACCGGGATTCCAAGAAGTAAGCGAGCCATCCGTCAGGTCGTAACGCCCCAGGTTGCCTTGGGTGTCAGTGATCACAAATGCGCCGCCAGCATAGAGAAAATCGCCATCCACCAGCAACGTATGGACGCCGTTGAAGGCCAACGAGGCGAAGTCCGAGGAGAAGGGCAGGAGATCGCCTTCCTCATTGAAACCGGCGATAAAATCGCGAAACGCGCCGCCGACCTTGGAGAAATCACCACCGATGTAGATGTGGTCACCATGATTGACGATGGCGGAGACCACGCCGCTGACATCCGGATTCCAGTCCGTGGCTTCGCCCGTGCTGACATAGAAAGAAGCCATATTGTTACGGGCAACGGCGCCGATGGTATTGAAATTACCACCGACGAAGAGATCGTTCCCATCCGTGGCGACGACATCGACGAGTCTGTCATTCTCGGGCCCCTTGGCAACGCGCACGCTCCAGGGAGTGATTTTATCCGTGGCGGTGTCGATAGCTGCGAGGTGATAACGTTCTTCGTCGGCAACTTCGGTGAAGAAACCGCCCACGTAGAGAATGGGACCAATGGTGGTCAGGGTGGAGACGTAGCCTGAGGTCAGGTGGAATTTGATGTCAAAATCGACCTCTTGGTTTTCACCGGTGGAAGGATTGAGGACCGCCAATGAAAGAACAGAAGTGCCACCAATGCTGTCAAAATTTCCACCGACGTAGAGTTTGCCACTGGCAATGGCGAGGGATGATACTGCCACATTGGGCTCGGTGGTGAAGGTGCCCGCATCAAACCCGCTGATGACCGTGCCATTGGCGAGATTGATCGCCGCCAGATTATGGCGGGATTTGCCGCCGATGGTGCTGAATTGTCCTCCCACGTAGAGAGTATTACCGGAGACGAGCAAGGCATTCACGGACTCCCCGATACCTACTTCCGGAAAGGGCAGCACATTGCCGCTCGTGACATCCACCGCCGCCAGCCCGGGACGGTCGGCACCGCCGGCTTGGGTGAAGTCACCGCCGACATAGAGCGTGTTGCCAGATTTGGCGAGGGCACGCACATACAGGTTCAAGTCCGGATTCCACGCCTTCACCTGGCCGGTGTTGAGATCGATGGCGGCGACGTAACCACGACTGGCACCCCCGATGTCGATGAAGTTTCCGCCGACGTAGAGCGTGTTGCCATCGCACAGCAGCGCATAGACTTGGCCGCCGAGCCGGAAATTGGTTTCAAACTCGGTATCGATCGTCCGGTCATTGGTCAGGTGGGTGAACAGATAGCGGACGGCATTTCCCGCGAGATGATCATTATACTGGGCACCGCCGACATACCAGCCACCGTTGCCATCACCCACGGCGGCGTGAACACGAGGGCGAAGCTTGGGCCAGTTGAGATTGGGAGTCGATTGGGCATTGGAAAAGATGGCGCCTTTGCCGGTATTGGGTCCGACACTGGAGAAAGCACCGCCGACGTAGAGCTGGCCATTGTGCTCGAGCAGCGAGAGCACGGTGCCATCGGTGACCCAGAAGTTCTCGCGTGGCGTGGGATTCGGCAAGGGCCCGGCGTGCAAGGTAGCAAGAGCAAGGGTAAGGAGGAGAAGGGAGAACCAACGGGCGGATGCGGCAACCAGATATGGTTTCATAATAGTTGTACGGATTAGGGCCAATGGCTTTTCCCGTACAACTCCAGCAAGCCCGGCAATTGGCCCTGTCTTAAATGACGACATGTATACTTAGCGCCGGATATCGAGGGCTGGCAAGGTTAGAGTAGCTGCGTAGGATGAAATGTAGGCGAGGCTGATGTGCCATTGCCCAACCGGAGAGTATGCCGAACGATGGTCAGAGGCAGGTGGGGCCAAACGCGGCCAGGAGGAGGAACGGAAATGAAACCGGGGAGTGACCATTTTATCCAAACAAGTTTAACCAAGCGGGAGAGGCATGCCTCGAACTGGGATGAAATTGCAGACTTGTCGGTTCAGCGGTTTCTAAGGTTAAGTCAGGCATCAACTTGCGCATGAACAGGACCATTTCACGGCGGACGGCGATCAAGGCGGGCTTGGGTTTCACGTTGGCCGCACCGTTCATATTGCGGGCAGAAACTTCAAGAGCCGAAACGGCGGCACAGTCAGCGCATGATGAGTTGTGGCGGCGGTTGATCGATAAGCATGACGTGATGCTGGATTTTGCGGATGAACAGGGAAAGGTGGAGATACCCACGCCGGAGGAGTGTCGCTTGGGAAAACCGAATGCGCTGGGCTGGTGGAGCCCGATCGAGAATGGAGGATTTTTCAACGGCTTGTATATCGATGCGATGATTGATCGTTGGAAGGTGACCAAGAGCAAAGCGGATGCTGAGAAGGTGCGACGGCTGGCGCGGGGATTGATGAAGCTGGCGTCGGTAAGCGAGGTGAAGGGCTTTGTGGCACGCGGCATGGGGACGGATGGAGTGAGCCACTATCCGATGGGCTCGAATGATCAGACAGCGCCGTGGCTCTTTGGCATGTGGCGCTATCTGCAAACCGATTTGCCGGACAAGGCGGAGCGTGCGCAGATCGTGGCGAAAGTAACGGAGATGGTGGATATCATCATCGCGCTCGGGTGGAAGATGCCTGCAGAGGAGCCGTTCAAGATCCGCGGACAGTTCCATGAGATTTCGTGGGAGAGCGCGCCACGCGTGTTGTTCGTGTTGAAGTGGATGCATCAGCTCTCAGGAGACAACAAATGGGACAAGATGTATCGGGCAGCGATGCAAGAGGTCGGTGGAAAAAGGAATATTTCACGCCTGGCCGCATGTGAGGGCGGGATGATTTTTGAGCATGGCGCGCGGCATTCTTGGACGGCATCGATTCCGAACGCGTGTTTACGAGCATTGTGGGAGATGGAGACGGATAAGGATTTGAAGGCCGCCTACGCGAGAGGGTTGCAGGCCGGGGCAACGGTGGCGATAGATAGCCTGCCGATCGGGATGAAATTTGATAATGAGGATGTCAAAAAGTTCGAGCATGATTGGCGGGTGATGAACCAGTGGTGGAAGCCGCAACAGACGGAGCAGGAATCCGTAGCGTTGGCGCAGATGCAGTTGCGCGAGTATGGAAAGGTGGCGCCGCGTCGAAGTCAGGAAGTGAACGGGGTAAGAGAACCCGCCTTCGCCGCATGGGTGGTGGCACTGGCACCGGACAAGACGGTCTTGAAGGAGCGGCGGGCGGAGTTGGAGAAAATCGTGGCGCATTATCGCTACGAGCGGTTGCTGTATTCGCAGTTCTTTCCGCTGGAGAACGTGTGGTGGAAGCTACGACGGGAATTATGAATTAAGAATGTAGAATGAAGAAACGATGAGAACGAGTGCACTAGTGATGATGTTGCTGTGGCTGACCGGCCCCGATGTTTTGCTTGAAGCAGCGGAGGTGGTTCGTGTGGCACCTTATCCGTCGAGTGCGGTGATTCAATCCATCGAGTGGGCACCGACGAATACCATCGGCATTCAAGCGAGGGACGGGGACAACTGGCCGGTGACTTGGGCGGCGGATGATGCGCTCTACACGACGTGGGGTGATGGCACGGGGTTCGTGCCGAAGGTGAAAGAGAAGTTGAGTTGCGGGTTTGCTAAGGTCACCGGCGGGCCGGAGAATTTCCAAGGGGTGAACATCCGTTCCGATGCCGAGCAACTGGGACAGGGGCGAGCGGGGTTGAAGGGATGGGGAATGCTGTCGGTGGAGGGCGTGCTGTATCTATGGTTCGGGCATGCGGACAAGAAGGGCGGCGAAGCGCAGTTGGCGTGGTCCAAGGATAACGCGAAGACGTGGACGTTCGCGGATTGGAAATCCCCGGAGTTCGGGCTGATTGGGTTCGTGAATTATGGGAAGGATTATCAGGGGACGCGTGATGAGTTTGTGTATGCCTATTCGCATGATGGTCCGAAGGCGGATACTCCGGCGGAGCGGTTCATCCTGATGCGCGTGCCGAAGGGAAAGCTCACAGAGAAGAGCGCGTGGGAGTTCTATGAAAAACGGGGGACGGATGGGAAACCTGTGTGGACACGCGATATGGCGAAACGGGGAGGCATCTTTCAGCATCGTGATGGTTGCCTGCGCTCCGCGATGACTTACAACGCGGGATTGAAGCGTTACCTTTGGTGGCAGCAGATACCGCAGCCGGTAGGTGCTACGAATGACCGGGGCGATACGCGGTTCACAGGCGGGTTCGGCATCTACGAGGCGCCGGAGCCGTGGGGTCCGTGGACCACGGCGTACTTCACGAACGCGTGGGATTTTGGACCGGGTGAGCACGCGGATTTTCCGTCGAAGTGGATGAGCGCGGATGGTAAGACAATGCATCTGGTCTTCTCAGGGAACGATGCGTTCTGTGTGCGGAAGGCAGTGGTGAAATTGAAGGAAGGTGTGAAATGAGGGGCGTAATTGGCGATTGCACGGAGGAAATCGAACGGAGATAGTTTTGAAAACCATGAATCACTTGAAGCACATTTTGTTGGCGGCAGTTTGCCTGTTAAGCGCGTGGAGTGTGACGGCGGCTGACAAACCGAAGCTCTCGCCGTATCACGAGGTGCAGGCGGGTGTGCCGACTGGCACGGTCACGAAGTATACAAACTTCGTTTCTCAGATTTTCACGAACACCACGCGGGATTGGTGGGTTTATGTGCCGGCGCAATACAAGAAGGATAAACCGGCGTGCGTAATGGTGTTCCAGGACGGACACGATTACGTGAACCTGAAGGGCAACTGGCGTGTGCCGACGGTATTTGACAATCTCATCGCGAAGGGCGAGATGCCGGTGACGATCGCGATTTTCATCAACCCGGGACACAATGGCAGCTACAAGCCGGAGAGCGCCTGGCGGGTGAGCAATCGGAGTTTCGAGTATGATTCACTGGGTGACCGTTATGCACGGTTCCTGGTGGAAGAGATTTTACCGGAGGTTAAAAAACAGGGCTACAACATCACGGATGATCCGGAAGGACGGGCAATCAGTGGGGCAAGCTCGGGTGGCATCTGCTCATTCACGGTTGCGTGGGAGCGGCCGGACCAGTTCCGCAAGGTGTTGAGCACCATCGGCAGTTTCGTGGATCTGCGCGGCGGACACGTGTATCCTTATCTCATCCGCAAGACAGAGAAGAAGCCGATCCGAGTGTATCTGCAGGATGGCAAGAATGACCTGGATAATCCCTTTGGCAACTGGCCGCTGGCGAATCAGATGATGGCGTCTTCACTGAAGTACATGAAGTATGACCACCGGTTTGATTTCACGGAGGGCGAGCATAACAGCAATGCGGCAGGTCCGTTGCTGCCCGATGCGCTGAAGTGGTTGTGGCAGGGCTATCAGAAGTAGTCGCTGTGCTTTTCACGATTGACGGATGACCGTCGCGCCATCAATCGCGGGCGACGTCATCCGTCAGTTCGTTTTTATCCCCCGGCTTGCGTGGGAAATGTCGACGCAGGAGTTCGCCGGTTTTCTGAACGCCGGTAACGATCCCCTTGGTGAAGTCACCTTGACGAAAGTCCGTTGAGATTGCGGCGGTCACTTCCTCCCAGAAGCTCTGCCCGCATTTGGCATGAATGCCTTCATCACCGATCAATGCGAACTTTTGCGATTCGGGAGCGATGAAGAGAAGGATGCCGTTGCGGTCAGCAGTCTTCTCCATGCCGAGGCGGTGGAACTCCGCTTTCGCCTGCTTGAGGGCGTCTTCAGTTTTCTTCTGGCTCACGAAAACGCGGATCTCGGCAGAGGTGTCCTCCTCGGCTTTCGTGATGGCCGTGACGATCTGGGCGTGATCGAGAATGTGATCAAATTCTTTGGTCTTCATAGTTTACCAGCTCCCGCTTGAGCCACCACCGCCAGAACTCCCGCCCCCGCCGGAAAAACCACCTCCGCCTCGCGATGAACTCCCTCCACCCCAGGAACCACCTGAACTGCCCCAGCTCGGCCCTGATGAAATTATCCAGCCGCCACGCCGATAACCGCGGCGGGAGTAAACGGTGCCGCGTCCGCCGATAAGCTTGAACAGGAAGAAAATGAAAACAAAAATGACGATGATCGGTACTATGCTGTGGCCTCGAGAGCCTTGCGGGCGCTCACCCACGGTCACTCCCGTGCCTTTATATTCTCCTTTGGTCGCCGCGATGATCGCATTGATACCCGCAGCCAGGCCACCCTCGTAACTTCCGGCTTTGAATTGAGGCGTGATTTCGTTGTCTATGATCCGTCGGCATAAGGCATCCGGCAGAGCACCTTCCAAACCGTATCCCACATGGATGCGCAGCTTGCGATCTTGCACGAACACCGCCAGCAAGATGCCATTGTTCTTCTCTTTTTGGCCGATGCCCCAGGCCGTGAACATTTTCTGGCTGTAATCTTCGATGGCACTGCCCGGCGGCATTTTGGGGAAAACCACGACGACGAGCTGTGAGGACGTCGCCCGCTCGAACTCGACCAGTTGACTGTTCAGTTCGGCCGCTTTCGACGGACTGACTGCACTGGCATAGTCGTTGAAGTATTGGGCCGGTTTTGGCGGAATCTCTTCCCCCCAGGCCAGGCCAATACAGCTCAACCACAAGCACAGGATGATAAAGGTTCTCACGGATTACTTGGCCGGCGATTTCTTGAAATCAAACTCCACCTTGGGAGCCGCTTCCGCGCCGGTGACGGCGGTGAAATAGGGTTTCTCTTTGAAGCCAAAGAATCCGGCGTAGAACACCGCAGGAAAGGATTTGATGGCCGTGTTGTAGGACTGCACGGAGTTGTTGAAGGTGTTTCGCTCCACGGCGATGCGGTTCTCGGTGCCCTCAAGCTGCACCTGAAGATCACGGAAACCGGCGGTAGCTTTCAGCTCGGGATAACGCTCGGCCACGACCAGCAGTCGGGAGAGGGCAGAGGACAATTGCGTCTGGCTTTTTTCAAACTCGGCAAGCTTGGCGCTGTCCGTTGGAGCGGTATTGGAGATCTGAACCTTGCCGACCGAGGCACGGGCTTCGGTCACCTCGGTGAGCGTGGACTTCTCGAAATCCGCCGCTCCGGAGACTGTGGCCACCAGATTGGGGATCAAGTCGAAGCGCCGTTGATAGACGTTCTGCACCTGTGCCCATTGCTTGTCTACACCTTGAGAAAGGCTGACGAGACGGTTGTAACTGCCGCCTGCGATCATCACGAGGATGATGATCAGACCGATGACGACCCCGAGACCAATCAGTAATTTTTTCATGTTTCTTCTCTTTGCCGAGACCAGCAGTAAACCCTAGCTCAGGACGGGACAATTACAATGGGGTACAAAACTCGTAACCGCCGGAGCCGGCGCAACTTGGAGTTGTAAGGACAGCAGCAAACTGGCATTAAGGCGGTGTTCAACTGTTGCCGGGTAAAACAACCTGCCTTTGCGGGCGAGAGAATTTGAAAGACATTGCCATGAAGTCACTCGTTTCCGGATTTCTTTGCGCCATAGCATTCTGTTCCGCTGCATCCCTCCAGGCCCAGGACCTTTCCGTGGACATGACGTTGCATCGCCTGGTTCTGCCGGACACGAAGTGGGAAGTGGTGGCTGATGGGCTCGGCTTTGCGGATGCGCCGATGTCGGATGACAAGGGCAATTTCTATTTCTGCGACATGCGCAGCACGCCGCCGGTGATCTGGAAGGTGGCGCCGGATGGCGCGAAATCCAAAGTGATCGAGGGCATTCCGGTGAGCGGGATGAAGTTTGGGCCGGATGGACGCCTCTACGCCGGAGCGGGAGTGGGCAAGGACAAGCATCTCGCGGCGTTTGAATTACCCAGCGGCAAGGAGACGGTGCTGGCGAAGGATGTGCAGCCGAACGATCTCGTGGTGACGCACAAGGGTTACATCTATTTCACTGAATCAGGCAAGAAGCAGGTGATGTTCGTGAATGTGAAGACGGGTGAAATGAAGGTGGTGGATTCGGGTGTGCTCACCTCGCCCAATGGTATCGCCCTCTCGCCAGATCAACGGACGCTGGCGGTATCGGATTCGCGAGGGAAATATGTATGGACGTATAGCATCGAGCCAGACGGCAAGCTGACGCCCGGGGTGCCGTATATGACGATGCGCACGGAGGTGGATCAGAACGCGAAGAGCCAGGATGGTCGCACGCCGGTTTACAAGGTGGCGAGCGGCGGGGATGGGATGAGCTCGGATCTGTATGGGCGCATCTTTGTGTCGTCGTCGTTGGGTGTGCAGGTGTTTGATCCCACGGGCCGTGAATGCGGTCTGCTGCCGAAGCCTTATGAGAAGGGCATGACCAGCGTGCATATCGGCGGGCCGAACGGGGAATACATTTACGTGACGCAGGCGGACAAAGTGCTGCGTCGCAAGGCGAACGTGAAGGCGTTTTATCCGTGGCTCGGGCCGGTAGAGGCGATTCCGTTGCCGGTGAAGTGATATTTGAAGAGGCGTAAGATATGAGCAGCAGCAAACGCATACCGACGGATGGCGGAGCGAGCTTGAGCTATAATCCATTTGGCGCGCTTTCGAGCGAGGGATTGCCAGAAGCACCGCAGAATGTGCCGGCGAATTCAGCTTCACCGGCTGCTCAGCAATCGAAGCCCAAGAAGAATCGCGGGCGCGTGGATATCATTCGGCAGAAGGCGGGGCGTGGTGGCAAGACGGTGACGGTGGTGAATGGTTTTGTGGGCATCGGTCTGCCAGAGAAAGAACAGCTCGCGAAGAAGATGCAGAAGGTGTGCGGCGTGGGCGGCACGGTGAAGGATGGACAGATCGAGATCCAAGGGGACAAGCGCGAGGATATCGCGCGCATCTTGGAAGAGGCGGGTTTCCGGCCGGTGTTTGCGGGCGGGTAACTAGACAGGCTACGCTATCAGCGTGCCTTCCAAAACCGGACGAGGGTCTTTCGCATTGCGCATCTTGTTGATGCTGCTGAGGAAGCTGATGGAGATTTTGTTCCCATCGAATTTACACGTGATGGTTTCGTGATGCGGAGTTTCGTAATAGCGAACAGTGAATTCTAGAGTGTTTTCATCTTTCCAAACTGCACGAGTGGCCACTTTGTGCTTCGTGCCTTGTTTAGGGATGCCACCACCGATGATACGAGGAGCGGGAAGGGTGGTTTCGCATGGATACCAGCCATTTGAACTGGCGGCTCCTAGATTATGTGCAGCTCCGTTTGAATCGGTCAATTCGAGCGCGTACAGATGCAGGCCTATATTGACTAAGGTAAACTTCGCTGTTGTGAAGTTTAGATTGTTGATTTTTAGATTATAGGTCGTCTTTCCGGCCCGTTTTGTAAGGTCGGGTTTGGTTTGTTCGGTTGGGGGCGACAACTTTAAGCCAGACAAAGTTTCATGTAGTTTGGTATGCACCGAAGCATTCGGCGAAAGTGCCCCATTTTTGATAGTTGGCAATAAATGCTCCCAAACAAGGTCTAATTCTCCCTGCATATTGGGGCTTTCACCCGTCATCACGATGACAGCGTCTTGTTCAGGCAACACGATGGTATATTGGCCAAAAGCGCCATCGCCACGATACGCACCGTTTTGGCTACGCCAGAACTGATAGCCGTAACCTTGCAGCCAGTCGTTCTTCTCATTGGGACGCGCAGGCTTGGCTGGGAGTGTCTGTTGAATGTGAAGCTTGGTGGCCTCTTCGACCCAAGCAGTAGGGATGATCTGGCGGCCTTGCCATTTACCCTTTTGCAGATAGAGCTGGCCGAATTTAGCGAGTGTTTCCGTCTGCACACTCAAGCCCCAGCCGCCGGTGTTGATACCGCGAGGGCATTCTTCCCAAGTCGCTTTGGTGACATTGAGCGGTTCGAAAAGGCGTGGGCGCAAGTAGTCGATAATTTTCTGCCCGGTCACCTTCTGCACAATGGCCGAGCACATGTAGGTGGCGACGCTGTTGTATAGGAAGACGGTGCCGGGCTTGTGGATGATGTTTTGGGCGAGGAACGTCTTCACCCAGTTCTCGCTGGCTACCGTCACGCCGGTGGGTTCTTTCTCATTGCCCACAGACATGGTGAGCAGGTCTTTCACGCGCAGGGCGGCGAGGTTGTCACTGATCTTCGCGGGAAGGTCCTCCGGGAAAAAGGAGATGACCTTGTCTTCCACGGTGAGCTTGCCTTCGGCCACGGCGAAACCAACGGCGGTGGAGGTAAAGCTCTTGCTCATGGAATACATGGTGTGCACGTATTCCGGGCCATAGGGCGACCACCAGCCTTCGGCGATCACATTGCCATGCCGCAGCATCATGAAGCTGTGCAGCTCGTGATTGCTTTTCGCGATGGCATCGAGGAATGCCTGAATACCGGCAGAGGAAACGCCTTGAGCCTCCGGAGTGCTGCGCGGCAAAGCAGCGCTGGAGGAACGAGCCGTTTTCGTCGTCTGACAACCCGGAGTAAGCGAAATGAGGCCAAGGCCCAAACCGGCATAGCCGGTCTGCTGGATGAACGTGCGGCGGTTCAGGGACATGTGAGGAGGATTTCTGCATGGCGTCCTGATTGCAAGATTGGGTTTGATGACAAAAAGAAAAAGCCGCCAATTGCTTGGCGGCTTGGTTGTGTAAATGGTCAGCAATGCTTACGCAAATTCCGGCTCAATGATCTCTTTCGGTGCCTTATGCAACGGTGTGCCATCGATGGCCTCCGGGTATTCGAAGACCTTGCCTTCGAAATTGCGGATGACCACGCGATCCGCGTTGTGGCTCAACACGTAGCCGGGATTGACCGGCACCTTGCCGCCGCCACCGGGGGCATCGATGACGTATTGCGGCACCGCATAGCCGGTCGTATGACCGCGCAGTTGCTCCATGATCTCCAGACCACGACGCACGCTGGTGCGCAGATGTGCGGAACCGGCGATCAGATCGCACTGATAAATGTAGTAAGGGCGCACACGGCACATGAGCAGCTTTTGCACATGCGCCTTCATGATCTCCGGCGTGTCATTCACATTCTTGAGCAGCACGGACTGGTTGCCGAGCGGAATGCCAGCATCGACCAAGCGACCGAGCGCATCACGGACCTCGGTGGTCAATTCGCGCGGATGATTCGAGTGCACGCTCATGAAGAGCGGGTGATACTGCTTCAGCATCGCGCAGAGTTCTGCCGTGATGCGTTGCGGCAGGAAGATGGGGATGCGTGTGCCGATACGGATGAACTCCACATGCGGGATGGCTCGGAGCTGGCTCAGGAGGTATTCGAGCTTCTCATCGCTGAAGAGCAGGGGATCGCCCCCGCTCAAGAGCACGTCGCGGATGGACGTGGTCTTGCGGATGTAATCGATCTGTTTGTCGAACTCCGCGTGAAAGTCGTAGCCGGTGGCATTGCTCACCAGCCGGGCACGTGTGCAATACCGGCAGTAGGAGGCACAACGGTCCGTGACGAGGAACAACACGCGGTCTGGGTAACGATGCACCAGGCCAGACACCGGCGAATGGGAGTCTTCACCACAAGGATCGGACATTTCCCACGGCGCGGTATGCGTCTCTTCCTCACGCGGGATGACCTGGCTGCGGATGGGGCAGTGGACGTCATTTACGTCGATCAGGCTGAAAAAGTGCGGCGTGATGGCCATGGCCAGCTTGGTATTGGCCAGCTTGGCACCCGCATACTCTTCGGGGGTTAGGTTGGGGATGAGCTTTTGAAGTTGCTCAACGGTAGTGACGCGGTTTTTGAGCTGCCAGCGCCAGTCGTTCCAATCCTTGTCCGAAACATGTGCCCAAGCACTACGTCCTGAAGGGCGAAACTGTTTAAGCTGTTGAGGTTCCGCAGAAGGGTCTGGGTCCCCCTTAGCATCCGAGGTAATAATCGACATTGTTCGGCACTATATGTATGGGCGACTCTATGTCAAGGGGTGGACTTTAGGAATTCTTTGACCGGTTCCTTGGCGACAGAGTTGGCAGGTGTCTCAGAAAAACCGATCCGCGCGAAATCCTCCCGTAAAATCTCCAACAACTCCAATTGCTTCAAGGCATCCTTGACCACGGGTTTGGCGGTGGAAGAAGCCGTCCGGTTGCTTTTGTTGGAACTTGAAAGTTGTTCCCGCTTATAGAGATAGGTGGCCAAAGTGATGTGATAATCATAGACCAGCCGGAACAAATCAGGAGGCAGATTCCCCTCCAATTGCTGCAACTGGCCGACAACCTGACGCAGAACCGGCTGTTGCTGGTCGAAATCTACCTCTTCGATGAGTCGCTTGATCGTGTAGGTCTCCTTGATGGGCAACGCGTCTGTGCCCAAGCGTATCTGCACCTGGGGTTGGAGGATCTCGTTAAGTTTGCCGAGCGCGTTCTTTTCCGGCCAACGGGCGTGATCTTCCCGGCTTAAGAAATTGACCTGCGCGAGAGACCACCATTTCTCGACATCCAAGGGGGTGGAAAAGTTCTGTTGAAACGCATTCAGGAAAGCGAATTGAGGATGGGAGAAGCGGGCCAGGCTCTGAATGAAACCGCGCAACCGGTCACTGCCTTCAGGGAGAGCCACCAGTTCGCTGGTGAACAGATGGGCGCAGTGTTGGAAGTGCTGTAAACCGACGGAGGCAAGCTGGTCATCAACCGGCACGCTGAGATCGGAGAAGGACAGAGGCGGGGTCACTTTCAGTTTCTCCCGGACCGTGCTCAGGGGATCTTTCCAGATTCGATCACGAACCCCCGCGTCCAATAAGGTGAACTGAGGGTTCACCCGTTCCCGGATGGCGGACGCTTCGGCGATGATGGTCGGTCCCACGCGGATGAGGAGGAGTTCGGTCAGCCCCTCGCGCAACCACATGGGTATATCTACCGTTGGGCCGGTGTTGTTGCGATTACCCATCTCCAGCAGGCACACTTGGACCAAGGCACGAAGGAGTTTGCGGCGTTCCACATACTCCGGGACTTGCAGTTCGTAGAGCCAGTTGCTCTGCAAGTTATCATTGACCTGCACCTTGTGGACATAGACGTAAACGCTAGCCGTTGCTGGAATCTCCGGGTTGATTACGACCCGCACCCGGCCTCGCCAACGGTCGGTGGTGTCCAGTTGCAGCAGCAAGGCCGACTTCACCTGTTCACAACTGATGGTGAATTCCGCGGCGTTCACCCGGATGACATCGGTCAGCGCCGGATTGTTCTTGGGATTGTCTCTGGGAATGCGCGCCTCGGCCGGTTGCAAGGGGCTGATGATGACGAATTGCCCGGAACGGCTGGTGGTGGAGATGGTGGTGGTTTGCACCGCCGCCTCACTGGTCACAGCCAGCAGATGTGCTGCCCCAAACAGGAAGGAAAGCAAGCGGACCTGAACTGAACGAAGGAGGCTCAAGTCTTCTTGGTTTTCGCTGGTTTGGCCGGCGTAGCGGGGGTGGCAGCCTTCGTTTCGGCAGGCTTGCTGGACGAGGCTGAACTGCCGGTATCCGCCTTGGCCGCCTGTTTGTAACCCTCGCTGCGATAATCCGTGATGTAGAAGCCGCTCCCTTTGAAGATCAGGCCCGCCCCGGAACCCATCAGGCGTTTCAACTTGCCCTTGCCCCAAGTCTTCTTTCCGCAAAGGTCCTTGGGGCAGACGGTCAGGGCATCGTCCTTCATGGACTGGAACTTCTCAAAGTTATGGCCGCATTTCTCGCAGGCGTATTCGTAAGTCGGCATAGTACTACAACAGGCAAAAAGTAATCGGGAGTAGTAAGCACACGGCAAGCACGGGAGTCAAGGAGCGGGAGGCGCTGCTTTCAAGATAAGCTCCGGTTAGCGGCGGGGCTCATACTTCCAGCCCGCCGAGTTGTGCTTGGGCTTTTCATTGAGCAACCGGTCGATGCGGTCATCTTCCGGGTCCGGGCCGGGTGGCACGTCTTTGAGCCGGGCATGCTCCGTATCGTAGTCGAGGCCGTAATAGTCGTAGTAATCTTTCTGAATCCGACGATTGCCGACCATGTCGCGGGGAATGGCACAGCCGACCAGCAGGAGAACCAAGGGGATGTAAATGAGGGTCCGGAACCGCATGGTATGCCTAAGTTTGAGGGTCAGCGATAAGGTGCCATAATGGGCGACGAAGTCACTCCCTTTATCGCTCCACCTGATTGGACGCAAAAAACACTCGCCAAAAGGGGGCATTTGCCCAAATCTCGCCCTCCATTTGTAACTAAAATGTTTACCGGAACCTATACTGCGATTGTCACGCCGTTCAAGAATGGCGTCCTCGACGAAGCTGCGCTGGAGCGCCTCATCAAGCTCCAGATCAAAGGCGGCGTCGATGGCATCGTCCCTGTGGGCACCACGGGCGAGTCGCCGACCGTTGATTATGATGAACATATCCGCATCATCGAGCTGGCGGTAAAATTCGCCAAAGGCAAGGTGAAGGTGATGGCGGGGACGGGCGCCAATTCCACGAAGGAAGCCATCTGCCTGACCCAGCGTGCCGAAGAGGTTGGTGCGGATGGTTCCCTGCAAGTCGCGCCGTATTACAACAAGCCCACGCAGGAAGGCCTGTTCCAGCATTTTTCCGCCATCGCGAAGGCCACGAAGCTGCCGCTGGTGCTGTATAGCATCCCCGGCCGTTGCGGCATCGAGATCGCCATTGAGACGGTGAAACGTCTCGCGTCCGCCCATAAGAACATTGTGGGCATCAAAGAAGCAGGCGGAACACCGGAACGCGTGAGCCAGTTGCGCCAGGTGTTGCCGAAAGATTTCGTGATCCTGAGCGGTGATGATTCGTTGACGCTGGCCTTTATGGCCGTCGGCGCGGACGGCGTGGTCAGTGTGGCGTCCAACGTGATCCCGAAGGAAGTCAGCCACATGGTGAAGGCGTTTGCCATCGGCAAGCCCGCCGTGGCGTTGAAGCTGCACGCAAAATACTATCCTTTGTTCAAAGACCTGTTCATCGAATCCAATCCGGTGCCGGTGAAAGCCGCGCTGGAGATGATGGGGGTCATCGAGGGCAGTGTCCGTCTGCCGCTGGTGTCGCTGAGCGCGAAGAACCGGGAGACGTTGGCCGCGACGTTGAAGGCGACTGGAGTGATCAAGTAAGGCGCGTGTATGAGCACAACGAAAATCATCATCACGGGTGCGAAGGGCCGCATGGGCGTGGCCTTGCAGACGTGTGCCAAGAGTTTTGCGGGGTTGGAAATCGTCGGCCTGGTTGATCAGGGCGATGACATCGCCACGGTCATCGACAAGTGCGATGCCGTGATCGATTTCAGCTTTCACAATGCGACGGCGGGCATCGCGGAATTGTGCGTGAAGCATAAGAAGGCGCTGATCATCGGCACGACGGGACATAACGAGGAAGACAAGAAACGTATCACCGCTTGCAAGGCGACGGTGCCGATCGTGTGGGCTTCGAATTACTCCACGGGCGTGAACACGTTGTTCTGGCTGACGCGCAAGGCGGCGGAGATCCTTGGACCGAGCTTCGATCTCGAAGTGGTCGAGATGCATCATCGCTTGAAGAAAGATGCGCCGAGCGGCACGGCGACGACGTTGCTGGAGATTCTTGGCGATGTGCGCAAGGTTCAACTTGAAGAAGAGTTGCGTCATGGTCGCCAAGGCATTGTCGGCGAGCGCACCAACAGTGAGATCGGTATTCATGCCGTGCGCGGTGGCGATGTGGTGGGTGATCACACGGTCATCTTCGCAGCTGTGGGCGAACGGGTGGAACTGACGCACAAGGCGTCGAGCCGCGATACGTTTGCGAATGGGGCGTTGCGTGCCTCGCAATGGGTCGTGGGCAAGGCGCCGGGAATCTATAGCATGCAGGATGTGCTGGGCTTGAAGTAAGCAGATGAGGGAGCGCGGAATGATGAATTCTAGCGAACCAACATCGAATGGCGTAAAGGCCTACATCGCGCTGGGGTCGAATCTGGGCGATTCAGTTCAAATCTTAACGGAAGCAATGAAGCGGCTGGCTGAGTTATCAGACCAGCCGCTTTTGCGTTCCAGCCTGTGGGCGACTTCGCCTGTGGATTGCCCACCGGGTTCACCGGACTTTGTGAATGCGGTGGTGGGCTTGGTGCCGCTACTGGGAGAAACGCCGGAGAGTTTGCTAGGGAAGTTGCAGACGTTGGAACAGGAGTTTGGGCGGCGGCCTAAGAAGGTGATGAATGAGGCGAGGCCGCTGGACTTGGATATCATTGCGTTTGGGGATGAGGTGAGGAATACGGGGACATTGGTGATACCACATCCTCGGGCGCATCTGCGGCAGTTCGTTTTAACACCACTTGCTGAGATCGCACCGGAGTTGATTTTGCCGGGACAGGTGAAGACCGTGACTGAATTGCAGCGCGGACTGACGACTTTGGAAGCGATTAGACGGTTGCCCTGAGGTGTCTTTAGCCTTGGACGGTTTGGTGGAGGTGCTAGAACATCGTCATGCTTTCCCAGAGCGAACATGTTTCCCGGCGCAAGTTTCTTCAGCGCGCTGGCATTGCTTCGGTAGCGCTCGCTAACGCCTCGTTGAATTCATTCGCGGCAGAGAAAGCCTATCCCATCGCGGCATTTGAGAAGGCGTTGCAGCATCTGCCTTCCGAGCAGATGGCTGATATGCTGGCGGAACTGGGTTTCATGGGGGTGGCGACGGGATTGCGGCCCAAGGGGAGGGTGTTGCCCGAGCGAGTGGAGGAGGATTTGCCGAAGTTCGTGGAGGTGTTGAAGAAAAGAAATCTGGAGATCACGGAACTCACGACGGCCATCACGGATGCTTCGGACCCCATTGCACAGAAAGTTTTGAGGACGGCTGCGAAGCTGGGGCTAAAGCGATATCGATTGGGCGCGTGGAAATATGATTTAAAGAAGCCTATCGCCGCACAGGTGGAGGCGATGAAGCCGGTGGTGAAAGATTTGGTGGCGTTGAACAAAGAGCTGGGGTTAAGCGCAGTGTACCAAGTGCATTCAGGGGCGACGTATTTTGGCTCACCGGTCTGGGACATTTATCAGTTGGTCAAAGACTATGACCCAAAGCACATCGCCATCGCGTTTGATATCCGACATGCAGCCGTGGAAGGCGGTACGGCGTGGGAGTTGAATTTCAATCTCATCAAATCGCATCTTGGGTTGGTCTATGCGAAGGACTTTGCGTGGCAGGACAAGGTGGCGCAGAACGTGCCGTTGGGTGAGGGGATGGTGAATCCCAAGTTTTATCAAATGGTGAAGGCGAGTGGTTATAGCCAGCCGGTGTTGCTGCATGTGGAATATCCGCTGCCAGAGGATGTCAAAATCTTGCGGGAAGCGTATCGGAAAGACTTGGCGACGTTACGCGGTTACCTGGAGGCAAAAGCTTGAGTGGACGCTGGCAGCGCGGATGGGATTGGCTGGCGGCCAAGTCCGCCGGGAAACGCGTGCTCATCAAGGGGGCTTTTTTGGCTCTGTTTACCTTGGCGGTTTTCTTTCCGCGCCCGGACCAATTAATCCGGCAGATACCGCGCTGGAAAGATCCGAATTCCCTGATCCAGACCAACGCGCCGTTCCTGGCGGAGATCAACCGCAAGATAGATGAGCAACTGAAGCCGGACGGGACGAAGAAGGATGAGATGAAGGTCGTGGAGCGGTATGTGTATCGCGAGGTCAAATACGGCTATGACTGGGATGTGTGGGGGAATACAGATTACTGGCCGACGGTGGAAGAGGTGTGGGAGAACAAGCGGGAGGATTGCGACGGAATCGCGGTGCTGGCGGCCAGTATTCTGCGTTCACGCGGCTTCGAGGGGGTACGCATCGTGGGGAATCTTAGTCATGTGTGGGTGGCAGCAGGCACGAACGAGGTGATGAGTCCGCAGGCGGACAAGAATTTCCAGCAAGTGGATGGCAAGCTGAAGGTGAAACTGCCAGGAGCGAACACATTCCTGCTGACTTGGGCGCATATCAACAAGTTTCCGGCGGCGCGGTCGCTGTTGTTGCTGATGGCAGTCCTGCTGGTGGCCTTGCACCCCGTGCGGAACTGGCAGCAGGGGTGGATGACGTTCAGCATGGGAGCGGCGGGATTGCTCCTCTTGTATGATTGGGGCGGGAAATACTTGCAGAGCAGTGCCATCGGGGCGGGAGCGTTTTTTTGGGCGGGCAACCTACTGGTGCTGCTCGCCATCGGACTGGCTTTACGCGCCAAACCCGCAAATGCACCGGCAAAGGTGGCTGAACCGTAAGATTTCCTTGTCGAAAACGACGGATTGAAGCATTAAAGGTGAAAGCATGAAAAAGCCCTTCATCATCGGTATCCTAGTATTCATCGGATTGCTGGCAGCAGGATATTTCCTGGTAATTTCCAATCTCACCGGCCCCAAGGTTCAGGGAAAGACGGTCGTGAAATGGACTGAGGAGCTGGCTTCACGTGAGGCGGGGGTGCGGGATAACGCCAAGAAAGTGATCGCGGCGAACGCCAAGGATTTTCTGCCGCACCTAGCGGCGATGATGTCAGCCAAGGATTCAGAAGAGCGCCAGAAGTGGGCGACCGTGCTCAAGGTGGACTATACCCCCTCCTATGGATTGCGTCTGAGCGCCAACCGCGCCATTGCGGTGCTGGGGGCAGCAGCCGCTCCGATCGTTCCGCAATTGGTGCCCTTACTGGCGGACAACGATGCTGGCATGGACACGTCGAGCGCGCTGGGGGCGATCGGCAAGGATGCAGTGCCGCCCCTGATCGAAAAACTGAGCAGCCCGGACAAACAGACTCGTAGCATGGCAGCCGCATCGCTCTCCAAGATGAAAGCCGGCGAGGCAACGGCTGCAGGGGATGCCTTGATGAAAGGATTGCAAGATTCCGACACGATCACACGTGGATGGATGGCGTCGGCAGTGGGTAAGAGCCAGGTGAAGCCTGAGGTGGCGATCCCGGCCTTGATCGCCATGTTGGAAGACAAGGAGAATTCGGTGATCGCCGCCGCGGCGTCAGCTTTGGGCTACTATGGCCCGACAGCTAAAGAGGCTTTGCCCAAGCTGGAAAAGCTGGCCAAGGTGCGGAACGAGGAAGTCAGTGGCGCAGCACAGACCGCCGTGGCCAAGATCAACCCGCCCCCGGCAGAAGCTGAAGTCAAGAAGGCCAATGAGTGAGCTGATAACCAGCGAGTGCCGCAGAACGATAAGCCGATGGGCAGGGTGCCTGTTGCTGGCGGTTGGCTGGTTAAGTGCTGATGGGCGGGCGGAAGCGGCGGAGAGCCGTCCGCCTAATGTGGTGATCATTTTCACCGATGATCTGGGGTATGCGGATGTCGGTGTTTTTGGCGGCAAAGGATTCAAGACGCCGCATCTGGACCGGATGGCCAAGGAAGGCATCCGCTTCGTCAATTTCCACGTGAGCCAGGCGGTTTGCTCGGCTTCCCGCGCGGCGTTGCTCACGGGATGTTATAACAACCGGTTGGGCATCCATGGAGCGCTGGGGCCGGGAGCGAAGATCGGTTTGAATCCGTCGGAAATGACCATCGCGGAGGTAGTGAAGCAAAAGGGGTATGCGACGGGGATGTTCGGCAAATGGCACTTGGGAGATCATCCTTCCTTCCTGCCGGTCAAGCAGGGCTTCGATGAGTACTATGGGATTCCCTACTCCAATGACATGTGGCCGTTTCATCCGGAGGTCGTCGATCTGCCGGAAGACTCGCCCAAGAAGAAACGCTGGCCAGATCTGCCGATGGTTGAGGGAGATAAAATCATCAATCCCAAGCTGACCCCGGATGACCAGACGCAACTGACGACGTGGTATACGGAACGGGCGGTGAAATTCATCGAGAAGAACAAGGCCAAGCCGTTTTTCCTGTATTTGGCGCATAACATGCCGCATGTGCCGCTCTATGTTTCAGATAAGTTCAAGGGCAAGTCGGACAGGGGAATCCATGGGGATGTGCTGATGGAGATCGACTGGTCGGTCGGCGAAATCATGAAGGCGCTGGCGCAGAATGGACTGGATGAAAATACGCTGGTGATCTTCACGTCGGATAACGGGCCGTGGCTCTCTTATGGCACTCATGCGGGTTCGGCGGGGCCTTTGCGCGAGGGCAAAGGGACGTCGTGGGAAGGCGGGGTGAGGGTGCCGTTCATCGCGCGGTGGCCGGGCAAGATCCCGCAGAACCGGGTGAGCGGATTGCCGGCGATGACGATTGATCTGCTGCCGACGATTGCGGGTTTAATCGGAGCGCCGTTGCCGGAAAAGAAGATCGATGGGAAGGATATCTGGCCGATTTTGAAAGGGGATGCACAAGCGAAGAGTCCTCATGAAGCGTATTACATCTATTACGCGAACAACCAGCTTCAGGCGGTGATCAGCGGGCAGTGGAAGTTATTTTTCCCGCACACGTATCGGACATTGGGCGGTAAGCCAGGCGGCACGGAGGGCAAACCAGCAGATTATGAGAACGCTAAGACAGAGTTGGAGCTTTACGACCTGAAGAATGATTTGAGCGAAAAGACCAATGTCGCGGCGAGCAATCTGGAAGTGGTGGAACGCCTGCAAAAGCTGGGCGAGGTGGCGCGGGAAGATCTAGGAGATTCTTTGACGCAGCGCAAGGGCAGCGGGTTACGGGAGCCGGGCAGGGTTGGCGGTCAATAAGTGGCCGGACACATTTTCTTGTTTTCGGGTATATACCAAGGTGGTCGGGTATTGATGTTATGAATATCAAATTCATGTGGTGTCTGTGCGTTTTGATGGCCTGTTTGGGCACCGTGCAGGGAGCGACATTTCGCGAGCAGGTGCAAGAGGCGGTGGAGATGCCCAGACTCCCGATAAACATTCCTTACCATATATCAGTGAGTGTATCGGGAAGCATGTGGGAAATGGGGGAACCGGGAGCTTATAAAGTGGCGAAGGCGCTGGGAGATGCAAAGACGCTGACGGAAAAGGAGAAGGAAAATCTGGAACGGCCAGAGTATTTTCTGGAATTGGCGAGGAAATGGGATATCGCGCAAAAGGAGGATGAAGCTCTCGCCACTTATCAAAAACTGGCGGACTTGCTTAAACGGAAACCTGAGGATTCACGTTTGCACAAAGAAATGCTGATGGAGGCAGCCCGCCAGCTTGACCGGGTGGAAGAGGCGGAGCGGATGGCGCGTGAACTGGTAAAGAGCGATCCAAAAACGGCCAGCGCCTGGTTTGTACTGGGACATACCAGTGTCCGAAAGGCGAGCGAACTGGTGATGGAAACGAAAGGGGTGATCTCCCTCGAAACACTGTGTCAGAAGTTGTTTGACATGCCGCGTGATGCGGGCGTTTTGGTCCTGATCCGGCAGCATCTGGAGGAATCCATTGAATCCTACACGCATTGCATCCGGGCGGCTCCGCTGATGCCGGGAACGTATGGTTCCCGGGCTTACGCAGTGGCATTTCTGGAAGCGGTTAAGTTTCATGCCAGCAAACAGGAGGGCGAATTCAACCTTCAGGAGGCCCTGAACAGAAGCTCCCGGTTGGATGAGTTAAATGCGCCTGAGGCCAATCTGCCCGACAACGTGTGGGTGCTGAGCTGGGTGGTGAATGCCAATATCGTACGCCGTATGATGACGCCGGAGCCGGTGGCAGAGCAGCAGAAATCAATGCGCGGATTCCTGAAGAGCAACCAATCGTTGGTGGACAAACTGGCCGTATTCCTTAAACGAGAAGATCCCGACGAAGCCATAACCGCAGTCCAAACTTTAGCGTTGGCGCATCTGGCGGCGGACATGTCGCCGATGGCGGCTGATTATTTGGAAAAGGTTGTCCAACTAAGGCCGGACCATGAGGAATACTGGCAATGCTATCTTCATGCCCTGGAGGAAAGCGATCAACTGGACCGGATGTTGAAAGCGGGCGCGAAACGCGATTCTGGAAAACAGGACCTATGGACCTGCCTGATGATGGCGAATGGATATGCGAAGAAGAACGACAAGGAGAACGCCAAACTCATGATCGAAAAGGCGGACAAGTTTGAAGCCCAGAACGGTCATGTGATGCTTTACAAAACGGCCTGGATATTCAAGTTCTCCACCAAAGAGGAAGAATGGAGCGCGGTCTCCCCGATGTTGGCGCAGTTGTCTGAAAACGAATCTTTGGGGCCGGTCATTCTCGCGAACATCGCCTACTACCGGGCGGTTTATTTTGCCTTAAAGGGAATCCCGGCCGTGGCCAGAGTGCATCTGGAGCATTCCGAATCATTGCGGCCGGGTAATGAGGCGGTCGGGAAATTACGGGAACTGCTCAAAGAAAAGTAATCCGTGAGCAATTCCGTTGATTTAGAATGATTCTCCAGACCGGTCGGTAAACCGGCGCTCTTAGGGCCAGAGCATGATGTAGAAAAAGGCGGCGATGACACCACCGATGATGGGGCCGACGATGGGCACCCAGGCGTAGCTCCAATCGGAACTGCCCTTGCCAGCAATCGGCAAGAGGGCGTGGGCAATGCGAGGCCCGAGATCACGCGCGGGATTGATGGCGTAGCCGGTGGGGCCGCCGAGCGAGAGGCCGATCGCCCAGACGATGATGCCGACGAGGAAGGGACCGAAGCCGACGTCAAAACCGGAATTGGGAACGAGATTGGCAGGGTTAAGAATCGCGAGCACCCCCAAGACAAGCATGAAGGTGCCGATGACTTCCGTGATCATATTGGAAGCGGGTTTGCGCACGGCGGGGCCGGTGCAAAAGACGGCGAGTTTGGCTCCGGGGTCCTTGGTCAGCTCCCAGTGCGGCAGGTAAGCGAGCCAGACGAGCACAGCGCCCAAGAACGCTCCGATCATTTGCGCAGCGATGTAAACCGGGACCATGTCCCAAGGCAGTTTGCCGATGCTGGCCACGGCGATGGTGACGGCCGGGTTCAGGTGCGCACCGCTGATGGAGCCGACGCAATACACGGCAAAGGTGACCGCGAGGGCCCAACCGGTGGTAATGACGATCCAGCCACTGTTCTGGCCTTTGGATTGTTGAAGCACGACATTTGCGACCACGCCATCACCTAGAATGATGAGGAGCATGGTCCCAATCAATTCGGCAGCGAATGGGCTCATGAGAGATTTGTTTGTGGAACGGGCATAACGCTAGCGAGGTTCGGGTAAGGCGTCGATGGAAAAGAAATATGGCGGCCAGTGCCGCCATATCCTGTCGGCGATGAGCCGACGCAATAGATGAACGAACTATCTTAGACTTTATCTGGAGTCGGATGCGTCCAAGGCGCGCGATACGGGCGCATGAGGAGTTTGTTGGCTTCGGGGTCGTTGACGATCTGGCCTTTGGCGGCGTCCCATTGCAGTGAGCGGCCGGCTTCCAGCGAAACGTTCGCGAGGATGCTGGCGATGCTGGAGATGACGCCTTGCTCGATATCGGCGACGGGTTTGCCACGGCTCTCGATGGCGGCTAGGAAATCTTTCATGTGGCCGCGAATCGCCGGGGCGACGTGCTTCTCCAAGTCTTTCTCGTCTTTGTCCTCGGGATATTGTTCCAGTTCCATCACCACGTCTTTCTTCACGGGCGTGCCTTTGCCGCGCGGGATGAAATCGTATTTGTTCACGCTGGCTTTGAGCGTGCCGTTCTCGCCGTAGATGATGGCGGCCCAAGGATATTCCGGGTCAGGCGGTGCGCCCCAGGTGCGATGCGTCCAGACGACGTTGAGGCCGGGGAATTCAAAGGTGGCGGTCTGCGTGTCGGAGATGTTCGCCTTGCTCGCCTTGTCCATGAGGATGCCGCCGCTGGAACTGACGCGATGGGGTGCGCCGAGGTCGAGCATCCAACGCACCATGTCGAGCATGTGGATACACATGTCGCCCACGATGCCGTTGCCGTATTCCATGAAGGCGCGCCATTTGCGCGGGTGGACCAAGTCGTTGTAAGGACGCATCGGCGCGGGACCGGTCCACATCTCGTAATCCAGGTTTTCTGGCGGAGCGGTGTCCGGGGGATTGTTCCGCGCGCGCATCTGGTAGTAGCAGCAGATTTCCACATGGGCGATTTTGCCGAGCTTGCCAGTCTTGATGATCTGGTCGCGGGCTTCGATGAGGTGAGGGGTGCTGCGACGTTGTGTGCCGACTTGCACGACGCGCTTGTATTTACGCGCGGCGGCAAGCATGGCCTGGCTCTCCACGACATCCACGCTGGTGGGTTTCTGCACGTAAACATCCACGCCGGATTTCACGGCCTCGATCATGGCGAGGGCGTGCCAGTGATCGGGCGTGGCGATGAGGGCGATATCAATATCCTTTTCCGCGAGCAGTTTCCGGTAGTCCGAGTAGGTGCGCGGCTTTTTCTTGGAAACTTGCCGCGTGGAGACAATCTCGGCGCAGTCGTTGAGCATGTTCTTATCGACATCGCAGAGAGAGACGACTTCGACGGGGGCGACTTGCACGAGGCGGAGCAGATCGCTTTTGCCATACCAGCCGCAGCCGATGAGAGCGACGCGTTTGGGTTTGTCAGCGGCGAAGGTAGTCGGGACGTAACTGGCGGCGGCGGACAGGGCAATGGCGGCAGAGCTATCGCGGAGGAATTGGCGGCGGTTCATGGGGAATATGGGAAGCGAAATGGGGGAAAGTTCAAAGCTCAAAGTTCAAAGAAAGCTCCAAATCTAAAACGCCAAACTCCAGCGAAACTTCAGGAGGCAAACGATCAATCAAGCGGACGCGCAGTTCTTAAGAGATTGATTGCAGGCGGCGGTAAGCGTTGATGACGTCGGCTTCCGGCATTGGTGTGGCATCAAGGCGGCTGCGTATCTGTTGAACGGTCAGCATCTCGCGGGCGATCAAGTGACGGCAAAGATGGAGATCCTTTGGCCTGCCCACCTGCAACTTGACCACGGCCACATCTTCCGGAGAGAGGGCAGCCATGTCACCGGGAAGGTCGAGCTTCACCAGTCTTTCCTGCCAGCCGGGCGAGAGAGTTTCCGTGATGGAGGGGCGAAGAATATCTGCATGTAGCCAGAGCGTCCGGAGAATAGGCTGCCTTCACCGAGAGCCTCATGGAGCAAGGCAGCAAGATTTTCGTCCGAAGGTTCAATGAGCAGATCGGCATCGTAGGATACCTCCAGAGGCTGGCCCGGTTCGCCCAATTCAGGAAAAGAGGGAAGCAAGGCACTGGAGCCCAAGACTCGGATGCGGTCGCATTGGCTGATAGAGCAAGCAGCCGTGAGGAGATGGATCAATGCCGGTAGCCGCATAGCTCTTTGGTACGACGGCGTTCTTCCCGGGTAAGAATTCCGGCGAAAGGATGAAAGTCACGGAGGCGCTGGCTTTGTTCGTCGTTGCTCAGGATGGTGTGCAGCAGCCGGGTGAGACCGGCTTCGTCGGTTTGCGCCGCAGCAAGAAGGGTGTCCCATTCCACAAGACGGTGAGGAGCGCTTTGTCCTTGGGCGAGCCAGCGGACTATGTTTTGGCGGGCAATGTCGAGAGCGACGGGAGATGTGCGAACCTTTCCGGCAATCAAATCCCAGAAGGAGCGCAGTTCTTCACGGCTATCAACCAGCGTGGCCATGGCTTTAGTATGCGCCGGATAAACTGGCGAAACAAGGGGATAGAGGTTTGTGAGAAAGTGAGAAGGGGGTTTAATTTTTAAAAATTATGTAACCCCCTGTGACTATGGATGTCACAGGGGGGGGTGGTAAGATGCGAGGTATGAAGAACGAGAAAAGGGGTTCGAGGACGCCCCGACCTGAGGGCACGGGGTTCAGGACGATTTTAGGGGTAACCGTGCCTTGCTTGGCGGCGTCTAATAGTGGTAGTGATGAGGAGTCACCTGTTTCTCACGCCCGGATCACCGGAAATTGTTTGTTTGAAGGGTTTGAGTGGGGGAAACGTCGAATTATCAGAGAGTCATGAACCAAAATAGACCGCGTACATCGGCTTGCAGCAGTTACCTGCAAACGCAAATGTCTCGCCGCCAAATACTTAAAGTTGGCGGTCTAGGCATGTTGGGCATGACGTTGCCGGGGCTTTTGCAGGCGGAGGCGATCAAAAAGACGCTGAAGTCTAAGGCGAAATCGGTCATTTTTCTGTTCCAATGGGGTGGTCCGAGTCACATCGACATGTTTGACCGGAAGCCCAATGCGCCTGAAGGGGTGCGGGGTCCGCTTTCGGCCATCAAGACTTCGCTGCCTGGCCTGCACATCTGCGAGGGGTTGGAGCGGTTGGCGAAGGTGATGGACAAGGTGACCATCGTGCGGTCGGTGTACCACACGATGAAAAACCATAACTCCGCCGGGTATTATGCGCTGACGGGGCGCTCGCCGGTGGTGGACGACCAGCGGTTGCGGGATTCGATCGAACTTTTTCCGGGTTACGGATCGGTGGTGGATGCGCTGGCGCCGAATCGCAGTGAGATGCCCACGGCGGTGTCTTATCCGTATGTGATCTCGGATGGGTCGGTGACGCCGGGGCAGCACGCGAGTTTCTTGGGCAAGGTGCATGATCCGTATCTCTTCACGCAGGATCCGAACGCCTCAAACTTTGCGCTGCCGGAACTGAGCCTGCCTTCGAATCTCTCGATGGAACGTTTGCGCGACCGGCGCGAGATGCAGCAGATCATCGACAAGCAAGCGCGGTTGATGGAGTTCTCAGCGACGGCGAAGGGGCTGGATTCGTATTACGAGAAGGCGTTCAGCATGCTGGACTCCACGCAATTGCGGGATGCGTTCAACATCGGCGCGGAATCGCAAAAGGTGCGGGATTCCTATGGGCGTTCGACTTATGGGCAGAGCTGTCTGCTGGCGCGGCGTTTGATCGAGTCGGGTGCGAAGTTCGCGACGGTTTATTTTTCGGCGAGTATCGGTGGACGTAGCGATACGTCGGGTGGCTGGGACACGCATGGGTTCGATAACACGCGCATGTATCCGATCATCCAGAAGTATCATCTGCCGATGACGGACCAGACGTTGCCGACGTTGTTGATCGATTTGGAAGAGCGCGGGATGCTGGATTCCACGCTGGTGGTTTGGATGGGCGAGTTCGGACGCACGCCATTCATCAACAAGAACATTAGCCGAGATCACTGGCCGCAGTGCTATTCGGTGTTGCTGGCGGGTGGCGGTATCAAGCGCGGGCATATCTACGGTGCCTCGGACAAGAACGGCGCGTATCCGACGGAGAACCCGGTGAAGCCGGATGACATCGCGGCGACGATGTATTATCTGTTGGGCATCGATCCGCATACGGAAGTGCGGGATGCAGCGGGACGGCCATTGGCGATCACGGCGGGCAAACCGATCATGGATATCATGGCATAATAAATTTAGGGGATGTGATGTGATGCGGGGATTGAACGACAGCTTTCGACGGTTGATAAAAGGGGTGTGGGCGGTTGTTTTCAGCGTGGCATTCAGCATCGGGATGGCGTGTGCCCAGGAGCGATTGCCCAATGAACCCATGGTGCTGAAGCCGGGAGAGTGGACTGTGTCCAAGGGCGCGGAGAGTAAACTGCTGGAGAACGCGAAATTCTGGACGAGTTTTCCTATGGAGAAGGAGCAGAAGGACGGGACGACCCGGACGCGTCCGAGCAAGGACACCTCGTTGGGTATTCATTTTCTGAGGGTTTTCGTGGGAGACAACATCACGCCTTGGCAGACGGTGCTAATAGATGATCTGCCTTTGGTGGTCAGGAAGGATCGCGGGAATGACACGTTGGCGAAGGCGTTGGAATTGAAGGGAGCGGGAATTCTCACGGGCACTGTGCAGGCGAGCAAAAGCGAGTTCTATAAGGTGAAATTGGCGAAGGGGGAATCCTTCACGGTTGAGGTGCTGGCGCAGAGGTTGTTTTCCAAGATGGACCCGATGGTGCGCGTCTTGGATGAAAGGGGACGGCAATTGGCGTTCAATGAAGATGAGCCGGGCTTGGGAAGAGACTGCCGGTTGCGCTTCACGGCGAAGGCGGAGCAAACGGTGATTATCGAGGTGCGGGATAGTTTTTATCAAGGTGGGGATCAATATGTGTATGCGTTGCGTATTGGAGAGATACCGCAAGTGAATTTTGTTTATACGGGTGCAAAGGGAGAATCGATCTGGTTTGGACCTGATGCAGGAGGTGAAAAGTTTTCCAGTGCGGCAACGCAGCCGGGGATTGCTCAATGGTTTGCTCCACGTTTGGCGATGGGCAAGCCTGCAGCGTTGGTGACAGTGGCAAGTGAAGTCACGGACAAGGTCAGTGAAGCGGAGCCGAATGACCAACTGGCGCAGGCGAATTCGGTGAAGGTGGCGGATACTGTTTTTGGACGATTTGAAAAGACGGGGGATGTGGATTGGTTTGCTTGGGAGGTGAAGAAGGGAGAGAAGTTTTTGGTGCGGGCGCAGACGCGGAGCATTGGGTTGCCCGCGGATGTGAAACTGACGGCCCATGGCAAGGAGGGCAAGGAACTGGCGGCGAGCAAAATGGCGGCGGAGGACGAGGGCGGATTGGACGTGACGGCGGCGGAGGATGGGAAACTGTTCCTGCGGGTAAGTCATCTGGCGAGATTGAGCGGACCGGAGCAGGGGTATCGCTTGAACATCAGGTCAGCGAAGACATCGTTTGTAGCGACGAATGAGACGGGGAAGGTAGTTGTGGCCCAAGATGGTACGGCGGATCTGAAGGTGGGGGTGGAGCGATTGGGTTATGACGAGGCCATTGAGTTTACACTGGAACCGAAGGTGGAGGGGCTGACCCTATCAAAGTCCAGCATCGAGGCGAAGAAGAAGGAGGGGACGCTGCAGTTCAAGGCGGATGCCAGCATGGTGGCGGGAAGCATTTATCAGGTGCGGTTGGAGAGCATCAAACCCTTGGGCGGACGGGTGCAGACATATCCGGCTTTAACCAATCAATTTGGGACGGGGGCAACCTTGGCGACGACATTGGATGGTTGGATCACGGTGGCCATCAAGGCGAAGGCGAAAGAGGAGGCGGCTGAGAAGCCGAAGTCGCCGTGAGGATAGTGAAACATAGGGCGGAAAGTGCGCTTGCCATTGACAAGGATGGCCGGGCTGGCTACCTCAGCGTCATGTCTCACCGCTGCTGGCTCATCGCAGCCGCGCTCTGTCTGCTTTCCGCAGGCATGGTGCGGGCGGATGACTGGCCGCGTTTTCGCGGTCCCCACCAAAATGGCATTTCCTCCGAGATCAACTGGAACTGGAATTGGCCAGCGAGCGGTCCCAAGCAGTTGTGGAAGGCATCGGTCGGGCAGGGGTTCTCCAGCGTGGCAGTGGCGAATGGGAGGGTGTTCACGCTGGGCAGTGAAGGGGATACGGCCACGGTCTATTGCCTGGATGTCAATACGGGGAAAGAGATCTGGAAGCATAGTTATCCCGAGCCGCTGAACGCGCATTATTACGAGGGGGGTACGAGCACGACACCGACGGTTGAGGGTGAAATGGTTTATGTGCTGGGACGGCAAGGGGATCTCTTCGCGTTCCACGCCGCCACCGGCAAGATCCAGTGGCAAAAAAACGTGGCACAGGAAGCGGGGGCCAAGGTGCCCGAGTGGGGTTTTGCGGGAGCACCGCTGGTCGAGGGGCGGGCGTTGATACTGAACGTGGGGAGCGCCGGGATGGCGATCAACAAGACGAACGGGAAAATGATCTGGGCGTCTACGAACGGGCCGGCGGCCTACTCTTCGCCGTTGCCGTTCAATGCAAGCCAGCAGCGGCCGGTCCTGTTGCTGACACATCGCGAACTGGTGGCGGTGGACACGAAGAATGGCAAGGAGTTGTGGCAGTTTCCTTTCCAGACGGATTTCGATACCAACGCGACCGACCCGTTGATCTATGGCGGACGGTTGTTCCTTTCTTCGCACAGCCAGCCGGGATTGCTGGTGAAGGTCTTGGACGGCCGGCCGGAGGTGGTGTGGCGTTCCGAAGATACCAAGGTTCATATGAATGCAGGGGTGCTGTTTCAGGACTATATGTATGTGTTCAACGGCGTGGCGGGAAAGCCGGGGGATCTGCGGTGCCTGGACCTGCGTGATGGCGAAGTGAAGTGGAAGCAGGATGGTCTGGGAATAGGGGCGTTGAGCGCAGCGGCCAATAACAAGCTGATCGTGCTCAGCGAAAAGGGTGAATTGCTGGTGGCCGAGGCGACGCCGGAGGGGTTTAAACCTTTGGCCCGGGCCCAAGTGCTGGGTGGCAAATGCTGGACGGCGCCCGTCCTGGCCAATGGAAAGATTTTTGCCCGCAACGCCAAGGGAGACCTGGTGTGCGTGGATGTCAGCCGCTGACGGAAGGACGTAACCAGGCGGCTAGGTAATTTGGGTGAGTCACTTGACCGGAAGAGACTTAACCAAGATATTGTCCAAGCAATTGGGCAAAGCGAGCAGACCCGTTAAACTGAGGTAACTATGGCCAAGTCCAAAGCCAAAAAGGTCGTTCGGAAGAAAGTCGCGTCTGCCAAGCCCGCGAAAGCGGTGCAGAAGGCTAAACCGAAGCCGTCCCCCAAGCCATTGAAGGCGAAGGCTCTCCCTGCCGTGCCAGTGAAAACAGCGGTATCGCCACCGGTCAGGATCGCCGTGCCCACGGCGCGAAAGGCACCGCCGACCAGCTTGGACACGGCCACGATTGCCGTGATGATCCAGCCGATGTCCTCCGCCACAGCAGTGAACGGCGACGTGACGGTGCAGATCGCCGAGCCGTTCCGCAGCCAGGCGGGAGTGGATCTGACGGAGAAGCTGAAGGAGTTGCTGCGTCTGGCCCAGGAGCAGGGTTATCTCACCCACGGTGATATCAGCGATGCCTTGCCGGACAAGTCCGTGACGCCGGAGGATTTGGACGAGCTATGTCTGCGGTTGCGGAACCTGGAGGTCGATATCGTCGATCAGGCGGAGGTGGACCGTGTCAAGCAGGTCGAGCCAGAAGAGGATTACGAGAAGGGGAAGATGGACATCCTCGACGATCCGGTCCGGATGTATCTCAAGCAGATGGGACAGGTGGCGCTGCTGACCCGCGAGCAGGAGGTGGAGATCTCCAAGCGGATCGAGGATGCGGAAGCGGAAGTGGCACGCATCATTTATAGCTTTGGTTTTTCCGGCAAAGAACATATCGCGTTGGCGGAGAAACTGATCTGTGAGCCGCCGAAGGAACGCTTTGACCGCGTCATCCAAGATAAGAAGATCGAGGGACGCGAGAAGCACTCCCGATCCTTGCGCAAACTGGTGAAGGATGTGCGGGCGCTGGATCAGCAGGTGGATGACGCTTATTCGGAACTCCGCGAAGCGGGTGCCAAAGCCAGCCAGAAGAAACTCGTCAAGCTGGAGCAGGAGTTTCAGCGATTGGACGCGAAGCTGCAACGGACGTTCGGCAAGTTCTTCTACAAGCAAAAGGTGGTGGAAGAAATGGCCGTGGTGGCGGAAAACATCCATGACAAATTCGTGGGCAGCCGCAAGCAGATCGCAGATCTGCAAAAGCAGCGGAAGTCAGCGCAGGTCCAGATGATCACGCAGGGAGAAGAGCGCAAGATCCATGCGCTGGAGGATTTTGTGCGGATGTCGGCGCAGACTTACCTGAAGCTCTACGAGGGATTGCTGGTCTGGACGGGCAAGGCGCTGCAAGCAAAGACGGAGATGGTGGAGGCCAACCTGCGGCTCGTGATCTCCATCGCCAAGAAATACACGAACCGCGGTCTGTCGTTTCTGGACCTGATCCAGGAAGGCAACATGGGCTTAATGAAGGCGGTGGAGAAATTCGAGTACCGTCGTGGTTACAAGTTCTCTACCTATGCCACGTGGTGGATCCGACAGGCGATTACGCGATCCATCGCGGATCAGGCGCGCACGATCCGCATTCCCGTGCACATGATCGAGACGATCAACAAGCTGATGCGGGTGCAGAAGCAGCTTGTGCAGGATTTCGGGCGTGAACCGACACCAGAAGAGGTGGCGGATGATATGAACCTGCCCGTGGAGCGGGTGCGGGCGATCCTCAAGATGGCGCAGCAGCCGATCTCGTTGCAATCCCCGGTGGGTGACAGCGATGACACGAGCTTTGGCGATTTCATCGAGGACAAGTCGGCGCAAAATCCTTCGGACGTCACCAGCTACAGCCTGTTGAAAGATCGCATGGGCAATGTGCTCGACAGTCTGTCCGAACGGGAACGTAAGGTGTTGGAATTGCGTTTCGGTCTTGGTGATGGCTATGCGCGGACTTTGGAAGAGGTGGGCAAACAATTCAAGGTGACGCGGGAACGCATCCGGCAAATCGAGGCGAAGGCGTTACGGAAGATGCGGCACCCCACGCGCATCCGGCAGTTGCAGGGCTTCATCGAGGCCCAAGGACTTCAGATCTAGAGCGGTTTTAAAAATACTGTAACCGAGTGGTTGAAGAGGTGAAGGAGCGGTCTTTTGGGGTTTCGGCTCAGTCACAGGGTCGCTGGAACCTGCTCCTTCGCCAAAGCCTCGCCATAACCCCAAAATCCTCGCCCCACCCGGTCACATTATTTTTAAAAACGCTCTAGCCGGGCAATTGCTTGATGTGCTCGATGAGTTCGCCCAGTGGGCAGGGCTTGGTCAGCACCTCCACCCAGAGATGGTGTTCTTTGAGCTTGTTTTCCAAGTCTCCGGAGACATCGCCACTGAGCAATATCACGGGCACACCGGGATTCAACTCGCGCATCTGTTTTAACAACTGCACGCCGTCCACCAACGGCATGCGGAAATCGCTCAAGACCACGCTGAGTTCGCGATGGAACCGGTTGAACATTTTCCAAGCGGCCTGTCCGTCATCGGCGGTCACCACTTCGTAACCGGCCTTGATCAGGGCGGCCTTCATCACTTCACGCACCAGCGGATCGTCATCCACCATGAGGACCCGCTTGCGCGGACTGCCAGTATTCCGGGAGGGGCGGGAAAAGCTTTCTGAGGCCGGGTTGCTGGCTACCGGTGAAACATACTCCAAGGGCAACCATACGCTCACTTGGGTGCCTTCATCGGGCGCCGATACCAGATCGATCTGGCCGCCATGAAGATAGGTGATGCTGTGGCACGCGGTCAGTCCCAAGCCTTGGGCGGCTCCTTTAGGCCGGGTCGTAAAAAAAGGCTCGAAGGCACGAATCACGGTCTGGTGAGGCATGCCGAAGCCATCATCACTGACTCGCAGACAAACCACTTCACCATCGGGAAGGCCCAAGTCGATCTTCTCCTCGGAGGTGAGGCTGACAGGTTTCAACTCCAACGAGATTTTGCCTCCGATGGCACAGCCGAAGCGGGCGTTGTTCAGCAAATGGCGGATCACCGTGCGCCAGTGCATTTCATCGCCCACGAGCGTGCAGGGGGCGAGACTGGTCTGCACGACGACTCCTGCGGTAGCGGGCAATTCGGCCTGCCATTTTGCCGTTTCCGAGGCGATGAATTGGTCAAATGCGATGGTCTGGGGAGAGAACCGTCTTTGCGGCCGGGTGGCCAGCAGGGTTTGATCCAAGGTTTTTTCCGCGCGGCGGGCGGCGGTTTCCAAGGACATGGCATACTGCTGGCCTGTGGATTCGCGAGGAAACTCTTCCTTGATCAAGGTGGAATAACCGAGAATAGGGGCGAGCAGATTGTTGAAATCGTGAGCCAGATGGCCCGCGAGCAGGCCCAGTGAGGCCAGCCGCTCATCCCGGGCGCTAAGGTCGCTACGGCGGGGAACAGGGCGAGATCTGGCTGACAGGGGCATGATGTTGGTGCAGCGACCGGCTTAGGCGCTGACGCGGCGGACTTCCATGAGCAATTGGTCCAGCGGCAAAGTTTTGCTGACGTAACCGGAGGCTTTCTTCGCGAGCGCCTCTTTCAGAAGGTCGTCGTCAAAACCCATGCCGGTGAGAATGATGACCGGCAGCTTGGGGTGATCTTTCTTGATGCTCTCAAGGAGCTCAAGGCCGTCGGCATCAGCCAGGGCGATGTCGAGGATCGTGACATCGATGGAAAGTTCATCGAGTGCGCGGATGGCCTCGGAGGCGGAAGCGGCGGCGGAAACGGCATAACCGCGTTTCTGGAAATAGCTGGAAAGCAGTTCGCGGATGGGGGCTTCATCATCCACCACCAAGATGCGTTGACTCATGCGTGCTATGTAACGCCTCAGAAAGCGGGTTGGCAAGATTACAACCGACTTGGTAAAGCGATTGGCAAAAAAAGTTTATGTTGAGAACGGCGTTACATTTTTAAAGGAATGGACTGGAACGAGAAATCACCTGCGGACCTCAGCTCCGAAAGGGAATGAGAGAGTTATCCCAGAGCGACATTTCGCTGGTTTCCTGAAAGGTTGTCTTGCGCCGATGATTCGCTAATGATGGGCCGCGTCATGCAGAGTGAACGTCCCAAACAGCCCAAGCTGGGCCTGATCATTCCTTGCTATAATGAGGAAGCGGTTTTGCCACAATTACTGGCCGGATTGGCGCGGCTGCGCAAGGAGACGGACCTGCGGGTCAACATCCTGTTCATTGATGATGGCAGCCGAGATCGCACGTTTGAACTGCTCGCCCAAGCTTCGTTGAACGATCCATCAATCGCCTGTCTCCGCTTCTCGCGGAATTTCGGGCATCAAACGGCGGTGGCGGCGGGGTTGCGCTATGTGGAGGGGGACGTCATCGGCGTGCTGGATGCGGATCTGCAAGACCCGCCGGAAGTGATGTTGCGGATGGTGGATAAATGGCGGGAAGGCTTCGATGTGGTTTATGGGGTGCGGCAGAATCGCAAGGAAGGTGTGCTGTTGCGCGGGGCGTATGCGCTTTTCTACCGGTTGCTGAAACGGGTGGCGAATGTGGAGCTGCCGCTGGATGCAGGAGATTTTTGTGTGATGGACCGGCGAGTGGTGGATTGCCTGAAGCGGATGCCAGAGCATGCGCCGTTCATAAGGGGCTTGCGCGGGTGGGTGGGGTTCAAGCAAACGGGTTTTCCGTATGATCGCGCGGCGAGGGCGGGTGGGGAATCGAAGTATGATTTTTCCAAGTTGCTGAATCTGGCAGTGCAGGGGTTGGTGTCGTTTTCCTCGGTGCCGTTGCGGTTCGCGACTTGGTTTGGGTTATTCGCGTCGGCCATCGGTTTCTGCCTGTTGATCTGGGCGGTGGTGAGTGCGCTGGTGCTGGACAAGGTGCCGCCGGGGTGGGCTTCGTTGGCGGTGATGGTGCTGTTCTTCGGCGGGGTTCAGCTCCTCGTGATGGGGATCATCGGTGAGTATGTGGGGCGCATCTTTGACGAGGTGAAGAACCGGCCGCATTTCATCATCGATTCGTCGGTGGGCTGGGTGGTGAAACCGGATGTGAAGCTCTAGCACAATGGAACGCGCCTACGCCGAGCAGTATTCGAATTACGAGGAGCACCACTGGTGGTTTCGTGCGCGGCGGGTGATCTTACAGAGATTGCTGGCGAAGGAGGTTGCGTGGCGGCCGGGGATGAAAGTTTTCGAGATCGGGTGTGGACCGGGGCTGAATCTTTATTCGCTGTATCCTAAGGATTGCGAGCTCTATGGGATGGAGCCGGAGGCGGAGAATGCGGGCATAGCGGGCAAGCGTGGGGCGGTGCCTGTATCGGTGGGGACGGTGGAGGCGATGCCGGTGGAGTTGAGGGAGCAGAAGTTTGAGGTCATCACGATGTTCGATGTGCTGGAGCATATCCAGGATGATGCGGCGGCGTTGAAGATCGTGAAAGAACGATTGGTGCCGGGCGGGTATCTGGTGATGACGGTGCCGGCGTATCAATGGATGTGGGGGCAGCAGGATGTGGTGAATCTGCATTATCGGCGTTATACGCAAGGGCAGTTGGAGACTCGACTGAAGGAAGCGGGTTTCGAGATCCAGCGGGCAACGTATTTCAATTCGTTTTTGTTTCCACCGATCGCAGCGGTGCGGTTGTTGGCGAAGTTGATGGCCTCGAAGGATGAACCGGCGAAATCGGATTTTGAATATAGCACGGGTGGGTTGGGCGAGGTGATGTATCAGATTTTTTCGGCGGAGGCGGGATGGCTGGATGAGTTTTCGTTTCCGTTTGGCGTGTCGGTGTTCGCGGTGGCGAGGAAACCGATGACGTGATGGATAACGTCCCTGAAAATTCCATGGTGAAAAGTAAAGCCAGCCAATGGTGGCTGGGGTTGCTGGTATTTGTCGTGGGCTTGCTCATCTTCTGGCCGGGCAGGAGCGGGGAGTTCATCTATGATGATCATGTGGATATCCGCAATGTGGATAATGTGTTCACGCCGGGGGCGTGGGTGGATTTGTTCAAGACGGCTTCGGCGCAGTTGTATCGGCCCGTGAAGTATCTTTCGTATTATCTGGATAATGTTTTGTTTGGATGGAAGCCGGAGGGGTGGCATTGGCAGAGCTTTCTCTGGCATGCGTTGAATGGGGCGCTGGTGTTTCTGCTGGCGCGGCGTTGGGGGGCGACGGCTTTGGCGGCGGCGTTGGGAGGACTGTGGTTTGCGATTCATCCGGTGCATGCGGAGGCGGTGGTGTGGATCAGTTCGCGGGCGTCGTTGCAATCGACGACGGGGGTGTTGTTGATGTTGTTTTTCTATGACCGGTGGCGGCAGGGAGAGAAAAAAGGAGATTTGGTGGGCTTGCTGCTGAGCGGGTTCATCGGCTTTTTCAGCAAGGAGGATGCGTTGATGGTGTTTCCGGTGATTTTGCTTTATGAATTTTTTGTGCGGCGAATGGGGGCACCCCTCACCCCGGCCCTCTCCCCTCCGAGGGGAGAGGGGGGTGGGTACCTCAATGATGTTCTAATGTTGTCAAGACAGAGGGCGTTTCTGTTGCCGGTGGTTTTGTTGGGAGTTGTGGCGGGGGTTTATGTGGGGTTGCGGCAGTCGATTCTTACGGGGTTGAAGCAGGGGGAGCAGGCGGGAGGATTCGCTGGTTGGATCTCGACGTTGCCGGTGATTTTGACGACGTATTTGCGGCAGCTTATTTGGCCGGACCCGATGTGCATTGATCAGCCGGTGGATTATGCGGCGGGGTTTGGTTTGGCGTTTGGGATTTCGGTGGTGCTGTTGCTGATCCTCGCGGGCACTTTGTTGGTCCGGCGGGAGGCTTGGGGGCGGTGGCAATTCGCGATCGGTTTTTTCTTTGTCACGTTGGTGCCGGTGATGGGGATCATCCCGATCAACCAACCGAGGGCGGACCGGTTTCTTTATCTGCCGAGTGTGGCGGCAGCATTCTGTGTGGCGTGGGGATGGGATTGGGCGATGAAGCACGCGAAGCTGCGCACGGTAGCGCTGGCTTGGGTGGCGTTGACCTTAAGCTGGTTCGGGTGGCGGTCGTGGGATTATTCGAAGACGTTTCTGAATGATCGGGTGTTGTGGGAACAGGTGATCGCGGTGAATGCACAGTCATATCGGGGTTATGCGAATCTGGCGGCGGCGGAGAATAATGCGGGGCGGCCGCAGAATGGATTGCAGTTGATCGAGCAATCGCTGGCGTTGAAGGCGGAGTATCCGGAGGGTTGGGTGATCAAGGGATACAGTCTTTCGATGTTGGGCAAGGTGGCGGAGGCGGAAGTGTTTTATCGGAAGGCGATCGCGAGTTTGCCAGACGAGGCGCGGTGGTTGTTCTTGCTGGCGGATCTGCTGGAGCGGCAGCAGCGGAATGCGGAGGCAATGGAGTTGTATGAACGGATCGCGGTGGTGAGGCCGGCTTATGTGGAGGCGCGGTTATCCGCAGGGGTAATGGCGGCGACGCTGGGGCAACTCGACAAGGCGAAGGGACATTGGGAGGCGGTGCTGAAGTATGATCCGCAGAATGAGGCGGCACGGAAGAATTTGGAGGTTTTGGCGAGGCAGAGGAAGTAAGGAGTGTGACGCGAATTTCGCGAATGGGCGCGAATTAAGGGGAAGCAGGAATAGGCATGTGGAGGAATACCCCCCAATTAGCTAGCTGCTGTCTGCAACTATGGAGGGATAGTTGCGGCCGAGCTGGAGATCGACGCTCTGTTATTTGGTCACGGGTTTGCCGGCGGCTTCCCAGGCTTTGTAGCCGCCGTCGAGATGGTAGATGTTTTTGAAGCCTTTGGCTTTGAACTGGTCGAGGGATTTGGTGCTGCGGCCACCAACGGCGCAGTGGACGAGGTACGTCTTATCCTTGTCCAGTTTGTCGATCTTTTCGCCGAAGGCTTTGTCGTAGAAATCGATGTTCACTGCTTTGGCGAGGTGACCGTCTTTGAATTCCTCGCCGGTACGGATGTCGAGGATGACGACGTCGGGCTTGGCCTCCAGCAGTTTGGCAGCTCCGGCGGCGTCCACGTGTTTGGTGCGGGGAACGGCGGTTTCGGCGGCGGTGGCGGAGGAGAGGCCCAGACCGAGGACGAGAGGGGCGATGAGGAGGCGGAGGGTGAGGAAAATGGTTTTCATGGCGTCAATTACAGTGATGGATGGACGGTAATGAGTGGAAATTAGTTCAAAAGGACGGTCTGGGCGAGGGTGAAAAAAGTTAGAAAACTGCTTGCCGGGCAAAAAGACGGTTTGCATAGCATGGGCCCGTTTCACTGCTAAGGGTGAGGCCAGCAAGTGGTTGTGCCGGAGTAGCTCAGAGGTAGAGCAGCCCCGACATCGGATGTCGGGGTTGGTCGCAGGTTCAATTGCCGCCTCTAACTGGGGTGGCAGGAGAGCAAAAGACGGATTTGAGGGGGATGAAAAAAGTTAGAAAACTGCTTGCCGGGCAAAAAGACGGTTTGCATAGTATCGGCCCGCTTCACTCCTAGGGGTGAGGTAAGTAAGTGATTGTGCCAGAGTAGCTCAGAGGTAGAGCAGGGGACTCATAAGCCCTTGGTCGCAGGTTCAATTCCCGCCTCTGGCACCACTTTTTCTTTTTTATCATGCAAGGTTGGGTTTACATGCTCCGTTCCAGAACTGGCCGCCATTATTATGGTTCGACGAATGATTTGGCGCGAAGGTTAGAACAACATGCCCGCGGTCATACGGCGACAACGGCGAAAGATGCGCCGTGGGAATTGGTGGCGAGTCACGAGTTTGTGGATGTGGCCGAGGCCCAGGAATGGGAGCGAACATTCAAACGGTGGAAGAAGCCAGAGCGAGCTTGGGCACAGTTTGAGAGGTGGGCGGCCGTAGCTCAGAGGTAGAGCAGCCCCGACATCGGATGTCGGGGTTGGTCGCAGGTTCAATTCCCGCCTCTGGCACCACTTCCCTCTTCGAGACCGGCTGAAAAATCCTTGCCGCCGTCTGCTTGTTCAAACGGGCTGGGGCGTTGGCCGAAGGTCGGCTTCCCACTGGCGCAGCCGACATCAGTCGTCAACAAGCGGGTTTAGGATTTTCCAGAGTTTGAGCGTGGTGGGTAAACCCTGAAGATGTTTTACGAGTCTTTCTCTGGCTCCATGAATCCGGAATCCCAGATCACGTCACAGCGAGGGCAGACATACTCAATCCGAGCGCCGGGAGCAGCAGGTGTGTAAGGCAGTAACGCCCCGCAGTCGGGACAGTGGTAGCGGCGAAAGCGCCGTTCCTGCAAAATGAGGCCGACTACGGCGATGACTCCGCAACCAATCGCACTTGGCCAGAAATGCGATGTGCTCCATGCCAGTGCAAAGCAAACGAGGAACGGCAACGCCAAGAGGGTTGTGACGCCATAGTGACGTCTCCGCAATCGCAGGTCTTTTTTCCGAGTGGGCATGGGTGAAAGTGTTCTAACAAATGTTAAACCGCAGATTACAGGCTAGCCCGTTAGTTGTTGGTTTGGGAGATGTCACCTTAGTATCTTGAAAAATTTAAGGCGGGGCAGAGGTGGATGTGTTTTACTTTTTATTCAGTGCAGCAGGCTGCCGCCGAATTCGGGGATGCGACCGGCTTCGATGTCTTTTTTCCATTCGTCCAGCAGGCCACGATCCATCTTCCAGAAGCGGCGACATAGTTCGAGGTATTCGAGGACAGCGGCTTGTTCGCCATTTTTCAGGAGCCCTTGCGCCAAGGCCATGCCGGGTCCGAAGGTGTCCAGACTGGGGGAACCATTGCTGGTGCCTGCGGCGAGGAGGTGTTTTTTGGCTTCGTCGATTTTCTTTTCATCGAGAGCGAGACGCCCGAGCACGGTGTGACCGTGGAAGAGTGCTTCACCTTTTGATTTGTTGGAATCGCCCCGGCTGAATTGCTCATTCAGGAAGAGGAGGTCCTGGGCGAACTGGCGCGCGTCTTCGTTGCGGCCGACGGCCAGGCTCATCTTGGCAGCCTGAGTGAGGTGGAGGAACCGGATGTAATCGTTGGTGGCGTTCTTGAGTTTGGTCATGGCCTGGGCGTATTGATTGGTGGCCAAGGATTCCAGCGGCTTCCACTCAGGGCGGAGGTTGAAGGGTGCGTTGTTGGTCGGGGTGGCTTGGGGCAAGAGCGAGCGGACGACGGAGGCGATGGTTTGCTGGGTATGTTCCTGATAGCGGGAATTCAGAAGGCGTTCGTTCAGGTCACGGACGTCATGGCGGAGTTTGATGAGTTCGAGGTTTTCACGGCGGGCGGCGTCGGCGGTGGTGGCGGGTTGCTCCAAGGCGGTGGTCACGGATTGGCGCACGTCTTGACGGAGGGCGGTCACTTCGGCACGAAGCTGGTTGACGGTGCGGTGCTGCCAGACGGTGACAGTGATGAGGGTGGCGATACCCAAGATGGTGAGGATGAGCTGGAGCGGGAACTGTTTGTTGGGCGGATTCATACTTGGCGACGGCGTGGCCATTGTGGTGAAGCGGGAGCGTTGGTCAAGGGGAGGAATTTGCCCGCTAAACACCTGAAAACTCTAAAGGGGAAATAGGAATGGCTCTAAAATGTAAAGTGGAATAGCGAGTTACGTAAGGAATGTTTTTTGCAATATGTTGGGGATGAAATGGTTCGGTTTGAGGTGCAAATTTTAGCGAAAAGTTATAGTTTTCTGGTGAGAATTTGATATAGTTTTCAGTGCTGGCAGCTCGCTGCTGGTAAAGGACGGGTGAACGGTGGGTGTGCTCTTTCGGAGCGATAGACAGCCACTGGAGAATCCCAAGTCATCAAGCATACGATGTTATGCATTGTTATGTCCTGCGTTGGCGGGGAGATGGCGATCCTTATGGAATCATTGCAGATATGTGAGTGTATCGGGCGAATGGATCAGGGCTCGTAAGCCGGAGGGGGAAAGGGACGTCGGTCGAGAATGGGACCGGGGAATCTCTAGTAGCCACTGCGGAACCGGCCGGGTCTTGGACTTACGCTGAATTTGAACTCTCAATCGTAGGGAGGGAGGAAACGATATCTCACAGGGGTCGGATGGTTTCATTGTTCTTTGACATAGTTCCTGAGACTGGCTGTAAAGCTGTCTTGAGATCGTCTGCTGGTCTGGATTGGCCA
>CALRJY020000012.1:0-164615 GCA_943367715.1 Chitinophaga pinensis | reverse complement strand
ACTTTCCTTCGCCATCGAGGGGCTGGAGAAGGAAAAGGAACGGGAGCGGGCTGAAGCGGCGCTGAGGGCGAGCGAGGCGAGCATGGCGGCGGCCCAGCGGATCGGGCATTTCGGAAGCTGGGAACTGGACCTGACCGATCAGGAAAAGGTGGATGCCAATCCGCTGCGGTGGTCCGATGAGATGTACCGCATCGCGGGGTATGAGCCGGGGACGGTGACAGTCACGAATGAGATGTTCTTCCGCCATGTGCCGCCCGTAGAACATGCGGCCATCCGGCAGGCGGTAAGCACGGCGATCCAGAAGCGTTGCCCCTATTCCATGGTGCATCGCCTCATCCGCCCGGACGGGCAGGAGCGCATAGTGCATGAGACGGCCCAGTTGTTTTTCGACGGGAAGACCGGGGCACCGCTCAGGATAATCGGCACGGCGCATGACATCACGGAGCAGCGCAAGGCGGAAGAAGCGCTGTGGCGGAGCGAACGGGAGCAAAGGGAGCTGGTCAAGCAACTGGAACTCGAACGAGCCCGATTGGTGGCGGCCCAAAGGGTGGCGAAGGTGGGAAGCTGGGAAACTAATCTGACCACCCTGGCGGTGATCTGGTCGGCTGAGACGTATCGTATTTTTGAAGCTGACCCGGCGACATTCGTCCCTACGCATGCGGCGTTCCTGAATTTGGTCCATCCAGAGGACCGCGAGAACGTGGAAGGAGCTTTTAGCCGATCGATGGAAGAGCAAACGGCGTGCATCATCGAACATCGCCTGTTGCTGCCGGACGGGAGCATTAAGCATGTCGAGGAGCGCTGGCAGGTCTTTTGTGACCAGCTAAAGCCGGTGCGAGCCATCGGCACATGCCAGGACATCACCGCCCGCAAGATAGTGGAGGAAGAAACCGAGCGGCAGGCGTCTTTCGCCCGTTATAACCCCAATCCGGTGATCGAATTGTCGGCTGAGGGACGGCTCAATTATTTCAATGAAGCGACGCTTAGCATGGCGCAGCGGCTGGGTTATGAACATCCGGCCCAGATTTTGCCGCCCGACATCCTGGAGATAGAACGTGAGTGCCTGGCGACGGGAGAGCCGAGGTTAAGGCTGGAAAAGGAAGTGGCCGGGCGGGTGATCTCCTGGTCCTTTTTTCCCATCGCGAGCATAGGTGTGGTGCATGGGTATGCGGGCGACATCACTGAGCGCAAGCAGGCGGAGCAACGGGCTGCCGAGATGCAACGGTACAACCAAACGCTGATCGAGGCCTCGCCGCTGACCGTCCTGACCTACCGAGCGAGCGGTGAAGGAGTCAGCGCCAATGCCGCGAGCGTGCGGATGTTGGGAGCGCCGGACATCAAGACCGTGCAGGCGCAGAATTTCCGCCAGATCAAGTTTTGGCAGCAGACGGGATTGCTGGCGGCTGCCGAAGAGGCGCTCACAACCGGACAACCGCAAGAGCTGGAGGTGCATGGGCGCAACTCGTTCGGCAAGGATATCTGGCTGCATTGCCATTTAAAGCCGTTCACTTGTGCAAATGAGCCGTATTTGCTTTGCTTTTTTGATGACATCCGGGAGCGCAAGTGGGCGGAGGAACAACGGGCCGAACAGGCCGCCTTGCTGGACATCGCGCATGAGGCCATTCTCGTAAAAGACCTGGAGGGTCAAATCATCTATTGGAATAAAGGAGCCGAGCGGATCTACGGCTGGACGGCGGATGAGGTGATGGGGCGGAAATCCATTGAATTACTTTACAAGGAGGCGACGCAGTTCCACGAAGCGTATGCAATCCTGTTATCCAAAGGGGAGTGGCAGGGTGAGATGAGCAAGGTGACGAAAGAGGGCCGCGAGATCACAGTGGAGGTGCGCTGGACGCTGGTGCGGGATGCACAAGGCGGGCCCAAGTCTATTTTCGCCATCAATTCGGACATCACGGAGAAGAAGAAGCTGGAAGCCCAATTCTTGCGGGCACAGCGGATGGAAAGCATCGGCACGTTGGCGGGCGGTATCGCACATGATCTGAACAACGTGCTCGCGCCGATCATGATGTCGGTGGAGATGCTGAAGGAGATGGTCAAGGAGGAGGAAGGTCAAGGAATCCTGGAGACACTCCAAGGCAGCGCGCAGCGCGGGGCCGATCTGGTGAAGCAGGTGCTGACTTTTGCCCGCGGGGTGGAAGGGCAGCGGATGGAGGTGAATGTGAGCCACCAGTTGAAGGAGATCCAAAAGGTCGTGCGCGAAACATTTCCCAAAAATATCGAGGCGATTTTCCAAATATCGCGGGCAGTGTGGCCGGTGGTGGGTGATCCGACCCAGTTACACCAGGTGTTCATGAACCTGCTAGTCAACGCGCGTGATGCCATGCCCGGAGGCGGACGGCTGGAAGTGATGACGGAGAATGTGGTCCTAGACGAAATGTATGCGGGGATGAACCCTGAGTCCAAGCCGGGTTCTTTCGTGATGGTCAAGGTGGTGGATACCGGCTCAGGGATCCCGCCGGAGATACGCGACCGGATCTTTGAGCCATTTTTCACCACGAAGGAGATCGGGAAAGGTACGGGATTGGGGCTCTCCACGGTGATAGCCATTGTGCGAAGCCATGGCGGGTTCATCACGGTCTATAGCGAGGTGGGGAAGGGTACGAAGTTCAAAGTGTATCTGCCTGCCCGGGCGACGACGGAGGCGGTGGAGGCGGTGGCCATTGAGCAAACGCGGCTGCCCCAAGGAAAAGGCGAACTGGTGCTGGTGGTGGATGATGAGGAGAGCATCCGCGGAGTGGCCAAGAGGATGCTCGAGCGTTACGGCTATCAGGTGCTGCTAGCGGCCAATGGGGCGGAGGCGGTGGCGCTCTACGCGCAGCAGCAGGCCAAGGTGGCGGTGGTCATCACGGATATGGCCATGCCGGTGATGGATGGCCCGGCAACCATCATCGCGTTGAAGGCGATGAATCCGCGGGTGAGAATCATCGGCAGCAGCGGAAACGCCAGCAATAGTGGCGTGGCCAAGGCGGTGGGAGCGGGCGTCCAGCATTTCATTCCGAAACCGTACACGGCGGAGAAGATGCTGACGGTGCTGGCGGAGGTGCTGGCGGGGAAGGGGTAGGGAGGGAAGAAGTTCAAAGTTCAAAAGAAGTTGCAAGGGGGGATGCTCAGGGATGGAGGTTTCTGCCCGGCTCGGGGAGATGTGGTAGGATACCTCGGCACTTATGTATATGTGCCGAGGTGAGTGAGGGGTTGAGTTGATGGTTGAGAGCTTCGGCGGTCGTCGCGGACTGCCGGCCCCGACATGGATGTCGGGGCACGGGTCGCGTGCTTCGTCGCAGTTTTCTCCGGGCTCACCTTTTCTGAATCATAGGTTGTTTAATTCCAAATACTTATATTAAATCGTATTTTTCTAATGGATTTTTGTTGTGTTCTGGTGGGGTTTTGATAATTTCTTTTCAGTGGCGAGAGGCCGGTGGAAAACTCATCGGAAATCGCGACGAGTAAGTAAGGAGGTAGGTGTGGATAGCCACGAAACAGCACTACAGGAGAAGAAGCGTCGAACTGCGGAAGGAAACGCGGGGAGAAGAGGCGTTTTTGTGGGAAAGTCTCGGAAACATCGAACACCGGTTGCACCGACTGGCCAATACGCCCAACATCGAACATCGAGAGAAGGAAAAAATGGAGGCATTCAGTCAGGGACGAGGGGAACTCATCCTTACCAACGCAGGTTTGGGGCTTTGACCTTCATCGGAGGATGGGTAGATTGCGGGGAATGTTTTTGTTTTCGCGTTCAGGCCAGGCTTGGGTTTCTTTGGCAGGGGTTTTGTTGACGGCCTCGGGCTGTTCGCAATCTGCCAAGGGGCCGGATATGGCGGGGGCGTCGGGAACGAAGGTGTCGGCTTTGACCAACTCGGTTGTATCGGTCACGAATTCCACTGCTGTTATGTCGCATAAACACACGAATCGGCTCGCGAAGGAGAAATCACCGTATCTGCTCCAGCATCAGCATAATCCGGTGGATTGGTATCCGTGGGGAGAAGAAGCATTCGCGCGGGCGCGGAAGGAGGACAAGCCGATCCTGGTGAGCATCGGGTACTCGACGTGTCATTGGTGTCATGTGATGGAGCGGGAGTCGTTCGAGAGCGAGGATTTGGCGAAGTTCCTGAACGCGAATTTTATCAGCATCAAGGTGGATCGCGAGGAGCGGCCGGATGTGGACAAGATCTATATGACGGCGGCGCAGGCGATGACGGGGAGCGGCGGGTGGCCGTTGAATTGTTTTCTGACGCCGGAGTTGAAGCCGTTTTATGCAGGGACGTATTTCCCGCCGGAGCCGAAGTATGGGAAACCGAGTTTCCTGCAACTGCTGCAACAGATCCATCAGGTGTGGGTGACGCGGCGGGCGGAGGTGGATGAGCAGGCGGCGGATCTGACGAGGCAGTTGGCGGCCTTCACGATGCCGGGGAAGGATACGAATGCGCTGCTACATGGGACGATCGTGCAGCGGTCGGTGGCGACGTTGAAGGAAGATTATGAGCCGCAGTGGGGCGGATTCGGCGGGGCACCGAAGTTTCCGCGGCCTTCGCAGCCGTTGTTTCTGCTGAGCGCGGGGTCGCGACAGAAGGATGAGGAGGCGCTGAAGATGGTGCTCTTCACGTGTGAGCGGATGGCGGCGGGCGGGATGTATGATCAGCTGGGGGGCGGGTTCGCGCGTTACTCGGTGGATGCGCAGTGGCTGGTGCCGCATTTCGAGAAGATGCTCTACGATAATGCGCAACTGGTGCAGCTCTACCTGGACGCGTATCTGATCAGCGGGAGCGAGCAGCATGCGGCGACGGTGCGCGAGGTGATCCAGTATGTGCTGCGAGACATGACGCATGCGGAGGGTGGATTTTATTCAGCGGAGGATGCGGACAGCGAGGGGCAGGAGGGGAAGTTTTATTGCTGGACGAAGAAGGAGTTGGAATCGCTGCTGAGTGCGGAGGAGGCGAAGGTGGTGGTGCGCTATTATGGCATCACGGAGAAGGGGAATTTCGAGGATCATAGTCATCCGGAGCCGCTGAAGAATCTGAATGTGTTGAGCATGGTGGATACGAAGCTGACGGCTGAGGAAGCAAAGTTGCTGGCAAGTGCGAAGGCGAAGATGTTCAACGTGCGGGCGAAGCGGGTGCGGCCGCATCTGGATGATAAGATTTTGGCGTCGTGGAACGGGATGATGCTGGGGGCGATGGCGCGGGCAGGGGTGGTGTTGGGCGAGGAATCGTATATCACGGCGGCAGAGCGGAACATCGCTTTCCTCAAGGGCAAGTTGTGGGATGCGAAGACGAAGACGTTGTATCATCGCTGGCGCGACGGGGAGCGGGATGAGGTGCAACTCTTCGATGCGTATGCGTTTTTGTTCGCGGGGTCGCTGGAGTTGTATGAGGCGACGTTGAAGCCGGAGCATCTGGAGTTCGCGATCGCGCTGGCGGATGAGATGATCGTGCGGTTTTATGACAAGGAGGATGGCGGGTTTTTCCAGAGCACGGCGACGAAGGATTTGATCGTGAATGCGAAGGAGGATTATGACGGGGCGATGCCTTCGGCGAATTCGGTGGGTGCGCTGGCGTTGCTGAAATTGGCGGCGATCACGGATAAAAAAGAATATCGCGAGAAGGCGGAGGCGACGTTGAAGTTGTTCTCACCCAAAATGCAGCGGATGCCGCATGCGCTGCCGTATTCGCTACTGGCGCTGGATTTCTGGACGGAGGAGCCGCGGCGAGTAGTGATCGCGGGGGATGCGAAGGGTGCAGATGCGAAGGCGTTGCTGAAGGCGGCGCACAGTGTTTATCAGCCGCACAAGGTGGTGCTGGGGAACGTGGGGCCGGTGGAGGCGTTTGCGAAGACGTTGCCGGCGAAAGACGGGGCGGTGGTTTACTTATGCACGGGAACGACGTGTCAACCGCCGACGAAGGATGCGGGGAAGGTGAAGGAGATGTTGGTGAAGTAAGCCGGTTGCACCGGCGGGCCAATGATTGGGGAAACATCCAACATCGAAAGGGGGAGGAAACGAATCCTCTCCTCCGAAGAGGAGAGGATGATGAGTCGGCGGAAAGGTGATGAGTTTATTGTGAGATGGGGGCCATCATTTTGCGGTTCATCAGCAGGATGGTGCGATTGTTTTCCTGGGCCTTGGTGCGGAACTCCTGGAACTTCTTGAGTTCCTCAGCATCGAGGAAGGTGGTGGCGCGATTGCCGGTGCGTTCGTAGATGCCGTCGAGCAGTTTGAGGCTCATATCGGCTTGTTGCTCGGAGGCGATGTTGCGGAAGTTGAGCATGGGGACGGTCTGATAATCGGGAGGCAAGCCGGCGCCCGCGATGCCGGACTGGGTTTCCTCTTTGAGCAGCGCGAGGAGCTGTTGTTTCTTGGCGGTCTTGGCTTCTTTGTCGCCGGTCATGAGGCTCTCGAATTGCTGGGCGCTCAGGGTGGTGAGGAGATTTTGGGAATACTCCCGATAGTGCGTGAGCCCTTCTTCGCCCACGAGGGCGCGCAAGTGATTCTCCAGGCCTGATTCCTGGGCGGTGAACAGCTTGTCGATCTCGGCGCGGGATTTGTTGTCGTGCAAGGCCTGGGTGATGATGTCGATGCCGTCCATCACGTGATCGGCGAGGAGATCGTTGAACTGTTCCTTGGCTTCGGGTTCCAATTTCAGGGTCTTGGCGAGATCACCGAAGAGCATGGTCATGCCCATCTTCTGCTGGTCACGCATGAGCTTGCGGGTGGCGGGATCGGCGGTGATTTTGTTCAGGGGACTCTTTTTGCCGATGGTCTCATTGTCGCGACGCAGGACGCCGACTTGCCCGCGCAAGCGCAAAACCTCGGTGTCATTCTGCGTCTTCTTCACACTGGCCAGTTCCTCGGCGAGGACGCCCTGCCGTTTCTTGGCCTCATCACGCTGTTTTTGCAGCTCGGCGATCTGGCTCTCCAACGCCGCTTGCTGGCGCAGGTGGGATTCGTTTTGCTCCCGCAAGCCGGCGGCCTGGCGGGTCTGATAGAGGGCGGCACCGATGGCGACGGTAAGGGCGGTGGTGATGAGAACTTTTTGCAGAGTAGTCATGGCGATAGTCTGGATGGTGGTCGTGGTGGCAGCAGTAGCCGCCGTGGTCACGGCAGTGCTGCTAAAAGCGGTGGTGGTGATGGCGAGGGCCAAACCGGCGGGAGCGGCCTGAACGGAATGGGCGGAGATGAGCACGACCAGTCCGCTCGCACCGATGGTGACGCCGCGCTGGGCGAAGGCATCACGCATGCGGTCCACGGCGCGGTTCACGCGTTTCTGGGCGGCCTCGTCGCTGATGCCGAGGGTCTGGGCCATTTCCTTGGCGGATTTGCGTTCGAAATAACGGAGGAGCAGGGCATCGCGGTCCGGTTCGTTCAACTCACCGAGGACGGCATCGAGATGCGGCGCGATGTCTTCCCACCCGGGTTCGTTCTCGGCGGAAAGCAGTTCTTTCATGGCGGATGCCTCCTGTTCGCGGTTACGACGGCGAACATCGGTGCGGACGGTTTGAGCGGCGATATTTTGCGCGGTGCGATGCAACCAGCCGGAGAGTACCGGATGATCGGTGAGATGGGCTGCGCTTTTCGCAAGAGCGACGAAGACATTCTGGGTGACATCCTGCGCGAGATGAGAATCACAGACCATGCGCAGGGCGGCGGAATAAACCAAATCCATGTGGCGGCGCACGAGTTCGGAGAACGCCGCTTCAGAGCGTTGTTCCGCATAGGCGCGCAGCAATTGAGAATCAGTTTGGTCGTTCACTTGCTTGATAGTAGCCGCCGAAGTCGAAATCGGACAGCAGGCCGCGTTTCGGACTATTTTGAATCGTCTTTGGTGGTGCCGATCGCTTTGCTGATCATGTTGTTGGAGGCGAGCATTGGGCCGAACAGCAGCAGGGGGACCAAGATTTGCCAGGGAAATTTGGCGGCGGCGAAAACGAAACTGAAGATCACCGGCAGGACCATGGCGGCGAGCCATAGGATCGTATTCCACTTCAGCATGCTGTTCTTTTCGGAGGTGGTCATAGGCTAGTCTTGGTTGGTTGTGTCGGTTCGTTGGCTTACCGGGATAGTAGCCGCTGGCGGAGAAATCGGACAGGAAGATCGAAAATTATGATTAGCGCTGTACCAGCACCACGCGGAAGCCGATGTGGTCGGCGCGGCGGGGCGGTTCATAGCGAAGGCGCAGGGCGGAGCGGCAAAACTTGGCCTCATCCGTCCAAGCGCCGCCGCGACGGACGCGGGAATACGTGCCGTCACGGTTGGGGACGCCTTGGTCCTCGCGGAGATCGGGATCGGTGCCTCCGGGCAGTTGCGTGTGATACCAGTCGCGGCACCACTCGAATTCGTTGCCGTGCATATCGTGGATGCCCCAGGCGTTGGCGGGGTAACTACCGACGGGTGAGGCGGCGGAACCGGGCGTGCCGTCCGGGGTGCCATTGTATGGTTTGCCCATGTTCGCCTGATTGGTGCTCAAGGTCTGGCCGAAGGAAAAGGCATTGGTGGTCCCGGCGCGGCAGGCGTATTCCCATTGGGCTTCCGTGGGCAGACGGAATTCCCAGCCGGTGGGCAGTTCGCCGAAGTCTTGAGCGCGCTTGGTCAGGCGTTGGCAGAATTCTTCAGCCTCAGAGAAGTTGATCCAATAGACGGGGAAGTCATCGCCTTCACCGGCGATGAGTTTGCCGGGAATCGGGCCCATGAGGCGTTTCCATTGTCCTTGGGTGACTTCGTATTTTCCCATCCAGAAGCCTTTGGATAATGTCACCTGAACTTGGGCTTCATCAGGGCGATGGTCGGGTTCTGCGGCCGGACTGCCCATGAGGAACTGGCCGGGCGGACACCAGCAAAGTTTCAAGTCGCCAACGGAAAGTGCTTCGCCCGCACGGGAGCTTGGCCAGTTGGTAGATGCGGGCAGGACGGCGGAGGGGGAAGGGGGCGGGGGAGCTGGAAGTTCGTCGTCTCCGGGGTGTCCGGATAAAGCGTATGAGACGAGCAGCACCCAACTCATGGCAACGACCATGGCGATGAGTGCCAGTATGAGAAAGCCTGAAGCGACGTATTTGAAGAGACGTGGATTTCGGCGTAAGAAGCCGATGACAACAGCTTGGGAATGGGATGAAAAGCCACGGCAGTTATCGGCATCGTCCGAGGACTGTTTCATGCTTTCGTGATACTGGGGGCCCATACCATTTTGATTGATGGAGCCAATGACCAGTCTGCCCAATGATCATTCAATGCACCGCTGCTCATCGTTTGCGTTGGAAACAGTTATGAGCCTTTCTGCGATTTTATGACGACGATGGCGGCGATCACTAATGCGCCGACACCCAAGCCGACGTAGAGGAAGAAGCGCGGATTTCTTCGCAAGAAGCCGGAGATGGCATCTTCAAGTTTGGAATCGGAGGAGGAGCCACGGCGATCAGCGTCATCGTCCGATGGCCGTTTCATGTAGTCGCGATCTTGGATGCCCATAGCGTTTTGGTTTAAGGGTAGGCAATAGTTTGGACGAATTCAGACGATATGACCAGCTTCCGTTGCCTTGCCTCGCGGCGAACCATCATTGGTGTTTACTGTGATAAAAGTATCTTTGAGGGGGCTTTTAATCATAATGCTTCAAGACCGTGGTTCCATTCCACAAGCCCCGGGTTTGCTCGTTTTGGCGCATCGCGTCACGGAGTGAACGGCAGACGGCGTCGTAAGCAGGGTTGGAAAAGCCAAACAAGCTGATGGTGAACCGCTGGCTATCGTAGTAGCGCACGATGATTCTGCTGACGGTCTTGGGCTTCAAAGCAGCAATCTGGTCCAGACGCAACTCCATCCAGCCGTGCTCTTGTCTCAGCCATAAAGAGGAGCCTGAGATCCAGTAGCGCTGGAAATGGCAGAGCAATCTTTTGGTGAACGGAAGCATGGAGAGGAAGACAGGCGGCAAGGCCAGAAGCATCACTTGGCCTTGAAGAGTCCTTTGGGTGCAGGTTGTTTGAGGGGGTCGCTCTGGGGATGATACATGTCGATGTAAATAATGAGCTTGCGACCGGTGGAGAGCCGCAGTTCGTAGTGATCCAGCGGATTATCATCCGGACCACCGATGCTGCTGCCGAGACGTTTGTAGCTTACAGGTTTGCCTGCCTCATCACGCAAGGTATCCAGATAGGCGCGCTCAGCAGCGGGGGCGTCGTCCATTTTTTTGCTACCGACCTTCACCGGTTTCTTCTTGGTTTGGCCGGAGCATTGGTCTGCGCCTGAGTGAGAATGGCGCTGCCAGTGAGCAGCAGAATGAGGGCGAGCAGGGTGGAGGTTTTCATGCGAGCACGCGGTTGGTCCCGGCATTTTTTCGACCAGCACTAGCAAGGCGGGTAGTTGCGTCTGGATGGTGGAAAATGGCCTTGTTCACGTGGGAACGGTAGGACGGGCGGGTGGGAGCATCAAATTGAAATGGAAGAAGCTGACTGCAAGTAATCGTAGTTGCACAGTACGAAGCTACGCCGCCGGGTTTGCGGGAGTTGCTGCGGGTTGAGACAACCCGCGCCCCAAGAAGGGCGTGCTGCGTTCAGGGGGCAGCGGGAACGGAGTTCGTCGGGATGGTGAGCTGGTTGGTCCCGGTGGCGGTGGTGAGGGTGAACTTGATGTAAACGTTGTCTTCTTCGCCGTTGACCAGACGATTGAAGCACCAGCCGACCGGGAAGATGGTCGTATCGGGTTTGGTGATTTTAAGGGGGTAGGAGTTGGTGCCGCCCACTGGATGATCTTCGGCCCAGGTGCCGCCATCACGACGGCGGATGACTTCACCGACATAAGCACCATAGCCCATGGCGGTGCCGAAGACGCCGGGTTGACCAGCCTTGGGGTGATCCTTGGTATGGATGCGGGCGAGTTCTTCCTCGATGATCTGGATGGAGTCGGCGGAGTAATCCAGCGTGATGCCGCGATCTTGTTTCACCCATTTGACGGCTTCGTTCGCGAAGTGGTTCATCATGGCATCCGTGGTGGCGAACTGAGGTGCAGGGTCCACCTTCGGAGAGGAAAAAGTTTTCCCGAGGAGGAGCATGATGCCGACGATGGCGAACCAACCCACCATGGTGCCGATGATGATGCGGGTCCAACTGCGCATCTTCTCGAAGTGACTGGAGATGACGCCGAGCTGCGCGGCGGTGATGGCGGAGATCAGCACCAGCAGCAGAATCTGCGCGCGCGGATAATCTGCCCAAGTACCCTGATGGCGGGAAAAGGAAACGACGATGACCGTGATGAGCCACAGGAGACCGACGAAAAAGCTGCGGGCGTAAGGGTTGGTAGGAAGATTCATGCGTGCGTCAATTTTCGCGGAAGACAGCGGACCAAAGGGGAAGTGAGAACGCAAGCTTCGGCGCAAAGGAAGCATCGAAGCCGGTTGCACCGGCGGTGCCGTTATTCGAACACCATGGAAATCCCAAAATCAATGCTCCACACATCAGAGCCATTCCCAAAGGCAAAGAATTTAGAGGAAATCGGTTTTTGAGGGATGACTATTTTCGGTTTTTGGCGGCTTGAATTCTCGTAAGTTGTTGGTTTTAAGTGGGTTTTGAGTCGAAAATAAAAATTCCGAGAAAAATTCACTAGGACAGCGGATGTCCTACACCCCCTGTTAACGTGTGAGGCATGAAGATCGAGGCAGGAGGTAAAACGGGGACGGCGCCAAGGAGGTGCGAGGGGCGGGCGGAGCGGCGAAGGTTGTTGCCTTTGCCGCTCTCGCCCGCTGCTTGGCGGTGCGACGGTGCGAGGTCATTAGCAGAGAGTTGGCGGAGAGGTGGAACGGGTAGCGGACAGGCGGTGAGAAAAATCAGTATTTTTGCTGACTTGCGAGATCGCCGGTGTGGAGGAGATGTTGAGAAGGACAGAAGACAAAAAATGGATGAGCGAAAAATCCGTGAAATATTGCAAGTTTTCGGTGGATTTGCCGGACGCTTGCCTTACAGTCCGAGGCGGGCGGACGAAGCCCGTTGTCGGCGGAGACCATCCGGCTTCTGTCGTAACTCTTCTAATCCGTCCAGTGGTGCTGGACAAACCTCTATTCTGAACGCACTTTGAATATATGAGTGAAGAAGCCATGAATAATTTCACGCCAAGGGCTCAGCAAGTGCTCGCTCTGGCGCGAAAGGAAGCTGACCGGTTTAACCACAATTTTGTGGGTACCGAGCACCTGTTGCTGGGACTCATCAAGCTGGGCCAGGGCGTGGCGGTGAACGTCCTGCAGAAGATGGGGCTGGACCTGGAAACGGTCCGTATGGAAGTGGAAAAGCAGGTGGGCACGGGACCTGATCAGAAGGTCATCGGCAACATTCCCTACACCCCGCGCGTGAAGAAGGTTTTGTCTCTCGCGGCGCGTGAAGCCAAGGCGCTCAATCACACCTACGTGGGCACGGAGCATATACTGCTAGGCCTGCTCCGCGAGGGTGATGGCGTGGCCGCCCGCGTGTTGAAGAATCTCGATGTGGATATCGAGCAGACGCGGCAGGAGATTTTGAAGGAGCTGGATCCGAATTTCAGCGCGCAGGAAGGTGCCGAACCGCCGCAAGGTGCGGGTGGTGGCGAACCTGCCGGTGGTCAACCGGAAGGTGCAGGCGGTGGTGGCAAGGGCGACAAGAAGGGGGAGGCGAAGACGCCTGCGCTCAAAGCGTTTGGTCGCGACCTCACTGAGATCGCCCGCAAGGGTGAAATGGACCCGGTGATCGGTCGTAAGAACGAGATCGAGCGCGTCATCCAGATACTGTGCCGCCGCACGAAGAACAATCCTGTTCTGCTCGGTGAAGCGGGCGTGGGCAAGACGGCCATCGTGGAAGGTCTCGCACAAGAGATCGCCCGGGGCAATGTGCCGGAACTGTTGCGCGACAAGCGCGTCATTACGCTGGACCTGGCCTTGATGGTCGCGGGCACGAAGTATCGCGGCCAGTTCGAGGAACGCATCAAAGCGGTGATGGACGAGATCCGTCGCGCGAAGAACATCCTGCTGTTCATCGACGAGTTGCACACCATCGTGGGTGCGGGCTCCGCTGAGGGCACGATGGATGCCTCCAACATCATCAAGCCCGCACTCAGCCGCGGTGAGATGCAGTGCATCGGTGCCACGACGCTGAACGAGTATCGCAAATACATCGAGAAGGACGCCGCACTGGAACGCCGTTTCCAAAACGTGAAGGTGGAAGCGCCTTCGATCGATGAAGCGATTCAGATCTTGCGCGGCCTGCGTCCGAAGTACGAAGAGCATCACAAGGCGGAATTCACGGACGGCTCAATCGATGCCGCTGTGAAATTGTCCGAGCGTTACATCACGGGCCGGTTCCTGCCGGACAAGGCGATCGACTTGATGGACGAGGCCGGTGCCCGCGCGCGTATCGGGGCGATGACGCGTCCGCCGGATGTGAAGTCCATCGAGGACGAGATCGAAGAGATCAAGGTCAGCAAGGAACGTGCGATCCGCGAACAGGATTTCGAGGGCGCCGCCTCCATGCGTGACAAAGAGAAGCACGCGAAAGAGAACCTCGAAAACATCCTCACGGAATGGAAGACCAAGCGCGATGAGAAGCGCGTGGTGGTGGATGAGGATGATATCTTGAACGTCGTCGCGAAGTGGACGGGCATCCCGCTCAAACGGATGGAACAGAGCGAAGCGCAGCGCTTGCTGAACCTGGAGAACGAACTGGCCCGCGTGGTCATCGGTCAACGGGAAGCAGTGACGGCGTTGTGCAAAGCACTGCGGCGTTCACGGGCGGACCTCAAAGATCCGAAACGGCCGATCGGTACATTCGCGTTGCTTGGGCCTACGGGCGTAGGCAAGACGCTGCTGGCGAAATCGCTGGCAGAAATGATGTTTGGCGATTCGAAGTCGTTGATCCAGCTCGACATGAGCGAGTACATGGAGAAGTTCACGGTGTCGCGCCTGGTTGGTTCGCCTCCGGGTTATGTGGGCTTCGAGGAAGGCGGCCAGCTCACTGAGCAGGTGCGCCGCAAGCCCTACTCCGTGGTGCTCTTCGACGAGATCGAGAAGGCGCATCCGGATGTGATGAACATGCTCTTGCAGATCCTGGAAGAGGGCAAATTGACGGACAGCATGGGTCGCATCGTGGACTTCCGTAATGCGATCATCCTGCTCACATCCAACGTGGGCGCAGAGACGATCAAGAAGCAGACGAGCATGGGCTTCGGCGTGAATACGGATGAATCCACCTACGAGCGCATGCGCGAAAAGATCGTGGAAGAATCCAAACGGGCGTTCCGTCCGGAGTTCCTGAACCGGTTGGATGACATCATCGTGTTCCGCCAGCTCGGCAAGCCGGATCTGTTCGAGATCCTGGGCCTGGAAGTGAAGAAGGTCATGGAGCGCTTGAAGCACCGGAACCTGCGGTTGGAACTGGACGACAAGGCCAAGGATTTCTTGGCCGAGAAGGGTTTCGACCCGGCGTATGGTGCCCGGCCGATGCGCCGTGCGGTGGAACGTTACCTGGAAGATCCGCTGGCGGAAGAGCTGTTGAAGGGCCATTTGACCGGAACCGAACCGGTCCAGGTGACTCTGGGAGATGGTGTGCTGCTCTTCAACCAGAAGGCGGCCGCTGAAGGCGCGCTGTCGAGCTAAAGACAGCGGTAAATAGAATAGTTTAGACGGACAAACGCCATCCGCCGAACCGGGTGGCGTTTGTTTTTGGGAGGACGAAAAGGGCTTCCTGTGCTAGGATGAGGGGGAACATGGTAAACCGAGCGGGATTGGAATCGTGGGTAAGCGGACTGGGACGGTTGACATTGCTGCTGATGGAGATCGGAAAATCTCTCTTCACACAAAAGTTCAACTGGGACGGTTTCATGCAACAAATGCACTTCATCGGAGTGAAGTCGCAATCGGTCGTGCTCATCACCGGCGCATTCACCGGCATGGTGCTTTGTGCGCAAACGTATTTCCAATTTCACAAGGTCCACATGGACTCGGCCACTTTAGCGGTGGTGAGTGTTTCCATGTGCAGTGAACTGGGTCCGGTGTTGACGGCCCTGATGGTGGCCGGCCGCGTAGGTGCGGCGATGGCCGCCGAACTGGGCACCATGAAGGTCACCGAGCAGATCGATGCCTTGCGCACTCTGGCCACACATCCCGTGGACTATCTGGTGGTACCGCGCTTGTTGGCCACTTTGGTGGCGATGCCTTTGCTGACCATTGAGGCGGTGGCGATTGGTATAGGTTCTGGATATATGCTGGGCGTGGGATTACTAGGCATGGATGCCGCGTATTCCTGGGCGTTTGTAGTGAAGTACACGGACGTCAACGAGATCTACACTGGTATCATCAAGGCCACGATCTTCGGTCTCTGCATCGCGCTGATCGGCTGTTACAAGGGCCTCAATTGCGAGGGCGGTGCGGAAGGGGTGGGTAAATCCACGACCGAGGCCGTGGTCTATTCCTCCATCACCGTGCTGATGAGCAATTTCTTCCTGACTCTGCTGCTTAACCGGATTTTTCCCTGATGATTGAAACCCACGAGCTTAGCAAGAAATTCGGCTCCAATGTGGTGCTGGACAAGGTGAGCTTTTCGGTTCCGGAAAGCCAACGGTTGGTGATCATCGGCCGCAGCGGTACGGGCAAGAGCGTGTTGCTGAAGCATCTGATCGGCCTTATGGAGCCAGACTCAGGCGAGGTTAAGGTGGATGGTGAAAAGATCACGGGCCTGGAAGAGCGGGAGCTGCTCCGTGTCCGCAGCAAATTCGGCATGTTGTTCCAAAGTGCCGCATTATTTGATTCTTTGAGCGTGGCTGAGAACGTGGGCTTCGTCCTGCAACGCGAAGGCAAACTTTCTGCCGCCGAGCAGAAACAGAAGATCAGTGAAGCTTTGGAGATGGTGGAGCTCGCCGGCACCGAAGAGAAAAAACCTTCCGAACTTTCCGGCGGCATGCGCAAGCGTGTGGGACTCGCGCGTGCCATCATCTATCGCCCGGAAATCATCGTTTACGACGAACCGACCACCGGCTTGGACCCGATCGTTTCCGACAGCATCGACAAGCTGATCTTGCGGGTGAACGAGCAATTGAAGGCCACGACGATCGTGGTCACGCATGACATGCGGACCGTGAAAACGGTGGCCCAAAGAGTGATGATGCTGAAGAAGGGCCATATATACGTGGATACCACGCCCGACGAGTTGTTCTCGTCTGAAGACCCCGTGGTCCATCAATTTGTGAACGGCATCGCGGATGCCAAAAACATAGAGTTTGAACCATGAACAAACCCAAACTGGAATGGAAAGTGGGTGTCTTCGTCATCATTGGCCTGGTGCTGTTGGGCGTGCTGTTGGTGAGTTTTAGCAAGGGCACCAGCATCTTTATCTCCACCTATGAGGTGAAGATGCGTACCTCGAACATCGGTGGACTCATCCCTGGGGCCAAGGTGGTGCTGGCGGGAGTGCCGATTGGCACTGTGGACCGCATCGAACTGGAACAGGATGGCAAATTTGTGATCGCCATTCTCGAGATCCGGGAAAAATATCAGATCCATGGCGACGCTTTGTTTTTCATCGAGCAAGCCGGTTTCCTCGGTGATCAGTACGTAGCCGTGAAAGTGGATAAGAATGCGGCGCCAATGCTCAAGGATGGGGCGGAGGTGAAGTGTGAGGAACCGTTCAACATGCAGGAAGCGGCCCGTTCGGCCCAAGGCCTCATTGAACGGGTGGATACGATGGTGAAGCAGATCAATACGGCCGTGGATCGCGTGGATAAAGGACTGTTATCCGACGCCACCTTGAAGAGCCTCACCACCACCATCACCAACCTGCAAAGTGTCTCGGAGAAAACCGTTTCCGCCATAAGCCGGATCGATCAACTGGTGGAGACGAATTCACCAACACTGACGCGGTCCTTGAATAACGTGGCCGATTTTAGTGAAAAATTGTCCACGATGACCAACTTGGTTAACTTCACCGAAAAGCTGAACAAGGTGGCGGATGAGCTTCAATTGACCATCAGTGAGAATCGCGGAGACATCAAGAGCGCGGTGAAAAACCTGGAGGAGGCGACGGCCTCGGCCAATACCATCATGAAGGACGTGAAGGAAGGGAAGGGGTTGGCGGGCAGCCTCCTGCATGATGAACAATTACAGGTCCAATTCGGTCATATTGTTACGAACATTTCCATCTTGAGCAGCAACTTGAGCCGATTTGGCTTGTTGTACAAGCCCAAGGTAAACAAGAGTACGGAGAACCGGCCCGCGGAAAGCGTCAAAGGTGTTTTTCCCAAGGCCAACCAAAGATAGCGAATGTCCATTTGGGTTATCAGAATTTTATTCCTGAGTCTGTCGATGCTGGCGGGGTACGCCATCAGCCAGATAAGGCCTGACATCATCGAGAATGGCCGACTGGGCGTGGTCATCGGTTTTGGTTTCGGTGGTTTGCTGGTGGCCATTGATGAGATGCTGAAGGGCTTTTCGTTGCGGGCCTTCTCAGCGGCCACGTTTGGTTTGATGCTGGGCACATTGATCGCCTGGATGATTGACCGCTCGGGGCTGTTCATCCATGTGGAGGAAGCCACCCTCTGGATGATCAGACTCTGCCTGTTCGTGGGGTTCGGCTACATTGGCATGGTGCTGGCCATGCGGAGTAACAAGGAAGATTTCTCGCTCATCATTCCTTACGTCCGCTTCGCGTCGCAGAACAAGCCTGACAACCTCCTGTTGCTCGATACGAGTGTGATCGTGGATGGGCGCATCGCCGATATCATCGAGTCCAATTTTCTGGAGGGTGTAGTGGTGGTGCCGCGCTTCGTGTTGCGTGAATTGCACCAACTGTCAGATTCATCGGACTCCATCAAACGCAGCAGGGGCAAGCGGGGACTGGAGACATTGAGCCGGATTCAACGTAATTCGCGCAATGAGGTGAAGATCCATGAGGGTGATTTTCCGGAAGACAAGGATGTGGATTCCAAGCTGGTGAAATTGGCGAAGGCGACGGGGGCCAAGCTGTTCACGAATGATTTCAATCTCGGCAAGATCGCTGAGTTGCAATCCGTGAAACACGTGAGCATGAATGACCTGGCGCTGGCGTTGAAGCCGGTGATTCTGCCGGGTGAGACGTTCAGCCTGAAGGTCGTGCGGGATGGGAAAGACAAGGGGCAGGGCGTAGGCTTCCTGCCGGATGGCACGATGGTGGTCGTCAATAACGGGCATGGTCACATCGGTGAGAAGGTGGAAGTGCATGTGCTGAACCTGTTGCAAACCGGCGCGGGAGTGATTGTGTTCACGGAGATCCGCAACCCGCATCCGCCGTCCAGCGGAGCGTAAAAATTATGCCAGCCGTCAAAGTCTACATGACTTTCAGTGCCGCCGATGCCCAGCTTGTCTGGTCGAGGCTGGATGCGGCAGGTTTTCATCCGGCCGTATTCAATGAAGGTGCGGCCATGTCCATGGATGGTTATGCGCTGGCCGCCGGTGGCATTCAGGTGAAGGTGCCTGAATCCGAGGCCGAAGAGGCCCAAGCTTTCCTCGATGCTCCGGTCAGTGAACTGCCGGGCGATGATTCTCCTGCTTCATGAAGTCCTCTCTCTCTGCCCAGTTGCGCCGCTTGCAGGCGCAACTTCCTGCTGGTGAATTGCGGCTCGATGACGAGACGTGCAAAGCCCATTCTGGCGACAAGTGGTTTGCCTCGAGCATGCCGGATGCCGTCGCGCTCTGCCGCAGTGTGGAGACGGTGAGCAAGGTTCTGGCCTTTGCGAACAAACATAAGATTTACGTGACGCCGCGTGGTGCGGGCGTGGGCTATGTGGGCGGGTGCGTGCCGAAGATGGGTGGGATCGCGCTTTCTGTGGCGCAGATGAATCGCATCAAGGAGATCAACGCGGATGATTTTGTGGCCGTGGTAGAGCCGGGGGTCATCACGGGCAAGCTGCAGGCGGAAGTGGAGAAGCAGGGACTGTATTATCCGCCTGATCCGGCGAGCCGCGCGGATTGCAGTCTGGGCGGTAATATCGCGACAAACGCCGGTGGACCGCGCTGCCTTAAGTATGGCGTGACGCGGGATTATGTGCTCGGCATCCAAGTGGCCTTGGCGGATGGCCGCGTGCTGCGCCTGGGCAGTCGTACACACAAGAACAAGAGCGGTTTTGATCTTTCACGGTTCTTCGTGGGCTCGGAGGGGCTGTTGGGTGTCGTGACGGAAGCGACTTTGAAGCTGATTCCATTGCCTCCGTTCCGTTCGTGCCTCTCGATCGGCTTTCGCTCAATGAAGGATGCCGCGAAGGGCATTCGCACGGTGTTCGCGTCAGGGTTTCTGCCTTCAGCGCTTGAGGTCGCGGATGCCTTCACGCTGGCGGCTGCCGAGAAACGCACAGGGAGCAAGATGCTTACCGGTTGCCGCGCCCATTTGATCATTGAGTTAGATGGTCAGGAGAAGAGTGTGCGTGGTGAGGTGAAAACGTTGGTGAAGATTTTATCCGCGTTGAATCCGCTGTTCATCCAGCGGGCGAACGGGGCGGAAGATTGCGAGAAGATCTGGCAACTGCGCCGCGAGTTCTCCTATTCACTCCGCGATACCGGCCTGACGAAATTGAATGAGGACATCGTGGTGCCACGTGGGCAATTGGAGAACCTGTTCAAACTGGCCTCAGGATTGGAGAAAAAGCATGGCTGCCCTGTGGCGTGCTTCGGTCATGCGGGTGATGGCAACATCCACGTGAATGTGATGGTGGATTACGATCTGCCGCAGGCGAATGAGCGCAGTGAGGCGGCGTTGGATGAACTGTTCCAAGGCGTGCTGGCGCTAGGTGGTGTCATCACGGGCGAACATGGCATCGGTCTGGCGAAGAAGCCGTGGTGGCCATTGGCAGCGAACAAGGATGTGCGTGATCTGCACTCCGCCGTGAAACGCGCGATGGATCCGAATGGTATTTTGAATCCGGGCAAGTTCGTAGATTAGGTTTTTCAGTCCCGAAGGGACGTGTGCGGGTAGCCACTAGTGGAGCGCAGCGTAACTAGTGGGATACTGAGGGAAGCCCTTGCCGCTCCGAAGGAGCGGATGATTTGAACGTCAAGCTTTCCACGGGTTCCCGATGGTCACCCGTGGCTATCCGCAGACGTCCCTTCGGGACTATCTTCCGATTCGTTCTCGTCCCTTTGCTTTGAAGCCTTTTCATCCGCTGCCGCAATCATCACCACAAACTCTCCCTTGAGACTCCGTTTCTCCGTAATCGCTAATAGCTCCGCCGGTGTCCCACGCAGATACTCCTCGAACTTCTTCGTCAGTTCACGCGCCATTACCACTTGCCGGTCGGGCATGATTTCGACCAGTTCCTGCATGAGCTTACCGACGCGGTAGGGAGATTCATAAAGCACAGAAGTTCCCGGCGTTTCACGGAGTCGCTCTAAGGCTTTCTTCCGTTGGCCGGATTTATGCGGCAAGAAACCGATGAAATGGAATTCATCCGTGGCCAGACCACTCGCAGTGAGCGCAGCTACTAGGGCGCAAGGGCCGGGAATCGATTCCACACGCAGACCGGCTTTCACGGCGGCTGCGACAACGCGTTCGCCCGGATCACTGATACCTGGTGTTCCTGCATCTGTTACCAAGGCGACCTTCTGGCCTTGGCGGAGGCGTTCGATGATCTCTTCCGAGCGCTTGGCTTCGTTGAACTGGAAATAGCTCAGCAGTGGCTTGCGGATCTCGAAGTGCTGGAGCAGTTGCCCCGTGCGGCGAGTGTCTTCAGCCGCCACCACGTCGCACTCCTTCAGCACGCGCAAGGCACGGAGGGTGATGTCCTCCAAGTTGCCGATGGGCGTGGCCACGAGATACAGCGTGCTATTAGGGAGCGGTGGCAGATTGTGCTGCATTCTTTAAAATTAGTTTGATAAACTGTTCCAGCACAGGCGTCAGTAAACGGTGCTGTGTTGACAATCGCTGACAAAGATTGTGCCATGGGCGCACTCGCAAACAACCTCTAAGCATACTCAAAAAACTGTGAAGAAATACAACGTCGGCATCATCGGTTATGGCTGGGTGGCTACCGCGCACATCCCGAGCATCAACGCCTCCACACAAGCCCAGGTCACGGCGATCTATTCTTCCCGCCAGTTGAACTCCACCGAGTTGAGCGCCAAGTACGGTGGTTCCATCACGACTTACACGAATCTAGATGAGATGCTGGCGGACCCGCACATTCATGCGGTCTCCGTTTGCAGTATGCCCAGCCTGCACGCCAAGCATGTGATCGCCGCCGCGAAAGCGGGCAAACATATCATCGTGGAAAAGCCGCTGGCCATGTCGTGGAAGGATGTGCTGGCGATGCAGAAGGCCGTGGACAAGGCGGGCGTGAAGACTTGCGTGTGCTTCGAGTGCCGCTGGTCCAGCCAGTTCCTCGCCACCAAGGGGGTGATCGATGAAGGTCTGATCGGCAAGCTGCACTACGGGGAAGTGGATTACTACCACGGCATCGGGCCTTGGTACGGCCAGTTCCGTTGGAACACATTCAAAAAGGACGGCGGCAGCGCGCTCCTCACGGCCGGTTGCCACGCACTCGATGCTTTGCTGCTCTGCATGGGCAGTGAAGTGACGGAGGTGACGAGCTACGATACGAAATCCCAGAGCAAGATCTTCAAGCCTTACGAATACACCACCACCAGCGTGACCATCTTGAAGTTCAAGAATGGCGCCGTGGGCAAGTGCTCCGCCGTCGTGGATTGCTTGCAACCTTACTATTTCCACACGCATCTGGTCGGCAGCGAGGGCAGCCTCCTGGACAACAAGTTCCACTCCATGAAGATGGGCGGTCTGAACAAGAACAAGTGGAGCGAACTTTCCATGAAGATGCTCGATTCCGGCGACGTCTCGGATCATCCGTATCAGACCCAGTTCCAGGCGTTCTTCGACGCGCTCGATAAGGGCAAAGACATGCCGCTGACGAGTCTCAATGACGCTGTGGCGAGCCATAAGGTGCTTTTCGCCGCGGACAAATCGGCCGCGACGGGCAAGACGGTCAAGCTGTAAGGCGAATCTAGTGGCGCAAGGTGAGGTCATGGAGAAAAAAGAAAATGTGATGTCCGTTGCTATGGTCGCGTTGCGGCAGGCGTCCGCGCCTGCCGCCAAGGACGTGGTCCATGCCTTCAAGAACTTGTGGGATGAAGAAACGGCCGAGCAGATCGAGGATGATGCTTTCTTCGGGTTCGATACCCCGGAAGGCCAGATCGTTTGCGGTTTGATGCCGTCCCCGATTCCTTGGGAAGAGCTGGAAGGTCCTTGCGCCACTTCACTGTTTTGGGAAAACGCGGCCGACGAGCTGGAAGAGCATAAGGCCCATCTTATCATCACTGCTACTCCTGGCGATGGGGATCCTATCGTAGGCGCGCGATTGCTGACCAAAGCAGTGGCCGCGATCTTGAAGACAAAAGGGGTTGTCGGTGTTTATTGGGGCGCCGGGACTTTGGTGCATTCACCGACGACATTTCTCGAACATGCCGCACAAATGTCGGAGGAATGCCTGCCACTCTACCTCTGGATTGATTTCCGCGTGATGCCTGATGAGGGAGATACTCTGACGTTGTTCACTACTGGGATGGAGGCGTTGGGTTTCATGGAAATTGAAATGGTGCAATATCAGACCGAGCCGGCAGAGGCAGTGGATTTGGCGTTTAATATGGCTCACTACCTGTTGGATAACGGTCCTGTCTTGAAGGATGGAGATACCTTCGGCATGTCGGAGACGCAGACAATTCAGATTCGGCATGCGCCTTCTATTTTCGAGGGACGTGGGAATGTCTGCCGGTTGGAGCTGTAAATCATGAGCAAAACGGCCATCGCCATCGCTGCCCATCCGGACGACATCGAATTCGTCATGGCGGGGACGTTGCTCCAGCTCAAGGTGTTGGGGTGGGAGATCCATTACCTGAATCTCTCCACCGGCAATTGCGGCAGCTTGGAATACAACCCGACCAAGACGGCCAAGGTGCGGCGGAAAGAATCACAGAACGCAGCGAAGATTCTCGGCGCGCAATGGCATCCGCCGATGTGCAATGACCTCGAAATCTTTTACGACATCAAAACATTGCGGAAACTCTCGACAGTCATCCGTGAGGTGCAGCCGTCCATCGTCCTGACGCATTCGCCGCAGGATTACATGGAGGATCACATGAACACCTGCCGCCTGGCTGTGACGGCGGCGTTCACACATGGAATGCCGAATTTTAAATCCACGCCCACACGTTCGGTTTATCAGGATGACGTGACCATCTATCACGCTATGCCGCATGGATTGTGTGATGGTTTGCGGCGTCGCATCGTGCCGGGGGCTTATGTGAACACGACACCGGTACAAGAAGCGAAGCTGGTTTCCTTGGCCGCGCACAAGAGCCAGCAAGGCTGGCTGGATGCGAGCCAGGGCATGAACTCCTACCTGCAAGCGATGGATGATATGTCTCTTGCAGTTGGCAAACTTTCCAAGAAGTTCAAGCACGCGGAAGGCTGGCGCCGTCATTTGCACTATGGATTCTCCGCGAATGAAGTGGACCCCTTGGCCGATGCGCTTGGTAAGAATTGCCTGGTCAACCAAGCCTACGAGAAATCTTTGAAGGCAGCCAAATAAGCCTGCTCGCTATCAATACTCAACTTTCAACCATCAACTACCATGCCTCGCAAATTTAGCTCACTCGCACCCGATTGGTGGGATTACACCACGCTGGACACGGAGATCATCCAGGCTGCGGCCAAGCTGACGCCGGAGAAGTTGCTGAAGCTCTCGCGGCCCGGCTTCAAGGTGGTGTTCTACGACACGTTGGAGGATTTCTACTGCGCCGAGGCTCTGGAATACATCCACGCGTGGAAGCAAGCGACGCCGGATAATCCCGCAGGCATCTGTGGCCCCATCGGTCCTACAGAACAGTTGCCGCTCGTGCCCCGCATCGTGAATGAGATGGGTTTGAAGCTGCATGACGCGCATTTCTGGGGCATGGACGAATGGGTGATTGATGGCAAGTCCGTCCCGGTATCGCATCCGCTCTCCTTTGAGAAATGCGATCGCGAGATGTGCTTTAACAAGATTGATAAGAAGCTGGTGATGCCGGATGCCAATCTGCATTTCCCGAATGCTGAGACGGCCGCGTTCCGCAAGACGTGGGACTCGGGCGTTCGTTGCGTGGTGATGCAGGGCGGGCAGGGGGACATCAAGCACTGGGCCTTCAACGATCCGTTGCGCCGCAAGGGTAAGTACAAGGACGCACCGCCTTCGCCTGCGGAGTATTGTAAACTGACCACGCGCGTAGTGGACCTGCACCCGGTGACGATCGCCCAGAACGCCCGCACATCCGGTGGCGGTAACGTGACCTTGGTGCCGACGCAAGCAGTGACTGTGGGGCCTTACGAGACATGGAAGGCAGAGAAGGTGTCCATCTGGCATGCGGGGAATCATGATAACCCGTTCGGCCAACGCCTGACGGCCTTCATGATCGCGAACAAGATCGTGGACAGCGCCGTGCCGATGTCGCTTTTAGCGGACCATCCGAACGTGCAGTTCAACTACTATCGCAAGGGCATCGGCTCGTGCGAGGTGGAGATGCATTGAGGAAACTGCATTCCACAAACGGCTTAAAGTCGTAATGGCTTTTGCACGGAATCGGTTTTATCTTAACTGGCAAAGCTGTGGATAAACCGCCTGAAATCGCTCCCAAGCCTGTGACACCAAATGCGGACAAGTCGCGTTCGCTGTGGCCTATGGCGTTTGCCGTGGTGGGCTTGGCCATCATCATCGCGGGCACGGTGATCGTGATGAAGGTTATCCGCGTGGGCGAGAAGGTCGGGGAAAGTGCGGTGGATGCGCCGAGTCGGATCGCCGCCAGTCTCGCGGACGCGTTTAAGACCAAAGTTACCCACACGACCGTCATCAATAGTACGCTACAGAGCCTCAAGCATGATCCCAAGCTGGTGGTGCTGACGGCCACGGTGAACGTGGAGATCACCAAGGAGAACGAGAAGGCGCTGTGGGGCATGGTTTACATGGGCAAGAGCAAGGCGCGCATCAAGGCCTACGGCAACAAGGTGCAATACGTGGTGCCGATGGATAGCATCACGGAGACGAACTTCTTCTACGATGATATCCACAAACGCATTGTGGTGACGATTCCGCCGCCGCGCTTCGATGAAGAGATCGTGGAGGTGCAGTCGAATCCTTCCATGATGGAGGTCGAGACGGAAGTCGGGTGGGGACGTTTGGACAAGTTCTCGGGAGAAATATTAAGAGACACCGCCCGGCGCGATCTTCGTCCTGCCGTGGTGCGGGAAGGTAAGAGTGAGTTGCTGGTGGAGCGGGCGAGGGCGAATGCGCGCAAGACGGTGCAGAAGATGTTGCAGCCGATGGCGGAATCGCTGAACCAGCACGTGGAGATCTGGGTGCTGTTCAATGATGAGACAGGGCTGCTATGGAGCCAGCCGCTCCAGTAGCCAAGAGTCGTCGGCCTGGCGGCGATACACCAGCCGGTCATGCAAGCGGCTGCGTTGACCTTGCCAAAACTCTATCATTTCCGGCTTCACCATGTAGCCGCCCCAGTTCGGTGGCAGGGGAACATTTTCACCGGGATAGCGGGCCTGAAACTCCGCCATATTCTTTTCCAACACCTCGCGGTTCGCGATGACTTCGCTTTGATTTGACCCCCAGGCACCGAGGCGCGAGTTGCGCGGGCGGCTGTGGAAGTAAGCTTCTGATTCTTCAGGGGAGACTTTTGTGACCGTGCCTTCCACGCGCACCTGCCGCTCCATCTCCTTCCAGAGAAAAGTCAGCGCGGCATGAGGGTTGGCGGCGAGCTCCCGGCCTTTGCGGCTCTCGTAATTGGTGAAGAAACTGAAGCCGCGGGCATCCACGCCTTTCAGCAACACGATACGCGCGGAGGGTTTGCCCTCAGCCGTTACGGTCGAGAGCGTCATGGCGTTGGCCTCGAGGACACCCGCGGCGGTCGCGGCATCGAACCACACACGGAACTGGGCGATGGGGTCCGCCAACAGGTCCTTGCGGCGCAGGCTGCCGAGGGAGTATTCGCGGCGCAGGTCGGAGATGGACATGGTATAAAAAGCAAAACCGCCGGGTTGACGAGACCGGAGCAATTCCAGCCATCAGTCCCGGCGGTTGTGATAAATCGTTAAGCTTTCGCTTCGATCATGCCGGCAGCGCGGGCATAATTGAACAGGCCGCCAGCATCCACCACGGGGCGGACGTCGCCCAGCGGCTTGAAGGAGTAAGTCTTGCCGGTGGCATCGACGGTCACGGTGCAGGCGTCGATGTCCACGGTCACGACGTCACCCGTTTTGAGCACGTCGCATATGCGTTCCGTGGCTTCGCACGGGTAAAGTTCACCAGTGGCGACGCAGTTACGGAAGAAAATGCGGGCGAAGCTCTCGGCCAATACGATGCGGCAGGCGGCCGAACCGAGGGCGATGGGGGCGTGCTCACGGGAGCTGCCGCAGCCGAAATTACGACCAGCCACGATGATGGGATAGTCGCTATCGAGCTGGCCTTCCTTCACGTAGCGGGTGGCATACAGGGATTCCGGCAGGCCGCACATGGCGTAGCTGCCGAGCTTCTCGTATTCCTCGGCGATGGTGGGCACGAGGTTCAAATACTGGGCGGGAATGATTTGATCGGTGTCGATGTTATCGCGCACCACAAACACTGGACCTTTAAAAACCGATTGCATTGCAGGCAATGTGTCGCGAAGAGGCGAGTTTTTCAACTGCGATTTATTGGGGGACGTCGAGAAAGGTTCTCCATGAGTGTGTATCTGGCTGCGAATGCCGGGGATAGCGTCATTCAACAGAGTGGGGATAGAGGTTCCAGTTTAGCTGCTTGCAGTTGACTTTTCCCTCTCCCGCAGCAACCTACACGGCATGAAACGTATCCAATTTTTGACCCGGATGGCCATGGCTGTGATCGGCCTGGGAATGTTTGCGCAAGTTACCACGGCGGCGGATGCCCCGGCGACGTTTGACGTGGCGGGCTTGAAGTTCAAGCGCCCGGCCACTTGGGAATCGATCGAATCCACCGGGATGCGCAAGGCGCAGCTCAAGGTGACGGATGCCAAGACGAAGGAGACGGGGGATGTGGTGTTCTTCCACTTCGGCGGCGATGGCGGCGGGACGGATGCGAATGTGAAGCGTTGGCTAGGCCAGTTCGAGGAACCGCGCGATGAGAAGAACCACAAGATTGAGCCGACCACCGTGGGTTCCACGAAGGTGACGTATGTGCGCGCGGAAGGCACTTATTCGAGCGGCATGCCGGGCGGACCGAAGACGCCTCTGAAAGATCACGTGCTGCTCGGCGCGATCATCGAGGGCAAGGACGGCCACGTCTTCATCCGCTACACATCTCCGAAGGCGCTGGCGACGGCGTCGGAGAAAGATTTCAAGGGAATGGTGGAGAGCGCGTTGAAGTAAACGTCTAACCGATTGATTTGCGAACGGGCGAGGGGAAACCTTCGCCCGTTTTTTATTTTACCCCTTCAGCTAGGATCGTTTGGAAATGGGGTGGCTGTTCTTCTCTTGCGACGATGCTGACGTGGACTTTTTTGAAGCCTGCTTCTTCGAGCCAGCGTTGCATATCGCTCACGGCGAAACCCAGCCAGCGATCGCCGTAGAGTTCGGGGGCTTGCTCGAAGGTGTGCTTGAGCAGATCGAGGATGACGATCTGGCCGCCGGGCTTGAGGATCTGATAGGCGGCGGCGATAGCTTTGGCCGGTTCGGCGGCGTGGTGGAGCGCTTGGCTCAAGATGGCGAGGTCGATGCTCTTGGCGTCGATGGGCGGGTTCTCCAAGTCGCCTTGGCGGAACTCGAGATTCTTCAGTCCGTTCTTCTTCGCCTTCTCGGCGCCGTAGGAAACGATCTTCTCTGAGTTGTCCACGGCGATGACTTTCTTCGCGCGGACGGCGAGGAGTTCGCTCAGCAAGCCTTCACCCGAGCCAAGGTCGGCGATGGTGAGCGGGGGAAGGACATGGAGGAGCAGGTGGCCGAAGGCTTGCCAGGAACGGCCGGGGCCATAAACGCGGTCAAAGCGCCCGGCGATCTGGTTAAAATAGAGGCGAGCCTGTTCGCGGCGGAGATTCAGGACGCGGCGGAGATTGATCTCATCTGCCTCGTATTCAGGGAGTTCCTTGGCGGCACGCACGGCCATCTCCAGGAGCAGGCGGGTTTCTTCGTCGTCTACGCCGTTCCACTTGTAGAATGTGCGTTTGCCGTCACGGCGAGATTGCAGCAGGCCGGCCTCTTGCAATTGGCCCAAATGAGTCGAGATTCGAGACTGGCCCAAATGCGAGATATCCTGCAGTTCGTTGACGGAAAGCTCGTCCTGCTGGAGCAGGGCGATGATCCGGAGCCGGGTGGCATCGGACAGCGCGCGCAGGGATTTTAAGGTTTGGGCCATAACTCGCAAAAACCGTTTGACGAACCTTGGAAAGGATATATCATCCTATCTTGATACGTCAATATGAAGCTTTTGACGTGCGTTTAACTACATGAGCAAAAAATTCATCTTCTCTTCGGAGTCCGTCGGCGAAGGCCATCCGGACAAAGTGGCCGATACCATTTCTGATGCTGTCCTTGACGCCTGTTTGGCGCAGGACAAGTTCAGCCGCGTCGCCTGCGAAACCTACGTGAAATCGAACGTCGTCGTGGTCGGCGGCGAGATCACGACGCACGCCAAGCTCGACTTCGTGCAAATCTCCCGTGATGCGATCCGTGAGATCGGTTACGTGAACGATGATGACGTGTTCCACGCCGACAAGGTGTTCGTGAACGTCTATATCACCCAGCAGTCCGCGGACATCGCGCAGGGTGTGGATGCGCGCAAGGTCAAGGGCAAGAAGACGGCGAAGCAGGGTGCCGGTGACCAAGGTCTCATGTTCGGTTATGCCTGTGATGAAACGCCGGAGCTGATGCCCGCGCCAATCATGTTCGCGCACCGTTTGGGTCGTGAGCTCACGCGCATCCGCAAGAGCGGCAAGGCTCCTTGGCTGCGTCCGGACGCGAAGTCCCAAGTCTCCGTGGTGTACGAGGACAACAAGCCGGTCGCTATCTCCAACGTCGTCATCTCCACGCAGCATGCAGCGGATGCCGAACATGCGGACATCGAGAAGTTTTGCATCGAGAAGATCATCAAGAACGTGCTGCCGAAGCATTTGCTCAACGATAAGACCGAGTATCTGATCAACCCGACGGGCCGTTTTGTGGTCGGTGGGCCGCAAGGCGACACCGGTTTGACGGGCCGCAAGATCATCGTGGATACTTACGGTGGTTGGGGTCGTCACGGTGGTGGCGCCTTCTCCGGCAAAGATCCGACGAAGGTGGACCGCAGTGCCGCTTACATGGGCCGCTGGGTCGCCAAGAACGTCGTGGCCGCGAAGCTCGCTTCCCGTTGCGAAGTGCAGTTCGCCTACGCCATCGGTCATCCTGACCCGGTCAGCGTGTGCGTGGATACCTTCGGCACGAACACGGTGGACGAAGCGAAGATCGAGAAGGCCATCAACAAGGTGTTCAGCTTCCAGCCTTCGGACATCATCGACCAGCTCAAGCTGCGCCGCCCGATCTACAGCAAGACCACGAACTACGGTCACTTCGGCAAGGACGACAAGGACCTAACCTGGGAATCCACCAGCATGGCCGCCGCCCTGAAGAAGGCCGCTGTCTAATTGAACTTGGTTGAAGCGTTAAACAGCAATGTTTAACGCTTCAACTTTTTAACCCTTTAACCTTTTTAACGAACTACCATGGCTAAAACCAAATCCAAAGCTGTCGCGGCTGCCGTATTGGCAGAAGTGACGGCGGCAACGGCGAATCTCGCCGCGTATACCGCCCTGACGCCCTCGGGCAAAGACTACATCGTGCGTGATTTCGCGCTGGCCGAATGGGGCCGCAAGGAAATCAACGTGGCTGAGCACGAGATGCCCGGCCTGATGTCCGTGCGCAAGAAATACGCGAAGCAGAAGCCCCTTAAGGGCGTGCGTATCACGGGTTCCCTGCACATGACGATCCAGACCGCGGTGCTCATCGAGACGCTGGTGGCGATCGGTGCGGATGTGCGCTGGGCTTCGTGCAACATCTTCTCCACGCAAGATCATGCCGCCTCGGCCATCGCGGCCACGGGCACGCCGGTCTTCGCCTGGAAGGGGGAGACGCTGGAAGAATATTGGGAACTGACGTTGAAAGCCGTCATCTTCCCCGGTGACAAAGGCCCGGAACTGGTCGTCGATGACGGCGGTGATGTGACCTTGCTCATCCACAAGGGTTTTGAACTCGAGAACGGTTCCAACTGGGTGAACACGAAGAGCGGTTCCCACGAGGAAGCGGTCATCAAGAACCTCCTGAAGCGCGTGGCGAAAGAAAAGCCCGGCATCTGGACGAAGATCGTGAAGGACTGGAAGGGCGTTTCCGAAGAGACGACCACGGGTGTGCATCGCCTCTATCAGCTCGCCGAACAGGGCAAGCTGCTGATCCCGGCGATCAACGTGAACGACTCCGTCACGAAGTCGAAGTTCGACAATCTTTACGGCTGCCGCGAATCGCTGGCGGACGGTATCAAGCGTGCGACGGACGTGATGCTCGCGGGCAAAGTAGCCGTGGTTTGCGGTTACGGTGATGTGGGCAAAGGCTGCGCACACTCGCTCCGCGCTTATGGTTCCCGCGTGGTGGTGACGGAAATCGATCCGATCAATGCCTTGCAGGCGGCGATGGAAGGTTTCGAAGTCAACACGGTGGAGAGCACGCTGGGCGTGGGCGACATCTATGTGACGACGACGGGCAACTGCGACATCATCACGGTGGATCACCTCCTCGCGATGAAGGACCAGGCCATCGTCTGTAACATCGGTCACTTCGACAACGAGATCCAAGTGGACGCGTTGAAGAAGGCGAAGGGTGTGCGGATCGAGAACATCAAGCCGCAATACGACCGCTACTACCTGCCGGGCAACAAGAGCCTCTACATGCTGGCCGAAGGCCGCCTGGTGAACCTCGGTTGCGCCACGGGCCATCCGAGCTTCGTGATGTCGAACTCGTTCACGAACCAGACGCTCGCGCAGATCGATCTCTGGGCGAACAAGGACAAGTACGAGAAGACGGTCTATCGCCTGCCCAAGAAGCTGGACGAAGAAGTGGCCCGCCTGCACCTCGAGAAGATCGGTGTGAAGCTGACGAAGCTGACCAAGGCGCAGGCCGAATACCTCGGCGTGCCTTCCGAAGGTCCTTACAAGCCGGAACACTACCGCTACTAAGAGGTGGTCAGAATTGCAAAAGCGGACGAGTGAAAGCTCGTCCGCTTTTTCTTTTTACCGATTAAAGATTAATGAAGTGATCCGTCTAGGTGTAGGTGATGTCGATGATTTCCAAGACATCTTCACCGGCGGGGAAACGGAATTTTACTTTTTGACCGAGCTTGGCGTTCAACAGCGTCTTGGCGATGGGCGAGAGCCAGTTCACTTCGTCGCGCTCCAAGTCGGTTTCATCCACGCCTACAATGCGATAGCGAGATTCGCCGAATTGATCGCGCACGGTGACAGTCGCTCCGAACAGGACTTGCTCGTAAGGCGGAGCCGGAGGTGGAACAACGACCGCGGTTTCCAGGCTTTCTTTCAGGTGCTGAATGCGCTGATTCAAAAGCTGCAGTTCGCGCCTGGATTCATCCGTCTCGGGCAGAGAGGTCACGGTAGGACGCTCTACTTCGATGAGACGGGCCAACTCGGCGCGCATGTTCTGCTCACCTTGCGGTGTCAGGTAATTCTTGGCGCCATTAGGCAGCGCGGAAGCAGGACGCGGCGCGACTATGGGTTCTGCTGCGCTGTCGTCTTCACGTGTAAAAGCTTTGCTCATCTGGGGAAAAGATACATCGGGTTTGCTGCGGGAACAAGATGGGGTGAAGCCCCGAATGTTACGATTTGGAGGCCGTAAGCTTCTCTACGTACTTAGCAAGCATATCGGCTTCGAGATTGACTTGATCGCCGACCTTGCGTTCACGCAAGGCGGTCACTTCGTGCGTGTGAGGAATGATCCAGATGACGAAGCTTTTCTTCTTCACTTCGGCGACGGTGAGGCTGATGCCATCGATGGCGATGGAGCCTTTGAAGACCATGTAACGGAGAATGTTCTGTGGCGCTGCGACTTCGAGGACATAATCCGCGCCGCTCTTTTCCCAACGTTTGATGACGCCAAGGCCATCGATGTGACCGCTGACGAAATGACCGCCTAGGCGGCCATTGGCGGCGAGGGCGCGTTCGAGATTCACCACGCCACTGACTTTCGTGTGCTGGAGATTGGTGCGGGTCCAGGTCTCTTGCAGCAGATCCATTTGCACAAGGCGACGTGTTTTCGGGCCGGTGAGCTTCACGACGGTGAGGCAGCAGCCATTAACTGCAAGGCTGTCGCCGAGTTTCAAATCACTGCCGCAGACACGCGTCTCGACGGTCAAAGCAATGGACTTCGCGCCGGGCTTGATCGCCTTCACTACACCTGTCTCTTCCACTATGCCGGTAAACATACGTCGGCGTCAGTCTGCCACATCCGCGGTGAGCAACAAGTCTGGCGACAGTTTTCGCCATTTTAAATTTTTCAGTTTCAACACACCTGCCCAGTTGTTGGCACCGATTCCAGCAACGCCTTTCCGAGCCGTGCGACCACCAAGGACTTTGGGCGCGTAGAAGAAGGCGATGCGGTGGGCGAGGCGTTTTTCGACAAACTTCGCGACAGTCTCGCCACCACCCTCGACGAGGAGTGAGTTTATTTCTTCTTTGCCGAGCTTTTTCAAGAGCGATGGTAGATTGAGGCCGTTGGCCGTGGTGGGAGCGGTAAGGACGCGGACGTGTTTGGCCAGCGCTGCTACACGCTTTGCTGGAGCTGTTTTGCTTACGACGATGGTGGTCAGGTGTTTGTGTTCGTCGGTCACTACTTTGGCGGTGAGGGGCGTGCGGGCTTGGGGGTCAAGGATGATGCGGCGGAAACCATGAAGTTTGTTCGGTGCTTTGCCTTTGGCCAAGCGGACGGTGAGGCTGGAATCATCGGCGATGATAGTGTTCACACCGACGAGGATGGCGTCGTGGTCGGCGCGTAACTTCATGGCGAACTCGCGTGCAGCTTCGCTGGTGATCCACTTGGATTCGCCGGTCGCGGTGGCGGTCTTGCCATCGAGCGTCATCGCGGCTTTCAAGGTGATGAGAGGCGTGCGATGGGTGATCCAGTGATTGAAAACGCGATTCAGTTCGGTGGCTTCGGTGGCGAGGATGCCTTCGGTCACTTTGATGCCCGCAGCGCGCAGGAGTTTGAAGGCGCGACCGGCGTGAGCGGGATTGGGGTCGGTGGCAGCAACGACGACATGCTTGATGCCAGCTTTGATAATCGCATCAGAGCAGGGCGGGGTGCGGCCATGCGTGCAGCAGGGTTCGAGGGAAACATAGATGGTGGCACCCTTCGTGTTCTCACCACGTTTCTGAGCATCAAGAAGAGATTCGATCTCGGCGTGCGGTTGGCCCGCGCGATGGTGATAGCCGCGTCCGATCACTTTGCCGTCTTTAACGAGGACAGCACCGACGAGGGGGTTAGGTGACGTGGCACCGGTGGCTTTGCGCGCGAGGCGGAGGGCTTCGCGCATGAACTGCTGGTCAGGTTCCGGCGATGTGTTTTTGGAACGTGCCATACCGTTGCTCCGCTTCGCTGCGGTTATTCCCCGAACAAGGCCTTCGCGAATTCCTTCGGGTCGAAGGGTTGCAGGTCATCTGCTTGCTCGCCGACGCCGATGAACTTCACGGGGATGCCGAGTTCCTTCTGGATGGCGACGACCATGCCGCCTTTGCTGGTGCCATCGAGCTTCGTGATGACGAGGCCGGTGAGCGTGACGGCCTTGTGAAATTCCTTCGCTTGGTTCAGCGCGTTCATGCCAGTGGTGGCATCGAGCACGAGCAGGACTTCATGGGGCGCGCCAGGCAATTGCTTGTCGATGACGCGATGCACCTTCTGCAGTTCCTTCATCAAATTGTTCTTCGTGTGCAAGCGACCGGCAGTGTCCACGATGAGATACTTGGCGTTGCGCGAAGTCGCGGCGGTAACGGCATCGTGGGCGACGGACGCGGGATCGGAATTGTAAGCGCCCGCGATGACCGGGGCGTTCAGGCGCGTGCCCCAGAGCTTCAATTGCTCGATGGCCGCAGCGCGAAAGGTGTCGCACGCAGCCATGACGACGAGGTGTCCTTCATCATGAAAGCGCTTGGCAAGCTTCGCCGTGGTGGTCGTTTTGCCGGTGCCATTCACGCCGACGACCGCGATGACCGTCACGCCGCTGTCTTGCGTCTTGAGGCCGCGATGACCTTCACCGAGGGACTTCTCCACTTCCTGCGCGGCGATGGCGGCGACGTTCAGCCCTTGGCCGCCTTGCGATTCGTAAGCCTTGCGGACGGCGGCGAGGATCTGGTTCGTCATTGGCACGCCGAAGTCCGCGCCGAGCAGGGCGGCTTCGAGTTCCTCGACGGTGCTGGCGGTGAGCTTGGGCGAACCGGTTACGATCCGCTTGATTTCGTGCACCAGCTTATCGCTGGTCTTTTTGAGGCCCTCTTTGAGTCGTTGGAAAAATCCCATGCGAAAAAACTTTTCTAATTGGCGGACGGATTGGCCGCCGGCTTGGCGTAACGCGCCTTGTTCAATTCGGCGCGCTGACGCAGCTTCACCACGTTGCTGTAGGGCAGGCGGATGGAGCCGATGAGCGGTTTGCCCTTGTTCATGCCGTGGCAATCAGACCCGCCCGTGATCAGCAAATTCTTCTGCTCCGCCATCATCAGGTAATGCTGGCTCACCGATGTGGAGTGCTTCGTGTGAAAGCACTCGATGCCGTCCATGCCCGCCTCGACGAGCTCGGGGATCATGTCATCGCTGCGGTTCAGGCCCGGATGCGCCATCACCGCCACGCCGCCGGATTCATGGATGAGCTTGATCGCGTCTGGCGCGGAGATGCGGAACTTCGGCACCCAACCCGCACGACCCTTTTTCAGAAAGCGCTCGAAGGCTTCGTCCATCGTCTTGCACACGCCTTTTTCCACAAGGAGCCGTCCCACATGCGGACGCCCGGGCGATTGGCAATTCGCGATCCTGAACACATCCTCCGATTCGATCGCGATGCCGAGCTTCTTGATGCGCTCCACCATCTCGCGGATGCGTTCCTGGCGCGCGGCCTGGAAGGCGGCGAGCGCTGTGGTCAGCTTCACGTTGCTCGTGTCGAGATAGTAACCGAGGAGATGCAATTCGTAATCATCCTGCTCGGCGGTCAATTCACTGCCGGGGATGAACTCGATGCCTTGGCTCGCGCAGGCCACGGCCATCCGCGGGCAACCCTCCATCGTGTCGTGATCCGTGAGCGAGAGCACGCCGAGATTGAAACGCTTGCCTTCCGCAGCCAGTTCCTCCGGCGAATACGTTCCGTCGGAGAAGCTGGTATGGAGATGCAGATCGGCAAACATGAGTTACTTCACGATCCTCGCGGGGCGCATGAGTTCGCCGCGCACCTTGTCCAAGATACCGTTCACGAACCGCCCGCTGTCATCCGTGGAGAACAGCTTCGCGATGTCCACCGCCTCATTGATGCTCACCACCGGCGGAATGTCCTCGCGGTAAAGCATCTCGTAAATGGCGAGACGCAGGATGTTCCGGTCCACGGCCGCCATCCGGTGCAGGTCCCAGTTCTTGGCGTACTTCATGATCTCGGCATCCAGCTTCGGGCGATTCTCCAGCACGCCTTGGATGAGCGGTTCCGCGAAGAGGCGGATCGCCGCTTCCTCGCCGCTGGCTGGGGCCAGTTCCAGTTCTTCGCCCCAACGCGCCATGCCGGTCTTTTCATCCGCCACGGCATCGGGATGCTGCGAATTCCAGAAGAAATCCAGCGCCGCCTGCATGTTCTCCGGCGGGTTCATCTCGCTCTGGAACAGGAACTGCACCGCCCGTTGACGGGCCCGGCGCCGCACGCCCAGATTCGGATTCCGCTTGTCAGGTTTCTCGCTCATTTATCAATATTTCGGGACATTCGAATCGATCTCATCCGACCACGCATTGATGCCGCCTTTGACGCTCTTGATATACTTGAAACCCTGCTCGCGCAGGAATTTCAACGCCTTCATCGAGCGACCGCCCATCTTGCAATGGATGTAATACTGCTGGTTCGGGTCCAGCTCCGTGAAGCGCTGCGGCAACTCGCCCAGCGGCAAGAGCGGCACACCCTTGATATGCGCGATCTCGTACTCATCCGCATCCCGCACATCCAGCACCTTGATGCCCAGGCTCGGGTTATCCAGCGCCTTCTTCAACTCATGCACATCCACCTCATCCGGATTCGCCGATGGATTTTCCGGCTGCGTCGGGATGCCGCAGAACACCTCGTAATCGATCAACTCCTTGATCGTCGGATTGTCACCGCAGATCGGACACGCCGGATCACGACGCAACTTCAACTCCTTGAACTTCATGTCCAACGCATTGAAGAGCAGCAAGCGATTGATCAGCGGAGTGCCCTTGCCGATGGCCAGCTTGAGAATCTCGTTCGTCTGGATGCACCCGATGATGCCTGGCAACACGCCCAGCACGCCACCCTCGGCGCAGCTCGGTACCATGCCCGGCGGCGGCGGTTCCGGATACAGACAGCGATAGCACGGCCCGCCCAAATGCGGCGCGAACACACTCGCCTGACCCTCGAACCGGAAGATCGATCCGTAAACGTTCGGCTTCTTCAGCAACACACACGCATCGTTCGTCAGATACCGCGTCGGGAAATTATCCGTGCCATCCACCACGATGTCGTAGCCCTGGATGATCTCCATCGCGTTCTCGCTTGAGAGCCGCACGCTATGCAGCACCACCTCCACATTCGGATTGATGCTCTTGATCGTATCCCGGGCGGATTCCCCCTTATGCCGGCCCACATCCTCCGTTCCGTGGATGATCTGCCGCTGGAGATTCGAGAAATCCACCGTATCGAAATCCACCAGCCCCAGCTTGCCGATACCCGCCGCCGCCAGATACATGGCGATCGGAGAGCCCAGCCCGCCTGCGCCGATGCATAACACGCTGGTGCCCTTGATCTTCTTCTGCCCGGCCAACCCCACTTCCGGCAGGATCAAGTGCCGGGAATACCGCTTAATTTCGTCGTTACTCAGTTCCATAAACAAATGAATCAAACAAGTTCCCGCAGACTACCGCGTAGCGCCGATAATGCAAGCGGGCAACCCAAGGAACCGTTCTGACACGAATTCCGCCAATTCCCGCGAATTCCCGCCCCTCCAAGGTAAGGATGAGTTCTGGAAGTCGAACTTCGACCGTCGTCCCTGACTGAATGCCTTCCCTAGAACCCCAACCCATTCCCTGTCAGTGTATTCCGTGTATTCTGTGGTTTACCAACCATTCCCCCGAAGCGTGCCTTCCCGTCTGATCCGTTTTATGTTTCCTCCGCGATTGCATCCTGTCCTGCGGTACTTTAGCAACCAGTCCACCCTCACCGGACCAAACCCTCGCCAGCTACCCCGACGCCCTGTTCATTGATCTAGCCATAAGCGGCGGGCTCGCGACTAAAAGTCGGAGTTCAACCACATGCCATATCGAACCAAGGCGGAGACGCTCTGGAAAGATGGCTTGAGGACGACTACGCAGGATGAATGGGGCAGGACTAGGCGTGGCGAGGGAGCATATCCAATGAAAGATACGTGACCGAGCCACAACACCGCCCTGGTCAATTCAGACCAGTAGCCGACTCAAGAGATCTTTTCAGATCGTCTCGGAATTATGTCAAAGAACAATGAAACCACCCGACCCCTGTGTTGTATCTGTCGTTGCTTCCTCCTCATAGGGAAGCGCGAACTTCGCGCTGGTCAAAGCCAGGCCGGTTCCGCAGTGGGTACCGCAGTCGAATTTTCGATTGGAAGTCGAACTTCGACCTACTAGGGATTCCCCGGTCGGACATAAAATCCTATGCCGACCGACGTCCCGTTCCCCCTCCGGCTTACGAGCCCTGATCCAGCGCCCGATACACCCACATATCCTAACTACCGAGACCGGCTTTTCTTCCTTCGCCCCTCGGAGGGGAGAAGGACCGAGGATGAGGGGTGCCGGTGATTTCGCACTTCGCACCTTTGACCTCGAACCTGCCTCTTGATGGCTCCATAAGGACTGTCACCTCCCCGCCAACGCAGGACATACCAATGCAATAAAATGCACCGAAATGCTTGATGACTTGGGATTTCCGGGGGCTGCCTGTCGCTCTGATCGAGCGCAACCACCGTTCACCCGTCCTTTACCGACAACGAGTTGTCAGCACTGCAAACCGTATCAAACCACCGTCAATTTATCCATCAAAAAATCACCCAAAACCTGCTGCCAAACGCAACAAATTGAGCCTCAACAAATTGCAAACAAAGATTTTTTTGAAGGTAGGGCCCGTCTGTCCTCAGCGGGCCGCGCCGAAGCACCTGCATATGCATCTAATAGCAGCTCAGAATAGCGCCAGAAACCATCCTGCGTGGCGCACTCATCCTGAGTGCGAGTTACGCTGCATCTTGCTGCGTTTCCCTTTTCCGGTGGAGCGCGGATTGTCACAATCCGCAGCAACGTCCGTTAGACATGTGACACCTTTACCCCGAGCCGGTTCGCCGAAGCCAAGCAGGCCTCCGCGCTGCCAAATCCTCAGCGAGCCGCGCCGAAAGCACCGTGCCAGCGGCACAGGATGACGGCAGCCACGGGTGAAACCCACGGTCTTGGTAATTTTAGTTCCCGCGTCACGTAGTGACGCCTGAACCAGCATCGCCTCCAAAACCCTCTTGCCACCGTCCCCGCTTCTCTACATCAATAATCTCACATGAAAAGGAGCCGTGCATGGATACGCCCCGCCATCTTGGCCGCGCTCCTCCTTGCCTTTATCTGGTGGCTCCGCCTCGAACACGTTGATCCCCGGTACCAAGGTCGCAGGACTAGCGAATGGCTTCACGCCCTCAACAGCGATTCTGAGGAAGAAATCGAACAGGCCGAGCAGGCCGTGTTCATCTTGGGTGAACGCGCCGTCCCTCAAGTAAGCAAATTCTTTTTCGCCCGAGAACTGGAGTGGAGAACAAAGCTTTACGATTGGATTGAGCACAAAATCAACTGGGGGCCGGAAAGGGAGGATGTTGATGAACTGCAGAGAATAGGCAGGGATGCCGTGGAGATACTGGGCAGACGCGCTGTTGGCATGGTCCCGCAACTGGTCGAATCGCTTGGTGATGAGAAGTCTGACTATGGCAGTCGCGATGCTTTGGACAAGATTGGCGATGCTGGCAACGACTATTTAAAATCCAGTCTCACCCACAAAAACCACCAGACAAGATTTGAAGCTGCGCGCATTTTATTTGAACGACGTCAGGCGGATATCTGCCCCCAGATGAAGGAGCTTTTGAAAGTCGATCGCCCTGATTTGCGCGCAGTATCCATGGTGTCATTGGCCCTGTTCAATCCATCTCAGGAAGAAACACTGGCCCTGATCCGTCCTCACTTGCACTCTTCGGACGAGGTCGTTCGCACTCATGCCGTGGAAGTCCTGGGCTATCTGGCCTATTATCGGCCTGACTTGATCCCGGAATTTCTGACCTTCCTCGATGACAAATCGGAATTCGTCCGTCAAAGGGTTGCTGGTCGCCTCAGCGCTCTCAGTTCAAAAGACCCTGCCGCTTTCGATGCCCTCGTCCGGTCGTTGCGTGATTCGCATGTTGAAGTGAAGAGGGTTGCCTATTACAGCTTGTGTGAAATGCTCGGGATGGAGTTTTTCACCGAACGTTTTCCACCGTCTTTCGACGTTAGTATTTTGGCCAGCAAGAAGCTGAATCCCAGTTTTGCGCTGCCATACCATAAGGTGGAAAAGAATGCTGATATGGTTGATCAGCGGGGTGAGGAGATTCTGGCGGTGATCCTTGGCCAGTTGAATGCCATTGCGGGAGTTTCAAATCCTGTCACTGATCTGAGGCTTATGGCGGAGTCCGCTTGGGCGGCCCGCATCTCATTGGAAAATGATACCCGCCCATACGTTCGGAATGTTCTGGCGGAATTGGAAACACAAGAAAACTTTGAAAGGTGGCGCCCATTGGAAGATTCTGTGCAGAAGGGCAAAATAACCATTCGGGATGAATCATGGGCGAAGATCCTCAAGCAGCTTGCTTTGCTTGAATCGGTGAAGGCCAGTACCGCAGTCTATGTCTATCAGAGTATATATTACGGCCTGGGGCCGCCCCCTGCAGCCTATACCAACATCTATAAACCGAAATCCCCGTGAACACAGACCGGTGAAGCCGCTAGCCAAAGGAGCGCGGCTTTCAAGCCGCCTAAACGTCCAATAACACGAGCGCGTTCAAGTAGTTTGAGTTCATCATACTGAAGACTCGATCTCCCGTTCAAAACCCTCTTGCCACCGCGTCCGCTTCTGTCCATCAATAACCTCACATGAGAAGGAGACGCGCATGGATACGCCCCGCCACCTTGGCTGCGCTCCTCCTTGCCCTCAGTGGGTGGCTCTACCTCGAACACGTTGACCCTCGTTACGATGGGCGTCGCGCGAGTGAATGGCTCCGCGCTCTGACCAGCGACTATCCGGGGGAGACAAAAGATGCGGAACTCGCAATCTTTATGCTTGGTGAACGCGCCATTCCGCAGATCAGCCGGTTCTATTTCACCCGGGAAATTGAGTGGCAGGAACAATTGCTCGAATGGATCGCAGACAAAACGGATTGGAAGATTGAACGGGGAGTTGCTGACGATATGCGTCATGCCGGACAATCGGGGGTTGCCATCTTGGGTAAACGAGCCGCTGAGATGCTTCCAAAACTTATCGAATCACTCGCGGATGAGGAGTTTGAAGATGCCAGCAGGTTGGCTATAGAAAGCATCGGCGAAATTGCCAATGCCCGTCTGAAATCGGCGCTGAAGCATTCCAATGATAGAGTCAGGATTCAGGTCATCCGCATTTTAGTGGAGCGCAAACAGGCCGACATCATTCCGCAACTTAAAGAATTTCTGACGTCCGAGAACCTGGAGCTGCGCGCACTGACGATAGAATCCTTGGTTGCCTTGGGCCTTCCCAAAGACGAGGCCTTGCCGTTGTTGATGCCGCTATTAAAAGAGAAAGACAGCCGCGCGCGCATATCTGCCATCAATGCAATAGGAGCCTTGGCAGAAATCAACCCGGAAATGTCGCCTGAATTCCTGGCCCATATCTCAGATACGGACATGCAATCTCGCTTGATGGTCGTCCAGCGCTTGCATCGCTTCGATCCTGCCATTCCGGCAGTGACTGACACTTTGATTGCAGGTCTGAAAGATTCCGATGGAGTGATTCAAAAAGCGGCACTGAAAGAGTTATCCATACAGTTTACTGGAGGATACATTGGGTCTTCCATTTTAAAGACCGGTCCGACTTATGAGTGGTCTTGGGATTTTAAACCAAAACGGGAGGTGAAATTTTCAGGTACACGCCTATATCCCAGAGCGGATGAGTTTCTCCCTTTGTTAAAAGCGTTTGCTGGAAAATCATCGGAGATCGGTGCCTCCGGTATGGTGTTGTTGCTATTCTTTGACCCAAAGCTGCGACCTTTGACGGAAGAGATGCTTGTTTTGATTGATAAGTCAGAGCGATTGGAAAAAGAAGACCATCAAGCCCATGCAAAAATTAATACAGAAATTGAAGCCCATCTCATCAAATTGAACAACGTGGACACAAATATGAGCATCCCTTTTCTGCGTATGGTTGTCCGTTTCATGGCGCAGCAAGACCGTTATTTGCTACCGCGCTAAAATCATCACTGCCCGCTTCCTGTTCTATCTGAGAATTGCCGCAAATATCCAACACCGCTAAAATCGCCCACCGCCAAAGGAGCGCGGCTTTCAAGCCGCTTCAACACCCAACAACTCAAACGCATTCAAGTTCTTCGAGCACCTCAAATTGTCGAACGTTGCGCGGTCCCGCATGCGGGACCGCGCTCCTTGAAAACCGCTCCGGCAACGCCATGCCTTCCAGCACCAAAGGTGCGACCTCATATCAGCCTGGGGCAACGCCCCAGGTAACCGTCCGCCCCAACCACAAGGGCTGAAAGCCCGCTTCATGCTCCGCACCCTGGCGGTTCCAAACCAGCTTCCATCCCACCCGCACCGCGCCTGAATCGCACCTTCAGCGCTTGGGGCTTTTGAGGCCAATCATGGGGCGTTGCCCCTCGCTGGTATGAGCCTAGACCTTCGGCCCTCTATTACTTCCGTCAATACAGCCCGCCGTTTTATCAATTCACGGCTATCCAGATTCGGTGTCACCTTGTGTCCATGAAGAAGTTCCTGAAGGCCGTCGTTCTGTTGCTCGTGCTAGGCGCGTGCGTGAAGCTGGCGGCCCGGCTATTTGATAGGAATGAAGCGGCCCAGCTCTATGCCGTGGTGCTCGATCAGCACGGCAAACCCGTGGCAGGCGCCGAAATCAAGATGCGTGTGCGGCATTGGTTGCCTCTCCCCTGGCCAGACGGTCGTAGTATCGAAGTGGTCAAAGAGACGGATGCGGCTGGCCGCTTCGAGCTACACAAAGTGAGAGGTGACGTGAACTATTTAGCGGAAGTGAACAAAGCCGGGTATTCGCTCTCGCAAAAGACTGGTAGGGGCCTGGGTATGGTCGCCGGGACGTCAGAACAACCCGTGGAAATCAAAATGTGGAAGTCCGGCCCCAAAGAACCCTTGGTGAAAGGCGAAAAGCGTTTCAGTCTCATCCCAGACGGACGCGTCTATTCGCTCGACCTGCTGCAAGGCAAGAAACTCGACCACGAAACTTTGCCCGCCGATATCCGCATATCCATCACGCGGCCAGAAAAGGTGGAACCAAGAGAGAAATATGAATGGTCCTTCACACTCGAAGCCATCGATGGCGGCCTCATCGAAACCAGCGATGAATTCATGTATCTCGCGCCGGAGACGGGCTATGAACCCAAGTATCACGTGGAATTCTCGCCTGATGAACCACGCTGGAGCTCGCTCTTGAAGAGACGATTCTTCCTCCGCACCCGCGATGGCCAAGTCTACGGCAGCATGGAAATAGAGGTGTTGTCTCAGTATCAGGACAAGAGCATGATCGAATTGAACTACCGCATGAACCCCGCCGGCTCACGAAATCTGGAGCCGTAGCAGCTTGCAGGTGGAGCGCGGCTTTTAAGCCGCTTCAATACCCAATAATTCGAACACGTTCAGATTATTCGAGCACCTCAGCTTCTCGCACATTGAAGCGGGCTAAAGCCCGCGCTCCTTGAAAACCGCTCCGGCAACGCCATGCCTTCCAGCACCAAAGGTGCGACCTCATATCAGCCTGGGGCAACGCCCCAGGTAACCGTCCGCCCCAACCACAAGGGCTGAAAGCCCGCCTCATGCTCTGCACCCTAACGATTCCAAACCAGCTTCCATCCCACCCGCACCGCGCCTGAATCGCACCTTCAGTGCTTGGGCCTTTGATGCCGTATCGAGGGGCGTTGCCCCTCGCTGGTATGAGCCCGAGCCTTTAGCCCTCCTACCAGTGGACCGCGGCCGCCTGCCCCGATGCAGTAGTGTCGGGGTGTTTCCTCTGATCCCGCATGCGGGAAGCCGCAGCACGCCCAAAACGAAATCAACGCCTCAAAATATTTCGTAACCTCCGAAGCATCCTCACCCGCTGCGGCTGATCCTCCGAGGACACAGCCGCGTTCCCTCGGATTCGCGTCAAACTTCCCATCTCTGGACGTTGAAAATTGAGCGTTGGAAATGGTGGCCCGTGGGTGCAACCCACTGCATCCGGCCATGGGGAGTTTTCCCCCCTGTGAATGCTTCTGGCGGGAGAGCACGCTGCTGATGGAATGCCGAACGGATCGGCATTCCTGAGAGGCCTAAAAATGCATACTACACCAAGAAATTATGTAGGCGAAATCGTCAAGATCAGGACCACTGAGCAATTAGCCGTCATCGTGGCTGATAATTATGCCGCTGAATCCAGATACGCCCTCTGCATGGTGACGCTCCGGTACTTGGATGGACGTGATGAGCAGCACCGGTTCATCGATGTGGATACCTATCCGGCAGGCTTGGATGTCCTGGTTTTTCGCGCCCAGGCCATGAGGAAATTCCCGGAGCTCCCGATCGTCTAGGGACGCGCGGTGGCGTCCTCCCTATCGAAACGTGGGAGAGAACTGAATCCCTCCTTGTTCAACCTCACGGAATCGGCCACCATGCCTGCATGAAGCCATCCTTCCCACGCCTTCTTCTGGCTCTTCTATTCGCCTTTGCCCTTGCTCCTGTCCGCGCCCAGGCGAGTGAGCCCTTGGCCGGATGGGAGCCCAAGGCCGCGCGCGAGGAGATCAAGCCGTTCTTCAGCACTTCCATCAATGCCGGTCGCGGCGGTCAGCACGCGCTGGTCATCAACGGCGACGAACGGGAAGGCCTCTCGGGGCATTGGGCCAAGACGGTGCCGGTGGAGGCCGGGAAGTTTTACCGGTTCAGCGCGTGGTATCGCGCGGAGAAGATCCCGGTGGAGCGCCGCAGCGTGGTGGCGCGCGTGATCTGGCGCGATGCCAAGGGCAACGGCGTGATCCGCACGGAGGGCGTGGTGACGAATTACCTAAAAGGCTTCACGCCGCGCGCGGAGCCGGAGCATCCCGCCACCGGCCGCACGGATGCGCAGGGCTGGACGGAGCTGGCGGACACCTATGAAGCGCCGCCGAAAGCCGCCACGGCAGAGATCGAGCTGCATCTGCGCTGGGCCGCCCCGGGCGCGAAGGTGATGTGGTCGCAAGTGGAACTCCAACCCGTGACCGCCCCGGAGAAACGCCTCGCACGCCTCGCCACGGTGCATTACCGACCCAAGGGCGGCAAAACGCCGATGGAGAATTGTGAGCAATTCGCCCCGCTCATCGCCGATGCCGCGCGTCAGAAAGCCGACCTCATCGTGCTGCCTGAGACGCTCACGTATTATGGCCTGGGCAAGACGTATTTGGACTGCGCGGAGCCCATTCCCGGGCCGTCCACGGAGTATTTCGGCAAGCTCGCGAAGCAGCACAACCTCTACATCGTGGTCGGACTCCTCGAGCGCGAGGCGCATCTGATGTATAACGTGGCGGTGCTCATCGCGCCCGATGGCAAGGTGGCGGGCAAGTATCGCAAGGTGGCCCTCCCGCGCGGCGAGATCGAAGGCGGCGTGCAACCGGGCAAAGATTATCCGGTCTTCGACACGCGCTTCGGCAAGCTCGGCCTGATGGTCTGCTACGACGGCTTCTTCCCGGAAGTCGCGCGCGAGCTGACGAATCGCGGCGCCGAAGTGATCGCGTGGCCCGTGTGGGGATGTAATCCGCAACTCGCCTCCGCCCGCGCCTGCGAGAACCACGTCTACCTCGTGAGCAGCACGTATGAAGACGTCTCGCGCAACTGGATGATCACCGGCGTCTACAACCACGTCGGCGACGTCATCGCGCAGGCGAAAGAGTGGGGGACCGTAGCCGTCGCCGAAGTGGACCTGAACGCCCGCACCTACTGGCCCAGCCTAGGAGACTTCAAAGCGGAGTTGCCAAGGCACCGGCCATAAAGGGCGGCGGGACCTTCCCGTAGGAGCGTGCCCGTCTCGGGCACAGCAACGTGGAAAAACAGTTGGTGATAAAACGCCAATGATTAGCCTCGCCACAAATGCCTATGGCGCGCTGTCGTGATTTACGCGAACTTGAATCGTGAATTTCGGTTCATGACGCCAAAACCTCCAGCCAAGCTGCCTTTGCCTCTGAAAGCCTTTCTGGCTGTGTGCAGTGTTGTGGTGTTGAGTCTCCTCACCCTGGCGGTGGTGAATCTGTATCTCAGCTTCCATTTTGTCGAAAGTGATCGGCGCAGCACGGCCGTCACTTGGGTAGATTTTGCGCTTACCGAATACTTCTCAAAGAACGAGAAATATCCTGCTTCCTTGTCTGAAGTTAAAATTCCATTTGTTGATGATGAGGAACTGGCCGACCTCATGAGCAAGCTGAAGTATCAAACCACCGCTGACGGTTACCTCCTGACCTGGTCTGATGGCTTCGGTCAGCACAAGGGAATAAAACCGGTTGCCATCAAATGTGGATGGCCTGCGCCGGAGCCGACACCCTTGGTTCCCTTGGCAACCCTTCAATCCGAATGATGTTTGGTCTTACGAGCCGGAACGAAGGCGCAGTCCCGCGCCCCTAAAGCTATTTCCCTAACACCTGCTTCAACGCCTCCAGGCACCGCTGATTCTCCGCGCCCGTGCCCACCGAGATGCGCAGCCATTCGCCCAATCCATACCCGCCCATCGGCCGCGTGATGATGCCCAGCTTCTGCAAGCCGAGAAATACCTTCTGCCCATCACCGACCTTCACGAGAATGAAATTCGCCGCGCTCGGGATGAATTCGAGATTCAGCTTGTGGAACGCCAGCTCATAAAACGCTAGCCCCGCCTGGTTCATCGCCCGTGTCTTCATCACGTGATCAATGTCATCCAGCGCCGCCATTGCGCCCACTTGCGCCGGGAGGTTCAGATTAAACGGCTGCCGGATCTTCTCCAGCGCCGCGATCACTTCCGGATGCCCGATGCCATACCCCACGCGCAAACCCGCCAGCCCGAAAATCTTCGAGAACGTCCGCATCAAGATGATGTTCGGGAAATCCCCGCGCCGGATCAGCGGCAGGAAATCCACCGGATCCTTAAGGAATTCGATATACGCCTCATCCATCACCAGCATCACATGCGGCGGCACCTGGTTCACGAGCTCCGCCAGCTCACCCTTGGACGAGAGCGTGCCCGTGGGATTGTTCGGTGTAGCCACGAACATCACGCGCGTATTCGGCGTGATCGCCTTTACCATCGCCTTCAGGTCATGCCCGAAATCTTTGGCGGGAACGGTGATGACATTCGCGCCGAACAACTTCGCCATGATCGGATAAATCGCGAAGGAATACTGCGACACGATCACATCCACGCCCGGCCGCATGAACGCATGCCCCACGAACTCGATGATCTCGTTCGAGCCATTGCCGAACACCAGATTAGCCGGTTCGACCCCGTGAATGTCCGCCAGCTTCTTACGCAGATAGAACGCATTGCCATCCGGATACAGATGCAGCTTCGGTAACAGCTCCTGCAGCGCCGCCATGGCCATGGGCGAGGGCCCCAACGGATTCTCGTTCGAGGCGATCTTGATGATCTCATCGGCGGGCAAACCCACTTCGCGCGCGACTTCCTCGATCGGACGGCCCGGCACATACACGGGCAGATCTTTCAGGACCGGATTCAGTTCAAAGGGCAGGGCCATAAAATATTAGAGGCGGGCCAGGATGCGTTTCACATCCACATGCTTGGCGATCATATCGCGGATGACGGTGATCTTCGCCGTATCCGTCGCGCGCGTCTTCACCGTCAAGTCGTGCACAGTGGAGGCTACGGTGTAGCTGTCTTCCTTCGCCAACAGCACCGGGAACGGCGCAGCGCGCAAAATCTTCTCCACCGCACCACTCGGCCGGATGTCATCCGTCAGCACAATGCCCGCGAGGCAAGGTGAACCGGAGTTTTCCGTGGAGAGCGTCGTGGCCGCAGCCAGCAAAATATCCTCACGATCACCCGGCACGATGAGCAGGGCCCCGCATTTGAAATGCTTCACCGCGTTCTGCACACCCATGGCCCCGACCACCACCGTATCCACGAGATTCTGGAATTGCTTGGATTTATTGAGCGCTTCCGACTTCAGCTCCTCATGGATCAAGTCCAGCGTCGGCCGCGATAGGATTGGCTGATGCGGAATCACGCCGAGCAGTTCCAGCCCCTTGCGCTTCAAGCCGCGGCTCGCAAAATCGCGGATGAAATCTATCTTGCCCGGCAGCACCTTGTTCAGGATCACGCCGATGACCTCCACGCCTTCCTTCTCGAAAAGCGCCTGATTGATGGCCACTTCATCGATCGGTTTACCGATGCCCCCTTGCGAGACGATGATCGCCTTTGCGCCCAACACCTTCGCCACCCGTGCATTCGAGAGGTCGAACACCGAACCCACACCCGCATGCCCCGAACCTTCGCACAGCACGAAATCCTTTTCCCACGCCACGCGATCAAACGCCTTGTGGATGCGTTTCACCAGCACATCGTAATTCGCCGACTCCAGATATTTGCGCGTGAAATCCGGCTCCACCGCGATCGGGCTCATGTCCACCAGCGGGCAGTCCAATTGATAGACGCGATCCATGAGCACCGTGTCTTCGTCGATCTTCTGCTCTTCGATCTCCACGAAGCGCTGCCCGACCGGCTTGATGTAGCCGATACGCGGATGACGCTGCTGCAAGGCGGCGAGCAGGCCGAGAGAGGTCGTGGTTTTGCCGTCGTTCTGCCGCGTGGCGGCGATGAACACGCGAGGAGTGGTCTCGTTCATTATTACACCAATTCGCCCGGCAGACGGGAACCGGCGCCGGGGTACAAAGTCTCGTAATCGATGGATTGCAGGCCGACGATGGCGGCGACGCCCAAGATGTCGTGAGCGTTGCAACCACGGGAAAGATCTGCCGCCGGCCGGTCCAATCCCAAAAGAATCTGGCCGTAAGCGTTCGCGCGGGCGACATGCTGCACAAGTTTGCTCGCGATGTTGCCTGAATTCAGATCCGGGAAGATGAGCACATTGGCGCGCCCCGCCACCTGACTGTCTGGCAGCTTTCGCGAAGCGATGTCTGGGATCAGTGCGGCATCCACCTGCAGTTCACCGTCGAAATCCGCTTCCAGGTGCTGTTGATGAGCTTTCTGCTGGGCCAGTGCCGTGGCCGCTTGCACACGGCCGATGCTTTGATGCGTCGCGCTACCTTTCGTGGAGTAGGAGAGCAGGGCGACGCGTGGTTTGATGCCGAGAATCTGCCGCGCCAGCTTGGCGGTGGAGACGGCGATGTCCGCCAATTGATCCACCGTCGGTTCCGGGATGACACCGCAGTCACCCATGAACAGCACGCCGTTTTCGCCGAAGCGCGTGTCCTCCACTTCCATGACCATGCAGCTCGAGGCGGTAGTCGCTTGCGGAGCCACCTTGATGACTTGGAACAAAGGCCGCAACACACTGCCGGAAATCTCGTTCGTGCCCGAGATGAGTCCATCCGCCTGATGCATGGCCACCATCATCGCGCCGTAGTAATTCGGCTTCATCATCGCCTCACGCGCTTCTTCTTCCCCGATGCCCTTCGATCGGCGCAATGCCGCGTAACGTTTGGCGAAACTCTCGAGATCTTCGCTCTCCACCGGATTGATGACCCGCACGCCTTCGAGTGAGACATTCAGGCGCGCCGCCGCCTCTTTCACCTTCGTGCGGTCACCGAGGAGGATGGGCGCGCCGAGGCGCAAGGAATAGAACTGCCGGGCCGCTTGCAAGATGCGCGGCTCGGTGCCTTCCGGAAACACCACCCGTTTGGGATGGCGTTGGAGCTTTTCAATGACACTCCCGATAAATCGCATGCGACGTTAGTAACGGACGCCGCCCGAAACTGCAACCCGCAATCACGAGCAGGTCACGAGTTATCAGCGGCCCGGCGCGGCGGGATTATTGGTGTTAGGCAGCAGCGCCAGATTGAGGAAGGAGGAAAAAGCCAGCTCCGGATTCTGAGCGGCCAGAGCCGCTGGCAGATAGACCGTCAACGTCTCATGGCCACGTTGGCGATACGCTTCCTTCAACAAGCGCAGACGCGACCAGCGATCAATCGTCAGTTGGGTGGCCGCTGGCTTCAGCGAGGTGCCCCGCCAGGTCGCCTGAAAGACCGCCTGCCGGTTACCGTCCTGTTCGAAATAACCCAACGTCCCGGCGATCTGATTGGTGCCCACGGTCAATTGCAGTGCGGCCGGATTGCCCAGTGATTTCCAACCTGCGCTGGGCAGGCAGATCTGCGCGCTATGGCCGAAGGCCTGACTGGGGATTGTCCGTTCCGCCGACCAGAACATATGCACGATGTAAACGCCGATGTTCAGTTCGTTTTTGAAACTCCACGCACCGCCTTCGCTGAATTGCAGCAATCTCAACTCCGCTTCAGAAAAGGTGTCCGCCTGGACCGCCCAGCCGAGTGGCGGAGGCGTGGTCCGAACTTGCCAGTGAGGCGTGTCCAGTACATCGCGATCAGTGCCCGCCACCGCTCGCCAGAGCAGCCCCGTTGCCAAAGGCAGCACGACCACCAGCACCAGTAAAACCTTGGCGTGTTTGGGCGGGATTTGCGGCCAGGGAATTTTGTCCAGGGCGGGAGTTGCAGCTAGGCGTGGACGCATCAGCCACGCCAGCACGCCCAGGGTGACGAATATGCCCGCGCTAGCCCACATGCCCACTGAGTCGTGCGCTTTTTCAAAACCAGCCTGCCCTTGTTGCTCCACGGCCTTGGTGAGGACAATGATGCGGACGACATTTCCCACCACGGCAGTCGCGACCCCGGCGAGGACCAGGATCAACCGCCGCCAATACGTCAGCTTCAGATAGGCCCCAAGAAACACGGAAGCCATCAGACTGGATAGTAGTGATTGGATACCACTGCAGGCTTCATCGATCCCCACTAGGCCATTGCTCAACTCAATGACGTTCCCGCGTTGTAGCGAAGGTATGCCCAACCAGTTCAGGCAATCCACGGCGATGCGGGTAGCTACGGCCAGCAGGCCGTTGGTAAGCCTGCCTTCGATCAGTGAAGGCCAGGGCACGGCGAGAGTCAGAAAAAACACCGGCACTAACAATACGCGAAGCCAAGAGCGTCCGCCCCAGGCCAGTGCGAAACCGAAAGTCATTACCATCGCGCCGATGTGGAGCAACCATCCGCTGACCCGCCAGAAGGGGTCTGCCTGGCGGATAAATTCACCGGCGAAGAGAGACAGTAATGCTAACCCGCAGAGGAGGCGCCCTTGGCGCTCATCGGCCGGGTTGGGAGCAGGGGAGTTTGAAAGAATTGAAACGCGGCTCCACCACAGCAACGCGGCCAGCAATGGTACGGCGAAGCCATACTCGTATTGCGGATTCAGCCGCCACTCGATGGCCAGGTGAGTCCAAGTCCATAACCACACGGCAGCGAGGACAGCCAGACCGGGCCAGGACTGACGCAAAATGGGATTCATTTGGCGGCCTTGGCGGTGGCGGTCTTGAGCAGTTCTTTTTCTTCCGGCAACAGGCCTTCAGCCTTGGCCCCCAGCTCCAGATATGGCCGCGCTTCTTTTCCACGACCGGACTCAGCCAGCATGATGCCGAGATATGCGGCGATGCCCGGGATTTTTTTTACATCCTGCGGCAGTTTCTCCATCAAGGCCAGGGCTTCTGGCAGTTTGCCTTCTTCGCGCTGGGCGAATGCATAAGTGGAAATGGCGGCCGGATCGTTGGGATGCTTCTCGAAATTGCTGCGGGCAACTTCTCTGGCCTTCGGCAGGTTCTGGCCCAGCAGCAGGCTGAGCATGGCATAGTTGTTCTTGATGATCGGATCATCGGGCACCAGTTGGGCGATGCTTTCGGTGACCTTTAACAGGCGTCGACTGTCGCCGGTATCCATGTAGATCTTATGCAATGCCCGCAGGGCCGGGATGCGGCCGGTGTCATTGCGGGACAGAACCAGCCATATCTCCTCCGCTTCGGCATTCCACGCCCACCCTTGCGCGATCTTTGCGAGCAGGCTGCGGTTGTAAGCGTCGATGCCAGCACCCGCCACGGCCTGCCGCCAACTGCTCCGTGAAGTGCCCCACAGGTTCATTTCGCGTTGGGCCCGGGCCAGAAAAGCCAGGCGTAAGAAATCCAGCTCCTGCCAGTCGGCTTTGGCGGTGCTGTTGTAGAGCTCTTCCCATTTCTTAAGCTTGATCTGCGATTCCGCCATGGACAGCGCGAGAGCAGGGGTGACGCGGTCTTTTTCCGGCAGACTCGTGACCCAAGTATAAGCATCTTGCACCTGTTCGCGGGCGTTCATCCACGCCACCAGTTCGGAAGCATTTTGGATGTTCTGCAGTGCGAGTTGTTTGGTGGCTGTCAGTTCCGTCGTGAAACGGCTGTCCTCGTTGCGCCGCAGCAGGTCGAGATAGGTGAGCTGGTCTGTGAAACGGGATCCTGGCATCTGGGTAATTTTTTTTGCCAGTTCCAGTTGCTGGGTAGTATTCTTCTGGCGGATGTGATCTGTGAGGAGCGCCTGTGCAGCCTCCTTGCCCAGATCGGGATTCGTCATCAGTTTCTCCAACGTGGCGCGTGACTCGTTCACGATCTCGGGCTTCGCGGAAAGCAGCCGGATCGTGGCCAGGTTCAATTGCTCGTGCGGGCTCGACGGATTGAGCTTGAGCGCTTTGCCAAAATGAAATTCGGCGGCCTGATATTTGCGGATGTGAATGGCGAACGCGCCGGCCAGCCGGTGATATGTCAAAGTCTCCCGCTGGTCTTTGGGAAAACGCTGCAAGACCTGATCGGCTACCATCAACTCGTTCTGCCGCATGGCGCACTTTGCCCAGAGTACGAGATTCGTCTGGTTGTTCGGCTCCAGGTCGGCCAGTCGCTGCATCCACTGCAGGGCGGTGGGTGAATTGAATCGGTCCGCTTGCAGGGCCAGCATGCGAACGGCTTCCACATTGTCAGGCTCCAGTTGCAGCACGCGACGCAGGCTGAGCAGGGAACTGCGGTAGTCGCCCTTGGCTTCCGCTGCCTTCGCCTGGGCCAGCAGATGGCCTTGCTGTTGCGCCCCGTATTGTTTTGTGCCCCAATTCCAACCCAGAAAGATGACCAGCGCGATGACCAGGACGAGCACGAACCAGAACGGACGGATGCCCGCGATGTTCCAGAGGGTCGGTTTTGGATCTGTATGTTGCGGCATGGCGAATCCGTTGCCATTACTCTAGCGTGAAACCACGCCAAGGCCAACGAAGTTTCGTGCCTGGAAACAAAAAGTAAGCACTCGTGAGCCTAGGACTTGGCCGGAGCCATTTCCTCGCGGCGCTGGGCCAAGCTCTTGAAGAACTCGGCGCCTTCACGCATCCGCCGTTTGAACACTTCCTTGTCTTCCAGCATCGTCTTGAAGATGCGCCAGGAGGGCTTGCGCGGGATGAGCAGTTTACCGTAACGATTGAAATAGTAGCGTTCGTAGAACTCCTCGAGCGCTTCAAAAATCTTTTCTTTGCTCAGCTCGGGATACTCCAGCGTGCTTTGCTGAAAGCCGTCCGCCTCAACCAGATCGGTCTTGTCCTTTTTGACGAACCAACTGTTCATCTTGGCCATCTCGTAAAGCTCGGTGCCGGGGTAGGGCGCTGCGAGCGAGACTTGCAGGCTGAACACGTCCAGCTCTTTGGCGAAATTGATGGTGGTTTCGATCGTCTGCCGCGTCTCCACGGGCAAACCGAGAATGAATGTGCCGTGGATCACGACGCCCGCCTGATGGCAGGCCTTGGTGAAGCGCCGCATCTCATCCGTGGTGACACCTTTCTTGATCGTCTTGAGGATATCATCGTTGCCGGATTCGTAGCCGACGAGGAAGAGGCGCAGGCCGTTATCCTTGAAACTCTTGATGGTATCGTAATCCAAGTTGGCGCGGCTGTTGCAGCTCCAGTTCACGCCGAGCTTGCCCAGCTTCTTGGCGATCTCACGCGCGCGCGGCAGGTTGGCTGTGAAGGTGTCGTCATCGAAGAAGAACTCCTTCACCTGCGGGAAGAGATCCTTCATGTAGGCCATCTCATCCGCCACATTCTGCGCGCTGCGCACACGATACTTGTGTCCACCAATGGTCTGGGGCCAGAGGCAGAAGGTGCACTGCGCCGGACAACCGCGGCCCGTGTACATGGAGATGTAAGGGTGCTGCAGGTAACCAATGAAATATTTCTCAATCTGCAAGTCGCGCTTGTAAACGTCCGCCACCCAAGGCAGCGCATCCATGTTCGGGATCAACTCGCGTTCGGGGTTGTGCTTGATCTTGCCTTCCTTGTCCTTGTACGAGATGCCCGCCACGGTGGAGAGCTCGCGACCTTCCGCGACTTCCTTGCAGGTGTAGTCAAATTCCTTCCGCGCCACCCAATCAATGGCCCATGACCCTTTGAGTGTTTCCGTCGGCAACACCATCGCGTGGGCGCCTACGAACCCGATGGTCGTGCTGGGCTTCTGGTTCTTGATCGCTTCCGCCACCTTGCTGTCGTTCTTGTACGAAGGCGTGGAGGTGTTGATGATGACGTGATCGTAATCCTTGGCGATGCGGAGGCATTCTTCCAATCCGATGCTATGCGGCGGACAGTCCAGCAGCTTGGAGCCAGGCACCATCGCAGCGGGTTGCGCCAACCACGTGGGATACCAATAGCTGGTGATCTCGCGCCGCGCCTGGTAGCGCGAACCGGCGCCGCCATCAAAGCCATCGAACGAAGGAGGTGAAAGAAACAGGGCGCTCATACAGGAGTCATTTCATCAACCATGGGCCAAACTCTATGCCTGAAATATACTAAACGCAAAAACGGACCCACAAGGGTTTACTTGTGAGTCCGTGTTACAAATATCTGTCGATTGTGACAGCGGAGTCGCTTACTTGTCCTTCGCTTCGGCGATCTTCTTCAGCAGATCATCCCGTTGGGAGCTGTCACCTGAGCCACAACCGCCACCCGCGCTCGGGGCTTCATCGTGCGAATGCGAATGCTCATGAGGAATGTCGTTACCGCCTCGGGCGAAGGACGACTTCGCACCGGCGAATTCCTTGTTCACAGCCGCCTTCGCTTCGGCCAGATGGCCCTTGCCGATGGACACACCGTTGAACGCCTGCACCTTGTAGCCTTCGGTGTAGGGGGCCGGCTTCGCGCCGAAATTGTACTTCATGTTGATCCACGTATCGCGCGGCTTGTTGCTCAGCGCGCCGCTCGGATCGTAACCGCAATGCACCATGCAGTTCTCGCAACGCGGGTCGCGGGCCACACCGTCCACCACGCCATACTTCTCCCAGTTCACCGTGCCCAGCATCTCCTGATAGCCAGCATAGTGACCATCCGTCATGAGATAGCAGGGGGCCTTCCAGCCCTTCACGTTGTAGGTCGGGATCGCCCAGGCGGTGCAGGTCAGCTCGCGTTTGCCCGCGAGGAATTCCTGATACACCGGCGTGCCGAAGATGGTGAACATCTCGCCCCACTTCTGGATGTCTTTGAACTTCTTGCGCGTCAGATCGCGGGTGAGGAAGAACTCTTTCGGATCATAACCGCGGCGCTTCACCATGTCTTTCTTGGCGGCATCGTAGTCGTAACCCGGCGAAATCGTGTGACCATCGACGTTCAGGTAGGAAAGATACTTGAACATATCTTCCAGCTCTTGAACTTCGGTCTCCTTGTAAACCGTCGTGTTCGTGGCGACTTGGTAGCCGAGCACCTTGGCCATCTTGATGGCCGCGATGCATTCCTTGAACACGCCTTCGCGTTCGACGATGAGATCGTGGGTGTATTCCAGACCGTCCACGTGCACGTTCCAATACATCCATTTCGAAGGCTTGATGACCACCTTGGCCTTGGCCGCAGCGTCGGATTTGCGGACCTGCTCGGCTTCCTTCTCGGTGACGAGTTCAGCTTTGACCAGTTCCTGCAACTTGAGCTCCATCTCGGGAGAGAAGTGAGCGGCCATGTAATCACGCATCTTTTTGCGCATGAACACGCCGTTCGTGCAGACGTAAATGATACGACCCTGATCGCGCAGACCGACGATCAATTCCTCGATCTTCGGATAGATCAGCGGTTCACCGCCGCAGATGGAGACCATGGGGGCATCGCACTCGACCGCAGCGGCGAGGCATTGCTCGAGCGGCACCATGTCCTTGAGGCTGGTGGAGTATTCGCGAATACGACCGCAGCCCGTGCACGTCAAATTACAGGTGTGCAACGGTTCGAGCTGCAACACCATGGCAAATTTAGGTGTGCGGGCGATTTTGTGCTTAATGATATGACGGGCTATCTTGACCGTCAGAGCCAGAGGGAAACGCATAGTTTAAAACTGAGCATCGGCCAGCAACACCGGCTCGAATTTATTAGGAGCAGGTGTCTCTGCCGGAAGGGGTTCCGTCAGGGACGGAGTTTCCTGTGCCGGACGTGTATTGTGCAACAGACCAGGCAACAAGAACGTAGCAGGCGAGATGGTCCGGGTGGCATTAATACCGCCACAGCCAGTGCCCACGAGGGCCAGCAGGCTGAGACTCAACAAAAGCCAGCAGTTCCATTTTTTCTGCATTGGCGTAGTATAGATGGCATCGACATGTGTGCAACCACTATTTATAACCTGCTGATCGTGAGTTGTTTTCATAAGAAAAAGAAACGGTTGGCCGGTTTTAAGACCAGCTTTTGGCTGGTTTTGCTCAGTGGCCTGCTGTTTGGGGGAAGCATACTAGCTGATAACACCGCCAACGTCTTTCAGTTACGGGCGGAAAAGGCCTATCAAGCTGCCCGGGAAGCTTTCATGGCTAACTCCAAAAACGACGAGGCTGTCTGGCACTACGGGAAAGCCTGCTTTGATCTGGCGGAATTCGCCAAAAACGATGATGCCCGCGAAAAGCTCGCCTTGGAGGGCATCGACATTTGCCGGGGGTTGCTGGCCCGTAATCCCAAGCATGCCATCGGCCATTACTATCTGGGCATGAATCTGGGTCAGCTGGCCCGCACCAAGTCGTTGGGTGCCTTGCCCATTGTCCGGGAAATGGAAGTGGTTTTCAAACGCTCCGCCGAATTGGATAACAAGGTCCATTACTCGGGAGCTGACCGGTGCCTGGGGCTCATCTATCTGGATGCCCCGGGCTGGCCGACGAGCATCGGCAGCAAGTCGAAGTCCCGCGTGCACCTGCAACGCTGTGTGGAATTGAGCCCCGAGTATCCGGATAATCACCTCGAACTGATGGAGGCTTACCTCGAATGGAAGGACACCAAGGCGCTGCAAAAGGCGGCCAAGGAATACGAGGTGTTACTGCCCAAAGCCCGGGAAGCCTTCACTGGCGAGGCTTGGGAGGAAAACTGGCTGGACTGGGACAAGCGCTGGCGGGCGATCCAGGGCAAGCTGAAGAAGTAGGAAACTGTTGAACCGTTTAACTGGTTCACCTTTTTAACGAATCTCATCCCCTCGGCAACCCGCAGTTGACTCATTCGCTCCGGCATCGTTTATTCTTTCCATGCGTTTCACTTGGGTAGCTGTATTGATGGCGGTCATGTTGTCGTTTGGTTGTGCGTCCAAACCGAAGGAGGAAAAGAATCCGTTTGTCGATCAAGCGACCGTGACCAAGAGTTCCCCTCCGCCCAAAGAAAAAGCTCCACGTAAACCAAAGGATGACGGCAAGCCCGACGTGGCTCCTTCTCATGACATGGCCGGAAAAGTGGTGATGGTGAATGACAGCTTGCGCTACGTGGTGGTGGACTTCGGTTTTGGCCGTGTGCCCGCGCCGGAACAGCGTCTGGGCGTATATCGCGCGGGCAACAAAGTGGCTGAAATCAAGGTTTCCGCTCATTCCCGAAACTCCAATTTCGCCGCGGATATCATCACCGGAACTGTGGCGATGGGTGATGAGGTGAAGCAGTAGGATCCGGCTCACTTTTTGTTCTGCAGTAAGGCCTTTTGGCCGGATTGTGTTTTCATGTTTCTTTGGTATTCTCTTCACGTTCTCCCCGATTTGTTCGTGCTTTAAGTTGGGCAGGAGGTAGGAAAATCCAAAAAATGTAATATGAATTACCGGAGATTTTTCGGGGTCATCGCAGTTGCGATAGGGGTTATCAGCACGATTTCCAACGCATCTGCCCAGCAAGGCACCTTGTGGACCAATGTGTATGATGGAGGAACTCTAAGGGAGGACCGACCAACTGCGGTTACGCGTGATAACGCCGGGAATTTTTTTGTGGGAGGATATGCTTTCACCGAGACGAGCAATCTCGACATCCTCGTAATGAAGTATGGCCCCGACGGAAATCTTTCCAGCACATGGGCAGATGTCGGATATGGTGTAGGCGTTAGGCGCTATAATGGGATAGGAAATGATCGCGATACTGTGGCGGCCATGACCACCGATGCGGCTGGAAATCTTTATGTGGCGGGGACGTTGGGAAAATCGGGCAATGCATTCACTGCTCCCGATGATGATGCGTGCGTGCTGAAGTATGATGCCAACGGCAACTTGGCGATGGTCATCCGGTTGACCCCTGTGAGTTTCGATTCGGCCTTGAAAATTCATGTGGCGTCTTCTGGTCGAATCTATTTGCTGGCACGTTCTGTGATGCCTTCCTCCGGTTTGTTCTATGGATTTATTTATCTCTACGAACCAAACGGCACATTGTCTTCTGCTTGGCCCAATACGGGGAGCGGAGTAGGGGTGCGGCGTTTGCCCTTGGAGGCGCAGTCTTTCGTTGTGGCTCCAGACCAGAGTGTGTATGTCGTGGGAAGGCAGAATCATTACATGACACACGTCGATTACGAAATGACGGTCACGAAATTGGCTTCGAACGGGGCGGGTGTGTGGACGAATTTTTATGCCGGACCGATCGCTGGGAACGATACAATTGTCGATATCGCGCTGGCACCGGACGGTGAGGTGGTCGCTTTGGGAAATACCCCGGGCGCTGGTGTCGGCACCGATTATTTGCTCTGGCGTCTGCAACCAGACGGTAGCCCGTCGGCGGCATGGCTTGATGTAGGGCAAGGGGCAGGCGTCAGGCGTTACGATGCCAATGCCCGGGTGGACACGGCTCGCGCATTGAAGATTGATGCGCAAGGCAACACGCATGTCAGTGGTTCTGCCAGCCGGTTTCCTTCCAATTTCGACTTCGCGACTTGGAAATTGGATCCTCAAGGCAATCCCTCGGCAGAATGGCCTGATGTTGGTTTCGGCCAAGGGGTTCGCATTTATCAAGGTGCGGGCAGCAGTTCGGATGAAGTGTGGGATATGGCGTTGGATGGGCAGGGGAATGCCTTTGTCACAGGGCGTGGCAACTCAGGACCTAATACGACCTATCCCTATGATGCCCTGACGATCTCATACGCAAGAACGGGGGAAGTTCTCTGGAAAGCGACCTACAGCGGTGGCTCGAACATCGTTGATACGGGGATATGCATTCTGACAGATGATTCACGCGGTGTGTTTGTGGCAGGTTATACCGGGCCATCCCCGCAAACGGATATCCTCGCCTTGAAATATTATCATAACACCGCACCCATCGCTTACCCTGCCTCAGCAAATCTGTCCGAAGATGGTTCCGCGACCATCTCTTTGTCTGGCTATGACCGTGAAGGGGATGCTTTTTCGGCGACTGTGAGCACTTTGCCGGCTAATGGCAGTCTGAGCCTCTCTGGCGCTGATATCGTTTACTCGCCCACGCTGAATTTTAATGGATCTGACAGCTTTTCCTTTGTGCTGACGGATAGCTTTGCCACCTCGGCACCCGAGGCGGTTCAACTTAACGTGGCACCGGTGAACGATGCGCCGGTCGTGCCTGCGGGAACTATCGTTGGTCAGCCGCTGGAAGACAATTCCTACACTTTAACCTTCGACATGTTGGTGGCGGGCTTGCAGGCAACCGATGTGGATGGAGATGCCCTGACTATTCTGGTCCAGCGTGTTGATGGCGGCACCCTGACCAAAGGGGGACTGTCGGTGGTGCCTGGTGTGACATTGGTAATGCCGGGTGAATCATTGGTCTGGCGACCATCCACCAACGTGTTTGGCGGATTTCTCCCCGGATATGCCATCAGCGCCTATGACGGAAATCTCGTTTCCGCTACTTCAACTGAAGTGAGAATGAGCGTGATTGCCGTGAATGACGCGCCTTCATTTGCGCTGAGCAGCTCCTCGTATACACTGCCTAAGAATGCCAATGCGACCACTCTCACCGGATTGGCCACAAGCATCTCCGCCGGTCCGGCCAATGAAGTGTCACAAGCTGTCTTATTCCACGTCACTAACGACAACCCGACGATGTTTACAGCTCAGCCAGCGATGACGTCGTTTGGCAACCTTACCTTCACGCCCAAGAAAGGCGTGAAAGGGCAGGCGGTTCTCATCATCGTGGCAAAGGACACTGGCGGCACGGCAAATGGTGGCGTGGATACCTCGGCGGCGAGGACGTTCACCATCATCGCCAAGTAAGCCGCCCGGATTTTCAGGCAGCTTCCACGATCACCTCCACGGTAAAGGTCGAGCCTTTGCCCATGGTGCTTTGCAGGGTGATATCGCCCCCGAGCAAATTGGCCAGACGCTTGCAGATGGAGAGGCCTAGGCCGCTGCCGCCGTGTTTGCGGGCGATGGAGGGATCGGCCTGGGTATAAGGTTGAAACAACTTGGCTTGCGTTTCGGGCGTGATGCCTTCCCCAGTGTCGGTGACGTGAAAGATCAAGATCTGTTTTCTGAGGCCATCCGCGGCTGCCGGACCGGGCAGGTGACGCATCTCAACCCGTAGTTCGACATGTCCCGCGCGGGTGAACTTGATGGCGTTGCTTACGAGATTATTGAGTATCTGGCGCACGCGGCCCGGATCACCCAGCACCATCCCGGGTATGCCCTGCGCCGTGACGATGCGCAGTGCCAGTCCCTTGGTCTGGGCCGAGGGACGGAAGAGGTGGCACACTTCTTCCAGCAAATGACGCGGACCGAAAGGAAGGTGTTCCAACTCCAGGCGACCGGCTTCCAGTTTGGAATATTCCAGCGTATCACCCACCAGCTTGAGCAGGCTTTCCGCAGAGTTCTCGACAAGTCTTAGATCAGCCCGATAGGCCGGGTCCAGTTTCTCCATGCCCAGGTTTTGCATCATCATCACGATGCCCGCAAGGGGGGTGCGGACTTCGTGGGCCATGATGGCGAGGTAGTGGCTTTTGGCGGCATCAGCTGCCTCGGCAGCATCCTTGGCACAGCGCAATTCCGCTTCGACCTTCCGACGCTCAGTGATCTCATGACGCAGGCTGCGGTTCAGGCGATAAAGGGGAAGCATCCAGCCAAGGGCCGTCAAGGTGACCGCGATCGCGCCGCCGATGACCCAATAGACCCAGCGCAGGTTCGGTTGCGGATTCGGCTCGTACATGAAGCTGGCAAATTCAAACTCCCGGGGGATCATGCCAAACTCGGCGTAGGTGTCTGCGATGTGCCGCCAGCGTCCGGGATTCATGTGGCCGACTTCCACCAAGTCCGTGTGCATGAGTTGCCGCGTGTGTTCAGCTTCGTAGGTGAGATGTTCCAGACTCTTTCTATTACCGTATTTGTTGAGGATCAGTTCCACGATCTCGCGCGGATGGGCCATGGCATATTCCCAGCCTTTCAGACTGGCTGCCCGAAAGGCTTTGACGCGCACAGGATGCTGCGCGATCTGCGCTTCGGTGGTGAACAGATTGTCGCCATAGAAATCAATGCCCCCTGAACGCGGAGTGAACGTCATGGCCTCCATGCCCGCCTTCTCGATGAGGAACGGTTCATCCGTGCTGTAAGCGGACATCGCAGCGACCTTGCCTTTGATGATGTCCTCCACTTCAAAAGTGTGGTGCTCGATCTTCAGATTGCGCGGGTCCACGCCTTCGGCTTTGAAATAGGCGAAGAGCTCGGCGGATTGCGGTTCAATCATGATGGGGTTGCCTACGAGATCGTGAAGGTCGCTGATCTTGTCGGTTCGCCGGGCCACGAGCACCAGTGGGGAGTGTTGGTAGATGGCGGCGAGGACCACGACCGGTTTGCCTTTGGCGCGCAGCAGCATCAGTTCCGAGGTGCCCACGCCGAACTCGGCTTCACCCTTTAACACTGCTTCCACGGGATCATGTCCTGGCTGCGCTTCTTTCAGCTCCACCTGCAATCCCGCTTCTTCGTAGTAGCCTTGTTCCACGGCGGCGTAATAGCCCGCGAACTGGAACTGGTGCTTCCATTTGAGTTGGAGCGTGACTTTGTCCAGCGCAGGGGACGAGGCGGCGATAAGTCGGAAGGAGGCCAGCAAAAGCAGTACAGCAACGACCCTTAAGGAGACCGCTTTGCATCCGCGAGAAGCATGGCTGGCGATGGCCACGCGCGGGAGTCTTGCCCAAAAAACTTTTAGTTCAAGCAGAACTAAGGAAATCGCCGGGCTGAATATCTCCTATGGCAAAAAAGAGCCGATCTTTTGGATCGGCTTTGCGAAAGATGGGATATCGGGGAACTTACTTCACCTTGGCGCTGGCACCTTTGACGTTCTCCCAGACGACTCGCGTGCCATCAAAGGCGGCGGCGTATTGCACGCCGTTCACATTCTTCACCGCGGCCGTGGCTTTGGCTTTGGTCGGGCCCTCGAACACCTTTTGACCACCATAGATGACGGTGGATTTGCTGCCGTCGAAAGAAACGGAGATGCCCGCCGCCGCGGTCTTCGCCTTGCCGGGCAGGCTGCCAACCTGGGCTGATACGGGAGTGGCGGCGAGCAGGCCGATGATGGCGATCAACGAGAGGGAGAGACGCAATAAAGTTTTCATGGCACGCAAGGAGTTGGTTATGGAGCGGATAATGCGCTTTTTCACAAAAGACGCAACAGGTCATTTGTCCGCCGGTCTGCTCGACAGTCGGTGGAAATGCCATTAATATGGCGGGGAATGGCAGTCATTGAGGCCCCGGTTAAACAGCCTGAAGTAGAGAAAAGTGTCGAAGCCAAGCCTGAGCTTGATCTCGATAAGGGCTACTTCGTCATCTGCTGGGATGATCCCGTGAATCTTACGGATTACGTGACTCATGTTTTCCAGACCGTCTTCGGCTGGGACAAGAAGAAGGCGGAGTTTCACATGCTGGAAGTGCATAACAAAGGCAAGAGCGTGCTGGTGCGGGAAAGCATGGAGAAGGCGGAGCACTACGTGCATGAACTGCACAAGTACAGCTTGCAAGCGACCTTGGAGCCGGCCTCGTGAAATTATTGCAACGCAACGCGGACGAAGTGGTTTTCCAGATCGGCGTCCGGGAATACGAGGCGTTCCAGCGCCTGCTGGCGCTGTATCCCATGGTGCCGGAAGGCTATTCGCAGCTCAGCCGTTTTTCGGACCCGAAGGAACTGGGTGCCGATGAGGAGTTTCTCAAAGAGTCACTCGCCGAAGCTAAACGCAGCGGGCAAAAAGCGATCAAAGAGATGTTCGCGGATGGCCGGCATTTCGAACATGTCAGCCGGGCATGGCTGCTGAAGCTCACTCCCGGCGAAGTCGAGTGGCTCTTGCAGGTCTGCGGCGACATCCGTGTGGGCAGCTGGATCAAGCTGGGCAGTCCGAATAATCAACAGGAGCGCGCGCTCAAGCTGACGCCGGAGAACCTGGACTACTTCCTGCCCCTGCAGATGATGAGCAACCTGCAATTGCTGTTCATCAATTCGCTGCGCACTCCGGCTGAGGCCGATGCCAATCTGCTGGAGATAAAACTCTTCGACCGCCAGCAGGTCTTGCCATGGGTGCTCAAGCCGGAGGTGAGATTTCCGTCGCTGGCTCACGCTTATGTCGATTTCGGTGCTCCCGGCCTGGTCGCGGTGGGAGGAGAGCTGACGGTTGAGCGTCTGAAAGAGGCTTACAGTGCAGGAATATTTCCTTGGAGCGTGAATCCGGTCTCATGGTGGTCGCCGGTGAAAAGGGGTATTTTTGAATTTGAGAGATTCCGTGTCCCGGAAAGTTTGCAGCGCGTATTGCGGCAAAAGAAATTTAAGGTGACGGCCAACCAGGCGTTTCGTGAGGTCATTGAAGGTTGCGCCACGGCACGGAAAAAAGGCAACTGGATCGCGCCCGAGATGATTCAGGCTTACACAGCACTGCACCAGGCGGGCCACGCGCACAGTGTGGAATGCTGGGAGGAGGGCAAGCTGGCGGGCGGCATCTACGGGGTGGCCATCGGAGGATTGTTCGCGGCGGAGTCGATGTTTTTCAAGGCGAGCAATGCTTCCAAGGTGGCACTGGTGCATCTGGTGGAGGCCTTGAAGCAAAGTGGTTTCACGTTGCTGGACATCCAGATGGTGACGCCCACCACGGCGGCTTTTGGAGCGGTGGAGATTACACGCAGGGAATATCTGTCACGATTGGGGAAAGCGGTGGCTCTTCCGGTTAAGTTCAGTTTTCCTTCAAGCAAGGAATAATTGGGAAAGTAAAAGGGCAGATGCTTTCGCATCTGCCCGTATGAATAAAAACGCTGGAAACCTGGCTTGCCTACTTCTTGTGCTCTTGAGCGTAGTGCTTGCTCAGGATGTCTTCGCCGAAGTCACCGTTGAAATCGCGCCAGACGGCATGGACATGGTTGGCGTTGTTTTGCGTGTTGTCGTATTCCAGCAGGAACGTGGAGCCTTGGATGCGGTAGTAGTGGCCTTCATCACGCTTCAGGCTGCCCGCCCAGGCGAAGAGGATGCCGTTCAGACCAGCCTTTTCGATCTGGGCCATCTCTTGAGCGGCGATCTCGGGGCGGACACGTTCCACGTAGAGTTTGATGAGCTTGATGAGGTCAGCCTGCTGATCCTTGCTGAGTTGTTCGTAGCGTACGCCCACGGCATCGAGCGGCTTCACTTTCTTGTCCGCCATGGTGACGATGTCTTTGAGGGCCACATCGGTGAAGATGGCCTGCTTGCGGAGCGTGTCGTTCAGTGAGGTGATGAGTTTACGGCCGAGATCTTCCTCCACGCCCATCACACGGATGCCTTTGCGCTGGCCTTCGCGGACTTCACCGGGATTGGTGCCCATGAAGGAGGGAGTGCCGGAGGCTTCCTTGTCCATGCCCACGGTGAAGTTCTGGGAGAAATGATGGCCTTCCACGCGCCAGCCCCAGACTTTATCGGCAGCGGGAGTGCCGAAGATGGTGAAGTGATACATCTCGGGATCGCGCTTGGGACTCTTGTTCTCCATGTCGTGGAGAATCTGTTCCAGGCTCATGATGGAGAGCGCTTGGGCCTGGCCGCGCTGGCTCATGCCGGAGGCGAACAGGGCGTGAGCGAGGTGACGCTGGGCCTGGGTCATTTCCTTGAGCGGAAGACCTTTGCGATCCTTCGGGATGAAATGCCAGTTCAGGCGTTCCTCATGCTTGAGCTCATACATGGCCTTGGCCTTTTGCTCAGGAGTGAGGGAGGCGAGCCAGTTGTTGGCGGCTATGGTCATCTCATCCAAACCGGCCTGGGCGGTGGAGATGCAAAAAAGCGAACCGATGGCGACAGCCAAGGTCGAAACCAAAGACGACAGTTTCAAAGACTTCAAAGTGGTCATGGGGAGACGATTTGCGAGAATCGGGACGGAGGCAATGAGAAAAACGCTTCACCAGACGGGCAAATCCAAACGAAAGCTCTGAGGGAGGGTTTCCGTTCCCGATCAATCTTGAACCATCAGATGATATACCACCACAGCCACCAGAAACATCACCGCGAGAGAGTTCCAAACTGGTGAGCCGGAATCTGTAGGCTCTTGGACGGGTTGTGGCTTGGGCTTATGGCCTCCGCTTTTAACCAGCAACCTGATCGTCTTATCAAAAGGATTGCTGCCCTTACAGGAACGGCAGTCCCATCGGGAAACTCCCGCAGAACAATTTTTGCAGAAGATGCCATGCTGGTCGCCGCAGATGCGGAAAACTCCAAATTCGACTGCCCCGCAATGGCGACAGCCGGGCATGTGTTCCGCCGCGGCGCAGAGGCCACATTGGCAGACGTAGCGGGGATTGCCCGTCGGGCTCCGGTCCGCCACGATGATTCCAGCACTGCTCTCCAGCGCGTAGAAATCCAGAGGAAGAAGTTTACTTTCCGATTTAGCGGAAGATCCTGTCCGCCCTTTGCTTGATGAGGAAACGGATTTGTTGGCCGATTTGTCGTCAAATACCAGGTCCCGAGGAAGGCGTATCGTGGCCGGATCTGAGGGGGAGAAGAGAGATGAGGTGTTACCCCCGTGCAAAACGACTGCGTTGTCAGTCAACCTGTTCAGCATGCTTGCAAAGCCAGATGCAGAAGGTGCCTCCCCTCCCGCGACTGCTTATGCAGCGAACGTTACCAAGCTGTAACCATAATGCAACATTTTTTGCTATAATATAGCTTAAAATTGCTATTATTGCTCTGATGTTTTGCTCCCTATTCGCTTATAATTCCTTGGAAGGCAAGTAATTCGGCGGTGTCAGTTCACGCCTCAAACGGCTGGACCCCAAGCTTTCCTGATGAAGCTCAGGAAATTCCCGTGCATGACCTTCGCGATATCCTCTTCAGAGTATCCCCGCGCACGGAAAAGATCGGGCACTTTCTGCAGGTCAGCTATGGTGTCAAGGTCGCCGGGGGATTGCTCCTTGCCGAAGCCGCCGTCGAGATCGGTGCCGATGCCGATGTGATTCACGTTGCCTGCGAGCTGGCAGATGTGGTCGAGGTGATCGACCATGTGTTTCAGGCAGACGCCGGAGGACTGCGGGGTGGTCTTTTGACGGATCCAGCCGGGGACCATCATCCAGGCGTCCAAGGGGCCGCCTAGGACGGCGCCGCGTTTGATGAGTTCCTTGATCTGTTCATCGGTGAACTGGCGGTTGTGATTCACCAAGGCGCGGCAATTCTGGTGGCTTGCCCAGACGGGACCGGTCCAGAGATCCATGGCTTCCCAGAAGCTCTCATCGCAGAGATGCGTGGCGTCGAGGATGAGTTTGAGGCGCATCATCTCTTGCAGCAGCTCACGACCTTTTTGACCGAGGCCGCCCGTGTCATCGGTGCCGTGGGCATAGGTGCCGGGGCCGTAGTGAGCCGGGCCAAGGGCGCGAAGACCTTGGGCGTAGGATTTTTCCAGATAGCTCAACTTCACCATGGAGTCGGCACCTTCGAGGGAGAGAATGTAGCCGATGGGCTTTTTGGTGTTCTCGATGGTGTCGTCGTTCCACAGCGCGAGGTGCTTCTCCATCGCATCGAGATTGGTGATGGGAACCATCTCGCCTTGGTCTTCCATGGCGCGATACCACGCGAGTTGGCCTTGCGTTTGCGCCCAGGCTTGTTCGGGAGAGCGCCAACCGCCCAAGGGATGCGTGGGCTTGGCGTAACGGGCGATCTGCGTGGCAACGACGAGGCCGACGTTGCCTTTGCGCAATTCGGGAAAGCACACGGTCCCGAGACCCCGATCGGGTTTATCGGTGAGGCCTTTTTCGCGTTCGCGGATCTCGGAGATGGGGCGCGTGTAATCGCGGTTCCATTCCAGCGCGTTCATGCTGAGGTCGAGATGGGCATCGAAGATAAACATATTTAGATCAAAGCATTGAGAAGCAGCACCAGACCAAGGCCCGCGATGGAGATGATGGTTTCCATGACGGTCCAGGTGCGCAACGTCTCGCTGACACTAAGCTTGAAACATTCTTTCACAAACCAGAAACCGCCATCGTTCACATGAGAGAGAATCAACGAGCCGCAACCGAGGGAGAGGATGAGGAGTTCGCGGTTGATGCTGGGATCAGCGGCGACGATCGGAGCGAGCAAACCTGCGGCAGCAGTGATCGCTACAGTGGCGGAACCGACGGCAATGCGGATGAGCGCGGCGATAAGCCAGCCGAAGATGAGCGGGTGAAGTTTCCAATCGGCCGCCATGCTCTTGATGGCTTCACCAACGCCGCTCTCAACGAGCACGCGGCTGAAGCCACCACCCGCACCGACAACGAGCAGAATCGCAGCAATGGGGCCCAAGCAGTCTTCGCTGAACTTGAGCAGGTCCGCGCGGGTGAAGCGGCACTGGCGGCTGAGCGCAATCATAGATACGACAACTCCAGCCAGCATGGCCACGATGGGATGGCCAAGGAGATGGAGGCTCTTGCGAAGCAAAGTGCCTTCCGTCAGCACAATGATCGCGAGGCTCCCCAAGAGCATCAGCCCCACCGGCAAAAGTATGACCATCAAAGTCAGCCCGAGCGAAGCCGATGGCCGGGGCGCTGTAGATACAGCGGGATTGGCAGCCGCCGGAAGGTCGGGAGTGGCTACCACCAGGCGCTTTTTGACAAAGTGAGTGAATAAGGGCCCCGCCAAAATGAGCAAAGGGATGCTGAGCAAAATTGACCAGCCAATGGTTTTCCCTACATCCGCTTTCAGCAATCCGATAGCGGCCATTGGACCCGGATGCGGCGGAACCAAACCATGAGCGACGGTCAAACCGGCGATGGTGGGAAGCACCAGCACGAGCCAAGGAGTGGATTGGCGTCCGGCCAAGGCGAAGACGATCGGTACCATCAGCATCACGCCTACACCAAAGAAAACCGGCAGTCCGACCAGAAACGACAAGGCTGCCAAAGCCCACGTGAGTTTGTGGCCACCAGCCGTTTTCAGAATCTTATCTGCGAGCACTTTGGCTCCGCCGGATTCGGCCAATAAGCGGCCCAAAACGGTGCCCAAGCCGATGACCAACGCGATGGAACCCAAAACATTGCCGACACCAGTCTCAATGGCCTTCCCAATGGTGGACAGATCCATGCCACTGGCGATGCCCACGAAAAGCGAGGCGAGGACCAGCGCCAGAAAAGCATGAACACGCAGGTAAGTGACCAGAAGGATCAGGCCGACCACGGACAGGGCTGCAATGAGAAGCAGGCTGGGGTGGTCGATGGCGGCTAGCATGGCTGGAACTCATGCTGTCAACAGACGCGCAACTGGACAAGCTCCACGTGTTTAATGAGCACGATTCATGGCTTGCCACAAATCAATGAATGGTTGTGTGCGATGTGGATAAAAAGAAACACACTGGTTGATTGTGTGCATGGGAGGAAGTGATGGTTGGTTTTGATGTGGGACGCAAAACCCTTGAAATCAGGAGTTTATGGATGATTTGTAAATATTTTTTCACGTTGGCATCACGGGTGCTTAGTGCTGCGTGCTCGGTTGGATGTCAAGCGGGCAGAAGTTTTTTGCGAGACGCGCAAGGGACAAATTTCCGCAGGTAGGGACGGGGTTGGGTGACTGTATCCGGCCTGTAGCCGGTGCAGAAAGTGAATCAACAGAGTTAACCAGTTCGTTAAGGCAATTATGAAGAAAATCGAAGCGATCATTAAACCATTCAAGTTGGAAGAAGTGAAGGATGCCCTGAGTGAGCAGGGTGTCGAGGGTATGACGGTGACCGAAGTCAAAGGCTTTGGCCGTCAGAAGGGTCACACGGAAATCTATCGTGGTAGCGAATACACGGTGGACTTCCTGCCCAAAGTAAAACTCGAAGTGGTGTTGCCCGATGAACGGGTCGAGGCCGCCGTGGCAGCCATCGTGAAGGCCGCCAAGACGGGCAAGATCGGTGACGGCAAGGTGTTCGTTTCGCCGGTGGAAGAGGCTATCCGCATCCGCACGGACGAGCGCGGTGACAAGGCAGTTTAAACAATAACAGGAGAAATCATCATAATGAAACGTATACTCAGTCTGATTGCCCTGACCGGGCTCTGTTTGGCCGGAACAATCCAAGCCCAAGATGCTGCCACCAATGCAGCACCGGCTGCTGCCGCAGCTGCTGCCCCGGCGGCTTCCAAGGATCCCTCCTTGGAAGAACGCGTGGCGGACATCGAAGCTTATATGAACAACGGTGCCCGTGCCACGGCTGGCAACACCAACGGCATCGTCTCGAAGGTTGCCGGCCCTGGTCCCGGCCACAACGCATGGCAGATGACCTCCACGGCGCTTGTGCTCTTCATGACGCTCCCTGGTCTGGCGCTCTTCTACGGCGGTCTCGTCCGCAAGAAGAACGTGCTCTCTGTGCTCGCACAGTGCATGGGTATCACCGGTTTGGTGACCATCCTCTGGTGGGCTTGCGGTTACAGCCTCGCTTTTGGTTCCGGTGATGAACTGGTGAAAGGCATCGTCGGCAGCCTGGACAACAAGTTCCTGGACGGCGTGAGCCCCTACAATGTCGGCGCTGGCTATCACTGGATCAGCGACGCCATGTGGGCCATGTTCCAGCTCACCTTCGCGATCATCACCCCGGCGCTGATCGTGGGTGCGATCGCTGAGCGTATGAAGTTCTCCGCGGTGCTGCTCTTCGTGGCGCTCTGGATGTTCCTGGTTTACTTCCCGTTCGCCCACATGGTCTGGTCCACGACCGGTTTGATGTGCGGTACGTTGAACCCGAATGCGACCATCAAGGCGATCGACTTCGCCGGCGGTACGGTGGTGCACATGACCTCTGGCTGGTCTGCTCTCATCCTCTGCATCATCCTTGGCAAGCGCAAGGGCTACGGCAAGGAACCGATGCCGCCACACTCCATGGTGATGTGCATGGTAGGCACGGGCATGCTGTATGTGGGCTGGTACGGATTCAATGCTGGTTCCGCGCTAGGCGCTGACGGCATCGCGTCCAACGCGTTCATGACGACGACCTTGGCTGCGGCTGTCGCCGGTTTCGTCTGGGCGGTGATGGAATGGGCTCTTAAGGGCAAGCCGAGCGTGCTGGGCTTCTGTTCCGGTATCGTGGCGGGTCTGGTAGTCATCACTCCGGGTGCCGGCTTCGTGACGGCCACCTCCTCGGTGATCATCGGTGTGCTGGCGGGCATCGTCCCGTTCCTCGCGGTGACTTACCTGAAGAAGATGATCGGTTGCGACGACGCCTTGGATACCTTCGGCGTACACGGTGTGGGTGGCACGATGGGTGCGATCCTGACTGGTGTGTTCGCTGACGAGAAGGCCAACGCAGTGGTGGCCGGCCTGAAGGACGGTCTCGTGATGAACCAGATCTACGCGGTGCTCATCACGATCGTCTGGAGCGTGGTTGCCACGGCGATCATCGCGTTCATCGTGAAGGCGACTATCGGTCTGCGTGTCTCCGAAGAAGTGGAAAGCCAAGGTCTGGACCTGGCCGAACACGGCGAGGAAGGCTACCACGGTTAATTTGCGCCTGCGCGCCAATAAGGGCGGCCCGTGAGCCGAACTTGGTGCGTAACGCAGCTCTTCAAAAGGGGCACCCGCAAGGGTGCCCCTTATTGTTTTTTGGTGATTGAATTAACGGCAATTTAACGGCAATTTAACGGCAATGCGAAGGCCGTTAAATTGCCGTTAATCATGTCCTTCACTCCAAAATTTCAGATCACGGTGCGGACGGCGAGGGCGCTGATCCGTATCGAGGCAGCGAAGGAAGCCATCCAGCATCTGCCCATAACGCCTGGTGTATTGGCCAGTTTGAGGGAAACCGCACGGCTCTACACTACCCATTATTCGACCATGATCGAGGGAAACCGGCTCACGCAAGAGCAGGTTGCTGAGGTGATCGAAAAGAAGGGGCACTTTCCGGGGCGAGAGCGGGATGAAAAGGAAGTCCTGGGTTATTATGCCGCGCTGGCGGAAGTTGAGCGGCTGGCTGCAACGGGTGGGGCGGTCGCGGAAAAGAACATTCAAACCCTTCATGGACTGGTGATGGCAGGCGGTGGCAAGAAGGCCAAGCCTACGCCCTATCGAGATGGTCAGAATGTCATTCGGGATGGACGGAGCCGGGACATCGTCTATATGCCGCCGGAGGCGAAGGATGTTCCGCAATTGATGAAAGAGATGGTCGCGTGGATCAAAAGCACCGAGCGTGAAGGGTTGCCATGTGCTATCCGGGCAGGAGTGGCGCATTACCAGTATGCCACCATCCATCCATACTACGACGGGAATGGCCGGACAGCCCGGCTGCTTACCACGTTGATTTTGCACCTCGGCAATTATGACCTGAAGGGGATTTATTCGCTGGAGGAATATTATGCCCGCGATCTGGGGGCCTACTACAAAGCACTGACAGTCGGTCCTTCGCATAACTACTATTTGGGACGGGCAGAGGCGGATATCAGCCGATGGGTGGAATACTTTTGTGAAGGTGTGGCGGAAAGTTTCGAACGGGTGCGAGGCCGGGCGCAAGCTGCCTCAATGGAAGGGGCGAGCGATATCTCTCCGTTATTACGTCAACTCGACCCACGCCAACGCAAGATGCTGACACTGTTCCGTAAGAGTGACAGCATCACGAGCGGGGAGGTGGAGAAGCTGTTTTCGCTTTCCCAACGCATGGCTCGTGTTTTGTTAAAGGATTGGGTTGAAAGTGGCTTTCTGCTGGTGACTGATCCGGCGAAGAAAAGCCGCAAGTATGCACTATCTGTAAAATACAGAGAGTTAGTGTGATCGAGGGCGAAAGCCTGAAAAATCAGGAAACCTGAATCACCAGCGCGGTCGTGTTGTCTTTGCCGCTGTTCTTCAGGGATTCTTCGACCAGCAGTTGAGCGGGGCCTTTGCCATCGGATTGCACATCCGTGGCCCGCAGCAATTCCACGAGATGATGGTCATAGAGTCCATCGATGAGACCATCGGAGCAGATGAGGAAAACATCGCCGGGTTCGCAGCCTACAGCGCCCACTTGTGGGTCCACGAACTGGTTGCCGCCACCCAGCGCCTTTTGCAGCACGCTGCGGCGAGGGTGATTGCGCGCCTCGCGTTCGTTGATCTTGCCATTGCGCAACAGCCAGCCTACATGCGTGTCATCATGGGTTAGCTGTTTGATGGTATCGCTGCCCGCAGCCAGATAATAGATGCGGCTATCGCCGACGTGGCCGAAATACATCCAGCCTGGCGCGAACCAGCAAAGGCTAAGGGTGGTTTCCATGCCGCGGCACTCGTCGTAGCTCTCGCCAAAGAATTTCAGGGAACGATGGGTTTGCGTGAACAGCTCGGTAAGGATATCCGCAAAACCGGCATCCAGGCCGAGGGCGGAGTTCTGGAATGAACGAGGGAGCAGGGTGGTGATCTTTTCCACGGCGATTCGACTGGCGTATTCGCCAGACTTGGCGCCGCCCATGCCATCACTCACGGCGAAGACGAAATCATGATGGGCATTGGAGCCTTCACCGTATTTGCCGAGGCGATGGATCTCCCGGGCATCGAACTGCAAGCCGAGAAAGGCGTCTTCGTTGTTCTTGCGAACTTTTCCAACATCGGTGCGGCCGGACCATTTGAAGGTGCGGACGGCGGCGGCGCGGCTCACAGGATTCATGCAAATAGGGCGCAGTTATTTTGAGCCGGGGAGGATTGTGGCGAACTCAAAATCAATCAAACAGAATCGGCCATCAGACTGGCGGTAGGTGACGTTGCGCATATCGGGATCGTCATGGCGCACGCCGAAAGCTTCCAACTCGCCGAAGAGCTCCTTGGTGCGCGCAGCATCCAAGTGCTCCACCCTCACGCCACAATTGGTGGTGACGATGGTCAGGCTTTCCGGGCGGGCCTCCAGCAGCTTGGGAACGAAGGGGCAAGCGCGCTCTTCCAGATAACGAAGAACTTTCGCCTCATTGTCGAAACGCTCTTGGGCATTAGGACCGTGGAAGTTCTTGATGACACGGCCATCGAAGGTCAACCGGACGGTAGCTCTGAGGGTATCCTTTACTTTTAACATGAGACAAATCGAATCCTAGCCCACAACAGCGGCAGCATCGCACTCAAAGCGGCGACGGGCAAAGGAGTTTTTGCTGTTAAGAGCTTCATTTCAGGTGACTTGCTAAGTTTAAGCGGGGGTGGATAAAAAAAGCCAGATTGATTAAATGCATTCATAGAAAACAATCGTTGCATGAAGTGGATAGATTTTAGGAAAAGAGGTGTTTCTGTCTGTCGCAGAGCGGTTTGCAATGATTTTGAGGGGTAGGTCATTAGCAGAGCTTGCCAAGTGGCATCTTAGCTGCTCAGACTTACAATCACTGGACACACTGTAGCATTTTGCGCAGTCAAACCGGACTGAAGTTAAACACAATACATCCAATACACATGGCGAAATATAAGTTGGAATATATATGGCTCGACGGCTATACGCCCGTCCCTAATCTCCGCAGCAAGACCCAAATCAAGGAGTTCAGCAGCTTCCCGAAGCTGGAAGAACTGCCGATGTGGGGTTTCGACGGCAGCTCGACCCGCCAAGCCGAAGGCCGCAGCTCTGACTGTATGCTCAAGCCCGTGGCAGTCTACCCTGACACGGCGCGCAAGAATGGCGTGCTCGTCATGTGCGAAGTTATGCAACCGGACGGCAAGACGCCGCACGCCTCCAACGGCCGTGCGACGATTCTGGATGACCCGGGTGCCTGGTTCGGTTTCGAACAGGAATATTTCCTCTATCAAGACGGTGTGCCGCTGGGCTTCCCGGCTGGTGGTGGTTTCCCGCCGCCGCAGGGTGAGTACTACACCGGCGTGGGCTACAAGAATGTGGGCGACATCGCCCGCAAGATCGTCGAAGAACATCTCGACCTGTGCTTGGACGCCGGCATCAACCACGAAGGCATCAACGCCGAAGTGGCGAAGGGCCAGTGGGAATTCCAGGTGTTCGGCAAGGGCTCCAAGAGCGCTGCCGACCAGATGTGGGTCGCCCGCTACCTCCTGATCCGCCTGTGCGAACAGTACGGTGTGGATGTGAACTTCCATTGCAAACCGCTGGGCAAAGACGTGGATTGGAACGGTTCCGGCATGCACTCCAACTTCTCCACCACGCACATGCGCGAAGTGGGCGGCAAGGAATACTTCGAAACCCTCATGGCGGCCTTCGACAAGTATAAGAACGAGCACATCGCCGTCTACGGCCCGGACAACCATCTGCGCCTGACCGGTCTGCATGAGACGCAGTCCATCGACAAGTTTAACTACGGCGTCGCGAACCGCGGTGCGTCCATCCGTGTGCCGCACAGCTTCGTGAACAACGGCTACAAGGGTTACTTGGAAGACCGCCGTCCGAACTCGCAGGGTGATCCGTACCAGATCGCCAGCCGTATCCTGCAGACGATCGCCACGGTGCCGCTGAAGTAATTCAGCCTGGATAGTTTCAAGAACGGCGCGGAATTTTATTCCGCGCCGTTTTCTTTTGCCCGGTAAGCCTTCAAGATTCTCAAAATCTTCCATTGCTCCTGAAAACGGGTTTTCGCAATATCTGCGGCCTATGTCGAGTGGTCGCAAACAGTATCCGTTCGATCTGATCGAACCGAAGTGGCAGCAGAAGTGGGACGCCGAGCAGACGTTCCGTGCGTGGAACCCGGGCGAGACCGTGCCGGTCAGGCATCCATTTGGGCTGCGCCATGGGCTATCCGGTAAGGTGGCCGACCGCGAGGTCCTGCCGCCGAAGTTCTATATCCTCGACATGTTTCCGTATCCGTCAGGGGCCGGTCTGCACGTGGGGCATCCGGAGGGTTATACGGCCACGGATATCTTGGCGCGTTATCGCCGTTCGCAGGGATTGAATGTGTTGCACCCGATGGGGTGGGATGCATTCGGTCTGCCGGCGGAGCAATACGCCATCAAGACGGGCCAGCATCCGCGCAAGACGACGGAAGAGAACATCGCCAACTTTAAACGGCAGATCAAATCGCTTGGCTTCAGCTATGACTGGACGCGTGAAGTGGACACGACAGATCCGAAGTATTTCCAATGGACGCAGTGGATTTTTCTCCAGCTCTACAATTCCTGGCTCAACCCCGAGATGAACAAGGCGGAGTCTATCGACACGCTGAAGTGTCCTGCGGATTGCGCCACCGAAGAACAGAAGCGCGCGTATCGGGATAACAAGCGTTTGGCGTTCGTGAGTGAAGCGCCGGTGAACTGGTGTCCGGAACTCGGCACGGTCTTAGCGAATGAAGAAGTGGTGGATGGCAAGTCCGAGGTGGGCGGCTTCCCGGTCATCCGCAAGCCGATGCGCCAATGGATGCTGCGCATCACGGCGTATGCGGAGAAGTTGCTGAATGACTTGGACACGATCGACTGGACGGATTCGCTGAAAGAGATGCAGCGGAACTGGATCGGCCGCAGTGAAGGAGCGGAAGTGGATTTCCAGGTGGACGGACATGCGGCGAAGGTGCGTGTGTTCACGACACGGCCAGATACGTTGTTCGGCGCGACCTATATGGTGCTCTCGCCGGAGCATAAGCTGGTGGGAGAGATCACGACTGCGGCGCAAGCGGACGCGGTGAAGGAGTATCAGTGCTTTGCGACGACGAAGAGTGATTTGGAGCGGACGGAATTGGCGAAGGACAAGACGGGCGTGTGGACAGGCGCCAATGCCATCAATCCGGTGACTGGGGAAAAGATTCCCATCTGGATCGCGGACTATGTGCTCTCGACGTATGGCACAGGCGCGATCATGGCGGTGCCGGCACATGATGAGCGGGATTTTGAATTCGCGAAGAAGTTCAACTTGCCGATCGTGCAAGTGGTGCAGCCGCCGGATGCCAAGACCGACTGGCGCGGATTCTTGGATGAAGGCACGGCGGTCAATTCAACGAGTGCCGATATCTCCCTGGATGGTCTGTCCACGAAGGAAGCAAAGCGTAAGATTTCTGAATGGCTGGATTCGAAAGGGCTCGGCAAGAAGACCATCAATTACAAGTTGCGCGACTGGTTGTTCAGCCGTCAGCGGTATTGGGGGGAGCCATTCCCGATCATCTGGAAAAAGGATGCGAGCGGGAATCTGTATCACGAGGCTTTGCCGGAGAGCTTGCTGCCATTGCGTCCGCCGCAGTTGGAGGAATACAAGCCGACCTCCGATGGCCAGCCTCCGTTGGCGCGCGCGAAGGATTGGGTGAATCTGCCGGATGGTTCCATCCGCGAGACGAACACGATGCCGCAGTGGGGTGGCTCCTGCTGGTATTATTTGCGGTATGCCGATGCGCAGAATGGCGGCGCGTTCGCTGGCCCTGATGCGGAGTCCTACTGGATGGGCACGGGCAAGTTCCAAGGTGAGGTGAAGCCTGGTGTGGATCTTTACGTTGGCGGTACGGAGCATGCGGTGTTGCATCTGCTCTATGCGCGCTTCTGGCACAAGGTGCTGTTTGATCTCGGGCACGTGACGACGGCGGAGCCGTTCTATAAGCTCGTGAATCAGGGGCTCATCATGGGTGAGGATGGGCAGAAGATGTCCAAGAGTCGGGGCAACGTGGTGAATCCGGATGACGTGATCGGCGAGTATGGCGCGGATGCGTTCCGTCTCTATGAGATGTTCATGGGGCCGTTGCAGGAGAGTAAGCCGTGGAATACGCGTGGTGTGGAAGGCGTGTATCGCTTCCTCGGTCGCGTGTGGCGCATGTTCGTGGATGACGGTTCGGAGACGGCTTATGAACAGGCTGAGGCAGTAGCTACACCGGAGACGCGGGGTGAATTGCTGGACTTGATCATCCTGGATGGCGGCATCTTGGAAGCGGAGCCGACGAAGGAACAGTTGAAGGTCTTGCATACGTGCATCAAGAAGGTCACGGAAGACCTCGAAGGCATGCGTTTCAACACGGCCATCTCGGCGATGATGGTGTTCAGCAATGAAGCGAGCACCTGGCAGACGAAGCCGTTCTCGGTGATGAAGACGTTCCTGCAATTGCTCGCGCCGTTCGCACCGCACTTGACCGAGGAATTGTGGAGCCGCTTGCATTCAACGTTTGGGCACGTGGCACCGTCGTTGACGTATGCACCTTGGCCGAAGTTTGATCCGGCTTTGCTGATCGAAGACGAGATTGAGATTCCCGTGCAGGTGAACGGCAAGTTGCGCGATGTGATCAAGGTGCCGAGAGAGGCGGATAACGCCACGATCGAGGCAGCGGCCAAGGCGTCCGAGAAGGTGCAGGCGTTCATCGACGGCAAGGCGATCAAGAAAGTTGTCGTCGTGCCCAAGAAGCTGGTCAATATTGTGGCTGTATAGCCATTTGACTTAAGAAGCGGAACTGTGTTTGGCTTGACCCGACAGCAGAAGTGGATCGTGGTCATCACAGCGGGGTTGCTCCTGCTGGGGTGGGTGGTGAAAACATGGCGACTGGCAGAACCCAAGCCAGCGCCGGCCGTGCAGACAGCGAAATAGCAGCTATGCAACAGCGCAGCTTTGAAGAAGGCGTGGAACTGATCCTGACAAAGGATACGCGCTATGATGCCGATGCGTATGACTTTTTGCGCGAGGCGCTGGACTTCACCCAGAAATCCTTGGGGCGGGCGGAGAAAGTGCGGCATCGCGAAGGGCCGAGCACCGACCCGAGTCATCATGTTTCCGGGCAACAGTTGCTGAACGGGATCAAGGATTTCGCCGTCCAGCGGTATGGTCCCATGACGTTCATGGTTTTTGAGTCCTGGGGCGTGAAGCGCACGGATGATTTCGGTGAGATCGTGTTCAACATGGTCAGCGAAGGTTTGCTCGGTAAAACGGAGAACGACAGCCGGGAAGATTTTAAAGGGGTGTATGATTTCGACGTCGTTTTCCGCCAGCCTTACCTGCCCAAGGTGAAGCAATCGCCCACGCCGCCGGCGCAGACGAAGGATGTATAAGACGGGTAAGCTTTGCTTAAGCTGGTTCCAAGCCTTGCTAACAGGGCCAAAATTCTTATCGCTCCGAACAGGATGGTCCGGTAATGTCGCACCAAATTGATGAGTGTTAATCTGACATCCCAAAATCGTGCCGAATTGGCGGCCAAGGTTGAGAAGTTAGTTCAAACCACGCCCGTGTATGACATCCATACGCATCTTTATGATGTGGCATTTGGTGATCTGCTGCTGTGGGGCATTGATGAACTGCTGGTGTACCATTATCTCGTAGCCGAGGCGTTCCGTTACTTCGACATGCCGTATGAGAAGTTCTGGAAGCTCTCGAAAACGCAGCAGGCGGAGCACATCTGGGAGGCACTTTTCATCCAGCACACGCCGCTTTCAGAATCCTGCCGTGGGGTTTTGACGACGTTGAACCGCCTGGGCCTCGATGTGAAGAAGCGGGATCTGGCGAGCATCCGTAAATGGTTCTCCGAGCAGAAGCCGGCGGATTACATCACGAAGACGATGGAGCTGGCGAAGGTGAACCGCATCTGCATGACGAACTCGCCGTTCGACGTGACGGAGCGGCCGGTGTGGGAAAAAGGTTTTCAACGTGATCCGCGTTTCACCGCAGCGCTGCGGATCGATCCATTGCTGCTCTCCTGGCATGATTCGCATGAGAATCTTATCGAGTGGGGTTACGTGGACAGCGGGAATCTGAATGAGACAACCATCGCGGGGGTGCGCCGTTTCCTGGCGGATTGGAGCAAGCGCATCGACGCTCAATACGTGATGGTGTCGTTGCCGCCGGATTTCAAGTATCCGGATGACGGACCGTGCGCGACTTTGATCGAGAAGGCGGTGCTGCCGCATTGCCGTGAGTTCAATCTGCCGTTCGCGGTGATGCCGGGCGTTAAGCGCGCAGTGAATCCGCAATTGCATTTGGCGGGTGACGGGATGGCGAAGGCGAACATGGCTTCCTACGAGAAGCTGTTTGCGACGCATCCGGATAACAAGTTTTTGGCCACGGTGCTCTCGCGTGAGAACCAGCACGAGGTGTGTGTGATGGCGCGGAAGTTCCGCAATCTGCATGTCTTCGGCTGCTGGTGGTTCACGAATGTGCCGTTCCTCATCGAGGAAATGACGCGCATGCGCCTGGAGCTGGTGGGCATGAGCATCACGCCGCAGCATTCAGATGCCCGCGTGCTGGACCAGATCATCTACAAGTGGGAACACTCGCGGAAGATCATCGCCAAGGTGCTGACGGACAAGTATGCAGACCTCGCAGAGACCGGTTGGGTGGTCACCGAGGAGGAGATGGCGCGTGATGTGAAGTCGCTGTTTGGTGGGGAGTTTCTGCGGTTTTGCGGGAAGTAGGGGGATGGGGTTAACCGCAGATGGGCGCAGATTGACGCAGATATTTAAGACAGAGAGGCTCGGCATAGTTTGCCGGGTCTTTTTCTTTGGTGGGGTGAGTTTTGGTGGTTAGCGCCGACTAACGTCGGCGGCTACAGTTTAAGGGCGTTTTACTTTCTCCCAGTCGAGGTTGAAGCGGGCTAGGTATTTGCGCAGGCGGTCGGCGTCGTTGGTGATTTTGCGTTGGGTGCGGGTGACGTCGAAGAGTTGGCGGCCGGCTTCGCTGAGGGTGTGGGATTTTTGGCAGACTTGGATGACGTAGTTGAGTTGGACACGGTCGAACGAGTCGACCTCGGCGATTTCTTTTTCAGTGAGGATGGAGGCGAGGGCGCTGGTGTTGTCATCGGCTGCGGAAGGAGTTTTCCAAGCGCGGCGGAGGCGGTGGAGTTCGGCTTCAAGGACGTCTGTGCCGATGCGGCCGCCGATGGCGAGGGTGGACATGCGGGTGACGCTGGCGTTCAGGTCGCGGAAGTTGCCGGACCAGGTGGCTTCACTGGAGCGGGCGAATTCCAGGAAGCGTTCGCGGACTTCCTTGCTCATGGTCACACGGCGGCTGTTCTTGGTGGCGTAGCGGTCGAGTTCGTAGTCGAGGTTCGGCTCGATGTCCTCGCGGCGTTCGCGGAGGCCGGGGAGTTGATAGGTCCAAAGATTGATACGGGCGAGGAGGTCATCCCGGAAGGTGCCTTCGCGGACGCGAACGGCGAGATCGCGGTTCGTCCCGGCGATGAGCTGGAAATCGCTGGTGACTTCTTTATCGGCGCCGAAGGGGGTGAAGCGTTTTTCTTCGAGGGCGCGGAGGAGCATAGCTTGTTCGTCGGAGCCGAGTTCGCCGATCTCATCGAGGAAGAGGAGGCCGCCATCGGCAGAGCGCAGGAGGCCGGGGCGATCTTTCAGGGCGCCGGTGAAGGAGCCTTTCACATGGCCGAAGAGAGTGCTCATGGCGGAATCTCCGCGCAGGGTGGCGCAGTTCATTTCTACGAAGGTGCCGCTCAACTTGTGACGGAACTTCTTCAATTCATAGATGCGCTTGGCCAGTTGGGATTTACCAGCACCGGTGGGACCCATGAGGAGAATGGGATCGCGCGAGGCGATGGCGACGTGCTCGATCTGTTCGATGAGGGCGTTGAAGCGGCGGTTTTTGGTCTCGATGCCGGATTTCAGAAAGGTGTGCGCTTCTTTTACTTCACTGGCAAAGCGGGAGGCGAGTTTGTCGTAGGTCGAGAGGTTGAGATCGATGATGCGATAGGTGCCTTCCGGAGATTTGCGGGCGTCTTTGGGGGAGGCCTGGATAAGCCGTCCCGGGAAGTGGCGGGATTCCGTGAGGAGAAACAGGGCGATCTGCTGGATGTGGGTGCCGGTGGTGATGTGGATGTAATAGTCTTCCAAGTCAGGCGTGAAGCCATACTTCTTCGTGAAATCATGGAGATGACCGTAAACTTCTTCGAGGTCCCATGGGTCGTTAATCGCCTGTTCACACAGATCAACTCTCGTGCCTTCGGAGACGCGGCGGATATCGGCAGCCACGCATCCGGCGATGTCTTTATGTTCGGGCGAGTGGATGAGTTCGACCCGGGAGAACTTCAGGTCTTTTTGGTTGGCGAGGGAAACTGTGGGGCGCCATTTGTTCCAGCGCTCCTGATGAAAGCCGGAATCCAAGTGGCTGCCGACGATACCGATGAGGACGTTCTCCCTATTGACCATAGCGGAGAAGATATAAGACTAGCCCATGGGATACAATTATGAATTGTTAGGTATGAAGTGTGAAAATTGAGGGAAACTGCTCTAAGTGGCTGATTTTGAGTGGATTGGGTGTTTGTGATTGGCGTGGAAAAAGGGTTGGCACGGAAGGTGTTAATAGGGGGATAGCGGGTCGATGACCTGTGGCGCATGAGGCGATGGCTGAATGTGTTCCACGTATTGGCGGCTCGCATGGAAACGGACTAACACTCCGCTGGGTTCAACTCCCATCATTAAACCGGCGAGTGCCGGTGGATCGGCGCGAAAGCGCAGCCGGTGACTGGCTCTGCGAGGTGAGCGAAAGTTTATCTCCCGCCGGAAACGGGTGATCCATCGGCAGTCGCCACTAAAGACGATTTGACGGACGGAATAAGGAGGGGGCTGAGAGGCCGTAATCCAAGGAAGAGAAAAATTATGAACTACGATTTTATGAACCTGATGAACACGGGGGTGACGGTGCCGCAAACGAGCGGGGTGTGGCGGCATGTGTTCACGGTGAGCGAGTTTGAGACGACGCTGCTTTACCGGCACGGGGTCTTCGAGCGGGAGCTGGAGGCGGGACGTCAGGTGTTCTGGGGCCGTGGCTATGGCGTGATCCGGGTGGATGCGCGGCAGGCGATCTTGAACGTCGCGGGGCAAGAAGTCCTGACGGCGGATAACGTGGGGCTGAAGGTGAGCGTGGCGGTGACGCGGCAGATCGTGGATGCGCGGAAGGCAATCGAGCTGGTGCAAGATTGGCAGACGCAGATCTACACGATCGTGCAACTGGCGGTGCGCACGCTGATCGCGGCGCAACCGGTGGAAGCGCTGCTGACGCAGCGCATGAACCTGGGGCGCGAACTGCTGGCGGCGGTGCTGCCGGAGGCGGAGAAGATCGGGGTGAAGGTGACGTCTGTAGAGGTGAAGGACGTGATGTTCCCCGGTGAGCTGAAGAAGATCTTCGCCGAGGTGGTGCGTGCGAAGCAGGAAGGGCTGGCGGCGCTGGAGCGAGCGCGGGGCGAGAGTGCCGCGCTGCGAAACCTGGCGAATGCGGCCCGTCTGCTGGAGAACAGCCCGGGTCTGCAGAATCTGCGCCTGCTGCAGTCCATGACGACGGGTAACGGGAACACGTTCGTGATGGGCGTGCCGGGGTTCGTGCCGCTGAAGGGTGGCAAGAACGACACCAAGGGTGAATCTGCGGGTGACGCCAAGGATGCCGAGACGGAATAACGGGGACAACGAGGGCGGGCCTTTGATAGGTCCGTCCTCGGAATTTTGAAGGAAGAAAAATTGGATCGAGGACGACAACGAGGACGATTACGAAGTGAGGGATTTATGAATCGCGAGGAATTGGAGAAAGTCATGGGGTGGCAGAAGCGGGCTTATGGCTTGCTGATGTGGCTGAACCATGAGGCGCGTGCCAATCCGGCGAGGTTGTCGGCTGAGGAGGTGGAGCGGATGTCGGTGGCGGAGAGTTGTGTGGGCTGGATCAATCATAACTTGAATTCTTTGCCGAGGGAATTCTGGCCGGAGCCGTCAGAGGTGGTGCCGTTTGCGCGGTTGTTTTCGTCGTTCTTTGCGACGTCGTTTCGGGTGGGCTTGGTTGGTCGTCGAGATTCCATGCGGACGGAAACGGGTTTGATTGGTGGCGAGAAAAAGCCAAAGGATGGGCGAAACAAGAAGCACCTCGAGCGCAGGCAGAAGGAAGCGGCGCAGGAGTTAAAGCGGGCGGCGTTATCGGGCTTGGCTAAGGACGAGGGTGTGGTGGCGACGGTGGAAGGTTTGGATGCGATGATCGCCTCGACTGAATTGGGATCGAAGGTGACGTTGTGGACGTATGCTTGCGAATTGAAGCGCCGGACGGAGTATGTGTCGCAAGGGACGGCGGTGCATGAACTGTGGGTGGAGCTGGATGAGAAGACGCGGAAGCGGATGGATGGGGAGATGGTTTGGAAGGCGCGCGGTCAATTGATAGCGGGCCTTGAGATGGGTAAAGTATGAAGCTAATAATAGAACAACTGGAGAAGTTGCTGGAGGCGTTGCACGAACTGGACGTCAAGGCGGCTCCGCATGGATTGTATGCCATTAGGGAGCATAAGGTGAAGGAAGGTGAGTTGCATCCGGAGTTCAAGATGGAGTGGGAGCTGGCGCTGGCACCGGTCCTGAAGGAGTTGAAGTGCAATCCGCCAAAGTTTACCCGCTCGGTCCGTGAGAATATATTCGGATTTCAGCGGACTACGCCGTTGGAAGAGTTAGCCATGGTGCGGCTTTCGAAAGTCAAGGTGCGCAAGTTTGGCAACCAGTATCGCGTCGATCCGCATCAAGATTTTTCCCAGCGATGGGAGGAGTCTGAAATTGCAGCGTTGGTGACGCAAACGATGAAGCATCCGGGGAATATATTGTTGTTCATCGGGTTTTCGGATGAAGCCGAGCCTTTTGCGGAGGAATTCGCCGAGTTGGAGACAACGAAGACGTTTCAAGAAAACATGGCGAAGCCGATCCGGCGCATGTGGAATGATCCGCATGGGCGGGGGTTCAAGGTGATGGTGAGTTTGTGGTATGCGAAGGGTTAAGCCTGGAGGCAATATGAAGCAGAACAAGAAGCGGGAGCGGAAGGTGCCGGAGAAGGTGATTCTGCGGCTGCTGGAGAAATCGTAGCCGCCGACGGTGATGGAGGGGCATGAGGTGAGGGTGCCGATGATATAGGGAATAATTGCATGAAAGTATCTGAGAAAGAAACAAACGAGGTCTTTGACTTCAGCAAGATGGACAAAGTGTCTCTTTTTGCGGTCATGCCCAATTTGTATTTGGAGAAACCATTTGAAACGAAATGGGTCGCACTTTTACCCGGCAATGACCATCGCATGCAGGAGATGGCTAAAGACCGCCCAGCGGTGCACGGATTGTTAAACTGCTTTACCGACGAATTCGGGAAAACTCGCTCCCCTGCGGTACTAGTTTTCCATTTGGATGCGCCTAAAAGTGTGCGAAATTTGGAAGCCTTAGTAAGCTTTCGCAATCTTTTTGCGATATCTTGTGTTTTAAGAGGGGCCGATTATTCAATCGGAAATCCCAATGTTTTTTGGACCCTCTATTCTGATTTTTTTGATTTCTACCCGTTCAAGCCATCCAATGATGGAGCTCGCCTTCACCACCGAGGAATGGCTTTGAATTCGTACAACAAGGCGACCGGATTCAAGGGGCAGGTGCAAGTGTATCTTCCTAGTTCTAATGGGCATGTGAAGGCGGAACCAGATCCGGTGATATTTCCTCTTCTGTTGAAAGCTTGGCTGCAGCGATATGAGAAAAACCGTCCCGAGCGGAAAACGAGGAAACTTTTCCGTTCACTAGCTGTGGCTTACCAAGGAGCGTCGGTTCCGCAGAAGAACCTAATGCTAGGATATGACTTTGGAGTAAATATTGGAACCTGGGTGAGTTCTTTGGAGGTGCTGGCGCATCCAGGAAAAGGGATGTGGGTAACTCAGAAAGATGTCATTCAAATGATTTCGAGTGTCCAGTTTCGAGATGCACAAATCAGGCGCAAGAGACGTGTGAAACTTAAGAAAGGTGATGTTCTAACCACTAATGGAACTGGCTATCTCTATTCTCGCCTGTATCGAGCACGAAACAATTTCATGCATGGGAATTCAGTGTCCTTTGGAAGCATTCTATATAAAACTTCTGATGGGCATTCACTTTTGACGCGAGTTGCACCCGTGCTTTTCAAAACCGCATTGATTTCTTTTTTGGGGTATCAGGGAGAAAAGGTCAGGGTGAAAGGGTTCAAAGAACCGTTGATGTTTAGATGGGAGTTGAAGCCGCTCGAAAGGGCGTTGAGCCTATTATTGACGGGTGAAAAGAAGCGCAAGGAAGATTAAGAAGACATTTCAATGAACACGAAAGACTTAATTCGTTTAGGGGTGCCGCCGGGGGATGCGACGCGGCGAGGGGTGGATTTTATTTCGCGGTATATCTTGAAGGGGTTGGATAAGTCCAAGTTGTTGGCGGAGGCGGAGGCGATCGTGAAGAATCCGGCGCTGTTCGTGGATGATGAGTTGCGGGGTGAGTTCGCGCAGGCGTTGGTGCGGATGCAGTCGGCGGGGGCGCTCCGGCAGACGCATGCGGGTTGGCAGCAGTGGGGCGAGGGGCTGGAGCCGGAGGCGGTGAACCAGATGGCGCGGGCGTGTCAGCTCCCGGTGTCGGTGCGCGGGGCGTTGATGCCGGATGCGCATGTGGGGTATGGCCTGCCGATCGGCGGGGTGCTGGCGACGGAGAACGCGGTGATCCCGTATGCCGTGGGCGTGGATATCGCGTGCCGAATGAAGTTGACGGTGCTGGACCTGCCGTTGCGCGAGCTGGATCGCAAGCGGGAGAAGTTGATCAAGGCGATCGAGGCGGAGACGCGGTTCGGCGTGGGGGCGAGTTTTCAGAATCGGCGCGCGCATGCGGTGCTGGATGAGGATTGGAGCGTGAGCCCGGTGACGAAGCAGAATAAGGATCGGGCGTGGGCGCAACTGGGGACGAGCGGGAGTGGGAATCATTTTGTGGAGTTTGGGAAGTTTACGGTGCCGGAGGGGGCACCTGCGGTGCTGGGGGGCGGGGCAATTGCGACTGGACAGGCGATGGCGCCTGTCCCACTACGGCAAGCGGGGGCGCTTGCTCAGTTGCAGATGTTGCCGCCTGGAGAGTACGTTGCGTTGTTGAGCCATAGCGGGAGCCGTGGGTCGGGGGCGTTGACGTGCCAGCATTACAGCGATATCGCGATGGAGCAGCATGCGGAGTTGCCGAAGGAGCATAAGCATCTGGCGTGGTTGTCCATGGATTCGGCCGAGGGGCAGGAGTATTGGGCGGCGATGGAGTTGATGGGGCGTTATGCGGCGGCGAATCATTCGCTGATCCATAAGCATATCGCGGAGCATCTGGGGCTCGAGGTGTTATTGGACGTGGAGAATCATCATAACTTTGCGTGGAAGGAGAAGCATGTCATCGAGGGCGTGGAGCGCGAGGTGATCGTGCATCGCAAGGGGGCGACGCCGGCGGGTGAGGGGGTGCTGGGGATCATCCCGGGCTCGATGGCGACACCGGGTTTCCTGGTGCGCGGGAAGGGGAATGCGGCGTCGCTGCAATCGGCCTCGCATGGGGCGGGTCGTGCGATGAGCCGGAAGAAGGCGACGGAGAGCTTCGAGTGGAGCAAGGTGAACCGGCTCTTGAAGGATCGCGGGGTGCATCTGATCTCGGCGGGTATCGATGAGGTGCCGGGGGTGTATAAGGATATCCATCAGGTGATGGAGGCGCAGAAGGATCTGGTGGAGGTGCTGGGGCAGTTCGATCCGAAGCTGGTGAAGATGGCGCAACAGGGGGAGAGGGCGGAGGATTAGGCCGGTTGCACCGGCGGGCCATCTTTGGGAGAAAGGTAAATTACGGACTTGCGGGGAGGGGCGGAGTTTGGGAAGAATTTAAGCCTTGGTTGGAAGGGTGGCTGAGTGGTTTAAGGCACCTGATTCGAAATCAGACGTGCGGGCAACCGTACCGTGGGTTCGACTCCCACCCCTTCCGCCAACCTTTTTCGCTTCGCGGTTAGTCTCATCCTTTTGTGTCCCTTGCAAGTAGTGACCGGCTTGGTCATCTGGAAACAGGAGTTGAATTAGGGAGGGAGCTATGACGGTTTTACCAATAGTCGAACGGGAGTTGCGGGTGGCGGCAAGGCAGCCGGCCACCTATAAAGCGCGCATGGCGTTGCCCTTGACCGGAAGCGCCATCTTCCTGCTGTTTGCGTTCGTCGCCCGGGCCGGGATGCCTCCCCACATGATCGGCATGCAGTTGTTCTATCTGGGATTTGGCATGCTTTTCCTGAGCTGTTTGCTGGCCGGTTGCCAGTTGACCGCTGATACGATGAGCAGTGAGAAGCGGGAAGGGACGCTGGGGTTTCTCTTTCTGACAGACCTCAAGGGCTATGACATCGTGTTGGGCAAGTTGGTTTCTTCTTCCATCGGTGCCATCTATGGAGCTTTGGCTTTGCTGCCGCTGGTTTCGGTGATGTTCCTCTTCGGAGGTGTTTCCGGCGGAGCGATGCTACGGCTCAGCCTGTCTTCCATCAATGTGCTGTTTCTTTCCCTGACCGTGGGAATCACCTGCTCCTGCCTCTCTCGGGAGACAAACAAAGCACGCAGCGCGGCAATGCTCGTCTTGTTGTGCCTGATCGGGGCGGGGCCGCTCCTGGGTCTGCTCCACAGCTACTTGCTAGGTTTTCCCTCTTCCCGTATCACGCTGGCTTTTTGGGTGCCTTATGTCATCAGCAGTCCGCTAATGACCTTTCCTGGTGCGTTGGATGTGCTCTATTTTCGCCAGCCTTCATTCTTTTGGATCACGAACGCGATTGTGCATGCTTTGGGCTGGATGTTTCTGGGGATCGCGATCTGGCTGGCGCCTCGCACCTGGCAGGAGAAGGCGGGCACCAAACGCCAGTTCCGTTGGCGGGAATGGACACGCAAAGTGATCTATGGAACCAGCGAATCCATGGCCAAGCAACGGGCGCGTCTGCTGGATATCAATGCCATCCTCTGGCTTACCAGTCGCGAACGGATGAAGAATTTGGCGCTCTGGATAGTGCTGGGTGCCATGGTTTCCATCTGTTTATTTTTCCTGCTTATCCTCGGCAAAGACTGGTGGAATCTGGGCACAGCATTTTTATTCGCATTATTTACTAACTCAATTCTGAAGGCTTCTTTGGCAATCGAGTCAGCGCGACGTTTCTCGGCTGACCGGGAGAGTGGAGCCTTGGAGCTGGTGCTCTGCACGACCATGCCGGTGGCCGAAATTCTACAGGGGCAGTTGTTATCCGTGCGCCGTCAGTATTGGGGACCGTTTCTGGCTGCCTTCGTTTTGGAGATCGGCCTCTTTATCATGATCGGAATACGCCGTCCGCTCGATCTGGAAGGGGAATTATTCCTGATCTTGGGGGCGGGCTATCTGGTTTTCTGGGTTGACTACATGGCGCTTCCTTGGGTGGGGATGTGGAAGGCGATGTCGTGTAAGATTCCTAAGAACGCCGGTTTGGAAGCGGCGGTCTTTATCATGGGAGCACCATGGGTCATCTTCTATCTGGCTACGGGCGTCATAACGTTTTTATTGTGGAAGTTTTTCCACTTTACTCCTGACTCGAGGGTATTTCTGCTGCTTTGCTGGGTGACGATCAGTCTGTTAATCGCCGGTTGGGGCACCCGCAATGCCCGGCGCCGGTTGCACCAAGAGTTTAGGACTATCGCCATGGCGCGTTACACTCCCATAGAACCGCTAACATTCGGGGGGCACTTAGGACGATTTTTAGGCGGCTTAGCTGCCCGTTTTTTGGGACGGGCGAGGGGGAAAGGTTTCAAATAGGAGTGATTCCATTCGGCACTATCCAGTCTCTCTTATCTGTGAATCAATTGATAAGTTTATCTAAAAAATAAGTGGATAAGCCCGCTTTAGCGATAGGTGATAATTAAAGTAAAAAATAGGGAAGTATCTACTTGCGAAAAAGCAAGGGAGGGTAATATAACACTCTCCGCTTTGCCCTTAGAAAAAACATCCAGTCGCTACCAGCTTGAAGGCCTAGAGCCTCGCGTGCTGCTTGATAGCGGTGTGATGGCGGTATTTTTATCCGCTGGGGTGCCGCCTTTATCTGAGGGTCATAACCAAGTGATTCATCAACAGGGTGGGGCTGAAAATGACTCTTTAGGGGGCGAGATTTCAGGCAATTCTGCGGAGGATTCCGATCTGTTTTCCGGACTGACCAGCGCTGATTTGGGAGCTGAAACGGGCGATGTTGATCCGGCTACGGGTGCTTCGAAGAATTCAGAGGCGCAAGAATCTGAATCGGAAAATACGGCTGCAGATGGCAAAACATCCAATGATGTGGGTGCTGCACCGATCGCCACCGATATCGAAGGTACACCTCAATATCAGGGCGAAGATAACAATACTTTGACGGAAGAGATGGTCGAAACGTTGCGTGTGGCACAGGGTCCTCCTGTGCAAACTGTTGAATACGATGCATTTGGGCAAGTTTTTAATGGTGTTTTAAAGGGTTCCGAGGGCTCTAAGGGCTCTCTTTCTTCTGATTTTTCTGCTGGTTTAGGTCTTTCTTCTGTCGGTGCGAGCGGTAATTCCACCTCCAATTCGAAGTTTTCGCTGAGTCGCTTCGTATTATCTGATGCCAATACGGAGGTCAGCCTCTACGTTGATGGGAAGCTGGTAGATTACAGGAATGGCATCATTACGGGCACGCAGAGCTTCACGGGATTAGATCTGAATCTCGATGGATTTCTGCAGTTGACCGGCCTGACGCTGACTTTTCAGAATATCGTTTACAGTGCAGGGACAGGTACTTACAGCGGCCAAGTGATCATTGAAGCGGATTCAGGGACGCTCTTTCCTGGTAAAGCTTTCACGGCTTCCGCCACCGATGGAAGTGATGCAGGAGATGATGGTGTGACGGGAAGTTTCGATGTGGGCGCAGGAGTGTATTCACTGTCACTGGATCAGTTTCATTTGAGTGTTGGTGAGGCGATTTCGGTGAATGCAACGGCGGTAAGTTTGACTTATGATAAAAGCAACGCCGCCGCTAATCAAACGTTGGTGACCATTAGCTCTGCTACGGTCAACTCTCCCTTGTTTGCTGGATTGGCTTCGGTATCGCTCAGTAACTTTATCCTGCGCAAGGATGGTTTCCATATCGGTGATGTCACGTTGAGCTTGGGTGGTGGCCAAGAAGCAAGTGTCAGTGACTTCCTGAAAGTGACCGGCTTGCAGATTTCGGTGGATGACTTGGATGTAGCTTATGGGGCTAACACGACGGTGACTGGTTCGGTGTCTTTGGTCATCGCCAGCCTGAAGCTTTTTCCGAATGGTTCTCTGATCTCCAGCACGGCAACAGGACTGACGGGATCCTTCAACTTTGGCAGTGGTTCTCCGGACGCCAAGCTCACACTTACTATTGGCACGTTGAACCTGAAGATCGGTGAGGCGCTTTCCATCACGGCAAATGCGGTAGTGGTTACACCGGGCTCGGCCGATGTGATCGCCAGCATCACCACGGCCACCATGAACTCCCCTCAGTTCAGTGGTTTGGGTAACGTTACGATCAACAACTTCATTTTGCATCGCACCGGTTTCCAGATCGGTAACGCCAGCTTGACGACCTCCTTGGCTGGCTTGGGGGGAATCGGAGACGCCTTCGGCAAAATCATCAGTTTCAATACGGTGACGGTCAGTGTGGTGAACTTCGCGGTGAACTACGGCACGAACGTTACTGTGAGTGGCTCAATAAACGTTTCAGCTACGGATGTGGTGCTTTTCCCGGAAGTAAGCTTCATCAATGCGAGCTTGGGAAATATCACGGGCAGCTATGAGTTCGGCACCTTGCCGGGTTCGATCGGCGTGTTGAACTTAGACATCCCGGCTTTCAACCTGCCAATCGGTGAAGCCTTGTTGATCCAGTTCGGTGCCGTGCAATTCCGTCCGGGTCAGGAAGTCATGCTCAGCGTGACGAACGTGGCAGTGATCTCCAACTTGGTAGCGGGACTTTCCGGAACCATTTCCTCCTTCCAGTTGCGTCGTTCGGGCTTCTCCATCGGCAGCCTGAATCTGAGCGCCAGCGGAACGAACACGATCGGCGGGTTCATGACCTTGAGTGGGGCAAGTCTGACGGTGAACAACTTCGTGCTAGATCGCACTTCGGCAACGCCGGTCACGGGCAGCATCGCCCTGAATGTCGGCGGCATCACTTTGTTCCCGGACAGTGCCTATATCCAAACCTCGGTAACGGGTTTGGCGGCCAGCTATGATTTCAGTGGCGGGATTGCTTCGTCGGGTGACTTGGATTTCTCCATCGCTTCACTGACCATCACCATTGCGGGCAGTTCGGTCTTGAGTGCGTCAAATGTGGTATGGGAGCCGGGCTCCATGACGCAGGCGGGCAGCTCGGATGTCTCCATCAGTCTGGATGGCAGCCTGACGGTGTTGGGGCAGGTGATCGAAGGCAGCTTTGACTTTGTCCGGTCCAACGGCGTGATGACCATTTCCTCGAGCATCACCAAGCTGGAGCTGGAAGCGAATGGCACGCGCATCCTGAACCTGAACGGCAGTGGTGATTTTCTGGTGAGTTCGAGCGGTCTGGCGGGCAGCTTCGTCCTGAACCTGGTGTCCGGGCCTGCTTTGGCAGGGGTGAACATCAGCGGCACGTTCTTGCTGCAAGTGAATACGTCGGCCTCGGCAGTGGTGTTCGGCACGACGACTATTCCGGCCGGACCTTACCTGCGCATCGGCGTGCAGAGCGCGAATGTCTCCATCCTCGGCAACACCATCACAGCGGACTTGTTCCAGTTGGTGAAGAGCGGCACGGGAGCCAGCGCAGTAGTGACCGCGGTGGCGACGGGTGTAGGCTTGCGGTTGGAAGCGGTCACGGCTTCGCTGACGATTGGTAACAGTTCAGGTGCGTTTGTGATCACGAGCGCGGGCATCGCGGGTTATGTGGATGTCGGCTCGGTTGTGCTTTCGGGTGTGCCGGGTGTTTCGCTGAGCGCGTCTGATCTTTCCATCCAGGTGAACACGACGGGCGTGGATGTGGACCGAACGGTAGTGACGTCGGCGGGCAACGTGGAGATCGAGTATTCCGGAGCTTATCAGCTTAACTTCCTGCGCGTGGCCGGTTCCGCGAGCTTGGAAGTGGACGGCTTCATGAAGCTCTCAGGCGGATTCGCTTTTGAACGCAGCACGATTGCTGGTGGCGCACCGGTGCTGAAGGGTGCCGTCACGAATTTGACGGGCGTGATGGGGACGGGTATCGGCACAGCGAACGAAGCGGGCATCAAGGTGACCAATGTGAACGGTGCCTTCTTGATGCTGCCGGCCGGTCTGGCCTTGGATGCTTCGGGTTCAGCGGAATTGGTCGGCGTGACGGGATTGCAACTGTCGGGTTCGGTGGCGGTGGAAGTGAATACGACGGCGCAGGCGGTCAATGAGACGGTCGCGACCCCGACGGGTTCGGCCAGCGTTGCCTTTACTTCTGGCGCGCAGTATCTGGCGGTGAGCGGCAGCTTGAGCTTGAGCATCAACGGGTTTGTTTCGCTGAGCGGTGATTATACTTTTGAGCGCACCTTTGACGGAGCGACGACTCGCGTGCGCGTGGCGGCTACGGATGTTACGGCCTTCATGGGCGCGAATTCTACCGGTGTGGAAATCACGGGTGGCACTTTGGGATTGATTCTGCTGCCGCAGGCTGGGACTTACGCTTTGTCGATGAGTGGTACGGCTTCGTTGATTGGTGTGACGGATGTGACGATCACGGGCAGTTTGCAAGTGCGGGCGAATACGACTGGCCAGGCGATCAATGAACAGATCATCACGCCTGCAGGTGCGAGTGTGGTGGTGGCCTTCACGGACGGCACGGTGGTCAAGCGGATGGAAGGCAGTGTGGCCTTGGACATCGCTGGCTACGCTGCGCTGACCGGTGCGTTCACATTCCAACAAACCGGCACAGGTACCACGGCAAAGGTCTTGATCGGTGCGACGGGTGTGGAAGCTTTCATGGGCGCAGGCAGTGCGGGAGTGCGGATCCAGAATGGTGTGTTGGCCATGGCCATTTTCCCAAACACTTCCACTTACGCGCTGAATGCTTCGGGCACAGCCAGTCTTGATGGGGTGACCGATGTGGTTTTGAGCGGAACGCTGGCTGCCGTGGTTAATACGACGGGCGGAGCGGTGAGCGAAAACATCGTGACTTCCAACGGCTCTGTAGCTCTCCAATTCTCGGCGATGGAAGGCAACGTGGCCCGCTTCCGCGGCACGAATGTGCAGGTTGCTCTCGGCAGCTCGGTGCAAATTTCTGGCAGCTTCGCAGTGGAACGCAATGAGGTTGCTGGTGTGGCGACACTGAAGATCGGTGCTTCTAATGTGCAGGCGCTGATGAGTGTGGATGGCAAAGGGATTCGCGTGGTGGATGCGACCTTGGGGCTGTTGGTGCAAGCGGATGGAACTTATGCTTTGCAAGCAACCGGTCTGGCAATGGTGGTTGGTGTGCCGGATCTGGAAGTGACGGGCAATCTGACGTTGGGTGTGAATACAACGGGTGCTGCGCGCAGCGAAGTAATCCACACGGGCGCGTTGACCTCGGCTGGTCTGTCAGTGGATATCACGCTGGGTCTGTTGGCCACAGTGCCGCTGAGTTTCACGGGCAGCCAAGTGGTGTTGAAGATTGCCGGTAACGGTTTCACGGCCGAAGAGATCACCTTCACGCAGAGCACCACGCAGATCGACATCACGGGCACGGACATCGGATTTGTACTGCAAGCGGGTAACAAACGCATCATCGGGATTGAAGATGCGGACTTCGCGTTTGTAGTGACGCCGGATGGTATCGCGGGCGCCTTGCTCAATGCGACAGTCACGGGACCGGACTTCGGCGGTAACATCACTTTGGGCGGCACAGTCAGCCTCTTGCTGAATACGTTGACGACCGCACAATCGGTTACGGTCGCCGGTCAAACGGTGAATCTGACGGCAGCAGCTGCGGGTAGCATGTATCTGCGCGTAGAAGTGGCGAATGCCACATTGGGTGTTTACGGCAGTTCTTTGACTGCTGATTTGTTCGTGTTCCAGAAGGATGAGCTGGGTGTGCAAGTTTCCGGTGACAATCTGGACTTCACGCTGAGCGCTGGCACCAAACGGATCATCAGTATACTCGATGCCGACTTTGCCTTCCGCTTCACACAAACTGGTTTGGCCGGTGTGGTGAAGGATGGCACGGTGCTCGGACCGGACTTCGGCGGTAATATCACGATTTCCGGCACGGTCAGTCTCTACTTGAATACGACGTCGGCACCGCTGGCGCTGACCGTCGGTGGTGACGTCATCGAAGTGGATGCTGCTACAAGCGGTGGTTTCTTTGTGCGCGTGGAAGTGTTGAGCGGCATTCTCTCGGTGTTCAACAACACTCTGAGTGCGGATGAGTTCATCTTCGAACAGAGCGGTCCGGACGTGGCGCTCAGCGGCACGAATCTCGACTTCACACTGAACGCTGGTGTGACTCGTGTGTTGTCCATTGAAGACGCGAGCTTCGCTTTCCGGTTTAGTCAGGCTGGCTTGACGGGTGCGGTGCTCGGTGGCGTATTCACTGGGCCTGACTTCGATGACGTAGAGATCAGTGGCACGGCCAGCTTGCTCATCAATACCACGACAGTTTCCCGCACTCTGAGCGTGGGTGGTCAATCGGTAATCGTGCCCGGTGCGCCGATCGGGAGCCAGTTTGTCCGCGTGGAAATCACTTCGGCCATCTTCAGCGTGCTGGGTAACACACTGACGGCGGATGAGTTCATCTTAGAGAAGTCTGGCACCGATGTGCTGGTGACGGGAACGAACCTCGGTCTGGAAATCGTAGCGGGATCGACTCGCGTCATTGGCATCGAGGATGCGGACTTTGCGTTCCAGTTCACGGCGGACGGTGTCGCCGGTGCGATCACGAATGCGACTATCCTGGGACCAGAGTTCACGGGCCTGACCTTGGCGGGTGATGTCACAGTGTTGTTTAACACTACGACCAGCACGCAAAGCCTGACGGTGGACGGCAACGTGATCAACGTGGCTGCCGGGGTGGCGGGTGCGGCTTACGTGAAGGTGGCGGTGAACAATGGCCAGTTCGGCATCTTAGGCCAGACACTCGCGGCGAACTTCGTCTTCGAACAGACCACGGTGGACGGTGAATCGCTGGTGATAATCAAGGCCAACAGCGTGCAGTTGGTGTTGGGCAATGGCTCGACGAATCTGCTGACGGTTTCCGGTGGCGCGATCAATCTGACGATTAATGCGCAGGGTGTGGTCGGCAGCTTTGGTGGCACGGTGACTTCGAATGTGCCGAGTGTAAGCTTCGGCGGTTCGTTCACGGTCCAGTTGGATACACGAGTTCCGGCCAATCGTTACGTGCGCGTGACGGGCACGGGAGTATCCGTAGTGGTCGCAGGGCAGACTTTGACGGGTGATTTCGCCATCGAACAAACGACCACGGCGAGCAATCAGCAAGTCGTCGGTGTGGCGGTGGATAATCTGACGCTGACGTTGGGTGATGGTTCGAGCAACTATGTCAGCGTCACGAATGGTGAAGGCTACTTCCTTCTGACGCCGCTGGGCATCGCGGCTTCCGCAACGGCTTCGGTGAGCATCACGATTCCGGGTGTGAACCTGACGGGTGGTACGGTTTCGTTGAAGATCAATACGACGGGCGCTCCGGTCAGCTCGAACTTCCTCATCGGTGACAATGCTCCGAGCAATTTGGTATTACCGGCCGGTCCTTACATCCAGGTGTCGGTGATCGGGGCGAGCTTGGAGCTCGGCACGGGCGGGCCTTCGCTCACGGGTGATTTTGCGTTTGAACAAGTGACGCGCGCTGACTCCAGCAAGCTGGTGAAGTTCGGTGTGGCGAATCTCGCGGTGACGTATCAAGGGCAGGGGATTGTGGATGGTTCCGGTGCGTTCGTGATCATGCCGCCGGATGCCGGTGTGTCGGGTTCGGGTGGTATCGCCGGTATGGTTTCCGGCAAGGCTTCCATCGCGACGGGCGGTCTGGCGATTGGTGGCAGCTTCGGTCTGCGCGTGAACCAGACGGGCTTGCCGGTGCTGGAAACTGTGACGGTTGGCAGCCAGACGTTTGAGATATCTTACTCGACGGGTGCGGATGTCTTCGAATTCTTCGGGCAGAACCTGACGTTGACCATCGGTAACTTCGTGAGCATCGAGGGCAGCCAGATCACGTTCTCGGCAGGTAGCTTTGCGGGCACGGGATTGCGCATCTTCCTGGGTAACGGTCCGGCCTTGTTGCCAGATGGCACGCTGAATCCTTCGGCGGTCGGTGTGCTCTTGAAGGATGCAGATATCGGTCTGAAAGATTTGGGCGGCAGCACCTACGCGATGTATGCCACGGGCACGGTTGAAGCGTTGGGTGTTTCCGGTGTGACGTTCAGCGGCACAGCGACGATTGAGATCAATCAATCGACCAGCGCGCAAACAATCAATCTGCCGGGTGGTGGTTCGATCGTTCTGCAAGGTTCGATGCTGAACTTCCAGGCGACGAGCATGAATCTCGGTGTGATGGGCCAGACCATCACGGGTGATTTCGCCTTCAGCAAGCCGGGTGTGGGATCGGGCAACCAGGCTGTCGTGATCGCAGCTTCCAATGTCAGCGTGCAACTGGGAACTCCCGGAACGCCGCTGGTTTCCGTGACAAATGGTAACGGCCTTTTCATGATCACATCGGCGGGCATCGCGGGTAAAGCGGCTGCGACGGTGACTTTGGCGGGCAGCACGGGAGTGACGTTGACTGGTTCCTATGGCTTGGCGATCAACACAATCGCTGCGGAAGTGAATGCGAGCCTGACAGCGGGTTCGACCACGCAAACGTTGGCGTTGCCTTTCGGTCCTTATCTGCGCGTCACGGGTACGGGTGTGAGCCTGACGGTGGCGGGTCAGACCCTCAGCGGTAACTTCGATTTCGAGCAGAAGACCACGGGTGGTGTGGATGGCAACATCCAGACGCCAGGTGATAACAGTAAGGTCGTCACGGTCGGTTTCAGCAACGTCACGTTGTCTCTGGCGGGTGGCATTGTCTCGGTCACGAATGGTTCGGGCCTGTTCATACTCGGGGCTACTGGTCTGGCTGGTCGCGCTACTGCGAGTTTGGCTATCACCGCAGGTGCCAATGTCAGCGCCTCAGGCACGTTTGAGTTGTTGATCAATCGTACGGGTGGTGCAGTGAATCAGACGATCGATGTCGGCGGCTTGCCGGTGTCGGTGAATGCTCCGGCAGGTAATTACATCCGCGTCAGTGGCACGAATGTGAATCTGACGGTGGTCGGGCAGACGTTGTCCGGTAACTTCTACTTTGAATCCAAGGTGCTGACGGGTGGCGCTACGGCCGTGACGGTCGGGGCTTCGAATGTTTCGCTCAGCTTGGGTGGCGGTCTGGTCAGTATGACGAATGGCAGCGGTGTGTTCCTCATCACGCCGACTGGTTTCGCTGGCCAGCTCACGGCGAGTGTCTCCGTTTCGGCAGGCACGGCTGTTTCGCTTACGGGCGCCTTCACGTTACTCATCAATAATACCGGCGGAGCGGTGAATGAGTCGTTCACCTTCAACAGCGCTTTGACCACGCTGAGCTTGGTGGCCGGACCGTATGTGCGCATCTCAGTAGCGGGCATCGATCCAGGCACGCAGGCAGTGCTGACGGTGGCGGGCCAAACGTTGAAGGGTGAATTTGATCTGGAACAGATGGCGACGGTGGGTGCAGGTGCGACCAGCGTGCTGACGATCGGCTTCCGCAATGTCGGTTTGGAATTGGGCGATGGCACGACGGCCTTGCTGACCATCAGCAATGGCGAAGGTCTGTTTGTTTTGAGCGCCGCTGGTCTGGCTGGTCAGGCGGAAGCGGATTTGGCGGTCAACCCGATCACGGGTGTGAGCTTCACAGGCACGGTCAAGCTGGCCATCAACAATACGGCGGCGGCAGTGAGTCGCGCGTTTGAAGTGAATGGCAACCGGGTCACGCTGGAACTGCCGGCCGGTCCTTATCTGAAGATCGAGGGCGAGGGTGTGCAACTGGCCATTGGCTCGGTGGTGAGCCTGTCGGGCAATTTCTCGTTTGAACAAAGCACCACGGCGGATAACGAACAGGTCATCAAAATCGCGGCTTCGGATATCAACGCAAGTTTGGCGGCTGGTTCGGTCGCGCTGAATCTCGCGGATGCGGGCGGGTTGTTCTTGCTGAAGGCCACGGGCATCGCGGGTCGCGCTAACGGCACGGTTTCGCTGACGGGTGTGACGGGGCTGACGCTCTCGGCCACGATGACGTTGGAATTCAACAAGACGGGTGCGGTGGTGAATGAGATCATCGGTACGGAAACGCTGAGCTTCACGGAAACGAATTACCTGCGCATCGCCGGCTCGGCGGTCTTGAAGGTGTCGAGTTTTGTTGATGTCAGCGGTCTGTTCTCATTTGAATCGGCGACAGCTTCCGGCGGCGGCACGGTGATCAAGGTCGGTGCGGCTGATGTGCATGCAATACTGGGCGTAGCCGGTTCGTTCGGTGTGGAATTGAGCGATGCGGAACTCGCGATGATGCTGTTCGCTAACGGCACGTATGCGTTGAGTGCGTCAGGTGATGTGGCCTTGATCGGTTTCTCGGGCTTGAGCCTGACGGGTTCGATCGCACTGCGCATCAACAACACGAACACCACAGTTAACGAGACGTTCGATGTGGCGGGCGAGACGTTGACGCTGACCTTTGGTGCGACGGAAACGAACATCACGCGGTTCGAGGCGTTGAACGCCAAACTGACGACGCCGGTGGCGACCTTGAGCGGCAACTTTGCTTTCGAGAAGGACGGCATCACGAATGAAATTTTTGTCGCGGCGACAGGCATCAGCCTGTTCGTGGGTGATGACAAGGGCACGGTCAGCACGAGCGATGACATCGGGGTGCGGGTGTCGAACGCGAACCTGATCATCCTGTTGCTGCCGGGTGGCACGTATGCGTTCGATGTCTCGGGCACGGCTGAGATCGTGAACGTCCCGGCGTTGGAATTCATCGGCACCCTCGGTGCCCAGCAGAATACCACGGGCTTGGCAGTTAACCGCACTATCACAGTGGGCGGCGCGAACTATACTTTGAACCTGGGGGCGGGTGTGAATCGTTTCGGTGGTGACAACATCACCTTGCGCACGCCGGTGGCGGATCTGACGGGTAGTTTTGCGGTTGAGCTCAACACGGTAGCCGGTGCGGATGGATTGCTCGGCACGGCGGATGATATTAAGGAAGTGCTGATCGGTGCGACGGGCGTCGAACTCTTCGTGGGCGATGACAAGGGCACGGCGACAACGGCGGATGATGTGGGCGTGCGGATCTCGAATGCGGAAGTGATCGTGTTGCTCGCGACGGGTGGTTACGCCTTCGAAGCCAGTGGCACCGCGGAAGTGCTGGGTGTGCCGGGTGTGATGCTGTTCGGCATGCTCGGTGCGCAGATGAACACCTTCACTACGGCGGTGAACCGGCAGTTGGTGGTCGGTGGCATCACGAAGACGCTGAGCCTCGCGGCAGGTCTCTCACGGTTCGGTGCGAAGGGTGTGACACTGCAAGTCGCCGGTCAGAAGCTGAAGGGGGACTTCACGTTTGAGCAGACCTTGGTGGGAGGAACGCCAGTCGTCGAGATCACGCTGGCGAATATCTATCTCGGCTTGGGTGATGGCACAACGGACTACGTGAGCGTGAGCAATGGCAGCGGCAACTTGGTGATGTCTGCGACCGGCATGACGGGCAGCTTTGGTGGCACGGTGACGGTGAATGTGCCGAGTGTGGCTTTCAGCGGTGCGTTCACGGTGGATGTCCACACGGACACGGTGACGCCGACGAACAATTACGTGCGCGTCAGCGGCACGGGGGTGACCTTGACGGTGGCGGGCCAAACGCTCGCCGGTAACTTCGTCTTCGAGCAGACCACGGCAACCTCCGGCCAGTCGGTGGTGCGTGTGGGCGTCACGAATCTGTCGCTCTCTTTGGGTGATGGCGTGAATACGTTCGTGTCGGTGACGAACGGCAGCGGCCTCTTGGTGCTGACGGCGCAAGGTATCGCAGCGTCCTTTACGGTCAGCCCGACCTTCAATCTGCCGGGTGTATTCCTCACGGGCGGCACGGTGAATCTTTCAATCAACACGGGGGCGATGGCGGTGAATGAAACGCTGACGGTCGCGGGCACGCCGGTGACGGTCAATGTTCCGGCTGGTCCGTATGTGAAGGTGGAAGTGCTCGGAGCTGTGTTGCGCATCGGTGCCGCTGGTGGACCGCAATTGAGCGGTGACTTTGCTTTCGATCAGAGCACGCTGGCTAATGGCACGAAGCTGACCCGCATCGGTCTGGCGAATGTTGCGGTGACCTTCGGTGGTCAGGGGCTCATCAACGGTGAAGGTGCCATCATCGTCACGGCTGCGGGTGTGGCGGGTATCCTGACGGGTGATATCGATATCAATGCGGGGGGCGCGACGGTGGCGGGCCGCTTGGGTCTGCGGATCAACAAGACGGGTGCGGCAGTGGATCAGACCATCACGGTCGGTTCCAAGACCATCGAAGTGAAGTTCGGTGCGTCGGAAGGTGACATCTTCTCGTTCTTCGGATCGGACCTGTCCTTCAACGTCGGTGATTTCGTGACGATCGAAGGCAGCGTAAGCTTCACGAGCCTGCCGGATCGTCAAATCTTTGCGGGTACGAACTTGCTGGTGTTCCTCGGCCAAGGCCCGGCCAAGTTGCCGAGCGGTGATCTGAATCCGACCGCGACTGGTTTGCTGCTGCGGAACGCGACCGTCGGTTTGGTGAAGTTTGCGGATGGCACGGTGGCCTTCACGGCGACGGGCACGGTGGAAGTGATTGGCATCAACGGCGTGACATTCTCCGGCACGGCGACGGTGCGTGTGAACAACACGGGCCGGGTGATCGACCAGACGGTGACGATCCCGAACACGACGCAAGATGTGGTCGTTCACTTTGAGACGACCGCGTTGGTGACGACTTTCTCCGCGACCAACCTGGTGCTGAACGTGATGGGCCAGGAACTGACGGGTGACTTCAGCTTCACGAAGATCACCACGGGCGCATACGCCGGTTCGTTGCACATCGCGGCGAGCAACGTGGGTCTGAGCTTGGGTGGCGGTATCTTGACGCTGGTGAATGGTTCCGGTTCCTTGCTGTTGGCACCGACGGGTATCGTGGCCGATATCGGTGGCACGGTGGCCTTGAACATCCCGCAAGTGGCGGCAGGTGGCACGTTCCGCGTGCGCATCAACAACACGACGACGGCGGTGAATGAAGCCTCGCTCGGATTGACCGGTTTCGCCGCCGGACCTTACCTGCAAGTGACAGGTACGGGAGCGTATCTCGATATCTTCGGTCAGCGCCTGAGCGCCAACTTCTCGATCGAACAGACCACGACGCAGACGGGTGGATCGGTGCTGCGGATCGGTGTGACGAACGGTTCCTTGAGCCTGGGTGATGGCAGCACCTCGCTGGTGAGCGTCACGAATGCGACGGGCAGTTTTGTAGTAACGACGGCGGGTCTGGCCGGTCGCTTAAGCGCGACAGTGAGTGTCAATCCTTCGACGGGCGTTACCTTCAACGGCAACTTCTCGCTGGCAATCAATACGACGGGTGTGCTGGTGAATGAAACCGTGAGCGTGGGTAATGCGACGTTGAAGGTGGAATTGCCCGCTGGTCCTTATCTGCGTGTCGAAGGCACGAGCATCGTGCTGGAAGTTGCGGGCCAATCCCTGGCGGGTAACTTTGCTTTCGAACAGGTCACGCGCTCCAACGGCATTAAAGTGACGCGTGTGGCGGTGACGAATGCGTCGCTGCATTTGGGTGACGGCACTACAAATTTCCTGAGCATCACGAATGCGTCCGGATTCTTCCTCCTCACCACAGCGGGTCTCGCAGGGCGGATCAGCGGCACGGTGGGTGTGAACATCCCGGGTGTCACGCTGGATGCTTCGTTGACGGTGGAGATCAACAACACGACGGCAGTGGTTTCGGAGACGTTCATCGTGGCGGGTGCAACAACGCAGTTGACGCTGCCGGCTGGTCCTTATGTGAAGGTGGTCGGAACGGGTATTGCGTTGAATGTCGCCGGTCAGAAACTGCAAGGTGACTTCAGCTTCGTGCAGACCACGGTGGGTGCCACACAAGTGGTGAAGGTGACGCTGGCCAATATTTACCTGGGCTTGGGTGATGGCGTGACAGACTTCGTCAGTGTCACAGATGGCGGCGGTGAGTTGACCATCACGGCAACGGGAATTAGTGGTAGCTTTAGCGGCACGGTGGCGGTGAATGTGCCCGGCGTGACCTTCACCGGTTCGTTCGGTGTGGCGGTGCAGACGGACAGCGTGACTCCCGCGAATAACTTTGTGCGGATCAGTGGCACAGGTGTGACGCTGGCAGTAGCGGGTCAAACACTCTCGGCCAACTTCGTCTTCGAGCAGACGACGACGAACACTGGACTCAAGGTTGTTAAAGTCGGCGTCACGGCGCTCTCATTGTCGCTGGGTGATGGCACGACGACGTTTGTGTCGGTCACGAACGGCAGCGGCTTGTTGGTGTTGAATGCGCAGGGTCTGGCCGCTTCCTTTACGGTCAGCCCGACATTCAATCTGCCGGGTGTCACGCTGATCGGTGGCACGGTGAACTTCTCGATCAATACGGGCACGGTGCCGGTGAATGAGACGTTGGTGGTCGCGGGCACGCCGGTCACGGTGAATGTGCCAGCAGGTGCTTATGTGCGCGTGGAAGTGTTGGGTGCGGTGTTGCGGATTGGTGCGACAGGCGGACCGGAATTGAGCGGTGACTTTGCCTTCGACCAAGTAACACAAGCGAACGGCACCAAGTTGACGCGCATCGGTCTGGCGAATGTCGCAGTGAGTTTCGGCGGTCAGGGTCTGACTAATGGTGAAGGTGGTATCATCGTCACGGCGACGGGTATCGCCGGTGTGCTCTCCGGTGACTTGGCCATCTCGGGCGGCGGCGTGAGTGCGGGTGGTCGCCTGGGTCTGCGCATCAACAAGACGGGCGGGGCAGTCGATCAGACCATTACGGTAGGCGCTCGCGAGATCATCGTGCGCTTCGGTGCGAGCGAGGGCGATCTGTTCGCATTCTTCGGTGAAGACCTTTCCTTCAACGTCGGCAACTTCGTGACGATCGAAGGCAACGTCAGCTTCAGCAGCTCGGGCGGCAAACAGATCTTTGCAGGCACGGAACTGCTGGTGTTCCTCGGCCAAGGTCCAGTCAAGCTGGCCAATGGTGACCTGAATCCGTTGGCCACGGGTGTGTTGCTGCGCAATGCGCGCATCGGTTTGGTCAAGTTCGCGGACGGCACGTTCGCGATGGTGGCGACGGGCACGATCGAGATCGTCGGTGTGGAAGGCTTCAGTTTCAGCGGTAACGCCACGGTGCGGTTGAACAACTCCGGCCTGACGGTGGATGAAACATTGACCATCCCGAACAGTTCGGAAGCGGCCATCGAGGTCAAGTTCACGACTACGGCGATGGTGACGAGCTTCCAAGGCGCGAACCTCGCCTTGAATGTGCTGGGCCAGACGCTGACGGGTAACTTTGCGTTCGAGAAGGTGACGACAGGCACGACGGCTGGTTCCATCCGGATCGCAGCCACGCATGTGAATCTGATCCTTGGTGGCGGTGCGGTGAGCGTGACGGAAGCGAGCGGTGCATTCCTGATCGCGCCAGGCGGTTTGGCGGGTTCACTTGGTGGCACGGTCGGGGTGAATGTGCCGGGTGTGGTGTTCGCGGGTGACTTCCGCATCTCGATCAACACGACTTTGGCCGCAGTTAGCGAGAGCATCAGCGTGGCGGGCGAGACGGTGACGTTGAACTTGGTGGCCGGACCTTACCTGCGCGTGAGCGGTGAGAACGTTAACCTGACGATCGCGGGTCAGACCTTGGGCGGTAACTTCGCCTTCGAGCAAGTGACGAATGCGGCGAATGAGAAGCTGACCACGGTGGTTGCAACGGGTGTCCACCTGAGCTTGGGCGACGGCACGACGACTTACGTCAGCATCACGAATGGCAAAGGCGCCTTGCTCCTGACCACGGCGGGATTGGCCGGTCAGATCAATGGCGATGTGGGCATCAACATCCCGGGCATCACGTTCAGCGGCAATTTCAGCCTGTCGATCAATAACACGAACGCGGCAGTGAACCAGAGCTTCACGCTGGGAGGCACGACGGTGACGGTGGCGATGCAAGCCGGACCTTATCTGCGCATCGAAGGCCTGAACCTGCAGCTGAGCCTCTTCGGCCAGAAGCTGAGCGGTGACTTTGCCTTTGAACAAGTCAGCACGGTGGGGACAGCGGCGACGAAGGTGATCCGCCTGGCCGCTAACAACATCGTATTCCTGCTGGGTGACGGCACGAACACTTACCTGAGCCTGACGAACGGCCAAGGTTCCTTCCTCCTGACGCCGCAAGGCATGGCCGGTCAATTGAGCGGCACGGTGGGCGTGAATATCCCGGGTGTCACGCTGACGGGCAATCTCAGCCTGAAGATCAACAACACGGGCACGGCGGTGAACCAGACGTTCCGTGTGGGTTCGACGAACATCGCGCTGAACTTGCAAGCCGGACCTTATCTGCGCTTCGAAGGCACGGGCATCAGCCTGAACATCCTCGGCCAGACGTTGGCGGGCGACTTCTCCTTTGAACAAGCTACTAAGTTGGATGGTAGCAAGGTTGTAAAGGTGGCTGTGGCCAATGTGGCGATCGGCTTGGGCGGTTCGACGCCAGTGGTCAGTGTGACGAATGGCACGGGTGCGTTCCTCATCACGGCTGCGGGTCTGGCGGGTTCGCTGGATGCTACCGTGGCGGTGAATATCCCGAACGTGAGTTTTACGGGCACCTTCGGCATCCGCATCAACAACACGACGGCTGCGGTTAACGAGACCTTCACGGTGGGCGGAACGAGCATCACGGTGAATCTCCCGGACGGTCCTTACCTGCGCGTGGAAGGCAACAATGTGGCGCTCTCGGTGATGGGCCAGACGTTGACCGGTAATTTCGCGATCGAGCAGATCACCAAGACGAACGGCGAGAAACTGGTGCGCATCGGTGCCAGCGATGTCTCGCTGGAACTCGGTGGCGGCAGTCCGGCCATCGTGACGGTCAGCGGCGGCACGGGCTTCTTTATAGTGACCACGGCGGGCATCGCCGGTTCGCTCTCGGCCACGGTCGGCATCAATGCCGGACCTTCGGTGCAGTTCGCCGGATCGTTCACGGTGCAGATCAACAACACGACGGCTGCGGTGAGTGAGACGATGATGGTGGGCACTTCGCTGGTGGCCTTGAGCCTGCCTGCCGGACCTTACCTGCGCGTCTCGGGTGATAACATCAAGTTGACCGTCGCGGGCCAGACGTTGAGCGGTAACTTCGCGTTTGAGCAGATCACGAAGACGGGTGGCGTGAAGGTCGTGCGTGTAGGTGCCTCGAATGTCAGCATCAGCCTGGGTGACGGCAGCAATGCGGTGGTTGCGATCACGGAAGGCACGGGTTTCTTCGTGCTGGGCAGCACGGGCATGGCGGGCACGGTCAGCGGCAATGTGGCGGTGAACCTGCCTGGTGTCTCGCTGAGCGGTGAGCTCTCGGTAAAGATCAACAATACGACGGCGGCGGTGAATGAGACCTTCACGGTGGGCGGTGAGACAATCGTGCTGGATCTGCCGGCGGGGCCTTATGTCCGCGTGGAAGGCGTCAACCTCTCGCTGTCGATCGTCGGCCAGACGCTGACGGGTAACTTCGCCTTCGAGCAGAGCAAGAACTTCGGTGTGGACGGTATCGCGGGCAATGCGGATGACCAGAGCGTGCTGGTGCTGGCGGCCACGAACGTGGAACTCGGCCTGGGTGATGGCACGACGAACTTCGTGCGCTTGACGCACGGTGAAGGTCTGTTCGTCATCAAGAACGGCCAGATGGCGGGTGAACTCGGCGGCACGGTGATCATGGACATCCCGAACGTTACCTTCAATGGTTCGTTCAAGCTGCAGATCAACAACACGACTTCGGCGGTAACGCATAAGATCACGGTGGGCGGAGTGAGCAAGACGCTGAACTTGGGCGTGGGACCGTTCCTGCGCTTTGAAGGCGGCATCGGTTCACCGGTCACCTTGGACATCCTCGGCCAACGCCTGACGGCCTCGTTCCTCATCGAGCAGGTGAAGGCAGCAGGTGTGGACGGCGTGATGAACACGGCGGATGATGACACGAAAGTGTCCATCGCGTTGAGCAATTTGAGCCTGCGTATCGGGGCGAACGGCACGGACTTTGTGACGGTGACCGGGGGCCAAGGTGCGTTCCTGGTGAACAAGCTCGGTCTCGCCGCGAGCCTCACGCTGAACAACGTGGCCTTCAATGTGCCGGGTGTCAGCATCAGCGGCGGCACGATCCAGTTGAAGATCAATACGACGACGGTGGCGGTGGATACGTCGTTCGTGGTCGGTGGCGTCACGGTGGACTTGGATGTCCCGGCTGGTCCTTACGTGCAAGTGGTGGTGCTGGGCGCGAACATGACGGTCGGTGGCGGCGGTGGACCGGTGATCGCCGGTGACTTCGCATTTGACCAGAGCACCAAGGCGAATGGCACGAAGGTGACCCGCATCGCGCTGGCCAATGTCAGTGTCACGGTGAGCGGACAAGGTCTGACGGATGGCGAAGGTGCCTTTGTGATCTTGCCGACGGATCCGTTGGTGGCTGGCTCGGGTGGTATCGCAGGTTTTGTTTCCGGCAAGGCTTCAATCTCGGCTGGTGGCGTGGGTGTGGGCGGCAGCTTCGGTCTGCGCGTTAACAAGTCGAAACTGGTAGTCGATGAAACCATCACGCTGGGTGGAACGACGTTGGAGATCAAGTTTGCGACGGGTGCAGATACGTTCAGCTTCTACGGCGACCTCAGCCTGAACATCGGTGGATTTGTGGTGATCGAAGGCTCGTTCACCTTCAACGGTGATGAGTTGGCCGCTACGGGCGCGAGCATCTTCCTGGGTGACGGTCCGGCTCTGTTGGAAGACGGCACGAAGAATCCGACGGCGAAGGGCTTCCTGCTCAGCAATGCGAAGTTCGGTCTGATCAAGGTAACCGGTGCCACGACCACTTACGCGCTCTATGCGGAAGGTGATGTGGAAGTGCTCGGCATCGCCGGGGTGACGGTGGCGGGTAGTGCGGTCATCCGCTTCAACAATACGGGCGCGAATGTCAACCGCACGATCACGATTCCGGGCGCTGGCTCCCACAGCGTGACGGTGAATGTGGCGGCGGGTGAAGTGAGCTTTGGCGGTTCGCTGGATCTGGAAGTCGCGGGCCAGACCTTGAGCGGTGACTTTACTTTCACGCAGGAAACGATCGGGGTGAACAAGATCATGACCATCACGGCGAGCAACGTCGAGATGGGCCTAGGTGATGGCACGACCGATTACGTCTCGGTCACCAATGGCCACGGCGCGTTCCGCGTGATGAACGGTGGCTTGGCTGGTGTCTTGGGTGCGACGGTGACGCTGAATGTTCCGGGTGTGGACTTCACCGGCACGTTTAACTTGGCGCTGAACACCACAAACGCAGCCGTAACTCTGCCGGGTGGGACGCCGGTGACGCTGCCAGCCGGACCTTACATCAAGGTGGAGGGCATAGGCGTGAATCTGGACATCGGCGGTCAGATCCTGAGCGGTAACTTTGCCTTTGAGCAGTATAACGGTCTGGCGGTCGGTGCGGGTGTGCCGCCGAAGATCACGAAGATCGTGGCGACGGACATCAACTTGAGCCTCGCGGGCGGCATTGTGGCGCTGACGAATGGTAGCGGCGCATTCGTCATCAAGAGCACGGGTTTGGCGGGCAAGCTGGGTGGCACGGTGAACGTGAACATCCCGGGCGGCGCAGTAGAGTTTGAAGGCACGTTCAGCGTGGCCATCAACAACACGAACGCCGCGGTAAATGAATCCTTCAAGGTGGGGACAGACAACGTCACGTTGAGCCTGCCTGCTGGTCCTTATATCCGCGTGGAAGGTACGGGCATCCAGATGAAGGTGGCAGGCCAACGCCTGAGCGGTGATTTCAGCTTTGAGCAGGCTACGACCTCTGGCGGTAACGTGTTGAAGATCGCAGCGGCAAATGTGAGCGTCGGACTCGGCGACGGCACGACGGATTTCGTGACCATAAGCGGCGGCACGGCGCTGTTCGTGGTGACTACGGCTGGTTTGGCGGGCACGGTTTCCGGCACGGTGGGGGTGAACATTTCAGGTGTGACGCTGACGGGCACGTTGAAGGTGGCCATCAACAACACCAATGCCGCGGTAAACCAGACGTTCTCGGTCGGCAGCACGAACTACACGGTCAACCTGGTGGCCGGACCTTACTTCCGCTTCGAAGGTTCCAACATCACGTTGAGCATTGCGGGCCAGACACTGACGGGCAGTGTAGCCTTCGAGAAGTTGACGAAGGCGGATGGTTCGAGCGTGGTGACCTTGGCCATCGCGAATGTCACGTTGAACCTTGGCGGCATCAGCCTGACGATTCCGACGGGCGGCTTTGTCATCACGGCAGCGGGTATGGCCGGTGAGATCAGCATCGGCACGAGCCTCGACTTCGGTGGCGTGCAGTTCAGCGGCGCGCTGAAGTTGAGCATCAACAACACGAACCTGCCGGTGAACCAGACGTTCTCGGTCGGTGGCACGACCTTCACGATCAGCCTGCAGAAGGGACCGTTCTTCCGCATCAGTGGCGAGAACATCTCGCTGACCGTCGCGGGCCAGACCTTGAGCGGCAACTTCGCCATCGAGTCTTCGCAATCCGCTTCGGGTGCGAAGAAGCTGACGATCGCTGCGACGAACATCACGCTCTCGTTGGGTGGCGTAGTAAATGTCACGAATGGTACGGGCCTGTTCGTGATCGATCCGACGGGCATGGCGGGCACACTGAGCGCTGATGTGTCGCTGGCACTCCCGGCGGATATCTCGTTCGTGGGCAACTTCAAGCTGGCGATCAACAACACGAACAAGGCGGTCAATGAATCGTTCACGGTCGGTGGCCAGACGGTGACGCTGAATGTGCAGGCCGGACCGTATGTGCGGGTGGAAGGTAACAACATCGCCTTGAGCGTGGCCGGTCAGACCTTGAGCGGTAACTTCAGCTTTGAACAGATCACGAAGGTCGGTGGCGCTAAGATCATCAAGATCGCGGCGAGCGAGATCCACTTGGGCCTGGGTGACGGAACGACAGAATTTGTCAGCCTGAACAACGGTCAGGGCACGTTCCTGATCACGCCTACGGGTATCGCGGGTCAATTGAGCGGCACGGTGAGTCTGAATATCCCGGGTGTGACGCTGAGCGGCACCTTGGCTGTGAGTATCAACAACACCACGGCAGCGGTGAATGAGACGTTCAACGTGGGTGGCACGGACATCACGATGAACCTGCAAGCCGGACCGTATGTCCGCGTGGAAGGCCTGAACATTGTCCTCGCGGTCGCCGGTCAGAGCCTGACGGGTGATATCGCCTTCGAGCAGATCACGAAGCCGGGCGGCGTGAAGGTGGTCAAGGTAGCCTTCAACAATGTGGGGCTGAAGCTCGGTGATGGCACGACGGATTATGTGGTGGTGAGTGGTGGTCAAGGCACGTTCCTTATCACGCAAGCCGGTCTGGCCGGTCAAGTGGGTGCGACGATGGCGCTGACGAACATTCCGCAAGTGTCGTTGTCGGCCACCGTCAAGGTTTCGATCAATAACACGAACGCACCGGTGAACGAGAACTTCACAGTTGGCACTGAGACGATCAACCTGAGCCTGCCCAAGGGACCGTATCTGCGCGTGGAAGCGCTCGGAGTGAACCTAAGCGTGTTCGGCCAGTCGCTGGGTGGTAACTTCGCCTTCGAGAAGATCACGACGGTAGGCACGACTCCGACCTCAGTCATCCGCATCGCAGCCTCCAATGTGTCGCTCAGCCTGGGTGATGGCACGACGGCGTTTGTGTCGCTGACGAATGGTTCGGGTGCGTTCCTCATCACCAGTGCGGGCATGGCGGGCAAGGTCACGGGTACGGTGACGCTGAATGTGCCTGGTGTGAACTTCAGCGGCACGTTCAGTCTGGCGATCAACAATACGACCGCAGCGGTGAACCAGACCTTCAAGGTGGGTGATGATACAATCCAACTGACGTTGCCCGCCGGACCTTATATCCGCGTGGAAGGTGTGGATGTGAGCCTGACTATCGCGGGCCAGACGCTGAAGGGCAATTTCGCCTTCGAGCAGGCTACGACGGCCGGACCGGATGGAACGTTGGGTAACGCGGACGACCGCAAGACGGTGAAAGTCATCGCGACCAAGATCGAATTGCGTATCGGTGATGGCACCACGGACTTTGTTTCGTTGACGGAAGGCGAGGGCGCTCTGTTGATCACGCCGGCAGGTCTGGCGGGCACGTTTAGTGGCACAGTAACCTTGAATGTGCCGGGTGTGACTTTCACGGGCACGTTCGGTGTGGCGATCAACAACACCAACAGTGCGATCAATGAGACTTTTGAAGTGGGTGGCGAGACGGTGACGATGAACTTGGTGGCCGGCCCTTACCTGCGCATCAGCGGCACGAACATCTCGATGGGAATCATGGGCCAGACGCTGCAGGGCGACTTCGCCTTTGAGAAGATCACTTCGGTGAAAGCCGGTGTGACCCGTAACGTGGTGCGTGTTGCCGTGGCGAATGTTCGCATAGGCTTGGGTGATGGCACGACGGAATTTGTGGTGGTGAGCAACGGCACGGGTTCCTTCCTCATCACGCCGGAAGGTCTGGCGGGTCAGCTCTCCGCGACGGTGACGGTGCAGAATGTTCCGGGTGTGAGCTTTGTCGGCACGTTCGGCCTGAAGATCAATAACACGGCTCTGGCGGTGAACGAGCAGTTCACGGTGGGCAGCTCGACGATCAACATGGTGTTGCCGGCCGGACCGTTCATCGAAGTCTCGGGCACGGGGATCGCGCTGACGGTTGAAGGTCTGACGGTGACGGGTGACTTTGTATTCCAGCAGCTCACGACCGCGGCTGGTGCGAAGGTGGTACGTGTGGCGGCAGCGAACTTGGGCTTCTCGCTGCAGAGCGATGGTCAGACGATCGTTTCGTTCACGGGCGGCAGCGGTTCCTTGCTCATCACGCCGCTGGGCATGGCGGGCCAGATCAGTCTGCCGTTCAATGCGACGGTCAAGGGCTTCAGCTTCAACACGACGTTCACGCTGGCGATCAATACGATTCCGACGGCGGTCAACCAGACGTTCGTGGTCGGTGGCACAACGATCAGCATGGTGCTGCCTGCCGGACCGTATGTCCGCGTGACGGCTTACGACATCGTGGTGAGCTTCACGGTGGGCGGTGATACTTACACGCTGACGGGCGACTTCTACTTCGACCAGGTCACGCGCAAGGGCACGACCGTCAAGGTGACGCGGTTGGCTTTGAGCGATGTTAATTTCTCCGGCTTCGGTGGGTCCAATGCCGGATTGGAAATCGGTGAAGTGACGGCGGCGCTGGTGCTCGCGCCCACAGGTGTGGCGGGCATCATTGGCGGCAAAGTGAAGGCAGGTATCGCGGGCTTCTCGCTGGGCGGCACGGTGGGTGTGGGCATCAATACCACGGGCGTGGCGGTGGATGAAACGATTACGGTGAATGGCAAGGATATCGTGATCCGCTTCGGTGTGGCAGAGCAGGGGGTGCGGGTGTTCGTCGAGGACTTGGAACTGAACATCGGTGATTTCGTCACGGTGCATGGCAATATCGTCTTCAATCCGGATGGCAGCTTTGCGGGTGACGGCATCACGATCTTCATCGGCCAAGGGCCTTATGAATTGAGCAAGGGTGTGTTGAACCCGAACGCGATCGGTGTGGCCCTGACCAACGGCAAAATCGGCATGATCCGATTCGCCGGCGGACTCTATGCGCTGCATGCGGAAGGCGATATCGCTTTGGTCGGTTTGGACGGCTTGGTGGTTCAGGGTCGTGCGGTGGTGGATATCAATACTTCCGGTCAGGCGATCAACCGCGTGTTGACGATTCCAAGCACCAGTGGCGCGCCGAGCACAGTGCCGGTGATCTTCACTTCGGCCGAGGTTATCACCAAGTTCACCGGTTCGATCACGTTCAAGATCGGTGATGTGCTGGAGATCGGTGGCACGGTAGCCTTCACGAAGAAGCCGTCGGGTCTGGTGATCGTGAACATCGTGAATGCGGCGGTGAAGATCCGGGTGGATGGCCAGGAAATCTTTAGCATCGGCGGCAGTGCGAGCTTCAGCATCGGCGGGGCAGCGGGCTTCACCTTGACCAGCTTCATCCTGAATGGATTCTCGCTGTTCGGCATCGGGGCGGAACTGGGCGCCAATCCTCGTCCGCAGATTTTGTTCCCAACCGCTGAGCTGGCCAATCCTTACGCGGGCCAGGTGGTTAACCGCACGGAATTGAATAACCGTCATTACATCGACGTGCTGTTTGAAGACCCGAATGGTGTGGGCCTGAACGCCACGTCCATCCTCGACGCGGCGCAGGAATTCAACATCTTGGTGAACGGTCTGCCTTCCGGTCTGACGGTCAACGGAACGCCGACGAAGGTGGGCGTCAATACCTACCGCTACACTTTCACGGGTAACCTGACGCAGAACGGTGATGTGGCGGTTGAGTTCATCGCGAACACTTGGGCGGACACCCGCGGCATCAACAACGCTGCCTCGCTGCAATACTTCTTCGCGACGACGCCAAATCTGCAAGGCACCTTGCCGCAGCCCGGACCGACGGCCCAATTGGCCAATCCGTTCAACGGCGCGACGGTCACGGTTGGCCAGTTCAATGCGGGCCGGTTCATCGATGTCACGTTCGTGACGCGCGATGGCAGCCTGATCGACAAGCTTTCCATCACGGGTGACGAGTTCACGCTGACCGGCACGGGTCTGGGAGACGTCGCCCTGAACGCCAACGGCACGCCGATCCTGGTTGGCTCGCCAGTGCTGGTTTCCGGCACGACTTACCGTTACTTCCTGAAGGATAAGAACACGGCGAACACCATCGACCTGTTCACTACGGGTGAAGTGCAGGTGAACTTCCGGGCGAACACGTTCCGCACGGTGGCGATGACGCAGAACGACATCAAGACGGAGAAGTTCACGATCAATCCGGAAGCTGCCGGAGCCGTGGCTGCGACGAACGTCATCGCGCTCGGACCGCTGACGTTGCAAGGACCGATGATTACCATCGCGGGCATGTCCTTCAAAGATGGCTTGCTCTATCTGACCATCGGCATCGGCGTGAACCGCGCAGGTTTGGCTTTCGGTGGGGCGGCGGCGGCACCGGGAGCGGCTCCGGCACCTTCAGCGCAGCAGACGAGCAGCGGTGTTACTGCGGAACTCGTCGGAGTATTGGGCACGTTTGACATCGGTATCGATGTATTCGGTCTGTTGAGCGGCAACGTCCGGGTGAATGTTCCGGGCAAGTTCAGCTTCAGTGTGGCGGGCTTGAACATCACGGTGCCAAATGTAGTCGTGATCGAGGCTTCAGGCATCGTCATCAAGTATGATCCTTCGGCAGGCGTTGATCCGGCCACGGGGGTGAAAGATCAGTTGATTCATCGCAGTCAAGAGATAGTGCGGATCGACTCCGCCTCGGTGACCTTCCCGGCCATCAACCTGAAGGGCAGCATCTCGCCGTTCGATACGAATCTATCCGACCCGAACAACGCACTTATTCCGGGCCTGGTGGTACGGATGAACGGCTTCACCTTGGGGCAGGCAGAGTTGCAATACGGTGGCATCACTCCGCCAGCAGGTGGCAATGCGATGCAGAGCACGCAGCCGGCTGGCGATGGTAAGATCCGCTTCGGCAGCATACTGGTGCTGGATGATATCCGCGTGGGTGTGACGAACTTCGAGGTGAACTTCGATGCAGAGAACCCGCTGGTGTTCAATGGCTCGATCTACTTCGCCTCTGGTGGTGCACAATTCTTCCCCGGCAAACCGATCAGCGCTTCCATCACGGACCGGCTCACGGCGGATGACTTAAACGCGAACGGTACGCCGAACACCGAGGCGTTGCGCGCAGAACTGACCTTCACGAACGGGAAGGTGGATGCGTTCAAGTTCAAGATCGATACGCTGGCCATCAAGCTCAGCACCTTCTTGGAACTGACGGCCAAGGACTTCATGCTGAATACGGGTGCGGCTGACAACGAGGAGTTGGTGTCCTTCGCCTCGCTGGGTGCCAAAGTCAATATCGGTGGCATGGCCTTGAGCGGTGAAGCCCGCAACTTTGCCTTCTTGGGTGATGGTTCCTTCAAGGCCAAATTGGGCTTCGGTGTATTTATAGGTGTGGGTTCCGCCACGGGTGACAGCTTCAAGTGGCCGTCTTGGTTGCCGATCAAGATCAATGCCATCGGCGTGGAATGGGATGACATCGAGAACGCTCCGGAAGACTTTGTCCTTACGCTGTCCGTCAGTGTCGAAGGTCTGCACGGCCTAAAGGGCATGGAATTCTCGGGTGCGATCGAAGGCATCCGTATCTCGCCGACGCTGCTCCTGGAAGGCAAGTTCCCGATCATCGATGTCGCCTCAATCGGTATCGGGGTCAAAGGCAAGATGTTCGGCGGTGAGATCAGCGGCACGTTGCTGGGCGGCATCATGAAGCTGGATGTTAACGGCAACATGATCGACCTGTTCGACAAGGTCACGCCGGTGGCAGACCGCGTGTTCTTCCTGGGCTTGCAAGGCGGCTTCAAGTTCCCGGGTGTCGGCGGCTTCACCATCCAGATGGGCCTCTCGGAACTCGGACCGCTCGGGGTGTTCATCAGCGCCTCATTGCCGGAGCCGGGCTTGGTGCTTGATCCTACCGTGACCGGTCTGGCGTTGAATGATTTCGCAGGTGGCGTTGAGTTCTTCAAGAGCCTGCCGTCAATCGAAGACCCGCTGCAGTTGCGCGATCCGGCGTTTGGCATACCGACGGACATGACTGCGGCAACTTGGCTTACGAGCATCAAGCAGCAGGTGGTGACGCAGTTTAAGGCGATCAAGGCAAACCCGAACCTGGGTGGATTCGGTGCCGCCTTCACGGCTCCGATGACGATCACGGGCAGTGCGAAGATTTATACCATCTACACCTCGCAGTATGTCTTCAATGGTGTGGTGACGGTCAAATTCAGCACGGACGGCAAGTTCCTGGTGTCCGGCAAGCTGAACTTTGCCAACAACCAGATCAGTATCAGCGGCAAGCTGTATGCGGACTTCTCCAAGCTGGGTACGGGCAGCTTCACGGTGCTGTTCCTGGCGGATATCCCGGACCAAGTACGTCTGCTCTCGGTTTACGGCAAGTTCAAGATGGGCTTCAAGAATGCTTCCGGTGAGGAAGTGATGTTTGAAGTGATCGATCCTGAAGCAGGTGTCGCTGCCTTGACAACGTCCACGGCCACCTTGGCTGATCCGGCGGAAGGCCGCATCGACTACGCGCTCATCAACAGCCGGATGACGACGGTGACGACCCATACCGGCACGACCTATACGAACCAGCCTTACATCGACATCGTTTACAATCCGGCCTCGGGCGCGAACTTGGACTTGGCCTCCATCTTGGATTCGGCGGCGGAATTCAATCTGGTGATCAATGGTCAGACGGTCAGTGTGGACGGAACGCCGGTGGCCATCATCACGAAGGTAGGCGCTACAGGCGGCATGGAGACGGAACAATTGGTGCCGACGGCCGATGATCTGGGCGGTGGTCGTACGGCAGAACAAGCTTTGATCCGCGCCATCCAACGTGAAGGTGTCACGCGCTTCCGCTACATCATCACGCAGTCGAACTTCAGCTTCCCGCGGGGTGAGGTGCAGGTGCAGTTCACGGCGGGCGGCTTCAAGAATGCGGACGTGACGGTGAGCGGCAATGTGACCACGGGCGCAGCGAGCGTGGCCAGCACGCAGTCGTTCTTCGTGGATGGTGCGACGGCTACGTTGCTGAATCCGGGCGTGAATGGTGGCATCGACATCCACGCGCTGAACAACCGGAACTATGTGGATGTGGACTTCGTCTCGCCGAACGGGCTGACGTTTGATCCGGCTACGATCCTTGATCTGGGTGCCGAGTTCACGCTGACGGGCACGGGTATCGGTTCTATCGCCCTGGACAATTCTCAGGCTCCGATACGTCTGGCTGATCCGACGGCGGGCACGATGCGCTTCCGCTATTGGCTGAATGGTTCCTATGCTTCCTCAGGTTCCGTAACGCTGACGTATCTGGCCAATGCCTGGGGGTATACGACAACACCCACTGCTGTGACCGGTGGCACGCAGGCTGGGGCAACGGTCTCGCTAGGCAATCTGTCGGTGACGAATACCCGCAGCTACATCGATATCACATTCAAGCCAACGAACGGCAATGCACTGGATGAGAGCAGCATCTTGGACGCGAATGCCGAGTTCTCCATCACGGGTGCTGGTGCGACGGGGGTAACGGTCAATGGGGCGCCGACCAAGATTGGTGCGAATACCTTCCGCTATTACCTGACGACACCAGAAGCTGGGTTCACGGTGGGTGAGGTCAGTGTCGAGTTCGCGGCGAATACTTGGAAGAACACGGGGGATACGACGGGCAACACGAGTGCGAACCTGGCGTTCACGCAGAAGTTCACGGTGCAGGGCAGCACGGCGACGATCGTCAATCCTTCGGCCAGCGGCACGATCGGTCGTGAGACGATCAATAACCTCGGTTACCTTGAGATCACATTCCGTCCGTCCTCCGGCCAGGTCTTGGATCACACCACGATTGATGGCGATGAGTTCTCATTGAAGGATGCTTCCGGGGCCATTCTTTCCCTTGGTGGGCCGGTGCGCGTGGGCCAGACGGATACGTATCGCTATGCGCTGAATTCGAGTCTGTCAGCGGGCACCTACAAGATTGAGTACAATTCCAATGCGTGGACAGATGACAGCGGATTGACCAACTTGGCTGCCACGGAATCGTTCACGGTGCAAGTGGCGACGGCCGGCATCGCCGATCCGATCGCGGGCAGCCGCATGGACCGTGAAGTGCTGAACACCCGCCACTACATCGACATCACGTTCAATCCGACGAATGGCACGACCTTGGATCTGGCCTCCATTCTGGATGCGGGTCAGGAATTTACACTGACGGGTGCTAATGGTGCGAACGTGATCCTGAATGGCACGCCGGTTCGTCAGGGTGAGACTAATACGTTCCGCTACAGCTACAGCGGTCTGCTGGATACGGGCACGCTGACGATCACGATGATCGCGGGTAGCTGGCTGGATACGAAGGGCAATACAGGAGTGACCTCGACCCAGACGGTCAAGCTCATCACGCAGGCGACCAATTTCTACATCGAGCTCTCGGGTGGTATCGAACTGCGCCTGGGCGACTTCCTGGACGAGCCGCTGATCCAACTGACCGCGAAGGTGGTGCTGGAGATCGATTACGTGAACACGGTGTTCACCTTGGACTTCGTCGGCCAGTTGAAGATCTACAAGCTGGGCACGGTGGGAGCTACGGCGGGTCGCTTCATCCTCGATATGAGCGGCACCATCAGTGACACGCCGCAGTTCTGGGGTGTGGCCACGGTGGAATCGAACCTCAGCATGCTGGAAGAGTACGGCATCTTCATCTACGGCAAGGGTGTGCTGCAGATCAACACTACGGCATTCGTGAAGACCGAGACGCTCACGCTGCCGGGCTTGGGAGCCAATGGCGCCGACGCCACGCGGACGTTTGAACTGCAACCTTACTCGTTCGTGCTGGAACTGGCCGGTTCGCTGCGCCTCCGCCCGCCGGGTACGGATTCCGACATGTTCCGCCTGAACGGTGGTTTCTACCTGCGCATCGATCCGACCCGCTTCGAGGTGTTTGCGACTGCCGAATTGTCCTTCGGCATCGGTGAAAACCAGATCACCTATGGCGATGTGACCGGCTTCCTGGTCATCGTGACGGGTGAAGGCGAAGGCGAGAACGCCGGTGTGGCCGGCTTCCTGAAGGTGGGCGGCAGTGCGGATATCGGCCTGCCAAACATCGGTGACATCTTCTCTGCGTCCGGCTCGGTGACGATCATGTTCAACACGACCATGCAGGATTACGTGTTTGAAATCCCGGAGACGTTCCTGCCGTTGTTGGAACCGGGCGAACCGACCTCGCTCAATATCTTCAAGGCAGCGCCGAACCTCGATGGTTCAGTCAATACGTCACGGGCGGCGGAAGTCTATTTCTCGCTGACGATCGAGGCGCAGTTGACCATTGGCGGGTTCCTCGAACTGAACGGCTTCCTGCAGATCCAGGCAGCGGGCAGCGGAGCAGGGGCACGGTTGGTGGTGACGGGTGCGGTGGGTGGTAGCATTGATTTCTTGGGCTCGTTCACGGGCACACTGAACTTCGAAGTATATGTGGGTGCAAACGCGGGTATCATCGGTCGCATCCATCTGACCCGGGCGAGCAACGTGGTTCCGGGAGCGAGCTTCAACGGCCAGTTCCTGCTGGAGATCAATACGTTCGATACCGTCAAGACGGTGGAGACCTTCAAGATCCGTCAGGATGCGCAAGGCCGCTTCGACGGCTTCGAGCGGGATGCGAACAATAAGCTCATCGTGGTCACTGAGACCCTGACTGTGGTGGAAGGCTTCAAGTTCATGATGCGGGGCGATCTGAACTTGGGTGATATCTTCGTCATCAACGGTTACTTCGAGTTCACGCTCACGGCGACGGAATTGCAGGTCATCGCGTATGCAAGGATGGAGCTGAATCCGTTTGGCAACCTGGAAGTGACGGGCTTACTGCGCATCAACGGCCAAGGTTTGGTGACTCAGATGTCGTTGACACTCAATGCCAGCTTCGGTGCGGACATCGGCTTGAAGTTCTCCGGCTCGGCGGTGCTGGAACTGAACACGACATCCTCGGTGCAGAGCTTCCTGATCCCAGGTGCGGGCACGGTGACTATCCAGCGCGGCTTCCGGATCAGCATTACCGGTGAGGTGGAGTTCCTTGGCTTTGCAAAGGCGAGCGGCTCGGTGCTGTTCATGATCACGCCGACGCAGACGCAACTCGAATTCCATGTGAGCTTCTTCCTCGGCTTCCTGGCTTTTGAAGCGCACGGCTTGGCGGCGGTTTACTACGACAGCAACCCGGGCTTGGTGTTGGATCTAGCCGTATCGGCTTCCGCTGATGCAGCAGTATTCAAGATCAGCGCTGGTGGCCGTCTGAAGCTGAACACTACGGGAGTCGCTCGTGGCGGTATCAATCCTGGTTTCGTGCTGGGCATGAACGGCGAGGTGAAGCTGCTGGAAGTGTTTGTCTTCAAGACCGACTTCCTGGTGGTCATCGCGAACGGGGAATGGACTCTGGATGTGAACGCCAATCTCAGCCTGTTCGGCGCGTTGACGCTCTATGGTCGTATCCATTTGGAATCGGATGGTGACTTCGACATCACAGTTTCCGGTAATGTGTTGCTCGGTTCACGCTCCTTTGGTCTGGAAGGCAATTTCAGCTTCCACATCCTGTCCACGCACACATCGGATTCCATCGGCAATTCGATCTACAACTTCCAGTTGTCCGTGAGTGCCGGGGTGAAGGCATACGTGTTTGGTTTCACGCTGGCCTCGGTCAGTCTCTCTGCTGGAGTCACGATCTCGGGAGCGGGCACGGTGCCGGTGGTGCTGGAACTGGAAGTGGAGATTGAATTCCTGTTCTTCTCCATCACGGTGGAAGCGGACTTCACGTTGGGTTACTTGGAATTGCCGAAGCCGGTGTATCTGGGCGGCCAGCCCGGATCGACGATCACACAGGCCCGGAGCTGGGATACGAATACGGGCGGACCGTTGGTGGTGAACGTGGGTGATAACCGTGGCGATTACCGCAACATCGGTATCGACGGCAGCGGACAAGGTCTGCCGGATGAAATCGTGAGCGTGTCGCAGGTGACGGGTGACGGCAATAAGGGCACGATCAAGATCGATGGTTATGGCCGCAGTAATGTGTTCCAGAATGCCACGAATGTGCGCATCGAGTCCGGCTCCGGTCGCGATTCCATCACGGTAGCCGACTCGGTGAAGCTGCCGGTGTATATCGATGGCGGGTCAGGTGATGATGTGATCCTCGTTTACAGCACGGGACCGGTGACCATTTACGGCGGCTCAGGCATCGACTTCATCGATACGACCAGCCCGAACATCGTGCTGATCGATGGCGGTGATGACATCGACTTCATCTATCATCGCGGTCCGAATGCGGCGATCATCCATGGTGGCAACGGCAACGACGTCATCCAAACGGGTGCCACGGCGGATACTGTCTTCGGTGATGCGGGCGACGATATCATCACAGCCTCTGGCAATGACACGATCTACTTGGGCACGGGCAACGACATGGTGCTGGTGGGACCGGGTGCTTACGGCAGTGTGATCAATGGCAATGATGCCGCCGGCGAGCGCGACTTCTTGGTCTTCACGGCCACGGAACAGAATGACAGCATGGTGGTGGAGCTGGGCGCGCTGAGCAAACAGATCAACTTCACGAACAACACGGCCACGCTGAAGACCTTCGGCATCGAAGACGCCACGCTGGATATGGGCCAGGGTGCGGATAACATCATCATCCGCGATCTCGCTGGCTCAGGCATCAATGCGTTGACGGTCAACTACGGCAAGCGTTCCACCTCGAACTCCACCACGGTGGTCAACGGCAAGGTGCAGCCGCTCATCATCTCTTCGCCTGATAATGCGGCGGATACGCTGACGATGTATGGTTCTGCAGGTGTCGACCGGTTCATCATCACGCCGGAGAATCCGACCACGACGACGAACGAATACACGGATGTCCGCGTGAACCGTCAGAATGCGTATGACGTGACGGTGACGAACAGCGTTCGTAGCGAACAAGATCGTCTGATCATCATGGCCGAGGGCGGCGATGACTTGATCAATGCGAGCGCGCTCGGTGTGGTGGAAGCGGGTTACAGCGTGCGGGATGCGGTGATGCTGAGCTTCGTCGCTGGTGCCGGTAATGACGAGATCGCGGGTTCACCGTTCGCTGATGTGCTGGATGGCGGTCTGGGCAACGACAAGTTCACGGGCGGTCTGGGCCTCGATACCTTCTTGGATGCAGGCGGCACGGACACCTTGATCGAGAGCTTCGACCTCGACATGACGTTGACAGATACCACGTTCATCACCGGTCGTATCTTGGCGAACACGGGCACGGGTGACTTCGAAGATTCCGAGATTTATCGGGAAGAAAGCTACCTGAAGGATGCGGTGAAGCTCGATGATCCGAATCTGACGATCCAGAACCGTGGCGACCGTTATGCCTCCGGTGCGGTGGTGGAAGACATCAAGTATCTGTTTGAAGCGGCCATCCTGACGGGCGGCAGCTCGAACAACACCATGGTCATCGGTGACGTGGACGGTGTGGTGACGGTGGGCACGAGCAACATCACTGTTACCGGCTGGTCTGGCACGGCGATACTGGACAACCGCATCAATGAATCCTCCGGTCCTGAGTATTACATCATCAATCTCAAGGGCACGGGTGGCGCTCGCATCACGATCAATGACACGGGCCTCGGAGTAGGTGTGGACATGTTGCTGGTGAACGGCACGAACCAGGCTGACGTGGTGACTTTGGATGCGGCAGGCACGGGTGCGTTCCGCTCGGGCACGGTCACCATGGGTGAGACCAGCTCGGCTTTGCGCGATGTGCTGATCTACAAGCAGCTCGAACGCGTATACATCCAGACTTACGGTGGCAATGACCGCATCCTGTCCAATGACACGGTGATTGTCACGGTGTTGAACCTCGGTGGTGGTGATGATGAGATCATCATCGGCACGGTGCCGCTGATCCCGGACACGGGTAACCGCAATCTGGAATATCCGGATGGCGTGCCGGTGGCCGATACGGAGAACATGACGCACGGTAACTCGGCGCCGCTGTTCGTTCTGGGCGAAGGTCAGAATGACCGCTTCGAGGTCAACCATAACCGCGCCAAGCTGTATCTGCATGGTGGAGCCGGTAATGACCGCTTCCTGCTGAAGACGTTCCTCGTCCTCCGTGAGAATCTGGATAACCCGGATGAAGTGACGAACTTGGCTGCGCTGTTTGGTGGCGCGGGCATGAACCGTTACGACTACCTTCAGAACGCTCCAGTGGAAATCAACGGCGGCACGGGCGTGGATACCATCGTGATCGTCGGCACGCCGATCGGTGACACGTTCATCGTCACGGATACATATATTGCCGGTGCAGGCCGCATCGTGAATTTCTCAAACATCGAAGCCATCGAAGTCGATGGTGGCGGCGGACCGGACCAGATCTATGTGCTGAGCACGAGTGCGCAGTTTGAGACGACCATCGTGGGCGGTTCCGGTGATGACACGATCCATATCGGTGGCACGCCGCCGCCGCTGGTGTTCGATCCGCCGTCCTACAGCTACACGCCGCCGGCCATCCAGATCCAGATGCCGCCTGAGGTGGTCTATGATAACTTCACGCTCGACCTGAGCGGCTTGTCCTTCACGTTCGAGCTGGGCTTCTGGAACAGCATCCTGACGCTCTTGGGTGTGGGTGGCACGGCTGAGCAGGCAGCCCGTCAGGTCTTGGCCAGCAAGGTCAACTCCATCTTTAATCTGTGGAAGCAAGTCTTCCCGTATTTCCAAGCGGCAGCGTTTGATATCAATACGGCGGATATCAGTGTCAGCCAGCGCCTGAGCTGGAACTTCTTGTTCCCGGTCGTGAAGTTCGAAGTGCGCGTTAATAACTTCCAGGCCAACTACCAGGTCGGCCGCTTGGAATCCCGCACGAAGCTGGTGCAGCCGCCGACGGTGGAAGTCGATCCGCCGACCTTCGTGTTCGTTGCGGAAGGCGTGAACAATCTCTCGGGCATCCTCGGCAAGCTGCGCATCCAGGGCGGTGACCAGTTCGAGGATGAAGGCGACACGGTCATCGTGCATAACCAGGACGGCAGTTCGGCAGCCGGTCTGCTTCGCACGCGCTCCACGCCGCGCATGATCCAGACAGGCGAGAATGCTCTCGGCATCCCGGTCTTCTCACAGGATCGCGATGTGGATACGAACGCCTTGTTGTTCGATACCTACCGCAGTCTGGAGGGCCTCGGCCAGCAGGCCGGTCGCGTGGGCTTGGACAGCGTGACTTTTGATGGTGTCTGGCTGGACGGCGTCGAGACCATCGATATCCGCCTGTCCGAAGGCAACGATAACTTCACCTTTGGTGCGACGAGCTCTGGTGCGCAGGCCACGTTGCAGCCGGTGAAAGCGATCCTCGTGGGCGGTGGCGGTAATGATTACGTGAAGATCGAGGAAGTCAGCGGCGACATCTTGGTGATGGGTGGCGCGGGCGATGACACGCTGGAAGTGCAGAGCGGCAACAGCCTGAGCCGCATCGGTGCCCGGATCACATTCGATGGCGATGGCCACATCACCGAACAGGCACTGCCGGTGAGCTCGGCCGATTACCTGACTTTGATCGCCAATGCCCCGAAGGTGTTCGTCAATTCCGAAGCGCAGACCTTCAGCTACACGGATGCCAATGGCACCCGCACTTATGCGGTGCCGCAGTTGGGCAAGATTCTTTTGGATCAGGCCGGTAATGTTGCCCTCCGCGCTGTGGTGTTGAACGCAGATGGAACGGTGAAGGAAAACTTGGTGCAGGAATACGGTGTGCAGAAGTACGGCATCCAGAAGCGCGACAGCTCGAACAACTTGCTCTACTTTGATGCCGATGGTGCGGAAACTTTGGTGGTTACAGGTATCCCGGTGATCGTGACTGTGTCACAAGGCACATCAGGTGCGCTGCCGGTCTATCTGAACAGTGAAGGCAAAGAGATATTCTTCAACAACAGCGGCACGGGCCTGTTCGCCGAGTATTACAACAATATCAACTTCACCGGACCGCGGTATACGCAGACGGATGGCACGGTGAACTTCAATTGGGGCAATGGTCAGCCGATACCGTCCGTGGATCAGGACACGTTCTCCGTGCGCTGGAGCGGATCGGTGCAGCCGTTGTATTCCCAGACCTACACCTTCTACACCTACACAGATGACGGCGTGCGCCTGTGGGTGAATGGTCAGTTGATCATTGATAACTGGACAACTCATTCGCCGACGGAGAACTCGGGAACCATCACGCTAGCGGCGGGTGGCATCTATGAGATCCGCATGGAATTCTTCGAGGATGCCGGTGGCGCAGTGGCCGCATTGTCCTGGTCTTCAGCCAGCCAATCGAAGCAGGTCATCCAGCAGTCACAGCTCTATCCGGTGGTGAAGCCGAAGAAGACGCTGATCACGAACTTTGATACGGGCTCACCGATCTACATCGATGAATCGGGCAACCGGGTTGATGACGCCACGCTCGTGGTGAACCGTCCGGGCTGGGACTTCACGGTCTATGAAAGCCTCGATGGAATCGTTGAGTTCAACAAGATCAACGTGCTGGTCAGCCAGGATGGCATCACTTGGTTCAGTGTGAAGTCGAGCGAGACGGCTGGTATTCGCATCGCGGGTGACGAAAGTTACACGAACATGGGCTATGCCCGGTCTTACGACTTGTCGGCGGCCGGTCTGGCTTCCGCCCGATATATCCGCATCGTGGGCACGGACAGCTCTTCCGGTGGCTTTGACCTGGATGCGATCGGTATCATCAATCGCGGACCTTACGCCTCGTCGTTCCCGGGCGTGTTGTATAACACCACGGGCTCCGGTCTTAAGGGTGTCACCGGTGGACCGAATAGCGCGCTGACTAGCGTGCCTGCTGCGGATCGTTCCACCGAGTTGTCCAATAACCGTGTGATCACTTACGCGGCGGTCGCGCCTTCGCTGATCCCGGTGAACCAGACGGTGCTGATGCCGTGGTTGCGCACGCAGGATGTTTACTCCACGGCGACCAGCGGCAATGACCGCCTGATCGTGACTGATACGGCGAACTCCAACTCGGTCGTCGGCCAGATGGATAATTACTGGGCGCCGGTTTACGTCCTCGATGCGGGTGGCAAGATCCAGTTCCACGCCGGTTACAATAACAACAACCCGACGGCGAGGTTCTACCTCGGTGGCGAGCAGGTCTATGATCCGTTCACCGGCCAGGCGCTGACCTACTCGGGCGGCGAGCAGATGTATGACGTGTTCACCAAGTTGCCGCTGTATGATATCAACGGCAATGCCCGAGTTCATCAGGCCGGTGATGCCGTGTTGCACTTCGTGAATGATCCGGTGATCCATATCAGCGGCTCGATCCAGCGTTATCTGGGTGGCGAGCAGGTCTATGACGAACAGGGTGTGGCGGTGAATAATCCGGATGGTCCGTTCCTGCATGCTGGCGGTCAGGCTTACATCCATAACCGGAAAGATCTGGTCTACAACTTGGTCAGCAAGTTGGGCACGCAAGTGGAACTCGGCACGGCTTATGAAGCGCCGACTTTCTCCAATATCACGATGACCTCCGGCGCGGTGCTGCAACTGAGCACCTTGCCTGGTTTCAACTACGACCTGAAGTCCTCGGATGTGGTCGGGATCGTGGTGTATCAGGGGACAAAAATTTTCCGTCTGAGCAGCGGCCAGTTCACGGTCAATGCGGCGAATGACACGATCACCCTGAATGCGAATGCCGGCATCACGGGCGCAGTGAAGGTGGCGGTGGTTGTTTCGACCCTCGCGAAGCATGTGGCGGGCGATGCGGTGCTCTACTTCGGCAACGAGGCGGTGCAGATCGGCCAGGCACAGGTCGATTCCACCGGCAGCCTCAAGCTGGATGAGAACGGCAACGTGCTGCTCTATACCAGCACGATTGATTCACGTGGCCGCCAGATCTATCACGCCCGTGGGGAGCAGGTCTATCGCTTGAAGACGGGTGTGGGTGCCGGACCGTATCAGGTGGACGACTACGAAGCGGTCACTTACCTAGGTGGCGAGCAGAAGTATTACTTGGGTAATGAAGCTGTCCGCTACACGGGCGGTGAGCAGGCTTACTACACGGATGCCGATCCGATCACGACGGCCGGCCAATACGTCCGCATCGAGGGCATCGGTCTGGCCGATGGCATCAACTACATGAACCTTGAGCGCGTGGATGTGAATCTGGGCGCGGGCACGGATTACTTCACGGTGCGCAGCACCCGTGGTGAGACTTACCTGAATACGGGTGCGGGCAATGATCTGATCAACGTTTACTCCAACTACTTCTCGCTGGATCAGATCCAAGGCACGTTGCGCGTGGATGCCCAGGGTGGCACGCAGAACCGACTGACGGTCAGTGATCAGAATGATCCGGATGCGGACGTGAACGTCGTCATCAACCGCGATTCCATCGCGGGTCTGGCTCCGGGCACGATCTATTACGCGGCCACGGGCGGTTATTACGAGAGCGTTTACTCCATCGCCACGGAATCCTTCTCGAATGGCATCCTGATCCGCGGCGGCACGGGTGGTAACAACATCACCATCGCCAGCACCCGCACGGATCATATCGAGGTGACAGCGGTCTGGTCCGGCACGGGTCACGACAATGTCTATATCACGGATGCGCTGCCGAAGTATCTGGTGGTTCGCGGCCAGACGGGCAATGACTTGATCGACGCTACGGCGACCACAGTAGGTGTGGCGGCATGGGGCGATGAAGGCACGGATACGTTGAAGGGCGGCAGTGGTAACGACATCCTCAGCGGCGATGCAGACAGCGACACGATCTACGGCAACCTCGGCAGCGATGTGCTGCTAGGTGATTCCGGCAGCATCATGCGCAACTCGGCTTATGCGCTGACCTTGGTCGCCACGCCGAATGATGGCATCGGTGCTAATGACCAAATCTTTGGCGGTGCTGGTAACGACGTGCTGTTCGGCGGTGCCTTCCACGACACGCTCTCCGGTGAGTTGGGTGATGACGTGATCGTGGGTGATGGTGGCTGGACAACGATTGTGAATGGTGCCGTGGTGCGTGTCACCGCGGCGAACAACCTGAACGACGGCAATGATACGATCGATGCCTCGGGCTCCGAAGGTGCCGATATCATCCTGGGCGGCACGGGCAATGATCTCATCAATGGCGGCATCACGGATACGGCGTCGAACATTCTGATCGGTGATAACGGCGTCGTGGTCCTGAACGATCCGAACGCGCTGGCGGGTGAGGCTTACGATATTTACACCTGGCAGCCGACGTTCGGCGGTCGCGATATCATCACGGGCGGCATCGGTGTGGATTACATCTTGGGTGGCTCGGGTGGTCTGGATGTCGTTGGTTCGCTGGGTGACACGATCACGGGTGGAGCTGGGGATGACTTCATCCTGGGTGACGGTGGTTACATCAGCCGCACGAGCACCACGGTGGTGGTCAGCATCATCAGCAAGGACGAGGTTTATGGTGGTAATGACATCATCGACGCGACGAACTCGGGCGGTGCGGATGTCATCATGGGCGGTGCTGGCAATGATCTTATCTATGGCGGCACGGCGGATACGGCCACAGACATTCTCTTGGGTGATAACGGTGCGGTTTACTTTAATACGGGTGACGCCTTCGCTTACGATGTGGCCACGACGGCTCCGTTGACCGGTGGGGATGACACTATCGACGGCGGTCTGGGTGATGACATCGTGCTGGGTGGTTCAGGTAATGACGAACTGACCGGTGGTGCCGGAAATGACATCATCCTGGGTGACAACGGTTACGTGTATCGCACGGCGGCTTATGCCATCACGCGCGTCGAGACCCGCAATCCGGAAACGGGTGGTAACGACCGCATCGACTTCACGGGCTTTGCGGGTGCGGATGTGATCTTCGGCGGCAGCGGCGCTGACCTGATCTACGGCGGCACAGCGGTGGAAGGTGACGTGATGATCGGCGACAGCGGTGTCATCGCGGGTGGCACGCCGGTGATCCAGCCGGATACGGGCCTGTCGGACGTCAATGACATCTACACGACAGATGGTCTGTATGGCGGCGATGACAAGGTCTACGGCAGCCTCGGTGCGGACACTATCATGGGCGGCTCGGGCAATGACACGATCTACGGCAATGCGGGCGACGATATCCTGCTGGGTGACGGTGGGTATGTGGATCGCAATGCGGCTGGTATCATCACGGAGATCCGGACGCATCAGGCCCAGTATGGCGGCAACGATTATATCGATTACATGTCGCTGGATGGCCTGCTGTCCAATGCGCTGAGTGCCATCGGCAATGATGTGATCTTCGGCGGCACGGGTGATGACACGATCGACGCCGGTCTGGAAGCGATCGCACATCGCATCTTCGGTGACAACGGCCGCATGCCGATGAATTCGGCTGACCGCGATCTGTATTCGCTCGATCCGCAATACGGTGGTCGTGACCGCATCACCGGCACGTCGTTGGCGGACGTCATCATCGGCGGTTCCGGCGGTAATGATGCGATCGGTGTGGGTGGTGATATCATCGCGGGTGGCGGCGGGGATGACATCCTCTTCGGTGATAGCGCGCATATCGATTATGACAGCCTCGGCAACATCGTGATGGTGGAGAGCCTGTTCCCTGAATACGGCGGCGATGATTATATCGACGTGGCCGGCCAGGTGGTCATCAACAGTGTCATCGTGCGTGACTATGTGGCGCTCTACGGCCTGACCGACATCAGCGATGAGGTCAACCGCGGTGCGGACATCCTCATCGGTGGTCATGGCAATGACACGCTGGTCGGTGGCGACATGGATCTGAGCATCGATGTGATCGTGGGTGACAGCGCCCGCATCACGCTCGCGAAGGTTGCGGCCTTCCCATCGGTGGTGCTGCTGAGCCAGAGCACATTCATGCAGACGGCGGCCTTCGATGGTATTGAATCGATCGACACGACCTTTGGCGGCGCAGATGACATTCACGGTGGTGGCGGCAACGACATCATGCTGGGTGGTTCTGGCGATGACCTGCTGGTGGGCGGCTTGGGCAATGACTTGCTCATCGGTGAAGCGGGCATGGATGTGATGTGGGGTGGAACGATGACGCTGGCGGAGACGAACTTCCGCTGGACGAGCATCCTTGATCGCGCCACGAAACTGGGCTTGCCACCGGGTTGGGCGGCTGCAGAAGCGGCACATCCGACACCGGGCGGATATACGCCGCAGTTGCTGACGCCGCTGGCGGCCAATGGCGAGTCTCGACAGGGCGATTCGACGGATGGCCAGGACCGGTTGTTCGGTGGTGAGGATTCTGACTGGCTGTTCGGTGGTGGTGACGTTGACGGCCTCGATGGTGGTCTGGGTGATGACTATCTGGATGGTGGCGTGAACAATGACTACCTGCTGGGCAGTGCGGGTGATGACGTCATGCTGGGCGGCGACAATGACGATATCATGCGCGGTGACTTCGCGCTGGATGGCAGCTTCGCCTTTAATGAACTGCTCGCGGGCCGCGATCAGATGTATGGCGGCAACGGCAGCGACCGGATGTTCGCGGATGGCGGTCCGAATTCGCTGGCGGGTGAACGTCTGTGGGGCGGTAACGACATCGACTTCCTGTATGCCTACGCGCATACGACGGGTTCCTCGACGCAGGCTGAGTTGAAGGCGGAGACCTTGCTCGGCGGCAGCGAGATGCATGGCGGCGCGGGCAATGACTGGCTGTATGGCAGCATCCGTCGCGACATCCTCTTCGGTGATAGCGGTGCGGAGTTTATCCATGGTGACTGGTTGTATACGCGGACTTACGCGGTGAATCCGAATGCGGATACGTTGGGCGGCGATGACCAGATCTATGGCGGCACGGGTGAGGATCAATTGCTGGGCGGTGGTGGCAATGACATCCTGTGGGGCGGCGCTGATTCCGACTGGCTGCAAGGCCAGGAAGGCAACGATACGATGTATGGTGGCGGCGGCATCGATATGATCGTGCTCGACACTGATCCGCTTTATCAGTTCTTCGGCGACGTGTTCGACGGCCACTACGGCAATACCTTCCAGTCCGACACGTTGGACGACAACGCCACGGACATCTTGTTGATCGAAGGCACGGATGGTCGTGATACGATCCTGTTCTCTGAGGAATCCGTGATCCTTGGCACGGCTGATATCGCACAGAACGGTCTGGTCGCCGGCCTGGCTGAATTCACCATCACGCTGGGCAATCTGGCACCGCTGAACATCAGCGTGAATATGTCGCTGGGCATCGACAACGTGGTGCAGAGCCTGAACGACAAGCTGGCGGCGGCCGGCAGTCCGTTCTACTCGCACACTGAGGGCACGGTTCGTCGCAGCTTTGTGGAAGCGGTCCGCCGCGGCTCACGTGTGGTCCTGGTTACCCGCGGTTACGGCCCTGAAGCCTCGCTGCAGATCACCAATGCCAATGCTTATGCGCAGACTTACTTGGGCTTCGGTGCCAATGGCGGTAATCAGTCCTCCGTGGGCCGTCTGATCATCGACTTCTACCTGGGTGGTGTGACGGACATCTCGTTCGATCAATGGCCGGTGCGTGGTGTGGTGAATACGGGCGGTCAACATCGTGTGGCCATCACGGGATGGCGCGATAATCAGGACAAACCGGCCATCGAACAATTCCGCATCTCGGGCCTGGGTGGCAACGATACCTTGGGCTTCCTGCCGGGTGCGAGCGCAGTCGACCTGACGGCCTTGAACGAACGCAGCACGGATTGGGCAGTAGTGATCGATGGTGGTCCGGGCAATGATACGTTGCTCGGCTCCTCGGGTCGCGACCGCATGGACGGTGGCTTCGGCAGCGACACGCTCTATGGCTTTGCCGGCGATGACCGTCTTTTCGGTGATGGTGGTCCGGGCCAAGGCCTGGTGTCCAATGACGACTGGCTGTTCGGTGGTGAAGGCAACGATGACTTGATCGGTGGTCAGGGCATCAACCGCCTGTATGCGTGGCCGATTGATCCGAACATCGGTGGTATCAATGATGCCGCTGTGGCCGAACTGAAGTTTACTGACCAGTTGATCGCCGCGGTGACGGCGGGCAACCGTATCGCCACAATCATCTCCACGGCAGATGTGCCGACCAGCGGCATCCTGACCAGCGATGCGCACTTCGCGCTGGTGATCGGCTCGAACCTGCCGGTGAATGTGATCGTCCGCGCCAGCGCCACGGACGGCACGGCCAATGTGGCGGCGAATCCGAACCTGAACGTCGATGACCTGGTGGTCGATATCAATGCGGCCTTGGTTGAGGCGGGCTTGGGTGGTATCGTGGTGGCCTCACGTGTCACCGATTCCAACGGCATCAAACTGAACCGCGTCGCGTTTTCGACTCTGGGCACCACCCTGAGCATCACGGCGATCTCGTCCAACCTGACTGGCGCACACGTTGATTCCTGGCGCTTCACGGCGGGAACGACCTCGACGAATGGTTTGCTGACCGGCACGGCCGCCGCTCCGGCGAATGGCAAGATCTCCACGCTTACGGGCGGTTCCATCACGCTGCGGAACAATACAACGAGCGCGACCATCCTGATCGATGACAGCGAGACGACCTCGTTCACCTCGCTGGCGCAGTTGGTCACGTTGATCAATACGAAGATCGCGGCTTCGGCGCTGGCTGGTCAGGTGGTGGCTGAGCAGAACGCGGGCAAGATGGTGTTCCGCTCGCTGACGACCAGCATCAAGTTCATCTCGCAATTCGGTGTGTTTGTGGATCCGAACACGGGTCAGTATCACAACCACGACGGTGATGGCCGCTACACGCTGATCGATACGGGCTTGAACCGTATGCTCGGCGGCACGGCGAATGACCAACTCTACGGCGGCAATGGCCTCGACTTCATGTATGGCAATGGTGGCGAAGACATCCTGTATCGTGCGGATGGCACCACGTTCGAATCTCTGGATGGCGGCCTCTCGGGTGATGACTGGAAGAACTATGCACGCGAGACCGACAAGGTCTGGTACTATCGCGGCACGAATGCGGATGACGTCATCAACGTGGACTTCGTGACGGAACCGGGTCTGTTCCAGGACCTGCACCTCATCACGCGCCTGACCAATAACAATGGCAACTTCACTTTCGCCGCACAGGTGAAGCTGAACTTCAACGCCACGGACGCGAGCGGCAAGCCGATCTGGAATCCGGTGGATAGCTACATGGACTTCAGCGCGCTCCGTGAGCAGGCCAAGACGGGGACGCCAGCGGGTGACCAACAGGCGGCAGCCCGTCTGCAATACTCGCAGCAGGAGATGGAGAACAACCTCCTGCCGCCAGAAGGCGACTTCATCGCGATCATCATCGATTCGTTGGGTGGTAACGACAAGATCACGGTCGGTCCGACGGTCCAGAAGACCGTGTGGGTGGATGCTGGTCCGGGTGATGACACGGTTGAATTCCTGTCCGGTAACGCGATCCTGACGGATCAGACGGAACGCCCGCACCGCAACGATATCCCGGACTTCGCGTATCAGTTCGGCACGGCGGCCTTAATCAGCCGTTCGGCCATCTCGAACTTCGTGCTGGGTCTCACCAACGGTCAGGTGGCGAAGTTCAACCTGTCGCTGAACGGTTCGGAAGACTCGTTTGTCCTCAGCCTCGCTTACGACGGTGTGAATGGTTTGAGCGGCAACACGACACTCGCTGACCTGGTGAGCGATGTGAATGCGGCCTTGGCCACGGCCGGTCTGAACACGCAACTCAAAGCCGTGGCAATGGGCGGCAAGCTGGCTTTCATCCCGGCGTTGAACGGCAATGTGGCTTCAATCCAGATCTTGGCCAACGAGAGCGACACGAGCAATGCCTTGAATGCGCTGCAGTTCAAGGATGGCGATATCGCCGGTCAGGCCATCGCGATCGGTTCTGCGGATGCGCCAACGAATGGCCGTCTGGCCACCGATCTGGAATTTACGGTCAGCATCAACAACGGCGTAGGCGTCAAGATCAGCTTGCTGGCGAGCGCGACCAATGGTGTGGACGGCACAGCGAACGTGAGCATCGATGACTTGGTGGCCGACTTGAACGAAGCGATCGCGCGTGCGGGTCTGCAGGATTCGCTGCGTGCCGGTCGCGTGGATAACCGCATCCGCTTCTACACGGTCACGGAGACGCGCAATGCGAGCCTGAAGTTCACGATACCTTCCGGCAACTCGATGATCGACCAGTTGCACTTCGCCAACAACCAGACGGCGATGGCGGTGTATGTGGTGAGCCGCAACAGCACGTTCAACGGCCTGACGATGGATAATGCGGATGACGTGGATTACTTCGTCTTCCAGTTGGGCTACATCCCGAGCGGCAATCCGCATATCGAACTGACCAGCGCATCACAGCTCGATGGTCTGGGCTTGGCGATCTATGACCTGAGCGAGTTGCTGAACTTCGGTTCACTGACGCCGGTGGCTATCAACCCGGATGGTCCGGACCTGACGGTCACGGGCAACAACACCATCGGCACGGCTTACCTGCTCAGCAATATCCAAGACCTGGCCCGCGTGACGAACCTGACCATCCATGGCGGGTCGGATGTGGACTTCTTCCGCTTCATCATGGATGAGAACGGCACGACGGCCGACAAGTTCAGCCTGCTCCAGACGAATGCCGATGAATGGATGGAAGTGGCGATCGTCGATGCGAACGGTAATGTCATCAAGAATTCGAGCAACGACTTCCTGATCGGCAACACGCAAGAAACGGCTGCGGTCACGTTGCTGCTGAAGGGTGTCGCGAAGGGCACTTACTACGTGCGGGTGCAGTCCGGCACGAACAACGGGACAGGTGCCATCACGATCGCTGACCTGCCTTCCACCATCCAGACGGCAGGTGGAGACGCAGCGACTGGTGCTCGCGTGATCGTGAACCCGATTGGCGTGAACAACGGAATCTTGATCACGGCGCAGACCTTGGGCACAGCCTTTAACAATGTGCTGGTGTCGATCGTCAACGGTGCTTCTGGCCTAGGCAGCAATCCGGCCTACGTCGCTTACAACAACGGCACGAAGACGCTGACTATCACCATCAATGACGGGGTGACGACGGCCGATGAGATCGTCGCCGCCATCAATGCGGCGAACACGGCGAACTCAGTCACGATGCCGTTCCGTGCCGCCCGTTATGAGACGAACCGCACGGCGGGTTACGAGCTGTATCCGAACATCGGTCTGCCGGGTTACACGATCCTGAATCTCTCCGGTAAATCGAGCGGCTTCATCTCGCTGTCCGGTCTGACGGCGGGTGTCCAATACCTGCTGAAGGTGAATTCGCCGAACTTGGTGCCGACGATCTATAGCTTGAACTTCGTGCTGGAAGCGGGTGGCGAAACGGTCACGCAGAACTTGGCCAGCACGGTGAACACAGTCCGTAAGGATGTGATCCTCGGTGGAACGGGCAATGACCGCTTGATGGGCGGCATGGGTGAAGACTGGATCTTCGGTGGCGCGGGCAATGACGTGCTGTCCGGCGGTTATGACCGTCAGGCGAGCGACTTGCTCTTCGGTGGTCCGGGTGATGATGCGTTCCAGTTGATCCCGGATTATCTGCCGACGCTGAATAATAATCCTGACCAGACCTACATCCCGACCACGGTTGATCAGTTCTTCGGTGGTGATGGCGATGACTACGTCCTGTTCCAAGGCGGCGATCTGGACAGCCTGAGCCGTCCGATCCCGGATTACGCGGCGTTGCGCTACAACCGCATCCTGCATCGTTATGAGTTCACGACGTTGATCTGGGATACGGCGAACCAGAGCTACGTGACGGAAAGCCTGCCGGGTTATTCGCTGGTGGGCGTGAACAGCCCGCCGATCGATGGTCGCCTGAATGCGGATGTGACGTTCGCGCTGATCCTGGGTGGCGTGAAGTATCAGGTGACGGTGGATGCAGGTCTGGGTGATGGCATCCTGGCCGCCGCGAACAACATCAACCTGGTGACGGGCGAGTCCCGCAGCCTGCGGTTGACGCTGGGTGACAACGCCAGCATCACCATCACGTTGCCGAACACGACCTACGCGAGCAACGCGCTGTTCATTGCGGCAATCAATCAACAGATCAGCACCAGCGCCTTGGGTGGCAGCGTCCGGGCCGAAGTGGTGGGTGGCAAGCTGGTGTTCGTGGTGACGGAAGTGGTGGATGGTTCGACCTTGAGCGTGGGTCTCTCGTCGAACGGCGACGCTTCCGATCTGCAATACTTCGGATTCCCGGCCGCCGGCCAGACGGTGGACGTGAACAACTCGGTGGCAGACCTGGCCAAGGATATCCTGGTGGCTTTCCGCACGGCACTGAATGTCGCCACGGGTGAAGTGGAAGACATCAGTGACCGCGTGGTGGTGGGATCGGAAGCTGGCCGTCTGGTCTTCCTGACCACGGAGCTGTCGAAGAACCTCGCGCTGAATGCTTACAGCGACAATGCGGCGACGGATGATGCGCTGGAAACCGCAGGCAAGATACTAGGTTTGGTGCCGGGTCAACAGGGTGTCACCAAATCGGCATACGCGCAGTTGTATATCTACTATCAGGCCAATGGGGTGGAACGCACGGTGATCCGCCTGCGCTCGGGTAATGACGTGTTCCATGCTGATCCAGAGTTCACCTTCCCGAACCGCCTGGAAGAGTGGGGTATCAAGGCGGGCGACCTGCAGCAGGGCGCTTCGCTGGCCAAGCTTGAGATCTATGGCGGGGCAGGGAATGACCGTCTGTTCGGCGGTTACTTCGACGACAAGATCTACGGCGAAGAAGGCAGCGACTTCCTGGCTGGCGGCATGGGCGACGACGTGCTGGATGGCGGCGCGGGTGCGGACTTGCTGGCGGGTAACTCGGCGGAAGCTCCGGATGACTTCGAGTATGTCCAGCGCAATGGCGTGGATGGCATCAACAACGATGTGAACTTTGCGGCGTTCCTGCCGGAGATCACGGCCGGCCTGGAACTCTCCGGCCTGAGCCTGCACGAGGGTGATGAAGGCGATTACTACATCATCCGTGCGCCGAAGCCCACGAACGAATTCAGCGGCACGGATACGAGCTGGTTGAGCCGCAGCATGATCAGTGTGGTGTTCGATGATCCGGCCATGCAGGCCATCTTCGACCATCCGAAACTGGCGAACAGCAACTACTTCCTGTTCGCGGCCGAGGACACAGATCCGGGTGAAGCGCTGACGATCGTGCCGGTGGAACGCTTCACAGGGGTGCCGAAGTATTACATCCTGTTCGTGGCCAATGTGCGCTCGCAGCAGATCACGGCGCAGAATGCCGCACCGGGCACTGGGGTCATCAATTCGACCGGTGTGGCCGGGGTCACGGATCCGTTCCGGGCCATCTTTGATCTTACCATCAATACGCAGGTCTATCGGGTGACGGTTTCGGATGTGGGTACGGCGAACAGCTCGATTGATCATTTGGTGGCGGACATCAATGCCGCCTTGGCGAGTGCGGTGAAGGTGAGCGACTCAAGTGCCGTGAATCTGACTGGTCAGGCGTTCGCTTATGTGGATGGGAATGGCCGACTGGTTATCTCCCTCACGCACGCAGGCGATGTCACGATCAAGCTGAACCTCACCACGGCGGCGCGCATCTTGGGCTTCACGGATGCTCAGAGCAGCATCGGTCAGGCTTCCGCCATGGGCGGTTACAAGCTGGTGTTCAGCGACACCGTTGGTTCGGCGAACAATGTGGCGGCGGGCGATGCGGATTCGCAGGTGGCGAATAATGGTGTCGGTTATCAACCGGCGGTCTATCCGTTGGGTGATATCAATGGTGATGGTTATGCGGACTTCATCGCGGCGGTGGCAGATGATTTGACCGGTGCCGGTTCGTCTTACGCCCGCATCTTCTTCGGTGGGCTGAGCAGCGAAGATCTGAACAGCAACGGGGTCTTGGACATCGGTGAAGACTTCAACGGCAATGGCCTGCTGGATACGCCGGCGTTGACCAACCTCGGAACGGCCACGGTCACCTTGAAACTGCCGGCTCCGTTGAGCGCTCCGACGAACACCACGCAAGCCAAGCAATCCGTGCTCGCGGCGCCGGGTGATTACAATGGTGATGGAATTGATGACATCGCCTTGGTGGTGAACCAGAGCAGCGGCAACCAGATGCTCTACGTGCTCTTCGGCCATCGCGGCATGAAGATCACTGGTGTCGCGGTGCCAGACCTGACTGGCTGGACAGACAGCGGGACACGCTCCTTCACGGTCCAGTTCGACAACGCCGCAGCGGTCACCGTCACGGTCACCAAGCCGACGACCTTGACCACGGCGGAATTGGTGACGGCGCTGAACACGGCGTTAACCAGCGCAGGTATCGGAGCACGGGTGAAGGCCGGTGTGAACGCCCAGAACCGGATCGAGCTGGTGAAACTGGATGCTACCGCGGAGGTCATGAGCATCGCGTTCACGCAGGCAGCGACAGCGGCTATCTTTGGATTGTATCCGGCGCAGAACTCCCTGGCTCCGGTGGATGTGTTCGGAACTGAGGTGGATGTGGCCTTGGTGGCTGAACTGGTTTATCAGCAAGCCGGCCCCGGTCGCCTGCAGCCGGTCAACGTGGGCAACCTCGATGGTGATAGTGATGGCACGGATGACTTGGCCGTGGTGCAGGATAACAAGGTGTACGTCATCTACGGCGACACTGACCTGCTGGACCAGGGCTTCGTGCTGGATGAGACCTTCCAAGCGGGAACATTTGGTGACTTTAGCACCGTCGCGATGAGTGGCACCAATCTCTGGCGCGTGACCGATCTGGGCGCCAGCGGTTACTTTGCCCACTTCGGCCAGGGAGGCGTGGGCGCGTTCAATTACAACAGCAGCAATGCCCGGGTGAGCGGGGCGCTGGAAGCCACGGTTGATCTGTCAGGTGGTGTGGTGGGCGTGGAGCTGACCTTCCGTTCGCGCCTCGACACGGAACGGTTCGCGAATTACGACCGCGCCGTGGTTGAGGTGTTCAACGGAACGAGCTGGATCACCCTGGCATCGAACAAGCCAGCCGGCCCTGTGGTCTTGAGTGATGGCACTGGCCTCTTTGAACAGATCACATTGCAGTTCAGCTCGACCAGTGCCGTGACGAAGATCCGCTTCAGCTTCGATTCTCTGGACGGCGTCGCCAATGACTTCGATGGCTGGGAGATCGACGATGTCCGCGTGCATGTGGTCAGAAACCTGGCCGGGGCAGCGGGAGCGGCTGGCACAATCACGGCGGCAGGCACCATCACTTCCGTGGCGGGTGGAAACTTCGATGATCAGGCCGGCAATGAACTGGCTGTGCTGACGGCCAATGGTGGCGGCATCGGCGGCAGTGTGGCGATCCGCAGCGGTGCCACCTTGGCCACATTGATCGATACCTTCACTTATACGGATACCATCACCAATGGACGTCTGCTCAGCCCGGGTGATCTGGATGGTGAGGGCCAGGATGACGTGATGATCGCCGGTTCCGAGGCGACGCTGTTCGTACGGGGCAATAACTGGGCTAACCGCGTCAAGGTCACGGGCCAGAATTACTTCTTCACGATCGGTGACTTCAATGGCGACAGTTATGCCGACTTCGGCTCGGTGTCCGTAGATGTCACGCAACGCTTGACGATGACCGGCGACCTGCTGGGCCATTCCGTCGGCCGCATCTACTTCGGTGGCGATGGATTCTTCGCCCGGACCTCGATCACCCCGGCGATTGTATTGGAACTGGCCCAGCCGTCGTTTGCGAATCCGAGTGCGACGGTGGTGCCGGGCAGCCTGGTGCGGGGCGTGGGTGACGTGAATGGCGACGGTCTGGATGATGTCAGCATGAGCGAACTCCTGCGCTCCGAGGTGCATATCTATCACGGCGTGGAGACGGAGAATTACGTTGATGATACGGAATCCGATACGGACGCCGATGCGATCCTGTATCGTCATGAACTGGCCACTCCAGTGTTGAGCACTCCAAGCAGCGGCAGCCATAACGGCGTGGATATCTCGGGACCGGGTGGTGATACCTCGGGTAACGGCTCGGTAGTGGTGGAAGGCGACGGCGAAAGCCAACAGATCTCGCAAGTGATCCCGGTGGGTGACTTCAATGGTGATGGCAAGCCGGACTTCCTCATGGTGGGCACCACGCTGGCTTACCTGTTCTTCGGACCGGTGGAGCTGGAAGGCTTGAGCGAGATCACACCTTTGGCCGATCATGTGTTCGCATTGAGCGAGCTGGGTCGTCCGTCGCAGACGGCGGGTGACATCAATGCGGATGGCATCTCGGATCTGGTCTTCCTGAAGGTGGAGGGCGCGGCGCTGGTGATGACGCTGGTGGTCGGTGGACCAGCACATGTGTTGCCGCGTAATGTTGGACTGGCCAACCTGAATCCGGATTATGCCAAGCGGATCGAGTTCTCGGGTGCCTATGCGCTGAACAACCTGTCTTCGGCTTCACTGGTGATGCTGCGTTTCAACGACTTCATCAACACCTCGAATAACCGGCCTTACAGCGACATGGTGATCAGCGTGGATACGGCCACCTCCGCCGGTGTGTTCGGTTATCTGGTGGATCACAATGACTTCGGCACGTTTGGCGCGTCTGGCACGGGTGGCCTGAAGCGGGAAGTGATCTCGTCCACGGTGACTCCGCTGACCTTGTTCAGCGCCGTGGCCTCGCAAGTCAGTCTGGCCTTGCGTGCGGGTGGCATCGTCATCACGGACACCAGCATCTGGACCTTCAGCACGCAGAACTCGACTGCGGGCGGCAGCTTCGGCGAACTGCCGGCGGGATATTCGATTTGGGAATACCTTGGACCTTCGATGCCGTTTGGCAGCTCACCTACGTTCGTAGAGAGCGAGATCGAAGTGACCGGGCTGACGGGTGAACTGGCGGATCTGAACATCACGCTGAATATCTCACACTTCTGGGATGCGGACGTGCGGGCGACGTTGATCGCCCCGGATGGCAGGTCGGTGGTACTGCTGGACTTCATCGGCTACTATCAGGACAACTTCACGGACACCACGCTGGATGATCAGTCGTCGGTTTCCATCTACAGCGCCAGCGCTCCGTTCACCGGTGTTTTCCGGCCGGTGCAGGCGCTGGCGGCCTTCAACGGACTTACGGACACGAACCTGAACGGGACGTGGACGCTAAGGCTGGTGGATGTGTTCCCGGCCGCCGACAACGGCGCCTTGAACAGTTGGAGGATGGAGATGGTGACCCGTGAGACCCGCACGGCCACACAGCCGGAACTGAATGGTAATGTCACGGATGTGGATGTGGAGATCACCTTTGCCGATGACGTGGCCTGGAATTCTGACGACCTCGAAGATCTGGAAGTGACGTTGGTAGCTCCGGATGGTACGCGCGTGTTGCTGTTCGCGGACAATCTGTTCGGCTCGCTGGGTTATACCGGCAGCCAGACGTTCAGCTTCAATGACGAGGGTAGCAACAGCGGACTGAGCTGGAAGCCGTTGCAAGGTCTGGGGATCTTTGATGGCCGCGCCGGATCGTTGATCGACGGCACGTGGAAGCTGGAAGTGGCGAACAACAGTAATGTCGATACCAACGTGGCGATAACCGGCTGGAACCTGAAGATCCGCACCGATGCGCCCGCGCAAAAGACGATAACCGTTTCGTCCGGTCCGGTCGGCGAAGTGGTCAACGACATCAACATCTCGGTGAGTATCACGCATCCGGCGGTGTCCCAATTGTTGCTCTCCTTGACCGCACCGAATGGAGACACTGTGCCGCTGATCTACAACGCCGGCACTTGGACGGTGGCGGATGACCGCTTGAACGGTCAGGCTCCGGCGGGCGGCTGGACATTGAATGTGGTTGATCCGCAGGGATTGAGCAGCGGATCGGTCACGAGCTGGACGCTCGACCTCAGCACCAGTGTTGAGATCAGCATCAATCTCGGCAACTCACCGGGTTACATCACTGGTGGACAACTCACCTTGGACTTTAGCGGTATCACGAGCCTGACTGGCCTCACTGTCCATCTGGTGCATGTGGACAGCGGGACGTCGGTTGACCTGGTAGGCACGTTGAATGGCAATACGGCCACTTATTCGCTGGCTCCGTTCTTGGGCGAGCTGCCTTCCGGCCTCTGGCGCCTGAGCATCAAGGGTGATGCAAGCAGCGGCACGGGTACGATGTCCGGATACCGTTTCGAACTGAAGACGACTCCGGCGGGCTTGAAGATGGCGGTGGCGGGAGATGTGGATGGCGATGGCTGCGAAGATCTCCTGTTCACGAATACCGGCTTCAAGAACCAGACCGGTGTGGTACCGACCGCCGATACGAATGGTTACGGCTGGCTGTTGGCGGGCGGATCGGGCGGCAGCGCGCCGAGCCTGTTGAACCACGCCACGGGCGCCTGGAGCGGGAAGTATCTGGCGGCTGCCTACGCGATCGGTGATCTTAATGCCGATGGTTATGATGACTTCGCCCTAGCCCGGAATCGCGAAGATGCGAGTGCCGTCGGCGGCCTGCTGGTGATCTATGGCGGCTCGAAGTTCCGCGCACCGACTTCCACGGGCACGACCTTTGCCTCGGTTCTGGATGTTGAGCAGGAAGCGGCCATCACCATTTCCCGCCGTGCCTCTGGTGGTTTGACGGGCTATGCGTTCGAGGGGCTGCTGCAAGCCACAGGCGGTGATTTCAACCGGGATGGCGAGTGGGATCTGGCCGTGTCACAACCGACCTTCGTCCAGAAGACCACATTGTTCGGTGGCGGTGAGATCATCATCGATTCCAATGAACGCGGCGCGCTCTACCTGTTCTTCTCCGTGGCCGACGAGAAGGGTGACAGCCTGGTGCTGGATGCGGCTGATCTGACGGTGACGGGAGCGGGCCAGTACGATCAGTTCGGTTATCTGCCGGTGACGCCGGGCATGGATCTGGATGGCGACCTGTTACACGATCTCGCCGTGGCGGCTCCGTTCGCGGATGCACTGCTGGGCTCGGTGCAGGTGGATGCGGGTGCGATGCACTTCTTCTACGGCAACTACGTGAAGGCCAGCCTGCCGTCCTTGTATGACATTCTCACGAATCGCTCGGTGACAGGCAGCGGCTCGTTCCTGGTGAACCTCGGCACGGGCCGTCCGTTCGTGTTCGTGGATCCGGATTACGATCTCGATGGTGTGCCGGACGAGGACAACTACATGATCAATATCGGTGACAGCGAGCGCTGGTACCGGTTGACGCTGCTGGGTGACGGTCAATCCGGCGAGTATATCAAGCTGGAGCCGGCCGCCCAAGAAGCGACGAGCCGCCGCCTGACGGGTGTCTCTGGTGTGGTAGGGGGCAGTGTGGTGGTGGGTGATGACATCCTCATCATCGGTGGCGCCTCGGGCAACACGGGTGTGCTGGAGTTCGACCTGTCGAACTACATCAACCACGTGCAGGATCCGGAATCGATCGAGCAGGTGCTGCTGCATCTGCGCAGCGCCGCGCTGGTGGTGAAGGATATCCCGGCGGTGGTGGAAGCCGTGGGCTCCAGCGGCACAGCCGTCTATTTCACGACGGTCAACCCGGCCGGTGGTTGGGACGTGTGGGTGTCGGACGGCACGGTGAGCGGTTCGAAGAGTCTGGGCAACTTCTTGCAGAAACCCGGCAAGTTCTTCGCCGCGCCAGGCGGTGGTGTGATCTTCCAGGTCGGCACGCAGGTCTGGACGTCCAATGGTGTGAGCCTGACACAGGCAGGTGACAGCTTGAGCTACACGAGGGCGTTGACGGTGGGGGCTAATACCTTCGTCACCCGCGCATCGGACAACCGGCTTGGCGTGCTGATCGAGCAGCGCTTTGAGGCGGTGCTGACGGCGGCCGGCAAGACCATCGATAACGTCACGACGCTGATGGAGGCCGATGGTTTCGCCTATGTGGTCGGTCGGACGAATACCGATACGGTGCCGGTGCTGATGCGGGTGAACAACCTGGTGGCCGAGCGCGTCAACCGGCCGGATGATTCCACGGGCAATGTCAAAGAGATGACGAGCTTCACGGTGAACAGCACGTCCTATCTCTATTACGTCGGCCAGCTTGACACGCGCTCGGTCCTGATGCGCACGAATCTGGGCGCGGATGACTTTGAGGTGGTGGCCGACTGGGACAACGTCAAGGGCCTGACCGTGGTGGGCGATTATCTCTACTTCGTGGGTGACACGGGTGGAGCCACGCAGGTGTTGGGTTACACCGACGGCACGCGCACGGGTGCGGTGACGTTGAGCGGCAGCCAGATCGCCAACACGACGGTGATCACCGGCTTCAGCGGCCGTCTCTACGTGAAGTCGGGGGCTGTGCAGGCCACCTCGCAACTGATCTCCGCGAACGGCACCGTGGCCCAAGTCGTGATCAACTCAACCAACAACCTGGTGAATGCCCAGCAGTTCGGTGTGTTCAACCGCCACCTGCTCATCGCCGCGGCGGAAGCGGGCGGCACCACCGGAGTCGAGTTGTATGCCATCAACCAGAGCGGCCAAGTGGTCTCGCGTTATGACCTGAACAGTGGAACTGGCAGTTCGAGCCCGTCCGACTTCGCGCTGTTTGATAACAAGTTGTATTTCGTGGCCACCAACGCCACCAGCCGAGTCATCTATGAGATCGCTGCCTCCGGGTTGAACCTGGCTGCGCCGGTCGTGACAGACATTCAGGTAACGCTGGCGACCATTGCCAATCTCAAAGCGGTTGACTCATTCCTCTACTTCACGGCCGAAACGACTGTGGGAGCCGGAATCGAGCTGTATCGGTTCGCTCCGAACGCAACCTTGCCGACGGTCGTGACGGACGGCACCTCGGTGGCAGGCCAGGCAGCGGTGATCAATGTGGCTTTGGCTGGTGGCGGAGCCTTTACGCTCACGACCAAGACTTCCACATCGACCTACAATACGCTGACGGTTGTCTTGGTAGATAAGGGAACTTATCCGGCTGATGCGGTTACCCTGGTCGGTACAGTGTTGACGATAAACATCCAGAATGGCGTGACGAACGTGACGGACATCGTGGCGGCGATCACGGGAGATTCCGACACTCAGAATATCTTTACCGCAACGACCGTCACGGCGGGACTGGTATACACCGGGGCGCAGCAGTTCACGGGCGGCCAGCGGACGATCTTGACCGCGAACTTTACTTCGAAGTCGATCAACTTCTTCGCCGCTGCCGATGGCACGACGCTGGATCCGGCCCGCATCTCCATCATTGATACGCTGGAGATCACCAACGCAACCGCCCGGGCGGTGTATGACAGCACCTACAAGGTGCTGCTTATCTTCATCAATAGTGGCGTGACTACGGCGGCTAATGTGGTGACGGCTGTGGAAGCGTTGGCGGAAATCGGTGACGGCATGGCGACCTACGGCTCGGGCACGGCGGGAACGGACGTAATGTCCATCGCCAACACCAATTCGGTGCTCACCAGCGGTGGCACAACTCCGGCGGCGGCCACGGCGACCGTTTCCTCATTGCTGCTGACTAAGCTGCAGAGCCTGGTATTCCAGACCCGCATCAACACCAATGCCTACAACGGCACGACCATTGAGCTGAAGAGCGGGAATACCGGGACCAACACGGATATCGATATCACTTACAATGCCGGAACCAGCACCCTAACCATCACCCTGCCGAACGATGGGGTGACGACCTTGGCAACGCTGATCGCCAAAATCAATGGAGCCACGGCGGCTGCCGGCGATGACACCGCCAGTCCGTTTGCGATCCTCCCTGCAGGCATCAGTGCGGACGCTGAGGCTATGGAGGTATCTTTGCGCCCCGGCACCACCTTGACCACGGGCGTATCTGATGCGACCGGTGCGCTTGACACACCGGGACCGGGAGCCAGGTCCTCGGCGACGCTGAACCTCCGGTTGGATCAGACGGTGAACCTGAACTTCACGGCCGAGACCAACACCAGCGCTTACAACAGCAACACCATCTCGATCAAGAAGGGTGCTTCGGCGGGCATCGCCTATGCCAGCAACGCGCTGGACATCACCATTGCCAATGCCGGTGTGACCACCTTTGGCGATCTGCTTACGACGATCAATGCTTCTGCCACCAGCCCGTTCACGGTGGGCACCAGCTTTGCTGCGGCGATCATCGGGCTGGAGGTCGCGCTGGTCACTTCTACGACGCTCGCCACTGGCACTTCCAATACGGCGGGTACGGATGGTAAAGCCCGTGCGAACATGCTGATCGGTGTGGGCAGCAATAACTTCGTGGCAGCCGCGAGCGGCACGGCCTGGAATGATGTGCGGATCAAGGTGATCGACAGCGAAGCCATCACCGATGCCACGGCGGGGGCGATTTACAACTCCGACAACAAGGTGTTGTTGATTTTCGTCAACAGCGGGGGCTCCTCGGCTGACGCGATCACCAGCGCCGTCAATCTCCTCACTCAGTTCAGCGTTTCGGGTGCTTCCGGCACGGCGGGTCAGACTTTGGCGGCTGATGCGACAACCAGTGATTCGACGAACGCGGTGAAGGCCAGCGTGACCTTCACGCCCAAGGGCAACTCGACACCGATCACGGTGACGGCCTCAGTGGCTGGCACAGCGGCTAACAGCTATAACATCATCTTCCGTGATAACGGCTCGGGTCTGGCTGAAACGGCCGCCTTCACCGGCAACAACTTGATCGTGCAGATGAACAACGGGGTGACCACTCAGGCGACGCTGGTCAGCAAGCTCAACTTGGTATCGGGCGTGAGTGTCACCAGTGGCGCTGGAAATTCAGACGTGATTCATGGGGTTACCCGCACGACCCCGACCTTGGGCATCACGCCGGTGTATGAAAGAGTGGTGGTGACGGCGGCTGGGGATCATAACGACATTCTGTTTGTGGCGAACCGTTCCACCATCACCGGTTGGACGATCAGATATGTGCGCGGCACAGTCCTAGATGTGACCTATACCATGGGCAGCGTGACCGCGGATACGAATGGTACGGTCACCGTCACGATCACGGACACCACCACGGCTGCGGATATCGTCACGAAGGTCAACACCGGCACCCATTTCACGGCCAGCGCCACGGATCGCGATGCGAGCATCCCAGCAGGGGCGACGGGCAGCGGCAAGTTCCCGCTGAAGATCGTGGAGTTTGCGCTGTCGGGTAATAATTATAACCCGCAGCAGATGACGGTGGTGGGAACGACGCTGTTCTTCGTGGGCAATACCAACAGTCCGAAGCTCTACCGCATGGGCGCTTCGGACAGTGCGCCGGTTGAAATCACTGTCGCCACCGGCAGCTTCCAGCAATTCAAAGTCATCGGCACCGTGCTCTACTTTGTGGCCGTGGACAGCAGCAGTAACACCAAGCTCTTCAAGCTGGATGCTTCCACGACTGCGACGGCGGCAACGGCGGTGGTAGATCTGAGTGTCACCTTGGCGCACCTGAGCAAGACGGCCTTGGCGGTGATCGGCACGGAGCTGTATTTCGTGGATGGTGCGAGCGATACCACCCGCTTGGTTTACAAGACGAGCGGCAGCACCCCGACGCCAGTCACTCGCGTGAAGTCGTTTGTAGCGGTCACCGAGCCGGGCAACCTGATCGAATACAATGACACGTTGGTGTTCACGTTGGGTGGCAACCAGGTGTGGCAAACGCTGGCGGACAAGGGCAGCCAGGCCCTGCGTGCTGATCCAAATGAAGCGTTGACGAGCCTGGGCAACTTCCGGGTGGGTGGTTCCAGCCTGTTCTTCACCGGCAATACCGGCGGCAAGGTGCTCTACAAGCTGGACGCCAGCGGTAACATCACGGACCTCTCCACCAACCAGCATGCCACCGCGGTGGACAACGGCGTGGCGGCACTGGGCGTCACGATGGGCGGCAACTTCTACTACACAGTGGAAACCAGCGGCCAATCCAGCCTGTGGGTCTATAACGGCACGACGGTCAGCGAGGTGACGGCCACGGTCCATGAGAACGAAACCATCCGGGAAATGGCCGCGGCTGGCAGCAACCTCTACTACACCTCGGGCAGCCGCAGCGGAGCGGCCAAGCTTTATCAATTCAATGGCACAGTCCACAGCGAGATACGTCGTTCGACCGGCACCAATACCGAGCTGCTGAGTCCGACTGGATTGATGACGGTCGGTTCGTTTGTGGTGTTCACCATGCCGGACATGGAACTCTGGCGTGTGGCTGCAGGTGTGGCCGTGCAGATCGATACGCTCACAGAAGGCACGCTGCCGTCGTTCCGTTGGGAGTTGCTCGGTGTGGAGGGTGATGGGGATGTGACGGCGGGTGATGAGTCGGAACTGCAGGTCATCCTCTCTGGTATATCCCAAGCGGGTGCTGCGGCGGTCGATCTGACAGATGCGGTGCGGATGGCCTTGCTGCGTGGCTTTACGCGCATCACCGTCCGGCTCTCGGGCCTCACGGAACAGTTCTCCATCCTGAGCCTGCGTGACAACCCGGATGACGGAAGCTGGCTGGAAGTACGGACGGCGGAACAGCTCGGCGTGCTGGCTGACCTCTATACGGAAGATGGCCGCCGGGTGGCTGAAAGCCAGTCCTTGATCGACCTGCGCAAGGTGAAGGCGGGCACTTATTATCTGCGTCTCTACAGTCCGTTTGGTGAGACCACGCCGGACAATGTCTCCACGCCGGATGACCGGAATCTGCCGGAGGCCACGGAAATCGTGGATGTGGGCGGTATCGTTTACCTGACGGATGGCAGCAAACTCTGGCGCGCGGTGGGTAATAACGCAGTGGAAGTGCTGGGTGCGGATGGTTCCAGCATCAGTGCAGCCACCAAGCTCACCAATCTCAATGGCACCTTGGTGTTTGTTAAGACGGTGGGTGGTTTGAGCGAGATCTGGCGCGTGGCCAATGGTGTGGCTGGCCGCATCGTGGGAACGGGTTATGCCGGAATCGTGCAAAACCTCACGGTGGTGGGCAGCCGGATGTTCTTCACGGTGGGCACGAATGCCTTGATGGTGACGGAAGACGGAACGGGCGTCGTCACGGCTCCGTACACGGTGGACACCAACAACGGCGATCCGACCACCTTGGCCTATGCCATCCTGAGCCTGACGGGTGCCAATAACGAGATACTGGTGGAGAGCAAGGTCGTGGGAGCAGGCTCGAACGGCAAGCATATCGACATCGTTGATGATGGCAGCATCACTGACGGTTCCGCCGTGGCGAGCTACGATGGCACGACGCTGACCATCAAGGTGAAGAGCGGTGTGACGAAGGCAGCGCAAGTCGTCGCCGCCATCAATCTGCTGGCCGACTGGCGCGCGGTGATGACGGTGACGCAGGTCTCCAGCGCGCTGACCTCGGCCGCGGACTTCACGGCGGTGACCGGTCGCCTATATTTCACGGATGCCGGCCGCCTTTACTACAGCGAGGGTACAGGCATCTTCACGCCGTCGCTGACGGAGATCTTCAGCGGATCGCAACAGGCGGGCAGCGCGGTGAGCCTGAACGGCAGTCTCTTCTATGCGGTTTACAACACGGTGGCGGGCCGGGTGGAATTGTGGAAGAGCTCCTGGGCAGCGGGCACGGGCGGATTGGGTGAGGCAGGCGTGCTTATCGCGTCACTGCCGGTGGGGACCACTGCGCCTGATCTCCTCGGTGCGGCCAATTCGGTGCTGTATTTCACGGTGCGCAATGGCGCGGCTTATGAACTCTGGCGCAGCGATGGGACCACGGTCGGTACCATCCTGAGCGCCACCTTGCCGGGTGAAGCGGATATGCTCACCGTGGGCGCGCAGTTCCAAGTGCGGATCGTGAACGATGCGGCGATCACTACCGATACGGCCACAGTCAGCTTTGCGGAGGATGTGCTGACCATCCGTCTCAACATGACGCTGACCACCGCTGCCACGATTGAGACGGCGGTGAATGCCCTGTTCGGCTTTGCGGTGATGTTGAACGGTGCCGTATCATCCCTGTTCACGCAGGTGCAGGTGACCATCACGGGCGGTGTGAATGCCGGTTATGCGACCTTCACGGTCCAGCCGACGGGCAGCGACAACAATATCATCATCAAGGCGGAAGCGGATGGCGCGGTCTGGAACGGCAAGTCGCTGATCTTCATGGATGATTCCGATCTGGAAGAGGAACTGGCTGAAGGTGTGGTGCTCGCTGATTACGACGGCACCACCATCAAGGTGCGGATCGGTGATAGCGATGGTCAGGTGACGGCGACGGCGGCAAGCATCGTGGCGGCCATCGATGCGTTGAATGATTGGAATGCCCAGTTGGAGCTCGGTGAAAGCGGACTGGGGATGATCGGTTTGGGGATCAGCGGATCAAATGGTGTGGTTTCCACTGGTGGGGTGCTGGGTGTCAGCGCCAAGGCTGCGTTGCGCCTGCCGGGCACCAACAATGATCTGGTCATCGCGGGCGACCGCCTGAACGGTCTGCTCTACAATAATACGATCATCAAGCTGGTGGATACGGGTGCCATCAATGACGGCACGGCCACGGCGACCTATGCGGCGGGACCGAAGACGCTGACTATCGACATCCAAGGCGGAGTGACCACGGCTGACGAGATCATCCTGGCGCTCGCCGCGACCGGCCTGTTCACCGGCACGATTGACCGTTCGATCGAGATCCTGAACGACGGCACAGGCGTGGTTTATACCGTGGAACAGAGCGCGAACATCAGCCAGCGGACACTGAACTTCAATGCGACCAACAGCCTGACCATTGTTCGCAGCACAATCTACTTCATCGTGAAGAACAGCTCGGGTGTCAGCGAACTGTGGCGCGCGGTGGGCAACAGTGCTGAGCGGGTGTTGAACGAACTGCCGGGAACGGTGACACACCTCACGGCAGTGGGTGACGAGCTGTATTTCGTGGCGAACAATACCACGGCCCCGAGCTTGTGGAAGTCGGTGAAGAATGCCGATGGCTCGGTGGCTTATCATCAGTTGAGCACGTTGTCTGGCGAGGTGCAATCGATGCACGCGGCAGGCGGGCGTCTGTATCTCATCATTGAGCACACGCCGGACAATACGTCTGATCTCTGGGCCAGCTACGTGCAAGCGGATGGCTCGCAGATCACTCACTATATCCGCAGCTTCAGCGGACCGGTGACGGAGATGAATGATATCGAATCCACCAGCTACATCACCCTGGGCAGCCGCACCACCGAGCGCAGTGTGAAGATCGACGGCGTGCTCTTCCTCGTGGTGGATTCACCGGGTGCCGGCCAGCAGCTCTGGCGCATTCTGGACAACACCGAAGGTTACGCGGCGAAGCTGGTCTATAGCTCCACGGGCGTTATCGATTCGCTGACGGTGGTGCAGAATACGCTCTACTTCCGCGACAACTTGTCGAGCATCCGCCGCGTGGCGGCCACGAGCGATGTGTCCGAGCAGTATTTCCTGGGCTCAGGAGAGATCAAGAACCTGGCGGGCGCGGGCCGCTCCATCTACTTCAACAACGGCAATGCGTTGCAGACCGCTTCGGGCCTGAATGGCAACCTGTTCTACAACATTGAGACTTGGGCTCCGTTCGCCGGTGCGACACATCCGTCGAGCGATCGCGACACGTTGAATGGTGGCGAAGGCGAGGACATCCTCATGGGCAATGGCGATGGTGACAGCCTGTTCGGCGGCAGCGGTATCGACTTCTACATCGGTGAACCGTTCGAGATCCGTGACTTGGCGACCGGCGAGAGCAGCTCCAATCCTAACCAGTCCGAGTATGCGGTGATCCAGCCGCGTCCGTTGGATGTGGAAGTGTTCATCGCCAGTGACGCGCTGCGCGCGGCAATCGCCCGGGCCTTGGGCATGCCGGTGACCCTGAAGTATGACAACAAGCTGCTCTCGCATGGCACGCTATTCGCCAGCGACTTGTTCCGCCTGACGAGCCTGGATGCTTCGGGCCTGGGCATATCCGATCTGCGTGGTTTGCGTTATCTCTCGAACCTCCAGTTCCTGAACCTGAGCGGCAACATCATCGGCAATCTGGATGAGTTGATTCCAGGCACGGATGCAGTGACGGGAGCTGCCGTGGGGATGAAGCATCTCCGCTACTTCGTGATGGATGGCAATGGCGGCACTTCCAACATTGCGGCACTGGGTGACCAACAGATCGCCGGTTCGCTGCTGGGCGTCAGCCTGGATAATAACACGTTTGCCGATACGACCTACTTCGATGTGATCTCGAAGATGGGCAAGCTGGTGTTCCTGAGCGTGAACGGCAGCACGCCGGTCATCGGCGGCACGCGCCTCGGTCAGCAGTTGTCGGCGCCGAAGACGGTGACCTCCTCGGATGGTGTCGTGGATATCCTGCCGATCGGCACCTTGATCCTGAGTGCTGGTGCTCATGCGGCCAACCGCCTCGATACGATCGGTGCGGCGGACATCGGTGAGCACTATCGGGTAGCGAAGGTCGGTTCTGACTACGTGGTGACCTTCCTGCGCGATGGTCTGGTGATCAGTACCGAAAATTACACAGGTATCACGGGTATCTACTTCGATGGTGGCGAGGGTGACGATGTGCTGGAAATCGATGCCGCCAGTGTAGATGTGAAAGTCATCGCCTACGGCGGCGCGGGCAATGACCGTTTGCAAGGTGGCAAGGCTGCGGCAGGCAATATCCTGCAAGGCGGTGCGGGTAACGACGTGCTGATCGGCACCACCGCGCCAGACACCATGATCGGTGGTTTGGGTGATGACCGTTATGTGGTGGGTGCCAATTGGGGCTTGGACAGCATCATCGAGTTCGAGAACGAGGGTAATGATACGCTCGACCTGACGGGCGTGGGCAATGTGGACCTGACGGTGCTGCTGGCGACCAGCACGACTTCCGGTGCGAACGTGGTGACGCACTCGGGCAACCGCATCGAAAACTTCTTGGCGAATCCGAACTCCACGGGTGACCGCCTGTTGCAGATCGTGCAGCCGGGTGAAGAGATCAGCATCAGGAATGGCAGTGTCCAACGTGGCAGCGAAAACCCGGTTTACTTCAGCGGCTTCAACAAGCTGGACGTGGATGTTGACGACGGTGTGGTCCGCGTGCTGGACAAGGTGCAAGTGGACGGCCTGTTGCGGATCAAGACCGGTACGTTGGATCTGCAGGCTGGCTTGGAAGCCCAGACGGTGGTGCTGGATATCGCCAGTCCGTTGCTCGTCACGCAACCGGCTTCGTTGGCTGACGGCTTGGGCGAGATGATTCTGGTGAAGGCGGAAGGTCTGCGCATCTTGCACGATGGCGGCGTGGGCACGGATGTGCTGCCGCTGTATATCCAGGTGGATACGCTGGAGATCATCACGGACGGCGTGAACAGCAACACCAGCGGCGTGTATATCGTGGAACTCGATGGTCTGACGATCGGTGATGTGGTGAGCGCCGGTGAAAGCCAGAGCGGCATCAAGACCCTGGGCGGCAACATCAGCGTGCTCAACCTGACGGGTGAGCTGGTCGTGGCTGGCAATGGTATCGAGGCTGGCGGCGGCAGCATCGTGCTGACCACGGACCTCATCAACATCCAGGCGCAGGTCCGGAGCTGGTACCAGAGTGTGACGGGTGGCAGTGATGCCCAGCGCGGCACCTTGGTGCTGCAACCGTTGAACGCCTTCCAGAGCATCGGGGTAGGTGTGGGTGCTGCGGGCGTGTTCAACCTGACCGGCACGGAGATGGACTTCATCATCAACGGCTTTGGTGACACGACCGAGGGCAGCTATGACGGCATTGCGATCGGCCGTATGGATGGACGTCACATCATCCAGATCGGCACGTATGCGTTCCAAGACTCGGTCACGATGCGCGCTCCGCAGGTGCCGGGTGCGATGTATGTGGTGGGTGTGATGAGCACCATGGGTGAGGCCCGTATCCGCTTTATCGGATCGGCAAGTAACGGAAGTCCGTAAAAATGGCAAAAGGTCGAATTTGCCAGAAAGAAAAAAGAAGATGAACGAGTCGAATAGAGAGCAAAATAGGGCTGGTAGAAATAAAACGGCGGCAATGTGTGAACTTATTTTGAAATTACTTGTTTCTGATTCTGCGGGCCGTTATCACAAGGGCGGTTCAGCTGCCAACGAGACACAATAAGCTTCTGCTTTGAACCATTCGCAAAAAACGAGTTCTTATCTGCTGGAGTCGCTTGAACAGCGCGTACTCCTGTCAGCAGATCCGCTAGCTTTGGCCGCAAGTGGCCTGGTCGGCGGTGAATTGTCGTCGGCTGCGATGGTGGAAACCTTCGACGGTGCGGATCTGGCTTCAACAGGGAATTCCTCCAACGATGCATTTTTCGGTTTGGGCAGTCAGGATCTGGGTTCGGAAGAGATCACTGGGCTGGCGTTGCAAGTTCCGGTCGAAGCCGAACTGATTTCTTCCGAGGACGCGACTGATGAATTGCCTGCTGGCGCATTGATCTTGGGTTCGGGTGCGAACTCCAGTTTGCGTTCTGATTCTGCCAGTACCGGTGATGATGAGCATTTCCGGGTGGAGAAGGTGGCGGACAAGTATCTGGTTTCCTACCTGCAAGACGGTCAGTTGCTGGGCACCCAGGAGTTCAGTGACGTGACGGCCATCTATTTTGACGGTGGAGCCGGGGATGATATTTTGGAGATCGGGGCGGGTGTGGATGTGGCAGTCATCGCTCATGGCGGTGCAGGGGACGATGTGCTCAAGTTGGTGGAAACGGATGCTTCGGTGACGGTGTCGAACGGCCAGGTGCAAAGCGCGGGTGAAGCGGCTGCCAGTTTTGATGGCTTTGAAAGCTTGGATTTGGATGCGGCTGGCGGCTCGGTCACCGTGTCGGAGAAATTGGAGCTGGCCGACACCTTGAAGATTTCTGCGGATAGTCTGGAGCTGCAGGCTGGCTTGGAGGCCGGGACGATTGACCTGACGGTGACCGATTCGTTGGTGGTGACCCAACCGGCTTCGCTGGCTGATGGATTGGGTGATTTGATTCTGTTGCAAGCTGACTCTCTTCGGATCGAGCATGGTGGCGGAGTCGGTTCGGCGGACCAGCCGGTTTATACTCAGGTAGAGGCCTTGGAAGTGATCGCTGCGGATGGAACCAACGGCGGGGTGTATGTGGCGGAACTGGATGGCCTGACCATCAGTGGCATCCAGACGAATGGCGGGGATGTTTCCATCCTGAATTTGAGCGGTGAACTGGTGGTGGCAGAGGATGGTATCGATGCGGGTGGTGGAGATGTGGTCCTGACCACGGAAACCATCGATATCCAAGCTCCGGTCCAGAGCTGGTATCAGGGGATAGCTGGCGGAAGTGATCTGCTGCGTGGTACCTTGGTGCTGCAACCGTTGAGCGCTTTCCAGACGATCGGGGTGGGTGAGGGGGCGGCTGGTGCATTCAATTTGAGCGGTGCGGAACTGGATTTCATCAATACCGGTTTCGGAACGGATGGCAGCATTGAGGGAATCACCATTGGTCGGGCGGATGGTCGTCATGCCATTGAAGTCGGCACTTATACCTTCAAGGATTCAATTACCCTTCGCTCTCCGATGGTGCCGGGCAGCATCCATGTGGTGGGTGTCATCGGTACGATGGAAGGTGCCTTGAAGCGTTTCATCGGTGCCCATTCCACGACTGTCCTGCTCAACAATTCTTATACGGACGGAACGAACGACCTCTACGAGGATAGTGTGCGGGTAGGGGCGGGCTTGGACGTGCTGATCAATACCGGACCATTGAGCGGTGATGTCATCATCCAAGGTAACCTCGATGGGGCTACCGGACTGGATGCGCTCACGGAAAGCCTGACCATCTATGCGGGTGGTAACGTTACTATCGAAGGCAGTGTGGGCAGTGACGTGGCCTTGCGGGATCTGACGATTGTGGCGGGCGGTAGTGTCACGATCAAGGGGTCGATCAATGTGACCGGCTCATTCCGGGTATTGAAGGCGGGGGCCTTGGTGCACTTCAATTCTGTCAGCGGTAATCTGACTGCAGGTACGGTGGATATCACGAGCGCGGCGAATATCATATTCGAGGGCGCGGTGACTACCACCACGGCGGGGCCAACTCTCAAGGTTTCCACCAATTCCGTTGATGGTAATGTTACTTTCAAGGCGGCACTGGTCGCTGCCGGTAACGTATTGGTTGCTTCTGGCAATACAGCCTTGTTCGTGGGAGCGGTGAATGTGACGGGGGCACTGACCCAAACGCTGGGAACCGGCACCACTACTTTCCAATCTACGGTGATCGCGGGAGGCATCAGCATCACGACGAGTGATGTGATTTTCAATACCTCGGTATCGGTGGCTCTCGACATGGTCCTGACTGCCGATGAGATCACCTTGTCCGGAGCGGCCGGTTCTGTGACCAGTACGGGCATCGACACCAGCACGATTTATCTGCGGCCTTCTTCTTCCGTCATCCCGATCAAACTGGGTATCGCTGCGGGCAGCAATCCGGGAGTGCTGGATCTCAGCAATGACGAACTGGCGGCTTTGAACACCCGGTTCAAGGAAGTGCGGATCGGTTGGGATGGAGCAGCGATGACTCCGGTGGCTCTCCAACTGGCCGCCCTGACGGTCATCACCTCTGGGGGAAGTGACCTGACGGCAGCCACGGCTCAAATCCTTTCACCCACCACCGGTAACGATCTGGTCTTCACTGCCCGCACGGGTGGCGTGGCCAGCAATGGTGTTCTGGTCCGGATCGAGAATGACAACACTATAGTTACCGATGTCGCCACCGCCCGTTACTTTGCGGGGACCAAGATTTTGCTGATCAAGGTGAAGTTGAACGTCACCACGGCGGCTACCGTCCTGGCTGAGGTCAATTCCAACACGATCAATGATGCGACCGGTCTGGCCTTCGGAGCGGGTACCAATCCGGTGATCGCCAGTAACGGAACAGATTACGGCACTGGTACCGGCAAGTTCGTCACGGTCATCTCGGAGAAGTTGGCGGGTGGAACTGACGCAGTGAGCGCTTCGGTCATTTTGCCGATCTCGGGTACGGGGGTGAATGATATCAGCTTCTTGGGTGACGTAGCTGGGGCGGCGGCCAATGGAGTGACCATCGCCCTCCTTAATAGTGACGTCGCTGCCGTCGATGCCCAGTACAATACTGGCACGAAGGTTTTGACCATTTTAGCCCGGTTATCCGCCTCGCCGCTGGGAGTTGCCCATACCAGTGCGGAAATCGTGACAGCAGTCAATGCAGTGGCGACCTTCCCGCTCACGGCCTCGGTGGTGGCTGCCGAGACGCAGACCAGCGGTGACATGGAGATCGGTCAGACGACCATCAACAATCCTTCTTTGTTCTTTGCCCGGAGCATCACTCACTTGGGCGACCTGACGGTGACGGACAAGGTCACCTTCAAGTCGTTGTATGGTGGGATTGATGCTCCCGGTATCGCCACGGTCAATACCACAGACTTGGTGGTAGAAGCGACCGGTGGGGTCCGCTTGAATACGAATGTCAGTACGGTCTCGGCGGGTAATGCTGCGAACGGCTCGATTGTCATTACCGAAGCCAGTCTGATCTCGGTGAACAAGCTGAGCACAGTGAACGGGCATATCTCTCTCTTTACGACCACGGGTAACATAGTAGTGGCCAGTGCGGGAACGGGTGTCACCGCGGTTGGTGGGAATATCATCCTGCGGGCATTTGACTCCATCCAGCAAGACGATGTGGTGACGGCCGCTGGCGGCGATATCTCAGTTCAGTCCCTGACCGGTTCGATCACCATGACTACCGGCGTGGCGACCACCAGTAACAATGGTGATATCCGGTATGCAGCAGGCACGAGCATGACCTTGAGCACCCTGAATGCAGGGACAGGCAGCGTCAGTCTGGTGGCGAGCAACGGCGCAGTGCTGGCTCAGACCGGAACGGGCGGCAATGTCACCGCCGTCAGCCTGCGGTTGGAAGCCACGGGCAACATTGGTGCGGACGCGGATGCCTTGGAGATTTCCGTAGATACGGTCGCCGGTCAGATCGGTGGCAGTTTCTTCCTAAGCGAATCCGATGGCATCACGATCGGTACCGTGACGGTCACGGTGCAGTATTGGAACAGCAACCTTTCGCTGACGGATGTGACGGATGTGGCGTTCAGCGGACTTAAGACAACGGCGGGTGGGGCGATAGTCCTGGATGCGGTGTTGGGTGGATTGACTGTCAACCAGAGCGTGAATGCGAATGGGGCAGGTAACATTCGCCTGACCGCTTTGGAAGCATTACGGAATCTGGCTGTCAATGCCTTGGTGATCTCGGGAACGGGTCATATCAGTTTGCTGGCTGGACAAAGCATCACCCAAGCTGCAGCGGGCGATATCACCACCGTGGGCGGGACCATCGACCTCGAAGCCACGACCGGCTCCATCACAATGATTGACGGAGCCCTGACACAATCTGCCGGTGGTAACATACGTTACCGGGCGGCGACGGATGTGGTCATTGCCGGACTGAATGCAGGTGCCGGTTTGGTGAGCGTCACTGCAGTTGGCAATTCCATCACGGATGCCGGAGATGCGGACCGGGAAGTGATCGCCTCGGCGCTGCGTCTTTTGGCCGGGGTCGGTGTGGGCACGGGATTAAATGCTTTGGAGATCGCGGTCACGACGCTGGCGGTGTCCGCCGGATCGGGGGGTATCTATCTGTTGGAAGATGACACCATCACCGTTGACACGGTGGGGCCGGTGACAGTCAATCGCGTGCAGTCCTCCGGAGCCGTAACGGTGCCGACTCAGCAAACGAGTGCGGCTTTGAGCGATCTGACGGCGACTGGTGCGGGCAATATCGTTCTGCGGACCACCAACGGCTCCATCACGATCAATGAAGGAACGGTTCCGGCTGGTGGAACAGGAGTGACTACAGCGAGTGGTAACATTCTGTTGCAGACGTTGCTGGCGGCCAGCAATGACGATGACCTGAACTTGAATGCGGCGGTGGTTTCAACCAGCGGCAGCATCAGTCTGATCGCCAATCAAAGCGTTATCCAAGCGGCGGCCGGTGATGTGCAAACGGGAAGCACAGGGACCATCGATGTCGAAGCTCTGAACGGATCTATCACCATGACCGATGGGGCGCTGACCGCTACGGCGGGCGGCAATATCCGCTATCGGGCGTCAGTAGATATCCGTTTGGGCGGTCTGAATGCAGTAGCTGGTGCAGTGAGTGTGCGGACGACGACCGGCTCCATCTTGGACAATGGTGACACGCACAAGGATGTCGTGGCGGGTAATCTCCGGTTGCAAGCTGGCGGAACGACGGGTGGCGCTGGAAATGGCAGCGACCTGTTGGATATCGTCGTGAGCACCGTGGCCGGGACAGCGGTGGGGGGCGGAATCTTCCTGGCGGATGATGATGCGGTGACCGTCGGCACCGTGGCGGACATCACGGTGAACCGGGTGGATTTGAATGGAGCCACCTTGGTTCCTTCACAGCAGACGGACTTGGCTCTCAGCGGATTGGTCACGACGGCGGGCAATGGCCGTGTGGTGATGATCACGTTGAATGGTTCGCTCTTGGTTTCGCAGGTGGTGACCGCTCATGGTAGCGGTAATATATTGTTGCAGTCGGGAACCTCTCAAGTGCCGGTCGTGGTGAATGACAAGGACATCACACTCGATGCAGCGGTGACTTCAGGTACGGGACGTATCTCGGTATTGGCAAACCGCCATGTGTTCCAAAATGCCGCTGGTGATATCACTTCAACGACCACGAATGGCACAATCGATGTCGAGGCGATCAATGGTTCGCTTACGATGGCTGACGGAGCTTTATCCAAGACCGGGGGCAATATCCGCTATAAAGCGGCCAGCAATGTCGTCGTGGGCGGCTTGGATGCGGGGACCGCTTCGGTGAGCATCGTGGCTACGGGTGGCAATATCACTGATGGTGGTGATGCGCACAAAGATGTTATTGCGGCCAATGCTCGTCTGGTGGCAGGTGGCAGTGTGGGAGCTTCTGGCAACCACCTTGATACTGCGGTGGTCGTCATCGCCGCGCAGTCTTCCGGCACGGGTATCTATCTGACGGATGATAATGACGTGACGGTTGGACTGGTGGGGATTGTGGCGGTAGGACGGGTTCGTTCCACTGGCTCGACGGTCAATGAGCAGGATGCGGCGTTGAGCGGCGAAACGACCCTGTTGAACAACGGGAACATCGTTCAAACGACTTTGGCCGGTACGTTGACCATCAGCCAGTCCATCGTCGCGCATGGCAGCGGTAATATTCTGCTCGCCGCCGGGGGAACCGATGCGGATGTTGCTATCAACAATCCGGTGGTAACCACTTCCGGTAACATCACCGTGACCGCTACGCGCGATGTGCTGCAAGCGGCAACGGGTGACCTGAGCACCAGCACAGGGACGATCGACGTGGAGGCGTTCAACGGTTCCGCCAGCATGACAGATGGGGCGACGGCTACGGCCGCTGGCGGCATTCGTTACCAAGCCAAACTGGACGTAGCGGTAGGCGGGCTGGATGCGGGCACCGGTAAAGTGGCGATCAAGGCAGACCGGGATATCATCGATAACGGTGATGCGGACAAGGATATCATCGCGGCGAACGTTTGGTTGCTGGCGGGCAACGCCATCGGCAGCAGCGGGAACTTGTTGGACATCACCGTCACGACCATAGCGGCGCAGTCTGGTGCGGGCGGCATTTTTGTAACGGAAGATACGGACCTGATCGTCGGCACGGTGACCGGATTGCAGGTGCAGCGGGTGGGCGATGATGGAGATGTGGATCCTTATCCGGCAGTGGCGGATTCAGCTCTTTCTGGTTTGGTAACGGTCAGCCTGACAGGCGGCAGTATCATCGTTTTCACACTGAATGGCAGCGTAACTCTGAGCCAACTCGTTTCAGCGGCTGCCGCAGGTAATATTCTTCTCCAATCACGCACCACGGGCGCTAACGACAAGGATGTGGCGGTATTGGCTGGAGTCATTTCCGCCACAGGCAGCATCACCATCCTCGCGAATCGTAATGTGAGTCAAAGTGCGACTGGCGACATCGCGACGGGAGGAACGGGCACTGTGGATGTAGAAGCGCAGAATGGGTTCATTTCGATGACGGATGGAGCGACGGCGGTCACTGCGGGAGGGAATGTCCGTTATAAGGCGGCAGGAAATGTGTTGGTTACGGGCGTGGATGCAGGTGCAGGTGATGTCAGTGTGGTGTCAACCACGGCGAGCATCAGTGGCAGCGCCAGCAATGTGGTGGATGTGACAGGTGATGAGGTGAGGTTCGTGGCGGCGGTCAGTGTGGGCAGCGGGACAAATCATCTGCAGATCGCGGCGAACGAACTTGCGGCCCGGGCTTCTGGAGATGGGGCTTTAGGCAATGGTGTGTTTGTGACGGATGCCGGGGTGGTGGCGGTTGATTCCGTCGGTTTGGTGGCGGTGAATCGCGTGCAGTCCACTGGTGGAGTTTCTCCAGAGCAGGATGCCGCTGTGCTGAATGGAGTGGCCACTTTGGTGAGCAATGGAAAGATTGTGGTCGGGACTTCCGCGGGTAATTTGACGGTCAATCAGGCGGTTTCGGCTCATGGCACGGGTAATATTCTGTTGAGCGCCGGGACAGGCGGCAATCTGGCGTTGAACGCGGCGGTATCCAGCACGTCTGGCAGCATCAGCGTGCTGGCCGCTGCGGGAATCACACAAGTGGCGGCAGGCGATATCACCACTGGTGCGGCCACGATTGACGTGGAGGCTCTGGGCGGAAGCATCGTAATGAGCACGGGTGCGCTAACCCAAACGACGGCGGGTAATATCCGTTACAAGGCATCTGCCAGCGTGGCTTTGGCGGCGTTGAATGCGACGACTGCGTTTGTGAGTGTCACCGCTACAAGTGGTGCCATCACGGATGGTGGCGGGGCAGACAAGGATATCCGTGCGGCGCGAGCGATCTTGACGGCTAATACGGGAGTGGGCGTGGCCGCAGATCATCTGGATGTGGATGTGACGTTGCTGGCTGGCCGCACGGTCAGCGGTGGTTTCTTTGTCTCGGATGACAATGCCGTGACGATTGATACTGTGGCGGCCATCACCGTCAACCGGGTGGATCTGGACGGCACAACTCCAGGGGGATTGGCACAGACTGATGCAGCGGTTTCTGGTGTAAGGGTGACTGGTTCGGGTGATTTGATTTTGGTCACCTTGAACGGATTACTCACGGTCAACCAGGCGGTGGCGGTGGACGTCGCGGGCAATGTGCGTCTCTCAGCTCAGACCACGGGCAGTAATGATAAGGATTTGGCGATCAACGCTGCGGTGTCCACAACCTCAGGTAATTTGAGCGTGGTTGCCAATCGTAACCTTACGCAGGCGATCACGGGTGATCTTTCCGTTGGCGGAATAGGTACGATTGATGTGGAGGCAGTCAATGGTTCCATCACGGTCACGGCGACTGGTGCAGACAGCGGCACGGCTTTCACCGCAGGCGGCAACATCCGTTATAAGGCGGCTACCAGCGTTGCGTTGACCGGTCTGAATGCGGGCGCTGGTTTTGTGAGCGTTGTAGCTACCACCGGGTCGGTCACAGACGCTGGTGATTTTGTGAAAGATATCCGGGCGGCCAAGGCGCAGATCACCGGTATTGGTATCGGCACTGGCAGTGCACATCTAGACACAGCGGTGAATGTGCTGGCAGCCAGGGCAACAACAGGCGGTATCTTTGTTTCAGATGAGGATGCCTTGACCGTGGATACGGTGGAAGCGATGGCGGTCAGCCGGTTCAATATCAATGGCACTTCGACGGCGATCAACATCACGGCGTTGGAGGATGTGCTTACCACCGGCACGGCTGGGGGAAGCATCGTGCTTATCGCCTTGGATGGAGATCTTACGGTGAATGATGGCACAATTGTGGCCGACGGCGTCGGTGTCAGTGCCAGTGACTTCGGCAACATCCGTTTGGAATCTCGCCGCACGACGGGATTGAATGACAAGAGCATCTTCTTGAATGCTCTGGTTCGTTCGACCGGTGGTCGTATCACGGTCTTGGCCAACGGAAGCATCACGCAGGCCGCTGCCGGTGACATCACGACCAGCAGTACCATCGATGTAGAAGCGCAGAATGGTTCCATCACGATGGTCAATGGAGCCATCGCCCAGACTGGCGGTGCGGCACTTCGTTATCTGGCCGCCCAGAGCATTGCGCTTGGGGGATTAAATGCCGGGACAGGGGACGTGAGCGTGACCGCGACTGCTGGTTCCATCACTGATGGCGGCGATGCGGACAAGGACATCATCGCAGGCAAGGCACGGTTATTTGCGGGAGCGGGTATCGGTGCTGGAGCAGCGCATCTCGATACGGCGATTGGCATTTTGGCGGCACGCGCAGGTTCTGGTGGCGTGTTCGTGACGGATGATGATGCGCTGACAGTCGATGCCATTGGGGCCATCACCGTGAGTCGAGTGGCGGAGACGGGCCTGATTCCGGGTGCTCTCAACCAGACTGATGCAGCTTTGACCGAAGTGCGGACGGTCACCAGCAGCGGTGGTTCCATCGTGCTGATCACTTTGAATGGAACGCTGACTTTGAATCAGGCTGTGGTGGCTGATGGAGATGGGAACATCCGCTTGGAAGCGCGGACGACCCTGACTAACGACAAGGATGTGCTCATCCACGCAGCCTTGCAGAGCGGCACCGGCGATTTGACGGTTCTGGCAAACCGACTGATTGACCAGAGTGTCGTAGGCGATGTGACGACGGGTGGCGGCAGTATTGATTTCGATGCTTTGAACGGCGCAATCACGATGGACAACGGTGCGCTTACGCAGAGCGGTGGCGGCAATATCCGTTATCTCGCGGCTCTGGGTGTCAAAGTGGGCGGATTGGATGCCACCACTACAGGTAATGTGAGCATCACAGCTACGGGTGGCTCCATCACCGACGGTGGCGACGCCCACAAGGACGTCTCCGCAGGCACGGTTCGGTTGAAGGCATTGACGGGCATTGGTGAGCTTACGAACGCGCTTGATCTGGCGGTAACGACCGTGGCGGCAGAGGCTGGTTCTGGCGGCATCTATTTGCAGGAAGATAATGATATCGCGATCGGCACTGTGGCGTTGATCGCAGTCAATCGTGTAGGCACGGATGCGGGCACGGGCGGGGCGCAACAAACTTCCGCAGCCATGAGCGATTTGGTAACTCTCGCGGGCAATGGCAACATTGTACTTCAGACGGTGAATGGTTCCATCGTCGTGAACGATGGCACGGTGACGGTGGATTTCGTCGGCGTTCGCGCTGATGGCAGCGGCAACATCTTGCTCGAATCGAAGAGTGTAGGGACGAATGACAAGGATGTGACGCTGAATGCCGGAATCATTTCGGTGACGGGTAGTATTTCGGTCATCGCCAACAATTCGGTGTTCCAGATGGCTGCCGCTACGTTGACGACGGGAGGTAGTGGAACCATTGATGTGGAAGCTGGCAAAGGTTCCGTGACGATGACGAATGGTGCGCGGGCTGTGACGGCTGGCGGCAGCATTCGCTACAAGGCTGAGGTGAGCGTCACGATCAGTGGTTTGGATGCGGTCACGGGCAATGTCAGCCTGATCGCCACGACGGGGTCGGTCATCGATGCTGGCGATGCGCGTCGGGATATCATCGCCAGCGGCTTGCGGATCTCGGCGGGATATGGTGTGGCTGAGGGCAACGCCTTGGATACCGAAGTCACCACGCTCAGCGCCCGCGCCAAGGCTGGCGGGGTGCATATCAACGAGCTGAATGATTTGATCGTTGGAGACACTGTGGTGACGGTGAATCGCATCTTGACTACCGGCCTCCCGAGCGCTTTGGAAGACACCTTGCAGAGTGATGTGAATACGGTCGCGAATGATGGCGTGATAGTGATCGTGACGGGCGGCAACCTGACCATTGATGACGGGACAGGCGGAACGAGCGGCAGCGGGATCAGCGCGGATGGCGTTGGTGCTGTCGCCCTAATCTCCAATGGTTCCAGTACGAAGATCACGTTGAATACGGATGTGAAGAGTGTGACCGGCAGCATCAGCGTCTGGGCCAGTGGCGATGTGGAGTTGACGGCGGGAGCGGATATGATCACGGGAGGAACGGGGACAATTGATGTATCTGCGGGCGGCAGTGTGTTGTTGAGCGTGACGAGCAATCTGACGGCGGGGAGCGGGGACATCCGGGTGCAGGCGGGTGTGGATGTGCTGCTGGGCGGAGTGGTGAGCACGACGGGGGATGTGGGAGTGACGGCGGTGACAGGTGTGATCACGGACCGGGATGCCGATGGCAATGCGGGGGCCGTGGACATCATCGCGGCGGGTCTGCGGTTGTTGGCGGATGACGGGATTGGTCTGGGGACCGAAGCGATCGAGCTAACGGTGACGACGTTGACGGCCAAGACGGTGACGTCTGGTGGGATTTATCTGCGGGAGACGAACGGGCTGGTGGTGGATGATGTGGCGGTGAGCGTGCAGCGGGTGGGAGTGACGGGCGGCACGGCAACGTTCCCGGTGGTGACGGACACGCAAAGCGACGTGGTAACGATGGATGGTGACATGGTGATCGTGGTGGCGCTAGGCGACCTGGTGCTGCACGACGGGACAGCGAGCGATGATAATGTGAGCGTGAGCGCGGGTGGTGCGGGCAACGTGCGACTGGAGACGCTCAGTGGCAATATTTTGGCGGATGAGGACGTGAAGAGCGGCAGTGGTAACATCAGTGTGGTGGCGAGCGGGAACGTGGAGTTGACGGCGGGAGCGGATGTGATCACCAGTCAGACGGGCAGTGTCGATGTATCTGCGGGCGGCAGTGTATTGCTGAGCGTGACGAGCAATCTGACGGCGGGGAGCGGGGACATCCGGGTGCAGGCGGGTGTGGATGTGTTGTTGGGCGGGGTGATCAGCACGACGGGGGATGTGGGAGTGACGGCGGTGACAGGTGTGATCACGGACCGGGATGCCGATGGCAATGCGGGGGCCGTGGACATCATCGCGGCGGGTCTGCGGTTGTTGGCGGATGACGGGATTGGTCTGGGGACCGAAGCG
>CALRJY020000011.1:0-165570 GCA_943367715.1 Chitinophaga pinensis | reverse complement strand
AAGAAATCCGGCATGTAACCGATCACATGCCGCACCGAATCAGCATCCTTCACCACGTCATGCCCCAATATCTCCGCCCGTCCCGATGAGGGCGTGAGAAACGTCGCCAGGATGCGCAATGTCGTCGTCTTGCCCGCGCCATTCGAGCCGATGAACCCGAACAGGTCGCCCTGGTTCACCGTCAGGTTCAGATTGCTCAACGCCGTCATCGCCCCGTAAGTGCGGGTCAGCTCGAACGTTTGGACTGCTGGTATCTTGGTATCAGTTGCCATAGGACAATCTCATGGTGGCGTCGCGGCCATCACGCGGAATAACGTGTCACGCGTGGACCGGCGCGGATCAAATTTGTTCAGGGCCGGGATCGGCGCGTAACCCGCCGTCCACGCCAGCAGGCATACCTGCCCGCGTTTCAAGCCCTCACTTAGTTCAAACCCTTGCGGCAGGATGAATTGCACCCGGTTGTTATACTGCGGCTGATTGGCCGGGTTCATCTTGCCCAGGAACGACGCAGCCGCCAGATGCGATGGCGGGTTCGGCAAGAAATTCGACTGCGAACTTCCGAACGCATCCCGACGACGATCCGCTGCCATGCCGAAATTCGATGTGTTCTGCTGCACGAAATCCTCCAACCGCTGTCCCTGGCTTCGGATCACCTTGATCGTCCGCCGTTCACCCGCTTGCATCCGGGGAACCTCGATCACCCTATCCTCCACCACCAGCCACAACCGGTCGGCTGTGTGCTTGAGTTTGTTCTCTATCCGGACGCTGATGTCTGTCCCCGTCTTGACCACTTCCATCGCGAACGGTTCTTCCGCGGTCTGGCTCCAGTCACTCACGAAAAGTTGGCTCGTCCAGACGGGCACGAACACATCCGCGGTGAATCCTTTGCCCATCTGGGTGATATCCGAGCGGGTCAACTCCTGTGCGGAAGAGACTGATCCCTGGAACTCTCCCCGGAAAGTCGCGTGCGGAACTTCCGTTGCCACTGGATAGCGCGCATTGGATGGCGAATAGCAAGAGGCATACGTGCGCCCGCGCATCTCGGATTTGCCGCTGTGACTCATCACATCCACCACATGCAGTTCGTTCCACTCACTCTCACCGGCGCGCAGCATGAATCCGATCCAGTAGATCAGCAGCGAAAACCCGACGACATAACACGGAAAAGTGATCCACGTCAGCATCTGTCGGTTGATCTTCTTCAGCCACCACTGGTCCAGCGGCCCGATCACCACCAGATACACCGCCAGCAACAGCAAGAGCCAACTCACCGGCAGTTTGCGCACCTGCTTGGAATCGATCATCGCGCCGATCGGCCCGTCGATGCTCTGGTAATTCACGTATCCGTAGTTTCGATTTTGATTGTTCGGATTGGTTTCGGAAAACCACGCGGACGGCACCCCTAAGATTTGTGCCCAAAACCATGTGCGCCCTTTCCATGACCGGAACGGCTCCCGCTCCGGACTGAAGGTCAGCACCGTGAGCCGTCCTCTCCCGCGTTCCGCCCGGACGATCAGCGGCACCTCGCCCGCAGACACCAGCGTCTGGGCGTCCCTTACGTTAGATTGAAACACCGGCATCAGTGCCTCCCGAAATTCCGTGCTCTCCTCCTTCTTGCGGCCTGAGGTGAAGTAGTTTTGCAGATTGCTGCCCGAAACCGTCCACGCAAAGGAATCCAGCTCCCGACCTCCTGCCACCATTTGGGAACCGCCAAACCTCATCGGCATCAAAGGGGCCAGCCAAGGCAAGCCGCTCAAATCTCCGGGTTGTTCCACCCCCACGATCAAGTGCCCCCCGTTCTGCAACCAGGACACCAACGCCGCCGCTTGCGGTGCACTGATCTCCAGCGCCCGCTCAGTATTCAGATAAATCGCCTGCAACCCCTCCAGCGGGATCGGTCCATCCGGCAGGAAAGCCGGATCGAGACGCACTACCTCCACGCCTTGCTCACCTTGGGTGGAAGAAACATCCGGCAAGACCGGTTGCCCGCCGAAAGTCCGCGCGATGGTCCCCATCAGCATCCCGTTCCACGCCATGTCCTTGCGGATGCTCAGGTTCTTCACCTCCGCCCGCTTCTTATCCTTGTCATCGTAGAGCACCGCCCGCCATTGGGAATACTTGCCAGCAGAAGCGAAGACCGGCACCACCACCCGCTTTCGGGTATTCGTGGGCAATTCCACCGGCACGCGCCTTGCCTGTCCACGGCCCGTTTGTTCGTTGGTAAGTTCGATGACGCCATTGAAGGGTGGCCCATCATTGAATATCTCGAAGGCCGCCGGGAACCAGTTCGCCTCCCGCACCGTGCCCTCGTAACCGAGTTTCACGTCGAATTCAAACTCCGCCCGCGCCGCTCCCGCCAGCCAAAGCCAGCCCAGTGCGACCGCCAGCCACGTCCTCATTCCTCGAAAATAATAGTTAGGCGCCTGCAAGCATCCTCCCCCGTCTCTTGGCTTGAAACCCTCGCTCATTGGAAAACTGACGAAAGTTAATCATCATCAACGCTGTACGCAATTCACAAGTGACAAAAAAGTGACTTTGGAAATACCTGATGAAGAACGTTGCCTGACAACGCCAAACCGCTCTTGATGCTGACCCCTTGGTTGAACTGCGATTTTTACTCCCGCTATCATACCCGCCTCCTCTTGCTAAGACTTGGTCAGACCGGCCTCCGCAGGCCGCTGACGTAAACCGGTTGCGGTTTACGTTTCAAGTATCCACCAAACCCGTAAAACTGACAAATGATAAATTAAAAATATTTCACACCTCATTAACCCAACTGATTCACCTTGGAGAAGTGAACATGACTAACCGATGGTTCGCTTCTCCCCAAGCACGCTGAAATTACTCTCGCTTTGCATTTAGCAATCTCCCTCCAGAAAAAAAACTCCGCAACATCCCGTATTTTTCCCAATGCATCAAAACACAGTTGCCCTTTTCACCGGCGCATCCCATATACTCGCCCGCTAAATCAGGTTGTTGTGCTAAACTTGAACACCATTCGTCGTGCAGTTTCGGTCGCCTTGGGCTTCATCGCCCTGATCTCCCTGCTATTGCTGGGATTCTGGCCGGATTGGGCTGAGCTATATCTTCACTCCCGCTCCGCCTTGGCCCTTTTCGCTACCTGGTGCATCGCCCTCGCCGCCTTTCTGCACCCCGCGATCAATAACCGCATCGTCGATGGCTATCGCTGCTTCCGCGACGCTTGCAGCAATCTCGGCCGCGATAATGATTTCTGGTGATAATCCACAAGCCATCCTAAGCCAGTAGCGCCGAAGCAACTAAGCATGCTGACAAAACAGATATCACTAATGGTTGCCGCCCCCGTCTCGCGCTTGTCAAAACCTCGATCATCCCTCTAATCTCTGCCCATGCCATCCTCGATCTCCATCCGCCGCGCTGCCAGTTTGGCTCTTGGCTTGGTCGCTTTCATAGCCTTGTTCTGTTTCCTCTTCTGGCCGGATTGGGCCGAGCAAACCCTTCACTCCCGCGGAGCGTTGGCCATCTTCACGGGTTGGTGCGCCATCGTCACCGCCTTGGTTAACCCAGAATTCAACACCAGCATCTCCCAAGGCATCCGCTCCTTTCAACAAACTGAGGACGACGATCTGTATTGATCCAGACACCTCATGGCTGCTCCCGCAAACTGGCCTCGCCTGTTGGAACTCTACGCCCAGGGTGAACGCGATTTTCAGGGCCTCTCGCTGGACACTGAACCCTATGGCGACCTGACCGGCCTGACCTTGGATAACGCCGATTTTACCGGTTCCTGCATCGTCGCCACTTTCCACCGTTGCAGTTTACGTTCCGCCATTTTTCGCGATACCAACTAAAGACCTGCGATTTCAGCGAGGCCGATCTGGACCAGGCTGATTTCCGAGGTGCCCTTCTTTGCTCCACCACTTTTAAAGGGGCCCGTATGACTGGCAGCAACTTTGCCGGTGCCTCCTATCATAGCAGCGTATTTCCGCAGGATTTTATGCCGGATTGGTGATTTAGCCCGCTTCTCTGGTTTTTCTCGTTCGCAGACTTTACCGGCCCGTCAGAACACGACATCCTCACACCTGAGCAACGTATCTCAGATTCGGGACTAATCCTATGGGCGCAACTATCAACCACCTCGGCCAACCCATCGGTGCACCTTTGCCCGATTGGCGACCACCTGCCCCGCCCATCAGTTCCTCGATGACCGGCCGATTCTGCCGCTTGGAAGCATTAGACGCCGCCGCTCATGTCCAAGCCCTCCACGCCGCCAACCAGTTGGACACTGCCGGAAAGATGTGGACCTACCTTCCCTACGGTCCCTTTGCAGATTTCGCGAGCTACCGCACCTGGCTGGAGTCCATGAGCCAAGGCACCGATCCGCTCTTCTACACCATCATCAATCTGCAGGGTGGCCAACCGGCAGGCCTTGCAGCCTACCTCCGCATCACCCCCGGTAGTGGCACCATCGAGATCGGTCATCTGAACTACTCGCCTCTGCTCCAACAAACGCCCGCCGCCACGGAAGCCATGTATCTGATGATGGCTCACGCCTTCTCCCTCGGCTATCGCCGTTACGAATGGAAATGCGATTCCCTGAACGCTCCCTCGCGCGCCGCCGCCCTGCGTTTGGGTTTCAAATTTGAAGGCATCTTCCGCCAAGCCACCATCGTCAAAGGCCGCACTCGTGACACCTCCTGGTATTCCATCATCGACACCGAATGGCCCGCCCTGCGCGAACTCTTCGAGCGCTGGCTGCATCCTGACAACTTTGATTCCCAAGGCCGCCAACGCCAGCGCTTGTCCGCTTTGACTGGCTCTCCGTCAGTCAAAACGAATACCTAAAACGAACGCCTTAACGGCCCAACGGGCCGTAAGATTCTAGCCTAGGGCAGCGTCCAACCAAGGACGCTGCCCTGGGTAACAAAAGGGGGTCGCTCGCGGCCTGAAAGGTCGCAAGAGCATTGCTCGAAACAGCACCAACCGATGGCCGTTTATCTCCGCATCTTCCAACTACGCCCATTAAACTTTGCAGGTCACTCTCTCAACTCCGCCAACATCTGCTCCATTTCCTCCCTCGGCCCCTCGTGATTCTGCTCAATGGCCAGTTGCAACGCCCGCTCAAACGCCTGCTTCGCCGCCACCCGATCACCCGCTTGCAAAGCACACTTCCCGATCAATATCTGCACCACCATCCAGTCCGGCTTCTTTTGCAGCGCCGCCACGAATTGTACCTTGGCCTCACCAAACTGCCCACCATCGAACAGCGCCTTGCCTAAGCTGAAACGTGCCATTTCATTGTTCGGAAACTTTTCCACCATGGCGCGATGACGATTGATGGCGTCGGACATAAGTCTGTGCTTTATTGCGTGCGGCTCGTTCGTGACGGCTTGAATTTGTCCGCCACCACGGCCAGTATCAAGCGCTGTTGTGAAAAAGCTCCTCACCATTCAAGTCAGCCCGCCCAAGACCTTGCAAAGCCCAAACTTCTCCGGCGGGATGAAAACGTGGACCACCGGCATCTTCAAAGAACCAGTGACCGGCCCCGTAGCAATGCATTTCACCGGTCTCACTGGCGACGGCCAGGCCGACCTCGTCAACCACGGTGGCCCGGACAAAGCCGTGAACGTCTACGCCATCGAACACTATCCCTATTGGCGCGATAAACTGAACATTCCCGCCCTCACCAACGGCGGCTTCGGTGAGAACTTCACCACGGAAGGCCTGCTGGAAACCGAGCTCTGCATCGGCGACACCTTCACCCTGGGCGACGCCATCGTCCAAGTTTCTCAGCCACGCCAACCCTGCTGGAAGCTCGCCATGAAATGGCACATCAAAGACCTCGCCCTGCAAGTCGAGCAAACCGGCAAAACCGGCTGGTATTTCCGCGTGTTGAAGGAAGGCACGGTAACCGCTGGCGATGAACTCAAACTCATCGAACACCCCTTCCCGCAATGGACCATCGAAGCCGCCAACCAGATCATGCACCACCGCCCGGATGATCTCACCGCCGCTACCGATTTGGCCGCCTGCCCATTGCTGTCGCTCAGTTGGAAAGAGATGTTAAGCGAACGTGCGGCTTGGGGCTAATCATCCGATGCAAGCCAGGACGCGGAAACAGCCACTCGATCTCATTTCTTCCAAAGCTCAGGATAACGCCTTTTCAACTCCTCCAAACATACTACAGCAGCTTGCGGCACCAAATCATCCTTCGGGCTTGTGCTATATGACGTGCTGTGACCGTTTTCGATCAGCTCTACGGACAAATCTATTTCCCAAGTCGGATTTTTGCCTTCCAGCTTAAACTTCCCCCCTCCTTGAATTTCTAGAATTTTGAAAATCACCTTTTGAAGAACGTCAGACTTTTTGATGTCTGGCAGTGTTTCCGCCAGTAACCGGGCCGCATCCCTGCGAGTCTCTTTCGACCATGGGGCCCCTGGAAGATCCTCTGCTGCAAAAATCATATCCATCATCACCGTAAACTCAGCCGTACCGTCGTCATGCAGTTGCTGGACCAATTGCTTTATCAACAAAGCATCAGGCTTGGAACGGAAAGCCGCCAACTCCTTTTTGTAGGCTTTCAATTCATGATCATTATGCCCCTGACGCGCCGCCACCATCCTCCGCAACGGCATCGGGTATTTCTTCTGGCTATCTTTCAAATCCGCAACTTCCTCTGCAAACAGTGTCTCGCCCGTCTTGTATTTTGCTTTCTCCTCTGCCGAATTCGGATTAGCCGGCCGAAATTCGCCTTCCTTTACAGTGATGATATCAATACTCGCATCTTTGTCTTCCTTGGACTTTGATACGTGCGCAAAAACACTCAGATACCGCAGCCTGTCTTTCGCTTCTACGGAGAAACAAACCCACCCTTCGCTCCAATTCATCCGGCCATTAAGTCCACCCCAACCGTCGGTTATGCCATGCTGATTGCCAAAATGCTGTTTCAACTCTGCAAGGTGCTTGGCCTTGGACAAATCTGTCACCGAAGGTAGTTTCTCGTAATATTTAGGGGCTTCGCCGCCCATATAATGACCTTCCCCCGAAGGCGACGTACGCATCCTAACGATTGACAGACGCAACGGTTCATTTGTCCAGATCGGGCTGCGGCGAGCAAATATCTCGTTAAAACGAATATCGTTGGGTTCATCCTCTTTGTAGATATTGCTTGGATCTCTCAAATAAGCTCGCTTAACCGTGCCGATCCACGCCGGCTTTAGTGAAAGGTTGTTCGTTATCTCTACCGGCTGCTTTTGCCATTTCTCAAGAAAGGGAAGAAGATCGACCGTCTGTCCATGACTTTGACCGACATACCCCAATACGGACAACACGCATAAGAAAACCACTACACTCAACCGTTTGGATGCCACTCTGTTCACAAATCTGCCAGACATAACCACTCCTCGGTAAAATGGATTGTAACTCAGTTGTGCCAACATGCGCTCACAACCCGGATTACGCCAGTCCTTTCTGCCCGCTAGAACAGACAAGCCGACACTAAAAAACCAAAAAACGGCGTGCTCAGGAGAGCACGCCGTTTGTGAACATTCCGCGTATTCCGCGGTTAAAACCAAATCACCTCGGCCGGATCAAAATCTCCTCGATCACTGCCCGTGCCGGCAGATTTGCCACCAACCAGATCGTATCCGCCATATCTTCCGGCTGCAGCATGTTCACCCGCGCCTCTTGCGGCGGCGGCACCGGACGCCGATCCAGCAACGGCGTATTGATATCTCCCGGGAAAATGGAACAGGCCCGGATACCATTCGGCCGTTCTTCCACATTGATCGCCTGCGTCAAACCTGCCTGACCAAACTTGGAAATCACATACGCCGGGCCCGCCTTCGGATTCGCGATGCGCCCGGCCTCCGAGATCACATTGATGATCGTGCCCGACTTCTGCTCGCGCATCTTCGGCAGAAACGCCTGCGCCACATAATACGAACCGTTCAGGTTCGCATTCATGATCATGTGATAATCCTCTGTGGCCAACTCATGCATGCGGCGCTTGGCCGTATTCGTGCCCGCGGCATTCACCACCACTTCAGCAGCACCCAATGCGTCCAACACCTTGGACGCCATCTTCTTTACCGCCGCCTCATCACCGATATCGCACGGACAGGTCAGCATGCGTTTGCGCGCATCCCCCGCCAAGTTCAGCGTGTCTTTCAGCGCGTCAGCCCGACGGCCGACCAACGCCACGTTCCAGCCCTCCTTGGCGAACTTGATCGCCACGGCCTGTCCCACGCCGCTACCGGCGCCCGTTACCACTGCTGTTTTGCTCATGATTTGTTAGATTGGATTCTGAACACCTTATTGGCTTTTGGCCAGCACAGACCAGCGCATCAACGCCACCGGCCTCGCCAGCCACGGATTTGCATCACCCTTCTTCGCCAAAATCACCTTATGCGTTCCCGGATCTGCCTCGATCCATGTCTCATTCCCCAGATAAGCCAACGCATGGACGCCATCCGACGTGATGGCAAAATCACCCGCCTGCAACCCCGCATGATCATGCTGATGCAGCGCCTTCGTTTCACCCAGCGTCACCGCAAACCCGCGATACTCATCCTTCAACGCTTCCGCCGAGCAATCATACCAGCGCAATGCCAAGCTCTGCCGGATAAGCCCGCCGTTCAACGTGAGCAGTCCTTCGCGAAGCGTGGCATCCACCATACCCTGCCGAACCAAGCCGGAACAATCGATGCCTCGCCGGTTCTCCCCACCCCAGACGTAGAGCGTGCCTTCGTACTTGCCCAGAGACTGTGTGTAACGCTGCTGCAAGGAATCTTGGGAAACGGAGCGCGAAGGCAGCAGCACCAAAGCCAGCATCACTGCGACTACGGCCAAGAACCCATTCCGCAACGGCTTCTTCTCCCACCAAAACCAAAGCGCTCCCGTGAAGAAAACCAATCCGGCTGCGATGGTGGTAAGGCGTAGCAACTTGTTGCCGATCGGATAGACCCACAACACTACGAACAGTGCTCCCGCCAAACCCCACAGGAAGATCAGCGGGCGTCTTCCCAAAATGGCGGTACGGCTACTGGTCATACTTCGACCGTAAGCTGCGGGAGCTTACAATTCAATCCACTGCTTGATCTCGGACGACTTCACCGCCGAATCCATCACCGATTGCGCCAGTGCGCCGTCATGGAAATTCACACTGCATTGACGCTGCTCCCGGATGGCATTCACAAACTCCACCGCCTGATCATAACGGAAGCTGATCAGCGGGTCACCCACACCCGGATCGCGCGGGCTGCCCGGCATCACAAAAAACTCCTTCGGAATCGTGATCGTCTTGAGGCCCGGTCCGCCGACCTTCCCATACTGTAACTCATTCCAGGTGCCCGTGGTGAAACTGAAACTAGCCTCGCTGCCGTTCAATTCCACGCGGTCCGGACTGCGCCAGCTCTCATTCACGCCACTGGCCAGCTTGGAGCTTTCCAGCACGCCAGAAGCCCCGCACTTGAACTCCGCGAGAATGGAAACCCAATCATCCGTATCATTCGGCGCACCTCCGCGCACCGGCGTCATCGTCATCAGATTCGCCACCAGCCGTTTCATCGGCCCGATCAGATGATGCGCGAAATCGATACGATGGCTCAGCATGTCTCCGATCTCACCTGTGCCCGCCATCCGCTTCTGCTGCCGCCACCCCACATTACGCGTACCCCAGTCTTGCAACCGGCAGGAACGATAATGATACGGCGTGCCCAGATCGCCCTGCCCGATCAAATGGTGCAGATACCGCATCGCCGGTACGAACCGATAGGTAAATGCCGTCATGTGCCGCACATTCGCCTTGTCCGCCTCCGTCGCCATCAGCGCCGCATCCGCCGCATTCAGCGCCAGCGGCTTCTCACACAAGATGTGTTTGCCCGACTTCGCCGCGGCAATCGCCACCGGCGGATGAAACACATTCGGCGTGGCGATGATGATCGCATGAATATCATCACGGTTGACGATGTCTTCCCAGTTCGACGTGGCAATCGCCGCTCCCGTCTGTTGACGTGCCGTTTCCAGCGTCGCCGGATTGGCGTCACACAACGCCGTGACCTTCACGTCTTTGCAGAGGGCCAGGCCCGGCAGATGGTTTTGCAGCGTGATGCCGCCCGTACCGATGATGGCAAAATTCAATGTGCTCATGGATCAATCAAAACGAATGCGGCGCAGTATGGCGAGGTGCGCAGAATTGGCAAGTATGACCGCAATGACTGGGCGGCGCATCCGCACTTTCCCTTCATCCAAGTTTCTTTCCCTCTTGGTCTCTCCACTCGGACCCGCTAAACCTCTTCCCGTGCCGGACGCAATGCTCCATCTGAAAACCTTGGTCAAAGACCTTCGCGGGGTCGGCAATGAGCGTTCTGCACAATTGCACCGCCTCGGTATCTACTGTGTAGATGACTTGTTGTTCCACCGTCCGCGACGTTACGAGGATCGTCGCCACTTTCTTTCCATCTACGATCTCTCGCTCGATAGCTCATCTACTGTCCGCGGCAAAGTCGTCGCCATGGGTTTGAATACCTTTGGTAAAGGCCGCAAGTCCGTCTTCGAACTCGTCATTGATGACGGCACCGCCCGCCTCCATTGCCGCTGGTGGAATCTCCCCTACATGGAGAATTATTTCCGCAATGGCGATGACGTCATGGTCTATGGCAAACCGAACTCCCTGAAACCACGCACCATGGATCACCCGGAGACCGAAGTCATCGACCCCGGCGAAGAAGTCTCCATCCACCTGAACCGCATCGTCCCCATCTACCCGCTGACCGAGGGGCTTCCGCAACGCTGGGTGCGCTCACTCCTCTGGCGCACGTTAGAACAATTCGAGTCCCTTCTCATCGAGCCCTACCCCGAAGCGGTGAAAGCCGGATATCCCGAATTCAGCAACGCCCTCCACATGCTTCACTTCCCCGAAGAGCGGGAGGACACGGACATCGCTCGCAAGCGCCTTGCCCTGAATGAACTCATCGCATTGCAGCAGGAGATTCAGAGCCGCCGCCGTCGATTGGAGCTGAACGCCGTCGCCCATCCCTGCGCTGGTGACAACCACCTGATTAAACCCTTCCTCGCTAAACTCGGCTTCAAGCTCACGGATGGCCAGACCAAGGTGCTTCGTGAAATCCGCCAAGACCTCGGTGGCGAACATCCCATGCGCCGTCTGCTGCAAGGCGACGTCGGCGCCGGCAAGACCGCTGTAGCTGCCTGCGCCGCCTTGATGACCCTTGAGAGCGGTTTCACCGTCCTGCTCATGGCGCCCACCGAGATCTTGGCCGAGCAGCATTATCGCAATTTCAAACGCTGGTTCGAGCCGCTGAAGATTCCCGTAGAATTCCAATCTGGCAGTCGCAAAAGCTTCTTCTCACATGACCGCCCGTGTCTGGTCATCGGCACGCATGCCTTGGTGCAAGAGGCCTTTCGCATGAAGATGGTTGGTCTCGTCATAATCGATGAGCAGCACAAGTTCGGTGTGTCCCAGCGCGAATCGTTGGTGCGCAAAGGCGCCTATCCCCATCTTCTGGTCATGACTGCCACACCCATCCCGCGCACCTTGGGCCTCACGCTCTATGGCGATCTGGATGTTAGTGTCATCGACCAGATGCCCGGCAATCGCGGACGCATTCGCACCTATGTCCGCACGCCAGATAAGCTCAAACAAGTGCTCGCTTTCCTGAAAGAGAAACTCACGGAAGGCCGCCAAGCCTACATCGTTTATCCGCGCGTGGAAGAGGATGACACGGATAAAGATGTCAAAGCCGTGAAAGGTGAATTCCACAAACTCGCCTTGTCGCTCGCCCCCTTCAAAACCGGCCTGCTCCACGGTCGTATCTCCGCTGAGGAAAAGGACCGCGTGATGACGGAGTTCCGCGATAACAAGTTGCAATGCCTCGTGGCCACCAGCGTGATTGAAGTCGGCGTAGATGTGCCGAACGCCACCGTAATGGTGATCGAGAACGCGGAACAATTCGGCCTAGCGCAGTTGCATCAGCTACGCGGTCGCATCGGTCGTGGCCAGCACGATTCCCACTGCATCCTGCTCGCGAAACTCAAGACGGACGAAGCCCGCCAGCGTATGAAAGTGATGGAGGAAACCACCGATGGCTTCCGCATCGCCGAAGCCGACCTGGAACTACGCGGCCCCGGTGATCTGCTAGGTCGCGACCAAAGCGGCCTGCCTCCGTTCCGTTTCGCAAATCTGGTGCAAGACCTGCCCTTGATCGAAGAAGCTCGAAGACTCGCCACCCAGCGCCTCAACGCCAAGTGATTCGTCCCTCCATCCGTCTCAGTTACGCATCCGTCATACGCATTACCGCCAAAGCTTCCCGGCATCCTTCCACTCAATCAGCAATTCCCGAAACCGCTGCGCCGGTGGCGGATTATCATCCTCCTGCCAGACCAGCACCAACTCCACGTAATGTGCGGGCGTCAGCGGAATGAATTTCAGCGAAGAGTCTACCATCCAGACCGAATCCGGCACCACGCCCACTCCTGCCCCCGCTTCGGCGTAGCTCAACACCGTGCCAATCAAACTCGGTGTCTGCGCCAGTCGCGGCGTAAAGCCCGCCTGGCGACAGCCCGCCAGCACCGCATCATGCAGGCTGATGCCCTCACGCCGCGCCAGTACGATGAGCGGCAGCTTCGCAAGTGCACTCCATGCCAGATTCCTTTTATTCGCGAGCGGATGGTCTGCCCGCATGACCACGCCCAAACGTTCCTTTCGCAGTAAGACAGTGCGCAAGCCCAAGGATTCATGCGCCATAACGGGTCGCGTCAGCGCCACAGACAGACGCCCCTTCGCGACCATTTCCCAAACTCGCTCCGGCGTCCGTTCTTCCAGATGAATCGAGACGAGCGGATAGCGCTTCCGATACTCCGCCAACAGGCGTCCCAAGAACGGTTGCGTGGGCGGCCCGATATAACCCAGCCGCAATTCACCCTCCTCGCCCGCCGCGGTGCGCCTCACCCGACGCAAGGAATCCTCCCATCGCTCCAATAACAAACCCGCTTCTCGCAGCAACACCACTCCCGCAGGCGTCAGCCGCACATAATGCCGGGTCCGTTCAAACAAGACCGCGCCCAGTTCGGATTCGATCTCTTTTACCGCCCGGCTGAGGGCCGGTTGGGCCACGTGCAAACGTCGTGCTGCCCGGGAATAATTCAACTCCTCGGCCACCGCCTGAAAGTATCTCAGATGACGCAGGTCCATAGGTTTACCGGTAATAACAAAGCGGCATAACGATGATAGCGAGCTTTTATTTCCGTTACTACCAAGGAAGCGCTCTACTACCAATATGTCAACGCCAGAACAATTTGATGCCATCATCATCGGTGGCGGCCCCGCGGGTTCCAGTTCCGCTGCCATCCTCGCCGAATACGGCCATAAAGTGCTCGTCCTCGAGCGTGAGAAATTCCCCCGCTATCACATCGGCGAATCCCTCATTCCCTTCACTTTTCAACCGCTGGAACGACTTGGCCTTATTCCCATGATGAAGGCCTCGCACTTCGTGAAAAAATACAGCGTCACGTTCGTGCAACCGGAAGGCAAACGCTCCCTGCCATTTTACTTCTACACCCGTTACGACAAGGAAACCATCGCCCAGACCTGGCAGGTGCTCCGTTCGGAGTTCGATGAACTGCTACTCAACAACGCGCGCACTAAAGGTGCCGTGGTCCGGGAAGAAACTTCGGTCAAACAATTGCTCATGGAGGGCGAACGCGTCATCGGCGTGGAAGCCACCGGCAAGGACGGCAAGACGTATCAGGTGCATGCTCCAATCACGTTGGATTGCACCGGCAAGGAAGCCTTCACCTCGAACCGGCGCGGCTGGCGCATGAATGATCCTTACCTGAACAAGATCGCCGTGTGGACTTACTATAAAGGATCCCAACGTGGCGAAGGTCTTGATGAAGGCGCAACGACTGTCGCCTATGTGCCGGATAAAGGCTGGTTCTGGCACATCCCACAGCACAACGACATGGTCAGTGTCGGCATCGTGGCGGAAGGCAAATATCTCACGCGCGACGGCGTGCGTGATCCGAAGGGCATCTTCAATCGTGAGATTGAGCAGAACCAATGGATCAAGAACCACTTGGCCGTAGGTGAGCAGACCGGTGATTACTTCATCACCAGCGAGTATTCGCGTCACTCCAAGTATTGCGCCGCTCCCGGCCTCTTGCTCGTTGGTGATGCCTTCGCCTTCCTTGATCCCGTATTCAGCAGCGGCGTCATGCTCGCGCTCAAGAGCGGCGTGATGGCCGGTGAAACCGTTCATCAATGCATCCTGGCCAAAGATTTCTCTCCGGTCCGGTTTACGGAATACGGCACCACGATGCGGATCGGTGTGGAGAACATGCGCAAGCTGGTTTACGCCTTCTACGATCCCAACTTCAGCTTCCGCGAAGTCATCAAGAAGTATCCCGAGGCCGGCGGCCAGATCACCGATTGCCTCTCCGGTGATGTGAACAAAGACTTCACTGAGCTGTGGAATCATATCCGTGAATTCATCCCGCTGCCTGATGACCTGCCTTACGGCGAACCGTTGAAAGCCACGGCACCGGCTGCTGGCTGATTTCAACATCCTTCTTGCCGCCTTGATGAGGGAGATTTTCTGCCTCACCAGCAGTCATTTCCCTGTTCGGTTGCGGCTTGCCTCCACCCCGGTGCGTGCTAGCTTCCACTTATGAACAAATCCGTAATCGTTCTGTTGGTGGGAGCCAGCCTCATTGTGGGCTGCGAAAAGCCGGCGCCAGCGCCTGCTCCCACACCTGCCGCCAAACCCGCCGAGGAAAAGGTCGGTGAGAATCCCCTGAATGCGCCTACGGATTATTTGAAGACCGTCGCCAAAGGCAAAAAGAGTGCCGAAGCCACTGTGGACACCGCTTCCCTCAGTTCCGCCATCTCGATGTTTCAGGTGGAAAAAGGCCGTAATCCCAAGGATTTGGAAGAATTGGTGTCCAGCGGCACCATCAAGGCGCTGCCCAAGCCGCCCTACAACATGAAGTTTAGCTATGATGCCGCCGCGGGCACGGTCAAGGTCGTTCCTCAATAAGCCTCCGAACTGACGGGTAACCAACGGATTTTTATTCCATTTTTCACTCGCCAAATGTTTCGCCGGAAGGCAAACACTTGGCCTTTGTTCCCATGAACGAACAGATTGTCATTCTTGATTTTGGGTCGCAATACACACAAGTCATCGCGCGCCGTATCCGCGAGTGCAATGTGTACTCCGTCATCCTGCCCTATAACACGCTCGCATCTGAGATCGCCAAGCTGAAGCCCTCGGGCCTCATCCTGTCCGGCGGCCCCTCAAGCGTCTATGCCGCCAAGGCGCCATTGCCGGACAAAGGCGTGTTCGATCTGGGCGTGCCCGTGCTCGGCATCTGCTTCGGTGTGCAATTGTTCGGCCATTTCCTCGGTGGCAAAGTGGAACGCGGCGAGAAACGCGAATACGGCAAAGGCACCCTGACCATCAAGGACAAGACCTGCCCGCTCTTCAAGAAGCTGCCCGCGACCACGCAAGTCTGGAACTCTCACGGCGACAAGCTCACCAAGCTGCCCGAAGGCTTCAAGCCCGTCGCCGCCACGGAGAATTCTGACTATGCCGCGATCGAGAACCGCGCCCGTCATTTCTACGGTCTGCAATTTCATCCAGAAGTCGTCCACACACCGCGCGGCAAAGAGATCATCGCCAACTTCGTCCATGGCATCTGCATGTGCGGCAAGAACTGGACAATGCGCAGCTACGTGGACCAGGCCGTGGAAGAGATTCGCGCTCAAGTCGGCAAAGAACATGTCATCCTTGGTCTGTCCGGTGGCGTTGATTCCAGCGTGGCCGCTGCCCTCATCCACAAGGCTATCGGCGACCAGCTTACCTGTATCTTCGTGAACAACGGCGTGCTCCGGGCTAAGGAAGCCCAAGTAGTGCAGGATGTGTTCGCCAAGAGTTTCAAGATCAAGCTGCAGTACGAGGACGCCTCCAAACTCTTCATGAAACGCATGAAGGGCGTCACGGATCCTGAGAAGAAGCGCAAGATCATCGGCAAGACGTTCATCGAGGTATTCGCAGCGGCCACCAAGAAGGCGGGCAAGGCCAAGTTCCTTGCCCAAGGCACGCTCTATCCCGATGTCATCGAGTCCGTGCCAATCGACGGCAACCCGGCCGCGATGATCAAGAGCCACCACAACGTCGGCGGCCTGCCCAAGAACATGAAATTCAAGCTCGTGGAGCCTCTGAAATACCTGTTCAAAGATGAAGTGCGCCAGCTCGGCTTGGAACTCGGCGTCCCGAAAGAAATCGTTTTCCGCCAGCCCTTCCCTGGCCCCGGCCTCGCCGTCCGCATCCTCGGTGAAGTCACCGAGAGCCGTTGCGAGATTCTGCGCAATGCCGACGCCATCGTCGTCGAAGAGATGAAGAGCACCGGCTGGTATTATAAGATTTGGCAGAGCTTCGCCGTGCTGTTGCCCGTGCGTTCCGTGGGCGTCATGGGTGATGAACGCACCTATGAATACACCATCGCCATCCGCGCCGTGGAGTCCCAGGACGGAATGACTGCCGATTGGGTGAAGCTCCCGTATGATCTGCTGGAGAAACTCGCCAGCCGGATCATCAACGAGGTCAAAGGTGTGAACCGCTGTGTCTTCGACATCACGAGCAAGCCCCCGGGAACGATCGAGTGGGAGTAGCGACACTTCTGCGGAGCGATTGCCATGTCCAAACAAAAGCGCAAGCTTAAGGACGGTATCAATCCCCCCGCTCAAGTAAGACCGCGCGTTCACGCCGATACAACGGAACTATCTTCATCAGGAAAGTCCGGCACTACGGGTGCTGCTAACTTTTTGTGCCTGCTATTCATCGGCATTTCGTTTTGCCTGGCTTTCTTTTACCTGTCGCGGGGTTCTTCGGCTCGCAAGGATTATCCAGAGAAAGTTCCCTGCAAAATCATCGAGAACAATGTCTCTCCCGTCAAATTGAGACCCAGTCTTACGGTTCGCTATGCCTATGAGTTCAACGGTATCTGGCATACGAACAGGCTGTATGATGAAAATTTCAAATGGTTCGAGGATGCATACAGAAAAGCGGCCAAATTTCGCGTTGGCGAAGAAAACCATTGTCTGATCAATGCTTTGCATCCGGCCCATTCTGTGCTTATCAATCCGGGGGTTTCTGACTATCAGTTTATTGCTTCGGCGTGGTTTCTCTTCGGTTCGATCATGCTCTATGCCATGCGCACCCTGCGTAAACAATCCCGATCCCGGCGCATCACAGTTCAGTTCAAAATGCTGGCTTCGGGCTTGATCCTGCTTCCAGTGCCTTTATTTATTCTGCTAGCTTCTGCCCAACCTGTCTTCGATTCGGCACGGGCTTATTCATGGGAAATCAAGCCATGCACCATTGTGGGCAGCTACGAGATCATCAGTACAGGCCGTAGAGGCAAAGTCTCAAAGCGGTTCGTAATCTACAGTTACGAGATGAATGGGCAGCAATGGTTTTCAAACCGCTATAAATTCAGCTCCTTTTTGATGGTAGATCATTTTCCGAATCCTACAGGCATTTGCTATGTCAATCCGAATACCCCTTCTCAAGCCGCAGTAACACGCAATCTGCATGTGAGCGTTTGGACCATCCTGTTTCCACTGTTTTTCTTTTGTGCTATTTCGATGTCATGGTGGAACTACTGGCGGCCAAGACTTCGATTGACCAGAAAATTGAACCGTCTTGTGCCCACGGGGTGATTGACCTGTCTTCCTGTCCAACGCAATCTCTCAAGCAGTAGATGCCCCTGTCCCGATGAAACTGCTCTGCCTCATCATTCAGCAACTGCTTCGGTGGCTCATCCGCTGTTACTACCCGCGCATCGAGATCACCGGTCGCGATTACATTCCCAAAGATGGTCCGGTCGTTTTCGTGGCTAATCACGCCAATGCGCTCATCGATCCTGTGCTGCTCGGCATCGTCACCCGCCGCCCTGTAGTGTTCCTGACGAAAGCCCCGCTCTTCGATATCCCCATCTTCGGCCGCTTCCTGCAAAGCCTCGGCATGATCCCCGCTTATCGCGCCAGCGATGACGCCAAGCAAGTCCGACGCAATCACGACTCTGTTGATAAGGCCGCCCAAGCCCTTGCTTCCGGCGTCGCCATCGGCGTCTTTCCTGAAGGTATCAGCCATGACGGCCTGCATCTGGAAAAAGTCCGCTCCGGTGCCGCCCGCATCGCGCTCAAAGCATTTCATTTGGGCGCCAAGAACCTCGTCATCGTCCCTGTCGGTTTCAATTTTGAGCGAAAGGAAAAATTCCGCAGCTCCATCTGGGTTCAAGTCGGCGAGCCGATTTCCCTCGTTGAATGGCTGAAAACACAGCCTGAAGATGCAGGCCAGCGTATTCGCCACCTGCGCGAAACCATCAACGCCCGCCTCTGCGAATCCGTCATCCATCTAGAGGAAGCTGAATGGGAGCCGCTGCTGGATGATCTGGAGGCCTTGATCCCCGCGAAATTCCATCCCGGCCAAGATCCCATCATCGGTCTCAAGCGTCGTAAATGGCTCGCTGAGGGGATGAATCATTTCAACCAAACTGAACGGCGACGCGCTCGCACATTGGCGGTCGCCATTCTCAGGCATCATCGTGAGCTGGATGCCATCGGCCTTTCCCCTGCTTCACCCATCATGCGCTTGAAGGGTCCAGCCTTCGCCATGTTGCTGTTCTGGCGCACGATCACCCTCTGCGCCGGCCTCATACCTACCGCACTTGGCACGGTGCAACATATCGTTCCGTTCTTCCTGACGCGCTGGCTTGCCCGTCGTGTCTCGGCCAATAAACGCATCACCCTCGCCCAAGCTCGGCTCGGCTTTGGCCTCCCCATCTATGTGGCGTGGTATGCCTTTGTCTGGTATTGGGGCCAATCTTACTTCCTCCCCTGGGTAGCCACCGTATGGACCATCCTGATGCCCTTCTGCGGCGTCTATGCCTTGAGCTATTGGCGACAAGTCGTTGAAGCTGCCGCTCTGTGGTGGCACCAGATCCTCACCATATTCCATCGCGAAAAGCTTAAAGCCATTCGACGAGAACAAACCCGCTTGGGTAACGAACTCCTCGCCTTGGGCGATGACTTCAGTCGCGATCATCCCGTGGAAGAGCCACCGGAGAACACCTTTTCGTGGTTCTGGGTCTTTCGCCGCACCGTGCGTTGGGCTGTCGGCTTGGGTGTGGTGGGTTTTCTCATCCTTTGGGTGGTAACGCTTACCCGTAATGAAGCCTTCCCTGAACTCACCCGACAAGGGCCTGATCTCAGCGCCATGTCTACGGTCACATTGGGCGAAAAAATCACCGCAGATGAAAAAACTCTGGTAAACATTCTCTCCGGCCTGACCGAACTGGAAAAGAAAACCGTGCTGCTGAACCGCGAGTTTCTCGATGGCAAGCGCACCTTCTACAATCAGGACGATGACGATCTCGTCCGCCGCCTCGAACTCTCCCTCATCAGCTACCGCACGGAATTGCTGCGACTGCTCTGGGATTATCAAGGCCACGCGGCCATCACTGATGAGAACCTCCGCCTGCGTGGTTTTTTGCTCATGCTCACCAGTGGCTCCGCTCTGTATGAGAACTCCTACAAGTTCGTCTATATGTTCGCCGATGACCCCGTCGTCATCAAGAAGCTGAACGAAGGCGATCCGAGATGGGGCATCCCCAATGGTCTCTATGACGATGTGCGTGAGAATCTTCGTTTGCCTCAACATCAGAAGCTGCTCGCAAATGGCTTTGAGCACTATCGCCGGTTCACTCCCTTGCTGGAGGCGCAGGGATTGACTGGCAAAGAACCTTACCGCTCTTTCGCCACTCAATTACGCCAAACGGAAATGATGATGAGCGATGCCAAGGTGAATGTTGTCCAGGAGAGCTTCATGGCCGCCGTCAAAGAAGCGAAGTTCCTCGGCAAATCAGCTATCTATAAGGGGCAATCCGCCGTCTCTACCTGGGTGGGCGATACCCGCGTGCGTCAGCCCCGGGCTGGTCAGGCACTGGTGCAACCTCGTCAACTCGGTGAAATGCGCCAGCTCGCCAAACCTGGTGACATCCTGATCGAGCGGCAAAACTGGTTTCTTTCACGCGCATTTATGCCCGGCTACTGGGCGCATGCCGCACTCTATGTGGGCTCAGTGGAAGACCTCATCGCCATGGGGCTGGACGAAGACCCGCGCGTGAAACCGCACTGGCGCAAGTTCACCCAACGCGATGAAGAAGGCCACGAATATGTGATCCTTGAAGCCGTGCCTGCCGGTGTCCGCATGACCACAATGGAGCATTGCCTGGGCATAGCCGATTCAGCCGCTATCCTGCGTCCGCGCCTAAGCAAGGATCAAATCCGCGAAGCCATCGCTGTCGCCTTCAGTCATCTGGGCAAGCCTTACGATTTCGAGTTCGATTTTTTCAGCACCGACAAACTGGTCTGCACGGAGCTCGTCTATCGCGCTTATGACACCGACATGAATTTCCCGTTGGTGGAAGTCATGGGCCGCCGCACCTTGCCACCTACTGAAATGGTGCGCTACTTCGCCGACAACTTAAACAAGCCCGATCGTGAATTGGATTTCGTGGCCTTTTACGATGGCAAAGAAAACCTCTCGCACGCCGTAGAGAGCAACGCCGAAGAACTGGCCAAATCAGTCAATCGCCCCGCCCTTACCTGGTTGCAAAAGCCTTGATTCCGATTGCCGGTGCATAATCCACGCGAGTAACACGAGGCCTACACCCAGCATTCCCAGCACGCCAGCCAGCGACCAGTCGGCCAACCAGCCAACGAGCGGATTCAAGATGACGATGCCTAGCGTGCGCCACATGGAGACATAGGAAAGCACCGTGGCCCGCTTGTCCGAAGGTATCTGCGCATTCAGCAAAGCTCCGTAAACCGCCACGCGTGTCAGCCCGAATGCGAAGGCAAAAATCAGCAATGGAATTGTCAGCGACAAACTTGTAGTCAACGAAAGCAGCACCATCGCCGAACCGGTGATGAAGGCGGAGAAATTGATGAGCCGCTCCTTAGTCCCACACCAACGTTCCAAAGTGTTCACATTCGTGAGGTAAAGTATCTCAGCAAAACACGCGGCAGCCTGCACCACCCCAAGCCATGCTAGTGACATCCCACCGGACAGCAACACTGGCTGGCATAGCCAGATGATCGACCACGCTAATGCATTGGTGATCGCCATCTCCCAGCTCCAACGGCGCAGATCCGGATGCCCCACAAAATAGCGGCCACCTTCACGCAGAATCTCCCAATAACGCGGTTTCTGGCTGGTCGCAGCCTTGCTTCCAGCTTCAAACAGAAACAGCGAGAGCACAAATACCAGCAACGCGGGAACAGCATAAGCCTTCATCGGTGCCGTGACGCCCCATGCCGCTGCGATACCACTGCCGATAAGCAAACCAATGTTAATGCCGCCCAGTTTCCACGCCTCCAATCGCGCCAACACCTTTGCCCCGACGTTCTCCGCATCAACACCGGATACTTTCAAACTGTCATAAGCTAGCGCTTCTACGGCACCCGATTGCAAAGTAAATGCCGCAGCCAGTAAAAGTTCTGCGAGAACAAACGTCGGAAGTGAGGGAGCGCTGACATAGACCGAGGCGCCCAAGGCAGCCACCAAACCGCTCAACGCGATCGACACTTTGCGCCCCAGATAGTCCGCCACCGTACCGGTAGGTACTTCTAACAGGAAGCAACAGAGCATGAACCACGCATTGAGCAGAAAGACATGCTTCAGGCTGAGTCCTGCCCAAGTGGTATAGAAAGGAACCAGCACTGCACCAAAGAAGTGCGCCCAGAACAGGCCGCAAATCAGATAGAGCAACCAGACGTTACGCTGGCATTGTTGCGAGGAGATTTGCTGATTGGAGCTGGCATTCATGGAGTAAGGGCCAGCCGGTGAACCACCACCGGCCGAGCCGGTCGTGATTTGAAAGAAGATATCAATCCACGCCAAAGCCCGACCGGCCAGGCATCATAGCCTTACCAGCGAACATCATCGGATGGACGTGATTAACTGACATCGTGGATAGAAAACGGGAGCCCAGCCCGGACGTCAAGTGTCTGGATTCCGAAAAACAAAAAACCGATCAGAAGCGAAAAACCTCTGACCGGCTTGATAAAAGACGGTTCGCTTACCGCATCACTGCACTTAGCTTGGTCGTCAATTGCTTGAGCAGGCCTTCGTGGGCGGCATTCACATCCACATCCGTCAACGTCTTGTCCGCGCCGCGATAGGTGAAGGCATACGCCACGCTCTTCTGCCCCTCAGGCACGTTCTTGCCGCGAAAGATGTCGAACAGCTCCACCGATTCCAGATTCGCCGGCTTCGCCTGGCGCACCACCATCAGCACCGCATCATGCGTGGTTGCCTCCGGCACCAGCATCGCCACATCGCGACGGCTGCTCGGGAACTGCGGCAATGATTTGAACGAGCGCCCGGTATTCCGGCGCGCCAGCAACTGGTCCAAGTTGAGCTCCGCAACGAACACGGCATCGCGCAAATCATACTTCTTCGCCAGCGCGGGGATGACCTGCCCCAGTTCGCCCAACGGGAGCTTGCCTAACTGAATCGTCGCCGATTCCAGGAACAAACTGGTCGTGCCATCGCGACGCGTGAAGTTCAGCCCCTTCAAGCCGAAGGCTTCGAAGAAACTCTCCAGCACACCTTTCAGATCATACGCGTCGAACTTCGCATCGCGCTCATCACCGCTCCAGAAAGTCTGCGCACGTTGACCGGTCAAGGCGATCGCCACGCGGCGCTCTTCTTTGGTCGCTCCACCGTTCTGCACGAACACACGGCCAACCTCGAACATCGCCACATCGTAGTTCTTATGGCTGATGTTATGCCGCAGTGAATCCAGCAGCCCGGGCAGCAAGCTCGGACGCAGCACATTCATGTCGCTGCTGAGCGGATTGGACAGAGCCACGAGCGAATCCCCAACCGTCACCAGCTTCGCCGCGCTGTCCGCGATCAGGGTTTGCCCCTGTGCTTCATTCAAACCCAGGCCCACGAGGATACGACGCGCCTCTGCGAGATGATCATGCACCACATCATACGGGTGCGAGCCGTTCGCCCCACGCGGAGCCGTGGACGGAATCTTGTCCACGCCATACATGCGGGCGATCTCTTCGATGAGATCGATCTCGCGCTTCAAATCCACGCGGAACGTTGGAATGCGGAAAGACGTCGAGCCATCTGCACTGGAACCCACTTCGAGCCCTAGATTCTTGAGGTAACCCACCTGCTGCTCCACTGAAATCTCAATACCCAGAACAGTCTTCACTTGCGCATGACGCAACGTGATTTCCTTGGCCTTGAACGCCTGCGGATAAGCATCCACCGCGCCCTCAGCCAATTGTCCACCAGCCGTTTCTAGAATGAGTTGCGCCGCCCGGCGACTCGCCCAATCGCAGATACCCACATCACCACCACGCTCGAAGCGATAGGATGAATCCGTGCGCAGCTCCAGTTTCTTGGACGTGGCGCGAATATTCTGCGGCTTGAAGTAAGCGCTCTCGATCAAGACATCGACCGTCTGGTCATTGATCTCCGTGTTCAATCCGCCCATGACACCAGCGAGCGCAATTCCCCTCTGCTCATCGGCGATCAAAAGGTTCTCTGCGGTCAATGTGCGTTCGTTATCATCTAGCGTCTTGAATTTCTCACCATCAGTCGCACGACGAACAACGATGGTCGGCTTGCCATCCGCACCCTTCGCGATGAGATGATAATCGAACGCATGCAACGGCTGACCGATCTCCAACATCACGTAATTCGTCACATCCACCACATTGCTGATGCTGCGCAGCCCGACCTTCTCCAACGTAGAGCGCAACCAATCCGGACTCGGTCCAATCTTCACACCCTTGATCACCCTCGCCGTGTAGCGCGGATTCAACTCCGCATCTTCCACCCGCACCGCCACTAAGTCCCCCGTCTTGCTACCAGCCGTTTCCTTGAGTCCCGACACATCCGGCACCTTCAACGGATTCCCGGTCAGCGCACTGATCTCGCGCGCGATGCCGATGACGCTATTCCAGTCCGGTCGGTTCGGTGTCGTCTCCAGGTCATAGACCACATCGCTACCAGAACGACCAAGGTATTCCGCGAACGGTTGGCCGACCTTAGCGTCCGTCTTGAGGATGAGCAGCCCATCCACCTGATCAGGCAGACCAAGCTCCTGCGGCGAGCACATCATGCCGTGGGATTCCACACTGCGGATCTTGCCCACCTTGATGGTGAACGGCTCCTTGTCACCCGGCTTCATCGGCAGCGAGGCCCCGGGCAGCATGAGCGGCACCTTGTCGCCCGCCTGAAAATTCTGCGCACCGCAGACGATCTGCCGCTCGCCCTTGCCGTCATTCACGCGGCAGACGGACAGCTTGTCAGCGTTCGGATGCTTGTCGCGCGCGATGACCTGCGCCACGACGATGCCCTCAAACTCGCCGCCGAGCTTCTGCACGCCTTCCACTTCCAGACCGATCATGGTCAGCCGTTCGACCATCTCGTCCGGCGACCAGTCAAAATCCACGTATTGCTTCAGCCAGTTGTAAGTAACTTTCATGACTCAGGTCGGAAACAATGGGAAGGTTCAGGCAAAAGGGAAAGGGTAAATTTCATGCAGATAACCGCCTTTCCATCTCATGCTGCGCCTCCAATTCAACTAACTTAATGACGTAGCGGAGCTTTGTGCTTAAATCACCTGGTTGTTCTATGCTGATCACACAGAGCCAAAACGACTCCGGCGCATCTGTGCTTAGCCAACGCAACAAATCCAGCCATGATTCTTTCAATGGCGGAAGAAATTTCAGCATGGGCCGTGCATGGTCTTCGATATGACTTTCCAAAAGATTGATCATCACATGATGCGCATATTTGACTGCGTTTGAATCATTTGCTGTAGAACAGAAAACCTTGAGATCCTCGTGAATATCTTTAAATGACAGCCCTAAAACTCGCATCCCAAGATAAGCATAGTAAATCGAGCCGGTACCGCCATATGCCAAATCCCATTTTTCGCTCCAAAGCAGCCGCTTGAAATACGGCAATCCATGCTCCCCAAACAGTGCTATCCCGAGAATCAACCCGCCGTTGCATGTTGAACACGCTGGCTGTATCGTAGGAGGCAGCCCTTCGCCCCAGTTGAAGAGAGTTTCTATATACTTCCTGTCCCCTGTGAAATGAGCCAAAACGGGAAGAAATTCAGGGAAAAGCCATTTTCCAAAATGCCTGTCTATCTCAGTCCTAATCTCGACAGCAATCTCCTGACAGTTCAGATGCAGCAATGCCAGACACTCTTTTCTGACACCTTCGGTTTTCGCACTTTGGATAACATGCCAAATGTGTGGCAAGAGTTCTTGGAAACCTAGAAAACCCACGCAATGGGCAATCGAGCCATGATAGTGGCTTTCATAAGGTGCACCTTTCAGACACCGCTCAAAAAGTCTTTGTGCTATCGCCTGATTTCCATGCAACATGACAGGCTGCAACAAGTGCCAATTGCCAATGTGATCCGGATTCGCAATTACCTTGTCCGCCAAAACTTCAGCATCCTCAACAGAACCGTAGCGCATGATGACATCGGTCCAGAAATGCACTTCCAGAATTCCAATCTCATCAAACCGCTCAATCAGCTCTTTTGTTGCCTGATGCATGCTCACTTCTCCGCCTTCAATGTCACTAACCTTAGATCCATCACCGCCGCCTTCGCCTTCGTTAACGGCTTCACATGCAGCGTGTAGCGTCCCGCCTTGTCGATCGTGATGCTCCCCAGCTCCTTCGCCTTGAAATTCTGGAAATGCCCCGTGTCTTCCACCGTGAGTTTCAGCTTTTGCTCACCCACGCTGAACTCTACCTCGCTCCCGCCATGGCCGGTGCCGCAGCCTTGCAACGCCTCCACCGTGAACTTCCCCGGTTTCGTCACCGTGAAATCCCAACTTACCGTATCTTCCACGCGCACCCAGAAGCCCAGCGTGTTCTTATGCGGCAAAGGCTCATAGCGCACCATCGTTCCTTGGATATCCGCAGACTTCGCCTGCAACACGATGTCACCATTCGCCGCTTGCGGATTCGCCACATACGCCGGATTCTCCTCCATCATCTGCACCTTTAGGTCGCGACGCCACTGCTCCAGCTTGCGTTGCAGCCGCACCGTCACCGCCTTCTGCTCTTCCACAAGATTGCGCGATTCCCCCTTGTCCTTCCGCACGTCGAAAAGCTCCAACCGCCCATCATCATAGAACTCGATCAGCTTCCAATCCCCCTCTCGGATCGCCCCTCCTGGACGCCCACCTTGATTACTGTAATGCGGATAATGCCAGTAGAGCGCATCACGCTTCGGTGCCGTGCCATCTTTGAGCAAAGCCACCAAACTCACTCCATCCACCTTGCCCTCCTTCGGCATCGCCGTGCCCGTCGCCTCGAGAATCGTCGGATAGAAATCCACCGAACTCACCGGATTCGTCAGCACGGTGCCCGCTTTGATGACACCCGGCCACTGCATGATCCACGGCACCCGGATACCGCCCTCATAGAGATACCCTTTTCCCTCGCGCAAAGGTGCATTGATCGTCGCCGGCGTGTTCGGCCCCTCGATCACGCTGAGCCCGCCGTTGTCCGACGTGAACACCACCAGCGTATTCTCCGTCAGTTTGAGCTCCTCCAATTTCTTCAGCACGCGTCCCACACTGTCGTTCATCGATTCCACCATCGCTGCATAGATCGCATTTGTCTGCGCGCCCACCTTGCCGTCGCTCTTATACTTGGCGATCAAGTCCGCCTTCGCCCGCATCGGCGTGTGCACACCGTAATGCGACAAATAGAGGAAGAACGGCTTACTCTTGTTCGCCTCAATAAACTTCTCCGCCTCTAGCGCCAGCCGATCAGTTAGATACTCGCCCGCCTCCGCCTTCTCCAAGCCCGGCATCGGCCGCTTCTCACCTTGCTTATCAGCCGATTCGAAGGGTGCAAAATAGCTCGAAGGCGTGCCTGTGTGATCACCGGCGATGTTCACATCAAAGCCCTGCTTCTGCGGCTCAAATCCCTCACCACCCAGATGCCATTTGCCGATATGCGCCGTCACGTAGCCATTCGCCTTCAACGCCTCTGCCAATGTCACCTCGGCCAGCGGGAGTTGTTGTTGGATCTTCGGAACAGACAATTTCTGATCCGGTTTATCACCCCGACCCGGCAGCCAGTCGGTGATCTGCAACCGCGCCGGATACTTCCCCGTCATGATGCTCGCCCGCGTCGGTGAGCACACCGGACACGCCGCATACCCATCCGTGAACCGCGCCCCCTGCGCCGCCATCCTGTCAATGTTCGGCGTCTTGTAGAACTTGCTGCCATACACACCCACATCCGCCCAGCCATAATCATCGATCAGGATGAACACGACATTCGGCTTCGTGGCGGCAAAGGAATCGACCGCCAGCAGCATCGTTACAACAATCGCTAAAAGAAATCGCTTCATATCAATCTACCTTCCTTACCTCCACAAAGAATGCGCCACGTTCTGTCCCGTTCGCCGTATCCTTCAACCACGTCTGCATCTTTGCCTGCCCCTTGGGCAGATTCATCACCACCTTCACTTCAGTCACACCAGCAGAGACTTCCGCTTTCGCTTCCACGTCACCAATCTTTACTCGCGCCTGATTCGCTTGCAGACCGAATTTCGCCACCACCGGCTTGTGCCGCAGCGTGATCTCATACTTCCCCGAGGCCGCCACCGTCACCATCCAGTAGCCGTTCGCCACCGGCATTTTATCGATCATGTCCTGATGCCACGGGATCTGTTCGAGCTCCGCATGCCAGTCCATGCAGTTGAGATGCGTGGGGTTATCTTGTGGCGCACCGAGCGTGATCCAACCATAGCGCGTGAAGCTCGGCTCCAGACTCTTCCACCATTGCTCATACTCTGCCGTTAACTTGGCCAGTACTTCCGGATGCTTCGCAGCAACGTCTGTGCCCTGGCCCTTATCCGCCTTGATATCGTACAGCTCCTTGCCGTTCACCAAACGCCATTGCGCGGTTATCACCGCGCTGCTCTTCCACTTCGGCGGAATCTCCTCGCGTTGTGTGTGTACAAAGAATGTGCGCTCGGACCAGTTCTTCGCTTCGCCTTTGAGCAACGGCACCAGACTTTTCCCATCCAGCGGATTCTTCGCCGTGAATTTCAAACCACACAGATCCACCAGTGTCGGCAGCACATCCATGTGCGCCGCGAGCTGCGTCACGTCCTTACCTCCACCGAGGCCACCATTCGGCCAGCGGATGAAAAACGGCACGCGATGCCCGCCATCATAAGGCGAACCCTTGGCCGCCCTCATTCCCGCATTAAATCCCGCCCACCCGCTCGCCTCCGCCACCTTCTTCCCTTTGCCCGCACCAGCAGGACGGCCCCCACCCGCCGCCGTCCCATTGTCTGTCATATAGATCAGCACCGTGTTCTCCTCCAGCCCCCACTCCTTCAGCTTCCCCATCAGCACGCCCATGTTCTCGTCGAACTCCTCGATCATGCCGTAAAAATTCGCCATTCCCGCTGGCACACCTTTGTCTTTGTAATATGCCGAATACTTCTCCGCCACATTGTAGGGGCTGTGGGGCACATTCGTCGGCAGATACACAAAGAACGGCTTCTCCTTGTTCTTCTCGATGAAACTCAACGCCCCATTGAAAAACACATCTGTGCAATATCCCTTGAACTCCTTCGCCACACCGTTCTGCCAATACGTATCATCGAAATAATCGTTCCCCCAATAATCCGGCGTCTGCCCCACACCGCCGCCGCCATGGATCAACGTCTCCTCAAATCCCCGGTCCTGCGGCCGCATCGGATAGCTGTCGCCCAGATGCCACTTGCCGAAGATGCCCGTCTGATACTTGTTCGCCTTGAAAATATCCGCCAGCGTCACCTCATCGTGATACATCAGCGAGCGCCCCATCACCGTGTGCCACACTCCGGCACGAGTGGAGTAACGTCCTGTGAGCAACGCCGCCCGTGTCGGCGAACACGTCGGATCCACATGAAAATCCGTCAGCCTTACCGATTGCCCGTGCAGCTTGTCCAGATTCGGCGTGCGGATCATCGTATTCCCATGCGCCCCGATGTCTCCGTAGCCCTGGTCATCCGTGATCACCACGATGACATTCGGCTGTCGTTGTGCTGCAAAAACACTGCTTCCCGTCACCATCCACCAGAACAGCACTGTCAGCAGCAATCTCCTCATAACTTCAACGCCTCCACCACTTCACCCTTCGTATTGATATAGCCGTAACCCTCTTTGATGATCCGCACCCGCGCACGACCGTCCTTGAACGGCTCCGCCTCATCAAACTTCGGTTCCACGATATACTTCCCTGTCTTATCGATGTAGCCCAACTGGCCCTTGGCCTTCTCCGTCACGCCCATGCGCACCGCCGCGATACCTTCCGAGAACGCATACGCCTCATCAAACTTCGGTTCGATCACCATCTTCCCCGTCAGGTCGATGTAGCCCCATTTGGTTCCTGGATAAGCCCCTACGCCCACTGCGGCAAATCCCTCGGCGAACTCATTCGCAAAATCATACTTTGGTGCGATCACCTCCACGCGTTTGCGATCACGGTAACCGTACTTGCCATCCTTCGCGAATGGCAACGGCGGACGCTCCGCCGCCCACACCATCGTCAGCGACAGCAACAACACACCCGCCATCACACTCAACCGCTTCCGCTCAAATCGCTTCATAAAGAAACTCCGTTTCCATAGTGGGGCAGGCGCCTCGCCTGCCATAGTCGCGACAGGCGCCCTCGCCTGTCGACCATCCCCGCTCCAGCAGTTACTGGAGCGGGGCTTTAAACACTATTTACGCCGCCTTCATTTTAGCCGCCTCATCCAGCATCTTGATCCACGGCCCCACGAAGTGGCCGCTGTCATGATACGTCCGTCCGCTCACCATGTTGCCATCGATCACGCACGGCTCGTTCACATAGATGCCGCCGCAGATTTCCAGGTCGAACTTGCACTTCGCCACCGTCGCCATGCGCTTGCCCTTCACGCAACCCGCCCGCGCCGGGATCTCCACGCCATGACACACGCTCGCCACTGGCTTGTTCTTCGCATAGAAATCGCGCGTGATGTTCAGAAGTGCCTCATCCTCACGGATATACTCCGGCGCCCGGCCACCGCTGAAAAAGATGCCCAGATAATCGTCCGGATTGATGTCCTTGAACGCGACTTCCGCTTCGATGGAATACCCCTCCCACTCCTTCGTGATCGTCCAGCCCGGCTTCACCTCGTGCAGCACCATCTGGTAGCGGCGCTTCTCCGGGGCCGCCACCACCGGTTGGTAGCCGCCCTCGATCAGGCGATAGTATGGATAAAGTGTGTCCACGGTCTCCGTGGCATCTCCGATGATGACTAAAACTTTGTGCTTCATGTGAATGAATGTTGAACCCCTTGGTTATCCTCGTTTAAGCGATCTGCTGCAAGCCTTTGCTCCCTCCAATCGGTAGGGCGAGAGTCCTCTCGAGCCCATGCCAGTCCTGGATGATATCAAATCGCCAAACCAGAAACTCTGGCAAACAATCTGGTGATCTTTGAATCCCTTTGCAGCCCGTCTTTCCATTCGGTCCAACTTCCTCCTTTCTGCTACTTATATAGACTCCGCAGAAGCGAAAAAGTTTCAAAATAATCTGAAAAACTTTCTCGATTTCAAGTGCGCCATTTTGTCCCACCAAACTGTGCCAACCACCCAAAAAGCATGTCCCACCAAAACGGCCTACCCGCGTGTGCCAAAATGTCTCACCATCCGCGAAAATCGCCTGCGAAGTCAGGAATTTCCAATCTCTCATCAGAACTCCAACGGAGTTCACATCAATTAGCCCAGGGTTGCGAGGCACGAGCTACCCTGGGTAGTGGGAATAGTAATCACTACCCGGAACGGGTTGCATCAAACTGATTTTAACTGTGGGAGGCCAGTCGTCCGTATTGCCAAATCCGGTCTCGTAGATAAATTTGAGGAACGAGCGCATGTGTTCCTCAACTGTAATAAACCTGTCAAATCCGAAACAAATTCCCGACGAATACTCTTTCATTCTTAAGAATCACCGCAATGCATTCCTCGAAAACGAGCATCTCGACAAGCTTTTGAATATTCCTGAAATCAGCCTGGTTGCAGACAAATTGAACAGCCTGTGCAGCCTCAGCAGCATCCTAGGATACCACTACACACGAGCTGAAAAATCATCCATTTTAGCCAAGGGTTTAGAAATCAGGAATGGACAAGAACGTCGGGAATTCTTCCTGAAAGAATACGGCAATCGATTCACTGAAGCCTTACAGGAGAGGATTAAACTCGCATGGGATGATTACTTTGACCACATGCAGGAGAAATCGCGCAACGGAAGAATTTGGTTCTCAGCAATTGAAATCCATCCTTCAGACGAGGAGGTGCATCGTTTGCTTAAGTATTTTGGCGGGGAATCCATTTACATGCCGCTGACTAAGGACAAGGAAATCGCGGAGATTCTCACAAAAATTGGAGAACCATTGGTCATCAAATGCAAATTGAAACCAAATCGCCTTTCTGCCTATTCGGATCGTCCTTTTGGGAAGACTTGGCTATCATCTTACCACATTGCTGAAAACCCTCAGGCAAGCCGATTGTCTTGGGATCTCTCCTCTGAGTATAATGTGCCAGCCTCAGACATCATTGAAGTTCAAACTGTTGGAAGACATTGAAATTTCTAACCCGTACTCCCCCTACTTCTCCCCCATCACCCACACCCCCGTCCAATCCTCCGGCGGCGGCTCCGCCTTCAGCTTCCGGCACCGTTCCGCATACACCAGGCAGATCCGGTCCTCCTTGTTCAATTCATACGCTGCTTCAAACGTCTGCAACGCCTTGTCCCAGTCTCCACGCCGGTACAAGCCCAGCCCGCGATTAAAGTTTTCCAGCACCGCCTCCATATTCGGAAACGTTTCCGCCGTGTGATAATCCAGCACCTCATACACCACCACAGGTTCACTCTTTCCCTTCACCACCACCTTGTCGATGTCCCGTAGCCGATACTTCCCATGCAGTTTCCGCATCGTAAATTCACTGATAAGGATCCGTGCATGATATTGCTTGCACGCGCTCTCCAGCCGCGCCGCCAGATTCACCCCATCCCCGATCATCGTATAATCCTGCCGCCGCGCCGACCCGATCGGCCCCGCCACCACGCGATCCGTGTTCAACCCGATGCCGATCTCGATTGGCTTCTCTCCTCGCTCCACTCGGGCACGGTTAAACTTTTCCAGCTCCCGAATCATGTCGATCGCCGCCCGCATGCCGCGGTCCTCATCATCTTCATGCGCCACCAACGTGCCAAACCCCGCCATCAGCGCATCCCCGATGAATTTGTCCAGCATGCCACCCTCGCGCTGGATGCACTCCACCATGATCTCGAAATACTCATTCAGCATGGTCACCGTGCCCTGCGCCCCCAATTTCTCCGTAAGGCTCGTGAAGTTTCGGATATCCGCGAACAACACCGTGACCACCGCATTCCGTCCCTGATCGATATTCCCGCCGCCCGCCAGCAATTTATCCGCCAGCGCCGGGTCCATGTAGCGCGTCATGGTGGACTTCATACGCTTCTCCGAGCTGATATCCTCCAGCATGAGCATAGTGCCCAGCCGTTTGTGCTCCATGTTGAAGAGCGGCAGGATCGAGGCATTCACCGAGTGCGCCTCCCCGCCACAGATCAGCTCTGCATCCACCGCGGATTCCGTGGCCTCCGTCTTTTCCACCCGCTCTATTTTCTCCAGCAACCAGCCGTTCTGCGTCGCAAAAAACTCCTCCACCGTCTTGCCCAGTGTCTCCTGCGGCCCGGTGCCTAGAATCCGATAACCCGACCGGTTACACGTGATGATATGGCCGCTTTCATCCAGAGTGAGCACCCCGTTGGACATGCTCTCCAGCATGCTCTCGTTGTAATTCTTCATGCTCTGGATGTCCGCGAAGAGCTTCGCGTTCTCCAGTGCCAGCGAGATGCGCGCACTGAACGCCCGCAACCGCGTCTCATCCTCCGTGCTGAAGACGCTGCCCGACTTGTTCAACGCCTGCACCGCCCCAATGGTCTTTCCCTGTTTGTTGATCACCGGCACGCACAGGATGCTGCGTGTGAAATAGCCCGTCTTCTTGTCAAAGGCCGGATTGAACCGCAGATCAGCATACGCATACGGAATGCTGATGGATTTCCCGGAACTGAAAACCGCGCCCGCGATGCCTAGACTGTTCGGGAAACGTATCTGCGTGCTGTTCAGCCCCGTGCCCACCTCCGCCCATAGTTCATTCGTCTTTTCATCGTTCAAGAAGAGCGTGGCCCGGTCCGCCTTCAACATCCGCCGCGCCTCCCCCATGATCTTTTGCAGCAACGGCCCCAGCTCCAGCTCCGTGGCCACATCCGAGACCACGTCCAGGAACTCCATCTCCTGCTCCCGTGTGCGTTGCAGCCTTTCCGCCTGTTGATGGCTCTGCAAAGTGATGGCCGCCTGGCTGGTGATGGCTTCGAGCAAGGCCAGATCCAGTTGACCGAACTCGCCTTCCTTGCGGTTCAGCATCTGCATTACCCCGATGACTTCACCTTTCACCGTCTTGATCGGCGCCGCCAGGATGCTATGCGTCTGGTATCCCGTCTGTTTATCGATCGATCGGTCAAACCGTTCGTCTGCATACGCATCCGCGATGATGACTCCCTCCGCATGGGTATAGACATACCCGGCCACGCCATGCGTATTCAGGATGCGGATCTCCCGGCTGATGTTCCCCAGGGCGATGCGTGAATACAGCTCTCCGGACTGCGGATCATTCAAGAACAGCGTTCCGCGTTCCGCGTGCGTCTGCTCCTTGCTCACGTTCACCAGTACCGCGAGCACCTCATCCAGCGTTTCGATGGACGAAACCTGCTGGCTGATGCTCAACAGCATTTCCAGATGTCGCAACCGGTCTTCGGAGTTCACAATTCCCTCCAATCCCGCCAATGGCTGATGTCTTCTGCCCTTTATTCTTCCCATGCGTCTGTTAAGTCTTGGCTGCCGTTCCCTGTTGTTTGCTATCCAGTTGCTCGCGCAACGCTTGCACCGTCGCCCTCAACTGGTCGCTCTCCCCCCGCGCTGCCGTCGCCATCTGCTGGATCGCCTGTTGCTTCTCGTAGTGGGCATCATCCAGCACCTGCCGCAGCCTCTGCACCGTCTCCTGCAGTTGGTGGATCTCCGCGTGTGCCGTCGCTACCGCAGCTTGCACCGCCTGCGCTTTGTCGAAGTGCACCGCATCCATTTCATCCCGCAATGCCTGGATGGTTCGCCGCAACTGGGCCATCTCCGCATTGCCCTCCGCCAAAGCCGCCTGCCGTACCTGCTGCTGGTCAAATTTCAACGAAAAGATTTCCTGCTCGAGTTGTTGGATGCGGCGTTTCAACTCGACTGAATCTTCGGTCAAGGCGCCCGGACTGGTTGTGATGTGGTCTGCCAAAAGATTACGCGTCTGCACGAAATGCGCGGTCGTGTTTGTGGAACACTTTCGTTATCCGTGCCAACCGCCTGACTGGCAAGCAAATATCCCGTCCGCTCTGCGATTGCGTTGCTGCTCCGAATCGTTATTGTCTTCGCCATCAAACATGCCCCAGCCCAGCACCATGCGCATCGGCTCTACCAACTCTCTGTCCATCTGCCACCATCACCGCCTTGCAGTGGTCTTACTACTTCTGCTCGCACAGATTATTAGCGCCGCTGAATTACCAGAGAAACGCCTCCCGTGGACCACCTCCCGCATCATCGGCACCGCCGAAGCTCCTCCGCCATACCGTGCCGAGCGCGCTTTCCCGAAGCTCCAGTTCAAGAGTCCCGTGGAACTCGTCGCCATGCCCAGCACCGACCTCATGGTCCTCTTGGAGCAACGCGGTCCCGTGCATGTTTTCAAGAACGACAATCAAGCCACCAATACCTACGTCATCCTCGATCTGAAGAAGGAGCTGAAGCAACACCACGAGAGCTACGGGATGGTCTTCCATCCTAACTTCAAACAGAACCGCAAAGTCTACATCTGCTACATCACCAAGCCCGATGTCGAGAACGGCACACACGTCTCAGAGTTCACGTTGCCGGATACGCAACCGCTGCGCATTGACCCCAAGAGCGAACGCATCATCATCTCCTGGCGCTCCGGCGGCCACAACGGCGGCTCAATGCAATTCGGCCCCGATGGCATGCTCTACATCTCCTCCGGCGATGGCGGCCCCGCCAGCCCGCCTGATTTGTTGAAGACCGGTCAAAACCTGAACGACCTCATGTGCTGCGTCCTCCGCATCGACGTGAACAAACCCGTCGGCGACAAACTCTATTCCGTGCCTTCAGACAACCCCTTCGTCAAAACTCCCGGCGCCTGTCCGGAAATCTGGGCCTACGGCTTTCGCAATCCTTGGAAGATGAGCTTCGATCCCGTCACTGGCGGACTCTGGGTCGGCGATGTCGGCTGGGAGATTTGGGAACTCATTTATAAAGTGCAACGCGGCGCGAACTACGGCTGGAGCGTCATGGAAGGTCCACAACTCGTTCACCCGAACGAACCCCTCGGCCCTACGCCTGTCACTCCACCCACTTACGTTCACTCCCATTCCGTCGCCCGCTCCATCACCGGCGGCTACGTCTATCGCGGTAAAAAATATCCCGACCTCGCTGGCAAATACATCCACGGCGATTGGGTCACCGGCAAGATTTGGGCTCTGCGTGAAGTGAAGGACGGCAAACCTGAAGTGCAAGAGATCGCCAGCACACCCATCCCCATCATCTGCTTCGGTGAAGACCACAATCGCGAACTCTACGTCGTCAGCTACGACGGCGGCATCTTCGAATTGCTCCCGAATAAATCCACCGCCGTCGCCACCAGCTTTCCCAAGAAACTCAGCGATACCGGCCTCTTCTATTCTACCACCAAACATCAGGTGGCCGAAGGTGTCTTGCCCTACGATATCAATACCGAGATGTGGTCCGATGGCACTTCCGCCGACCGTTTTATCGCCCTGCCCGGCACCAACAACATCAGCAAATTCCTGAAAGGTGATTTCAGCAAAGGCGAAACCAAAGACGCCTGGCGCTTCCCCACGAACACCGTCTTCGCCCGCACCGTCTCTGTGGAATTAGAGAAAGGCAATCCCGCTACCCGCCGTCGTCTCGAAACCCAGATTCTCCACAACACCGGCGATGACTGGAAAGCCTACAGCTATCATTGGACGAAAGACCAGAAAGACGCCGTGCTCTACGATGGCGATGGCAAAGCAGAAACCTATCAAGTCAAAGACTCTGCTACCGGCAAAACGCATCCATGGACCTGGCGCTACTCCAATCGCACCGAATGCATGGTCTGCCACCTCACCCGCACCGGCACCATCCACAGCTTTGCTGCCTTCCAACTGGACCGTGAGGTCACGCAAGCTGGCAGCAAACGCAATCAGATGGACCTGCTTAAAAAGCTCGGCCTCTTCGAGCATCCCGTGCCGAAATATCAGCGCATGGCCTCGCTCAAGGACGAATCCGCTTCTGTGAATGATCGCGCCCGCGCCTATTTGCATGTCAATTGTTCACACTGCCACCGCTTCGGCGGCAGCGGCGCATCCACTGTGGATTTCCGCTGGGAAATGGCCAATGACAAGATGCTCGCCATCGATGCCGCGCCCAGTCAAGGCGCCTTCAGCCTCGATAACCCGCATGTCATCACCGCCGGTCGCCCGCATGAATCTGTGCTCCTCTACCGCTTCGCCAAACTCGGTCGCGGCCACATGCCCTACCTCGGCGCACAGGAAGTGGATGCCACCGCGCTAAAACTCCTCGAACGCTGGGTGCGTGAACTCAAATCCACGAACACCACCAGCACCGCTGCCGTTTCATTTACCCAGCCCGCCAAGCTCGATACTACCTCCCAAACACTGGCTGCCATCTGCTCACTGGAAGGCGAACCCCAGAAGTGGAGCGCCCAGGAACGCGACGCCCTCATCCAGCAAGGCCTCGCCTCCACGCGACCTGAGATCCGCGATCTCTTCGAGCGCTTCCTGCCACCCGATAAACGCAGCCGCACCCTCGGCACGAACATCCGTCCCAACGATATCCTGAGCCTGAAAGGCAATGTCGAACGCGGTCGCGGCCTCTTTATGAGCGCCACGGGCCTGCAATGCACCCAATGCCATCAGCTCAACGGCACCGGCCGCAGCTTTGGCCCCGACCTCAGCACCATCGGCCGCAAATACGATCGCGCCAAGATTTTGGAAAACCTTATCGAGCCCTCCCGCAACATCGACCCCGCCTTCAAGAGCTACAGCGTGGAAACCAAAGACGACCTCGCCTACACCGGCTTCCTCATCAGCCGTACACCAAAAGAGATCCAACTCAAGGACGCCAACGCCCAGATCATCAAACTGGACGCCAAGAACATCGACAAAGTGCAGGAGCAAAAACTCTCCGCCATGCCCGAAATGCTCCTCCAATCCCTCACCGCCCAAGAAGCCGCCGACCTGGTAGAATTCCTCTATTCCCTGAAGTAAGCAGCGCCACGCCTGACATAAGTGCCCGTGCTGCCGGATTCCAGCCGGCAGTAAGCTGCCGTACGAATAAGAGCTCTTTTCATACTTCATAAATCATACCTCCCATCACCTTCGTAATTTTCTCATGTCACCTCGCCCTCTATCCCATTAGATTACCCGCACAGTTGACCGAGTGATGCCCACGAAAACACAACAAGTCCTGCGCCAGTTGCAGGCCTACGAATCGCGCAACATCCTGTTCACCGAACCGGATGGCTCCTGGCCCATCGTCTGGGAACGCGCGCAAGGCAACTACGTCTGGGATGTGGAAGGCCGCCGCTATCTCGACCTCACTGCCGCCTTCGGCGTCGCCGCCGCCGGCCACGCCAATCCTCGCGTGGTGAAAGCCGGCCAGCAGCAGATGGGCAAACTGCTCCACGCTATGGGCGATGTCCATCCCCACGCGCTCAAAGCCCAACTCGCCCAAAAGCTCAGTGAAATCACCTTCGGCCGCTGGACCAAAGGTGCCCGTGCCAAAACCATCTTCTGCAATTCCGGCTTCGAAGCCGTGGAAGCCGCTCTAAAGACCGCCAAACTCGCCACTGGCAAACCTGGCATCATCGCCTTCGAGGGAGCCTATCACGGCGTCGGCTACGGTGCCTTGAACGCCACCCATCGCGAACATTTTCGCGGCGGCTTTCGCAACCAGCTCAAAGCATTCGGTCATTTTGCCCCTTTCCCCAAGACTGAAGCAGATCTGAAACCTCTCGAACAACGGCTGCGCGCGTTGTTCAAAAAGCAAAAAATCGGCGCCATTTTGCTGGAGCCGATGCAAGCCCGCGGCGGCATTAATATTCCACCTGCAAAGTTCCTGGCCCTTGTGCGCAAACTCTGCGACGAACACAAAGCTCTCCTCATCCTCGATGAGATTTACACCGGTTTCGGCCGCACTGGCAAATGGTTCGCCTGCGAACATAGCGGCGTGACTCCCGACCTCATCTGCCTGGGAAAAGCTCTCACCGGAGGTTTCCCGCTTTCCGCCTGCGTCGGTTCCTCTGCCGTGATGGATCAAGCTTGGCCACCCTCAAATGGTGAAGCCATCCACACCTCCACTTTCCTCGGCCACCCCGTCGGATGCGCCATGGCCTTGGCCCAGATCAAAGAATTGGAGCAGAACAAACTCCCCGCCCGCAGTCATAAACTCGGCCTGCTAATGGGTAAATTACTCAAAGCTCTTAAGCCGCCTAAAGACTTGAAATTTGAAGTGCGCATCAGTGGCCTCATGGCCGGTCTCGAAATCCGCACTCATGATGATCAGCCCGCGACCCATATCGTTTTGAAAACCATCAATCGCCTGCTCCAACGCGGCTTCATCCTGTTGCCGGAAGGCGAATTCGCCAGCGTCATTTCCCTGACGTCACCACTCACTATCACCGAAACCGAATTGCGCCGCACCGTGAAAGCCATCGGCGAATGCCTCACGGAGGTGGCCTCGTGAATCTCACCCAGATGCGCGCCCTGCTCACCCAGCACGGTATCCAACTGACCAAATCCCTCGGGCAAAACTTCCTCCACGATGGCAACCAGCTCCGTCGCATTGCCAACGCCGGCGCGATCAAACCTGGCGATAAAATCCTGGAAATCGGCCCCGGCCTTGGGCCCCTCACTGAATTGCTGCTGGAAAACGGCAACGAAGTCCTCGCCATCGAAAAAGACCAGCGCCTCATTCCGCTGCTGCAAGCGCGTTTCGCCGAACAGAAGAACTTCACCCTACTCCATGCCGATGCCTTACGCGTCGTTGAAGACATGGAGCGCGACTGGCAGAACTGGAAGCTCATCGCCAATCTCCCCTACTCCGTCGCCTCACCCATTCTGGTGGAATTGGCCCACAATCCCCGCAAACCAGAGCGCCTCATCGCGACCCTACAGTTGGAAGTCGCCCAACGCCTCATGGCCGAGACTGATGGCGAGGACTACGGCATCCTGACCTTGCTCGTGCAATTGCACTACCAGCCGACGGACCTGTTCAAGATCCCGCCCAAGTGCTTCTTCCCCGCACCCGATGTGGACTCTGCCTGCATCAGCCTGATCCGCCGCGAACAACCGTTGCTTCCCCCTGAACTCGTTCCCAAGTTCGAACGCATCGTGAAGACCGCCTTCGGCCAGCGTCGCAAGATGGCAATCAAGCTTCTCAAACAGAACTGGCCGGTGGAACAGCTCGAAGCCGCGTTCAACGCCATCGGCCTGCCCCTCCAGATTCGCGCCGAAAAGGTCTCCTTGGAACAATTCGCCACACTTACCAAAGCTCTCTCCTGATTTTTATGGCTGAAGAAATCTTTGATGTCGTCAATGACCTGGACGAAGTGATCGATCAAAAGCCCCGTCGCGAAGTTCATCGTCTGGGCCTCAAGCATCGCGCCGTGCACATCATCGTCACCAATGCGAAAGGCGACGTCTTCATGCAGAAACGCTCCATGAGCAAAGACTCTTCACCGGGTCTCTGGGACACCTCCGCCGCTGGACATGTGGACAGCGGTGAAGACTACGACACCTGCTCCATCCGCGAACTCCGCGAAGAAATCGGCCTAAGCATCGATAAAACTCCACGCCGCCTTTGCTACATCAAAGCCTGCCAAGACACCGGCCAGGAATTCGTCTGGGTCTATCACACCATCTCCGAAGGCCCCTTCGTCCTCCACCCCGAAGAGATAGAAACCGGCGAATGGTTCACCGCGAAACACCTTGATGAATGGACCACCAACCGCCCGCAAGATTTCGCCAGCTCCTTTCTGCGCGTCTGGTCCGACGCCAAGAAATACTTGTGATGAGCGGAGCACTAATCTCTAATCCCGCGCGATTAGTCAATCGTCCGCCCATAAGGTCCAAACTTACATATTCGCGGCCAAATGTTCCCCCTCTCCCCTCAACGGGGAGAGGGGTGAGAGAGCCAAATGTCTCCCGATCACTCCAACCGCCTTACCACCCCATCCCTCCCCATTCCCGCCACCACCGGCACCGCATTCCTCCGCAAGCAAAACGCCACATCATCCTTCAAATCCGGCATCGTCAGCAGTCGCGCCCCATTGCTCGCCCGCTTCATCGCTCCCAGCAAGTCACCCTGCTCCTGCAAATAAACGGCTTGAGCCACACGCACCGAGTCCACCACCCGTCCCTCAAAACCCGTCTTTAATAACACCTCGCACAAAGCCCCCGCCGCCAGCGTGTCCTCATAAGCCGCCTCTTCACCCGTCCCACTGCACACGATCACAATCGAGCGTTCCTCCTGACCCAATCGCGCCGCCACCGTATCTAGATTCAAGAACGCCCCAACCAACACCTCGCTCGCCCCCCTGCACGCCTGCAACGCCCGCGTGCCATTCGTCGTGGTCGTAACAATACTCTTCCCGCCCACCTTATCTGCATTGAACTCACGCGGCGAATTGCCAAAAAGAAAATCCACCCCTCCACTCTGCGCCGCCGTGATACGCAATCCGTGCCGTTCCCCCGCCAGCAAGAGTTCCGGCTTCAGCCGGTGCAAGGTCACCGCCTCTTCAATCGTGCTAACTGGAATCAAACCCTCCGCACCCTCACTCAACGCCTGCACCATCACACTCGTCGCCCGCAGCACATCAAACACCACGCACACCGTCTGACTCAAATCGCGAGCGGGCAACGCATTGAATTCTGCGGGAGTAAATAACACTTCAAGCGTGCGTTTCATTTCGTCTTCTTTCCTTTTCTCCCAAGCTGCGTGCGCATGTAATGAAAAAGATACTGCTGCGCATACCCGCTGTTAGCCCCGAAATACGTGACCGTAAACTTCGCCAACCGCTTCGCCGATGCCCTACGCTTGGGAAAATAAAGCTGCTGCAGCGCCTTCAACACCCACACATCCACCGGGAACGCCTCCTGAAATCCATACGCGAACAACAGCACGCAATCCGCGATCTTTCGCCCCACCCCTGGCAGTTCCATCAATTTCTCCCGCGCTTCCGCACAAGATATCGTCCGCAGTGATTCCAAATCCAACCTCCCACTCGCCACCGCCTGCGCCGCCGCCAGCAGATACTTGGCGCGAAACCCCATCTTAGATTCCCGCAACTCCGCCTCGGTGCATTGTGCCAATCTCTCCGCAGTAGGAAACGCATACACCGGCGCTCGTCCCTCAGGCATCATTACCTTTTCTCCGTAACGCACACACAACAACTCCACTATCTGCTGGATCTGCACGATTTGCTTGGTGGAGGAGAGGATGAAGGATGCCAGGCATTCCCACGGCTCCTGCTTCAGCAGTCGCAATCCATGACACGCCGCCACGGATTCGCACATCGGCACATCATCAGGAAAACTCGCGATCACCGCTGAAAGATCAACTGCCGTCTGCAGGTAATCCTCCAGCCAAGTCCATGATTCCGACGTAACCGCCGTGCTCACCCCGATGCTGTTCCGTTCAAAAGACAAACGCACCCACCTCTGACCAATCACTCCTTCCCACGCGCCATCCATTAAACGCCAGCGAAATGCTTGGCCGGACGCCAGCGTCGCGGCAAGGTCATAATCCTTTACGGGAAAGCGCGTCGCATTCATGGCCTAACGCAAATTGCGGCACTCGAACATCTGGATGTGATGAAACACCCGCCCCCGATAAACCACTTCATGAATGCCCAAGTCTTTTACGCTCTCAAACGAATCAATGATCGATTGCGGTGCCGCTTGCGGCTTATTCTCCACAACCACGTAAATGGCGTTCTGGCCCTTGCGCAGCTCCTTGTATGAAGGCCAGAAATAAAACTGATTCTCCGCTTTATCCGACCAGCGATAAAACACCAGCGGGTCTTTCACCACATCCTTGCGCGCCTCAGGATGATAAAATGCCATCAACCCTGTCACGCCATAGTGCCCACCGATGATGAACACCGGCTTGCCTTCCTTCATCAGCTCTTGCCTGGCCGTTTCCACCACCGCCGCCAGTTCCTTGGCACCCCGCACGCGCCGCAGCGGATCTTTCTTGGCGGGCAAATCTTTGCCGAACAGTTTGCCGGTCAGGTTCGTATCGTGCATCAGCACAATCGGGATGAAGCCGATGAAGAACGCGGCGATCAACCAAGGCTTGAACCAGCGCACGCCTTCCCGCCATCGATGCTCCCAATAGATGATGCCCAGACACAGCAAGGGCAGGATCGAAGGCGCGATCCAATTCGGCTGCACGCGCGCCCGGATGGTGTAGAGGAAATAGAACAGGAACAGCGGTGCTCCCATGCTGAAGCAATACATCATCAGTTGATTACCCTTGTCCTTTTTCCAGAACGCCACCGCCGCCCAAGCGATACCGATGAAGATCAACGGATTGAACAACAATGGCTCCACCAAAATGAAATCGATGATGAAATTCGGATTAAAATCCCACGCCCGATCCAGACCGCTGCGGTTCTCCAGATGCTTCACCGTGGCCCAGCCATGCTGAGCATTCCAGACCAGCACCGGAATCGACGCGAGCGCATTGATCACCAACGCCAGCCATGGCCCCTTGCTCCGCAGACACGCCCGTGACGGCGACCACAGCACGAAGAAGACTGCCCAGCTTAACAATTGGAATAGCGCCGTGGCCTTGCTCAAAAAGCCAAAACCCATCCATAAGCCCACCAGCAGCCATTGCTTTGTTGAGTTCGTGTTCACCGCCCTCCACCCACTCATCATTGCCAGCATCCAGAAGAAGACATTCAGCGGATCAATCGTCATCAAGATTGAACCCACCGCCACCAGCGGCATGCACAACGGCAGCACCACCGCCCAAAGCGCCGGACGCAATCCCAGTTCGCGATAGAAGAAGCGCAACAGGATTACGGACATCGCCGCCGCCAGCAGTGATGAGAAGAAGCGAACCCCCAGTTCGTTGTCACCAAAGATGCTGGTACCCAGCCACTGCGTGTAAGCAATCATCGGCGGCTTGCTGTAGTAGGCCAGCGCTGGATGTTTCGCCCATTGCCATTGATAAGCCTCGTCTTCGGTCAGTTCGATCTTGCCTGCCGCGTGATAGCCGATCCGCGCCAGAAAAATCACCGCGATCAGCACGTATGCCAGCCGCAGCCACTGTGCCTCCGCCAGCTTGTTGCGGCTTTCTGCGGAACGCTCCTCCACGGGACGATGTCCCGCATCATGCAGCAAGAGCGAAGGCAACCGCTCATACCAGAGAGGAAACAGTTTCTTGCCCGCCGTCTGCCAGACCAAATCGAAAACATGGACGATCACAAAGGCGTACACAGCCCCCAACGCAGCTCCCGCCACGACATCGCTGGGATAGTGAACTCCATTGTAAACTCGCGAAAAAGCAACGGTGCACGCGATGGGCAACACGATCTTCCACGAGCGCCGATAGAACAGCCAAAACACCATCAGTCCCGCAAACCAGTTCGCCGCGTGCGATGAAGGCATGCTGCCGCTCCCGCCCTTGCCCACCCGCATGATCGTTTCTTCAATGTGATTAAATGGACGCGGACGCCCGATGCTGTCCTTCAGAGAATTGCAGATCAGCCCATCTCCAATCCCGATCGCCAGGACGAGAAAGAAAATGCACAACCGCCCCCGAGTTCCACCCTTGATCAACATCCAGATGCCCAGCACCAATGCCACGGGGATGAAGAAGGGATTACCGCTGAAAAACGGCATGACGGCGTCGAACAACGGGTTGCTCAACGCCTCGTTGCCGAAACGAAACAGGTCTCTGTCTAATGCCAACAGCCAGTCCATGCCTTAGAGTATTGCGATCAAAGGCTGGAGCTTAGGCGGTCAGCAGGCTCATGGGCGAGCCGTAAAAATGAAGTCATGCCGGGCTTAATAAACCACCAAGGAACGAATCGGCGTCTTGCCCAAGCGGCTGCGACCATTCAGGAAGCCAAGTTCGATCAGGAACGATACCTCCAAAATATCCGCGCCGATCTTCTGCAACAAAGACACGGCCGCTGCCGCCGTTCCACCCGTGGCCAGCAAATCGTCCACCAGCAGAACCTTGGCTCCCGGCTTCACCGCATCAATATGGATGGCCACCGTGTTGCTGCCGTATTCCAAGTCGTAACTTTCTTCGTGTGCCTTGTAGGGCAGCTTGCCTTTTTTGCGCACCGGCACGAAACCGGCTTGCAACTTGATTGCCACGGCCGCCGCGAAGATGAATCCCCGTGCATCAATGCCCACCACCGCATCCACTTGCCCCGGCTTGAAGTTGCCAGCCAGCAAATCAATCGCCCCGGCAAACAGCTTCGCATCCGCCAATACTGGCGTGATGTCTTTGAAGAGAATGCCCGGCTTGGGGAAATCTGGCACGTCGCGGATGGCGGCGGCAAGATCCGAGGGTGAGACGGCGTGTGACGGCATTTGTTATTTTTTCTTGGCTTCGAGTTTCTCGATCATCTTGCGCAACTTGCGCAGCGCAATGTTTTGTATCTGCCGAACTCGTTCCCGCGTCACGCCAAATTTTTCACCCACCTCTTCCAAAGTTTTCTCATTTCCGCCGTCCAGGCCGAACCGGAAGCGCAAAATCGTCGCCTCACGAGGGTCCAGTTTCGTCACCATCTCCTCGAGCATGGCCGTCACCGTCTTGTCTTCCAACTGCGCGTAAGGCGACGTCGCATTCTCATCCGCCACGATCTCGGAGTAGTTGTTGGAATCCTCATCCTCGCTAATGGGCGCATCCAAGGAAGCCGGTCGGATCGCTGCCGTGCGCATGGCCGCCACACGTGAAACGGTCGTTTCCAGCTCTTCCGCCAATTCCTCATCAGTCGGCTCGCGCCCCAACTCTTCCTGCAACTTCATGGAAGTGCGACGCATCTTCGAGATCTTATCCACCAAATGCACGGGCAGGCGAATGGTCTTGGACTGATTCGCCAACGCACGCTTGATCGATTGCTTGATCCACCAGGCACCATACGTGGAAAGCTTGCCGCCCTTCGCCGGATCAAAACGTTCCACCGCCTTCATCAGGCCGATATTGCCTTCGTTGATCAAATCCAGCAGTGGCAGCCCCAGCCCTTCGTAATCATGCGCGATCTTCACCACCAGGCGCAGGTTCGCCTTGATCATGTGCTCGCGGGCTTTCTTGTCGCCCTTCTTGATCTTCGCCGCCAACTCGATTTCTTCCTGCGGCGTGAGCAGTTTCACCTGCCCGATCTCGCGCAGGTAAAGTTTGATGGCCGTGTCGCCATCATAAGTCGTCCGTTCACGGACTGGTGCCGGTTCCTGCTTGGGCACCACGCGACGCACGTCTTCGGTATCAATATCCACGCTGGCTACCGGCGCGGCGATATTCGTCGGCACGGCCGTGATGGGCGTGACCGGAGGCGCCACGTCAATATCCCGCCTGACAACGATCGGTTTGACCGCGCGTTTCGCGGACTTCTTTCGAGCAAATGTTGGTGGTGACATATCCCTTGTGTTTCCGAGGCTAAAACTTAGGAGTGCGGCGGCAAGCAAATAACTGCCTGCCTCGTCCCTTTTTCATTAGAGCCTCAAATCCCATATTTATTCCATTGCGACACTGCTTACCGGTTTCCGGACCGTGACAGCATGATGAAGTAAAACAACCACATCAAGGACTGCACCATGGCCGCCACATAAGTCAGGGCGGCGGCATTCAGCACGCTGCGCACACCACCCGCTTCATTCGGATGCACAATGCCCAACCGGCTCAGCTCGATATTCGCCCGACGGCTGGCGTCATACTCCACCGGCAGCGTAATAAGTTGGAAAGCGAAGATCACGGCATACACGATGATGCCAATGATCGCCAACTTGGCGATGCTGAAGAAAATGCCCAATAAGAATAATCCGGCTGCCCCGGTGCTGGCGATATTAGTGATCGGTACCAAAGCCATCCGCACATTCAGCCAGACATACGAGGCCTTATGCTGCAAGGCATGCCCCGCCTCATGCGCCGCCACGCCTACTGCCGACAGTGAGCGTCCGCGATAGTTCTCCGCGGACAGGCAGAGCTGTTTCTTGATCGGGTCATAATGGTCGCTCAGTTCTCCCGGCACCTCATGTATCGGCATGCTTTGCAGTCCAGCCGCATCCAGAATCCGCCGGGCTGCTTGCGCGCCTGACAGGCCCGATCCTGCGGGCACCTCCAGATAGCGCTTATACGTCGATTTCAGCTTAAACTGGGCGTAGAGGCCCAGCAGCAACGGCGGTATCACACATAAAAGATATAGTTCCATTTTACATCATCCCGTCTGACCTCACGTCATTTGCTAGTTAGGACCGCTTTCACTATGAAAACGTTCAATCATGACGCACTGCCCGATTGAGCCAAAGTTGCACACATCAAGGAGATGCGCGAATGGAAACAAGACCGGAAATTGGAACGGGATAGACCGTAGAAGAGTGGTAGATTAGACCTCCAAGACCTTCTCAAATTTGGTCAGATTACGCGCTCCCTTGTCCGTCACCAGGACATCATCCTCCATACGGACACCACCGATCTCCGGGTAATAAAGGCCCGGCTCGATGGTAACTATGTGACCTGCTTGGAGCACATCATCGGAATTGGCCGCCAAACGGGGCGCCTCATGCACCTCCAAGCCCAGCCCATGTCCCGTCCCGTGGTAAAATCCCTGCATGCAGCCCTTCACCCGCCCAGACTTGTAGCCAGCTTCCGCAAAAAGCTTCTGGACGGCCTGATGCACCTCTGCACCCTTTACCCCCGCCTTCACCCGGCTGATGGCCAATTCTTGCCCCCGCACCACAGTATCGAACATTTTGCGCAAAGGCTCGCTGGCGCGGCCCTTCACCACCGTTCGCGTGATGTCACCGTAGTAGCCCGTCCGTTGTGATTTGGGGTAAACGTCCAAGATGATGGGCTGATTCGCCTTAAGCGGGCCATATCCCCGTTCATGCGGATCGCAGGTCTGCTTGCCGCAGGAAACAATCGTGTGACTGGCTATGCCGCCGGCCTGGATGATGGCAATGTCGATGATCGAGCGCAGCTTCTCCGAGGTCAACGGTGCGCCCCGATACATCAGCGCGTTCCCCTTGCCTATCTTGGCGGATTTGAGCGCCTGAATCCCTTCGGAGAGCCCGACCTCCGCCATCATCAAGGCGGCGCTCACGTACTTCACCTCTTGAGTATCCTTGATCTCGCGCTCCGGAAAAACTGCTCCCTTGGCCACCTTCACCTTGACCTTGAGCTGGCGCAACTGTCTCGCCAGGCCATGCGGAAAACTGCTTGGGACAAATACTTTGCGCCGATGCTTCTCGTTCAGTAGAGATTTGATGATCTCGGCAGAATTGGGCTTCTTGCCATTCAACCGCTGGAGCTTTTGAGCGAGGCTGGAATAAGCCACCACCTTGCAATGCTTGGCCTGCTTGCGGGCCCGATCGGTTTCCAGATCGCTCAGCACAATCACCGGCCGTCCCTTGATGCGGAGATAAATAAAAGGGTCCGGCACGAACATGCGCACGGCATATAGCATGTTCGCGTCACGCTCACTGTCGGCCACCATCAGCAGCGTCTCATCCCGGCCCATAGAGGTGGAACTATGAAGATTTGAGCGGGAGATGCAAGGGTCTGAAAACACCCGGATCTGCATGCCTTTCACGCTCCTGTGCATAGCATAAAAAAGGCCATCTGCGTCCTTACGACACAGATGGCCTGAAGAATTCAGCTCTTAATTAAGCACGCTGGAGGACAGGAAATAAAGATGTCCCGCCTTCAGCTTGGGCGCATCCATGCCCAGATCGATCTTGATCGTGGGCGGCTGGGCCTTGCTGGACAGGCCAAAGAGGCTGCCCAACGTGAACGGCCGGGCATAACGGATTTGCTTGGCGTCCGTGATTCCGGCGAGGGTCAGCGTCCTTTTCACGGTAGTCTCCCAGTCACCCAATTCGTCCACCAATCCGGCCTGAAAAGCTTGATTTCCGGACAGTATCCGCCCATCCGCCAGGCTTTCCCAATCGCTGCTCAAGGCTTTGCCTTTGCCGCCGTTGTCCTTATGGGCGGCGTCACGACCCTCCTTCACGATGCTCTTGAACTTGCCGTAAGTTTCATCGATCAATGACTGCATCATCTGGTTCTCTTCCGGCATGATCTCTTCCGGCTTTTTGGAACCGCTCAACATGTCCTTGAATTTGCCGCTCTTATAGACCAGTGGGAACACGCCCACCTTGTCCATCAGACCACGGTAATTGTAACCGGACATGATCACGCCGATGCTGCCCGTCAGGGTCAGTTCATTGGCCACGATCCAGCGGCAAGGCGCGCTCACATAGTAACCGCCGGAGGCCGCCAGACTGCCCATGGAAGCGATGACCGGTTTGCTGTGCTCGTTCTGGAACTTTTGGATCGCACGATAGATGTCATCGGAGGCCAGGACTTCGCCGCCCGGTGAATCCACCTTAAGGATGACGGCCTTGACCTTATCATCCTCGCCTGCTCGCCGAAGCTGTTCCTTGATGATGTCCACCATGGAAGTGCCGGACGAATCCAGCGATGAACCAGTGATGATTCCTTCCACCCCGATGATCGCGATCTTGTCCGAAGATTCGCTCGGTTCAGTCACGACCTCCTGCAACAAGGAGCGGGTGGACACGCCCCCTGACATCCCGGCCCCACCCCCAGTCAATAGCGCTCCAAAAACACCCATCAAAACGAATAGCCCGCCGCCCACGGCGAGGAGGATTAGCAAGAGCCACATCAAAGGATGTTTCTTTTCCTTCTTCGGCGGCGCGACCGCAAGTGGCGGCGGCATCTGGTAGGAAGGAGAGAATTGCGGTGGCGGATTCGCCGGCGGCACATAAGGCGACCCCGTCGGTCCCGACGGCGGCAGATTTGGTGGCACTGAATTGTCCATGGCCACGGAACCTAGTTCACCACCGGCCATCCGGCAAGTCCGGTGAACATTACCTCAGCATTTTCAACTGTTGGCGGGCGATGTAAGGGTCCAGATGCACGAGAAAGAGATACGCCAGCTTCTCCGTCACGCGGGTCCACAGGGAACGAGACTTTTTCCATTCCTGCAACGTGATGGCCTGTGAACGCCCCAGGATGTCCGCAAAGATATCCCGCCCGCCCTGCACGGTTGACGGCTCAGAAGTGCGCACCAATAACTCATAATTGATGCTCAAACTGCGCTTGTCCAAATTGGCCGAACCCACGTAAACTTGGTCATCAATCAGATAGAGTTTCGCGTGAAGTATCTGCGGCTGATACTCGTAAATCTCCACTCCGGCCTTAAGCAATTTGCGATACAAACTCCGTGTTGCCGATTGAGAAAGCGCCACATCACTCTTCCCGGCCAAGATTATTTGCACCTGCCCGCCACGCCGGATAATTCGCATTAAATCGCGGCGGATCCGCCAGGTCGGCAGGAAATAGGCCGAGATGATCTGCACCTTAGTGGCCTGGCCCAAGGCTTCGTAGAGAATGGACTTCATGGAGGAATGTCCGCTTCCCGGAAGATTCAACAGCACATCCCCCGATTTCAATCCGGGGCCTATGCCTACTTTGCTCCGCCGCCATTGCTTGAACCGGGCATGCCGGAACTCCGCCAGATGAAAGAGCAGGTCAAACGACCGGGCCAATTCCTCCACCACCGGACCGGTAAAAATGGCGCCGAGATCACACCAACCCTCATTGATGCCATCTCCGTCATACTCCACCGCGATGTTGTAGCCGCCGACCATGGCGGTAGCATCATCACACAGCAGCAACTTGCGGTGATTGCGGATGGCAAACCGGTCCAGCCGGAACGGATTGAACCACCGCACTTCGGCTTTCGCCTCGCGCAAAACATCCCAAAAGTCATCATCCAAACCCTGTGAGCCGATGGCGTCCACCAGCACTTGGACTTTCACCCCACGCTGGGCTGTCTCCACCAATGCTTCACGGATGCTCTGGCCGATGACGTCATCCCGGTAGATATACATCTCCAGCCGCACCGATTGCTGAGCCGCGCGGATGGCTTCCGCCATGTAGGCAAACGTCTCCCGTCCGGTGGATAACCACCGAAAACTGGTAGTGGGAGCTGTCAGCATGCGCGCAAAGTAGATTCAAGTTCACGCTATTACAATTGCCTAACTGATTTAACCTGCTGATAGACTGAACGTTGCCATTGTGAAACGGTCCAAGTGAAGGTAGCTTGGAATGGATTCAAGGCTCGTTCCTCACATGAACATGATATTGAGCAGGTTTTTAGCGGTCTGGCTGGGGTTGCTGGTTGGATTATCCGCCCAAGGTGCGGCGACGCAAGCGCGTCTGGTTTTACCCGTGGCAAGCGTTAAAGCCGGTGAAACTATCACCGTGGGTGTGCTGTTGGAAATGCCCTCCGGCTGGCACACCTACTGGAAGAACCCCGGTGAGTCTGGCATGGCTTCCAAAATCACTTGGACCTTGCCGGAAGGCATCACGGCTGGCGACATCCAATGGCCAACCCCTGAAATGTATGAAGCCGAGGGGTTCACGACCTACGTGCATCATGATCAAGCCATGCTGCTTGTTCCCTTGACTATTGGTGCCAATGCCAAGGGTGATGTAGAACTGAAAGCCAAAGTCTCCTGGCTCGAATGCGAAAAACTTTGTGTCCCCGGAAAAAGTGAAGTTAACGCCATCCTCAAGATTTCTGCCGAAACGAAACCTTCCGCTGACGCTGACCAAATCAAAAAATGGCAGGATAAATTGCCCAAAGCAAACGCGACGCTGAAACCAAGTGTGCATTGGGATGGTGATGCCAAAGACGGCAAACGGAATCTGATCATCGAGTTCACCCCGGAAGCAAACCACGCTGACTGGGATTTCTTCCCCTATCGCGGTGAAGGTTATTCGGTGAGTTCCAAATCAGAAAAACTGGGGCTGAAAGAGGGCAAGTTCACGTTGCGCAAGACGGTTTCTTCCGATGAAGGCAAATGGCCTGCGGAAATCAAAGGCCTGCTTGTCGGCGGCAGCAAGACGGACAAGCCCACCGTCGCTTACGAAACCATGCTCGCTCTCGCAGCAGATACTACCGCCCTTCCCGACTTCACTGCGTTCAACTCCACCAGCGCTACTCGCGCCCGCCTCGTCCTGCCCGCCGAAGCCGTCAAAGCCGGTGATACCATCACCGCAGGCGTGCTGCTCGAAATGCCGCCTCGCTGGCATACGTATTGGAAGAATGCCGGTGAGTCAGGTGAGCCCACCAAGATCACCTGGACGTTGCCCGCAGGCGTGACCGCCGCGGAAATCGGATGGCCGGTTCCGCAAGTCTATGAAGCCGCCGGTTTAACCACCTTTGCCTTTCATAATGAAGCCATGCTGCTCGTTCCGCTCACCTTTGCGACCACGCTGCCAGCAGGAGAGTTAAAGCTCGCCGCCAAAGTCGATTGGCTCGAGTGCGAAACGGACAAGTCATGCGTCAAAGGTGGTGCCGACGTTACCGCCAGCATCGTGATCGCAGCCACAACCAAGCCTTCTGCTGAAGCCGGACTCATCGAAAAATGGCGGGCCAAACTTCCCCGGCCAAACGAAGCCCTCAAAACCACCGCTCAATGGGAAGGTGAAGCCAAGCAAGGCAAGCGCAGCCTGCTGATCAAATTCACTCCTACCAGTGACGCGGTTGATTGGGATTTTTTCCCTCACCGCACGGAAGGCTTCACGGTCGGCGCCAAATCTGAAAAGCTAGGTTTGCAAAACAACCAGTTCGTTCTCCGCAAGACTGTTACCGCAAACGAAGGCAAGTGGCCGACTGAAATCAGCGGCTTGATCGTGGGCGGCAACCTTAGTGCCAAACCGGCCATTGCCTACGAATCCAGAATGACCATCAGCAATGCCGAAGCTGCCACTTCCTTTGGTCCGGTTGCCAACCCTCGTTCCCTGCTGGAGATGCTCTTCTATGCCTTCATCGGCGGTCTTATCTTGAATATCATGCCGTGCGTGTTGCCGGTTATTTCCCTCAAGATTTTGGGCTTCGTGAAGCAGAGCCAGGAAGATCCCGGTCGCGTGCGCACCTTGGGTTTGATTTACGCTTTGGGCGTTATCGTTTCCTTTCTGGTCCTGGCCGGGCTCGTCATCGCCGTTCAGCAAGCTGGCAAGAACGCCAACTGGGGAATGCAATTCCAGAACCCGCAGTTTTTAGTGATCCTGACTATTCTGGTCACCTTGGTCGCACTCAATCTCTTCGGCGTGTTTGAAGTGACCATGAATGATAACGTCATGGGTGCGGCCGGACAATTGGCCACCAAAAAAGGCCCGGCTGGTGCTTTCTTCAACGGCGTGTTGGCGACTATTTTGGCCACTCCATGCACCGCGCCCTTCTTGGGCACGGCGTTGGGCTTCGCTTTTTCCCAGACTGCCACTATCATCCTTTTGGTTTTTGTATTCATCGCTCTCGGTCTCGCTTTTCCTTATGTCCTGTTGAGCTGGCAGCCCAAGTGGCTCAAGTTCCTCCCCAAACCTGGTGCCTGGATGGAACGCTTCAAGATCCTCATGGGCTTTCCGATGCTCGCCACTGCCTTCTGGCTTTTCAGCGTGGCCGTAGGCCATTTTGGCCGCAGCGGTGTCCTTTGGCTGGGACTTTTGATGGTGTTCGTCGGATTGTCCGCCTACATCTTCGGAGAGTTTGTTCAACGTGGTAGCAAGCATCGCGGGATAGCCGGTGGACTGGCGGCTCTCTTGCTCATCGGCAGTTTGGGTTACGTTTTGGAAGGCCAGCTTAACTGGCGTTCACCCAAGCGCGAAGGAACGACAACTTCAGTGGACGTCGCGGAATCGAAGGGGGGCATTGCTTGGAAAGCCTGGTCAGCAGCAGCCGTGGAGGAGGCGCGCAAGAGCGGAAAACCGGTGTTCGTAGATTTCACCGCCGACTGGTGCGTAACGTGTCAGGCAAACAAAAAAACCAGCATTGAGATTGCTTCGGTGAAAGAAAAACTCAGCGCCATCGGCGCAGTTTCCTTCCTCGGAGATTTCACCTATGAAGACCCGGTGATCGCGGCTGAACTAAAAAAGTATGGGCGAGCTGGGGTTCCTTTGGTCATTGTCTTTCCGGCTGACCCTCAGGCTAATCCTATTGTCCTGCCTGAACTGCTCACTCCCGGCATCGTCTTGGAAGCTTTGGACAAAGTGGCTCCTAAGCAACTCACCGTTAACAAGTAATTTTCACCACTATCGGTGTGGAAAGTTTGGCCTTATGGCCAACCGGTGCAACCGGCCCTCGACGACCACCCCGGTCCTCGTATAGTCTGCTCCCACTATGGCGACAGAATCCAAGCCTTTGGTGGGTATCATCATGGGCAGCCAGTCTGATTGGGAAACGATGCAACATACGGCCGGCCAGTTGACCGAACTGGGCGTGCCGTTTGAGGCGCAAGTCGTTTCCGCGCATCGCACACCAGATCTGCTGTTTGAGTATGCGGCGGCTGCGGCTGGGCGTGGCGTGGAGGTCATCATCGCCGGAGCGGGCGGTGCAGCGCATCTGCCCGGCATGTGCGCTTCCAAGACACAACTCCCTGTGCTCGGTGTGCCGGTCGAATCCAAGACGCTGAAAGGCATGGACTCGTTGCTCTCCATCGTCCAGATGCCGGGCGGTGTCCCCGTCGGCACCATGGCCATCGGCAAGCCGGGAGCCATCAATGCCGCCCTGCTCGCCACAGCCATTCTGGGCAACAAGCATCCGCAATTTCGCACCGCCTACGAAAAATTCCGCGAACAGCAAACGGCCAAAGTGCTGGCCAACCGCACTCTGCCGCCCCAGGCCTGATTTTCCATTCCCATGTCGATAAAACCGATTCTTCCCGGCGCACGCATTGGCGTATTGGGCAGTGGCCAGCTCGGCCGCATGCTGGCCCTTGCCGCCCGTAACTTAGGCTATGGTGTCGCCATCTATTCGCCCGAAGAGAACTCGCCCGCCAGTGCCGTGGCAGACGTTGATGTCGTCGGTGATTATCTCGATCTGCCGCGCATCCATGAATTCGCCAGGCAAGTGGATGTCGTGACCTTCGAGTTCGAGAACGTTCCTCACGATGCCGCCAAGGCTTGTGCCGAACATGCGTCCGTGCGTCCTGACGGCAACGTGCTGCACATCTCGCAAAACCGGCTGCGCGAGAAAAATTTCTTGCGTGACAATGGTTTTCCCACCACGCCATTTCAGCGCGTGACTAGCCTTGCGGACCTAGAGCAAGCCATCGCCAAAATCGGCGCACCCGGCGTCTTGAAGACCGCCAGCTTCGGCTACGACGGCAAAGGTCAGGTGAAGATCAAAACCCCTGCTGAAGCCGCAAAAGCATGGGATGCGATGAAAGGCGCGGAGTCCATCTACGAAGGTTTCGTGGATTTCGTGAAGGAGATGTCCGTCATCGGTGCGCGCACCTTGGATGGCCAGATAGCAACCTTTCCTGTTTTCGAGAACGATCATTCAAACCACATTCTTGACATCACCTTTGCCCCGGCGGCCTTGGGCCCTGTCCTCTCTGGTGAGGCTCGTCAGCTTGCCTGCGGCATCTTGGAGAAACTCCAGGTTGTAGGCCTGCTCACCGTTGAGATGTTCCTCACCAGCGATGGTCACATTCTGGTGAACGAGCTCGCGCCGCGTACACACAATTCCGGTCATCTCACGATTGATGCCTGCGCCACCAGCCAGTTCGAGCAACAGGTCCGCGCCGTCTGTAGTCTGCCGCTCGGCTCCACCGAGATGGAGAAACCCGCCGCCATGGCGAATCTCCTGGGTCATCTGTGGGAACATGGTGAACCCGATTGGGCCGCCGCCTTGCAAGATCCGCTCGTGAAGCTGCACCTCTACGGCAAACGCGAAGCCCGCGTGGGTCGCAAGATGGGCCACCTCACCGCCACCGGCGAAACCATTGAATTGGCCATCGAACGGGTGAAAGCGGCAAGGGAGAGATTGACCGCGAAGTATTTGAAGAAGTGATCAACCGTCATGCGCACCATCAAATCCATCGCCGCCATGCAACGCCTCGCGCTGGAATGGAAACGCTCGGGTATTAAGGTCGGTTTCGTGCCCACGATGGGCTATCTCCACGCTGGTCATATCAGTCTGGTAACTGAAGCGCGTAAACGTGTCGGCCCTACGGGCAAGGTGGTGCTGAGCATCTACGTCAACCCAACGCAGTTCGGTCCCAAGGAAGATTTCAGCAAGTATCCGCGCGATCTGAGACGCGACACGCAACTTTGCCGCGCCGGTGGCGTCGATGTCATCTTCGCCCCGACCGATGCCGAGATGTATCCGCGCCCGGAAGGTTTTGCGTATAGCACTTATGTGCTGGAGGAAACGTTGTCACGGGCGATGGAAGGCGCCTCGCGTCCCACACATTTTCGCGGCGTCACTACCATTGTCGCCAAGCTTTTCAACATCGTCCTGCCTGATGTTTCCATCTTCGGTGCGAAGGATTGTCAGCAAGCCACCATCATCCAGCGCATGGTGCGGGATCTGAATTTCCCGCTGCAAGTCATCGTGGCTCCGACGCATCGCGAGGCGGACGGCCTCGCCATGAGTTCACGGAATAAATACCTGACACCGGAAGAACGCGTACAAGCCACCATTCTCTGGCGAACCATTCAAACGGCGAAAGCGGACGTCAAAGCGAGTAAAGTTCCCCTACCCTTTAATCAGCTAAAACAAAAGCTGGCTGACTTGATCGCAACTCAACCAGCGGCGCGCTTGGATTACATCGAGTTCTTCTCACCCGAAGCCTTGACGCCCGCGACTAAAGTGGCCAAAGGCACGCAAATGGCCTTGGCCGTTTTCTTCGGCAAGACACGGTTGATCGATAATGCCCGGCTCTAGCACCAGCGCCGCGTTAACTACGTAAACACTTGCAGCCCTACTGATTGCCGCAGGAACTCGCTTATCTTTAACTCCTGCGTGACATTTCCGCTGCGCCCCGGTCTAATCATTAACTAGACGTATTTGTGATGGGGGGCCAAGAGACAGAATCGGAGCACCCTCCGGTGCCTAGTTGGCCATCGGAGGATATCGGGGCGTTGTATACGGAGCATTCGCGTCAGGTGTATTACCTGGCTTTGCGCCTGTTGGGTGACCCTGCCCAGGCGGAAGATGCCGCACACGACGTGTTCCTGAAGGCATTTCGGAAAATGGACCAGTTCCGCGGGGAAGCCAATGTCCGCACATGGTTGTATCGCATCACCATCAATCACTGCCAGAACCTGCTCCAGACATGGCATCGGCGGAACATGGTGAGCAATGCTGAGGATGCCGTTTGGGAAACCTCGCAATCGCCGGAAGAATCGCCGCTGCGGGTTTTGGAAACTAAAGAGCTGGGCGAGCGCATCCAAGGAACCTTGGACCGATTGCCGGAAGAGTATCGGCTGTTGCTGCTGCTCGTGGCGGATGAAAAAATGAGCTATACTGAGATAGGTGAACTGACGGGACAAACGGCCGATGCCGTCCGGGGCAAGTTGCATCGCGCCCGGAAAGCCTTTGCCGGGATATTTCGCGAGATCGAATAGGAAAATTTATGGAATCCAACGGTAAACGACTGCGTCAGGAGCAGCAGCAGCATTCGGAAGAATCGCTGCAGGAGTCCAGCACCACCGAGATCCGCATGTATCATTCGGTGGAAGATCTGTTGCGCAAGGATGCCGCCCAGAATCTCCCGCCGGATTCTCTCTCCGTCCGCGTGGCCACCAGCACCGGTGAAGCCGCCGCCGAAACGAAGCCTTGGTGGAAAAAGCTTCTGGGCGAGTAGGCTTGCTCACCTTTTTCTGAAAAGCGCCACCTGCACACTGGACAGCAGGTGGCTTTCCGTTTCAAACTCCCGGCACTGACTCACCCAAACCGGACGATTGATTTTGTGCCATGGCCATGACGCTTCTGGAGGAACTCGACACCTTAGTGCGCGCGCGTTATCCGCTCGTCTATCTCGTCACCAGTGAAGAGGCACGGGCGCAGGACCTGATTGCTCAAGTCGCCAAGCAGCGCGGCAAAAAACTGCTGGAGTGGAGCTGCACGACCGGCCTCGTTGCCACGACAAATGGTTACGGCTCTTCCAAACCACGCAATGTCGCCACCCGCGACCCCCTCGCCGCCTTGGATGCCATCGCGGAGCACGTGGACCCGACACTCTTTATTCTTAAGGATTTTCATCCCTTTCTCAGTCGCGGCCAGTTCACCATCATCCGCCGTTTGCGCGAAGTCGCTCAAAGCTTGAAGAACAGTCACAAGACCATCTTCCTGCTCTCGCCCGTGCAGGACGTGCCGGTGGAGCTGGAGAAAGAACTGACGGTCATCAATGTCGCCATGCCGGATCAAGGCGAGTTGGGCAATCTCCTGGATGGCATCATCGGCCAGATCCAGGAAGGCGGCCGTTGCTCCATCGAACTCGATGCCCTCTCGCGTGACCGCCTGCTGCAGGCCGCGCTGGGCCTGACTCTGGGCGAGGCGGAGAATGTCTTCGCCCGCATCCTCGTCCGCTCGCGTCGGCTGGATGGTGAAGGCGTCAATGATGTGCTCATGGAGAAACAGCAGATCATCCGCAAGAGTGGCCTGCTGGAATATTTCTCTCCAGCGGAACGCTTTGACCATGTGGGTGGTTTGGAAGTACTGAAGGATTGGTTAGAAAAGCGGGCTCTCGCTCTGACGCCGGAAGCGCGCGCCTTTGGCCTGCCGCAACCACGCGGAGTTTTGATGCTAGGTGTGCAAGGCTGCGGTAAAAGCCTTTGTGCGAAAGCCGTCGCCAGTCATTGGCAGCTTCCCCTGCTCCGCTTCGATATCGGCCGCATGTTCGGCAGTTTGGTCGGCTCTTCGGAGGAGAATATCCGCAAGGCCATCGCCGTCGCGGAATCAGTCGCCCCGGCCATTCTCTGGGTGGATGAGATCGACAAAGCGTTCGCTGGCCTTGCTGGTTCAGCCAGCACGGATGGCGGCACTGGCTCGCGGGTGCTGGGCACTTTTCTTACGTGGTTGTCGGAAAAGAAAGCGCCGGTCTTTGTTGTGGCGACGGCCAATGACATCTCCAATCTCCCGCCCGAGCTTTTGCGCAAAGGCCGGTTAGATGAAATATTCTTCGTGGATTTGCCCAGTGAAGCTGAGCGGCTCGAAATCTTCGCCATCCATCTGCTCAAACGCAAACGCCCGCTGGAGGCTTTCAACCTGAATCGCCTCGCCTCCTTGAGCCAGCAATTCAGCGGTGCCGAGATTGAGGAAGCCATTAATAGTGCCCTTTACGATGCCTTTTACGCCCAACGGCAATTGGGCCATGAGGATGTCGAGCAGGCCATCCGCCAGACCGTTCCGCTCGCCACCACGATGGCGGAGCAGATCGATGCACTGCGTGCCTGGGCCAATGGTCGCGCCCGTCACGCCAGCGGCCTGCAGTAAGCAGGTTAAATCATCCCGCATTTATCAGGGGTTAAATTTCCACCTACTCAATTTACGCCTTCACACACACACGCGCTTGGAAGGAGCCAAACTTTTGGGTGAAGTTCTCCCTCCACAGCCATCATTAGGGACGATTGTAGTTATTCACGCGGGGCCGTTACGTCCCATGTCGCCTATAGAAATTCCCAGGCGTTTTTTGGATAAGAAAATATTTATATTTCCGCGTGACGGTTTTTAAGCTGCCCGGTCAAACCCTGATGTAAGCCGCTTGATGTTGCCAAGGTAGCGCGACGGAGTTGTTCCGACTGCGCCATCAAGCGGTCTAGCAGACAGCCAGGTGGGGAGCCCACGGACGTCGCAGTCGGGCAGTGGATTCTGAGACGTTCTGGCGGCGAAGGCTTGGGGGAGCCTTCGCCGCCTAGCTCCTCTACTTCGGTATTCAGGCTGGCTTGCTTCCGGCAAATGACGTATCATCTTAATTATCCCTAGGGAATCGACCGCCTAACCAAATTTTGACTGTGGGAAGATTTGAACATCTGGAATTTGACGGCCAGAACCGAAACACTCCGGTCGGTCGCGCCGAGGTGTCGGCTTCGGATGAAAAACGCCATCTTCAACGTGCTTGGGAATTTGTCGGCAAAGGCCAGTTCGAGCAGGCCTTAAGAGATTTCTCCAAAGTCCTGGAGTTCAACCCACTCAGTCCTGATGCCTGGCTGGGACAGGTCCGCATGCTCATCGAGTTGGGTGAATATCGGGAAGCCAATGTGTGGGCCGACAAGGGATTGGAGAAACTTCCGCACTCAGCCGATCTGCTGGCGGCAAAAGCCGTCGCCCTCGCCCGACTGGGTGATACTGCGGCGGCCCTCACTTACTCTGACAACGCGATGGCTGAGCAAGGGGAGACCGCGTATGTCTGGCTCTCACGCGGCGATGTTTTTTTGCGAGCGAAGGAACCTCGTTTTGCCGATTGTTTCGAGCGCGCCTTTCAACTCAGCCCCGGCGACTGGTTGTTTCCGTGGCTGGCTTCCCGCGTCTGCGCGTTTTACAACAAGCTGGCCCTTGCCTTGAAGCATGCGCAAAAGGCCGTGGAACTGGACGCTATGCGAGCCATCGCCTGGGCACAGCAAGGTCAGTGTCAATTGGCCTTGAACCTCTCGCATCTGGCGGAAAAATCATTTCAGCAAGCCCGCGAGCTCGACTCGCAGTGCCCGGCCGCGTATGAAGGCATCCGACAGCTCGCCAAGATGGGGATGTGGCAACGTTTCCGTCTCCATCTGGGCCGTTTGTTTTCCGCATGAGTAAATCGAAGTTTGATTGGTTGCTGGCCAAGGCCGTGGAGGTGCAAGCCTCCGATCTCCATCTGATTTCCGGTGTCTCTCCCGCCTTCCGCATCAATGGCGAAATCGTCATCACCAGCAGCGACGTCCTCACCGGTGATGAACTGAATGAGATCACCACCAGCTTGCTGACACCTGCGCAGACGAATCGCTTCGATGCCGATTGGGAGCTCTGCATCGCCAAGCTGCATGAGCATGCTGGCCGCATCCGGATCACTTTCTACAAACGCAATGGCATCCCTGAACTCAGCGTGCGCTTCTGTGGTGAGCGCATCCCCACCCGCGAAGAACTTGGATTGCCGGAAAAGATTGATGACTTCGCCCGACGGCAGCATGGATTGATTCTGATCACCGGCCCCACAGGGGCTGGCAAAACCACCACGCTGAATTACCTCGTCAACCTCATCAACAGCGAGCGGCGTTGCAAGATCATCACCATCGAGGACCCGATCGAGTTCGTGCACCAGAATCAGCGGGCCATCATCGTGCAGCAGGAAGTGCAGACGGATACCCGCTCCTACAGCCGCGCCTTGATCCACGCTTTGCGCCAGGATCCGGATGTGATCGTGGTGGGTGAAATGCGCGATCACGAAGCCATAAGCACTGCGCTCACCGCTGCAGAGACCGGCCATCTTGTGCTGGCCACGATGCATTCGCCGGATGTCTCTCACGCCATGGAGCGCATCATCGGCCTTTACGAAGGCAGCACCCAACGGCAGGTCATCATGCAGTTGTCGAACTCATTGCAGGCCATCATCGCCCAGGAACTTGTGCCCTCCGCTGATCGTGCCAAACGCGTGCTCGCCTACGAGATGCTCGTGGCCTCCGGTGCGGTGCGCAATCTGATCCGGGAAAACCATCTGCACATGTTGGATAACGTGATCCAGACCGGTGCCCGGGATGGCATGGTGCTCATGGATACCTGCCTGCACCAACTCTACTGCAAATGCCTTATCACTTACGATACGGCGGTGAGCCGCGCACGGCATCCCGAGCGGCTGACGCAACGCTTTGCCTGAAATGAAAAAGCCGGACCCGAAGGTCCGGCTTTGAAATTTGTCGGAGCAACGTGGTTTACTTCAGACGCAGCGCGATCTGCTTGTCGATCTCAGCGGCCAGATCGATGTCAGAGACGCCGGCCTTGGTGCGGACTTGAACGGTCACCTGGGTGACGTTCGGATCCACTTCAGAAACCTTCACGAACACCGTGCGCTGGTTGACCTTCGCTTCGATGACTTTGTTGATCGTATCTTCCCGGTTCAACATGCCGTTGGCAGCCAGCACTTCTTTGGCCGCGGCAAAAATCTGGGCCACGGGGCGTTCATAGCTGCTAATGATCTTGTCCTTGATGAAAGGCACACCCGGCCGCTTATGCCCGTCCACCTGATTCACGCAACCTGTGGAAAAAGCCGCCATCGCGATCACCGTCAATAAAATCATCCAGTTCGTTTTCATGCTCCGGTCATGCAAGACGGAAGCCTCCTCATCGTCAAGCCTTTATAAAGGGTAATTCACCCCAGGCTGTCTCCCTCCACCCCTTATACGGGCATCGACACCTCCCAGGCTCCTTGGCTATCGTTTCGCCACGTGAGCAACCAGAGCAACCCCGGAAAACTCAAACTGCGCCTGACTCCGGCGGCTGAAAAAGCCGCCCGTTCCGGGCATCCCTGGGTGTATGGCGAGCGCATCAAAGAGGCGAATCGCGACGGTGAGCTGGGTGAACTGGCCGTCATTTACGATCGTAACAACAAATTCCTCGGTGTTGGGTTGTTTGATCCTGAATCACCCATCCGCGTGCGGATGATTCATGCCGGGCCTCCGCAGACCATTGATGAATCATGGTGGCTGGCCCGCTTGAAGAGCGCCCTCGCCCGCCGTGAAGGACTGGGCGGAGATCAGACCACCGGCTACCGGCTCATCTCGGGCGAGAACGACGGCTGGTCGGGAATGGTGGTAGATCGTTACGATCAGACGCTGGTCCTCAAGCTTTACAGCGGCGTCTGGCTGCCGCGTTTGGAAGAAGTCGTCAACCGTTTGCATGCCGAGGTGAATCCTCAACGCATCGTCCTGCGTTTGAGCCGGAATATTCAGACCGTGGCGCAAGAACGCTTCCGGCTAAGTGATGGGCAGATCATCCGCGGAGAACCGCTCACCGGCACAGTAGTCTTTCTGGAGAACGGCATCCGTTTTGAATCCGAGGTCTTAAAGGGGCAGAAGACTGGCTTCTTTCTCGATCAACGGGATAACCGGAAACGCGTGGGCGAATTGGCGGAAGGCAAATCCGTGCTGAACGCTTTCAGTTTCTCCGGTGGCTTCTCTCTTTATGCCGCGCGCGGCGGGGCCAAGAGCGTGACGGATCTCGATATCAGTTCGCATGCACTGGAAGCGGCCAAGCGAAACTTCGCCCTCAACGAACACCTTCCGGCGGTGAAGCAATGCCAGCATCGTTGTGTGCAGGCGGATGCTTTTCAGTGGGTGGCGACCGCCAAGGAACGTTTTGACATCGTCATTATTGACCCGCCTTCGCTCGCCAAGCGGGAGACAGAACGCTCGGGTGCCATCTCTGCCTACGAAGATCTTGCTGCTTCGGGTATCCGCCTGCTGAATCGGAACGGCATCTTGGTCGCCGCTTCCTGTTCCGCTCACGTCACGCCTCAAGAGTTCTTCGGCGCTGTGCTTAAGGCAGCCCAACTCAGCCGCCGTCCGTTCACGGAGATGGACCGCACCGGGCATGCTCCCGATCATCCCGCGACCTTCACAGAAGCCATGTATCTCAAGTGCATCTACCTGCGATTCACTTGAGATGGCCGCTGATGCTTTTGGTCAAAACAGTTTCTGCCACTCCTCTTCCTTGAAGCCGACCACGCCGCCTTTCTCAGTCAGGGCAAACGGTCGCTTCACCAGATTACCATTTTGATTGAGCATGGTTAGCGCCTCTTCCACCGATAGCGTCGGCAATTTGTCCTTCATGTTCAGCGCCTTGTAGTCCGTGCCGGACGTATTGAAGAGACGCCGTAACTCACCATCGTAAATCTCCAGCATGCGCTTCAATTCTGCTTTCGTCGGCGGTTGTTCGCGGATGGGCACTTCTTGAAATTCCACGCCCTGCTCCGTCAAAAACTTGATCGCTTTGCGGCACGTGTCGCAATTGCGATAGACATAAACCTTCGGTTTCATGGCGAGAAAGTAAACAGAGGCGAGCGGGCCGCCAAGCCCCCTCATCATTCTCCCTTCCCAATCCGCAGCTTTTCTCGCATGCTCCCGCTTCGCATGCTGCTCTTGTTCGACATCGGCAACACACACACGCACGTGGGACTGGCTTCCCGCACCAAGGTCTTGCGCCAGACGAACATCCCGACTGCCGAATGGTCGCACCGCACGGTGCAAGTCAAGCTGCAGGCATTCGTAGGCAATCACGACATCACCGGCGTCTCCTTATGCAGCGTCGTGCCGCGCGCCACCACCCACGTGCTCAGGGCTGCCTCTGGATATGGAAAAGTGCCCACCCTTGTGCTCAGCCACAAAAATGTGAGCGGTGTAGGCATCAAGTATCCCCGGCCTGCGACCATTGGTCCTGACCGCCTCGCCAACGCCATTGCCGCCAGTCACTTTTACACATCGCCCGTCGTGGTTGTGGACTTCGGCACGGCAGTGACCTTCGATGTCGTGGATCGCGAGAAAAATTACATCGGCGGCATCATCGCCCCCGGGCTGTCGGCCATGACGGATTATCTGCACGAGAAAACTGCCTTATTGCCACGCATCAAGATTCGCGATGTGAAAAGTGTCGTAGGCAAGAACACGGAAGAGGCCATGCTGATCGGTGCCGTGCAGGGCTATCGTGGTTTGGTGCAAAAACTCATCCACGAGCTGACCAAAGAATTAAAAGCTCCGAAATTGCCGGTCATCGCCACGGGTGGTTACGCTCCTCTCATGGCCAAGGGCCTGAAAGAAATCACGGAAGTGCGTCCCACCCTCACGCTCGAAGGTCTCCGCCTCAACTGGCTGGGCAATCAAGCAGCAGACTAAAAGCTGGCGATCAATCCCGCACAGCCGCCGCCACCATCTCCAGCACGCGCCGCAATCCGTCATCCCCACCCATGCTGCCCTCATGGAACGGTGTGCGCGGGATCGGCTGCCAGTCATTGCGCGAGCCATCATACTGAAACGGCTGCGGCAAACCCGTCAGCGCCGGGTCATACTGGTTATCCTTTCCGCCCAGCTTGTAGATCACGAGATCCAGCGAAGGCACCACGAAGATACCGAACCCGCCTGCGCCTGATTTATAGTACGCATCCCGCGGCGCTCCCGCCACGTGCCCATCAGAATTATTCTCAAACTGCAGTGCGAACGGCGTATGCGGATTGAACTTTGAAGGTTTGTTGCAGAGCGCGACGTAATCTGCCGGCACCAGTTGCTGCTCCTTCCACTTGCCATTGCGCAACAGGCAATAGCCGAACCGTAATGCATCCGTGGCGTGAACCGCCGTGCTGCCGGCACCGTTCGCATGCGGCATCTTGAAATCACCGCGTTGCAAGCAATAACCCCATGGTCCCCAGCCCATCGGCTTGGCCAGCCGTTCATTGATATAATCCTGCAACTCCATTCCCGTCACCCGCCGCAGCACGATGGACGCGATGTGCGGTGCCGGTGATGAATAAGAGTACCCTCCGCCCGCGTTCGTCCACAGCGGCACGCGCAGTGAGGACATATCCAGGTCCTTGATATTCTGTCCCGGCACTGGTTTCAGCGGAGAGGCCTTACCCATCACCACCGCCGTCGGTCCTCCACCCTCGCCCCAATATCCGGCGGACATGCACAGCAGGTGCCCCAACGTGATTTCCGCCTTGCGTGCATCGTCCAGCGGGAACGCCTCGGGCAGATATTTCTCCGTGAAGACCTTCGTATCCAATCCCTGCGGAATCTTGTCCTTGAACTCATTCAGCATGATGCCGCACGCGATGGATGTATAAGCCTTTCCCGTCGAAGCCATGTCCGGATTCGCATTCCGATGGGCGCGCCCGAAGTAATTCTCGTAAACCAGATACCCGCGCCGCACCACCAGCAAGCCACCGTTCTGGCTGCACCGCTGCGTAAAATCAAACGCCTGTTCCAGTTTCGGCAGATCCATCCCCGCCTTCTCGCGAATTTCCTTGGCGTCTTTCAATGTCCGCCAACCACCTTCGCTATCCGGCGGTGGAAAATAGTCCGCAGCTCGCGCATCGCCCACCAGCACAGCAAGCAGGATCACCGGCAAATATTTCCAAATCGACCGCGCGTTAGCAAAAAGCATGAACCGATGTAAAGCGCTCACCGCATCCAGGTCAACCTCTCAAACAGCCGTGCGCTTTGCAGAACTCTCACTGTTCATCCGGCAAAACGCACGCTGGCAATCAGCTACTATGCTTAGGGCGTATGAGCCCTAATTCTTTTAACCGCAGGAGCGAACCTCTTAATCACAAGCTACTTGTGCCTCCTCCATCCGGGCCCGGTTTCGTTTTGCACGATTAGTGCATTAGGTTTAACAGTATGAAAGCCTATCTCAAGTGTCTCGTCGTCGGCTTGACGAGCTTACTGCTATATTCGCCGCCGCGCGCTTCCGCCGATCTGGAAATCTCCGCCTCGGTGCATATCACTGCCGAGGCAGATTTTTATGAGCCCCTCACACCGCACGGCGCTTGGGTGGAAGTAGATTCCCACCGCTGCTGGCGTCCGTCACGTGTCGACGCCAGTTGGCGGCCCTACACCACGGGTGAATGGGTCTGGACGGATTACGGCTGGTACTGGGTCAGCGATGAACCGTGGGCGTGGGCCACTTACCATTATGGTCGTTGGACTTATCACCCGCGTCATCACTGGATCTGGGTGCCGGGCCGTGAATGGGCTCCGGCCTGGGTGAGCTGGCGTCATGGTGGCGGTCACATCGGTTGGGCGCCTTTGGCTCCGACCATCAGCTTCAGCCACCGTCACTCAATCGGCGGACCCGACTTCGTCTTCGTTCGCTCGGCGCGTTTCCATGAACCCGTCCGCCCGACTACCGTGATCGTGAACAACACGACGATCATCAACAACACCACCATCATCTCGCAACAGCCCGCTCGTGAAACCCGTAATGTGGATGGCGCCCAGAGACAAGTCTACGTGAACAAAGGACCGCAACCGCAGGAAGTGGAGAAAGAAACCGGTCGTAAAACCGAGCCCGTTCCCATCCAGCAAGTCGCCGCCCGCACGGTCGTCCCTGAGGCGGTGAAAGCCAAAGCCGCCGCTCCGGCCAGCGCCGACCAGAACAAAGCCAAGGCTAAAGATAATCCCGATGCCAAGGCCCAGCCCAAGACCGCGCCTGAGAAGAGTTCGCCGGCACCAGCTCCGGTGCCCGTGCCTACGAAGACGCCAGAAAACGATCCGGATAAGAAGAACCCGGACAAGAAAGGCCCGTCGCCCGAGAAACCGAACACTCCCAAGCGGCCCGAGCCCAAAGACCCGGTGAACCCGGAAATCCCCAAACCCGTGCCGCCGCCAGAACAGCCGAAGCCGCCCGTCCCCGGACAGCCGAAACCCGTACCGCCGCCCGATGACCTGCCGAAGCCCAAGCCGCCCTCTCCGGAGATTCCGAAGCCCCCGGCCAATCCGGACGTGCCGACGCCGAAGCCCACTCCCGAGGTTCCTAAACCTAAACCGACACCGATGCCCAAACCCGGTAATCCCAACCGGCCTCCGGTGCAGGAAGTGAGACCGCAACCGGATAAAGTCACCCCGGCCAAACCAGCACCGGAAGTCCAAAAGCCACAGCCGCAAAAACCGGCTCAAAAGAATCCCAAACCACAGAATCCCAAACCGCAGAAACCGTCGAAAGAAGAAAAAGAAAAGGGACGGCCTTAAGATCCGAGACTTGAAAAGCGGTCTCTAACGGCCACTTCTGCGTGAATCCAGCGAAAGTTATCTTTCGCTGGATTTTTTGCGTTCTGAATCAAACGGAGAATTCCCTTGTCCCGACGAGAGCACTCATCAAAAATTCAGCTTCGTTGAAGGGATAAACATTTGGATACCGGACTCACATTAAAACCCATCGGCTACATCGCCACGCAGAAACCGCTCAAGTTTCATGCGCGCCATCAACCGTTGGAAGCCGAGCCGGAGCGTAACATCCTCGAACTCCTTCCCAACAGCGGCTACGAACAAGCCCTGCAGGACGTCGCGGGATTTTCCCGCATCTGGCTCATCTGGTGGTTTCATCGGAATAACGCCTGGAAGCCCCTCGTGCTGCCGCCGCGTGGTCCCTCGAAGCGTCGCGGCGTCTTCTCCACCCGCTCGCCCTATCGTCCCAACCCGCTCGGTCTCACGCCCGTGCAACTCATCGGCGTGGAAGGTCGCAAACTGATTCTCGGCGCGTGCGATCTCGTGGATGGCACGCCGGTCTTCGACATCAAACCGTACATCCCCGCCTACGATATTTTCCCCGGCGAGAAAGCGGGCTGGACGGATGAAGTGGAAGCCCTGCAACAAGCCCCGCCGCAATTCGCCGTGGTCCTTTCACCCTTGGCGCAAACTCAAGCCGAGTGGTTGCTAGCACATTGGCAGATCGATTTCCGCCCGCGCATGACCGAGTTCCTCTCGCGCGATCCAGCTCCTCATCGCACCCGGCGTATCAAGCGCCGTCGCACGGGCGTCTTCGAGATCGGTTGCGGCGCCTGGCGTGCCGTCTTCACCGTGGCTGGCAACGTCGTGAACATCCAAGCCCTCGACGCCGCCTACACGCAGCGTTTCCTCACCAGCTCACAGCGCGACGATGTCCCCGACCGCCAAGCCCAGCTCGCCTACATCGAGCAATGGCCCCATCGAGCTGGTTGGGATGATTAACATTCCCTATCGTCACTCCACCCGGATCCGATAAAACCCATTGGTCCCGCCCTGCGCCTCGATGTTCAGCGTCTGCAATCCACTTAGGCCTGTCACATTGATGTGCGGTGGCACATTGGTCCACACGGGTGAACTCAGGGTGGCCGTCCCTTCCAGCGTATAACGCGCCAGCGGACTGCTCGGCCATGTCAGGCTGACGGTGTTGTCCACCTGCGTGACTGTGGCGATCTGAAAGTTGTTGGTGATGGTGTAGGTGAACGTCGTGATCGGCCCCATGTTCACAATCGAGCTGGCCGGGCCCAGTTTGATCACGACGGTTTTGTTTTTCGGCACGCCCGTGGGGAGAATCTTGAGCGGAATCAAATACGGCGCGGGTACTTGCCCTCCCGTAAATGAAATGCTGCCACCCGCCATCTTGTAGTCCACGCCATATTCCGCCGTGCCGCTCTTATCTATCCAGTAGTAGATGAACTGGTTCGCGGGCCAGGAGTTCGAGCCGGGCGGGAGCGTCAGCGTGACGGGAATATTGATCATGCCGATGGTGTCATCGCTGCTCGCACCGCTCGACGTGAAGCCGACCTGCGGCATCAGGGCGGGAACATTCAGGAACAGATGCAGCAAGTTGAAATCGTCCACGGCGATGTAGGGATTCGGGAACGTACCAAAGACGGAATTGCCAGGTGTGCCGGAGGTGGCCGTGATATTTAGCGGTATGCCGTCGGCAATGGTCGTCGTCCAACCACCGCCCGTGGCGGCGATGTTCTGACCGTTGACGTTAACCGTGAGTGTACCATCAGTGGCGGGATTGTAGCCGCGACCGGCGACATAGATGCCGCCGGATACAGTGCGGTTGGTGCGGACGCGGGTGTAGTGCAGGTTCGCCACGCTGCTCGCGTAAACGCCGACAGCGCCGCCGGCGTTGGCGTTGGTGAAGACGAAGCCTTGGTGCATCACCGTAGGATAGAAGGTGCCAGTGACTCCGACGGGAACGTGCACAACGTATTTTCCGTCCGCCGCTGTCTCGCTGGAGCCGATGAAGTTGGTCGCGCCGTAGCGCACAAGGTTGGGATTGCCGCCCTTGTAATTGTTCACTACCGCCCCGGCCAGCGGGTTACCCAGTTCGTCCCTCACCACACCGCTGATGGTGCGTAGCGCGGTGGTTCCACCAGTGACGGTCACCGTGGCAGAAGCGATGGTCTTGCCACCCTTCATGTCCGTCACCGTGCACCGGGCCTGGAAACTTCCGCTCCGCGCCCACGCGTGGCTGCCTTGCGTGGAGAGACGTGCATCGGAATTCGTGTTGCCCGCTACGGTGCCGCCAAGCACGTCGGGGTCATCAAACTCCCAGTAGTAGGAGAGCGCATCACCGTTCGGGTCCGAGGCGGTCGCGCTAAAGGTCTGCGGGACACCCGCCGCGAGCGTGATGGTGGCGGGCGAGATGGAAACGGTTGGCACGCCATTGCCTGGGAAGGGACCGTAGTTCAGCACCACATCGAGCGACTCAGGCGTGGTGCCGCCTTTCTTTACGGGAGTGACATGAAGGTTCGCTTCATTGTCAGAATAGGTGCGACCGATGGCGAGCGGAGCGTCGTAGAGAGTCGCGTAAGGAGTGTTTGTCACGCTGGGGATGCTCGTCAGCCCGCGGCTTCCGGGCGTCATGTCGAGCAACGTCGTGTGTCCCGCTGTCGCCGGGACTGATTCTCCCCCGATACGTACTTCCAGACCGTTGTTTGACCAGATCGCCTCCTCACTCGTGATAGCTTGCCGGAAGCTGAACCAATAGACGCGGCTCGGGTCACGCACGATGCGCAGGGCATACTGCTTCCCATCCTCCAACGTCGGCTGGTCGAACGCATAGATGCGATACACGCCCCCGGTCGTCGGTGTGCTGATATGACTGTCTGCCAGCCAGCCGAGTTGCCATTTCCAAAATGGGTTCAAATCCCGGTCCGGCACGAGCGGCATGGGCGCCGTGTTCTTCCAACCCATGAGGTCATAGACGTCACCATACGTGTCGGTGAAAAATGTCCCGCTCTTCACCGGTGAATAATACGTCGCCCGCGAAATCCCATTCGCATGTTGCAGTCCGAAGTTGTGTCCAAATTCATGCGCCAGCGCCAGACTCGTCGTCCCGAAGATACCCTTGCCGAAAGCTCGACCCGAAGCCAGCACACCTTGCCCGGGAATGAATCCGCAGAATATGAAATCCAAGTCGTAATTGTCCGAGTCATAGAGCGCAGCCTGCCCCGCAGCGATACCCACCTGACGAGCCTTCGCCCGCACGTCATCCGCGAAAGACCCGGGCTCATCCCAGGCCGCAAACTTCGAGAGCCCCGTGGTACCGTAAGTCGCGTTGTAAACAGTATAACTCACCCCCATGTTGATCTCCGGCAGCACCGTGAACTCCATGGAAGTCTTGCCATAGGAAGATCGTTGGAAGAAATCGTTCAAGGCCGCCGTCGTAGTACCATTAGTCAGATTCCCCCAGCCGGAGAGATAGCCATTCGCATTCGGCGTGTCCGAGGGGCCCGCCTGATCGGTGAACCTTACCGGGATGATCAACACCTTCTTATGGCCGGTCGTCCAGGTCGAAGCCGGTGCAGCCGCACCGATATCTGAGAAAACGAAACTGCTCAAAGCCCATGTCAGAACAACCCATAGCCGGACGAACCGCTCACGCGAGAGTAGCGTTGCCAATGTGATGCCTCAACATATCACCCAGCCCCAACCGGTCAACCAGACGTAATCACTTCCCCACTTCTATCCGCGTCTTCACCGCCCGATTTCCCGCCGCCATCGATTTGAACAACTGTGGCAATTCACTCAGAGCGCATTCGCCATCTACAAAGTCCTGCGCCGTCACCACCCCGCTCTCGATGAACTCCAACGCCCGTCGGATCGTGCGTGGCGTATGATGAAAACTCGCGAGCAAGGTAAGATTCGAATAATGGATCAGCGTCGTATCCAGCGACACACTCGTCCCTGACGGACAACCGCCGAAGAAATTCACCGTGCCACCCTTGCGCACCAGCTTCACACTCGCCTCCCACGTCTCCGGCTTGCCCACCGCCTCGATGACCGCATCCGGCGCACTGGCTAGCTTCGGTTGCACCACCGGCACGATGTCTCCTTCACGCGGCACCTCGATGATCGTTTCCGCGCCCAGCCGATTCGCCAGATTCAACCTTTGCTCACCCCGCCCTGCCACACTCACCGTGCAACCCAGATGCTTCGCCAACGCCACAAACATCAGCCCGATCGGCCCCGAACCCAACACCAACACATGCTGCCCCGCCGCGAGCTTCGAATCCTCCACCCCTTGCACCACACACGCCAGCGGCTCCGTCAGCGCCGCATCCGTGAAAGCCGTCGTGGATTTCAACCGCAGCATATTCTTCTGCACCAACCGCTCCGGCACCACGATGGATTCCGCATAAGCACCATTGAGAAACAGCAAATCCTCACACAGATTCTCCTGCTTCCTTAGGCAAAATGCGCATTCGCCACACGGCGCCGAGTTCGCCACCACCACCCGTTCTCCCACCTGCCAGTCGCGCACCTCAACTCCGACCTCACTTATCGTCCCCGCCAGTTCATGACCGAACACCGCTGGCGGCACGATCATCTTCGCGTGATAACCCCGCTTAAAAACCTTCAGATCAGTTCCGCACGTCAGCGCCGCGCCGATCTGCAGACGCACCTCGCCCGCCTTCAACGTCCGCCTGGAGACCGTCTCCACGCGCACGTCTTCTTTGCCGTATAACACCGCTGCTCGCATCCCCGCACTGTGCCGGGGACTGCCCTTTCCACCAACTTTTTTCTCGTCCCCTGCCCCCGGGATGCCTACCGTTCGCTACGCATGGAATTGCTCCGCAAATTTATCGACCTCGTTTTGCATCTGGACAAGCACCTGGATGGCCTCATCCAGCAGTATGGTCCTTGGGTTTACGTCATCCTCTTCCTCATCATCTTCTGCGAGACCGGCCTCGTCGTCACACCCATCCTCCCGGGTGATTCCCTCCTCTTCGCCGTCGGCGCCATGGCCGCCCGCGAGAACAGTTTGAACATCTGGATACTCCTCGCCACCCTCACCATTGCCGCCATTCTTGGCGACACCGTGAACTACTGGATCGGCAAATACTCCGGTGAAAAACTCACGCAACGATTCCCCAAACTCATCAAGAAAGAGTATCTCGATAAAACCCACGCCTTTTACGAACGCTACGGCGGCAAGACCATCATCATCGCCCGTTTCGTCCCCATCGTCCGCACCTTCGCCCCCTTCGTGGCCGGCGCGGGCAAGATGACCTACGGCAAGTTCATGAGCTTCAACGTCGCGGGCGCCCTCCTCTGGATGGGCACTTTGCTGCCCGCCGGATACTTCTTCGGCAACTTCCCCATCGTGAAGAATAACTTCGGCCTCGTCGTCATCGGCATCATCATCGTCTCCATCCTCCCTGCCGTCGTCGAAATCATCCGCGAACGCAACCGGATAAAACGAGAGCAAGCCTCCAAGTGATCACGTAGCTGATGACGTAAGGAGGCAGAACTGACTTTTATCGTCAGTTCCGCCACCTCAGGTCAGCAGCTACGAATCCGCGGTTTTGGTCTCGATGTTTCCCATAAGTCCTATTAGTCCTATCGGACCCATAAGACCTATTTCCCCGTTCGCGTATTCCGCGTAGTTCGCGGTTAATATATCGTCCCCTGAAGCGCGCCTTCCCGTCTGATCCGTTTTATGTTTCCTATGCGATTGCCTCCTGTCCTGCGGTACTTTAGCAACCAGTCCACCCTCACCGGACCAAACCCTCGCCAGCCACTCCACAAAGAAATGCAGAAACCAAAATCCAACATGGTAGGGCGTCGTTGCCGCGACGCCCTGACTCTTTCCGCCAAGGCATCACGATAACCACGCCCCACCATTGTCGAAACACGACGCCTCTCCTCCCTCTCCCTTTGGGAAGCCGAACTTCGGCCAGGGAGAGGGCTGGGGTGAGGAGTGAGCGCGCCAAGCGATTCAAAAACGCCCAGCGACTTCTCCTCCCCACTCTGGGAGGCCGAACTTCGGCCTGCATTCCCTTTAGGGAACTATGTCAAAGAACAATGAAACCACCCGACCCCTGTGAAAGTGCCACGTTCTTGTCTCCCTACGATTGGGAGCACCAACTTCGTCCCTGTCCAAAACCCGGCTGGTTCCGCAGTGGGTACCATGGTCGAACCTTCGACCTAGGGATTCCCCGGCCGGTCATAAAATCCTATGCCGACCGACGTCCCGTTCCCCCTCCAGCTTACGGGCCCTGCTCCAGGCACCCGACACTCTCACAGATCCTGACGGCCAAGAGCCCGGCTTTTAATCTTCCTTCTCCCTTGGACGACGAACTTCGTCCGGGAGAAGGATTGAGGATGAGGGTGTTGCCCCTCTTCCCAGCCCGTCTCTCGACCTGATGGCTCCATAAGGACTGTCACCTCCCCGCCAACGCAGGACACCACAATGCAATACGTCACATCGAAATGCTTGATGACTTGGGATTCTCCAGTGGCTGTCTACCGCTCCGAAAGAGCACACCCACCGTTCACCCGTCCTTTACCAGCAGCGAGCTGCCAGCACTGAAAATAATCTCAGATTTCCTGCAATCTTACCATCACTTTTCACTAAAATTTTCACCCGAAACCGAACCATTTCATCCCCAGCAACTTCCAAAAACCATCACTTACGTAACTCGCAATTACATTCTGCACCCGACACTCAGATCAGACCTCTTTCCTTGTTTCTGTGTTCACGAAATTCGCGCAATTCGCGTCACTCTCTTCCCCTTTTTTCTTTGCTTCGCGTGTTTCGCGGGCAACCTTCCCCTCACCCGACCCCATGAACCGCATCCTCACTCTCCTCACCACCCTGCTTTTCGCCAGCGTCGCCACCTCCCACGCCGCCGATACCCGCTACTCCCCCGACTGGTCCGCCATCACACCCAAGCGCATCATCCAGCACACCACCGTCGATGGCGATGCCCTCGTCAAAGCCGTCGCCGCCCTGCAACCCGGCGATCAACTCGTCCTCGCCGCAGGGACCTATAACGTCAATCGCCTGTGGGACATCCGCGCCAGCGGCACCGCCACCGCCCCCATCTGGATCGTCGCCGCTCCGGACGCGAAAGTCACCTTCACCCGGCCCGATGCCAAACAAAACGTGCTGAACATCGGCCAGGGCGGCCCCGTGCAATACCTCTGCCTGCGCGGCATCGAGATCACCGGCGGCAGCCATGGACTGCGCCTCGGTCAATGCCAGCACGTTTGGATAGATCAATGCCACATCCACCACACCGGCAGCGTCCTCCTGAGTGCGAACAGCGCCCACACCCATCGCCTTTACCTCACGCTAAACCACATCCACCACGGCGGCGGCCATGGTGAAGGCATGTACCTCGGCGCGAACAACGGCCAGTTCATCATGAGCGAAAGCGTCATCGCCCAGAATCACATCCATGATTGCCAAGGCGACCAAGGCGACGGCATCGAAGTGAAACAAGGCTCTTGGGGCAATCTGATTGCCGAGAACGATGTGCACGACACCCAATATCCCTGCATCACCGTCTATGGCACCGCCGGGAAACCCGTGAACATCATCGAGCGCAACCTCTGCCGCCGCAGTACCGATCACACCATGCAAGTGCAAGGCGAAGCCATCGTGCGGAACAACGTGCTCATCAGCGCCAAAGGCTCCGGCTTCGCCAGCACCGATCACCAAGGCAAGACCCTGAACCTGCAAGTCCTCCACAACACCATCATCAATACCGGCACCGCCTTCCACGGCAGCTCATGGAACGGCCGCGAAGGCATGATCCTCGCCAACAACATCCTCTACTCGCGCGAGAAAAACGCCCTCAACTTTCCCAACGGCAACGCAGGCGTGACCATCACCGGCAACATCATCCTCGGCACCGGCCCCAAATCAGGCACTACCCCCGGCCGCGGCCTCGAAGACTTCGTGAGCCTCACCTGGGACGGCACCAAACACGACGCCACCCCCACCCCCCAAGCCCCCTTCCACCACGCCGATCCGAAATACCTGCAACCCACCGACTACACCGCCTCCCCCCGCACCAACCCCATCAGCGGCGCCGTAAAACGCTAAAGGTCAGTAATGCCCTTGCATCGCTAGAATTCGAGGGCTGAAAGCCCGGCCTAATACCAGCATGGGGCAACGCCCCATGAAAAGCCCCCCAAAAGGTCGAAGCGCTGAAAGCGCGCTTCATGCACCACACCTCCATTCCAAAGGAATTGCTCCTTCTTCCTCGCACCGCCATTTCCTCACCTCCCCAGTGCCAGAGGCACGACCCGATGGTAGACGTGGGTGAAACCCACGGATCACCCCAATTCCCAATCCAAGTCGCGTAGCGACGACCCGATTCAACATCTCTCCGCTCAATTCCCCTCGACAGCCCGCCAATTCCTACTAACTTAATCACACAAAGGTGAACTCTCCCAAACCATCAACCGCCGGACTTAACCGCAATCCACAATCTGATACCCGTTAGGCGGTTGCCCACCTGGGTGCATGAAAACATTCTACGACATACTGCCTTGGCTTGCCCTGTGGTGGCTAGTGTCAGCCCTTTTCACGCTGAAGGACGAGATGGGCAAGGACATGCGTGATTTGAGGCGTCAGATGCGAGATAAGCCGGAGCCCACGACTCCCCCAAAGCGATACGGGCCTCAATTATCTTGGGCTGATTGGCGGGCACGTCCCAGTATATTTCTAGTTCTTCCTATTTTCTGGCTGCAAGGAGCGCTCATTCTCATTTTAGCTTGGCCGAATATGGTCATCCATTGGCTTTTATATTCGCATATCCACAAACGATGACCACGCCCCACTACACCGGTTTCCTATCAAGATGAGTGCACCTCAGAATGTATCCGCCTCCGAGCGGGCGCAGGAGGATTTGGATTTCTTCCGATTAGACACTTTAGTCGCAAGCAATGCTGAGCGGCGTCACCTCGGCTTGCCGGAAATCGGTCAGTTTGTGTACGCGATCGAAGGCTTGGGTGACTGTTACAAATCCGAAATTCTTATCACCGATGCGTTCCGCCAAGATTTGGATGTCGAGGCCATTCAACGATTAGTCAGCGCCACCGGTTCAAGTTGCATCATAACCTGTGACGAAAAGGTCGCGCATGCCTGCCTTCAGCGTTGTCACGAATATGGCAACACGGACATGAGCGGCTGTGATATGCACCGTCCTGACGGTTCATTGCTCTATGTTACCTGGACGAATGCTTAAAATCCCAGCAAAGGCAACAAAGCTGGCGATAACTCCTTCCTCCCATGATCCCGTTTGAAACCCTCGCCGAGCTGTTTGAGATTGCGATCGCACCCTACAATCGCGCCGCCGCTCCTCCCACGCCCCAAAGCCTCGCGCGGATTCAACAACACCTCGGCATCCGCATTCCCGATGATTACGTGCGCTTCGCGACGATGTGCCCCTCCTACGGCTCCTGGCTCGCCAGCATCGGTGATGATTTCGACAACGGCCTGCACATCCTGAATCTCAACGCTGTATTCCACGACTGCACACCCGTAGATGGAGAAGGCTACGTTGCGCTCCCGAAACATCTCATCATCCTCAATCACGGCCACGACGGCGACTGTGATTGCTGGGACACCCGGACTCAAACCGCCTCCGGCGAGCATCCCATCATCTACGCCTGTATCGATGCAACCGCTGTCGAATTGGGCAACCGAACGTTTCCCAGCTTTCACGCCTACGCTGAGTATTTCATTTTGTATCAGGTGGCGAGCATCCAAGACCAAACACAGCGTCAGAAGGCTGATCGATTGATTGAGTCCTTCGGACTGCGTAAATCGCCAGGACCACGCCTCCCGATCAAGTGCTTAGGTACCTTCTTTACAGGCTCCGTTGGCTTTCCTTCGACGCCCTTGAAAAACTGATGCCTATGCCGCGCAAACAAATGCGATCTCCCTAACTCCGTTGCTCTGCTACCTCACGCCGCATACCCCCCGCGATACACCCGCCCCACCCGATACGTGATACTCGTCAGCACCTCCCACGGAATCGTCCCCAGCCACGTCGCCAGTTGCCCCGCCGCAATCTCCTTCTCGCCCTGACGCCCCAGTAACACCACCTCATCCCCCACCGCCACTGATTTCAAGCCCGTGACATCCACCAGCATCTGATCCATCGTCACCCGCCCCAGTACCGGACAAAGCCGCCCGCCGATCAGCACCTGTGAGCGATTACTCCCCGAGCGCAGATAACCATCCCCATATCCCGCCGTGATCGTCGCCACCTTCATCCGTTTCGCCGCCGTGAACGTCCCGCCGTAACTCAGCTTCTGCCCCGCCTCCACCGTCTTCACGAAACTCACCCGGCATTTCCAAGTCAGCGCCGGACGCAACTTCCCTTTCAAGTCTCCCGGCAACCGCCGCTTGCCCGCCGGCACAATCCCATAAACCAACAACCCCGGCCGGATCGTGTTCGAGACACCATCCGCTTCAAACAACACCCCGCCACTGTTTCTTAAGTGGATGAAATCTGGCTTTATCCCCACTGCCTCCAACTCCGCCACCACCTTTAAAAACAACTCCCGCTGCCGCTTGGAATACCGCGCATCATCCTCCGCCGAGGCGTAGTGGGAATAAAAACCGCGCAAATTCAGGTGAGGCAATTGTCTAATTGCCTGCGCCAAAGCCACCACTTCAGCCGGTTTTGCCCCCAACCGCCCCATCCCCGTATCCACCTTCAGATGCACGTCCACCGTCCGCCGCTGCCTAGCCGCGCATTCCGAGAATATCTTGGCCTCCTCCAGCGAGGAAATGGTCGGCATCACCTGATCCTTCACCGCCGCCTCCACCTCATCCGGCAGGCACGCGCCGAGCATCAAAATAGGCCATCCCTTGCCCACACTGCGGATGGCCCGCGCTTCACTAAGATTCGCCACCCCAAAGACATCCGTACCGCTCTGCATCAGCAGCGCGGCGATCTGCTTCAGGCCATGCCCATAGGCATCCGCCTTCACCACCGTGATGATGCGCTGCTCCGGCCCCACGGCATGGCGCAGCCAAGCGAGATTCTCTCGCAAAGCCGATAAATCAATCTCAGCCCAGCACCGATACGTTCCCGACATGACTTTATTTGGCCGCTAAAGGGCAGCCTTTGGCAAGCTCACTCGCCATCTGTCCCGTGCGTGGACACATTTACAAATTACAAGCCACTTATTTAGAGCCACTTACGTAAATACCAATTTTTGTTGAGACATTTCGCAACTCGCAGTTGGCACGCCGATTGCTAATCCAACAGTTGCATGAAAGCAAAATTGAACGAATTGAAGGCCGGAATCGTGGAGTGGACCTGCTTTGCGCTCTTTGTTGCCCTTGAGATCATGGTCATCTACTACATGTTCCGCTTTTTTGGCGTAGTCAAATGACCCGCACACCGGCGGTCTGCTTCCTTGACCGCACCAACTTGCTCGCCGCTGCAGCCTTTCCTCAGCCGCGAAACAAATAAAATCACCTTTCTGAATTCAACCGTTCCCACGGTTGAATTTTTCTTTTCCGGCTTAAGGCAAATAGATGTCCTAAACCCTTCCGCTCGTTCGTCCTAGTATTGAAACGGAAATGAAACCGGGCCGATAAAAGGAAAATAGGACTCAAAATGAGAAAGATCAGGATTTTCGAACACATCTCCCTAGACGGCGTGATCGAGCACGATGACGGCTACGCGTACGGCGCATGGACGACACCGTATCGCACCCCCGCTGGGCTGGCAGCCCTCTTGGAGTCCTACGGCACGGGTTTTGATCTGCTGCTTGGCCGCCACACCTACGATCTCTGGTCCGGCTTCTGGCCGAAGGCCGGGAACAGCCCCATGGCGAACGCTCTGAACGCCGCGACGAAATATGTCGCCACCCACCGCCCGGATAGCCTCGGCTGGGGCCCGGCCAAGGACCTAGGCACGGACATCGTAGCCGGTATCCGCGACCTCAAGTCACAGGAAGGCCCGGTCCTGATCGTCTCGGGAAGTTCCACGCTGACGTCCGTGCTGCTGGGGGAGGGACTGGTCGACGAAGTGGTGCTGATCACCTACCCGGTCTTGCTGGGCCGGGGCAAACGCTTCTTTTCGGACGTTGCCGCGCGCGAACTCGCTTTCGTCAGCACGAAGACCACTCCTACCGGCGTGCTCATCAACACCTATCGCTACGTGGGCGCACTGCGAAGCTGATCTATCTCCAATACGGGCAGGCGTCCGCGTCAAAGAGTCTAACCGATCCACCAACGGATCGTTTCCAACATCGCCTCTGGCTTCGGCGGATCTTTCGGCAGCAGATGCATGAAGAGCTTCGCCAGGCCGAGGAAGCTGAAAAAGCCCATCACATCCGTCACCGTGGTCAGGATGATGGAAGACGATTGCGCGGGATCCTGTTTGCACGCCTTCAAGATCAGCGGCACCAACGCTCCCGACACACTGGCAATGGTCATGGACATCACCATCGCGCTGCTGATGACTGCCACCAGACCCATCGATTTGCTCCACACCCACACGCCCAAGCCCGTCACCACCGCCACCGCCACGCCGTTGATGAAACCCGCGATCATTTCCTTCCGCACCAGCAAGAGCCATTGGCTGATGCGGATCTCCTTCAAAGTCAGACCACGGATGGCCACCGCCAAAGCCTGCGCGCCCGTATTCCCTGACTGACCGGCCACCACCGGCAACAACACCGCCAGCGCCGTCACCTGCGCGATCGTCTCTTCAAACAGACCGACCACCGCTGCCGCCAGAAATGCCGTGCCCAAATTGATCTGCAACCACGGCAACCGTTTCTTCACCGCGAAAAACGGCGAGGACAACGCGCGCTCATCCGGGCTCACACCCACCATGGACTGCAAGTCCTCCACCGCCTCCTCCTGCGCCGCACTCAGCAAAACATCATAGCGGACCACGCCCAGCAGCTTCCCTTCAAAGTCCACGATCGGCACACTCGAAAGCTTCTTTTCCTCGAAGAGCCTCACCACCTCCGCCGCCGGTTCCACTGCCGGCACACTGCCTGGCACCTTGCGGGCGAGTTCGCCTAACACCGTCTTCGGGTCCGCCAGCGCGATGTCCTGCAAGGCCGCGCAACCGTTCAATATCCCCTGCTCATCCACCAGATATACATCGTAAACCTTCGTCTGACGTGAGGCCCGGATGGCATCCAGCGCTTCGCCCGCTTTCGTCGTCTTGCGAAAGCTCATCACGCGCGGGTCCATCAGACCGCCAGCAGAATCTGCCGGATACACCATCAGTTCGCGCATTTCCTCTGTCACCATCGGCGGCAGCGTTTGCAAGATCTGCTGCTGCTTCTCATTCGTCAGCCGCAGCATCGCCATTGCTGCCCGCACCGGGTCCATCCGCATCACCAGCTTGGTGACTGTCTCCATGGGCAAAGCGTCCAGCACATGCGAGGCAAACTCGGGAAGAACACCATCCAACAGATTGGCCGCTGCCGTGACTTCCAGTTGCACCACGATATCCAGCGCCTCATCCACACTGAGCCGCTCCACTTCATGCGCCGCTTCTTCCGGAAAAAGCTGCACGAACCGTTGCACCATCTGGCTGCTCACCTGCATGGGAGACGAGGCGTTCATGAGGCCTCCTCTGTTTTATTGCCAGCGGCAGGTTTTCTCTCCACCGGCGCCTCGATGCTGTGCAGCATGCCAAATAATCCCACACGATAGAGTTCGCCCAAGGCCGCGCCCGCTGAACCTCCCGTCTCGCGCCCCGCCGCCGCTTCTTCATCGGCCAGCTCAGTCAGCGTCTCCTCCGTGACCGCCCCCAGATAATGCCCGTCTTCCGTAGTCACCGGCAGCGCGTTATAACGCCGCAGATCAGGATTGTTCAGAACTGAACGGTAATCCGTCAGCGCCGAAAGCCGGAAACTTAAATCCCTCATCACCGCCGAGATCGGTTTGTCCAAAGGCTGCGCCAACAGATCCCGGATGCTCACCACACCGACCAGCACCTGGCCGCGATTGATGATGAACACGTAGAAGGAAAAATCATCCGTCTCCCGCTGGATGCGTTTCGTGGCCTCACCGATGCTCATGTCATCCGGCAAGGCGAGATAGCTCGGATTCATCAATGCCCCAACCGTCCCTTCCGGATAATGCAGGACCAACTCCAACCCCCGCCGTTTTTCCTGCGCCATCAATTGCAAAGACTTGATCCGTTCCGCTTCCGGCAGCCGCCGCAATACCGCCGCACCCAGATGCGAAGGAAATTCGGCCAAGACCTCAGCCCTCTTCCCTGGTGCCAGCGCTTTCAAACTTTCCCGCCCGGCAATGGGCGAAAGCCGACGAGCCACTCTCGCCGCCACCGCTGCTGGCACCTGCCCCATCCACCCTGCTGCCACCGCCGGGTCCAACGACTCCAGCAGACGCGCCGCATCGTGCGGATGCCGCCGCGCAAACAATTCGCCGATGTCTTCCAGGCTGCTCATTTGCCGTTCGTTTTATTCACCAGCATGGACCGCTTCTCCGTGAATTCCTGCGCCGGTATCGCCACCTGACCGTCATGCGTCTCGATGACCACGAAAGTGCCGGTGATCTTCACAATCGTCCCCCGCACCCCGTCGATCTCGATCACATTGCCCACGCGATACAGCTTCTGCGTGTAATGACAGGCCAGAATGTTCCGCACCATCGTCTGCGCCCCCAAACCAAAAGCCAACGCTCCCGCCAGCAACGGCCCCGCCAGTAACACCGCGCTGATAGTAGTGAGAAAAGAGAGATTGATACCGAGCTGTCCCACTGCGACGACAATCGAAACGATGACCACGCTGAACTGGCAAACACGCCCCAGCACCTCCGCATAAGGCAACCGCGCCGTGGCCGCCATCCGCGTGACCATGTCACGCAAGAAGATGCCGCACCATAAGCCGCCAAACAGGATCAGCACCGACGTAAGGAACATCGGCAGAAAACTCATCACCCGCGCCAGCCAGGAACTAAAGACGGGTAAGCCGAGGATCTCCGTGGCCAGTGCGACAAAGAAAACGATGAGGAACCAATAAACGATCCGGGGAATGACCTTCAGTGCGGTACTCTGCAGACGCCGCCCGCCCGTGCCCTGCGCTCCGAAACGGGCCACGATGAAGTCGTTCAAGGCCTGCACCAGGCGGCGAACGACAAAGAAAGCGATGGTAGCTACCCCCCAACCGATGAGCACCAGCAGCAACGCCGCCGCGTAAAGCGAGGCGTGTGAAACTCCCGCATCCTTCCCCTGCAGCGTTATTTCCAGCAACTCTTTCATGCCTGTGAACCGCATCCCTACCGACCGCTTCAGACTAAAGGCACCGTTTAATAGTGTAAAGGGAAGGCTGGAAAAAGTAACCGGCACGGGACCGGCAAGTTGCTTCGGTCAGGCGGAATTTAATTAGTGCAGCCGCTACCGCTGAAGAGTAGATTGACGGCAATTCATCCCACAGCTTACCCGGAGCCGTCTATGAGCCTAAACATTCAAAGAACTTCGGTCTGGGCCGCCAGCATCGAGGACCGTCCCGCTGGCCTGGCCGAGAAACTGGCCGCCCTCAATGGCAGCGGTGCCCAATTGGAATTCATCCTCGCCCGCCGCGCTCCGGAACTGCCCGGTCACGGCGTGGCCTTCATCGCGCCAATCAAAGGCGTCAAGCAATCCCGCGCCGCTGATCTGGCCGGATTCGTCCCCACCGAAGCACTGCACGCGTTGCGTGTCGAGGGAACCGACAAGTCCGGCGTAGGCCAACGCCTCACCCAAGCATTGGCGGCGGCCGACCTTAACTTGCGCGGTTTCTCCGCCGCCACCATCGGACGCAAGTTTGTCGCCTACCTTGCCTTCGATGAAGACGAGGAAGCGCGAGCCGCCATCCGCACGTTGAAGAAATTGAAGTGACCTTCTTACGTTAAGACATGAACCATCTGATCCCGGTCTATTTGGCAATTGGACTGGCCGTAGGCATTTGGATTTCCGGCCAGCAATGGTTTGAACTGCACCAGCGTAGCCCAAAAGACATGGGTTTTGCGCTGCGATATCTAAGTACCACGGGCATTAAGATCGTCCTGATGAATTCCCTGCTTTGGGGTATATTCTTACTGATCCGTGTTTGTTCGGGTAAACGTCGCCAATAAACTGGCTTTGTCAGGCGCTAGACCCGTTTCTAAATCTATCCGATTCTGATATTTCGTATTGAGCTTCCATCCCATAACCCTACTGTAAGGCCCTAAGGCAGCACCAATTTCCCCCGGTCCTGCCTGACGGATGAGTTCTCACCCTTCATCTCATGGCAGCGATGCCATGCCAATCGGCCCCGCTCTGAGTGATCGCGAGCGGGCCGAAGCGGCGTTGCGTTTTAACGATACGATGCTGAAGGCGTCCCCTGTGGGCATCGTGACATATCGCGCCACCGGTGAGGCAGTCTCGGCCAACCGCGCCATCGCCGAGATGACCGGCGGCACCGTGGAACAACTATCCCGGCAAAACTTTCGCGAACTCGAATCCTGGAAGAAAAGCGGCATGCTGTCCGCTGCCGAAACCGCCCTTTCCACCCGCCAGGAACAACAGCTCGAAACTTATCTCCAGACCTCCTTCGGCACACAGTTTTGGATCTCCTGCCGTTTTGTGCCATTCGAGTATGAAGGCAAACTGCATCTGCTCGGTCTATTCACGGATAATTCAGAGCGCAAAAGATCCGAGCAAGCCTTGCGGGAGAGCCAATACTTTTTGCAAAAGGCCCAAGCTGTGGGCCAGGTGGGAAGCTGGGTGTCCGATCCCTCACCAGATGGCAACCTGATCTGGTCGGATGAAGCCTGCCGCATCTTTGGGTTCAACCCCTTGGAGTTCGACGGCAAAGTGAGCACCTTTTTCAAACACGTCCATCCGGCTGATCACGCGGCCGTAGTCGCCGCCGCCCAAGCTTCCATGAACGATAGTCGCCCCTATGACATCGTTCATCGCATCATTCGCCCGGATGGTTTGGTCCGCTGGGTGCATCAACAAGGGGATGTGGATCGCGATACAGCCGGCCAGGCCTTGCGGATGATCGGGGTCGTCCGGGACATCACCGCGCAGAAAGAGGCCGAGCTATCTATTCATAAACTGGCCGCGTTTCCTCGCCACAACCCGAATCCAGTCTTTGAATTTTCACAGGAGGGCGAACTTAGCTACTTCAATGACGCAGCCGTGCAGATGGCTCACTCTCTTGGCCAGCAGCAACCGGGAAGCATCCTGCCAGCGCAGACCAAGGAGATTGTACAAAAGTGCCTGGAGACCGGCTTGCCTCGCTGGCGGCTCGAAGTCCCCTACGGCGTGCGCACCATCTCCTGGTCGTTCTTTCCCATTCAAGCAAGCCAGGTCGTGCATTGTTACGCCGCGGATATTTCCCAGCGCATCTTGTTGGAGGCCCAGTTGCGCCAGTCGCAAAAGATGGAATCCATCGGGCAACTGGCCGGCGGCATGGCGCATGATTTCAACAATCTTCTCACGGTCATCCAAGGGCACGCCTCCATGCTCCTCATCGACCGTCGCCTGCCCGCGCACACGATTGATACTGCCAAGGAGATCGATCAGGCCGCCGAGCGCGCCGCCAAGCTGACCCGCCAGTTGCTCACCTTCAGTCGCAAGCAGGTGATGCAGCTCAAGAACCTGGATGTGAATGATGTGGTGAGCAATCTCACCCGCATGCTGCATCGCCTCCTCGGTGAGCACATCAAACTCGAATTGGAATTGCATGATCAGTTGCCGCTGGTGAATGCGGATTCCGGCATGCTCGAACAAGTGCTGGTGAACCTCACGGTGAATTCCCGTGATGCCATGCCCAAAGGCGGCCGCCTCACCATCCGCACCTGCACGGAAAAAGTGGATGAAGATTATTTGCGCCTAAATCCAGACGCCAAGGCGGGCATCCATGTCCGCATCAGCGTCACCGATACCGGCTGCGGCATTCCGCTGGAGAACCTGCCCCGCATCTTCGAACCCTTTTTCACCACGAAGGATGTCGGCACCGGAACTGGTCTTGGACTGGCCACCGTGTATGGCATCGTCCAACAGCATCAGGGCTGGATTCGCGTGAACAGCACAGTGGGTATCGGAACCACGTTCGATATTTATCTGCCCACCAGCATCAAACCCTCTACCACCAGCGACACAGATTTCCTGCAACGCACGGCTGTGGGCGGCACGGAAACCATCCTGCTGGTTGAGGACGAGAACTCCGTGCGGATGCTCGTCCGTAGCATCCTGGAACATTACGGCTACACCGTGCTGGAGGCTGAACACGGACCCGCCGCACTACTCGTCTGGCAACAACACCGCTACAAAATCAAGCTGCTCCTCACGGATATGATGATGCCTGAAGGCATGACCGGGCGGGATCTTGCCGAGAAACTGTTGCTTGATGAACCCAAGTTGAAAGTCATATACACCAGCGGCTACAGCGCCAATGTGTTCACCAAGGATGCCCCGCTGCGAGCGGACATCGCCTTCCTGCAAAAACCTTACCAGCCACACAAATTGGCCCGGCTCGTACGCGAAACCTTGGATACACCAGTCGCATCGTAACCGATCGAGTCCTGATTTCTTCATTGCCTCAACCGTCCCAAACTTCACAAAGTCTCTCCATGCGCGATGCCTCATTGAAATTTTTGGAAACCTTGGTCAACACCCCTAGCCCGTCCGGTCATGAAGCACGGGGACAACGCGTCTGGCTGGATTACGTGAAGGAGTTTTCGGACGAGACCTTCTCCGATGCCTACGGCAATTGCGTGGCGGTGCTGAATCGTGGCGGCGGTCCGCGCGTGATGCTCGCGGCTCATGCGGATGAGATCGGCATGGTGGTGAACTTCATCAGCAAAGATGGCTTCATCTACGTGCGGCGCATCGGCGGCGTGGATCCCGCGATAACCAAGGCGCAACGCCTCACCATTCATTCCAAGAAAGGTCCCGTAAAAGGCGTCGTTGGTAACGTGGCTCCGCACCTCACCAAAACGGAAGGCGAGCGCAAGATGCCGAAGATCGACGACCTCTTCATCGATATCGGCGTAGACAGCAAGAAGGACGCAGAGAAGCTGGTGCAGATCGGCGACCCCATCACGTTGAACGATGAGTTCGAATTGTTGCGCAATGACTTGGCGATTGCCCGCGCCTTTGACAACCGCATCGGCACGTTCGCCGTCGCTGAAGCCCTCCGCATGTTGCATGGCGTCCGTAACAAATTGAAATGCGAGGTGCTCGCCGTCTCCAACATCATGGAAGAGATCGGCCTGCTCGGCGCCCGCCAGATCGCCTACACCCTCAAGCCCGACGTGGCTATAGTAGTGGATGTGACCCACGCCACAGATTACCCCACCGTCAGCCAGATCACCCACGGCGACATCAAACTGGGCAAAGGCCCTGCCCTCACCCATGGCGGGCCGAATCACCCCGAAGTGGTCGCTCAACTGGAAAAGGTGGCTGCCGCGAAGAAGATCAAGGTCCAGCATGAGGCCGTTTCCGCCAGCAGCGGCACCGATACGGACGTCATTTTCTGGACCCGCGGCGGCATCCCCAGCGCGCTTATCAGCCTGCCCAACAGGTACATGCATTCCCCCGTGGAGATGGTAAACCTCAAGGACTTGGAGCAAATTCCCGAGCTCATGTCCGCCTTCTGTCTCTCCCTAAAACAGGATTCCGAATTCAAGGTAAAGATCTAGTCGTCCCGGTCCGCTGCAGCTTCAGAAAACGTTTCAATAACGAAACTTGAACAAATCCGGTAGCTCTGGTATCTAATAGACAAATCCATAGGGAATAAACAGGCGTCTGGAGCCTTCATACTGGCAGGCATTAATGCCCGCCGGGTGCCAGACGGATGGTGATTCCCGGATTTGCCTCCCGTAGAGGCAAGTTAAACCAAAAAACAAAACCCAAGCTAAACAATGAAGAAGTTCCTCGCAATCGCCGCTGCCGCAGTATTCGCCATCAGTGCCTACGCTGGTGAATTCCAAGACATCAGCATCACTGAGCTGAAAGCCAAGATCGCTGCCAAAGAAGTCACCGTCATCGACGTGAACGGAGCTGATTCCTACAAGAAGGGTCACATCCCGGGCGCGATTGATTACTCTGCCAAAAAGGGTGATCTGGCCACCGTCCTGCCGAAGGACAAGAACGCCTTGATCGTCGCTTACTGCGGCGGACCCAAGTGCAATGCTTATAAGGCAGCCGCCACGGATGCTGAGAAGCTCGGCTACAAGAACGTGAAGCACCTCTCCGCCGGCATCTCCGGTTGGAACCAGGCTGGTGAAAAGACCCAAGCCGCGAAGTAAGCTTTTACCTTTTCTACAAAGCGCTCATGCCTCTGGCATGGGCGCTTTTTTTATTACCACCCTTTCGGCAGATCCGTCAGCGTCTGTTTCAAGATCTGCCGGATGACCTGTTTTTCCGACGCCGGTAGATAGGCATATTCCTTGTCCGCTTTGTCCACGCTCAACGCTTCATTTAATCGGCGATAGATGCGCTGCTTCATTTCCGGAACCAACCCTTGAAACACCGGGCTGTAGATCATGTAACTGCAACGGTGTTTGAAGAGGCGCGTGGTCAGGTCCAAATCGCGTAGCGAAACGCCGCCCACTTTGCGAGCTTGGTTGATGAAGTCGCGTTTGTAGTCGGCCTCACCTTCCACCCCGCCCGCTGGCAACGGAACTTCATCTGCGAACAGAAGATAACGCACCACCATCTTCGCTTGCTCATCCATCTCGCTGACCGCTTCCGGCGTCAACTTCCCTTTCCCCAGAAATAAACTCGTCCGTGCCCGATAACCGGCCTCAAGCACACGATTCACAAAACCTGCCTGATGCTCATGCAATAATTGCGGCAGGATGTCGCTCGAGGCCATCGGATACCGCGCATAATCAAAACGTTTTCCCGCTTCAATCTTCTGCGTGCTCAATCCTTGCGGAGAAAGCCGTCCGATCACATTCCCCCAGTGATTCGTGATGCCATGCTGCCCCGTCACATACCATCCGCCAAACCGTTCACTGAATGGAATCTGATGGCCGTTCTGCGCGATGCGATAAGCCGTCAGACTGCCTCCCGTCGGCCCCGGCACCACCGACTTCACCAGCAGGCCGGGCACCTCCCGCGTCTCCTCGTCCGCATGACAGTTCATGCAGCGCGTAGCCCTTTCAATCTTGATGGCCTGCTCGCCACGGGGAATATCGAAGATGTAAAAAATACCGCCCAGTTCCGGATCGAGTGAAACGATCTCGATCTTTCCTCCGGGGATATAGCCCAGATAGATATCATCACTGAAATAGAGCGCTCGCGGATTGCCCGGGTTGATCAGGCCCAGTTGCAGGCTCGTCGTGGAAAACAGCAGCATCTGTGACGAAGCCGGTATGTGCAGGGCCTTCAGCAGGCTGACCAAAAACGCTTTCTCGCTGGTTCGATCCAGCGGCAAACGTCCGGTTTCCAAATCCGTTTTTAAACGCGTGAACCGGTCCTTCAGCGGATGCTGCCAGTAGTTATGGGGCGTCTGGTCGAAATCACGATAGGTCGGCGGCTCAACCTGACCGAGAATGGTCAAGGGCAGCAGCGCTAACAGTATCATCAAGTGCTGGCGACTCATGCGTATCCCCTAAGTATTACGTCTCTCACCGCCCGCGAACAAGTCTGCTCGTGCTGGATTGTTTCACGGCCAAAAAAAATCTTCCCCGGCCTGAGCCTGGGAAGATTTCCTAAATTGAAATGATGCGTCTAACCGCTTAACGCAAACGCCACGTGATGCGGCCCTTGGTCAAATCGTAAGGCGAGATCTCCATCTTCACGCGATCACCGACCGTCAACCGCACCCACCGCTTGCGCATCTTGCCGCAAATGGTTGCCAAAATCATGTGCTTGTTGTCCAACTCCACCTTGAACATCGTCCCGGCCAGCACCGTCATGATGCGGCCTTCTACTTCTATATGCTGTTCTTTATCGTTCATACTGCGCTTCTGCTCTATCTACTAACTAGCTAACCAAATGAAGGTCTGAGGTCTCCCACAGCAACGCCTACAGACCAAACGAACAAGCGCAGCTAAAATAAAAATGAAAAGCGGGGTCCGGTCCAACCCGAACCCCGCATGAAAATTGCCGAAATGATTACGGCTTAATAACGGTCGCGACCACCACCACCGCCACCGCCACGGCGTTCGCCGCCACCACCACCGTATCCACCGCCGCCGCCGCCACCACCGAAGCCACGACGACCACCGCCGCCGCCGCCACCGGGAGGACGTTCTTCACGCGGACGAGCCACGTTGACCGTCAGGTTACGGCCGTCCAAAGGAGCGCCGTTCAAAGCTTGGATGGCCTTTTCCGCTTCTTCAGCAGAACCCATCGTTACGAAACCGAAACCACGCGGACGACCCGTCATACGGTCCGTCATCAGGTTCGCTTCGATGACCGTGCCGTGCGCCGCAAAAGCGTCCTGCAGGTCGTTTTCTGTGGTGTTGAAGGAAAGATTCCCTACGAACAACTTGGTACTCATGATGATCCTGTCCTAGATAACCGTAGCTTTCTCTGACTGTTCCCGACCACCGGGTTTCAAATCATCACTGAACCGAGTTCACCTGAGGATTTCCATGCCTTGAAAGTGTCAAGCTGATCTATCAGACGATGACACGTTAAGCCCTTTTTCAAGAATAGCAACAAATTTTGCGAAATATCTTGCTGTCTGCCCCTTCCAGTGCCCCCGCCAACTGAACCTCCGCGCCCCACATCACAACCCCTTCCTATTCTGCCACTTCCAACACCGCTTCCCTCTTTTGACTAGGCTCTTTATCCCACAGCGGCAGCTTCAAGCGGAAGGTTGCCCCTTGCCCGAGGACGCTCTGACACTCGATGCTGCCACCCATCCCCTCCGCCAACCGCTTCACGATGGATAGCCCTAAGCCGTTAGAAGATTCCCCATTCGTCGGTTTCGCCGTCAACCGCGTGAATTTGCGGAACAACATCTTCTGATCCTCCACACTCAGACCCGGCCCGTCATCCCTTACCGACACCGTCGCCTGACCAGCTTCCACCGCTACCTGCACCTTCACCATCGTATTAAGCTGCGAGTACTTCACCGCATTGGATACCAAGTTGTCCAATACTTGCAGCGTCGCCTCCTCATCCACCTTGATCCAGACCTCGTCTGCTTTGGTGAGCTGCAGTTCGATGTCCTTGCGGGTGGCGTTGAAGTAATTGGCCTCCAGGCAACGCACCACCAAGGCTCCCAAATCGCACCGTTCGGTCTTCAAACGATAACGGCCCTCCTCGATGGCATTGTTATCCAGCAGATTCTTGATCAAATCATACATCCGCGTACCGGAAACCAGTATGTTCTCCACCAACTGGGGCAGCTTGCCCGGGTTGCGCGCCGAGCGGATCAACTCAGCATTGCCGATGATGATGGTCAGCGGATTCTTCAGATCATGCGCCGCGATGCTCATGAACTCCGTCTTCTCCTCGTTCAAACGGTGCAGTTCCTTATTCGACGCCTCCAATTCTTTCAGCGCCTCCTGCATCTTCCCAAACGCCGTTTCCCGTCCCGTCTCAAAGCTCATGCCCAGCAGAAACATGAACGGAATCAGCCCCAGATAGCCCAGCGCACTGATCAAACCATCCCACTCCGGCGGATAGGTCTTCGGCAATGCCACCCCTAAAAGCCCCAAGGCAATCATACCAGCGCTCGCCATGAAACTGACGATGACCCAGATTTTGGCTGCGTGTTTGCCCACGAGCAATAAAGCGCACAAAGGCACACTCGCAAGCCACGCCAGCGCATGCCCGTGCATACCACCCTCCACTCCGCAAAGCGCCGTGAATCCCACCGTCATGATTCCCGCCAGGACATTGCCGCAAAAATCCAAGGCCCCCGTCCGCTTCAATGTAAACGGCACCAAAATAAAGCCCAGACTGCAAACCACAATGATGGCCGCCCCAAAGAAATGCTCCACGAACAAAAAGAAAGCTGCATATAAAGCGCCGGAAATGAGGCCCAAGAAGGAGAACTTGATGACCAGCCGCGCGCGACGTGTAAGCTCTGCGTTGTCGCGGCAACGGACCGGAACAAAATCCTCTGCAAACCGGTTCGCCCACTCCAGCAACCCGCCTGCTCCACGAGCCTCCTCCCGGTCAGCTTTGCCGGTCGGTCGGACTACTTTTCTGACTTCACCCGATTCCATTTACTGGGCCGACTATAAACCAACTGGAACACTAGTCCACCCGCAGCCGAAAATAAGCGGTCGCTGAAATTCAGAGCTGTCCGGATGGCCTTAACTTATCATCCCCCTTGCCCCTTGGCCCTCACCGGTTCATATTAAGCCATCCCAAAGCCAGTTGCTCTCGGCTATTCAAACTATGAAACCGCTCTCCCGACGTTCATTCTTGAACACTACCGCCGCCTCCGGTGCGTTGATCGGCCTGGGCGAACTCGGCTTCCTCTCCCATCTGCCCACGGTTTCCGCCGCCGAAGCCCAATCAGATACCAAATTCGTCCAGTTCCGTCCTGAGATCGAGCCGCTCGTCCGCTTGGTAGAAGACACTCCCCGCCGCGAACTACTCGAATCGATCGCCGCCCGTATCAAACGCGGCACCACCTATCGTGAAGTGCTCACCGCGCTGCAGCTCGCTGGCGTGCGCAATATCCAGCCGCGACACGTGGGCTTCAAATTTCATGCCGTGCTCGTGATCAATTCCGCCCATCTCGCCAGCCAGAACTCGCCCGACTCCGATCGCTGGCTCCCCATCTTCTGGGCGCTGGATCAGTTCAAGTCCTCGCAAACGCGCGACGTGCAGGAAGGCAACTGGACCATGAGCGCCGTGGAGGAAAAGCTCGTGCCGAGTGCTGATAAAGCTGCCGCAACTTTCACCGCTGCGATGGATGATTGGGATGAAGCCAAGGCCGATGCCGCCGTTGCCGCCCTCGCCCGTTCCGCCGGTGCGCAAGAACTCTTCGACCGTCTCTGCCGCTATGGCGCTCGCGACTTCCGCGACATCGGGCACAAGGCCATCTACGTCGCCAACAGTTGGCGCACGTTGCAAAACATCGGCTGGCAACACGCCGAACCCGTCCTGCGCTCCCTCGCTTACGCATTGCTCGAACACGAAGGCAGCAACCCCGCCAAGCGCGATGCCGAAGCCGATCTCCCTGGCCGCCGCAATCTCAAGCTGCTTCAAGAGATCCGCCCCGGCTGGCAAACCGGCCAGCTCGATGCGAACGCCACGAAGGAATTGCTGACCGCGCTCCGCCAAGGCACATGGGAACAAACCAGCGACCTCGTCGTGAAACTCCTTAATCGCGGCGTCAGCCCGCAATCGCTCTGGGATGCCCTGTTCCAAAGCGCCGGGGAAATGCTCATGCGCCGTCCCGGCATCGTCAGCCTCCATGCCTGCACCAGCACGAACGCCCTTCACTACTCGTTTCAACACACCTTCAACGAAGAGACGCGCCGTTTCCTCCTGCTGCAAAACGCCGCCTTCATCCCGCTCTTCCGTCAGCGCGCCGACGCGGGTAAAGGAATCTTCATCGATGAATTCGAACCGGAACCGATGAAAGCCAAGGGCGAAGAAGCCCTGAACGAAATCTTTGCCGACGTCTCGAAGAACAAACTCCTCGCCGCCCGCAAAGCCCTCGGCTGGTTGCAAAGCTCCGGGGATGCCCGCCCTTTCATCAACGCCGCCCAACGCCTCATCTATCTCAAAGGCACCGACTCCCACGACTACAAATTCAGCTCCGCCGTGCTGGAAGATTACTATAACCTCACGCCCGCTCTGCGTGACCGCTACCTCGCCGCCAGCGTCTTCTGGCTCAAGGGCTCCGCCTCCGCCGATACATCATTAGTCACCCGCACCCGCACCGCCCTCAGTTCGTAGCCCCCTGGTGGAGCGTGGCCGTCTCGGCCACAGCAACGTCCAATAACAAATGCGGCACAGCTTCGCATCAAGACACGAAAACCGCTTTCCCCATCAATTCCCCAATTGCCAAACGCAACCGCTTGGGCTACCCATATCCTCAAGTGAGATTCCCCCTATCCAAACCAGAAATTCCGTTAGGAAATCTGTTCACTTATTTCCTCCACCAAACCGGGACTCGTCATCCTATGACATCTCTCCTCAGAATCCTGCCTCTCATTGCGTTGCTCCTTACTCAAGCACCCTTGCCAGCACAGGAGAAACCGCAACTCAGTCTGCCCGATGACCCGGCCAAAGCATGGGTAGAGGTGGAGAAAATGCATGCCACGTTGAGAGCGCCTACAGATTGGCGCAAACAACCTCCCACTCCCGATCAGGTTGTCGAATTTCAAAAACAGGTCCGTCAATCAGCTCGGTCGTTTGCGGATAAAGCCCGCGAATTCCTTGTGCGTTTCCCCACGAACGAGAATGTCGGCGACGCCCGAATTTCGGTGGTCCATGCCTTGAGCCATGCGGTAGCCGCCGGCGACACCGAGGCTGAGAAACAGATCACGGCCTACGTTGCTCAAGTTCTGGCCGATAAGAGCATTCCGGAGGACAACCGTGTCCAAGTGTTGCTGTATTCTGGAAACGCTGTCTTCTTCAAGAAAATCGGCATGCGCCTCTTCACCGAAGGTCTAAGCAAGCTTCGTGATGAGTTTGAACTTTCCATGATCGAAAGCTCTCGCATGGTCCTGAAACAGTTTCCTTCCAGTCCTTTTATCTACACCCTGCTCGTTGCCGTAGCCCAACGGTCCAAAGGAGAACTTCAAAAAGAGTTGGCCACTGAAATAGCTAACGCACCCGGAGCGCCAGCCGGTGCCAAAACCTTGGCGGACCATATTCTTAAAGGGACAAAGCCCTATCAGATCGGCCACCCGCTCGACCTCAAGTTCACCGCGCTGGATGGCCGTGAAGTCGATTTGGCCAAACTCAAAGGCAAAGTGGTGATGGTCGAGTTCTGGTCCACGGATTGCGGACCCTGCATCGGGCAGATACCAGAGCTCAAAGCGGTTTACGAAAAGCTCAACCCCAAAGGATTCGAGATCATCGCGATCTCGCTCGATGAAAAAGAGAGTTCTCTCAAAAAACTTATCAAAGAAAAGGCGTTGCCTTGGCCGCAGTATTTCGACGGAAAAGGTTGGGAGAATCAGTTTGCCACCCGTTACGGCATTTTCAGCATTCCCACCACGTGGCTAGTGGATAAGCGCGGCAACCTGCGCTTCACCCAAACTCATTCAGCACTCGAAGAGCAAGTCGCGGCGTTGCTTGATGAATCAACTTCTTCCTCTTCCAAGTGAAAACCGCCATGAGCTTGAGGAAATCAACAATTGCCATCCGCCTCGTTCTGGTCGGCCTGCTTCTCTGCCTCTCCACCTCCACCTTCGCCGCGGGCCCCTCCGTCGTTATCGCCGGTTACGACAGCGACAACGTCGTCCGCTTCGACCTCACTACCGGAAGCTGGACCGAGATCGCGCAATTGCCGAAAGGCTCCCAACCGCGCGGCATCACCGTCGGCGACTCCGGCGAGATCTACGTGGGCCTCCACGGCGGGAAAAAGAATCTCGTGAAACTCGTTCCCGGCAAGGACTCCACGCAGATGACTGATGTCACGGAATCCATTGGCCGATTCGGTCCCGGCATCCTCGTCGCCGGGCAGGGAAAGATCTGGGCCGCGGGCGATACCGACCGCGTCATCTACCGCATCAATCCCACCAGCGGCCAAGTGGAAGCTCCCGAGCAGTATCGCAATCGCTACAACTTCGTCGGTCTCGCGGCCAGTGGCGACGTCCTCTATGCCGCCGAATACTTCCAACGCAGCATCATGCGCTACGACCTTAAGGCCGATGCCGCCGCTGGGGATCGCTTCATCAATAAAAGCCCCCACCTCAACCGTCCCGTCGGGCTGACCCTCGGCCATAACGGCAATCTCTTCGTCGCCAACGGTCTGGAGCCGACGATTGTAGAGTTCGATATCAAGACCGGCGAATACATCCGCACCTTTATCAATCTCGGCATGGGCGGCAAAGAAGGCATCCACGGCGTGATCTACGTGGCCGAAACCAAACACTACTACATCGCCTCCGGCAGCTCGCTCTATGAAGCCGATGAGCAAGGCAATCTGACCGCCAGCTACAACAGTCCTGCGCTGAAGAAAGCCTACGGCATCGCTCTCGTCCCCGTGGGACCGATCCAAGCCTCGATCGCCCGCGCCATCGCCGCCAACCCTCCACGCCTCTCCACACCCGCCCCTTCAAGCGAACCAACCGCCCTTCCCCACCAACAAGTCACCCTGCTGAAAGTCTCCCCCAAGAAGCCCGGCCGCCTGAGCATCGCCGGCCTTGCCGGAACACGCTACCGCGTCATGGCCACCACCGATTTCCTGACCTGGGACCCTATCGGCGAAATCAACACCACCACCCCCAACGCCGAATTCATCGACCCCGAAGCCGACCGCTTCGATAGACGGTTTTATCGGCTTGAAGAGATTGTCACTAGCAAGTGATTCTCAACGCAGACCAGAAACCAATTTAACCAACGAAGCAAGCAACACATGAGAAAGGAATTTAATAAGAAAACGAAAGACGAGTTGGCTAAAAGAGTAGGATACCGTTGCTCCAATCCAAACTGCAGAAAACTTACTATCGGCCCACGTTCCAGCACAAAGAACAAAAGTATGAGCATCGGGGTTGCAGCTCACATAATTGCTGCCTCTGCTAAAGGTCCTCGTGGCAGCATGCTTTCGTTGCCACTGGATGTAGTATCGATAGAAAACGGAATTTGGCTCTGCCAAAGTTGCGCCAAATTTATTGATAACGACCCGACAACTTATGAGGCCAAGATGCTTTCCAAATGGAAGGAGCATTCCGAGCAAGCTGCTCTATGGGAAATCGAACGACCATCCAAATCTGGCCACAAGGAGAATAAGCGCGATATTGAACTAATCGCTTTCTTCGCTACCTGCTTAGATAGGCCCGCATTCCAAGACCAATTCTTACGCGAACGCGAGCTACTAGATAACTTCGACACAGCAGTCAAAGATACCATTACTGCAATCAATACGGGCAGCCTGTATGACAGACAAAATCGATTAGTTGCGAAAGCCAAAGGTAAAACTTATTTGTCCAATCCATGTTGGAGAGAAAAAATGGACGCCATTGTAAGCCTTCTTCGAGCGATACGAGATCGCTATTTAGTCTCCAAGCAAGAGGGACACAGCAGGATGCATGACACTGCCCAATGGATGGATAGCACACGTATGGAGATTTTGACCATTTTCTCTAGTGTTTGCAAGGAAGCAGGCATCAAGGCCCCATCAGTTCATTTATGGTAGAACAATGACTCTCCTTGGTGGCACACCCCACTTTTACCCTCCTTATTCCTTGCCTCCTCTCCCCATCCCGCCATTATCTCCACCCTGTAAAAATGGCCGTTATCACGAACATTTCGACGTATCAGTTTGCCGAACTCAGCGATCTCAAGTCGTTACGGGAAAAGCTCCGTACCCAATGCGATGCCTGTGGGCTCAAAGGCACCATTCTGCTCAGCACGGAAGGCATCAACATGTTCGTCGCCGGTGCCCGTGCGGATATCGATGAACTCGTCATCAGCCTGCGTGCCATTCCCGGTCTGGAAAAGCTCACCCCGAAATACAGCGAGAGCGAGCAGCAACCCTTCTCCCGGATGCTCGTGCGCATCAAGAAGGAGATCATCGCCTTCGGAGTCGAGGGCATCAATCCCGCCCGCCGCACCTCACCCAAGCTCGCCGCGAAAGAGTTGAAGCAATGGCTGGATGAAGGCCGTCCCGTGACCTTGCTCGATACGCGCAATGATTACGAAGTGAAGCTCGGCACCTTCCGCAACGCCCTGCCCATCGGCATCGACCAGTTCCGCCAGTTCCCCGATGCCGTGCGTCAGCTTCCCGCCAGTATGAAGGAGCAGCCCATCGTCATGTTCTGCACCGGCGGCATCCGCTGTGAGAAGGCCGGTCCCTTCATGGAGCGCGAAGGCTTCTCGAAGATTTATCAGCTCGATGGCGGCATTCTGAAATACTTCGAGGAATGTGGCGGCGAACATTACGACGGTGAATGCTTCGTCTTCGATCAGCGTGTGGGCGTGGACCCCGCCTTGCGCGAGACGGATTCCACGCAATGCTTCAACTGCCTCACGCCCCTCACCGAGGCCGACCAGGAAGATGCGCGCTATGTGCCGTCCAAATCCTGCCCCTACTGCTTCAAGACCAGCGAGCAGCAGATGGCGGAGAACATCGCGCAGCGCCACGCCGCCATTCGCAAGGCCGTCACTCCACTCCCCGGCAGCATCGCCTACGATAATTACCGCCCCGTCAGCGTGCCGGTCACTTGCGATGGCCTGACCGTTCTCGATTTTCTCTGCACCATCCTCGATCACATTTCGCGTGAAGAATGGCGCGGCGCGCTCTCCCAAGGCCGCATCCTGAACCACCTGCGCCTGCCTGTGACGGCGGAACACATCGTCCGCACCGGTGAACGCTACCTGCACCTGTTGCCCGCCATCACAGAACCAGACGTGAATGCCGACATCCGCATCTTGCATGAAGATGAGGCCATCATCGTGCTGGAAAAGCCCGCGCCCCTGCCCTTGCATCCCAGCGGCCGCTACAATCGCAACACACTGCAATCCATCCTGCACACGGTTTACCATCCACAGAAGCCGCGCCCCGGCCATCGCCTCGATGCCAACACCAGCGGCGTGGTGGTCTTCACCCGCACGCGCCATTTCGCCGGCAAGCTCCAGCCGCAATTCGCCCGCGGTGAAGTGGAGAAGATCTACCTCGTCAAAGCCCTCGGCCGTCCCGCAGAAGATGCTTTCTTCTGCGATGCCCCGATCAGCACCGAGCCCGGTGAAGTCGGCAATCGCGAAGTGGATGAAGCCAACGGCCTGCCCTCGCGCACGGAATTTAAAACGCTCGCCCGTCTCGCCGATGGCACCTCACTGCTGGAAGCCCGTCCCCTGACCGGTCGCACCAACCAGATCCGCGTCCACCTCTGGGAACTCGGCTTCCCCATTTGCGGTGATCAAGTCTATCTCCCCGGCAAGAAACTCGGCGATGTCCAAACCATCACAGTCGAAGACCAACCTCTCTGCCTCCACGCGTGGAAACTCAGCTTCAAGCATCCGCTGACGCACAAACGCGTGACATTCGCGACGGAAAAACCGATCTGGGCGAAATAATAAATCGCTCGCTTACCGTCTCTGCTGCTGTTGCCGCGGTATCAAAGGCGCCCGTGTCGGCGCATTCGTCCCCTTCGCTTTCTCCACTTTCGGCTTCTCTTCCTTAAAAGCTCCGCGCAAGAACCAGTGTTTCCTTAACCCTTGCAGCATCACATCCGCATTCGTCACCGTGGAGGAAATCTCCGAGAGAATATTCGTGTTCGCCTGCACCTGAGCATTCAGATTGCTGGTGATGGATGCCAGATGTGTCAGCGAGACATTCAGGTTGGAAACCAGCAAGGCCACGTGATCATTCGCGTTGGTCACGATCTGGTTGACCGAGCCCACCGTTCCATTCGCCGTCACCAGCGTCTTGTCTAACTGCAGCATGGTCTGGCTGGCATTGGTCAGCGTATGCTTGGCCGCCGTGATCGTCAGTTCCAGTTCGCTGGTAAGGTTCGTCGGGATAAGCCATTCGCCCAGTGAACCCTTCGGATTCTTCAGATTCTCCGAAATGAAGACGATGTTTGAGGCCACGGGGCGGATATCCACGATGATATGGTTCGCGTTCGACATCGCCGCACTGCTGCTGTTCAGCGTAGAGGCGAGTTGATTCGTCAGATTTAAAATATTTGGCAAAGCATCCTCCACCTGCTGCGCCAGTTTCTCCAAGCGGGCATTGATGGCGGGAGACTCTTCCACTGGCAGCCAATACTTCGAATCCGATTTCATGGGTTCATAAGCGCCTTTATCTTTGCCTAGGGCATCTGGATTCCATTTTGCCGTGGCTACCGTCTTGACCCGTTGTCCGAAGAACCAGTTGGTGACCTGCTTGTCCTGGTAAGTCGCCGTGCCGCCTGTGCCTTTGGTGACCTCAATGAAACGATTTCCCAGAAAGCCATTGTCCGTCACTTTTGCCACCGAACCCGTCGTCCACAGATAGCCGAAATGCGGTTCCATCACCTCAAACTCCACATAGACATTGAACCATGAGTCCTCTGGTGGCTGGGCCCGGATATCCGTGATTTTCCCCGCTTCAAATCCCATCAGTTTGACTGGATCGCCCACCTTTAGCCCCGCCGCCGAACTGACGAAGGTGAAATACTTCACCTTGGTCTTGAACCATCCGCGTTTCTCCGCCGTGTTCCGAAAATAAAGGGCAAAGCCCGTCAACAGCAGCAACGTGGCCAGTGCGACAAAAAGGCCCACCGTCCATTCGAGACGGCTCAAACGGGTGCGCAACCGCGGAGTTAGATCCTGCAATGCCATAAGATTAATCAGCCACTTAATTTTTCATCCATCACATCACGTAACGACGTTTCGCCGCTGGCCTGCAATTCCGCCATGCCGCCGATCGGCCGCCAGGCGTTGCCATGCAACAAAGCAAAATGCCGGTCAGCCGCTACCCACGGAGTCACATGATTGGTGACGACCATGATCGTCATCGGTTTGCCACCCACGATCGGATGCCCGCGCCATAGAGCCGTGACGGTTTCCTGCCACCATGTCCGCTCACTGAAATCCACACCTGCGAGCGGATTGTCCAGCAAAAGCAACTCAGGCGACATCGCCAAGGCTCGGGCGAGACTCGCCCGCTGCCGGTAAGTGCGCGTCAACCCCCCGGGCAATTGCCGCGCCATATCTTCAACCCCCGCGAACTTCAAGAGCTCGGCCACCCGTTCGTGCGCCTCTTCGATCCGGCAGTCCTTATGATAGCACACCGGCAGAGCCACGTTCTCCGCGACGGTCAGCTTGTGCAACAAACGTGCGCCCGCCTCAAACACCAACCCCACCCGCAAACGCTGCTTCATCAAGTTCGTCTCGTCCACTTTCCAAGGGTCGACACCGAACACTTCAACCTTGCCCGTCAACGGCTTCTGTAACATCGCCACCGAAGCCAGCAGCGTGCTCTTGCCGCTCCGATGCATCCCGCCTACCACCCAGAACTCACCCGTGTTCACCTGCAGGTTGACCGCTTTCAACAAAGGTTCATCTCCGCGGCCTTCCAACCCCAGATCGGCGGACTCCAGCTTCACACAAACCGGCGATTCTTTTTGAGGTTTGGTGTCAGCCATGGTTCAGACGAATAAAAACAGTGTGATAAAGATGGCATCCACCAAAACACACCCGATTGTACCTGCAACCACCGCCTTGGAAGTTGCCTGGGCGACCTGTTCCAGTCGCAGTGGCTGGGCCAATCCCTGATAGCAGGTGACCACGGCGATGATCGCTCCAAATGAAAGCGTCTTGAGGGCAACCAGCATAAAATCCTGCCAGGTCAGCGCCATGGCGATCTGCTCGGCATACGCCGCCGGCGTCAACGGCACATTTTGCACCATCACAAAAGCATACCCGCTGATCAGCGCGATCAAGATGAGGTAGATGGTCAACGCGAAAATCGCCACCGCCTGGCCAATGACGCGTGGCACCACCAGCAGATGAATTGGATCAATTCCCAAAGCTTCCAAAGCCTCGATCTCTCCCGTGGCGCGTGACATTCCCAACTCGATAACCGTCGTGGTACCCACCCGCGCCAGCACGATCAGGGCGGTCGTCAATGGACCTAACTCACGCACCACTACGGCTACCATCACTGGACCGGTAAATCCTTGGGCGCCCACGCTGGTCAGCAAGGCCACCGTCTGGCCAATGATGACGAATCCCAACGCCACACCCAAAAATGCGATCATCGGCAGCAGCCTGAGGCCCGATTCGTAAATCTGGGTGAGGATGAGTGGACGGATGACGGCGCGGGCGAAACCAAACTTGGAGAGGGTGGTGCCCAAGGTGATCAACGCAAACGCACCCAATCCCCGGGCCGTGTCAGCAAAACCGATGATCGCCCGCCCTACCAAGTCCAGATAAAGCCGGATCATCCGGCCGGGCAGCCGGAAGAATGAATTGCGTGCGGAATGAGCGGATGGTGTTTGGACCACGGCTGGAAGCTACGGGAGGTCCCCTCAGGCGTCAAATAAACCGCAGCCTTATTCCTTGCTCACCTGGATGTTCCCGATCTGCACGGAACCATCACCAGGCACCAGAATGAGGACTTCTCCCGCAAAATCTTTCGCCGGTGAAACGATCACCTTGAACTCCTGCCACTTATCGGTAGGCCGGATCTGCTGGTCAAAACTACGTTCCGCCGGATCTAGGAATGAACGGGCCGAAAGCAGAAAATCCGTACGTTTGTCGGACTTGGCCCAGATACGGATGGTTTGCTTTTCCCGGTTGCGAACCACAAAACGCGGCCCCGCCAACTGGCTTTGAACAGAGACGCTGCCCGTGGTCTTGATCCCTAAAGCAGAGGTGCCGGCAGTAGGCCCTTCCGGCAGTTTCGTATATTCCACCGACATCGCGATGGTGCGATTGCGATCCGCCCAGCCCTTCGGCAACCATCCGCGTGATGCATTGTTGTCACGATTCCGAAGATTGACCTCCGCACCTTCGGCACCGATACCTGCGGCCGCCCGCGGATCAAGGGCCATGGCCTTGTTCATCAGTTCATAAGCGGGCTCGAACTGATTGGCACTCTGCAGATAACCTGCGCGCAACCAGAGCACCTCGGGATTCTGCGGTTCATAACGGACCGCAAGGCCAGTAAAGTAATCCGCTGCGGCAGAATCCTTCAACCCTTTGCCGTGCCGTGCCAACGCCAAGGCATTGTTCGGCTGGATAAGCAGCACACTGTCGATAGCCGAGTCATCCGCCGCCAGCCGCTGGGCCAGATAATCTTTAGTCGGAAGCTGGGTAAAGGCCATCACCGCACGATCCACCGGTTCGGCCAGATACCACTTCGCCCACTCGGCGAACACATCATCCTTCGGAGCTTCTTTGACTGCCTGTTTCACTACGGCCAGATTGACGAAAGAGTCCGTCAGGGAATTCGCACCACCATCTTCACCCAATTGATAACCCGCCACGCCTTCGGTGAGCTGGCGGAACCACTCAGGAACCGTGCCGGGCAAGGCCACGAGCCACAGGCGTGCCGTCTTGTCTTCCGACGCGGTCACGATGAAACGCCCATCACTGCTGAACCCGGCATCTCGCACCAGACCGTCATGTCGCAACGGTTCAGCCACCGGCTTCCAGCTCGCTGTATCCCACACCATGGCCGAGTTGGATTTGGAAACGGTCACTAAAAAATCTCCGTTCGCACTGAAACTGACCGCGCGAACTTCGGCATCATGCCGCAGCGGTTCAGACGCCGGTTTGCCTGTATCAGCGGTCCAGACTCGGGCCGTCTTGTCATCCGAGACGGTCACGACGAACCGTTGCTTGGTGCTGAATGCCACCGCATTCACGACGGCATCATGCCGCAGTTCGGGGGTCAAAGCCTCACCATTGGCGGTCAACCAAACTCGGGCTGTCTTGTCATCCGAGGCAGTTGCCACCATGCGGCCATCGGGACTGAAAACCGCCGAGCGAATTTCGCCTTTATGAGTGAATACGGGACCGAGCGCCTGCCCAGTGGTGGCGTTCCACACCTTGGCCGTCTTATCAGCCGAAGCAGTGAGCACCATCTTGCCATCCGAACTGAACGAAGCCATGCGGACAGCACGATCATGGGCCATGGCAGCTCCGAGCTGTTTTCCGTCAGCAGTATTCCAAAGCTTGGCCGTGCCATCTTCAGATGCCGTCAATAACACCGAGCCATCCTGCCGGAAGGCCAGAGTGTTGACCTGCCGGTCATGCGTCACTGGCTGTCCTACCGATTCGCCCGTATCCGTCTTCCAAACCCGCGCATAGCGGTCTGCAGCCGTCGCCACGAAACGGCCATCGGGACTAAAAATAGCTGTGGTAACGCGGTAATCATGCTTAAGTGGCGTGCCCACCAACTGCCCTGTAGTAGCATCCCACACGCGGACCGTGCGGTCATCAGCTACGGTGAGCACGCGATCTCCCGCTCGATTGAATGCTGCCTGAAAAATCTGGGTATCGTGATTGAGGGCCAACGACAGTGGTCGGCGTTCCACGGCACTCCACACGCGAGTGGCCCCATTGCCTGCTTCTCCTCCCGCCACACTTACCCACAAACCGTCCGGGCTAAAATCCACCCACTTCACTTCACCATTCAACTCCATGGGTTCGCTCAAGGGCAAACCAGTCTTCAAATCCCACAACCGGGCGGTCCGATCTGCCGAGGCCGTCGCTATCATGCGGACGTTCGGGCTGATGGCCACCATATTGATAGCAGCCGCGTGCTGGATGGTCTGACCGATCTGTTTACCAGTAGGCACTTCCCAAACTTTGGCCGTCCCGTCACTGGAACAAGTCACTACATGATGGCCATCTGGCGTGAACTTCACCTGGTTCACCCAATCATTATGCTTTAGGATTTGTGGGGCCGCATTGGTGCTGCCCATGCCCCAGATTTTCGCCGTCTTATCCCCTGAGGCCGTCGCCACAAACTTTGAATCCGGGCTAAAAGAGGCATAATAGACGCCTCCTTCATGAGTGAGCGGCGGCCCCATTGGCTGTCCCTTGGCCGCATCCCAAACTTGCGCCGTGCTATCGGAAGTAGTTATCGCCAGCTTGCCATCATTGCTCAAGGTAGCCCACCGGATCGAGCCAGTCTGTTTGGGCAAATCGGTAACCAACTGGCTGGTCTCCGCATTCCAAACCCGGGCCGTCTTGTCATGGGAAGCGGTGATGATCAGCTTGCCATCGGCGCTAAAGTCAGCGGCATAGACCCAATCCGCATGCTCCATCGCCGGACCCTGCTTTTGACCTGTCGCGGCATTCCAGAGCTGAGCCGTCTTGTCATCCGAAGCGGTCAGGATCAGCGGTTTCGTCGGACTAAATTGTGCGAAGCGCACCTGTTTGGAGTGTTTCAACACTTTAACCAGATTCGTCGTGCCAGCTTCCCACACACGCACTTCATTGCCCGCTACGGTCAACAAGGTCTTGGCATCCGGACTGAACCGGGTCATGACCACGGAAGCTTCATGCTTCAAGGTTTCATGCCGTGGCAAAGGCCAGTTGCGATTGGCCAACAAAGAAAGCACTCTGGCCTGGGCCGAGGCATTGTCCGCACTGAGGTTTAGTGAACGCGACAGATAGGCCATGCCTTGCGGCTGACGGCTATCCCCGATCAAGCGACTGGCCTCTACGAAATAGGAAACTGACAGCGCCCTGGACACCCTGCGCTCACTCTGTTCAGCCGCTTCACGTGCCTTATCAGCCAATTTCGCGGCATCCACAGCAGCCTGCTTCGCCTTTTCAGCGTCTCTCCGGGCGTTTGCTTCCTCACCACGGGCTTGGATAGCCGCTGCTGCCTGAAGCTTGGCCTCCTCAGCCGACTTGGTGGCACTTTCCTTCGCTGCATCAGCAAGTTTGCGTTGCTCAGCTTCACTCACCAACGCCTCTACCGCCTTGTTCTTTGCCTCTTCAGCTTCCTTCTTGGCTACTTCAGCCACCGCTCGCGCTTTGTCGGCCTTCTGCTTCTGGATCAGCGCTTCCTCTTTTTGCCGCTCGGCCGAAGCTTGGGCGCCCTCAGCTTCCTTCCTCGCCAAAATCGCCTGACCGGCCAGCACCAAGAAACCGCACATGACGAGCATGACCACTACCAGCGCCAGCTTCATCCGGCGATGCCGCCGCTCCGCATCACGCTGCTTCAGGTCGCTGAAGTTCACGCCGAACATACCGGCGAGCAGCTTCAGCTTCGCATTCTCACGACCATCCTTGCCGCGACGTGCATCAGCCGCGATCGGTTCCGTACGCTCCTCGGTGATGCGCTTGTTGGCATCTACCTTGTAACGAACCGGTTCCGGAAAACACTCTTCCAAGCCCAGCTCGGGATGTTCGGAAGCATAAGGCTCACCATCCACGATGAGACATAGCACCCGGTCTTCACGGCCAATGGATTTGAAGGACTTGATCTCCTCATTCACCCAGCGGGAAGCCACCGCGCGAGGAGAGCAAACCACGATCAGGAATCGTGACTGCATGAGCGCCTGGGTGAGTTTTTCACCCAAGTCGGCCGAACTCGGCAACTCATCACGGTCACGGAAAATGGGATAGGCCCGCTTCGGAACCACGCCTACTTTGGAAGTGCGTCCCACCAGAACTTTCGGAACTCCATAGGTTTCCAACGACTTATGCAGCCAATCCGCCCAATTTTGGTCGGCATGGCTGTAGCTGATAAACGCCCAATACTTATACTCTTCCTCTGGCGGGTGAGTGGACATGTTCAGCGTGAGCGCCCCTCTATTTGAACAACATTATGGCTCTGGCCCTGCATAGGTCGGGAATCGATCCCGAAACCGCCCAAAGCAATGGTAGAGCATGTGCGAATCACGGGTTCGTTAAATGCCAGTTTCCCCTCCCGATGTCAAACAATGTCGCATCATTCCCACGGCAATTTTCACCGCTTGAGTGCTGAAAATCAGGAGTTTGCAAAAATTGCCCCCCTCCGCTGCCGACTGAATTGCCACCTGAAACTGGCTTGATGACAGGCAGCTCCGCCCCTCATTTTGCTCCCCTTGGAGGTCTCACCATTTGCGCAGTTCTTCCCTTAACGCTTCCACCGGCAAGCCCACCACATTGGTGAGCGAACCGTTGATTGATTCCACGAGCAGTTCACCATGCTCTTGGATGGCATAGGCACCTGCCTTATCCAAAGGATCGATACGCTGAAGGTATTCCTTTATCTCTTTTAAGGTCAGCGGATGGAACTTTACCCGGGTACTGACCGTGAACAGGCGCTCCTGATGGTTTCTTAACTGCAAAATGCAAACTCCAGTCACCACTTCATGGGTTCGGGACTGCAACCGCAACAGCATCTCTTCCGCCTTCTTTTTATTCTCGGGCTTGCCAAATATCTGGGTATCCAAGGCCACCTCGGTATCGGCACCGATCACCAGGGAATCCGGATGATGTTTAGCCACCGCCCGAGCCTTCCGATGGGCATTCAGTTGGCAGATCTCGTGCGGAGTGTAGTGCGTTGCCTCGCACTCCTCAGCTTTTGAAACCACCACGGTAAAATCCACGTTCAGCAGTTGCATCAGCGAAGATCGCCGGGGAGAACCGGAAGCCAGAATGATGGGAGGTAATTTTTTCACGGCTATGCAGCTAGGCCGAAACCGGTTCCAAGGCCTGTTTGAATTGTTTCAACTTGAGCTCGAAAGCTTCCCGGCTCAGCACCGGTTGCGACGCTGTCGTGAGGATTTCCTCGGCCAGTTCCACCCATGATTTGCAACCGCCATACTCCGGCCGGACCGGTAATTCGATGCGCTTGGACAACCGGTAGACCCGGACCGCCAGGGCGAATATCGCCTTTTGTTTGCCCCAGTCAAATCGCTCGGCGATCACTTCTTCCCGCCAGATGTGCTGGCCCTTCAATCGTTGGGCCGCCTCCAATGATTCCAGCCGCTCCCAATGGATGACCTCCGCGTAATATTCCAAGCGCACCACTTCGGCCGAGGGGAGCTCTGGTGAAATGACATCAAAACGTTGCTGGGCGCTGGCCACCACTTGCTCGCGTTGTTGATGAAATAGGGTCGGCCAAAAAAGAAACTGCGGATGCTCCACTTGAAAGCCGCCTTTCCCCTCACTGATGCCCCCCTTCCTCAGAATGATGATCTGCTCACCTTGGGCCAAAGCATCCACCACGATGGCCCATTCTTTAAATGCGACTCTCATCCCTTAACTCTAGCCGTTTTCGAGTCAAAGGTCCAACGCAGGATTTGCAGCCCTTTCCCTTATCCCCTCGTGCAAACCACCACGGCCCCCACCACCCGGTCATTGTCCCGCACCGGAAAGGCGCGGGCCAGCACCTGGATTGACTGGCTATTGCGCACTTTTATCGACGCAGACACTCCTGAAAGGTCACGTCCTTCTTTTAGCGCTGTCACAAAGGGAGACACTTCTACCTCGCCCTCGGGGACCAGAACGTTTCCCAATTGCTCACCAATCAAGTCATTGACCGTCAGCCCCGTCATCTTAGCTGCTGGTGGATTCACCCGGATGATGCGACCGGTCCGGCTGATGACGAAAATCGCGTCACCAATGGAGTGCAGGATCTGTTCAAAGTGACGGAACTGGCGTTCCAAGATGGCTTGGGACCATTTGCGTTCCAAGTTTTCCAGCGTCAGCGTCTCGTTGATCTTGATGATCTCTTCTGTTCGCGCCGTCACCTTCTCTTCCAGTTGCTCATTCGCCAGCCTCATGGCATCGGCAGCCCGGCGACGGGCTTTCAGATCATCCCGGATCAGCCAGAATATCAGGCCGATCAGCGCAATATTGAGCGCCGCCGCCACATAAACCGTCCACCGGGTGGATTGCGCCTGTAAAAAACTCTCCCGGTCGCGCTGTTGCAGAAGCAGGGCCTGTTCATCCTTCAGCTTTTCCACCCCGCGCTTGATGTCGCGCAAAGTTTGATCCGCAGCGTCTGAACCGATCTGTTTCTTTGCCTCCTCAAAACCCTGCTCCTTCAGTGCAGTAACGACCTTTCGAGCAAATTCTACACGCTTGCCCACCAAGTCCTCCAACTCAGCCACCTTCTTCTGCTGCTGCGCCTCCCCTTTAGTCAGCGATTTTGCCACCGCTAGATGCTCCACGGTTTCAGAAAAAGCCTCCCGGTAAGCGGCCTGATCTCGTTCATCACCGGAGATCACGTAATTTCTCAGGTTCGTCTCGGCCGTTTGCAGTGCGCTCTCGATCGCCACCACCTCCAGGATGACCGCGTGGGTGCTGTTCACCCAGTCACTGCTCTGTTCCGCCTCCCGCACGTTCTTCAAGGCAATGACGGCCACGAAAATTAATAGCGCGGCCACGGTGCCGAACAGCGCCATCATTCTTTGCTCGATGTTATCTTTCATCGTCAGGTTGGTTCAAAAGTCGATTACGATTTTCTTCTTCCCCGGGGTTTCGGGCGCTTTGCTTTCACCTTTTCCGGCATAGGCATCTGTCTTGGAAATTGTCTGTACCAGTTCTTTAACGCCATCGCGATAAGTGAATTCGGAAACGGACGTCCAGTTGGCCTCAAACGAACGGGCGACTTTCTGGGCGATCTCCCGCAGGTCCGGGTCTGCTTTTTCCGTACGGGACAGATAAACCCGGTTGTTGAAGTCCAAGTAAACCTTTTCCTCCACCACGTAGCAAACCACATGTGTGAGCAGTCCGGGCATGCGGATGGAGATCAACCGGGTAGTGAAACCATGCTTCCTCAGCACCACATCCGCCAGCAACGCGTAATCATCGCAATCACCGTTCCGAGTCTCCAGAAACACCTTGGTCGGCTGGATGTCGGCATGAAACTTATACTCGAAATCCTTAAAATAACCGGCGAATTTACGGGGCGTCATCTTCTCGGCGTTCAACAATTCCTCCAGCGTGACCGCCATCAAGGACAATGGCAAACACAGCAACAACAGCGTACGCCACCACCACAGCGGACGGACACGCCACCACTGCCATGCGCGGCCCAAACCGCCTTTTGCACCCGCCTTAGTCTTTTGGCTGTAGCAATTCACTATGCCACCACGTTGAAACCCGGAACCTTTGTATCCCAATTCTTCGGCACTGGAAAGCGATGATAGACGACAATTCTTGCGCAAAGCCGCTTGCCTCTCTTCCCCGGTATTCCCTATCCTGCCGCGAAGCTAACTCCTTATGAATACAAACGTCCGCATACAGCTCTCTGTGATGATGTTCCTGCAATTCTTCATCTGGGGAGCTTGGTACGTCACCGGCCCGAACTATCTAAGCACCATCGGCTTCAACGCCGGAGACTTTAGCTGGATGTATTCTGTCGGCCCCATCGCCGGCATGATTTCGCCTTTCTTTGTGGGCATGATCGCTGATCGTTTCTTTGCCGCGCAACGCGTTTTGGCAGCCATGCACCTGTTGGGTGCGGTTTTCATGTTCCTGGCTACTACACAAATGACAGCCGCAACGCCGAATCCGAACGCCATCAACGGATTCTTTTTCGCCTACATGCTCACTTATTTTCCGACCTTGGCGCTGACCAATACTTTGGCCATGAAAAACATGACCAACCCGGAGAAAGAATTCCCGGGCATCCGCGTCCTCGGAACTATCGGCTGGATCGCCGCTGGCCTGACCCTGACGGCGTTGAAATGGGATAATCAGATCAGCATGTTCTACCTGACCGCCGGAGCTTCGCTGGCTTTGGGCCTTTTCAGCTTCCTGCTGCCGCACACTCCGCCAGCGACCTCCACCGGCCCTGTCTCGGCGCGCCAGATTTTGGGCTTGGATGCCTTGGTGCTCCTGAAGAATAAGTCTTATCTCATCTTTCTGATCTCCTCGATGCTCATCTGCATTCCCCTTGCCTTCTACTACCAAATCACCAGCCGCGTAGTAGAGATGACCGGATTGCCAGTCGGCCAGACGATGTCCTACGGACAGATGTCCGAGATCTTCTTCATGCTGGTGATGCCGCTGTTCTTCGCCCGCCTCGGCGTAAAATGGATGCTGGCTGTCGGCATGCTTGCCTGGGTGGTCCGTTACGCCTTGTTCTCGTTCGGAGCCACGGACGAAGTACGCTGGATGATCCTGGGCGGTGTTCTGCTCCACGGCATCTGCTATGACTTCTTCTTCGTCACCGGTCAGATCTATACCGATCAGGCAGCCCCAAAAGAGATTCGGGGACAGGCGCAAGGCTTGCTGGTGCTGTTCACGTTGGGCTTAGGCATGCTCATCGGAGCTCAAGTTGCCGGTCGAATTGAGGGGCAGCACACGACGGAGGCTTCCAAACAATACGCCGCGCAACTGGTGGCCGCAGGTAAAGCCCTGGACGAAGCAAAGGCCAAATTAGCCACGGCTGATCCCGCCACAAAAGCATTACTGGAAACGGAGATCACGAAACTGGATGCAGAGAAGCAAACTCTGCGCAAGCAAGAGCTGAAAGCCATAGAATGGAAGCCGCTCTGGGGTAAACCCGCTGCTTTTGCCGCCATCATTCTGGTGCTTTTTGTGGCATTGTTCCGCAATCCGCCGCTGTCTGGCGGAACTGTGAAACATTGATCGGCCCAATCAATTATCACAGACCTTGCCTATGAATCAATCACTGGACCGCCGTTCGTTTCTTAAGCAATCGTCACTGGCGCTGGCCGGTCTGGGATTGGGCTCGCTGACGGGCTGCAAGACGGGCGCTGGTTCAGTCAAAAAGCCTTGGTTTGAGATATCGTTGGCGGAGTGGTCCCTGCACGTGGCCATCATGACCAAGCGGGAATTGACGAATCTCGATTTCCCGAAAGTCACCCGGCGCGAGTTCAAGCTGGGTGCGGTGGAATATGTGAACCAGATGTTCATGGACAAGGCCAAGGATATGGCCTACCTCACCGAGCTCAAAAACATCTGCAACGGCGAAGGTGTCCGCAGCGTGCTCATCATGTGCGACCGCGAGGGCAACCTCGGCGACCCCGATGCCAAGAAGCGCCAGACCGCCGTGGAGAATCACTACAAGTGGGCCGATGCCGCCAAGTTCCTCGGCTGTCATTCTATCCGCGTGAACGCGGCTACGGGAAATATCGGTTCCTTCGAAGAACAGCAAAAGCGGGCCGCGGATGGCCTGCGCAAGCTGTCTGAGTTCACCGCGAAACTGGGCCTGAACACCATCGTGGAAAACCACGGCGGCCTGTCATCTAATGGCGCCTGGCTCTCCGGAGTGATGAAGCAGGTCAATCATCCCAACTGTGGCACCCTGCCCGATTTCGGCAACTTCTTCATCGATCGTGTGAAGAATGAACAGTATGACCGCTATCAAGGCGTGACCGAATTGATGCCCTTCGCGAAAGGGGTCAGCGCGAAAACGAATGATTTCGACGTCCAAGGAAACGAGATCCACACCGATTATCGCCGCATGCTCAAAATCGTGAAGGCCGCGAACTATCGTGGCTTCATCGGCGTGGAATACGAGGGGCAGAAGATCAGCGAATTCGAAGGCATCAAGAAAACCATCGCATTGCTGGAAACCGTGCATGCGGAACTGGCCTGAAACCAGCGCTGCATTTCAATTCTGCCGCACAAATTTCTGCACTCGCTTGCCGATGATATCCCCCGCGTAAATATTCCCCTTGGAATCCACCGCCATCGTATGCACCCAGTTCAAATCACCTGGCTGCTCTTTTCCATCTTCTCCCTTCGGCACGGTCCAAAGCTGCAGCAGCTTGCCCGCTGAATTGAACTTCATGAAGACCTGATCTTTCGGTGGGCACCCCAAAGGTAAGGTCGGATACTTGGGATCAAACTTCCACGGCATGGGTGAAGAACCGCAGACCCAGATCTCATCCTTTTCCGTCACCCAAAAACTCCAAGGGACGATGAGATTGCTCCACGAATCCAGAAGCTTACCGTCGGCATCATAAACTTGGACACGCACATTGTTGCGATCGGCGACGTACAGTCGGCCTTTTGAATCGCACGCAATCCCATGCGGCAGACTGAAGTTCTCCGCTCCCGTGCCCAAGGTGCCCCAAGCCTTGAGGAATTTGCCGTTCTTATCAAAACGCACCACACGACTGTTCCCGTAACCATCGCTCACAAAGATGTCACCGTTCGGGCCAAACGCCAGATCGGTCGGTTTGTTGAAATGTTTCTCGTCAGAACCCGGCTCGCCATCGGTTCCCAAGGTCAGTAGCAATTCCCCATCCGGCTTATGCTTTCGCACTGTGTGCGTGCCCACGTCCACCAGCCAGACGTTACCGTCCTTATCCAGCTTGATGGTATGCGCGACCGTTTTCGGATTATCCCACCAGCCTTTTAGGTAGCGGCCATCCGGTGTATAGACCTGCACGGCAGGCTTCGTGCGGGTGAACACCCAGACGTTGTCCTGCTTATCTACGGTGACACTGGATACCGCCGCTGTCTTAAATTCAGCAGGACGCTGCGGCCATTTCGCATCCACTTCATACCACGTCGCCAGATTCGTCTGCGGGTACTTGGCGGTGTTCGTGGAGGCCGAAGCGATCTGCGGCGTATTTTGCGCCCGCACCGACAGCAGAACGCCAAAACCCATAACCAATGAAAGCCAGCGTGTGTTCATGTAAAAGATGGCGCATACGTTGGGACAATTGGCCCCGTCCGTAAACAAAAAGAAAAAGCCGTTCCGGAATTTCTTCCGGAACGGCTTTCTGAAAAAAGTTACCTTTATGCTGGTGCAGGCGCAGCCGAACCCAATCCCGGGTCCAGCTTCGGCGGCGTGGGCTTCGGAACTTCCGGCAGCGGCGTGACCGCCAGCGCGCCCATCGGCGGCTCACCGGAGCCCTGATTCGGCGGCGGCGTGAACTTGCCCGTCTTCAAGATGTCCATCACCTGCGCGCCATCCAACGTCTCATACTCCAGCAACGCGTTCGCGATGATCTCCAGCTTGTCACGATGCGATTCCAACAGGTGCTTCGACTTGTTGTAAGCCTCAGTGATGATACGGCGCACTTCTTCATCGATCTCTTGCGCGGTGCGCTCGCTGTAATCTTTCCGAGAGGCCATGTCCCGGCCGATGAACACATTGTCGTTATCGTTGCCGTACTGCACCATGCCGAGCTTGTCGCTCATGCCCCATTGGCAAACCATCGCGCGCGCCAAATTCGTGGCCTGATTGATGTCGCCTGCGGCACCGCTCGAAATATCACCGGATACAATCTCTTCCGCGATCCGGCCCGCCATCGTCATGGTGATGATATCGATCATCTCCAGACGGCCATGATTCAACTGGTCTTCCTTCGGCAAAGACCACGTCGAACCCAGCGATTGACCACGCGGAATGATCGTCACCTTGTGCAACGGATGCGCATGCTCCAGCAAAACATTAACCAATGCATGACCCGCCTCGTGCCAGGCAGTGAGCTTCTTGTTCTCATCTGTCATGGCGAGACTGCGGCGTTCCCGGCCCCAACGGACCTTCACGCGCGCCTCTTCCAGATCAGGCATCGTCACCGCTTTCTTGCCCGCGCGAGCCGCCAGCAAGGCCGCTTCGTTCAGTAAGTTCGCCAGATCAGCACCCGAGTAACCAGGTGTCGCACGGGCGATGATCGAGAGATCGGCCAGCGGGTCCAGCTTCACATTCTTCGCGTGTACCTTGAGAATCGCTTCACGACCACGCACATCGGGTAGGCTCACGATCACCTGACGGTCAAAACGGCCGGGACGCAACAGCGCCGGGTCCAACACATCCGGACGATTCGTCGCCGCGATGATGATGATGCCTTCCTGCGTATCGAAGCCGTCCATCTCCACGAGCAAGGCGTTCAACGTCTGTTCGCGCTCGTCATTACCGCCGCCAAAACCATGACCACGGCTGCGACCCACGGCATCGATTTCGTCGATGAAAATCAAGCACGGCGTGCTCTTGCGCGCCTGCTCGAACATATCACGCACACGGCTCGCGCCCACACCCACGAACATCTCCACAAAGTCAGAACCGCTGATGCTGAAGAAAGACGCATCCGCTTCACCCGCGATGGCTTTTGCCAAGAGCGTCTTACCAGTACCGGGCGAACCCACCATCAGGATGCCCTTGGGAATACGACCGCCGAGCTTCTGGAATTTCTTCGGATCTTTTAAGAATTCGACCAGTTCCGACACTTCTTCCTTGGCCTCTTCCACACCAGCCACATCCTTGAAGGTCGTCTTGTTCTTTTCCTTGCTCAGCATGCGCGCCTTGCTCTTGCCGAAGCTCATGGCGTTCTTGCCCGCATTCTTGATCTGGCGGAACAGGAAAAAATAGATCAGCACTGCGATGAGCAGGAACGGTAGCAGTGTGAGCATCAGGCCCATCATGAAGGTGTTCGGCTCTACGGTCTTGAACTTGCCGGACATGAGGATTTTTTCCTCCATCGGCTCGTTCAAGCGCGTCTTGATGCGGAAACTCTTTTCCGTCTTGCCGCCCGGAGCCGTCTTATCGTCCACCGTGTATTTGCCGACGATCTCCCGCAAATCAGGCGACTGCGGATGATAATTGATCTCGGCAGAAACAATCTTGTCCTGCTCCACGAATTCGACGAATTGGGTATGGGAAAGGTTCTCCACCTTCGTCTGGCCTTTTCCTTGGATCATGATGAGCGCCGGGATGACGCTGATGATCAAAATCCAATACAGCCACGTCTTGGGTGGTGTCCTGAACTCACCAGGGCCCCCGCCCCGGCCGTTATCTAAGTTCTTATTATCGTCCGACATTTGTTTATTAGCCTAACAGTAACATGCCACACAGCACCTAGCAACCGGCCATCTGACATTAGTTTAGCGCCCCATTGAATTCCGTGCTAATACCTACTTGGGCTTCTCTGCTTGCCATTGCCATTTCAACCGCTGGCGGGAAGCCTTGTCGAGTTTGAATTGCTCGCCGATCCGCTCGCCCTCCACCCAGAAAATGCGCCCATCCGCCGTCTCCGCCACCACCAATTGCCGCCTCCGCTCCATCGGTACTTTCCGGTTCACGAACCAGTCCTGTAACTTTACCAGCTTGGGCATGCCCAAGGGCTGAAAGCGATCGCCGGGTTGCCAATGGCGGAGACGGATATTGCACCCAACCTTCTCCGCATCAAACACTTCCGTATTGTCAACCGGTTTAGGTTTTACGAATTTTTCCACACCTAAACTGCATTCCCAAGTGATTGTCAGTGAAGCAAATAGGACTTCGCCAGCAGGTTCGGAAAGGTCACATTCAAGTTCAGCTTGCCGAAACGAAGCATCAGATTTTTCCCGTTTCTCCACCTTGCCGCTCGTTTGGCAGCGTAAAAAAGTTCCTGCATCCACTTGAATCCAGGCGTCCAGCTCATTCCGCAAGGTCTCTACCAGATCGAATGATTCTTTAATGCCCGAGAGCCGTAGCTGCCAAATGACTGCCTGTCTTTGAACTGCCGGATGCAGTTTTTCAAAGGCCACCCGCTTTCGGTTGCCCAGCAACTTGTCGAGCCAGCCGCACGCTTCCTGACCGGCATAATCCGCCTCGCCGCCCACCACCTCCATCGTCCGTAGGATAGGAGCCACCATCTCCGTCCCAAAGGTCTTGCCGAGATAAGGAAGCAGTTTGCCCCGGATGCGATTGCGCAAGATATCGGTGTCACCATTGGAAGCATCCTCCCGGAACTTCACGCGCTGACGCTTCGCATAAGCCAAAAGAACCTGCTTCCGCAAATTCAATAGCGGCCTGATCCGGCGAAATTCAAAGTTAGCCCTCAGCATACCGCTCCACCCCATACCGCCCAGACCGTCCCCGCCGCTGCCCCGTAAAAGGCGGATGAAAAACAACTCCGTCTGATCATCGGCATGGTGAGCCAGCGCGAGCCGGTTACATTTCAACCGTAACACTGCTTCCTCCAAAAAAGGCTGGCGCAATTCCCGCGCCGCCATCTCGATGGAAATTTTCTTCTCTTTCGCCAATACCTTCACGTCACCCCTGCCCGCCTCAAACCTCAACTCATGCTTCGCGCAATACTTCTGCACCAACTTCTCATCCAGATCACTCGCCCGCCCCCGCAACTGATGATTGAAATGCGCGACAGCGATCGTGAACCCATCCAATTCCGCCAATTGCCGCAAGACATCCAGCAGCACCATGGAATCCACGCCACCCGAAACCGCCACCAGCACGGCATCACCCTTCGCAATCAGGCCATGCGACCGCACATTCTTCCGCACTTTTGTGACCAGTGTATCCACGTCGGGGCAGTTAGCCCACAATCCTCCTTAGTGTCAAAGCCGTTGCAAAAGGCCTCTAGGCCGTTTCCCATATTGGCCCGCCGGTGCAACCGGCCTAGGCTATCATCTTGTGCAATATTTCCCCCTCCACATCCGTTAATCGAAAATCGCGCCCCTGAAAACGGAACGTCAGGTTCGTGTGTTCCAATCCCAACAGGTGCAATATCGTCGCGTGCAGATCATGCACGTGCGCCTTATCCTGCACCGCGTTGAAGCCCAGCTCATCCGTCTCGCCCATCACGTAGCCCTGCTTCACGCCACCACCCGCGAACCACATCGTGAACGCATCGATATGATGATTGCGCCCCGTCTTTTCGCGCACTTCACCCATCGGCGTGCGACCGAACTCTCCACCCCAGATCACCAGCGTGTCATCGAGTAAGCCCCGCGCTTGCAGATCCTTCACCAACGCCGCACCGCCTTGATCCACATCGTGCGTTACGCGCTCGAAATCTTCCTGCAAATTCTCATTAGGCCCGCCATGGCTGTCCCAATTCGTGTGATAAAGCTGCACAAACCGCACGCCCCGCTCCACCAAGCGCCGCGCCAGCAGACAGTTTCGAGCAAACGACGGCTTGTCCGAATCGATGCCATACATATCCAGCGTGGCCTTCGATTCACTGGAAATATCGATGAGCTCGGGCCCGCTCGTCTGCATGCGATACGCCATCTCGTACGCCGAGATACGTGTGGCGATCTCATCATCGCCTGTCTCCACCAACCGCTTCAAATTCAGATCTCGCACCGCATCAATCGTGCGCCGTTGCCGGTCTGGAGCAATACCCAGCGGACTGTTCAAGTTCAGAATCGGCTCACCCTGACCCCGCAGAGGCACTCCCTGATAAGTGCTCGGCAAAAAGCCAGACGCCCAATTCACGGAACCACCACGCGGACCACGCGGGCCTGACTGCAACACCACAAAACCGGGCAACTCATTCGATTCACTGCCAATACCGTATGTCACCCACGAACCCATGCTCGGCCGTCCGAAGATGCCTGAGCCGGTGTTCATGAAGAGCTTTGCCGGCGCGTGATTGAAGAGATTTGTCGCGCAAGACTTCACCATCGTGATGTTATCCGCGATCTGCGCCGTGTGCGGCATCAGATCAGAAAACCACATGCCGCTCTTGCCGTGCTGCTTGAACTCGCGTCGCGTGCCCAAAAGATTCGTGCGATGGCTGCTGTCCATGAAGGCAAACCGTTTGCCCTCAATGAACGATTGCGGAATCGGTTGACCATTCAAGTCCACCAGTTTCGGCTTGTAGTCGAACAAATCCAACTGTGACGGCCCACCCGCCATGAACATGAAGATGACATTCTTCGCCTTGGCCGCGAAATGCGGTGCTTTCGGAGCCAGCGGATTCTTCAGCTTCAACCCTTCCGCCGATGCCTTCTGCCCACCAAGCAGGCCTGCGAGAGCAATGGACCCGAGCCCCATTCCGCAGCGGCTGAAAAAATGCCGCCTCGTGATCTCGTGCAATGGATTGGTAGAAACTGGCTTCATCGTTTATTCACGGGTGATCGTTTCATCGAGGTTCAGCAACACACGCGACACCGTCATCCAGGACGCGAGTTGAACCGAATCAAATTTTCCCTTTGTGCCAACCAACTCTTTCGCCTCGTTAGGCGCCGCCGCAAATGCCTTCTGTTCACCCTTCAACAACTCCGTCAACCGCTCCCGCTCAATCGCATCTGGCGCGCGCGATGTGCACAGCTTGAACGCATACTCGATCTTCGCCGCATCCTCCTTCGGCCCATCCCGCATCACGCGCTCGGCCAAGGCCTGTGCCAGTTCATAATATGCCTGATCATTCAGCAGTGTGAGCGCCTGCAATGGCGTGTTAGAACGCGGCCTCCGCGTGCACGCGCTGAACCCATCGGGAGCATCAAACACCATCAGCGCTGGATTCGGCGTCGCCCGCCAGAAGAACGTATACATCCCGCGCCGATACCGGTCCTCACCCGTGCTGGGGATCCATTCGCGCTTCATCTGCCCCAATGACATCACGCCGTCCGGCTGCGGCGGGAACACACTCGGTCCACCCACCTTGCGAGAAAGCAATCCACTGGCCGAGAGCGCCGAATCCCGCACCAATTCCGCTTCCAAGCGCAGACGATTCTGCCGCGCCAGCAATTTGTTTGTCGGGTCCACCGTCTCCAAGTCTTTACGCACATTGGACGCCTGCCGATACGTCGCTGAACTCACGATCAATTCGTGGATATGCTTCTGACTCCACCCATGCTCCATGAATTCCACCGCCAGCCAGTCGATCAGCTCCTGATTCTTCGGTAACGCCCCTTGCGAGCCAAAATCATTCTCCGTCTCCACGATGCCACTGCCGAAATACACCTGCCAGATGCGGTTCACCGTCACCCGCGCTGTCAGCGGGTTCTGCTTGTCCACCAGCCAGCGCGCCAGATCCAACCGGTTGGGCTTCTCCGCCTTCAATGGATGCAACACTTTCAACACTCCCGGCGTCAGCTTGTCTGCCGGACGCGTGAAATCCCCCTTGATGAAAAGGAACGTATCCCGCGGCTCCTTCCGCTCCTGCATCACTAGCGCAGTCGTCACGCTCGGTGGCGATTTCTTCATCTTCGTCGCATCCGCCTGCATCTTTTTATAACCCGAATTTTCAGCCAGCCTCGCCTCCAGCAACACTTTCTTTTGTGCCGCCGTGCGCTGATCCGCAGCCACTTCCAGCACCTTCAATACTTCGGGCTTCAATTTCTTCCGCGCTGCCTCGTCCAATCCTGCCTCCCATTCCGCCAGCTTGCTCTCAGCCGTCTTGGCCATCGCCGCCGCATCCGCCTCCAGCCGCTTCACCTTGTCGCGATGCTCCGCAAGCTTCTGTTCATCCTCCGGCGTCGCCACGTTCAGCGTCGGCTCCTCTGCATTGTTCAGGAACGCGAACATCTGATAATACTCCTTATGCGAGATAGGATCGAACTTGTGGTCGTGACATTGCGCGCAACCCACCGTCAACCCCAGGAATACCGTGCTCGTCGTCGCCACCCGATCAAAGATGGACTCGATGCGGAATTGTTCCTTGTCGATGCCGCCCTCCTGATTGATCTGTGTGTTACGATGAAACCCCGTCGCGATTTTCTGTTCTGCGGTCGCATTCGGCAGCATGTCACCCGCGAGTTGTTCGATCGTGAATTGATCGAACGGCATATCGCTGTTCAACGCGTTGATCACCCAGTCGCGATACCGCCACATCTGTCGTGGCGCATCAATGCTGTAACCGTTTGAGTCACCATACCGCGCCCCATCCAGCCAATGCCGCGCCCAGCGCTCGCCAAAGTGCGGTGTGCCGATCAATTGCTTCACCCAAGCCTCGTATGCCAGCCCACTTTTATTCGCTGAATAACTATCCACCTCGCTCAACGTCGGCGGCAACCCCGTGAGATCAAACGCAGCCCGGCGCATCAGCGTCACCTTGTCCGCTTCTGGCGATGGCTTGATGCCCTTCTCCTCCAGCTTCGCGAGAATGAAATAGTCGATCGGGTTCTTCGCCCAGTTCTTGTCCTTCACTGAAGGAATGGGCGGCCGTTGCGGCACTTGATATGACCAATGCGCCCGCGCCGAGGCATACATATCCTGCGGCGTATCATTTGCCGGAGCCACCGCCCCTTCATCAATCCACTTGGCGATCGTCGCGATGTCCGCTTCGGAAAGTGGCGACATCTTCAGCGGCATCTGCTTCAGTTCCGGAGCGATGCCGCGCACTGCCTGGATCAACCGGCTCTCACTGCTCTTGCCTGCCACGATCGCCGGACCTCGCGTCCCGCCTTTCAGCGCGAACGCCACCGTATCCAGCCGCATCCCGGACTTCTGCTCGGCCGCCCCGTGGCATTTGTAGCAATTACGTGCGAGGATAGGTTTCACCTCTTTCACATAATCCACCGCTGCGCTCGCCGACATTACGCCCGCGACCAGCAAGATCAGACCGGCAATGACGCCATTTCTTACCATGTTTAAAAAATCAGGTTGTACCGCCCCAATATAACCAATTCGCGTAAAAGGAACATGCAAAATCCCGCCAACGCGATGTGTCATTCTGTCGCCCCTATTTGGGGAGTGCTGCGGCTTGACGCAGCTTTCCGCCGAGGCGGCTTGACGCCTCGACTCCCGTCCCAGATGGAATTCGTATGTTATGCACCGCGTTCCCATTTCCCGTCCTTCCTCATTCTTCATTTTCCACCCTACTTTTACTTTCCTGCCTCACACCTTACCAAGGGCACTAGGACATCCGCTGTCCTACCCCCCTTTTTCTCGAAAATAGTTAAAAACAATCTAACACTCTCCAGATCAACTAGTTAGGCATTAAAACAACCTTCAGAACCTGAGGATCGCAAAATAAATAACTCCACCTTCAGGAAATGCCCCAAACCGTTCTCCACTCCTTTTTCAAACGGGTGAGGCCGGGGCTGTGACGAGGGACGCGACCCAACTGCCGGATTCTCCCCCGCGGTCGGCGGGACATCCGCCGTAGCCAATCCCACCCCTTGAATCCACCTCGGCACATGTACATAAGTGCCGAGGTTTTCTACCAATTCCCTCCTTTCGACCCACCCCGCCAGCGAACGACCACCATCCTTTCCACAGGGCGCATCCTGACACGGCTCCCGATTGCTCAGTGGCTGTGGAAACCAAGACAACGCTCCGCCACCCTCGCCCCTTGGAGGGGAGAGGGCCGGGGTGAGGGGTGCCCGCCTTCCTGTCTTATTTTCCCTGTTTCATTCTCCAGTTCTTTGGGGGAACCTCAAATGTTAAACCTGCAACTCATTGTTGCTTCATTCGACTTACAAACAAATATTCACCTTCGTTTGCCTTAACAATTAGTATCTTCCAAAGAAAACCTGCATTTTCCCATAGCACCGTCTCCTTGATGTCGAGTCGTGTTCCACTTAAATGTGAGATCCGGCTCCCAAACTTATCACGCACGAAGGTATCAGTCACGGAGAGCAAAGTCGTTTTATCCTTTAAATTGCTCAAATCAAATCCCTGGGGATCAAATAGCACCCACTCCATGAAATCATACTTGGGCTCAGATCCGCCTCCATCGTCCGCATATAAAACACGCGCACCCCCGCTTAGAAGCAAACCTGCATCTTGGCTAAGATGCGTAATATACTGCTGGCTGCCCGCTACCGGTCGCACTGAAAAACTGGCAGTAACAACAGTAGTTTTCTTTTTGCAGGAAGATTGCAAGCACACCAATACCACCATCAAAATCAAAATTCTCATCAATCTTCGTCAATGCTTTCCCATTTCTCTAGTGTATAGATTTGCATTCTCTTAATGAAAGGGGTCAGTCCCACAAATTGTATTTTTTCCGCTTCCCTCATTCACCATCAGCCCACTCTCCGACTGTCAGCGCACGGCTTTTCACTCACTTAACTGACCCTCCTCTCTCTCAAAAAGCCTGTCAAGCCGTACACTCAGAGCCAGGCGCACCCGGGCGCATCCGCGCACTATCCCGATTGTCAGAAGCCAAGGAAAGCACCGCAACGCCCCACCACCCTAGCCCCTGGCGGGAAGCCGAACTTCGGCCCGCGAAAGGCGATATCTCACAGCAAAGGTGCGCAAACGATCCGACACCGGACTCTTTGCTCAACTATGTGCCTGCCAGTCTGTCACCTGAACATCTTGTTCTTCGCATCTCCCCCGCTCAAAACATAGGCCGCGAGATCAAGTATCTCCTCCTCCTTGAGCATGTTCAGCAAACCTTCAGGCATCGGCGACACCTTGGAATGCTCCATCTTCACCACCTGCTTGCGGTCCACGCCGATGCGCTGATTCGGATCAGTGAGATCCGTATTCACCTGCACCGTGTCGCCGTTCAGGTTCACGATGATGCCCGAGATGGTATCGCCATCCGCCTTCGTGAGCACCACCGGCACGAACTGCTCGTTGATCTCTTTGCTCGGATCGATGATCTGCTCCAGGAAATCCCGCGTGTTGTAGCGACCACCCGCACCCGTGAGGTCCGGCCCCGTCATGCCGCCCTCATTGCCGAAGCGATGACACGCAAAGCACGCCCCCGCTCCGAACATCTTGCGCCCGTTCTCGAAGTTACGGCCCTTGAGTTCCTTGCTCGCCAGCGCCGTCACATCCTTCATCGACCATTCTTTCACCACGCTGCGCCCGGCAAACGCCTCGGCCAACGCTTCCAGCGGCGACTTCTTCACCGGCTTCTTCGCCAAGACATCCGCCAGCGTGACTTTCTCGTCCGCACTCAGCGTCGCCTCGGAATCATTGCGGATGAACTCGATGAACTTCTCGAAGCTCGCCCCGCCACGATAATTTGCCGCGCGCAGGAACCAGTTGAACTGTTCCGTGCGCAGCTCCTTGGTCCAGCCCGTCTTCAGCATGCGCAGGGACCGCGCATACTCCATCTGCTCTTCCTGGCCGGGGGCCGATTTGATCGCCGCCATGCCCTTCGCCGCGATGGTCGGTGACTGCACCGCCACCAGCGTCTCGCACAGCATCCAGTTCAGCGGGAAGTTCTCCGCCGGGAACAGCGGGTCCAGCTTCGCGATGATGCGCTGCGTCGTCGCTGTGTCCGGCTGGCCGAAACGCACGAGACAGATCTCATACGTGCGGAGCATCGCGAGCCGTTGCTCTTGGTTCAGCTTCTTCCAGTCCAGCTTGTCCAGCGCACCATAGATCTTCGCCGCGATGGCCGCATCGACCGGCGGGTCCGTCGGCTTGCGATGCTGCGGGTCAATGCCCGTGATGCGCGCCAATCCCAGCAACGCCTCCACCTGCTTGCCCGCGTTCTTCTCACTCAAGGCCTTGTCCGACCATGCGGCATAAGGCTGCCACTCCAGTGCGGTCCGTGCTGCCCAGCGCAGATACCGGTCGCTGCTGTCCAGATGCGGCCACGCCGCCGTGATCGCCTTCGGGTCCGCCTTGCCATGATACGCCTCCAGTGAATGCCGCACCGCCCGCGCCTTGACTGCCGTCGCTTCCGCCTTGGCGGATACGGGTGCCGTGGATTCACTGCCCGTGTAAGTCACGCGATAAAGCCCCGACTGCACCTTGCGTCCGCCGATGGCGAAATACATCGCCCCGTCCTGCGGATGGATGATCGCATCCGTCAACGGCAGCGGCGCGCCGGAGATGAATTCTTCACGCGTGGCCGTGTAGCTGGAACCATCCGGCTTCAGGTGCACCGCGTAGAGCTTGCCCCAGCTCCAGTCGAGGATGTAGAGCGCGTCCTGATACTTCGCCGGGAACTTCGCGCCATAACCAAACGTCACCCCCGTCGGCGATCCCGGCCCGATGTTCGCCACCGCTCCGAGATTGTCCGCATACCACTCCGGCCGCTTGCCCGCGCCATTGCGCCAGCCATATTCGCTACCGCTGGTCACGTGATTAACCCGTGTAGGCCGGTACCAGGACGTATTGAAATCATACTCCATGTCCGCGTCATACGTGAACAGCTCGCCATCGCGGTTGAACGCACCGTCGAAGATGTTGCGGTAACCCGAAGAATAAGCCTCGAAATTTTTCCCATCCAACGACACGCGATAGATGATGCCGCCTGGTCCCAGCACGTCGCGCATGAACCCGCGCCCATCCGGCATGCGTGGCAGCACATGGTCTTCACCCCACACCAGCGGCACGCGGGACGAACTGAACTGCGTCGGCTTCGTCCCGTTGCCCGTGATGAGGAAGAGCGATTTATTATCCGGTGCGGGCACGATGGCATGCACGCCGTGATCGCCGCGCGCCTGCATCTCCCGCAGCAACTCCACCTTGTCCAGCGTGTCATCACCCTTGGATGAAGTGATGCGATAGAGCCCGCTCGGGATCTTGTTCTCGTAATCGTTCACCGCCGCGTAAAGCCCGTTATTGAACCAGAGCAAGCCGTTCACCGCCCGGATGGCCGCCGGGATTTTCTCGATATTCGCGGCCTGCAAGGGCTGGCCCGGCGCGGGTGGTGCGAAGCGATACAACCCGCCGTATTGATCGCTCGCGATGATGCGGCCCTTCCCATCGGTGCATAGATTGACCCAGGAGCCCTCCTCCGCTGACGGCACCGAGTAGAGCAGCTCCACCTGGAAATCCTTCATCGCCTTGATGCGCGAGATCGGCGTGGCTTTGTTCTCGTTCACTGCGGGGCCAGCGGTCTGACGCGGCGCAGCTTTCTTGGCCTTCTCCTTCTGTTTGGTTTCCGCCGCATTCTGGGCAGAGACAGTCAAAAGACCGAATGTCAGGGTCAGGGCAGCACACTTGAGCAAGATTTTCATAGGACTTGGAGAGGATTAAAGCAGAAGTCCCGCTGAGTGCAAACCGGGAGTCGGTTCCCTATGAATTTTATCTGATACCTCCTGACTGCACATCCCGTCTGGCCTGCGATGGCAGCCGGCTTTCGTTCTGGAAAACAGCACTACGCCCGGCGGTTTGACCCGGCCGGACGTTCTCATGCTGTGGCCTCAATATGAATTCTACATTTCGCTTCCCGATTTCTCAGGACAAGGCCACGCCGCAAGATTGGCTTACTTGCCAAGCGCTTTGGCGACAAAAAAGATCAGGATCGCTCCGCCGATTCCGCCGCCCAGCAGCAGATAAAGCAGTGACCAGCCAGCGGCTCCGAATAAGGGTATTAAGATTAATGTGCTCATACCTCCATCTATAGCCTAACCAATGCCATCGCCATTTCTGGGCAAAAAAGCCCGTAATTATACCATTTTCCGCCAATCCCATGAAAATTATGCATGCGCTTTACCCACTCCAGCGTGCGCGATGCACAACTTGGCGGAGCGTGGGCGCCTCGCCCACAGCAACGTCCTCCCGCCAGACAGCGCGGAATACGAGAAATGATACTCCCCCTCCTTTTGCTTGAGCTACAACCCCAACCATGCAAAATATCCCCCATCCAATATGAAAACGAAGGCATCTTCTTCTCCCATCACCCGGCGCACCTTTCTCCGGAATGGCGCCATCATCACCACCGGCCTGGCCGCCCTTTCATGGTCCGCGCGCGCACAGACGAATAAGAACAGCAAACTGCGCATCTACCAGATCGGCGTGGGCGGCATCGGCGCCCTTCAGCGCAAAGGCTTGAAAGATCATCCGGCCGTCGAATGGGCCGGCTTCTGCGATGTGGACCAGCGCGAACTGGAAAAGATGCAGAAGGAATTCCCGACCGCTTGGACCCTGAAAGACTATCGCGAGGGCTTTTCCAAGCACATGGCCGATTTCGATGCCGTCATCGTCGATACCCCCGACTTCCACCACACCCCGATGATGCTGACGGCTCTGCAAAATAATAAGCATCTCTACGGTCAGAAGCCCTTGGTGCAGCAACTCTCCGAGCTGCGCATGATGCGCGATGCCCTCGCCGCACGCCCCAATCTCGTCACCCAGATGGGCAATCAGCGCGCCTGCAACACCGGCCGCATGCAAGCCGTGGAAATGCTATTGAAAGGTCAGCTCGGCCGCCCGGTCGAGGCCTACATCTGGACCGGCGGCGTGGAAAAAGGCCACTACTTTGGCGCTCCGTGGAGCGATTACGCCCAGGCCCAGGCCGTGCCCGACTATCTCGACTGGAACCTCTGGCGCGGTCCCCTCGCCGCCGATGTTCCTTACAGCGATGAGATCGCCCCCCGCCGTTGGCGTTCCTATTGGGAAACGGGCGGCGGCCAGCTCGCCGACTGGGGCTGCCACCTCATCGATCTGCTTTACTTCGCCTACGACCTTCCGTCCCCCGAAGCAGTCGTGACCCATACCGCCAAAGCCGCGAACACCAGTCACACCGCCTTCAACCAAAGCACCATCACCTACGCTGGCGGCGGCAAGTTCGCCCGCGAGAAGTTCGTGATCCATTACAACGACAGCGCCCAGCAACCCTCTTTCGCCGCCTTGGGCTTGCCTGCGATGAAAGTAGGCGCGAACCACACCATGGTCGTCTGCACCGAAGGCACGCTCCTCTTGCAAGCGGATGGCAAGATCACCGTCTTCCGCAAGGGCAAGGTCGTGGAGAACGAACCCCTGCCGCAAGTCGAACCGCGCAACCACTGGAAAGACTGGGCGGACAACTGCCTCGGTGCCAAGAAACCGCTGTGGACGCCGCTCACCATCGGCTGGCGCATCACCGAACCCTGCCTCCTCGCCGTGAAAGCCACCCGCTTCCCCGGCCAGGAACTGCGCTGGGATGCCCCGAACTTCAAATTCTCCAACCACGACCAGGCGAATAAAGACATCCTCGCCCGCGACTACCGCGCCGGCTTCGGCCCCCCGCAAGTCGCCTAAAGCGTGTCCGTCACGAAACAGGAATCTGCCTGCCGATTATCAGATGATTCCATGGCCAATTGACGCATGAAATGTGACCTCTCCTCTCAATGAGGAGAGGTCGGTTCCGCCCCATGCGAAACCGGGTGAGGAGTGAGACGAAGCACGAGGTAACCATATCCACGAAGAAGCCGCATCCTGGCAATGTGCTGCCGGTATCTTGCCGGCAGTAGAGGGGCTCACCCTCGCCGCAGTCCCTCCAAACAACTGCTGGAGATTCACTCCCCGCCAGGAAACCTCCGCCCGTTTACCTAGCAGCCTCACGGATAAGCCTTTCTCACTCCCGGAACTGCAACGCCGCCAGCCTCCTATAAACCCCGTTCGGTATGGCCTGCAGTTCCTCATGCGTACCCGATTCCACCACCTGCCCACCATCGATGACCACGATCCGGTCCACATGCCTGACCGTCGCCAACCGGTGCGCAATGATGAAAGACGTCCGCCCTTGCATCAACGTCTCCAAAGCTTCCTGGATCAACCGTTCGCTTTCCGAATCGAGCGAACTCGTCGCCTCATCTAATATAAGTATGGCCGGGTTTTTCAGTATCGCCCGCGCGATAGCCACCCGTTGCCGCTGACCGCCCGAGAGCTTGATCCCGCGATCTCCCACCAAAGTGGCGTAGCCTTCCGGAAACGCTTTGATGAACTCATGCGCGTTCGCCTGCCGCGCCGCTTGCTCAATCTCCGTCTCATTCGCTCCCGGTTTACCGTAAGCGATGTTCTCCGCAATCGTCCCGCCAAAGAGCAAAACCTCCTGCGGCACCATCGACATCTGCTCGCGCAATTCCGCCAGCTTGTAATCCCGCGCATCCCGTCCATCGATCAACAGCCGTCCCGACGATGGATCATAAAGCCGTAGCAAAAGTGAGATGAGCGTCGATTTCCCCGCGCCACTCGGCCCCACCAAAGCGATGCGTTGCCCGGAAGCCGCCGCCAGATTGATCGCATGCAACACCTCCACCCCTTGTCGGGAAGGATAGGTGAAATGGACATTCTCCAACACCACCTCGCCGCGCAACCGGGCCAACTTTGAAGGCGGCTTCGGTCCCAAACGCGTTTCCACTTCAGGTGATTCACGTAGGAGTTCGCGCACCCGTTGTGTCGATCCGATGGCCTTCTGCAGTTGACTGTATAGCTCGGCGAACTGGCCCATCGCTCCCGCTACGAACGTTGTGTAGAGGATGAAACGTGTGAGATTGGCCAATGATATCTCGTCTTGCTGCAGTAGCCGGGCACCTGACCAGAGCACCAAAACGATTGATCCGAATAGTGCAAAGACGATGAAAGCTATGAAAGCCGCACGTAACTTGGCACCGCGTAAAGTAACCGATAAGAAACCCGTCAGGCCTTGGTGATAGCGATTCAGTTCGTACCCCTCGTTGGCGAACGCTTTAACGTTCACGATGCCTTGCAACGTTTCCTCCACGATGGTGGCCGTGTCCGCCAACCGATCTTGAGCTTCCCGGGAAATTTTGCGTGTCCGGCGACCGAACAACACAGCAACCACCGTCAACACTGGTAGGCTCACTAGCATGATTGCCGTAAGCTTCAGCGAAGTCACCGCAATCAACGTAATACCACCGATGAGCAAGGTGATTTGACGCAGAAACTGCGGCAGGATGGTAATCAGTGTATCTTCAATCTGGATAAGATCCGAAGAAAGCCGGCTGGCCAATTCACCCACGCGCCTTTGTGCGAAAAAGGTCATCGGCAGAGAGATCAACCGTGCGTAAGTATCCCGCCGCAAATCGACCAGACTGCGCTGACCAACGGTGGCAAACGAAAGCGAATGAAAGAAAGAGAAGGAGGCCTGAACTGCCAGCACCCCGATCAGGATCAATGCCGTCCGATCCACTCCCGTCATATCGCCCTTGCCTTGTGTATGCTGTACCGCCGCATCCACAATGCTGCCGGCCAGATAGGGGAAAGCGAGCGTTAGCAAGTTACCGATGAACAACACCACCATCGCCGCTGTATAACGCGTGCGATAGGGACGGAGATATTTGAATAACTCCAATGCCTCCCGGACCGATTCCCGGTCGAGCTTCGCCTTGGGCAATTCCACCCCTGCCTGATCATTACGTGAATAACGCGCCACGCCCTGACATTAACTTAAGAACCCGCCCGCGCTAGCGAGAATGTGCTGCCGGCATCTTGCCGGCAGTAAAGGGTCTAACCCTCGCAACAGCCTCTCCAATCAACCGTTGGCAATCCGCTCTCCTACAGGAACCAACCGCCCGATTACCATAAAGGAGTTCTTTTTCATGCAGGCAACAAATGCTCCCCTCTCCCCGGGTATGATTTAAAGTGGGTGATGGCTGCTGGGCGGCGACGAAGCACGTGACCCGTGCTGCCGGATTCCAGCCGGCAGTCAGTGGACGTACGCCGCAGCACAAAGCGCTTCCCTCACCCGTTCTAAATCACACCCCCTCTCCCAAGGGAGAGGGCCGGGGTGAGGGGAAAGGCGACCTGAATAAGCAAAAGCAGCCTTTGCCCGCTATGACAACCTTTCACCATCATTTCAAAATTAAAAACCACCTCTGAGATTGAGGATGACAGGTGACAGGCCCTGCAAAAACAGTTAACCGTATCGCTCGCATGTCGGATGAAACAAGATCATCTCTGGGCACCAAGCTGGCCCCTCTGCTAAACGGCGGATTCTTCCGCCCGTTGAGCCGCCCGACTGCCGCCGTCTATATCGACTGCGCCGACCGCCTCGTGGAAGCCTCCGATGAAGGCGGGCAGATCCCCCACGACGAAGCCCGCCTGCTCATCCGCGAGGTCTTGATCCAGCACCCGGATATCCAATTGGCCGAAGACGAAGGCGGCCAGTTCCAAAATCTCAACCTGCGCGCCGGCCAGTTCTTCAACAAACTCATCGAAGCCCATTGGCTCCAACCTCGCCGCGTCAGCCTGGATGAATATTACGTCCTCATCGCCCCACCGCTCCGTCGCCTGTTGCGCGTGCTGCGTGAACTCGGCGAAGACCGTCCCGCCGAACTGAAAGATTTCGCCGTCACCCTGCGTTCCCTGTGCAAAGAGATTCTGAGCGACAACGCGCTCGATCCGAATCGCCTTGGCCCCGAGGACATGCGCAAGACGGTCAAAGACCTGCTCGAACGCGCTGGTCGCGCCGATGACCAGATGCACGCCGTGGAATCTCTCGTGCTCCAACACGAACTTGCCCAACGCACCAGCGGCTCCGCGCAAGAAACGCTGCAACGCTTCCTCGTGGATTTCCACTCCGGCGATCACATGGTCTGCTACGATGCCTTGCAAGAAGCCGGTTTGCTGCCGCGCCTGAACCAAGCCCGCACCATCGCCCAAGAAGCCCTCTACGATCCCTTCACCAAGCAACGCCTCGCCGAAGGCATCGCCAAGCATCTGGATTTGGATGACTCCGCCGCCTATGCCGAAGCCGAGCGTTGGCTCATCAAGCTCGAGCGGCAACTCATGCTCATCCCCATCAAGCAACGCTTGATCGATGGGCGCATGGCCGATTTCAGCCGCCTCTCCGCCGCCCGCTATCGCTATCAGACCGAGATGCGTGGCCGTCGTCCGGAACAGATCAACGCCTATCTCGATCAAGCTGCACGCCTGCACGCGGGCCAATCCTTTGCCGACCTCATGCATGAAGACGGCATGAGCATCCTCTCGCCCGTGGTGGAGATGTATTACGGCACTGACTCACTTTCCCGCCCACGTCGCCAACGTGTCTCGGTCGATCTCAACGTCGCCGCGACTCGCACCGACCTCGATCCCGAATCCGCCAAGGATGAGATCCGCCGTCGCAACCTGAATGTCCTCACGCCACAACGCGCCGCCCGTTTCGTCGAACGCCATCTCCCCGAGAAAGGCGCCCGCATCTCCACGGAGAACATGCATGTGACCGTGGAAGATGATTTGTTGGACTTACTTGCCGTGCTCGCTTTTGATCGCGGTCCCGCGACGGGTTCGCACCGCTCCGTGCGTTGGCGCGTCCATGCTGCCCGCAGTGATTTCGGCACCGAACCAGAACGCATCCCGCGCGATGCCGAGGCAGACCGCCTCGTTGAACGTTTTACTTTGGAAAGGCTCTCCTGACATGCCCCTGCCCTGGCCCTCATTCTGGCAACACATCCGCGAGGATGATCGTTCCGCCATCTCTGATATTTTATCCACGCTCCTCGCGCACGGCGCGCTCATCGGTGATGCCGGACGCGACCGCGAACTTTACCTGCTCGCCCGCGAATATCAGAAGGACCTCGGCGAATACCTTGCGCCACTCCATCTGGAACTCGTGCCCGATCCCGATCGCCCCATCTTCCAGCTTCGCCCCGTGCCCGGTGATTGCGGCCTGATGGCCCGCTTCAACAAAGCCGAGACGTTGCTCATCCTCACGCTCTGGCGCATCTATCACGACACGCGCATGGAATCGACCGTCGAAGCCGTCGTCGTCACTGCCAATGACATTTGGAGCAAGCTCAACCTTTACTTCGAGCAGATGGAACCGCCCAAGGAAGCGCAACTGCGCGACATGCTCGGCAAACTGCGCAACCGCCGCCTCGTCCGCGTGCAATGGCACGAAGACCCGAACCGCTTCGGCGATTCCCAAGTAGAAATCCTGCCTACTCTCCCGCGCGTGATCCCTTTTGAAAACCTTGCGGCGTGGGAACAGCAAGCCAGCGGTCATCAACCCCAACCCGGTGCACCTGAGCCCACTCTGCCCTTGGAGGAAGCATGAGCCAGCGCATCTCTCTTACCCGCGTCATCGCTCTGAACTGGTATGGCTTTCGCCAGATCTTCGACGTGGAGGATAACGTCCTCATCTCCGGTGCGTTCGGCACTGGCAAATCCGCGTTGCTCGATCTGCTCCAATACGTCCTGCTCGGTGAACACTGGCGCGCGAATCGTGCTGCTGCCGGCAATGCTCGCGGACGCGATCTCGTCGGCTATTGCCTTGGCGATACGAACCAGTTGCGCAACGGCCAGCGCCATTTCCTGCGCCAAAGCGGCGTCACCTTGGTGGCGCTTGAATTCAGCCGCTCGGCGGAAAAAGGTAAAAAGGAAGTGAAGCGCGAGACGTGGGGCATCCGCCTAGAGTATTCCAGTGCCGATGCTGCGCCGAAGCAAACTTACTTCTTCATTCCCGAACGCGTGGAATACGCCGCCCTCGCTCCCGGCGGCAAACTGCGGGCCGATGACGAGTTCCGCACCTGGCTGCGTCGCGAATACGGCAACGAAAGCCTGTTCTCGCGCCAAAAGGATTACCTCGAAGAACTCGCCGCCCCGCGCCATCTGAACTTCGATACCGATGCTTTCAACCGCACATTCCCGAAAGCCATCGCCTTCGAACCCGAAGAAAACGTGGAGAAGTTCATCCGCGAATTCATCCTCGAAGAAAGCCCGCTCGATGTGCGCGATGTCCGCAGCGCGCTGCGCGCCTACGATGACACGCGCAAACGCCTGGAGAAACAGGAAGACGAAGCCGCCTTCTTGCGCCGCATCGCCGAGCAGCAAAAGATTTACGTCACATCCAAGCGCACCGAAGCCATCCTCAAACACACCGACCACTCGCTCCGCCTCTTGCAGAGCGAGGAACGTCGCGAACAATTCGCCGATGAATTGAAACGCCTAGAGAGCGGTCACGCCGATGACCTGAAAGAGTTTGAGAAATACTCCCGCGAAGCCGAAAGCACCAACAAGCTGCTCAGCGATGTCCGCTTCGATATCCAGAAAGATCCTGATCAGGTCAAGTTCGACCAATTAAGCCGTCAGAAGCAGGAATTGCAGGACAAGGTCAACCTGCTCCGTGAAGCGCAGAAATCCGTGCGCCAGCGTTTCGAGGAACGTCACTATCGCTGGACGCAATGGCTCAAGCACGGCGCCGCCCTGCCCTTGGATGGCTTGAAGAAAGTTCTCACCATCGACGACCGTTTACTCGCCACGTTACGCTCTGGCACCGATACCGAGCGGCTGGAAGCGATGCAAAAGCTCTCCACGCGCTTCAACGAATTGTGGATCGCCATCGAGAACTTGGTGCAACCGCTCAAGAACGAGATCGCTAACTTGGAAAAACGCCTCCGTCAATTGGCGGAAGATTGGGAGAACCTTTCCAAAGGTCAGGCTCCCGGTTCCTTCCCCCTCTTCACTGCCTTGCGGCAAAAGCTGGGCACTCGCGCCGAACAACTCGGCCGATTGATCGAGGTTAAGCCTGAGGCTGAACGCTGGTGGCCCGCGCTGGAATTGTTCCTTGGCCGCAATCGCTGGGTCTTGGTCGTCGAGAAACCCGCCGATTATCGCGAAGCCTTGGACATCCTGCGCAAGACGCCTCCGGGCCGTGAACCTGAGTCTTTGTTGAATCCCTCCGAAGTGCGCCAGCTCCGCAATAACGTCCGCGAGAATTCTCTCTTCAGTAAAGTGGAAGTCACGCATCCCATCGCGCGCGCTTACGTCGAGCAATTGCTCGGTGATGTGCAATGCGTCGAGACACTGGAGGAATTGGAGAAAACCGAGGCCGGTCGTGCCATCACGCCCGAAGGTATTTTCAAACAAGTCCCGCTCCGTCGCCGCCTCAAGCCAACCAGCTCCGTGGAACTGACCTTGGGCCGCGAAGGCTTGGAGCGCATGCGTGCTGCCAAGCAGAAGGAACAGAACGAAACACGCCTGGAACTCGAAGCTTTGAAGCAACGCTTGGGCGATGTGCAGACGTGGCTGGATACTGGCCGCAAAGGCGGCTTGGCCGATACATCCCTGCCCGACCACGCCGGTGAACTCTCCCAACTCCCGGACAAGGAAAGCGAACTGGGCCGCGTGCGCGCGACTATCGATCTGCTGCAGACACCGAAACGCGCTGCCCGCCAGAAGCAACTGGAAGAACTCGAGACACAGCACAAACAAGCCCTTGAGAAAATCGGCATGCTGCGTGACCGCAACAACGGTTTCGAACTGAAGGCCAGACCGCTTCGCGAGAGTCTCGCCCGTGCCGAGCAGGACGTGCGCGATGGTCGTCTGGAAGTCGAAGCCAGCCGCGTGGAACTCAGTAAAGGCATTAGCGGTGTGCTGGAAAAAGAACTGCTCCAGATCCGGGACCGCTTCCGCACGGAGTTCCCGCGTTGGAACGATTGTTTCCAAGCCTTATACTCAGAGGCCAAGGACGCGGGCATAAAAGCCACCGCCGCCCAGGCCCTGCGCCAGAGCGAGCGTGAAAAACTCGCGCAATCCCGCGATGAACACGGTAATCCGAGTCATCCTGAATACCAGCACGATTTCCCCATCGAAGACGAAAGCAACGAAGCATGGGACAACCGCCTGCGCGTGCTGGAAACCATCGAACTGGAGAAATCTCGCGAGCTGGCCGCTGATCGCAAGAAGGACTGGGAACGGCGTCTCGAAGAGAATGTGCTGAACGAATTGAACCGGCGTATCGAAGGCGCGAAGAACACCATCCGCTTGCTCGATCGCTATCTCAGCCAGCCGGTCGGCAAGTTCCGTTATCGCCTTAGCCAGCGTAAAGACACGGCTGGATATGGTCCCGTCTGGCAATTGCTCGACTCCGGCCTTGAAGCCAGCGATCCGCTCATGGCCGCCATCAAGGACAAGGAAGTGCAGCGTGCGAAGGACGAATTGATGGAAGCGGTAAACGCACCCGACAAGGGTGATGACCGCGCGCGTCGTCTGCTCGATTATCGCAATTACCATCACTACGATCTGGAAATGGTTCCTGCCGACAAGCCGGATGCGCCGCCCATCTCCCTCGGACGTAGCGGGCGCAATCTCTCTGGCGGTGAAAACCAGGCCCCGTTCTTCATCTCCATGCTCGCCGCGTTCCGGCGCGTGTATGACCGCGGCGATCGCAGTTCTACGCGTTCGCAACAACTCGGCCTCGTGGTGATGGATGAAGCGTTCTCCAAGCTCTCCGGTGACGGCATCGAAGACTGCCTGGCCTTGGCGCGCAGCTTCCAGTTGCAACTCATCATGGCCTTCCCGCCCGAACGTCTCGGCGTGATGGTCCCGCATGCGCAGACCGTCATCATGTGTCAGAAAGAAGTGCAACGGGACAAGGAAGGCTACGTTACAGGCATCGATAACATCCCGCTCCTCACCACCATGGCGGAGGCGATGGACGCCCTCTCATAACCCATGAACCCCACGCGCCTGCCAGTCGCCATCGAGCTTTTCAACCAATGGTGCCGAGCGCGTGGGGATCGTCTCGATGTAGCGACACGCCCTTTCTCTCGTGCGTGGGAAAAGCTGCTCGATGACGCTGGCCTTCTCTCCGCCTTGGAACGCAACGAAGCCGAGCGTGATGTCCGCGCCTTGGCCGAAGCAGGTTGGTTGGAGCTCAAAACCGTCCGCTACCGCGCGCATCTCATCGAGCGAGTCATCATTCCGCTGGCAAGTGAACCGCTCTGGAAAACAGCCTTCGATTTTCAACCGCCCTCCGATGAAGAAGCCCGGCAGATCCATGAATTCCCGTGGGTGCCCGAACTGTCCTTTATCCACGATACGCGCACGAACATTCCTTTCACCGAACTTCAAGCCATCAACGACTTCCTTCTTAAGAAAACCACCGATCAGCCAAGCGTCCCCATCAAGGAACGTTCACTCCAGCTCTTCGGCGACGAAAAGCGCTTGGATGCCCTCATCGGCGGTGCGCTCATCCGCCAAGGCCGGTTGAGTCTCGAATCACTGAGCTGCTACGCCGTCGTCGAACCTCTCGGCTGGCAACGTGGCCCCACCAACACCGGTCCCGTCATCGTGTTGGAGAATGCCGCCACTTGGGATTCCTATCGCCGCTGGAACGCACAAACCCATCAATTCAGCGCCGTCATTTACGGTCAGGGAAATTGCTTCGCGGAACGAGTCACCTTCCTGCACGAAATATTCCGCGAGCTGGGCGGCCCTCGTCCCGTGGTCTATTTCGGCGACCTGGACGCCGCTGGCTTGAAGATCCCTCAACGTGCCAATCTGAAAACCGCGCCAGCCGGTCTGCCTAAAATCGAACCCCATCTGCCCAGTTACCGTTGGCTACTGTCTCACGCAAACCGCAAAACCTTGGCCAATGAAGAAGATTCCGCCAAACGGGAGGATTTCCATTGGCTGGGCGAACTGGCCGAGGAGGCTTGGTTAGCCTTGAGTAATACTCATCGGCTTCCCCAAGAATGCATTGGATGGGAGTTTTTGCAGACAAAAACCACCATTGCTTAAAAATACTCAAAGAGCATTTTACATGAAGCGAGCAGAGCTATCCATTGTTTGGCTGACGCATGCCTGTAAGGTAGACTAAATAATTGATCCGACATCCGTGTTTGCCCGTGTTCCATATGGTATCGCTACGTAAAGTTCTATTCGCCTTGGCTGGGATCGTCTTCGCTTTGAGCAGCGCGAGAGGCGCCAATCTGGCCAAAGTCGATTTCAACCGCGACATCCGGCCCATCATGTCGGATACGTGCTTTCACTGCCACGGTTTCGATGCCAAAGGGCGCAAGGGCAAGCTTCGTCTGGACAGCCGTGAAGAGTCCCTTAAAGCAGGCAAATCCGGCGAACTGGCCGTAGTTCCCGGCAAACCCGACCAGTCCGAAATCATCAAACGCATCTTCGCTACGGATGAAGATGACGTGATGCCGCCCAAGTCCGCGCACAAGGACCTGACCCCCGCGCAAAAGGAACTCTTCCGCCGCTGGGTCGCCGAAGGTGCCGAGTATCAAGGCCACTGGGCCTTCACCGCTCCCCAGCGGCCCGAGGTTCCGCAGATTTCAGAAAAGAATTCACCGGTTCAAAACCCCATCGACAATTTTATTCTCACCCGCCTGAGCCAGGAGAAACTTCAACTGGCTCCCGAAGCGGATCGCATCACGCTCATCCGCCGGCTCTCCTTCGATCTGACCGGCATTCCCCCGACGCCTGCCGAGGTGGATACGTTTCTGGCAGATAAATCGCCCAAGGCCTACGAAAAACTCGTAGATCGCCTGTTCGCTTCCCCGCGTTATGGTGAGCGCATGGCCATGCAGTGGTTGGACTACGCCCGTTATGCTGATAGCCATGGCTTCCAGACGGATAGCAGCCGTCAGATGTGGCCCTGGCGCGATTGGGTCATCAACGCCTTCAACGAGAACAAACCCTTCGATAAGTTCACCGTCGAGCAAATCGCGGGTGATCTCCTGCCCGCCCCCACGCTCCCACAAATTGTCGCGACGGGCTTCAACCGCAACCATCGCATCAACGGTGAAGGCGGCATCATCGATGAAGAATGGCGCATCGAAAACATCATCGACCGCGTAGAAACGACTGGCGCCACGTGGATGGCCCTGACGTTGAACTGCACCCGTTGCCACGACCACAAATACGACCCGATCACGCAAAAAGAATTCTACCAGTTTTTCGCCTTCTTCAATAACGTGGAGGAAACCGGCGTGATTCGCGGCGCTTCCAACCGCACCGGCGGCAATCCCGATCCGTTCGTACAAGTCCCCTCGCCCGAGCAAACGGTGCAACTCGCGCTCCTGGAGGAAAAAGCCAAGACCGCACAAGCCAAGGTGACGGAAGCTCAGAAAGAATTGCCCGCACTAATCGCCGCTTGGGAACCCGGCTTTCGCACCAAGCTGGAAGGCGAAACGAACAACTGGATTTCTCTTGATCCAACTGAGGTTAAATCCACCGGTGGTGCGACCTTCACCCGTCAATCCGATGGCACCTACCTCGCCAGCGGCACCAATCCGGTCAAAGACACTTACGTCATCACGGCGCCTGTGGCTGCGGGTCAGTTCACCGGTGTGCTGCTCGAAGCGTTCCCCGATGCGAGCCTGCCGGAGAAGAGCTTGGGCCGGGCCCCCAATGGCAACTACGTCCTGACCAAAGTGGAGGCCGAGATATCCGCTCCGAACCTCGCGAAACCGATCAAGGTTTCCTTCAACAAAGCCGAGGCCGATTACTCGCAGAAGGATTGGGATATCCAGACTGTGCTGTTCACTCCTGCGCAAGCGGCAGCTCATAAAAAGGAAAAGAATAATCGAGGCACGGGTTGGGCCGTAGATGGCCCGCTGAAGAAAGAACCGCGCCGGGCCATGTTCGTGGCCGATAAATCCGTGACCGTCCCCGCTAATGCCACGCTCACGATTCGTCTCAAGCAGGAAACTCTGAACAATTATAACATCGGTCGCTTCCGTCTTTCCATGACGGACCAGCCTCCTGCGGCAGTAAAGCTGGATGGTTCTAGCGGCGTCCCGACCACGATTAAAACCACCCTCGCTTTGGCTCCTGATAAACGTAGTTCCGCCCAGCGCACTGAGTTGGAGAAATACTTCCGCACGAACTTCGACAGTCCCGTGAAGCGCGCCGATGCCGCGCTGATTGCGGCGAACAAGGCCGCCAAGGATTACGCCGAGAAATTGCCGACTGTGATGGTCATGAAGGAACTGGCCAAACCTCGTGAAGCCTTTGTGCTCAAGCGCGGTGAGTATGACAAGAAAGGCGACCAAGTCTTCCCTGCCCTGCCCGCCATGCTGCCGCCCATGCCTGCCGGAGCACCGGGCAACCGCCTCGGCCTTGCCAAGTGGCTCGTCGATCCTTCGCATCCGTTGACCTCCCGCGTGTGGGTGAATCGCCAGTGGGAACGCTTCTTCGGCACCGGCATCGTGAAGACGAGCGAAAACTTCGGCATGCAATCCGATCCGCCGAGTCATCCCGAATTGCTCGACTGGCTCGCTACCGAATTTGTGCGCTTGGGCTGGGACATGAAAGCGTTGCAGAAGTTGATTGTGATGAGCGCCACCTACCGGCAATCGTCCAAAGTCACTTCTGATCTATTTGAGCGCGATCCAGAGAACCGCCTGCTCGCGCGCGGCCCTCGCTTCCGCCTGCCCGCCGAACTCATCCGCGATCAAGCGCTGGCCGCGAGCGGATTGCTCGTGGAGAAATTGGGCGGCCCCAGCGTGCGACCCTACATGCCAGATGGTATTTGGGATGAGACCAGCAAGTATGGCGATCTGCGTGGTTATAAGTCGGATAAAGATGACGGCCTCTATCGCCGCACGCTCTACACCATCTGGAAACGCACGGCTGCGCCGCCGACCATGCTGATGTTTGATTCGCCTTCCCGCGAAATCTGCTCTGTGAAGCGCGCCCGCACGAACACGCCCTTGCAAGCCTTGGCCCTGCTCAACGAAGTCACCTACGTGGAAGCCGCGCGCAAGCTCGCCGAACGCATGCTAACGGAAGGTGGCGCTACACCAGCAGACCGCATCAACTGGGCCTTCCGCCGCGTCACTAGTCGCACACCTGACGCCGCCGATTTGAAAGTATTGGCCGATGGCTTGGACAAACGCCTCACCCGTTTCCGCACTGATAAAGACGCTGCCACCAAGCTCATCTCGCAAGGTGAATCCAAACCGGATGCGAAACTGGATCCCGCCGAGCTCGCCGCTTATACCCTGACGGCTAATGTGCTGCTGAATCTCGATGAAGTCGTGACCAAGGAATGATGCCATGAACTGCAATGACCGCCAATTCTTCGGCCTTGATCACGCCGCGCAGATGGCCCTGACGCGCCGCACCTTCCTCTCGCGCTCAGCCGCTGGACTGGGCCTCGCCGCGCTCGGCTCGCTCTTGGACAACCGCCTCTTCGCCGCGGGCCCATCAGCCAACAGCGCACTCCCCGGCTGGCCGCATTTTCCGGTCAAAGCCAAGCGCGTGATCTATCTCTTTCAGTCAGGCGCTCCTTCGCAGATGGATCTGTTCGATCCGAAGCCCATGCTCGCTGAGAAGCGCGGCCAAGAATTGCCAGAGTCGATTCGCCAAGGTCAGCGACTGACGACCATGACCTCGGGGCAGAAGAATTTCCCGGTGGCGCCGAGCATTTTCAAATTCGCCCAGCACGGCCACAGCGGTGCGTGGATCAGCGAATTGATGCCGCATCTCGCGACCGTGGCGGATGATGTGTGCTTCATCAAATCGATGCACACTGACGCAATCAATCACGACCCCGCCATCACCTTTTTCCAGACTGGACGGCAACTGGCCGGCTTCCCCAGCATGGGCTCCTGGCTCAGCTACGGCTTGGGCAGTGAGTGCAAGGACCTTCCCGCCTACGTGGTGCTCACGTCTTTCGGCACGGGTCGCAAGGATGACCAACCGCTCTATGATCGCCTCTGGAGCAGCGGCTTCCTCCCCACACATCATGCAGGGGTGAAGTTCCGCAACACGGGCGACCCCGTGCTTTACCTCTCGAATCCGCCGGGTGTAGATCGCGCCACTCGACGTGAGACTTTGGATGAGTTGAACACGCTCAACCGCCGTCGCCATGAGTCCATCGGCGATCCCGAGATCCAGACCCGCATCGCGCAATACGAGATGGCCTTCCGCATGCAGGCGAGCGTGCCCGATCTCACTGACATTTCGAAGGAACCCGCGAGCGTCTTGGAGATGTATGGTCCGAATGTAAAGATCCCGGGCACCTATGCCGCGAACTGTTTGCTCGCCCGGCGCTTGGCCGAGCGCGACGTGCGTTTCGTCCAACTCTTCCACATGGGCTGGGATCACCACGGCGGTTTGCCCGCTGCCATTAAAGGCCAGTGCAGTGACACCGATCAGCCGACCACCGCGCTTATCAAGGATCTCAAGCAACGCGGCCTGTTGGAGGACACACTCATTGTCTGGGGCGGAGAATTCGGCCGCACCATTTACTCCCAAGGCACGCTGACGGAAACCAACTACGGTCGTGATCATCATCCCCGCTGCTTCACCGTCTTCATGGCCGGCGGCGGTATCAAGCCCGGCGTCTCCATCGGCGAGACGGATGATTACAGCTACAACATCGTCCGCGATCCCGTCAGCATCTACGACCTCCACGCCACCATGCTCCGCCTGATGGGCATCGATCACAATCGCCTCAGCTACAAATTCCAAGGACTTGATGCCAAGCTCACCGGTGTGGAAGGTGCGCAAGTGATCAAGTCCGTGATCGCCTGAGACAAGTAAGATAGCGAAGCTTGGAGCCAAACCTCTCGCGCGTGTTGCTTCGCACGCAGGCTTATAACCGTTTCTTCGCAAAAGCACGCCCTGAACCCGTCTTCAGATAGCGTTCAAAATCTAACGCCTTTTCCCGGTCAGCAAACGCCACAGCCGTCTTGATTCTCCAAGGACGATACTTAGCCGTATGCGGAACACTTCCCTCATTATGCTTGAGAAGTCTTTCCTTTAAATCCTCAGTAAACCCCACGTAGAAGTGTTCCTCGTCATCCTCACTTTCCAGCAAGTAAACATAGTAAAACTTCATGGATTCGTTCCTTGGATTAGTCCCTCGACGCTGGCTGTCGTGCCGAGCCGAAGCTCGAAGCCATTTTCACGACGCTCGTGAAATCAGCCCGACTGCGCCCGAAGGGCTACGTCGCGGCAGCCTCGCTCTCGCGTTGCTTCGAGCGAAGGCTGGTGGAGGCGGCGGGAGTTGAATTCATAAAATGAGGGCCGGGAAATTTGCGCGTTGGTGCATGAGGATGCAGCAAACCCGCATGTACATTCATTGAAATCAAGGTCGGCCGGCAACGGATCCACTGACCTCTGGACGCAAGGTTATGCACCGAAACGCGGCTCGCCTGTCCCGTCCTGTCCCGTCAACTCGCACCGGGCGGGGGGGGGCATGTGCGGCATGGGGGCCACCTGATACAATGGGTCAGGGTCGGGAAAATTTTGAGGGCAATGGCGCGCGCTCTGCGGCCTGCGCCTGGCTGAGCAGGTTTCCTAGCTCTGTGATGCCAGCGGCAACGATGAACAAGAGTTTGACGCGACAGCCCGTTGGTGGAGGTTCCGGGCGGGCTTGCTGCTGGCCGGAGGGATGACACCTGCGGGTGTCATCGCCGGAGATACCGGCAAGCCCGCTTTCCATTCAGGGAAAAGGAATAACAAGCTCCACGATGCAGCACCGACATAACCCATCCCGCTATACAGAGTCGATTCGGGAATACTGGTCGTAGAGAATGCCCCGCGACAGGTTGACCGGGACAGTGCTACGAGGTGGGCATGGCATTTGGTTGTTTAGTCAGAGTAGGTGAGTTTGGCTCCCGAACGAGGGAGTTCAGTTGTAGCCGAGAAGCTGTCTCTTGCGTTTATTTTCCAAGCACGTATGCGCCAAACACTTTTCGCTGGCACACCCGGTGCTTTGGTTGGAGCGCACAAGTTCTAACTGAGCCGGATGAGAGGAAACCATCATGTCCGGTTCTTTGGGGGAGGGAGTGGCAGCAATGTCACTCCCTTACCCGACAAGCTCCAACTTAAATTATAACACCACAACTGTTTTGTTTGGCAGGATTCCACAAGGCCAATAGCCACACTTAAATAAGCTTACTATCTCACACCACTTTTGACTCTCTCCAATCAAAATCTCATAAACAGCTCTCCTGGAAGCATACAAAGCCGCTCCTTTAGCCGCTTCAGTGAAATTATGCGGGCCGACTTCCAAGAGAGCTGGTTTATCAACTTTACGCAGTGATTTTAGCGCTGCACTGTAAATTCTGAGACCATCTGATTTTGCAATCTCATCCATACCTAATTTTTTAAGTTGATTGAGATGCTGTTTTCCAAACAAAGGATCATCCTGATCACGAGATGTAGGCAACCACGACATAGTGTCCGCCAAACTGTTCGGTTGGTCTGAATCTAAGCTTTCTGGCAGTCCCCAAGGCTTTAAATCCGGTATCCCAATGAAGCCCGGTCTTGATTCAAAAGTACCTAGCCTGTGAAACCACTTGGCAGTTTCTATTGCCTCAACTAAATCTTCAATGGTTTTCATCTTGGTTTGGATATATCCGTTACAGTTCCTGGAGGCAAGGCACGTCTGCCTCGTTGAATGGTCTGCCGAAGCTTACCACCAGCGGCATGTGGACCGGCTATGCCCGGCAACGAATGATTCGGCAGTTCCCCGTAGGTTGGAACGATGTTGTACCATTTGTTTGCTCCACCACTCTCTAATGGTATGATATGATGAGGTGTCGCGCCTGGCGGCCATTCCCGGTTAGTTTGCAGTTCCCATTCGGCCATAACCGCATTTTGATTACGTTCCCATTCCGCCCTTAAGACCTCGTTCTGGGCCTTAGACCGCCTTTGAACTCTTGGTAGATTTTGCTTGAGAGCATTTGCCTGCGCAGAGGTAATTGCACCATTTGGAGCCGCAACTTGATTTGCCTCCTGAATAATTTCATCCGCCAAACTGGGTTTCAACGTAAACTTAATTGGGAACCCCATATTGGTTCTGGTCAAATCGGGCGGTGCCAATCTAATCCTCAAGGCAAAACCCACGCCCGAACTCACCGCTTTCTTGACCGTCGTGACACACTGGTTGAGCTTCGGTCCTATGGTCGCCATCATGGCCGCCTTGGCCCGGCGGCCCAGTTTCCATGCCTGGTTGGCGGCTGCCAACGCCACGCTGGCCACGGCAGCCTTCGCCCTGCTGCCTACCTTCACCGCCGCAGATACCGCCTTGGCCACTGCCTTGCCACTCAACCACGCTCCCCCGACGTAGCCTAGCCGCTCGGCGGTCGATACATTGCGATTAGGGTCTCCTCCCGTCCCTGTATCGATCACTTCCTTCCCCAACGCCTTCATCACATCCACCCCGTGCCCATACTTCGCCTCCGCCATGCCGGGGTTGGCGCCCATCACCAAGCCATACATCAGCGTGTCAAACGCCGCTCCGCTCACCGTCCCCAAGGCCACCGCCCCATCCACCACCGCGGCCATCTCATTGCCATAGGTTTCATACGCCAGCTCCTCATCCCACAGCGCCGTGAACCATCCCGCCGATCCTTTGATAACGGTGCCGACCGCCGGGGCCAATCCCTTGGCGGCATCCACCGCCGCCCGTCCGATCCCCTTGAAGAACCCATCCACGTCACTCAGCCCGCTCACCGTGTCAACCACACTGTCCACCATCGCCAGCAGTTCTGGATCATACGTATTCTCGAACAACGGGTCCTGTGAGGGACAGCCATAGATGGCGAACTCACCATTATCCCCCGTGAGCAGTTCAAAGGCACACCCGGTCCGTTGCGGATAATTGCTCCACGGGATGTTGAAGCTCAGCAGGAATGGTGCGCCCCGCTGCGTGTTGTAGAAGTTGCTCCGGCCCATCGCCAGACCACCGGCTCCCGCCCCCAAGCTGTCGATATACAACGCCTCCTCATGGCTCTTGGCCTTCAGCTCGCTGCCGCCGGCTCCACCGTGGGAGAAGTTGTAAACTCCCGCCGAGATGTGATCCAACGTCATCCGCACCAGCGGCGCCAGGCCGCTCACCAGCGACATCTCCACCATGGAATAATGACCGCTCGGATCACGCCGGTTCACCGGGTCATTATGATTAAACGTGTACTTATGCAGGCTCTGCGGGTCGGTGTCGAAGCCCTCAAAGCTGTCCATCGTCCACATCCGCCCGCTGTTCGGGTTGTGATACCGCGCCCTCAGGTAATACAGCCCCAGGTCCGCATCAAACTGCTCGCCCGTATACTGGTAGTTGTTGAACGTGCTGCCCGTGTGGTGGATCAGGTTCCCGAACGCATCGTAGTCATACGTGTCCGTCACGTACCCATACTCGTTGTAGAGCTGGCGCACGCTCCCCTTCCCATCATACCCGTAGAAGCGCGGCACCCAGTCATTCCCCACCACCTGGTCCATGCTCACCAACTGATGGCCCCACGCATACACCCGCACCACGTCCAACTGTGCCGTGTTCGTTGAATTGACCACCAGCTCCTCCACCACTTGGGCGTAACCCGTCGGGTTCTGCTCATCCACCACATACCAGGTAGAGACACCGTTCACCGTCTTCTTCACCCGATTGCCGTCGCCGTCATACACGATGGTCACCTGCCCGTTGCCGCGATCCACCAGCATGTCCTCGTAGTCATACTTGTCATTGACCGGCACGGAGGTGCTGAAGGACGACCAGACATTCGTGGACGTCAACGTGTTCCCGTTGTCATCGTAAGTCTCGCCCTGGAGACGGTCGTTCGCGTCATACGTGAACGCCTGCAACGGCAGCTCCGGGATGTTGGAAGCGCGGTTCAGGCGGTTGCCCACCGCATCATAGTCATAATCCACCACCCCGGCACTCGGCCAGCCGGGCACGTTCACCGTCTCATTGGTCAGACGGTAGGTAGCGTCATAACCATAGGTGACCGTGCGACCGGAGAGTTCCTGCACGCTCTGGCGATGGCCCGAAGGCAGTAATGTGTAACGGTAGCTCGAAACATTCGTCAGCACCGTGCTCGCCGTGAGATTCGTGAGGCGATCGAGTGCATCATACTGATGGTAATGATTGATGCCGTTCGGATAGGTGAAGCCTTGCAGATTCCCCACCGGGTCAAACGTGTAGGTGGTCCGGCCCGTGTGCTGATCCACCACCGCGTTCATGCGGTTCAAAGGATCGTATTCGTATTCCAGACCGACGCCATTGACCTGGGCGGACTGCATCGTGCGCAGATTGCCATTCAGGTCATAGGTGTAGTTCAAGGTGCCATGCGGAGCGGCCTTTTGCAGCAGGCGATCCCGGAGGTCGTAGCCATACGTAGTGGTGCCCAGAATATCCGTCATGCTCTGGCGCGTACCGGTGACCGTGTAGGCATACTGCACCGGTGCCTGTCCAAAGACGGCATCCGGAATCTTGGAGGTCATCCGGTTCAGTGAGTCATAGGTATAGGTGGTCGTCCGTCCGTTGAAGTCCGTGCGGTTGGTCAGGTTGCCATTAAGATCATACCGGTAGATCTCCTCCTTGTTGTCCGGCAGGATTCGCTTGGTACGCTGCCCCATCACGTCGTATTCATAGCGGGTGACGCGATTGGCCGCATCAATCTGCGAAGTCATCCGGCCCAAGGCGTCATATTCATAGCGCGTGACGTTGCCCAAGGAATTGGTCACCGCTGTCATCCGGCCCAGGCTGTCATAGCCGAACCAGGTGGACCTGCCCGCCTGATCCATCACCGCAATACGTCGTCCCAAAGCGTCATAATAAGTGTTCGCCTGGGAAAGATCAGGCATGACCACCGAGATCGGACGGCCCATCGGATCATAGGAGAAGTAGTTGGTCCGGTTGTTCGCGTCCACCGAAGCCACCAGGCGGCCCACCGCGTCATAAGCATAGCGGGTGATTTCATTCAGGGCATTCGTGGTCGCCACCATCCGGCCAGCATCGTCATAGCCATACTTGGTGGTGTTGCCCAAGGCGTCCGTCTGGACAGTCGCCAAGCCGCGTTCATCATAGGCCGTGCTGTAGGTCGCTCCATCTGGGAAGGTCACATTGGTGCGGCGGCCCAAAACATCGTAGCCGAAGGTGGTCGTGCGATTCGCCGCATCCGTTATTGCCACCATCCGGCCCAGCACGTCGTAAGCATACGACAGAACCTGGTTGAGCGCGTTCGTCACCGCGATCAAACGACCGGCGGTATCGTAAGTGAACCAGGTTACGTTGCCATTCGCATCCGTCTGGGTGGCGATCTGGCCGCGTTGATTGTAGGTCCACGATTCCGAACCGCCATTCGCCAGCACAACATTGGTGCGGCGTCCGAGCGAATCATAACTGAAGGAAGTCGTGATATTGAATGCGTCGGTCTGGGAGATCAGACGGCCATTCACGTCATAGGCATATCGGGTCACCTGATTCTGCGCGTTGGTCTGGTTGAGCAGACGTCCCGCTGCGTCGTAGCCAAAGGTGGTGGTATTGCCGCCCGCATCGGTCTGGGCGAAGACCCGGCCTATGCGGTCATATGTGGTCGTGGAAACCGTGCCATCCGGATGGAAGACATGCGTCTCACGGCCCAGCGAGTCGTAGGCATATCCCGTCACCTCACCATTTCCATCCACTTCAGTGAGTATCTGGCCCTCGGAATCATAGGTGAACGTTTTGACAGAACCCGTCGGATCCGTGATGGAGACCACTCGTCCCAGCAGATCGTAGGCGAAATGTGTCTCCTTTCCGGCCCGGTCAATGGTGGTAAGCAGACGGCCACAATTACCGAACACGTTCTCCTCTTTTGTTCCGTCTGGCAGGCGTGTCCGCACTTTGTTGCCATCGTTATCATACTCATAGCGAACGACTTCATTCTGTGCGTTGGTGATGGCCATGAGCTGGCTGGAGAAACTGAATTCGAACAAGTTCGTGCCACCTTTCTTGTCGATATTCTTCACGACACGTCCACGACTGTCATAGCTGTAGAACGTTGTGGCTCCCGCAGTGTCCGTTTCGGATACTTTCTTCCCGGTCGAATCGTACGCTGCCGACCTGAATGTGCCATCCGGGAAGGTGGTGTTCGTCCGACGGTTCAAGAGATCATACGCATGCCGCACGATGTCCCCATTAGGAGCGATTTCCGTGATCGGATTGCTGGCCTCGTCGTACTCAAACCTTCTGACTTCACCCAATGCATTCGTGACCGAAGTCAACCTTCCCAAGATGTCATATCCATTGTAGGTCGTCTTGCCGTCCTGATCCGTCTCGCTCAGGACGAGGCGGCCATCGTAGGTATAGGATTTCGTGCTTCCATCGGGATACACGACGTTCGTGTTCCGGTTCAGGAAATCAAACTCGTAAGCTGTAGTGCGTCCCAAGCTGTCCGTCTTGGAAGTGACCGCTTTGCGTTCATTATAGGTATACGTGGTGGTGCTGCCGTAGGTGTCAGTGCTGGTGATCCGGTTGCCATCACCATCGTACGTATAGGTATTGGTGGCACCAAACCGGTCGATTTCCATGATCAACTGGCCCACAAAATCATAAAACGCTTGAGAAGTGCACCCGTTCGGGTAGGTGGTCCGCGTCAGTAAACCTCGTGGATCATAATCAAAACATGTCGTTCTCCCCAACTCATCAGTCGTGCACGCCACCCGCCCTTCCGGGTCGTATGTGTAGCTGACCTTGCTTCCGTCCGGATTCTCGTTCTCGATCAATCTGCTGTTTACAATGTTTTTCCCGCTGTCGATCACCTCGATTGATTCGTCAGGGTAAATCGTGGTGATCGGCCGGCCTGCTTCATCGTAGTAGAGCCGGACATGAACCCGCTGGCTGAACTCGTTGGCAGCCAAACTGAACTTCGCACCTTTGGGAGCAACCAGCGTTTTGTTCTTCTGCCCGAAGCTCAGCAACTGGAGTGACTGCGGCACCGTCCGATAAGTGGTCATGGATAGCATCTTGCCATTGGCATCCACCTCGTAATCGATTTCGTGTCCCAAAGCATTGACCTCGTTCGTCAGGCTGCCGTATTGGTCGTAGCGGAATGTCGTAACCCCACCTTTTGGATCGATACGACTGGTTACCTTGCCTTTGGAATCGTAGGCGAACGTCGTGATTCTTCCGGCCGGATCGCTGGAAGACAGCATGTTGCCCCGGCTGTCGTACGTATTCGTAATGGTGCCTGAGGAATCCTTCATGGTGAGCACCATTCCGTAGGCGTTATAGGTGAACAAGGTCGGGATGCAACCGCACGCTTCGTTGGTAACTGCGATCTGATTGTCCAACTGATCGTATGCGTAAGTGGTCCTCCGCCCCAGTGCATCTATCTTTACCAGCAAGTTGTCATTGAGGTCGTAGGTCGATAGCGTGGTCGCTCCCACGGGATCGACGATCTTTACAATATTACCACGCTCGTCATACTCCTTCATGATGACGTATCCGAGCCGGTTCGTCGTATAGTCACGACGGTTCACCAGATCGTGATTGTGCCCGATGGTGAAACCATACGCGTCCATCTGGCTGATAAGTCGTCCCTCATCATCATAACCGTTGGATGAAGTCTGAATGCCTTTTTTATCTCTCACCGTGATCAGATTATGTTTCCCGTCGTAGGTGAAGGAGTTCGTCTCCCCTGCCCGGTCGATGAACGTCACCAAGTTACCGTTCGTGTCGTACTGGTACTGCATCGCATGGCCGGCGGCATCCACGATGTTCGTGATCAGGCCGGCCGCATTGCGCTCAAACACCACGCTCTTGCCCGTCGAGTGCAGCATCCCGTTGGTCGTGAAGGTCAAGGTGTTGTTGTTCAGATCCGTGATGCTCCGCAGGCCGTTCGTCTCGCTGATGACATAGGAGTAGCCTTCCTTCGTCTTGAACTCGAACAGGTCGGGATTGAAGTAGATGTTGTCCGCCGCACCCGGGGGCGGATTCAACAACAACTCGAAGCTCAGCAAAGGGCCAAAACCGGGGTTGTCGCCGGCATAGACCACCTGGTCGTCTGGGTACAATTGCCCGTCAATCTCCACCAACGGGGTCAACGTACCCTGCACTCCTTCAAACGGCAGGAACTTGATCTTCGGATAGATCAGCGGCAGGCCGAACTGTCCAGCCGGGCTGGGCACCGCGCCGAATTTGTAAACGTTGCCATCAGGGAACGTGATCGTTACGACGCGCGATTTGCTCGTCCTGATCCCATACACCGGGAACAACCCCGGCTCCACCGTCTGCTCCCAGTTGATGCCCAGGTGACGGTTCTTTTGCAGGCGGATGTTGTTGATGTCCATCGTCCAGCCCACGCCAAAGTCGCCCATCTCCTTGTTGCGGCTGTCGTAGCTGCGCGTGATGGTGATCGGGATGCCCGCCACCGGGATCGTCAGGTCGTTGAACGAGAACGCGAAGTTACCAATCTTCATATTCCGGTCAAAGATCACCGAGACCGGTTCCGTCACGGCACTGCGGTTCCGCACATCCATCGCCCGCACACGCAGTTCATAGATGCCGTTCAGCGCCAGCGTCGGGTCCAAGGCACCCAGCGCACCATTCACCACAGACACGGTGTTGCTGGAGAGCGTGACCCACGCATTCGCGTTATCCGCAGAAAGGGCGCGGTATTCGAGTACGTAGTATACCAGGATGGCGCTGCTGGCCGTGCCGGTCACCGTCGTGGGTGCCGTAACCTCCGTGGCATCCACCGGCGTGATGATCTCCACCACCGGCGGCCCGTTATCTACATACACATAAGCGTTAGCAACCGTCGAAGTGGTTACCAGACCATCATCATCCGTGGCCACCGCAGTTAAGACATACGTACCAACGCCCACATCAGTGAGCGCCACCGAATAAGGCGCATTCGTGAAGACACCCAAGCTCGTGCTGCCTTGGAACAACTCCACCTGCGTCACCGTGCCATCGGCATCGGACGCACTGGCCGTCACCGTCAGACTGGTCACGCCGCCCGGAGCCACCTCCACCACGGTCGGATTCAGCGGACTGCTGAGCGCCACCACCGGTGCCGTGCGCGGATCGGCCAGCACCGTGATGGTCACCGTATCGTAATCCAGGAACTCCCCGTCATCCACAGCCAGTTCAAACTCATACACCCCCGGTTGCGTGAACTCCACCGTCGTCACCGGCGTATTCGTGGCACTGAACAACACCGGGGCCGGCCCGGACAGATACGTCCACGCGATGTCCAGCGTGCCGCCCACTGGCCGCCCGTCATCATACACCGCGCCATGCAGCATCGCCGTGCCGGGCAGATAATGCGTTCGGTTCGCCCCCGCGAAAACAAAGGGCGGTTCATTACGCGGAGTCGGGCATTTGCCCACGCCTCCGGCGTTATACAAGGAGGCGATCTCCGACACGCTCAATTCGCGGCTGTACATGGAGACTTCATCCAGTCCCCCGAAATACGGACGTGCCTGATCCAAATGGCCGCCCAGATAGAAATCACCCGTCGTCTTCGCGGTGAAGGAGCCCCGGTTCTGCGAGAACCGTTCCGCGCCGTTCACATACATGCGTGCCATGCCGCTGGCGCTGTTATAAGTCAGCACCACGTGTTGCCACGTGTTCGCGACCAGCGGCCCGCCTGCCGTCATGGAATGGTTCACCCCGTTGGTCTGCATGAGATGCCAGGTGAAGCTGCTGTAGTGATACAGCATCGTGCCGTCCCGCCAGCCCATCACCATCCGGGGTTCGAAAGAGGGATAGCTGGCATTGCCTGGATTGAACCAAAACTCGATGCTGAATGCCTGATTCGTACCGATGTTCACCCCCGCCGAGGCCGGGATGCGCACATAATCATTCGCGCCGTCAAACGAGAACGCGGACGCCACCTTGCCCGTTGTGTAGCTGGCACCATTGGCGGCGATGCCATCCATCCCCTCCAACACATCCCGCGTAGTAGCGTTGCCCGGCCACCAGCCCACCAGTCCGGACAACTCGCCCACAGTGCAAGTCACATTCACACGCACCTCCACCAGATCCTTGCTACGCTCCTGCCCGTCCGTGGCGCTCAACTCCAGCACGTACACCCCGTTCGTACTGAAAGTAGCCGTCGTGCTCGGGGAACTCGCGTTGACGAATGCCACCTGTCCCGGACCGCTTACACGCCGCCACACAGAAGTGACATTGATACCCGCTGGCAACCCGTCATCCGTCACCTGACCGGCCAGTGTCGTCGTGTTCAACCCGTCTGTGAAGGCGAAGTCTGCCCCCGCGAATACCACCGGAGCGGCATTGCCATCAGCCGGACATTTGCCACCCGCACCCGAGAGATACAGGTTCATCACTTCCCCCTCATCCAAAGCCCGCCCGTGGATGGCGAACTCATCCAGTTGCCCGGGGAAATGCAAGTTCTGGGTAGGATGCATGCCCAGATACATCTGCCCGCTCGTGCGCAAGGTGATATTGCCCACGTTCGACGACTTGACCAGCAAGCCATTGACGTAGATCCGGAACACTCCCGCTGCCCGATCATAAGTCGTGGCCACATGCCTCCAAACGCCGGGTTGCATCGCGGTCCCTGTTTTTGCCTGCAGCTCCGCTGCCGAAACATCGATGGAAATATTGATGTTGGCGATAGTTGTAAGCAACACCCTGACCCCGTTGTAGATCGAAAGCCCCCCGCTATCTCCGATGTTAGCATGCCATATGACCGCCGGTCTCGGTGAAGACCAGTCAGTTGGAGTGGTTGTCTGTCTCACCCAAATCTCCGTCGTATAACCCGCCATCTGACCGATATCGATGGCTGGATTGGCTTCCACCCGGACATGAGATAATGTGTTGGCGGTGTTCAAAGCCGCTCCCACGAAACCATTGGTGAGACCTGCTCCGTTGTAATAGGCCGCCTCGAGCCCTTGGATGGCATCCCGGTTGTTCTCATTGAACGTCCACCAGGCCTTCAAGTCACCTGTTGCCGGAGTAGTACATTCCAAAGCCACACGCACCTGTACCAAATCTTTGCCCTCGACCAAGCCATCATTCGCGGCCAGTTGCAGGATATACAAGCCTGGCGCATCAAACGTGACCGCCGTCACCGGCTGATCCCCGGCGGCAAAGTAAACATTGCCCGGCCCCGCCACCTTGGTCCACTGCTTCAGCAGATACCCTTCTGGCATGGTGTCGTCCTGGGCCGTGCCTTGCAGCAACGCCGGGGCATTGGTGGAACCCAAAAGCAGATCCGGCCCCGCGTTCACCACGGGTGGTAAGTTGATGCCTGGTCGTGCTTCACCCCGCGTACCTGCCGCGAAGATCTGGTAGATCTCCTCTGCCGCCAGCTCACGCCGGTAAAGGCTGATCTCGTCCAGCACCCCATCGAATGCACTGCCACCGTTGTTATCACCCGCCAGGTAAAGATCCGTGGTCGTCTTCATTCGGAACCCCCCCAAGTTGGCCGTGTTCACCAGCACACCGTTACGATAGACACGACCGCGGCCCGAGATGCGGTCATACGTCACCGCCACATGCACGAATTGGCCGGCCGGGAAGAAGCTGCCGCCCACCCCCATGTTGTGTGACACATTGTTCGTGTCGAGGAGAGACACAGTCAACTCGTTGTTGGAGCGGATCGAAAGGCTCGCCCCCTGCGAATTGACCGTCTGCCAGTTTAACAGTTGCTGGCCTCGGTTGGGCGCATGCGCATTGACCCAGAGCTCGATGGTGAATGCATTCGCATCACCGATATCATGGCTCGGGTGGGCAAACACTTTCGCATGATCATTCGCGCCGTCGAAATGGAAGCCCTGCCCGACTTTGCCCGTTTGATAATTTGCGCCACCTGCGAGATAGGCCACATTGCCGGCCAGGATATCCACGTTATGGCCATCCGCCGGCCAGAGCACGGCCAGCGCGTTGGTGGCCACCGTTTCCGCCAGGGTCTCCACCCGCACCTCCACCACATCAGCCAGCAGGATGGAAGAATCATCCGCCGACAGTTCCAGCAGATAAACGCCCGGGGCATCGAACGTCACGGAAGTCACCGGCGAGTTTGAGGCCGCAAACACCACATTTCCCGGACCGCTCAATTTCGTCCACAAAGCCTCCACCGTAGAGGCCACCGGCAGACCGTCATCCGCCACATAGCCATTGAGGATGAGCGTGTTTCCGCCCCCAGCCAATACGCGGTCAGGCCCCGCCTCCACTACTGGCCCACGATTGCCGTCCTTCGGGCACTTGCCCGTCGCTCCGGCCTCGAAGATGGCGTAGATTTCCTGCCCAGTCAGTGCCCGGCGGTAGATAGCCACTTCATCCAGCAAGCCTTTGTAGCGCGCCTGCCCCGCTCCCGGATTGCCGCCGAGATATAGATCATAAGAAGTCTGCGGCTCGAAGATGCCGAGGTTCATGGTATTGTTCAGAACCCCATTCAAATAGACCGTCGCAACGCCAGTCGTCTTGTCATATGTCAACGCGGCATGGTGCCAGGTTCCTGCGGACCAACCGGAAAGGCTGATCTTGTGGCTCACATTGCTGGTATCGAAGATGTAGCAGTCCAGAAATGCAGAATTTGGCTGGAATTGATCTACTAGCACGCCAGGTTGTGTCCCGTTGTGCCAAGTCAGCAGCGGCACCCGCCGCAAATCATCCGGCTTCGCCCAGAACTCGATCGTGAAACCAGCCGCTTTGCCGATATCCAGGCTCGGGCTGTTCACGGCCCGGGTATGCGCCACCGAACCGTCGAACTTGAACGCCGCCCCCACTTTCCCTTGGTCGAAGAAACTAATGGTCGGCAGCGCCAGTTGGTTGCCGTTGATATGGTCCGCTCCATCGCCATTCGCCTGCCACCACGCTGTGATGCCTTCGGGCTCCTCGATCGTGCACAGCGCCCCCACACGCACCTCGATCTTGCGCTTGGGCTGGTACTCCCCGTCATCCGCCAGCAGTTCCAATATGTAGATGCCGTTGGTGGTAAAGGTCGCCTGCGTCACCGCATTGGAAACGTCGTTGAATAAAGTCGTGCCCGGTCCGTAAGCCTGCCGCCACCAGACCCGCAGCGGAGTGTTCGCCGGCAGTCCGTCGTCCCGCACCTGCCCGCTCAGGTTCAACACCTCGTTCGTCGAACGCAGGAAGAGATTGATGCCCGCATCCACCCACGGCGAACGGTTGTACGGCGTCAGATCCACCGTCACCTCATCCGTCCGGACATCGCCGAAGTTATCCGCCGTAATACGGAACACATAGACCCCATTCGTGCTGAACTGCACCTGCGGTTGGATCACATTCGCATTGTCGAACGTCACCGTGCCCGGTCCCGATACCAATGACCAGGCCACCGAGGGATTGATGGAGTTCGTATGCGGCGAACGTCCGATGGCTCCCTTCAGCAAGACCGCATCCGGCCACAAAGCCTCAATGTCCACCCCGGCACTGATCGTCCAGGCCTGCGTGGCCGGAGTATAAACGTAACCCGCCGTCCCCACCGTCAGATCATACAATACCGGCCCCTCGCCCGAAGGTGCCGGCACAAAATCCGCCTCCACCTTCAGGTAACGGCCGCGCAGACTCGGTGCCGCCCCTTCGAAAGCCACCGTCTCCGACGGACCGAAAACAAAACCGTTCTCGCTGGTGGAAACGCGGACCACAATATTGCCTTGATTGTAGATCAACCCGTTCCAAGACAGCGTTCCCCAAGCCGCATTGGTGAGCGCAGAGTCAAACACTGCGGACCACTTGCCCCGTTGCGTGCCCCGCACCTGTGCCCCGCCGCTGAAATGGGAATACGCCCAGGACTGGCCGGGCAACGTCGCCGTCGTCAGGTCCACCTCACCCACCGGCGTCACTCCGTCCGCACCGATTGGGCCCGCCAAGGGATTGATACGTTGCATCAACCCCGTGCTGGAACTCACCCAGATGCGTCCCTTTCGGTCGATCGATACCGCCGTCGGACCATGGCTCGCCACCTTCACCGTGCCCACCAGCGTGCCGTCTTTCTTCAACCGCCCCACCGTATCTCCGCAATGCGAGTGCGCCACCCAGACATCCCCCGTGACCGGGTCGATGGCCATGCCCTGGCCCCAGCCGCCGCCGTGGTAGAAAGATCCAATCTCCGTCCCCTCCGGTGTGAACTTGCGGACAAAGGCTGAAGGTTCATACGTCACCCAGATGTTGCCATCCGTATCTTCCGCCACGTTCCATGAACCGTCGGGCTGGATATTCCAGCTAAAGGGCGAGACCCCGCTCAACGGCTCAGCCGTATCCCACCGCAAGAATTTCCCGGCAGAGAACAGGATGCCCTTGCTGTTCACAAATCCTCCAAACCCACCCCGCCCGATGCTCTGCTCGGTACGGATGATCTGTCCGGTCAACTGGTTGATCAGGTCAAATTTGTTCACCGAGGAACCGCCCGCCCAGATGTTGCCGTCCCGGTTCATTGACAGATGGCGGATGGTCCGCCCATTAAGCTTCGTGTAAAACACGATCAGCTCGTCCTGCGCAGTGGAGGTGCCTCCATTCGTGTTCACACCACCTGCGTTGGTCCAGGCCAGAATGTTCCCTTGTCCGATGGAGGTATCCAGCACGCCATTGTTGTTGCGGTCCACCCAGCGCCCACTCTCCGGCGTGGCGATCATCACCACGCTGTTGTCTTCCTCATTGGCCACCCAGAGGTTGCCCTGCTGGTCCACCCACGTCCTCGATGGCCGTCCGTTGGCCACATTCTGCGGCGTGGTGCGATACTCGCCCAGCACCCGCCCCGTTTCCGAGTCCAGCCTCAAAACCGTTCCGCTGGAATGAATCGGCGCCCACACATAATTGAAAGCCTTCTCATCCATCGCGGGCTCCAGTTGGTTGGCGATCTGCTGCGACAGGTTGGTCAGTGTCCCGGAACTGAAGTCCGCGCTCGATGTCCAGGTCTTGCTCCGGGCGAATGGCGTGACATTGAACACCACCATCGCCACCTCTGAGGTCGAGACCCCGTCCGTGATCTGATACTCGAACCGGTCCAGACCGAAGCTGTTCGTGCTCGCTGCATAAGTCAGGTTTGTGCCCGTTCCACTCAATGTCCCCAGAAACGGTGAACTGACCAATATCAGGCTCACCGCGTCACCATCTACGTCATAAGCCAGCAAACCGACATGGATGGATTGCCCTTCCATCACCGTATTCGTCCGGCTGAAAACCCAGGGCACATCGTTCACTGGCAGCACCGTTATGCTGTTGGTCGCCGGTTCGGATTCCTCCTGCCCATCATAGGCCCGGAAGACCAAATACGTCTGACCGGAGAAATTCGTTGTCGGCGTGAAGGTGTAGTTGGTGCCGACGTGGCTCAGTGTGCCGGAATAAGGCCCTTCCGTGATAGTGAAAGTGAGCGGATCATTGTCCGCATCCGTGGCGGTCAGGGTGAAGGTCAACGTCCCTTCCTCATTCACCGTCAGCAACTGCGGCACCGCCACCGGCCGGCTGTTGCTGTTCAATACGAACACCGTGAATGTCTGCGTCGCGCTCAGACTCGGCGTCCCGTCATCCTCTGCCACCACCGTCACCAGGTTGGTGCTCGGCCCCTGCGTCAATGTCGGTGTCCACGAGATGATACCGTTGGTCGTATTGATGCTCATCCCGGCCGGAGCATTGGTCCCCAAGCTGAAGGTGAAGGCATTCGCCGGGACATCGGCGTCTATGACGTTGTTCGTCACGGAGAGCAATTGTCCCTCGATCACCGTATGATTCGTGATCGCAGCCAGCATGGGCGCACTGTTCGTCTCCAGCACATTCACCGTGAAGAAAACGTTCGTGCTCTTCGGTGGCACGCCGTTATCCGTCACGATCACTTCGATCACGTTGGTGCTGGGTCCTTGCGCCTCGGTCGGCGTCCACGAGATCGCCCCGCTGTCTGGATCAATCACCAAGCCTGCCGGCGCACCGGCTCCCAAGGCGTACGTCAGCAGGTTTGCCGGGATGTCACCATCCGCCGCGCTGTTCATCACCACCAAAAGCTGTTCTTCAAAAACCGTCTGTCCCGCCGGTGCCGCCAGCATGGGAGCCCCATTCGTCTCCAGTACCAGCACCGTGAACGTCTGCGTTGCGCTCAGGCTCGGCACCCCGTTGTCCGTCACGATCACACTCACCACATTCGTGCTTGGTCCCTGCGCTTCTGTCGGTGTCCAAGTGAGCACACCGCTGTTGGCATCGATCAGCAATCCCGTCGGCGCTCCTGCGCCCAGGCTGAACAGCAGGCTATTCGCGGGCAGATCCGCATCCGTGGCCGTCACCGTCAGCGCCAGCAACTCATGCTCCGTCACCATCTGGTTCGGAATGCTCGCCAGCACGGGCGCGGCATTCGCTTCGAGCACCACCACCGTGAATGTCCGCGTATGGCTCAACGCCGGCACTCCGTCATCCGTCACTACCACCTTCACTTCGTTCGTGCTCGGCCCCTGCGTCTCCGTGGGTGTCCATGAGATCACCCCCGTGTTCGCCTGAATGCTCATCCCGACCGGTGCGTTTGTTCCCAGACTGAAGGTCAGCGTATTCGCTGGCTCATCGGCATCAGTCGCCGCCGCCGTCAAGGACAGCAATTGCCCTTCCACCACCATCTGGTCCGCCACCTCAACCAGCACCGGCGCCGTATTCACCTCTTGCACGACTACCGTGAACGTCCGCGTATGGCTCAATGCCGGAACTCCATCATCCGTCACCCGCACCGTGATGCTGTTCGTGCTCGGCCCCTGCGCTTCCGTCGGCGTCCAAGTGATCGTTCCCGTCACCGGATCGATCACCGTGCCCGCTGGAACCGCACCCGCAACATCAAAGCTCAGGCTATTCACTGGCACATCCGCATCTGTGGCCGCATTCGTCACCGTCAGTGTCTGTCCTTCCAAGACGACGCGATTCGTGATCCCCGCCAGCACAGGAGCATTGTTCACCTCGATCACCGTCACCGTGAAGAACACATTTGTGCCCAGTGACGGCACCCCATCATCACTAACCAAAACCTCCACCACGTTCGTGCTCGGCCCCTGTGCTTCAGTGGGCGTCCACGAAATCACCCCGCTCGTCGGATTGATACTCATCCCCGCAGGCGCATTCGTCCCCAGGCTGAACGTCAGTGCATTGGCCGGAACATCCGCATCCACCACCAGATTCGTCACCAGCAACAATGTCCCCTCATAAGCAATCTGGTTCGCGGGCGCGATCATCACCGGCGCGCTGTTCGACTCCAGCACCACCACCGTAAATGTCTGCGTCGCGCTCAAGCTCGGCACGCCATCATCCGTCACGATCACCGTCACCACATTCGTGCCCGGCCCTTGCGCCTCCGTCGGCGTCCACGTGATCACACCCGTAGTGGGATTGATGCTCATGCCTGCCGGTGCATTCGTGCCAAAGCTGTAAACCAGCCCATTCGCAGGCACATCCGCATCCGTCGCACTGTTCGTCACCACCAAGAGCATCCCTTCCACCACCACTTGATTCGTCGCCACCGTTATTACCGGAGCATGGTTCTCCTCCAGCACCGTCACCGTGAAAGTCGTCGTCGCGCTTAACGTCGGAGTTCCATTATCCGTCACGATCACCATCACCAGATTCGTACCCGGCCCCTGCTCTTCTGTGGGAGTCCACGAAATGACGCCTGTAACCGTGTTGATCGTCATCCCCGTCGGTGCGTTCGTACCCAGGCTGTAAGCCAGAGAATTCGTCGGAATATCGCTGTCCGTCGCCACTGCTGTCACCGTCAGCAATTGTCCCTCCACAACCGTTCGGTTCGTGATTACTGCGAACACCGGCACCGCATTGCTCTCCTGCACCGTCACCAAAAATGTCATCGTATCGCTCAGGCTCGGCACCCCATTGTCGCTGACCACCACCGTCACCAGATTCGTGCTCGGCCCCTGAGCTTCCGTCGGCATCCACGTAATGACCCCGTCCGTCGCATTGATCGCCATGCCCGACGCCACATTCGTTCCCAGACTGTAAGTTAGCGCGTTCCCATCCACATCGCTCGCCAGCGCCGTCACCGTCAGCAATTGCCCTTCCACCACCACCTGATTCGATATCCCCGCCAACACCGGCTCATGATTCGTCGTCAAAACCGTCACCACCAAAATCTTCGTATCACTCAAAGGCGGCACCCCATCATCCGCCACCGTTACACTCACCACATTCGTCGTATTTCCATAACCCGCACCCGGCGTCCAAGTGATGACACCATTCGTGACCGTCATTCCCGGCGGCGCATTCGTGCCCAAAGAATAAGCCAGCACATTCGCCGGAAAGTCACTGTCCGTCGCACTGTTCGTCACCGTCAGCAATTGCCCCACATACACCGTCTGGCTCGCGAGGGCCGCCAATACAGGCGCACTGTTTTCTTCCAACACCGTCACCGTGAAAGTCCTCGTGCTGCTCAATGCCGGAGTGCCATTGTCCGTCACCGTCACACTCACCACATTCGTGCCCGGCCCCTGCGCTTCCGTCGGCGTCCACGAGATCACTCCCGTGCTCGTATTGATCGTCATTCCGCTGGGCGCATTCGTGCCTAGGCTGTACGTGAATCCCGTCGAATCCACATCCGTCACCGTATTCGTGATGCTCAACGCAGTCCCTTCCGTGATCGTCCTATCCGTGACGGCCCCCAACACCGGCGCATCATTCACCGAAGTCACCGTGATGCTCACCGTCGCCGTGCCAGAATCCACCGTCCCGTCATTCACCTTGAACGTGAACGCATCCGTCCCGAAATAATTCGTGGCCGGTACGTAAGTCAGGTTCGGTGCCGTGCCGCTCAGCGTTCCGTGCGCCGGTCCGCTAACTACAGTGTACGTCAGCGTGCTGCCTTCCGGATCACTGCCCGTCAACGTGATCGTTGCCGTTGTATCTTCGTTCGTCGTCACGCTCTGCGCATTCGCGGTCGGTGCCTGATTGCCCAATCCCTGTGCCGTCGCCCACTGCAGCTTGCCGTTGGAATTCACCGTCAACCGGTCCGCTTCCACCGTGCCCGCGATTGTGCAGCCGGAGTTGATCATCACCGTTCCATTCGGCGCGATGACATGCCCATACATCGTATAAGCGCTGTTGAAATTGAATCCTCCGTTCGAGATCTTGATGATCAGCCACTCCGGATGCGCACTCGTCCCCATCGCGCCGTTCGCACTGAACCCGTTCTTCACCCGGATCTCCACCGGCCCCACCACCTGGATGTCCGCGCTCCCGTTCAGATTCAGGCTCTGGAAATTATACACCGCCGCCGTCGTCCCATTGGTGACACCCAGGCGAAAACCCGTCCCGCTGTTCGCGGTGAACGTGTCGTATGTTCCCGCTGGCACATGAAAGACACCTCCCCCGTTCAACGTCAGATTCTTCAACGTGCTGAAATCCCCCGCGCTGTCGCTGGAAGAATTGATGTTGACACTCCGCGTGCCCGAAGAACTCGGCGGCGTGCCCACACTCGTCAACGTCCCCGCATCCGTCCGGATCACCAGATTACCCAGCGTCGATCCGCTGTTCAGCGAGATCCAATAACCCGTCGGCGAGGAACTCCCCGTGTTCGTGATCGTCCCGCCAAACGTCGGCGACCCGTTCACATTCAGTCCGGGCGTTCCGGGCACGAAGAGACTCCCCGTGATCGTCGCGCCGCTGTTGAAATTCAATCCCTCCCCCTGGAACTGCCACGCCGATCCCTCGATCCGTCCGTTGACAGATGGCGCATACTTCACCTTCGCCGCCATGTTAGTTTGTGCCTGGGCTGATTCCATCCATCCTCCCAGAACCGCTGCCAACGCTACCGTCGCCATCAAGGCACGGTACCATGCCATCCCCCCAAATGTGTTCATAACTCTCCTTGTGCTAAAAACCTGAGCCAGTATCCACCAGCTCGTAATACTTCCTGCCGCACTACCGTCCGCTTCCCAGCATGACGCTACGACGACACGACTTCTCTATCCTCTAAATTTTATGTTGTTCAGGACATTGGTTTCTGTCCTTCGTGCTCCACCTCAGAGCACACCTCTTACGCCGAAAACTCTACGCTCTAACCCTGTCATCCGTCAAATTATTTGCCTCAAAACCGGTCATTCATCAGTTATCCAATAGCGACATTTCAAATCCAACCAATTGTCATAGCCCATCTTCCAAATCCTTGAAAAAACTTAAAAAAGAAATCTCTCTATTAGACAAACCGACCAGAACTTAAGCCCGATGAAGCCCTGCAGACAGCTCCCAAGCAGCTTCAAAAGCCGCACACGCCATTGCTTTTACGGTGTCTTTCTTCATTCAGCCAATAAATCAAACAGATCTCTTCAACGGGTTCCCGAAGTGAATTTTAGTAAAAACAACTGGCACATGGATGAGGCGAAAGTTGAAATCGTGTTAGCGGGGTGTAGTTGGTTGCGTAAACTTGCACTTCCATGTGTCCAAGCCGCATGAACATTCATCAGGATTGAGGTGATGATTATGGCGTGGAGTTTGGCGGTTCTCGCAAGTTCATGCAGCGAAATGCGGCTTACCAGTCCCGTATTGTCCCGTAACCGGGGGGATGGCATGTGTGGAATGGGGAGCACCTGATACAATGGGGCGGGGGCGGGAAAATTTTGAGGCCAATGGCGCGGATGAATCGGGTTTCCCTGACCGAGGTGGGCTGCTATCAAGGGAACAGTATGGATGCCATGGATTTGAAACCTGCACTGGCCGGACTGGCTGTGGAGGGGATTTATGTGGGTACCTCCTCCTGGAAATACACCGGCTGGATTGGGCAGCTCTATGATGGGATCAATTTGAGTATCCAAGACCCAATTGTATGTCGTGCTTGCGTTGATTTCCCGTCAGCTTTCCTTACAGCTCGCCCTCCGGCTGCTTTACCTCGCGGCGCAGATCAATCTCTTGACGGAAATCCCAAAATCCCGTTCTCTGTTCACTACAGGGTGCAGGTCTTTCCGAGCGCCACCCGCCAAAATTATCGACCGCCGTTTACCCGAAGTGGCTCAGAAAAGTGGACCCGGTCAATTGCTTATGCCCACTGCCCTAATGGCGAGGACGTTGCCACTCGTTGCGCGATCGTCGCAACCGTGTACCGACCGGCTGCCGTCTACGCTTGAAATGGTCAGTCAGCTGAGGGCTATTTTGCGCTTATCCCTCCACTCCTACTCCGGTGTAGGTCACTTGCTCCGGGTGGTGCTGATGGCTTTTTTTGTTTTGGCAACGTCCGACGCGATGGCGGCGGAAGAACTGCTTGTGCTGGAAACACGCAATGTAGTGGTCTCTCCTTTCGGCTCAAATCCCACGACGTACGACATCACCTATGATGAACGTTACATCTACGTCGCACCCGATGGTACCGTCCTGCGCGAAGAGCCACCGGGCTGGCAGAATAGCATCCCCCATGGCATTGGCACGGCTGGAGACCGCGATGCCTACATGTGGCGCGTAGGTCGCCGACTGATATACGCGGCCGACGCCGCGACTCTGAACAGCCTCGTGCAACTCTACCAATCGCACGGCTTCGGTTTTGGTGACTCGTTTGTCTGGAATTTTTACGATTTTGGCGTCTTTTTTCATTATCGAGAATTCGTGCCCGGGCCGACCGGATTCACCTTGACCGTCGAGTCTGCCAACCCTTCCAGCGGCGTTTCCATATCCGTTAGTCCGAGCGACAAGAACAACGCTGCAAACGGCATCACCACCTTCACGCGGACCTACAACAGCGGTACCGTAGTAACCCTGACCGCACCTGCCTCTGTAAATGGCAAACGATTTGTGAAATGGAGTCGGGACGGGGTTGATCAGACGACTGCCAATACAACCACAGTCACCATGGACAAGGCGCGAAGCATGAAGGCAATTTACTTGGTGGCGAGTGCCGATCCACAAATACCAGCCGGTGGTTGCCCGCCTCCAGGCTTCTCAGTTCCGCTAACGGTCCAACAATATCGTAAAGTCAGTGTCTTCACGAATGAATTCCCACTATATTATGAGATCACTTACGAAGTGCATTCATTTCCGATGTACAACAATTTCGTGCTCGCTGCCGGGTTGTCGATGCCTGAATATGAAATTCGAACAATCCAAGATGTGCTCCCAGGTCAGGTCGATTCCTTTTTGAGGCGGAATGGAAAGACGGTTGTGGGGTTTCCCGACACGGCTGAGGGTACAGCGGACCGCCAGCGATATCTCGACAATTGTTTCCGATTAAACTTCCTCTCAGCTGGCTTGTACGAGGTCATCGCGAACAACTGGTGCGGTGATTTAAGCAAATGGCCTGCAGGAGACATGGTAGCTGCTTTTCGTCAACCAGGGCAATCCATCCAGCGTCCAGGATACAAGTTCCCAGCGGTTCCCGGGCCAGCGCTTGAAGTTATCTTTCAATGGTCTGGACCGTCAGCGCAATACCCAGGTCCCGCGGTTGATCTCCTGTCGGCAAGCTACGAACACGGGAGTGATATCTGCCCCTCGGATGCTTGGACTGTGCCGACGTGGGTATTGACGCGCGGGGCTGATTTAAGGAGCCCGGGCCTGGCTGGGGTGATCCCACACATTAGCCCACAGATGCTTGGCCTTCAGGGCGATTACTACACTACCAATGCATTGGCGGAAGGCGGACTTCACGTAACGCCATCGCTCACACCCTTAAAGCTGATAAGAATCGAGAGATTTCCCGACCATCAAGTTCCATTTGTGCGGTTCACCTACGAAACGGACCTCGCCGCGGGGTTCAGCGTGGTTAAACCGGCAGCGCTTCCGCAGAATGCAAAGACATATACGTTTGCTGCCGGCCACAAGTGCCACTTGATTTATGAATACGAGTACACACCCCATGTCAATTTTGGGGAGTGGTACGTAAACACGTTGACGCAAGGTGCGATCACGGAGCCTCTTTGTTTGAATCCGCTGGAGAAGGCCTTCGGATCTTCCACCAGTTTTTTTAGTCCTGGCTTGAGCCGCTTCAAAGTCGTTGATGCTCCCGGTTTCGTTAACTGGGTCGTGACAGGGAGTGTGAATGGTAATTCACTGGAAGCCAATGAGGCGTTGAGGCGGCTTAAGGATATTTTTGGCCATTACCACCAGGATTCGGCATCACTAGGGTTTGCAGTTGACGGTGGCCAAGGCTCGGCAGCCTCCTATCTGGAGGGGGAAGGGCATGCTCTGGTCAGCACATCTGCCCACACAGTGTTCACTCCGTCAGTTCCAGATATTCTGTTTCAAGCACCTTCGACTTCCAATGCAAGGCATCTTAATTATGCCACGAGGAGTTGCGACCCTGTGCTGGCGGATGCTCAGCGGAAATTGGATTCCGACAATCTGCTCGAAGACATGAACTTTTTCCGGAACTACGGGGTGGATCAATTCCGGGTCAGACTGATGGGGATGGCACCTCGCTTCCCGGCAATCACGTACCAACCTCACCAGGTGGTGATCAAACCAGGGGAAAGAGCGTTTCTTTCCAGTAATGTGGATCCATTACTGCTTCCGAGTTTTAAGTGGTATCGGGGAGAATCGGGAAACACCACGAGTCCGGTTACAAGTGTCAGCTCGGGGGTTGGTTACTTTTCTGGAGCAGATTACCCTGGAACAAATTCATGGCTCGTCACGGCACCGCTCAATGAGTCCACCACATACTGGTTTCAAGTCACCAATATTTACGGGTTCACCAATTCCCAGACCATTCAGGTGATTGTCAGCAGCGATGTGAATGCCGGCAAACCCACGATTGCCCCGGTTTTGCCGCCCGTGACGACCGAGCGTGGCCGGGTGCTTGAACTGCATGCGCCCGTCTCCGGATCACATCCACTTTCCTTTCAATGGTACCACGGAGCGCTGCTGTTGAGCAACGCGACGAATGACTTCCTCATCATCACGAACTCAAGTCCGGGCGATGCCGGCACCTACTCGGTGATTGTTTCCAGTGCTTACGGAAGCGTGACTGGTGCCGTGGCAACCGTGACGGTGCAGGAACCATTGTCAGCACCTGTGATCATGCTGTCGCCGACCAACCAAACGGTGGCTGCCGGCGTGAATGTCTCCTTGACCGTTACCGCCACCGGAAGTCCGCTGAACTACTTGTGGAAAAAGGATGGCGTCGTTCTAACCAACGCAACGACCGGCACGTTGCTCCTCACGAACGTGAGCGGGCGTGATAATGGGATTTACGAGATCGTGGTTTTCAACAGCATGGGATCAGCGGTTGCGCCCGCCTTCATCCTCACCGTGCCGGCACCACCGAGCATCACCGCCCAGCCGCAAAGCGTAACGAACGCTGTCGGCACCACGGCAAGCTTTTCAGTTGGCGTTTCCGGTGCTCCTCCGCTCGCCTACCAATGGCGCAAGAATGGCGTGAACCTGAACAACGGAGGTGCGGTCTCTGGCGCGACAGACATGACCTTGTCCATCACCAATGTCCAATCGGTTGATGGGGGAAGCTACACCGTGGTCATCACGAACAATTACGGTGCGGTCACCAGCCTGGTCGCCAGCCTGACCGTCGAATCGACTGTCACGCCACTTCAAATTGCCCAGCAGGCCTATCTTAAAGCTGGCAACACCGGGGCGGATGACCAGTTCGGCGACCGAGTGGCCGTGTCGGGTGACACAGTGGTGGTTGGGGCTTATAGCGAGTCCAGCAACTCCTCCGGCGCGGCTTACGTCTTTGTGCGGAGCGGGACTAACTGGACCCAGCAGGCCTACCTTAAAGCTTCCAATTCCGGAGCTTCTGACTTTTTTGGCTCCTCGGTGTCCGTATCGGGAGACACGGTGGTTGTGGGGGCTCATGGCGAGGACAGCAATGCTATCGGCGTGAACGGCAATCAAAGCGACAACAGCTCCAGCCTTGCTGGCGCGGCCTATATCTTTGTTCGCAGCGGAACTACCTGGACGCAACAGGCCTACCTTAAAGCAAGCAATACCAGTGCAGACGACCTGTTTGGCGGTCACGTGTTCGTATCGGGAGACACAGTGATTGTGGGAGCTTCTGGCGAGGACAGCAACGCGATTGGCGTCAACGGCAATCAAGCGGACAATTCCTCCACCAGTTCCGGCGCGGCTTATGTCTTTGTGCGCAGCGGAACTACCTGGACGCAACAAGCCTACCTTAAAGCCTCCAATACCGGAGTTTCTAACTTTTTCGGCGGTTCCGTGTTCGTGTCGGGTGACACGGTAGTGGTTGGGGCTTCGGGCGAGGATAGCAACGCGATCGGCGTCAACGGCAATCAGGCGGACAATTCCTCCACCAGTTCCGGCGCGGCTTATGTCTTTGTGCGCAGCGGAACTACCTGGACGCA